>CAWAAL010000005.1:0-111216 GCA_963779975.1 uncultured Planctomycetia bacterium | reverse complement strand
GGAAGAGGTAGTCAAGGTCAAGCGAAGTGCCAACGGCATCATCCGCAATCCGGCCACTCTTCCCCCGGATGCCACGCTCGCCCACGCCCGCGAGGTGATGAGCCAGTTTCACGTCTCCGGGCTGCCGATCATTCAGGCCGACGGCCGCCTGGTCGGCATCCTCACCCGCCGCGATCTCCGTTTCCAAGAGAGCCAGGAGATCCCCGTGTCGGCCGTAATGACCAAGGAAAACCTGGTAACGGCTACGGGGACTGTAACGCTTGAGGAAGCTGAGAAGATTTTAATGGCAAAAAAGGTGGAGAAGCTCTTGCTGGTTGACGAATCTTTTAGGTTAACGGGCCTCATCACGATCAAAGATGTTGACATGATGCGGCGCTTTCCGAAAGCCTGCAAAGATGGGCAAGGCAGGCTGAGGGTCGGTGCGGCCGTCGGCGTTCACGACTACCAGCGGGCCGCGAGTTTGATTGAAAAAGGGGTCGACGTGCTGGTCGTCGACAGTGCCCACGGCCATTCGGCCAATGTGATTGAAACAGTCCGCAAGATCAAGCAGAAGTGGGATATCGACGTAATCGCCGGGAACGTGGCCACGAGCCAAGGCTGCCGCGACCTCGTCGCCGCGGGGGCCGACGCCGTGAAGGTGGGCATCGGGCCGGGCTCGATCTGCACCACACGGGTCATCTCCGGTGTCGGCGTGCCGCAGATCACGGCGATCACCCAGGCGGCCCAGGTGGGCCAGGAAGCCGGAATCCCGGTGATTGCCGACGGCGGCATCCGCTATTCCGGCGACATCACCAAGGCCATTGCCGCCGGGGCCCACGTGGTCATGATCGGCGGACTGTTTGCCGGTTTGGAAGAGAGCCCCGGGGCGAGAATCCTCTACCAGGGGCGGACCTTCAAGGTCTATCGTGGAATGGGGTCTTTGGGCGCCATGGTGCAAGGATCGAGTGAACGTTATCGCCAGAGCGGCGACGTTCGCACCTCCGAAAAACTGGTGCCCGAAGGCGTGGAAGGAAGGGTCCCTTACAAGGGACCGTTAGGGCCGTTCGTGTATCAGCTTGTCGGCGGGTTACGGGCTGGTATGGGCTACTGCGGGACCCGCACGATCGAGGAATTGCGCAAGGACGGGCAATTCCTCCGGGTCTCACCAGCCAGTGTACGGGAGAGCCACCCTCATGACATTGCCATTACGCAGGAAGCGCCAAACTACTCAACCGAATACTCGGGCGGCGAAATGCTTTAGCGGCGCCGTACCTGTAGGGTGCGTGCAGCGAACCGCCGGAAAAATGGTCGGTTGCGCACGGAGTCGAACCCAAGAGAACGCTTGCCGCTGTTCTGAACCGGTTCACGCAACGCACCAGCGATCGGGTTCCGTGCTCCACCCACCCTACGGTGAGAGGCATGGACGAGGCTTCTGGCCTGCGGTGTTAGTTCTCGCCGTTGTCATCCCTTCCGGTTTCCCTCCTGCTTTGCTGGCCGACGATCCGCCCGTTGTCCGGTTGACCTTGGCCGCCGGCGATCAAGCCGCCACTTCAAGCAGTGCGCTGCGTTTAGGTGCCAGCGAGTCCGGTACTTTGCCGGTGCCGGCCCCCTTGGTCCGCCGGGAACCGCTGGCGTGCCCGCCATCCAGCGCGCCATCCTCCTTTCCGTCCGTCGCGGACCGTGCCGCGCCGCAGCGGCTCTTCTCGCATACCAAGTGGGAAGGACCGGCAACCGTCGTAGCTGCGCGAGCCGAACTTGCATTGGAAGAGCGCATTTCACGCCGTGCGACCGTCGTCGGTCATGGTCGATCCCGACGTGGTACAGACCAGCGGAGAACTGCCGTTGGACGCCGTCCAGCCGGACTCGCTGCCCAACCCTCCGCTGAGGCTGAACGAAAGTCCCAACGCGCCGTCTGCGCAGCCGCCAACAGCCGGGCCTCCGCTTCCGGTTCGAATCGGGTCGTCGACAGAACCCAACGGTGCGTCGTTGCCGGCGGAGCAACGGCTTGCCCCCTTATCGACGGAACCGGCCGACAAGTGTCCTTCGCCGCGGGACTTGACGTTGATCCGCCAGATCACGGCCGACATCAGGGTCAAGTCCGAGGACCTGAGCGGGCGGATCGGCTTGCCGCCGGAATGCCCGTTGGGCGACGAGCCCTTGCGGCCGCGTCATTGGCAACCCACGACCTTTGCCTGGACGGCGGCGGCCACCTGTCACAATCCGCTGTACTTCGAAGACGAGCAACTGGAGCGGTACGGCCACTCCTGGGGCAACGTCCGGCAGACCACGATTTCGGCGATCAAATTCTTCGGCACGGCGCCCTTGTTGCCTTACTACATGGGCGTTTATCCGCCCAACGAGTGCATTTACGATCTCGGCCAGTATCGGCCCGGCAGTTGTGCGCCCTACTACTTCGATCCGCTGCCGCTAAGCGTCCGCGGGGCGTTGTATGAAGGGACGTTCCTGCCGATGATCCCCCTTGCGCTGTAAGGGAAGGCTAGAGTCCGATGATGTTGTAACCGCAGTCGACGTGCAGGATCTCGCCGGTGACGCCGGCGGAGAGGTGGCTGAGCAGGTAGACGCCGGTGTTGCCGAGGTCCTCCATTTCCACGTCGCGGTTCAAGGGGGCCTTCTTCACGGCGTGCTGCCGCATCTTGTCGAAGTGCGAGATGCCCGCCGAACTGAGCGTCCGCATCGGACCGGCGCTGATGGCGTTGACGCGGATGTTCTGGCGGCCGAGGTCCCAGGCCAGGTAGCGCACACTGTGCTCCAGCGCCGCCTTGCAGATGCCCATCACGTTGTAGCCCGGCACGACCTTCTCGCCGCCGTAGTAGCTGACGGTGATGATCGATCCGCCAGCGGCCATCAGGGGCACTGCCGCGCGGCAGACCGCCACGAGGCTATAGACGCTGATGTCCATGGCCAGGTGCCAACCGGCGCGGCTCATGTTCACGTAAGGGTTCTTCAATTCCATCGGCGGGGCGAACGCGATGGAGTGGATGAGAAAATCCAACCGCCCGTAGGTCGCCTTCACCATGTCGAAGGTGCGGATGACGTCTTCGTCGTTCTGCACGTCGCAGGGAAAGATCATCTTCGCCCCCTTCGGTTCGACCAGTTGCCGCACGCGGCGCTCGTTGGACTGGCTGGGCAGATGAGTGAAGGCCAGTTCGGCCCCGGCGGCATACAAGGACTCGCTCAAGGCCCAGGCAATGCTATGGTCGTTCGCCAGGCCCATGACCAAGCCGACTTTCTTGGAAAGCAATCCCACAGATGACTCCAATTCTGGTTGAGCGTTCCCCGACGGCGAGGAACTGGAACCGTCCTCAAGGCTTTGAGAACTTGTTCCATTGACAGGTTCGGGCGGACGTTTTTTCGCCATGCGATTTGCTTCGTCTATTGCGAAGGGTCAAGAATAATACGAACCTGTCCCTCTGGAGGCAAGTCAGGGGCGCAACCCTCACCCCCTGCCCCTCTCCCAAAGGGCGAGGGGAATAAGATCCTCATCCCCTGCCCCGCACCCGAAGGACGTGGGGAATAATGTCCTCATCCCCTCCCCCTCTCCCGGAGGACGTGGGAAGTCTCAATCGTTGGCCGGCACCGGCCCGGCCAGCAGTTCATATTCGGCGAGAACGGCCATGTCGCCCGTGTGGATCTGCTCCAGGTTCATCCGCAGGACCGACGTCTCGCGGTCGATGAACCGCCGGGCGACCCGCTTCTTGCGCGGGTTGGAAGCCCCCTGCCCCAGGAACAAATGGCCGATGATGACCGAAATCGCCGCATCGACCAGCCGTCGGCCGGCCAGATCCATGTAGGCGGTGGGCTGCGACTTGATGAACTGGATGGCCTGCAGGATCCGCTGCTTGGCGTCCAAGAGCTTCTGCTTTAACTCGATCAAGAGCGGATCGCCGTATTCCTTCATGTCCCATTCGTCGGTCCAGGTCTCGAAGGCCCCGGAGCAGACGCCGCGCACGGCCGCCACGACCTGCAACTGGCTCGTGCCTTCGTAGATCGTCGTGATCCGCGAATCGCGGAGATAGCGCTCGGCCGCGTAGTCCTTCATGTAGCCGGAGCCGCCCAGCACCTGGATGGCATTATGCGCCACGCGGACCGACATCTCGGAGCAGTAATACTTGCACATCGGCGTGAGCATGCCGTTCATCCGCTTCAGCGAGCGGCCCAACTGCTTGCGCCGCTTCTCTTCGTCCTTCTCCAGCGGACCGCCCCACTCGAGCACGCGGGCGTTGTTGTTCTCGTCGTCGCAGACGCGGCTGGTCTCGTAGGCCAGGGCGCGGGCGGCCTCGACGTCGATCTTCATGTCGGTGACCAACTCGGCGACGGCCGGCAGCCGCTCGATGGGCACGCCGAACTGCCGCCGCGTATGGGCATAATTCCGCGCCAAGCGGAAGGCCGCCTCGCCCACGCCCAGCGACTGGGCCGCAATCCCCACGCGGGCGCCGTTCATGAGCGCCATCACGTAGGTGATCAGTCCCCGCTGCCGTTCGCCGATCAGCCGGCAAGGCGTGTCGTCGAAGACCAGTTCGCAGGTCGGCGAGCCGTGAATGCCCAGCTTCTCTTCCAGGTGCCGCACGCGGACCGTCGGCCCGCGCTCGGCAACGAACAGGCTCAGGCCGCGGCCGTCACCGATCTCCGGCTCGCTGCGGGCCAGCACCAGCAACACTTCGCCGCAACCGTTGGTGATGAACCGCTTCACGCCGTTGAGAAGCCAGTTGCCCTGCTCGTCCTGGTAGGCCCGCAGGCGCACGGCCTGCAGGTCGCTGCCGGCGTCGGGCTCGGTGAGCACCATGGCGCCGGTCACCTTGCCTTCACAGAACTGCGGCAGGTACTCGTCGCGGATCTCGTCGTTGGCGAAGGCGTAGATCGTCTCGGCGATGCCCTGCAGACCGAAGAGGTTGGTCAGCGAGCAATCGGCGCGGGCGACGATTTCATTGGCCATCGTATAGATCAGGTTGGGGCAGTTCAGCCCGCCGTATCTCCGCGGCAGCGTGAAGCCCATCATGTCGCCCTGGGTGAGGCGGTCGAGGTTCTTCCGCACCAGCGGGTGCAGCGTCACGGTGCCGTCCTCGTTGAGCGTGTTGCCTTCGCGATCGACCTGCTCGGCGTGCGGAGCGATCATCTCGCCGCAGACCTCGCCCAGGATCGTGAGAACGCGGCGATAGTTGTCCACGGCATCGGCCGCGTTCAGCGGGCCGTAGTCGTCGCCGGCATGCGCCGCTTTCTTGAAGTCATCCTCCTGCAGCCGGGCGAGCGCCGCCAGGTCGATGTGGTTGAACAGGAACTGGATGTCTTCGTTGTCGAGAAAAAAGTTGGCCACGCGAAAGCTCCACGATGCGGAGTGATTAGTTGTCAGTTTCTCATGGTGGGACTCGTTTCACTCGGCCCACCCTACGGGCAATCCTATACTCGCTCCTTGAGCGATTTGATCATCATCGGCAGGACTTGCTTGTAGTCGCCGACGATGCCGTAGTGCGCCACGGAAAAAATCGGCGCGTTGCTGTCGATATTGACGGCGATGATCTTGGCCGACTCTTCCATGCCGGCCCGGTGCTGCACCGCGCCGCTGACAGCCACGGCAATGTACAGGGCGGGACGGACGGTAGTTCCCGTCTGTCCGATCTGGTGCTCCTTGCCGATATAGCCGCCATCGACCGCGGCGCGGCTGGCGCCGACGGCGCCGCCGATCACGCCGGCCAGGTCGTAGATCAGCTTGAAGTTCTCCTTGCTGCCGATCCCGCCGCCGCCGGTCACGATGACCCGCGCGCCCTTGAGGTTCAGCTTGCGGGGCTCGATGTGCCGCTCGATGAGTTTCAAGGCCAACACGGTCTCGTCCAACTCGACCGGCTCGCACACGATCTTGCCCGTGCGGCCCAGGTCGGGCTCGCGCATGGCCATCACGCCCTCGCGGACGGTGGCCATCTGCGGCCACCAGTCGTAGTTGACGATCGTGGCGATGATGTTCCCGCCGAAAGCGGGGCGGATTTGCAGCAGCAGGTTCTGGTGCAATTGCTTGGTCTTCGGATCGGTAACGTCGCTGATGTCCAGTTCGGTGCAGTCGGCCGTCATGCCCGCCTGGATGGCGGAAGCCACGCGCGGTGCCAGGTCGCGGCCCATCGCGGTCGCGCCGTACATCACGATCTGCGGGCGGTGCTTCTCGATGAGCGTGCTGAGCACGCGGGCGTAGGAGCCGGTCTGGAAATGGCCCAGCCGGGCGTCGTCGGTCGCATAGACGGTATCGATGCCTTGGGCAATCAGGCGGTGGGCCATCTCTTCGACTTTGTGGCCCGGCAGCACCGCGCCGGTCTTGACTCCCAGACGTGCGGCCAATTCCGCGGCCCGGCCGCAGAGTTCCAGCGACACGTCGTGCAGCGAGCCATCTTCCTGTTCGGCAAAGACCCAAACTTCGCCCTGACGATTCGGTTCAATCATGATGTTCTCAACCTACAAGCTAACCTGTTAACCCAAAGTATGTTCGACGACCAGTTCGTGGACGAGTTGCCTGACGCCCTCTTGCGTGGCCGGGATCTCGGTGTAGCCCGACTTGGTCAAGACGATCGACTGGATGCGGAAGACCTTGGTCGGCGAACCGGCCAGGCCGCAGCGATTGAGGTCGGCGCCGATGCGGTCGAGGTCCCACTGCTCCAGGAGCAGGCCCTTTTGCTTGAGGGCCTCGATGCGGCGCTGCGTCTCGGCAGCCAGCGACTTCTTCCGCGGCGTTGGGCATCGACTCTTTCGCTTCCGCGAAGACTTCCGCCGGCACGCGGGCACGCTTCAGGCGCATGACGCGGCGGGCCGCGGGCGGACGCGGCTCGTTGGCCGTCTCGATGACCGTCACCAGCAGCGGCAGCCGCCCTTCGACGATCTCCCAGCCGTGGCCGAAATTCCGGCGGATCTGCACGGTATGGTCTTCCAGCTTGACCAGTTTCTCCAGATACGTAATTTGCGGGATGCCCAACTTCTCGGCACACTGCGGACCGACCTGGGCCGTGTCGCCGTCGATCGCCTGCCGGCCGCAGAAGACGAAGTCGTAGCGGCCGATGGTGCGAATTGCTTGGGCCAGGATATAGCTCGTGGCAAGCGTGTCGCTGGCCGCCGCGCGGCGATCGGTGAGCAGGATGGCCCTGTCGGCCCCGCGATAAAGGCAATCGCGGAGGACGTCGGCCGCTTTGGGCGGGCCCATCGTCAGCGCGGTCACCGTGCCGCCATGGAGGTCGCGAACCTCCAACGCCGTTTCCAGGGCGTGGAGATCCTCCGGGTTGAAAATCGTGGGAAGCGCGGCGCGATTGACCGTTCCGTCTTCCTTCATGGCCTCGGCCGTGATATTGGCCGTGTCGGGCACTTGTTTGACGCAAACTATACTGTCGTAAGGCACTGGAGCACGCTCCCCAGGGAAAAGGCCGGAGTAAAGTCCTAGAACTTACCAAACGCGGCCGATTCGGTCAAGACGCTAATAAAGTCCCGGAAACCCCGCTCTTTCGGGTGGTAATTCGGAGAGCGGCGATTTATCCCCGCTTTTTTTCATGGACCTCAGGGCAAGATTAGTCGGTGGATCCCTTTAGATGTCCGGGAAATCAGCCGTGTGATTCTGGGACCAATTCCAGATTGCAAATCCGACCTGGGCACTGCTATGGTGTCTAGCGGTCTTTCGTACTAGGCAGGACGCCAAACCGTCAGCACGCGGGCGATACAATCATCTTGCATGACTTCAAAGTCGATCGCCAGTGGCGCGACGAAGAGAATTCGCAACCTGCCATGACGGGATTCCCCTTTGAGATGCGCATCCTCTCGGAGGATCGCATCAATTTCGTCACCGGCCGCAGTCACGTCCGCGCGATTGTCGGCGACGACCCAAATACTCGCAAGATCGTTCTCAGCGTCGGGTGTCCAAAGGACTGAATACCTCATCGACTGGCGAAGTCCTTCCAGATCTCGGCGAGAGGACGACCGCCGGGTATGCTCTGCCGACGAGCCAACTCTTCGTCACTGAAAGGAGATCGCAAGGGTCGCCGCTGTTCGTCTTGCGGAACAACGGCCGGGTGAAAGTAACCGAAGGTCTGGCCGGAATCGTCGCGAAGTTCCACGGGCTCATGGATATCGCGAAACCAGTCGCCCAGTCGTGCATCAACAAGGACTTTCATCTTTTGGAAATCCATAGTGCAATAGTCGTATCAAGGACCATCATTCCATTATAACGCCATTATTGACTGGAAGTACGTAGGAAATCGTGGTTTCGACGCAGGCCGGCGCCCGTCGGCCCCCTCCCTTGGTTCAACGGCCCTTAGCGAACATGTCGAATCTTCCGAACGAACCCGACATTTGCATCCGGCAATCTGTCCCGGCGGGCCCCATCGCGCAACAAGGTTTCTCTCTTGTCATGCCGATGTTGATTCTGATGATCAAGAAATACGCGAATCTGTTGCTGGGAGTCGCGTTGGCGGGGACTATTGGTGGACCGATCGCCTACTTCCACTTCTTCAGCCATGGCAATTCGCCGGCCCAGGCGACGGCCGCCGAGCCGCTAGCGGGCACGACGCATCGCGCGAGTTACGGAGAGACTGCCTCGTCCACGACGGGATCGCCGGGCAGCGAAATCACGGCGAAGATTGCCGGCCCGGCCATGCCGGATACCCCCTCCGACCGACAGCCGAGCGTGCGGGTACATGATGCCGCCAGCGTTTTCGATTTCCAAATCACGCCCGAATGGATCGTGGCCCACTGGCCGGCCGTTTCCACCGGACTGGCCCAGCTTCAATTGGAAGGCTACCGCGTTCCGCTGATCACGGGCACGGCCCAGCACGATCTGGCCGGATCGTTGACCTACTACTTCAACGCCGAGCAGAAGCTGCAGCAGATCACCTTCATCGGCACGACCGGGGACCCCAGACCGTTGATTGGACTGCTGACGGCCCGCTTTCATCTGACTCGGCGGCTGGCGAACGATCCGGGTCTGGTTCTCTATCAGGCAGTGGATTCCAGCAATCGGCTAGCCAACAATCTCCAGATCCGCCTGGTGCCGCTGGCCGAGCCCAACGACCCGTACCGCTGCTACAACATCGAGCTTTCCCTGGCCCGGCCGGCGGAGTAGGAAGGATGAAAGCGGAAGAGCCAGAAGAGCCAGTTTTTCGGCAAGAAGGACCTACTACGCACCAGCCGGCGACAGGCCATCGTCGAGGTCGCGCCAGACCATGGGGCGCCGCGAATAGGGCTCGATCCGCAATACGGTCTCGCCGTTCTGAAAAATGCGGACGGTGCCGTTGCTCTGGCTGACCGTGATGGCCACGGCATTGGTGGCGCGACTGATCGCAGCAGCCGCCCAGTGTCGGGCGCCTAGCCCCTTCGAGAGGGTGACGTCGGCCGCCGAACAGTCGAGGTAACGGCAGGTGGCCTCCACCGTGCCATCGGGCGAGACGATGATCGCGCCGTCCATCTGGGCGATCTCCTTGATCCCTTCGCGAACGCGGGGATCGTTGAGATTTCGCTCCTTGCGACTGTAGCCCTTGACCGGGTCGAACCCCACCGAGCGGCTACAAGCGAGGACTTTCCGCGAATCGCCGACGACGATGAGTGTTCCCACCGGCTTGCCTTCCCGGCCCTCACGACCGATTTCCACGGCAAGATCGACCACGATCTTCAGCGTGTCGAGTGGCACCCGGATTTCCAGTTGGCGGAGATCGCGGCCGGTAAGGCGGTTGAGGTGCTCGTCGAGGTTGATGACGCTCAGGCTGTCGATCGAGTCGGCGTCAAAGCTGCTGTAGAGTGCCGCCACGGCGGACCCCGGGACGAGGATGTCGTCGGCCACGGCCTCCAGCACGGCCTGAGTCAGTTTTTCGTAGACCGGGTTGTCCGGCATTTCCAGGCGAATCGGCTCCAGGCCGGCCTCTTTGGCCCCGGTGAGCTGATCGGCTGTGTCGGCGGCGACCAGGATCTTCGAGTCCGGGGCCATATTGCGGAGCCGCGGCCAGTCTGCAGTTCCTTCGACGAGGAGCAAGATCGCGTCGATCCCCGAGGTCTGCGTCATTTGGACGGCGACCGAGAAAAGGGTCTTGAACTGCTCGGTCAGTCGCAGAGGTTGCATGCCTGGGGTCCCGGTCTGCTTGCAGTACTCGATCGGGACATGAAAGCACCGCAGGTTGGTCGTCTGGCCGCCATGCAGGTCGTGCCATCGCTCGCCGCTGGGGGCTTTGCCGCTGTCCTCGACGCTCTCCTTGTTTGGTTTTCGCGGTGCGCCGGCGGTTCGTTCGACGAACCACGCCTCCGTGTTCGCTAAGCGCCACATATCCGAATGTCCATCTTATGGTACGGATTCTTGCCGTCCGAGGCAACGCCAACGCCGTGTGTACGGCAAGAATCTCGGGGAGACCCGTGCCAAGGGCCCCAATAACAAGCATCGGCCGGAGACCGAGAGAAGTGATTCCAAATCGGCGAATTCCCACGGCTTCCGAGGCGCCGAAGGGACCTGCGAACCCGTTCTAGTGATACCACGGGAACATTCGCTCGACCAATGACTTCGGCGGCACCTCCCCCGTCTTCACGTACTGGCGCCAGCGATCGACGTCACAGGGGTCAGTGCCAATCTCCTTGCCCGTAGCTTCGCGCAGGGCCTTCATCGCCCGATAACGCATGGCGGGATCGGTGTCGTCCAGGGCGCTGCCCAGGGCCCGGGCCGCAGCCGGATCGTGCGAATGGCCCAAGCCGCAGGCGGCCGCCATGCGGACGTCGCGATCCCCGTCGCTGGTGAGCACGCCGGAGAGCACCTCGATAGCCTGGGCGTCGGTCCGTTTGCCCCAAAGGTTGCAGACGATGACCCGCACTTCGACATCGGTATCCCTCACGGCCACGCGCAAGACGGCATCGGCCGTAGGACCGCCATAGGCCGCCAACGTGCGAAGAATCTCGCTGCGGATGTTGGCGTCGACTTCCTTCTTGATCTCCTGAGCCAGCTCCTGGCAGATCGACTCGCGCTGCCCAGGGTCGGGGGTCGTCGGGGCCTTCTTGGCGAGTTCCTGGAGGTTCTTGACGCGTTGGGCGGGAGTGGTGATGCCGTGATCTTCGGCTGCCGGGCTAGCGAACGGATACCAACTGCCCAATTTGCGCTCGCAACCACACAGGCCAGCCGTCAGCAGGCCGAAGATCAGCAAGTAGATTACGCCCCTGCGGTTCGTGATCATCCCGATTATTTCCCTATACGAGGATATAATGGCGGGACTATAACATCGCTAGCCCGTGCCGCCAAGACGAATTGTGGCTTGATTTTCGGTAAATCTCTGCCGTAGGGTGGGCTTTAGCCCGCCTTCCTTGCAAGGCGGGCTAAAGCCCATCCTACATCCCTGTCCCAGCCGATGAGGGGAATGAAAACATCTTTCGCATAGTAATCAATTCGCTTGCACTTGCGCTAGAGACCCTGGCCCTCAGCCTGCCCTTGGGAGCCGCAGTGGCTTGGATCCTGTTACGAAGTAACCTGCCGGGCAGGAGGATAGGGATAAGCATCATCGTCGTGCTGCTCTTTCTGCCACTCTATTTGCAGGCCAGCGCCTGGCAGGCCGGCTTCGGACAGGAGGGATGGTACTCGACCCTCGGCGGCGGTGGACCGTGGCTTACCGGCGGGAACGCGGCCGTTTGGGTTCACGCCTTGGCTGCCATTCCGTGGGTTGTGTTAGTTACTGGTCTCGGGTTGCGAACCATCGAGGCGGCGCTGGAAGAGCAGGCCCTGCTCGATGGAACCCCCTGGCAGGCTTTCCGCTGGGTTACATTGCCCGGATGCTGGCCGGCCTTGGGCCTGGCGGCAGTCTGGGTGGCGATGTCTACGGCCGGCGAAAAGACGGTTACCGAAATCTTCTCGGTGCGGACCTATGCCGAGGAAGTCTTCAACCAAATCGCCACGCACGACAAGTCGGGCGGCGCCATGGCCGCTCTGCTGCCGGGCATCCTTGCTACCCTGGCACTCCTGGGGGCCGGCATGTTCTGCTGCGTCCGACTGGCCCGCCCGGAACGACCGCTGAACATGAGACCAAGCCGGATTTTCAGCCTGGGGGGATGGCGTTGGACACTGGCACTGGGCGTGCTGGCCGCGATACTGCTCCTGGCTGGCGTGCCGCTGGGGAACCTCGTCTACAAGGCCGGGGTCTTGGTCTCGCAGACGGATACGGGCCGGGTGCGGACCTGGTCGGCAGCCAAGTGCCTGCGGATCATTCGCCTGGCGCCGTGGCAGTGCCGTCGGGAATGCGTGTGGTCGCTGGTGATCGGTGGTTTGGCGGCCACGACGGCGGTCGTGGCGGCCATCCCGCTGGCGTGGCTGGCCCGAAAGTCGCGTTGGCTGGGCGTGTTAGCCATCGGGGTCGCGCTCGTTTGCCTCGTCGTTCCCGGTCCGTTCCTGGCTTTGGCGATCATCGGTCTGCTGAACCAGCCGGACTTGCCTTGGTTGCTATGGCTGTACGATCGCTCGATCCTCGCCCCTTGGATGGCGCTGACGGTGCGGGCGATGGGGCCGGCAGTTCTGGTCTTATGGCATGCCGTGCGGACAATCCCTCAGCCCATGCTGGACAGCGCCGCGACCGAGGGCTGCGGTTGGTTGGGTCAACTCGGGCGGATCGTGCTGCCCCAACGGGTGCCGGCCCTGGGGGTCGCCTGGCTGATCGGCTTGGCGGTGGCACTCGGCGACCTGACGGCTAGCATCCTGGTAGTGCCTCCGGGGGTCGAGACGCTTTCCATCCATATTTTCAACCTCGTACACTACGGGGTCGAAGACCAGGTGGCGGGCATCTGCCTGGCTCTGACCGGCACGCTGGGTGCCTTGGCCGTCGCCGTGACGTGGCTGGCCTCCGTGGAACGGAATTCATTCCGTTTGCCTGAGAGGCTATAATAAAGAATCGACTTGAAACTTCCCGATCCCTATCCCCTGCCCGCCCAACTCATGTTCCCTGCCGCACCCAAGTCATGCTGGTTCCGCCTGGCCATGTTCCTCGTCGCAGTGGTCTGTTCGTCGGTCGAGGCGATGGACCACGTGACGTTGCGTCGTGATGGCCGAAACGTTTACGTCGACGGCCGGATCGTGTTGAAGGCCCAGGACGGCGGGCTGCTGTTCCTGGCCCGCGACGGCGTGCTGTGGCGGATGCTGCCCACGGAACTGGTCAGGCAGACCACCGATGACGCGCCGTTCCGCGCCTACCCGCTGGATCAAATGACCAGGAGCGTCCTGGCCGATCTGCCCAAGGGGTTCAAGGTCTACGACAAGGCGCCGCATTACTTGATCTTCTACGATACCTCGCAGGCCTACGCCCAGTGGTGCGGCACGTTGTTCGAGCGGCTGTACTCGTCATTCTACACCTACTGGCGCGGTCAGGGTTTCGAGATGGTTGAGCCTGAATTCCGCCTCCTGGCAGTAGTATTCTCCGATAAGGCGTCGTATGTCAAGTATTCGCAGGCGGAGTTGGGCGACGCCGCCGACTCGATCTTCGGCTACTACAACATGGAGAGCAATCGGATGTTCATGTACGACCTGATGGGCACGGCGGGAAACCGTTCGGGGCGTTCCGGCGGCACCACCCATCTCAACCAGTTTCTCACCAGCCCCAACGCCTACGGCGCGGTCTGCATGATCGTCCACGAGGCCACGCACCAAATCGCCTTCAACAGGGGTCTGCACGAGCGGTTGAGCGACTGTCCCAAGTGGTTCAGCGAGGGCATCGCCATGTATTTCGAGACGCCCGACCTGACGCGCAAGAGCGCCAACGGCCTAGCGCGCTTGGGATCGGTAAATAGCGCGCGGCTCGCTCAGTTCAAGCAATATCTGCAAAGTCGACCACCCGACTCGCTCAAGACGCTTATCAGCAGCGATAAACGTCTCGTGGAGGTGAAGCAGGCCGAAGACGCCTATGCCGAGTCCTGGGCACTGACGTACTTTCTCATCCATAAGCACGCCAAGGAATATATTGCCTACTTGAAGGTCCTTTCCCGCAAACAGCCGCTGGTCTATGACGAGAAAGCCACGCGGCTTGCCGAATTCGAAAAGCAGTTCGGCCCGCCGGAAAAGCTCGACGCCGAGTTCCTAAACTACTTGCGAACGTACCTGCGATGAGCGGTATGGTATGCTTTCACGCCGAGCACCGTGTCGGTCGTCATCATCCGCATCACACATTTGCCGGAAGGCGATGAAGGGACGGTCCTGCTGATCCACGAGATCCTGCTCTATCCTTCCGGCCTGGCCGAAAGGGATCGTCGGACGATTGAAAAGGACGACGCTGGTGTCGTGTGGTTGTAGGAGTGGTGCAGGGCAGATCAAGGCTGGGCAATTCCCCAGACACCCCGCCAAACGCACCAGGATGTACCAGGAGTTGCGCAAAATGAGAAAGAGGGCAGCGGTCGTCTGACATGCAGTCCTAATCAGAAGACGATTCTGGCGAGCCCCGCTCCCGTGAAGTCTGGCGATTCGTCCGGTATAATGGCGGAAATCCCGCATCCCGGAGAAAACCATGATCCGATTCGCCTTTTTCGCCGCCATCGCCCTGGCCGTTGTCCAAGCCTCCGCCCAAGAAAAGCCCCTGCGGGTCTATTTCGTCGGCAACAGTGTCACCGACACGATCAACTATCGGGCCTTGGCCGAACTCTCCAAGAGCCGAGGGCACGATCACGTTTGGGGCCGCCACATGATCCCCGGTGCTCCCCTGCAATGGATCTGGCAGCATCCGAAGGATGGTTTTCAGGAGCCGCCCTTTGGCCACTATCCGAACGCCCTCACCAACTTCCATTGGGACGTGCTCAGCCTTCAGCCGTTCGACCGCCACCTTGACGGCAAGGACGGCGATCTGGTAATGGCAAAGAACTTCATCGACCTTGCCCTGCCCAAGAGCCCGGGCCTCCAGGTCTTCGTCTATGCCCGCTGGCCTCGGCAGCAGAAAGGCGATTTTGACACCGCTTGGCTGAAGAAATATACGGGCGGCTGGGACAACACGAATGAAAGCAGGGATTATTTCGAGCGGCTGACACTGGAATTGAGGAAGGCGTATCCCAAGCTGACGATCCGCATGGTCCCGGTCGGCCACGTCATGTACGAAATGAATCAGCGGATGAAGGCCGGGGAGGTGTCGGGCTACAAGCAAATCAAGGAGGTCTTTGCGGACGGCATCCACCTCAACAACGTCGGTTCTTATGTCGTCGGTTGCACCTTCTTCGCCACGCTTTACAAGGAGAATCCCAAGGGGTTGCCCGGCGAGCCGTACAAGGTGACGGACCCCAAGCTGGCCGAGGTGATCCAGGAGACGGTCTGGAAGGTCGTCAGCACGAATGAGTTGGCGGGGGTGGATGGCTCGAAGAAGGCAACGGCTATTGCCCCCATCACCGTGGAGGCGTTTCTGAAGATCAAGTCGCTGGTGCTTACCAAGGGGGACCGACAGACCTACTGCGATATGTACAACGACAACCCCCACTACGGCTTCAAGGACTTTGACGTATTCCTCGATCCCGACACCGGACAAGGCAACATCAACTGCGATAAGCAGAAGAGCGATTTCAATTACATGGTCTTCCGAACAGAAACGTCGGGCTACTTCGATCTTCGCCTAAATGCCAGCAAACCATCGGAACGCCATGTTGAAATCCTGCACGGAGCAAAAGAAGCAGAGGTTGCCCCGCTATTCTCTTCGGCGTTGGCTGAGTGCGACCGCCACACCCAGTCATCCGTCACCCTCGACATCAAAACGCAAAAGGCCGAGGATCGTGTCACGGCGACGGTCGAAAAGGACATGGCCATCTTCGATGCCACAAGCCGGAGCGGCATCGGTGGTGCCACGATCACGACGAAGGGGATGTGGCCGACGACCGTCATTCTTCGCTTTCATCTCCGTGGCCTCGAGTTGTTCTCTATCTCAAATGGCAAGGTCAAGCTCAGCGGATCGGTGCTCAGCCACAGCGAGAATCCGAGACTGCTGCATGTGGAGGAGGACGGGAAAGAGAAGAAGGTGGAAAAGGACAGCCAGTATTGGACCGAGATCCAAGGTTTCGATTCAAAAGGCGGCTACTTTGAGATCGCAGTGCCGAAAGCCCTCTTGGAAGGCCAGTCCAAGAGCCTGGAACTGGGTTGGATCGACTTCTATCGGGGCTGACTACCAAGCGAACTTCTGAAACAGAAGACTGGTTGGACGGTTTTCATGAAAAGCTAGAGGGCCGTAACGGAGGCGGTGATCGCTGGCATACGGACGGACGATTGCCGGAGGCGCTGCTGGTTCCCGCAAGGGTTATGGCGAGGAGCAGTATGCCGCTCACCATGTCGTGCGGGCCATCTCCGAATTCCAACAAACGACCAAGCACGATGAGCCGCCGATCCCCGTCCGGCTTACTCCGACGACCTTCGTCAGCAAGGACTATTTGGAGGAGGGCTGGGAGATTGCCGTGGTCCGCTATCCCTTGCGGGAAGACTCCGACGACGACATCATCCAGTGGGCTGGTGAATTGGCGGCCGTGCTGATGCAGCGGTTCCAGCAAGAGCAGATCAGTGCCGTCATACGGGACGAACTGGTCGTTTTTTCTAGGGAGTGACACTCGCCATGCCTCGCCTCAGCGCCGGTTTGCTGATGTACCGCATCCAGGATGAAACCCTGCAAGTCCTGCTGGCCCATCCTGGCGGCCCCTACTTCGTCAATAAAGACGATGGGGCGTGGTCGATCCCAAAGGGCGAGCCCGATGCCGACGAGGATTTGCTCCTCACGGCCCAGAGGGAGTTCGAGGAGGAAACGAGCATCACGCCGACCGGCCCATTCATTCCATTGAAATCCATCCAGCAAAAGGGCGGCAAGATCGTCCACGCCTGGGCGTTCGAGGGCGACTGCGATCCGGCTGCCATCAAGAGCAACACGTTCACGATGGAACAGCCATGCCTTGAAAAGAGAGTTGGCGATCAAGGGGCTTTCACGCCAGGAGAAAGAGTCGATGATCCGGGCTGCTGGCCCAACCAAGCAGCGACTCGAAACCACTTGACAACCATCTGTCGGTTTGTGACAATTCGCTTGTCTAATCCATTTCTAACAAGGAGCCAGAATCATGGCCGAGAAGCCCGAACTGAACAAATCCCAAGCGATCCGTGACTACTATAAGTCGAACCCCACGGCCAAAACCGAAGAAGTGGTCGATGCCCTAGCCAAGAAAGGCATCACGGTCACTACCGGCCTTGTCACCAACGTCAAATCCACGCACAACAAGAGGCAGGCTGCCAAGAAAGCGGCGAAGAAAGTGGCGACTAGCCCGGTAGCTGAGGCCACAGCGGCGAAGAAGAGCGGTGTGAACAAATCCCAAGCCATTCGTGACTATTTCAAGTCCAATCCCAAGGCCAAGGCCCAGGAAGTAGTCGATGCGCTGGCGAAGCAAGGCATCGAAACCACGGTCAACTACGTCATGAACCTCAAGTCCAGACGGAAGACGAGGCGGCGGGCCGTCAATCAGGTCGTTGCCGAGGGCGTCGTCGGCATCCCGGAAATCAAGGCGGCCTTTGCTTTCCTCAAGGCGGCAGGGAGCTTGGCGATGGCAAAACAGGCCCTTGTGGCGGCTGTGGAGATCAAGAAGATCGTGTAGGGGCGAAGGCCGACCGTGTCCGCAAGAGATCAGGGGTAAGTCCTCGCTACACGGAAACCATTTAAGTGGCTACTGGAAGTCGGCATGAGGCTGTAACGGTAGGCAGAACGCACGACCGACGCAAGATAGTTGAACGAGGCGCCACGCAAGACACGGCCGACATTATCCTCCACTGCGGCACTTGTTCCAAAATCCCCCGAAGCGATTCCGCTGCTTACACTGGGGTAGGATGAATGACTATTATCGCACCATTGCCAAACGTTGCCATGCATATCGAACAGTCCGTAGTCGTTCGGCTTCTTCATTCCCACCGGCCATGTGTGTTGGTCCGAGTTATCAAAGTACCACGCATATTTCGGCAATAGCTTGACACTTGTACCGAAGTAGCGGCTCGTCTGGCTGCCAGATCGACAGGCATATTCCCATTCGGCGTCGGTTGGCAGTCGATACCCGCTACGTTGCAAGTAACCAGTCGCAGGTTTCATCCCCTCGGCGAGCTTGCCCTGATCGTTCGGCTCATAACACCATTGCTTCTTGGGAATCTCCTCGATTTCGCTGAGCCAGTTGCAGTACCGTGCAGCGCAGTACCAGTCCACGAGAGGTTGGGGTGAGTCGTCGGTGCGGCTATAATTATAGTGGTCGATGTCGAACTTCTCCACGTCGGGATTGGCCTGCTGGAAATGTCGGAACTGAGCTTTCGTGACGATCTTGGAGGCGATGGCAAACGTTCGACCGATTCGCTGTTGGTGAGGAAAGGCAGGATGTCAGGGCGGCGTGAAATACGGCTCGGCTGTCTCCCCGTCGAGTCGGTTTCTTACACACCCATCGCGGGCAAACAATCACGGTAGTTGCCTCGGTTGATATGTCCGACGTGCGCAATACTCGTGGTGTTCAGATACCTGGTGCGAGAACGCAAGCGGAGCGAAGTGCTGTCTCGCGGCCTGCGCATCTTCCGTGGGGAGTTGGGTTGCCAAGCTTGGAACGTTCGGAAGAAATGAGCGGAAGCGCCGGAAAACGCGGGACTCGCACCAGTTCCTTCCGAACGTTTTTGAGGAAGCGGCCTGCGATCGAAACCAGATCGAAGCGCGATTGCGGTTTGATCAAATATTACGAAAAACTAGAATACGCGCGTCGGAGGATTCAAGCACCGTCACAATCAAGTTAGGAGCAAGCAAATGGCCGATCCCAGAGGAATTCAACCGTTGAAGGCGTTTGTCGACTCAATCGAGTCTGCAAAACATGCTCACTACGCGGCGAGAGCCGAAAGCAACGTGGCTCACGAAGACGCTTTTGCCGACATGCGGGCGCATATTCTGAAACTCTACGACAAGACGGAATCGCCGCACAGTTTCCTGGATGGGAGCGGCGCGATTTTCGATTGCATCCCGATCGAGCAGCAACCGGCCCTGAAGGGGTCGGCGGAATCCGTGCCCGCCGCGCCCGACCTGCCACAGCGCGACATGGCCGGCGGGCCGCAGGATGCGGATGAACGCAGAGACTCTCTCATTCCCTCGCCGTTCGGCCCTGACCGGACGGACTGGCACGGGAACACAATGGCGTGCCCGCCGGGCACGATCCCCATGCGCCGGGTCACTCTCGAGAACCTGACCCGCTTCGCGAACTTGAGGGATTTCTTCCGAAAGGGGCCGCGAGGGGCGGGCCGCCCCCCGCGGGCGAGCGAGCCGGCCACGGTTCCGGCAACCCACCGCTGGGCGCATGCGTATCAGGTAACGAATATTACCCGGACACGCAATACAAGGGCGGCGCGCTGGCGTCGAACGCCACCGAGATCGACTACGGCGGCGAAGTGGTGGGCACTACCAGTTTTCCGCCCATGGGCAGCGGCGCGTTTGCCAACGCCGGCTGGCAGAAAGCGGCCTTTCAGCGCACCATCGCCTACTGGCCTCCCTTGGGCGGGGCGATGGTCAACGCCAGCTTGACGCCTGCGCAGCAATGGCCAGGCTGCTATACGGCTCAAGTCACGCTATACGGCTCGCCCTGGTTTGAGACTTTGTGGTTCGGAGGCCCAGGCGAAAACTGCTAGAACGTTCGGAAGAAATGGGCGGAAGTCGCGGACGGCATGCGGCGTCTTGCCGATTGCTGGCGAAACACGGCCGACCGGGGCGGAGGTAGAATTACGGGATGGAATACGAAGAGACGTACTACGGCCGGCGGATCGTTGTAACCACCGTGCAACACGCCAGCGGCGAATGGGCGTCGCGGACAGAGTTGCTGGAGTACGGGGGCAGAACCCCCCTCGGAAAAGGCTCCGACGATCGTTATCCCTCGGAAGAGGCGGCTCGACGTGCGGCCGTGTCAGCCGCGGCCGGCGCGATTGACGCCAGCCGGATTTCACGCGGAAAGCCGTAGATTGCCACGATTTCGCGCCTGCGATTCCCAATGCGCGTCGGCGCTTGACTCAGCCTGAAGCATGCCACATAAGGTGGGGCTGTTCGTGGCCGGATAACGCGGCGCGGGCCAGAAGCGCGCAGACCCCGCGCGGGCTCGCCAGGGCGGTGAACAAGACTGGAAAGCTAACGCGGTCCCGTAGCTGCCCAGCCTGATTCACCGCCCTGGCAAGCAGGGCGGGGTCTGGCACTGGCGGCAGGGGTGGCTTTAGCTGCCCAGCCTGATTCACCGCCCTGGCAAGCAGGGCGGGGTCTCTCAGGCGGCGCGGAGTTGACGCCACACGGGAGGCAGGCCGTACGTGCCGGCCTTGTGGACCAAGAGGCGGCGATCGATTTGAAGCAGCCGCGCGGCAGCGTTTAAGTTGTAAAGCACATGCGCCAGCGCCGCCCGAATTCGACACGGCTCACAATCGGCCAGCGCGGGCCAGGAACCGCTGGGGACAGCCGGGCATCCTGCCCCGCCACTGCCGCAACAAGGGGAGGCGGAAAAAAGCAACAGGTCGGGCGGAACGTCCGACTGCGATACGGAGAACGGTGACGCTCCGTCTTTCGGAAGCCAAAACGCTTCTTCGCCATGCAATATTCGGCACGGGAGCGGCAAGAATATATCCGTGGGGCCCCCGTCATCGGCTCTTTGAGCGCTCAGAATGACGTAAGATTGCTTCAAGGGCCGGACACGACCCTGAACGCCTGGGAAATGCCGCCCCAGACGCAGAAGATCCGAGCAAGGTCCACATTCGAGCCGAGGGGAAAGAAAGTCATGACCAAGTATGTCACGTTCTTTGTGGTCGCCGTTTACCTGGGCAGTTCCATCGGTCGCGCAGAAACGGCCGCGTCACCCGGCGATGGGCCGCGCACGGCTGCTTCGCACGAGCAGGATAACCGGGTTGCCCGAAAGGCCATGTTGGCGAAGCTCAACGCCCAAACCGACGCGAAGAACAATCCGTCCCCCGGCGATCCGGCGGAAAACCCCGGCCTCGAGCGCGAGTGGACGAAGGCGGAACAAGGTTTCGGAGCCATGCTCTTTTTTTCCGACAAGCCGCAACAGTTTGTGGATGATTGGAGCAAACCGGGCGAGACCGCGAACGTCGCGGCGTCGTGTTCGCATTCGGTCGCACGCGGCACGCCATGCGTCGCCTTCATCGTGTTCACCGGCTGCGGGGCGGATAAGCAAGGCCTGGCCGACGTGGTCGCCGACATCAGCATGCTTACGCCCGATGGAAAAGTCATCGGCGAGCGGAAGGGCGTGGAGATCTGCCAAAAGCGGCCTGCTCCTCCCGACAAGCAACTGCAACTCGGCGTGGGCAATCTCGGGATGGTCCTCCAGCCGAACGATCCCCTGGGCACCTACGAGATCCATGCAAAGGTCTCGGATCGCGTAAAAGGCGTCTCACTGGCACTGAAAAAGAAGTTCTCGGTCGACAAGTAACCGGCGCGCGAAAGGACTGATCTCATGTTGGCAACATTTCGGACGGTGATGTCGGTGGCGTTTCTTGTGGGCATAGCTGCGTCCGCCGACGCGGCGATTACCGCAGGCGGCTACAGCGTGGTGGTCTCAAAGACAACCCGCGACGACCCCCAATGGCGGGCTGTCGTTGATGCCCTGGTAGCCAAACACGGAGCCCAAGTGATCGTTTTCGACACCTCGGTCGACAAGGCTCTGCCCGAGCTGCGGCGACAGTTTCCCCGTTACGCTTGCTTTGTCGCCAAACCGACCGAGGCCGGCCGCGAATTCGTCATCGCGGTCAACCGGCTTACGCGGCGGCTCGACAACGACCCCTATACCGACGTGCTGTGGGGCATTCTCACGGGCTACAATGCCGAGTGTGCCCTGCGGATCGCCCAGTATGACAAGCCGCTGGTGATCCATCGGGTCGCCGCCGCTACCGAGGTCGAACTGTCGCTCTGCGAGGAAGGCGTCTGGTATAGCGAGCTCGACCGGACCAAGGCAGTCCGTAAAAAGGCCGGCGAGGAACCGCATCCCCTGAAAAGGCGGGCCGATTCCACCAAGTACCTCGTCGACGCGCTCGAACGAGTACCACGCCGATCTGTTCATTACCGCGGGCCATGCTTCCGAGCACGATTGGCAGATCGGTTATAACTATCGCAACGGCACGTTCGGCTGCCAAGGCGGCCAGCTCTTCGGCGAAGACACGCACGGCAGGAAATGGCCCGTCGACTCCGACAACCCCAAGGTCTATCTGCCGGTGGGCAATTGCCTGATCGGCCACGTCGACGGCCCGGATTGCATGGCGCTGGCCTACATGAACCGCGCCGGCGTGAAACAGATGATGGGCTATACCGTGCCAAGCTGGTACGGCTATGCGGGCTGGGGCATGCTCGACTACTTCCTGGAACAGCCCGGCCGGTTTACGTTGGCCGAGGCATTCTTCGCAAACCAGCAGGCGCTGATGTACCGGCTGGCAACGTGTTTCCCCGGCAGCGAGACGGCGGAAACGCGGGGGGAAAAATTGCCGGCCGCGCACAAGCCTTCCGCACAAGCGGACGAGTTGGGCCTGACCGCGAAGGACGGCGTGGGCCTGCTCTACGACCGCGACGTGGTGGCCTTCTACGGCGATCCGGCCTGGGAAGTCCGTATGGCGCCGGCCCAGGCCGCCTGGGAACAGTCGCTCGTGGAGAAGGACGGGCGGTACACGTTTGAGGTCCGGCCGCTGTATGGCAAGGAGAGTTTTCTGCCGCTCAATGAGAATGGCTCGCAGCGTGGCGGGCGTCCTATCGTGCAGTTACTGCCGCACCGAATTGATGCAGCAAGCGTGAAGCTGGTCGAAGGCACCGAACTGAAACCGCTCGTGACCGACAATTTTCTGTTGGTCCCGTTGCCGCGCGACAGCGAAGCGAAGGCATCGTATCGCGTAGTCTTCACGGCAAAAAAAATCGGCAGGTAACTGGTCTCCGCTGCCGTTTTGGCAGTGTTTATCTCAATGCGCGTCGGGGAACCGAACGCGATACCTGCCGCTGGGGTTCGTCACTCGTTCCAAGTGTCTGGCGGCCACGGCCAGGCAGCCCTCGCGATCCTTGATGCGGTTGTCGGGAGGGTCGACGTTGCAGGCCAGTTTCAAGTTGTACTGCCGATAGACGGGCGCGGCTTTCTCGATCTGGTCGTCTCAGCTACCTTATCGATGCGGATCAAAGCTTGCGGCGCGGCGGCCGCTTTCTTCGCTGGCGCTGCAGCCGTGGCGGAGGCGACGCAGGCAACGTGAATGGTCAATCCGAATACACATGCCCAGGTGGCGTTTCGTAAAGTGGTCATTGATTTGGATTGCTCCTTTTGTTTCAGGAGTTTGCCACGCGGCCCGGTACCGAACAAGCTTCGTCCCCTCCCTGTTTCACCCCCCTGGCTGCCACATTCGATACCGCCGTTCACGAACTTTGGAGTGCGACGGCTTGCCGCCGCTTTTCAAAGCGTGGAAAATTGGTTGGTGTGTATCCGGCCGTATTGAAAAGCGGCGGCAGGCCGCCGCACTCCATAGCGGGCACACCGTCCCGACCGTGAACGCTTATGACGCCTCCAAATCCGGCCTTGCGAGTCCATTTGCGCGACACGCATGTCGCCGCGACCGACAAGCCCTGATCACGAAGCTGCTTGCCGGCAGTTGCCGTGGCAAGAATCGGCCAATCAACAACTGGCGGAATCGCCCCTGAATGACAAACACGGTGCGCAAATCGGCCATCGGGCGGTGGATTGGCACGCCGTATGCAGCGACAGCCGACGAAGAACATGAACGACCCTTGGAAGTCCGCTTCGATCGATGTCCCGTTCGCCGTGCCGTTCGTGCAGCGGCTGCGGTTCACGCGCAACGTCTTGGGTGCCGACCGGCACGTGCTTGCGGAACTGCTGGAACCATCGGAGGGCCAGTTCGCACGAGTGCAATTCTGGTTGGATGCCAACATCGCTTCAGTCCATCCGGGGCTGCCGGGCAAGATCCAGGGCTTCGCCGCCGAGTTCGCGCACAGGCTAGTCCTGACGGGGCCGCCCCGGACGGTCCCCAGCGGTGAAGCGGTGAAAAACGACATTCACGCCCTCCAACCGATGCTCACGGACTTCCACGCCGCCCGACTGGATCGACGCAGCTACGTCGTGGTCATCGGCGGCGGCGCGGTCCTGGACGCCGTGGGGTTCGCGGCCGCGATCGCCCATCGCGGCCTGCGGCTGGTGCGATTGCCTACGACCACGCTCGCTCAGGCCGACTCCGGAGTCGGGGTGAAGAACGGCGTCAACCTGTTCCATACGAAGAACTGGGTGGGGACGTTCACCGTGCCTTGGGCGGTGATCAACGACGCCCACTTGCTGGAAACCCTGTCCGACCGCGATTTCCTGGCCGGGTTTTCCGAGGCGGTCAAGGTCGCGTTGCTGAAGGACCCCCGGCTGTTCGAAGAACTCTGCCGCGTGGCTCCTTGCATCTGCCGCCGCGACATGTCGGCCTGCCTGCCCATCATTCGCCGGTCGGCGGAGTTGCACCTGGAACACATTGCGCAGGGCGGCGATCCCTTCGAAATGCTCCAATCGCGCCCGCTGGATTTCGGCCACTGGTCCGCGCACAAGCTGGAAGCCATGAGCGGTTTCGAGTTGCGGCACGGCGAAGCAGTGGCGATCGGCATCGCGATCGACACGGTCTATGCGTCGCTGGCCCTCGGCCTCGACCCCGGCGACGCAACGCGCGTGGTGGCTTGTCTCGCCCAGTTGGGATTCGCTTTGGACCATCCGCAACTCGGCGATTTGCCGCAGTTGCTCACCGGCCTGGAGGAATTTCGTCAGCACCTCGGCGGTCGGTTGACGCTCACCATGCTGCAGGGAATCGGCCAGCCGATGGAAGTGCATGCGATCGATCGCGAACTCATGGGCCGGGCCGTCGAGCAGGTCCGACAGTCCGCTCGCCGGTCGTTGCGACGATGCCCGACGAGGCTGCACGCAGGCAGACCTTGACGCAAGGCGGAGCGAAGAAAGAAGGTCGTAAGATGGGCTTTAGCCCGTCGCCGTAAACCACGACGGGCTAAAGCCCATCCTACAGGGAAATTGAACCGCGGGTACTTTTCTTTTACACTTGACCTATTGACGGAGCCGATTCACGGGAGATGAAACAATGCGATCCTTGCCGTTCGTCGTAGTGCTGATTCTGGGTTCATGCCTTTCCCTAGCCGCGCCGTGTCCGGCGGGCGACCTGAAAACCTTCGGTTCCGATCCGCGGCTTTACCAGGCAACCGTCAGTCGCGCGATCGAGTTTCTTGCCAAAGGGCGATCGCAGGACGGGTCGCTGAGCGCGCATATCGGGATCGGCCCCACCGCGATTGCCACTCTGGGCATGCTGCGGAGCGGCCGTTCGCCGGACGATCCGCAGATTGCCAAGTCCCTGAAGTATCTTGAGGAATATACCCAGGAAAACGGCGGCATCTACTCGCCCGGCGGACCCATCTCGACCTATGAAACGTGCATCGTCATGGTCTGCTTCCAGGAGGCCAATCGCGATCACCGCTACGACAAGACTATTCGATCGGCCGAGAAGTTCATTCGTGGCGGCCAATGGGAAGAGAAACGGGGCAAGGACAAGTCCGATCCAGGCTACGGCGGCGTAGGCTACGGCGCCAAGTCGAAGAACCCCGACCTGTCGAACACCGCGTTCATGATCGACGCCTTGAAAGCCGCCGGCAACGGCCCCGAGGACGAGGCCGTGAAGCGGGCACTGGTCTTCGTCTCGCGCTGCCAGAATCTCGAAAGCGAGCACAATACCACGCCCAACGTGGCCAAGGTGAACGACGGAGGATTCTATTACAACCCGACTCTCGGCAAGCAGGACGAGGAACGCCAGACCGCCAACGGCGGCCTGCGGAGCTACGGCTCCATGACCTATTCCGGCTTGAAGAGCATGATCTACGCCGGACTGACCAAGGACGATCCCCGGGTCAAGGCGGCCGTCGAGTGGATCCGGAAGAACTACGACGTGAAGACCAATCCCGGCCTGGGCGATGCTGGACTGTTCTATTACTACCTGACGTTTGCCAAGACGCTCGACGCGCTGGGTCTCGACGAAGTCGAGGACGCCAACGGCCTGAAACACGACTGGCGCCGCGAGCTGACCGTGGAACTCGCCCGGCGACAGAAAGAAAACGGCTCCTGGGTCAACACCAACGACCGCTGGATGGAAGGCGACGCCAACCTGGCCACGGCCTTCGGTCTGTTGGCCCTTTCCTATTGCCGGCCGCATGCGGCGAATGGAACCGGGAGGGTTCCCGGCAATTAGCCGGTGGTAAGCGCAGCGCCACCACCGGATACCGGAGCGACAAATCGTATTGACCCCGGAGGGGTCACAGCAGGCGCGCTGCGACCCCTCCGGGGTCGGCGAGACACAGACGTTCTATTGCCCCGGGTGCGCTGCGCGACCCGGGGCTAATGGCTGCCATCCCGCTGGGATGAAATAGAGTTCTCGGGAAATCCAACATGAGTGAATCGACAACGCGGTCCGCTTCCCCGGTCATCGTCGAGAACGTGACCAAGCGGTTTCGACAAGGCACTACGATCGTCGACGCCCTGCAAGACGTCCGGCTCACGATCGAGCCGGGCGAGTTCGTGGCCGTGATGGGGGCCAGCGGATCGGGCAAGAGCACTTTGCTGCACGTGATGGCCGGCTTGACGCGGCCCGACGCCGGACGCGTCCTCGTCGACGGCCAGGATCTGGCGGCCATGCCGGACCGGGCGCTGACGGTGTTTCGCCGCCGCCACGTCGGACTGGTCTTCCAGGCGTTCAACCTGATCCCGACGCTCACGGCGCGGGACAATATCCTCCTGCCCCTGCTGGCCGACGGGCGGGGCGAGCCCTCGGGCAAACGTCTCCCCGATCTGCTCGCGCGGCTCAAGCTGGCCGATCGGCTGCGACATCCGCCCGACGCATTGAGCGGCGGCGAACAGCAGCGAGTCGCCATTGCCCGAGCCGTCATCACCGACCCGGCCGTCCTGCTGGCCGACGAGCCGACCGGCAGCCTCGACTCGATCACCGGTCAGGCGATCTGCCGGCTGTTGAAGGAATTGTGCGCGGAGCAACAGCGGACGGTCGTCGTCGTGACGCACGAGCCGGCGGTGGCCGTCTGGGCCGGGCGGATCGTCGTGCTCAAGGACGGCCGGACCCTGACCGAGTTCGAGACGTCCGACTTCCGCGACGCGCACCGCCTGGCGGCCCATTATCAAGATGTGGTTGGAACGGCGGCGGAGGCGAACCGATGAACGTCAGCGGAAAGCTGGCCCTGGCCTACGCGTGGCGGCATCCGGCCCGGATGCTCTTGACCTCGCTGGCGACGATCGCCTCCGCATGCGTCGTCGTCTGGGTCGTCAGCGGCTACGACGCGCTGGTCGGGCAGTTCGGCAGCAAGGCGACCGAGTACCTTGGCCGCTACGACCTTTTCCTCGTGCCCGATTCGGCGGAGGACTCGGCGCTTCCCACGGAACTGGTCAACGCCATGCACAAGGACGCCGCCATCGCCGAATGGGAACCCGCGCTGCAATGGACCGTCCGCGTCAAGCCCGACAAACCGATGAACTTGGACTTGGACGGCTCGTCCGGCAGCGGCAGTTCTTCCCCGCCGGGAGGCGGCCAGGGCGGAGCACCGCGCGGCGGGCCCCCGGACCGTCCGAAACTCGTCGGCATGAACTCCGCCACGCCTCCCTATCCGCTCGCCCAGGGACGCTGGATCGACACGCACGACCCGGCACTCCGCGAGGCCGTCATCAGCAATCAGTCGGCGGAGCAACTTGAGGTCGGACTGGGCGATGAAGTGCTGGTCATTTTCGGCACGAAGGAATATCGTCTGACGCTCGTGGGCATCATCGCGCAGGCGTCTTCCGCGCCGACGGCTGAGAAGACGTCGGCGACCGGCCGGCCGCTCATGGCAGCGGCGGGCTCGACGCTTGGGCCGGCTGCCTCCGCGCTTTACGTGCCGCTGGCCCTGGCCGAAAAGATCACCCGGCAGGCCGGCAAGATCAACCTCGTGAACATCAAGCTCCGCGCGGGCGAGCAGGCCGCCGCGTTTCGCGATCGCTGGCTGCCGCAGGTCTTGCAGACCAGGCCGCCCGTGCTCTTGGTCGGCGTGCAAGACATCCAGAACGCGATGGCGGCAGCCACGCTGGCGACCAGCGCCGGCGGCAGGCGTGGGCCGCCACCGGCATGTCGCTTCTGGCCGCGCTGTTCATCATTTTCACCACGCTGAGCATGGGTGTCAGCGAACGGGTACGGCAGTTCGCCATCATGCGGGCCGTCGGACTGACGCGGTTTCAGGTGGCCCGGGTCATCGCGGCTGAAAGCCTGGTGCTGGCGCTGATCGGTTGGGCTGGCGGCTTGATCGCCGGCTGGGGGCTCTTGGCGGTCGTCAGTCACGCCAAGCCCGAGTTGTTCGGACACCATGTACCCCTGGTCGGCGGTGCGTCGCTGGGCGGCTGGTGCGTGCTGCTGACGGGCGTGGCGGCGTTGGGCGGCGCGCTGGCGGCCTCGATTCTGCCGGCTTGGCAGGCGACGCGAGTCCAACCGTTGGAGGCCATGTCGCCGCGCCGCCATGCTCCGCCCGGTTTGCGAACGTGGGCGATTGCCGGCGCCGTCGGGGCGGTCTTGGTCGCCGTCAATCCGTTGCTCGTCTACGTCGTGCCCATCGCCGAGGCGGCTCGCTACGGCATGTACGCGGCCTTGGGCTACACGAGCATGGCCATCGGGTTCCTGTTGTTGGCGCCGGCGGCCGTCATTGCCACGGAAGCGGCGATCGGGCCGTGGCTCGCCCGGGCCGTGGGGCTGGAGCCGCGGCTATTGCGCGCCCAGCTCAGCAGCAACTTGTGGCGCACGCTGGGCACTACGCTTGCCATGAGCATCGGCCTGGGACTCTACGTCTCGATGATGATCTGGGGATATTCCATGCTGCAGCCGTTCAAGCCGGGCGACTGGGTGCCCGACATGCTCGTGACGCTCCAGTCGGGCGGGCTGCCGGACGCGGAAATCGACACCGTGCGTCGCACGCCCGGCGTTATTCCCGAGCAGTGCATCCCTCTGGCCGTCGAACAACCCCGCCTGGCCGGCGACATTACCGACAGCCAGAAAGGCAATTCGGTCACTCGCCAAGACAACATCCTGATGATCGGTCTCGATCCGCAAGTGGCGTTCGGCGGTTTACGGCCGCTGGTCGGCGCCCGGTTCGTCCAAGGCACGCGTGAAGAGGCCGTCGCCCGGCTCAAGCAGGGCCGGTTTTGCGTCGTGCCCGACCACTTCCTCACGGCCACCGGCCTGAAGCTTGGCGACCGTTTCGCGGTGGTTCCTCCCGACGTGCCCGACAAACCGGTTCAATACACGATTGCCGGCGTGGTCTCGCTACCCGGCTGGCACTGGATCGCCCAGGTCTCGGGCCTGCGGCGGCGCGGCGTCCGGTCGGCGGCCATGGTGTTTGCGTCCTATGACGACATCCGCCGCGACTTCGACGTCAAGCAGACCAATTACCTGTGGATGAACGTCAAACCGGGCGTGGGCGTGGCGGAGATGGGGGCGGCGTTGCAACCCCTCGCCGACCGTTACCTCGGCCCGGGCACGGTCATCAATGTCCGCGGTCCATCGAGTTTCGGGGCGACGAAGTTCGGTCAGTCGCTGCGAATCACTACGCCGGAGGACGTTCGCACGCAACTTCTCGCCCGGGCCGACGACGTGATTTGGGCCTTATGCGAACTGCCGCTGATCACGCTGCTGGTGACTTCGCTGGGCGTGGTCAATACGATCATGGCTTCCGTTCGCGCCCGGCGTTGGGAGCTGGGCGTGCTCCGCGCCCTGGGCGTGACGCGCTGGGCGCTGGCCCGCATGATCCTGGCCGAAGGTCTCTTGATCGGCCTGGTGGCGTGCCTTCTCGGCCTTTCCTTCGGCTTGATGGCCGGGTGGTGCGGAACGGGCATTTCCCAATACGTCAGTTTCTTCGGCGGGCTGGCGACGCCGTTGGTCGTGCCTTGGGGCAAACTGGCGGCCGCGCTTTCGGCCACGCTTGGGTTGTGTCTGGCTGCCTCCTTGTGGCCGGCCATTCGCATCGGCCGCACCGAACCATTGCGACTCCTCCGCGAAGGACGCAGCACAATGTAGCGCGAGAAATTGGCGACAAAGCAGGGCTCGCTCCGGTTTGGCGCTTGCTAAGGAATTGGTCCGGAATAACTTCCCGATTTCGTTGTAGGGCGGACTAAAGTCCACGCTACAATTTATTCTCGGCCATTTCCTAAGTCTGCTCTCCTCGACTCCTTCCCTTCCGGCAAACCGCCGCTGCCGCAACGATTCCGGCTACGGCCAACGATATTCGTGCCGAAGTCTTTTTCCCCATGAATCTCCTGCCAATAACTTGCCGTTCCAACTCACTACTGTCCGGTTATAAGTCGAATAGTTTCAATTGGTTACGACAAGCACTTTCCGGATTTGGGACAGAAATCGTGGAAAGTGCCTGAAAAATAGGGGTTTTCTCGAAAGGAGTCACACTCAGAATTTGCAAAATTTCGGAAAGGCTGCGGTCCACCCTCAGTTCCTTCCGGATGATGGCCACCAGGACGTAGACGCACACCGCGATCCAGACTTGAGTCCGCACCGCGTTGTCCGTGTTGCCATAAAATGCCTTGATCCGCAGGTTCTGCTTGATCCATTTGAAGAACAACTCGACCTGCCAACGGCAGCGATAGAGTTGCGCAATGGTCAGGGCGGGTAGTTCGAAGTTGTTGGTAAGAAAACACAATCGCCGGTCGTGCTCGGCATCGTAATAGGCAACGCGACGCAGGGCATCCGGATAAAGCTTTGAGGTCTTGACGCCTCGCAGAACAATCGTCTGGTCGCTTCGCAGGCCCGTGGACTTGTCCACCACACGGGACTCGCGGCGGTAACAGTCGATGTTCTTCTTGGCACGCGTGACGAAGAACGCCAACTGTGAAGTAAAGCGATGCAAGCGAGCAAAATCGACGTATCCTCGATCCATCATGTAGAAGGCGCCCGGTTCGATTGGCAGGTGATCGAGGACGGTCACATCGTGCGTTTTCCCGTGAGTTATGCGGATAAAACAGGGGATGTTGCCCCGCAAGTCGATCAGCGTGTGAAGCTTCACGGCACCTTTGTGACGACGAAATCGCGCCCAAGGAAACAGGGCAAGACAAAGATCGATAGTTGTGGAATCCAAGGCATAGGCGGCCTGCTTGAGCGATACTGCGAAGTTGTCCTTGGCGTACAGGGCTCGGGCGCGACGAATGAGCACTTGAGCGAAGTCGGCGTAGATCCGCCAGTCGCGACGCTTGTTGGCATCGCTGAGCGTGCTCCTGGAAACCCGGCCGCGAAGCCCGGCGTGGTACAATTTCGACGGCACCGCATTCAAGCAGGTTTCGATGTCCCGCAGGCTTTCGCGATAAGTCAACTGAGCGAAGGCCATGGTGAGGAACTGGTCCCGACAAGAGAAATCGCGGACCCGGTAGTTGCCGCGATAGCGTTTCACACATTCGTCGAAATCCCGCTTGGGAATGAAATCCATCAGTTGAGCAAAAACCAGCCTGCCCTCGTGCATCGCAATCTCCTTTCCACTTAATAGTGCAAAGGAGGGGGCGAAAACGCCAGGGGGCACTGAAATCGAGTACAAGCGGAAATCGCGGAACAACCCTAGAAATCACGATAGTTTCAACCACCTACTCATCGCTCAACCGGACAGTAGTGGTTCCAACTGTGTTTTCACATTGCCATGAATCGCGGAGATTTTGCAACAGGCGCACTGTTATTGGGGGCCGGCATTCAAACCGGTTCCGCGCTTGGCATGGCCGATGAGTCGAACGGCCAGGCCGAGAACTACTTCGAAGAACCGGCAAAGAAGCTGCCGGTTCGGCGGTTCGACGTGGTTGTGGTCGGCTACAACTACCACTCCGTATGCACGGCCATCGACACGGAGATCTACAAGCTGGTCGCTTTTGAGATGCTCGTCGAGGCCCGTGTTGACGTAGCCGTGAACACCCTTTTGGCGGGGGGCATCATGGAGAAATCCCGAATCAAGGGCGTGATCGCCGAAAGCCGCTCGGGCCGAGAGGCGATCCTCGCTATGGCGTTCGTTGCGACTATAATGGAGGGCTGCCGAGTCGGTCGGATGCCAAAAGCCATACAATTAGCCGCTAGCGTGAAAGAGATGCCCCAATGAATGGGACCATGAGAAACACCCTAATCGTCCTCACTGCCCTGCTGCTGGCACCGCCGGTTACGTTGCGGGCCGCTTGTGCATCAAAGCCGGCCAAACCCAACATCCTCATCCTGCTGGCCGATGACTTGGGATGGGGCGACGTCGGGATTCACAAAGGAACGATCCCGACGCCGCGGATCGACCGTCTCTTCGAGCAAGGCATCCGACTCGACAACTTCATGTGCTGGTGCGTCTGCTCGCCGACTCGCGCGATGCTCATGACCGGGCGGCACCCTTTCCGCGTCGGCACCGGGCCGGAAGTGGGCGGCGAGTTGGAGAAGGCGGAGACAACCATCGCCGAGGGCTTCAAGGCGCACGGCTACGCTACCGGGATCTTCGGCAAGTGGCACAACGGCGAAGACCCCGACACGCCCGAATATCGCCGGGCGTTTGCGGAAGCCTGGAAGTCGATGCCGAACAAGCAGTTCAAGGGCGGTTTGGGTGTTAACGCGCATGGTTTCGACGAGGCGTGGGTCTATTACGGCGGCGGTGCGGATTACTTCACGCGGCGGACAGTGCAAGGACGCGGCCCCGTAAGCTGGTGGCACAACCGCGAGTATCGGCCGCAGGACGTCGGCTATACCGAGGACCTCATCACCGGTCACGTCCTGGATTTCATTCGCGATAACAAAGACCGCCCCTTCTTCTGCTATGTGCCGTTCCACATCGTCCACGCGCCGTTGCAGGCGAAAGACTCCGATCTGGAGGGCGTCGATGCGAAGGTGACCGACAAGACCAAGCGCGTCTATGCCGCGATGGTGCAGGCGATGGACAAGAACGTCGCCGCCATCCTTGGCGAACTCGACAAGCTTGGCCTGCGCGACAATACCATTGTCGTCTTCACCAGCGACAACGGCGCCACCAAGGACGGCAGCAATCTACCCTTCCGCGGCGGCAAGCACACCCTTTTCGAAGGCGGCACGCACCTGCCCGCGGTCATCCATTGGCCCAAGGGCAAAGTTGCCGGCCGCAAGTGGGATGGCCTCTGCGGCGCGCTCGACATGTTTCCCGACGTTGATGGCGATGGCCGGTTTGAAGATGCCCGAGACGCGCCCGCTCGACGGCAGGAATATCTGGCCGGCGTTGCGCGACAACGCCGCCAGCCCGGTCGAAAGCTATTACTGGTCGTGGCACAACGAGGACGCGATCCGCACGGCGGACTGGCGATTGCACCGCTTCTTCGATCACGTCGAACTCTACGATATCCGCACGGACATCGGCGAGACGCGAAACGTCGCCGAATTGCATCCGAACGAGGTGGAATCGCTTACCGCAAAGATGAACGCCTGGGCCGAGTCGCTGGGCGCCGCACTCACCCACCTGCCCGTTCGCCGCCACGCTCGACGCCCAGCCCGCACCCGCAGGGGAAGTGCTCGAAATCGGCGCCACGGTAACGGACAGAGGCCCGGCCAAAGGACTGGATTCTCGTACCCTTTGCGACCTTCGCAGGCCATGTGTTCGCCACCGACTACATCGAATATGACGTTGCTGTTGCCCCCGGCAGCCTGCGCAACGGCTTCTACTACTCGCCCTTCAAAGGCAACGACAACAAAGCCGTGCAGCTTGATTTCAAGCGCGGCGAGGGCATCGATCAGTTCGGCCGCGAGCAGGTCACGGGACCGGAACCCAAAGGCGGGCCGGGCGTGTGGGAGCATCGCGTGATCGGGCTTTGCAGCTACGCGCCGGGCGTTCTCCCACGCCACGGCATCGTCTTCAAAGGGGGCAAGCCCGGCACTTACAAGAATCTATCTTGATAACCTGCGCATCCGGCACGCCGACGGCACGACCACTCCCATTTGGCTCGATGGCAAGGACACCCGCACGCAGAAGATCGCGGACACGGATTTGTTCAAGGGTGCGCAGGTGCGAGCCGTCCCCTGTCCCTCGTTCGATGGCAAATCCCCATGAAACCGGACGTCGACTACTTCGCGTCCTACGGCCCGACCAGCGTGGAAGGCAGTCCCGCGACCTCGATGGATTCGGGCGAGTTGGTCCGACACTTCTCATCCGGCGAAATAGAGGCCAGAATATCCTCGTGGACGTAATCGGGCGCCGTGGCCGTCGGGCAGTTTGTCGTCACCGGCTGTTGGTCATGCTTCTTCCCGAACTTGTCAATGACGTAGAAGAAGACCGGCGTGAGGAAGATCCCGAACAGCGTGACGCCGAGCATGCCGCTGAAGACGGCAGTGCCCAGGGTGCGTCGCATCTCGGCCCCGGCCCCCTCGGCGACGACCAACGGGACGACGCCCAGAATGAAGGCGAACGAGGTCATCATGATCGGCCGCAAGCGGAGCCGGCAGGCTTCCAAGGTGGCTTCGCGGCGATCCATGCCCGACTCGCGCTGTTGCTTGGCGAACTCGACGATGAGAATGGCGTTCTTGCTGGCCAATCCCACGAGGACGATGAAGCCGATTTGCGTGAAGATGTTGATGTCCATGTGCATGACGGCCACGCCCGCGATCGAACAGAGCAGACACATCGGCACCACGAGGATCACCGCCAAAGGCAGCGACCAGCTTTCGTACTGGGCGGCCAGGACCAGGAACACCAAAACGACGGCCAGCCCGAAGACGTACATCGCCGTATTGCCCGCCAGGTTCTGCATGAGGGTCAATTCGGTCCACTCCATGGCCATCGAGGGGAGCAGTTGCCGGCCGACGACTTGTTCCATGAGGTGAATTGCCTGGCCGGAACTGGTGCCCGGGGCCATGTTGCCGTTGATCGTCGCGGCCGGATACATGTTGTAGCGAAGGACCATGACGGGCCCGCTGACGTTGCCGATTTCGGCCAGCGTGTCGAGCGGGACCATTTGCCCGGCCTGGCTGCGGACCTGCAGCTTGCGGACGTCCTCGACGGTACGACGGAAACGGGTGTCGGCCTGGACGTTGACCTGCCAGGACCGGCCGAAGTCGTTGAAATTGTTGACGTACAGCGAGCCCATGTAGATTTGCAGGGCGTTGAAGATCTCGTTGAGCGAGACGCCCATCGACTTGGCCTTGACGCGATCGATCTCCAGGTGGAGCCAAGGCGTGTTGGCCCGCAGGCCGGTAAAAACGCCTTCCAGTCCGGGCGTGGCGTTGCCCTCGGTGACCGCCTGGTCGGCAGCGGTTTGCAACTGGGCCAGTCCGAGGTTGCCGCGATCCTCGACGACCAGTTTGAAGCCGCCGGCGTTTCCCAGGCCGTCCACCGGCGGGGCGCCGAAGACGGAGACCAAGGCCTCCTGGACCTCGTCGTTGAATCGTTGGCGGAGCGCGGCGATGATCGCATCGCCTTGCGCCGCCGCGCCGCGCCGCGCCCGGAACTCGTCGAGCATCACGTACAGCGAGCCGAAGTTCGGGGCGTTGGCTCCCAACAGCAGCGATTGGCCGGAGAGGGCCACGGTATGCGCCACCCCGGGCATCTCCCGCGCGATCCGTTCGATCCGCCGCATGACCGCCTGGGTTCGTTGCACGGAGGCCCCGTCGGGCAACTGCGCGTTGACGATCAGATAGCCCTTGTCCTGCTCCGGAATGAAGCCGCCGGGCACGTGCGCGAACCCAAACCAGGTCAGATAGAGCAGACCGCCGTAGACCAGGAGCACCAGCGCGCTGGTCCGCAGCAGGACGCCGACCGTCCGGGTATAGACGTTCGTCGAAAGCGCGAATCCCCAGTTGAAAAGCCGGAAAAACCAACCCAGCGACCAGTTCAACAGGAGGTCCAACGGATCGCGCTTCGCGTCGTGCGGCCTGAGGAGCAAGGCGGCCAGGGCGGGACTCAACGTCAACGAGTTGAAGGCCGAAATCACCGTCGAGACGGCGATCGTCAGCGCGAATTGGCGGAAGAATTGTCCGGTGATGCCGGTGATGAACGCACAGGGGACGAAGACCGCGCAGAGGACCAAGGCCACGGCCACGACGGGCCCGGTGACCTCTTGCATGGCCTTGATCGCGGCATCCTGGGGAGCAAGCCCCGCGGCCAGCCAGCGCTCGACGTTCTCCACTACGACGATGGCGTCGTCCACCACGATGCCGATGGCCAGCACCAGGCCGAACAGCGAGAGGTTGTTGAGGCTGAATCCCATGGCGGCCATCACGGCAAAAGTGCCGATGATCGCCACGGGCACGGCCGTCAGCGGGATCAGCGTGGCCCGCCAGTTCTGCAAGAACACCAGCACGACGATGGCCACCAGGATAATGGCGTCGCGGAGGGTTTTCAAGACTTCCCAGACCGACTCGTAGATGAAGGGCGTGGTGTCGTAGACGATTTTGTACTGGAGCCCGACGGGGAACCGCGCCTCCAGTTCCCGCATCTTCTTGTAAACGGCCTTGGCGGTTTGCAAGGCGTTGGAGCCGGGAAGCTGGTAAATCGACAGCGCCACCGACGGCTCGGTATCGAGCGTACACGTCTGGTCGTACTGCTGGGCGCCCAGCTCGATGCGGGCCACGTCGCGCAGCCGGACGATGGCCACGCCCTGCCCGTTCTGACTTTTCGAACTCGCCTTGAGAACGACGTCGCCGAACTGTTCCGGTTCCGTCAAGCGGCCCAGCGCACACATGGTCAACTGGAAGTTCTGGCCGGCGGGCACCGGCTGCTGGCCGACCTGGCCGGCGGCGACCTGGATGTTCTGTTCGTTCAGGGCGTTGACCACGTCGCTGGCGGTCATGTTCCGCGAGGCCAGCTTTTCGGGATCGAGCCAGGCCCGCATGCTGTAATCGCGCTCGCCGAGGAAGGTCACGTCGCCGACGCCGGGCAGGCGCAGCAACTCGTCCTTGATTTGGATGGTCGCATAGTTCGACAGGCGCAGATCGTCGCTGAGATATTTTCCCCGCGCGTCCTTCGTCGACACGAGGTTGACGATCATCATGATGTTGGGCGACTTCTTCTTGACGGCCACGCCCTGCTGCTGGACGATCGAGGGGATGACGGGCATGGCGAGTTGCACGCGGTTCTGCACCAGCACCTGCGCGACGTTCAAGTCCGTGCCGAGCTGGAAGGTCGCCGTGAGCGTGTACTGGCCGTCGTTCGTACACTGGGAGGACATGTAGAGCATGTTCTCGACGCCGTTGACCTGCTGTTCGATGGGCGCGGCCACGGTATCGAGCACCAACTGGGCATTGGCGCCCGGATAGCTGGCGGTCACCTCGACCGTCGGGGGCGTAATGTCCGGGTACTGGGCGATCGGCAGGAAGAAGACCGTCAGGGCGCCGGCCAGCGTGACGAGCGCCGACAGGACCGTGGCGAAAATCGGCCTGCGAATGAAGAATTGCGAGAGCACGGCGATGTCCTGATTCGAGTAGGTCCCTTCTGCCGGAAAGGACTTAGGTGTGCGGAGCTGGTGAAAGACTCGAAGTTGTTTCGTCGAACCCGATAGTCCCTCCCGGCAGGAAGGACCCACTGGCCGCCGACTCGACGTTTTGGCGCGTGGTTGTTTTTTCTTCCCCGGCCTGTCAATGACGTAGAAGAAGACCGGCGTGAGGAAGATCCCGAAGAGCGTGACGCCGAGCATGCCGCTGAAGACGGCAGTGCCCAGGGTGCGTCGCATCTCGGCCCCGGCCCCCTCGGCGAGGACCAACGGGACGACGCCCAGAATGAAAGCGAACGACGTCATCATGATCGGCCGCAGGCGCAGCCGGCAGGCTTCCAAGGTGGCTTCGCGGCGGTCCATGCCCGACTCGCGCTGTTGTTTGGCGAACTCGACGATGAGAATGGCGTTCTTGCTGGCCAGTCCCACGAGGACGATGAAGCCGATTTGCGTGAAGATGTTGATGTCCATGTGCATGACGGCCACGCCCGCGATCGAACAGAGCAGGCACATCGGCACCACGAGGATCACCGCCAAAGGCAGCGACCAGCTTTCGTAGAGCGCGGCCAGCACCGCGAAAACCAGCAGAACGGCCAGGGCGAAGACGTACATCGCCGTGTTGCCGGCGTTGACTTGGAGCAGGGTCAGCTCGGTCCATTCGGCGGTCATGTTGCTCGGCAGTTCCTCGTTGCTCAAGGCATCCATCATGCCGACGGCTTGCCCCGAACTCGTGTTCGGCCCGAAATTGCCGTTGATGGGCGCCGCCGGGAACATCTTGTAACGAGTGATCATGACCGGTCCGGTGATGTCGTCGATCCTGGCCAGCGTATTCAGGGGCACCATCTTGGAGTTGCCGTTGCGGACCTTGAGCCGACCGACCTTGGCGGCCTCGTTGCGGAACGAGCCTTCGGCCTGCAGCGTAACCTGCCAGGAGCGGCCGAAATCATTGAAATTATTGACGTACAGCGAACCGAGGTAGATCTGGAGCGTATTGAACACGTCGCCGATGGCGACGGCCATCGCCTTCACCTTGGTGCGGTCGATGTCAATGAACAACTGCGGCACGTTGGAACGGAAGAGCGTAAAGAGCCCAATCAGGCCCGGCTGTTCGTTGCCGCGCCGGATCAGCCCGTCGGTCATTTGCTGCAGGGTTCCAATGCCGTGGTTGCCGCGGTCTTCGACCATCAGCTTGAAGCCCCCGGCGGTCCCCAGTCCGTCGACCGGCGGGGCGCCAAAGACGCTGACCGTCGCTTCCGGGACCTCCTGGTAGCAGATTTTTCGCAACTGCACGGCCAGCGCCTTATCGGAGAACTGGCGGCCGCGCCGTTCGACGTACGGCTTGAGAATCACGAACAGCGAGCCGAAGTTCGGCGCGTTGGCCTGCAACAGGATCGATTGGCCCGCGACGGCCACGGAACTCGTCACGCCCGGCATCGCCCGGGCCAGCCGTTCGATCTTCGCGACAACCGCTTGGGTCCGCTGGACGGAGGCCCCTTCGGGCAATTGCACGTTGACCAGCAGTTTCCCCTTGTCCTGTTCCGGGATGAAACCCGACGGCATCTTGACGAATCCCCACCAGGTGAGGCACAGCAGGCCGCCGTAAAACGCCAGCACGAGCAGGCTGCCGCGAAGCAGGCGGCGGACGATGCGGGTATAGATATTGGTGGACCAATCGAAGGCCGCATTGAACAGCCAAAGCAACGCGTTCCACGCGCCGGCTGCCAGCGCCAACGCGCCGAGCGGGATCAGGGCCAGCAGTGCCGCGACTTGGAGACCCCGGCCGGTCGTGCGGCCGAAGGCCGCACCGGCGACGCGCGGCCACCAGGCCGGTATGAACGTGCGACGGCCACTCGCGCCGCCGTGCCCGTGCGGCCTGAGGAGCAAGGCGGCCAGCGCGGGACTCAACGTCAGCGAGTTGAAGGCCGAAATGACCGTCGAGACGGCGATCGTCAGCGCGAATTGGCGGAAGAACTGTCCGGTGATGCCGGTGATGAACGCACAGGGGACGAAGACCGCGCAAAGGACCAAGGCCACGGCCACGACGGGCCCGGTGACCTCTTCCATGGCCTTGATCGCGGCATCCCTGGGAGCAAGCCCCGCGGCCAGCCAGCGCTCGACGTTCTCCACCACGACGATGGCGTCATCCACCACGATGCCGATGGCCAGCACCAGGCCGAACAGCGAGAGGTTGTTGAGGCTGAATCCCATGGCGGCCATCACGGCAAAAGTGCCGATGATAGCCACGGGCACGGCCGTCAGCGGGATCAGCGTGGCCCGCCAGTTCTGCAAGAACACCAGCACGACGATGGCCACCAGGATAATGGCGTCGCACAGCGTCTTGAGGACTTCGCCGATCGACTCCCTGATGACCGGGGTCGTATCGTAGCCGAAATGAAAGTCGAGCCCTTCGGGAAAATCGTGCTTCAGGTCTTTCATCTTGCGGCGGACGCCGTCGGCCGTATCGAGCATGTTGGCCGTGGGCGTCTGGAAGATGGCCAGCGCGACCGACGGCATTCCGTCCAACAGGCAAGACTGGTCATATTGCTGTGCGCCGAGTTCGGGTCGCGCCACGTCGCGGAGCCGGACCAGGGGCCGACCCGGGCGCCGTCAACGGGCGGACCGGCCTTGACGACGATCTCGCCGAACTGCTCGGGCGTCGTGAGCCGCCCCAGGGCGCTGAGTGTCGGCTGAAAGTTCTGTCCCGCGGCGGACGGCGGCTGGCCGAGCTGCCCCCCCACCATTTGATTATTCTGCTCGCGAATGGCCGAGGCGACTTCACCGGCGGTCATGTTCCGCGCGGCCAGTTTTTCCGGATCGAGCCAGGTCCGAATGCTGTAGTCCCGCTCGCCGAGAAACGTCACGTCGCTGACGCCGGGCAGACGCATCAACTCGTCGCGGACGTGCAACATCGCATAGTTCGACATGTAAAGCGAATCGTAGCGTTCGCCGGGCGAGAAGAGGTTGACCACCATCAGGATCGCGGGCGTCTTCTTCTTGATGTTGATCCCCTGGAGTTGCACCTGCTGGGGCATTTGCGGCATCGCCAGTTGGACGCGGTTCTGGACCTGCACCAGGGCAAGTTTCAAATTGGTGCCCAGATCGAAAGTCACCGTCAGCACGTACGCGCCGTCATTGGTACACTGCGACGACATGTAGAGCATGTTTTCCACGCCGTTGACCTGTTGCTCGATTGGCGCGGCCACCGTATCGGCCACCACCTGGGCGTTGGCCCCAGGGTAGGAGCAGGAAACCTGCACGGTCGGCGGCGTGATGTCGGGATACTGGGCGATCGGCAGCGTGGGAATCGCCACGCCGCCGGCCAAAACGATGATGATCGACAGTACCGCGGCAAAGATCGGACGGTGGATGAAAAAGCGAGAAATCAAGTCGGCTGCCTTCTTATGAGTGCGGAACCGTCAGGGCCGGCTTGGCCTTGACCTGCACGACCGGAGTACGCTCGGCCTGCTTACGCTCGATCGGAGCGTGCGCGACCGGAGCGCTCTCGGCCGGAGCGGGCGTCGCCAAACCGGCCATGTCGACCTGCGCTGCTTCGACGGTCAAGCCCGGCCGAATCCGTTGCAGGCCATTGACCACTACCCGCTCGTTCGGTTGGAGACCTTCTTCGATGGCTTGCAGGCCGTCGAACGTCTGGCCGAGCGTCACGCGGCGATAGCCGACTTTATTCTCGGCATCGACGACGTAGACGAATTTCTGCCCCTGGTCGGTACCGATGGCCTGTTCGGTCAACAGCAACGCGCGGTGGGCCGGGCCCATCGGCAGCCGGACCCGCACGAACAAGCCTGGCGACAAGACCGGCGGCGGGCCGGGGAACGTGTACGGATTCGCAAACGTGCCGCGGACCTGAAGCGTGCCGGTTTGCGAATCGATCGTGTTGTTGACGAAGTCGAGCATGCCGTGCAAGGGGAACTTCCGCGCAACGTCGTCGGCCAGTCCCATCTGCACGCGGACGTCGTGCTTGTTCTTTGTCGTGATGATTCCCTCGCGCACCATCTTCTGAATACGCAATACGGCGGGCTCCTCGATGTTGAAAAAGGCGTACATCGGATCAATCGACCGGATGGTGGTCAACAGCGTGCTGTCGGCTGTAACCAGGTTTCCCTCCGTTACGAAGGTCCGACTGATTCGGCCACTGATGGGGGCGGTGACGCGGGTGAAGTCGAGATTCAATTTCGCCGACGCGACATTGGCCTGGGCGGTCTTCAAATCGCCGATGTTCTCCGCCTGCTGGGCCAGGTACTGGTCGACTTCCTGTTGGCTGGCGGCCGAAGTCTTTGCCAGCGTGGTGTAACGACCCACCTGAATGGCCAAGAGCTTCTTCTTCGCCTCCAGGCTCTCCACCTGCCCCAAGGCCTGGTCCAAGGCATCCTGGAAGGGGCGACGATCGATCTCGTAGAGAAGGTCGCCTTGCTTCACGACAGCGCCGTCTTTGAAGTTGACCTTGATCAGGTATCCCGCTACCCGTGCGCGAATGTCCACCGTGCTGGCCGCATCGGTATAACCGGTAAATTCCTCGTAGTCCGTCACGTCCCGCACCACGGGCACGCTGACGGTCACCTTGGGCGGAACCGGCGGTGCAACCGGCTGCGGCTCGCCACATCCAGTCGCCAGCACCAGGACGAACAGACCGAGGAGGGAGGCGAAGCGGTAGTACATGATTTTTTCCGTTACTAGGAAGGTCGATAGGTTAACGCCCAGGCAATGGAGCATCCTGTCTTCAAGGATAGGACAAGATTTGCAAGACGGCGGCCGGTGGCGGATTTACGAAGTAGTGTTGCGCGCGCCAAGTGGGCGATTCGAGACATTACATCTTGAGGCTGCCACTCGCCGCGAAACTGGTCCCCGATTTCGTCGCCATCAACAAGCAAGGGGTCGCTGGCCAATCTCCCAGACGTTCCCCAGAGGTTAGATTCGAACCCGGTCTCCAGAATGTTCGTTTCTCGGGACGCGAAATTGGCCTTCTCCGCGTAGTGAACTCCCGGCCGTCCCAGAATACTCGCAAGCGCCGGCGGAAGGCGCGGCAGCAAGCGTCCTGAAACGGTGGTATTCTGAAACAGCAAGGATTGCCGGCGGCGCCTACCTGTTTGTGGGGCTCGACCGTAGCTTATGGGCGCGCCGTGCCGGGCGCGCAACTCGCCCTAACCTGTGGAGGTGTGCGCCACCGCCGCAGGCAAGCGGTCGCGAAGTGCTTTGGATTCGAAACGGCCAGCCGACAGTATACCGGTCGTCAACGTCCGCCTGCCGGACTTCTCCGGCCCCGAGTTGGGATGGCACGTTGAAGACGCCGCAGTGCATTAGGGCGGGGTAGCATGCCTCTTCACTCGCGGGCACCATGTACCCGTGGTCGCGGCCGAGGGGAGTCTTGAAACAGTTACTTCAGTGCTTTCGCTTCCGCCGCTGCCGCGGAACCTTCACTCACCGGCCGCAGGCGGACGGAGTGGAAGGTCACGGCGCTCTGATTCGCCCCGATGCCGGCACGCCAACGGTCGGGCAACGACCACTCCTTCGGAATGTCCAGGGAGGACTGCTTTCCCGCCCAGTGGACGAAGGGCTTCCCATCGAGCCAGGTGTCGATGACCGCGTTGTCGTCGCGAGTGCGGACCTGTACCATGACGTGGTAGCGTTTGCCGTTGACCAGGCCGCTAGGGCTACGAAGGCCAAGTCTTTCAAGCTGTCAGTGTTAGCATTGCTAGCAGCCTGGCCAACGTGTTGTAGTTTGTGAATAATGTGTTATCGTACTTGACCTTAGAGCAATTTGTTAGGATGGTAACACAGTGATGTTCAGTGAGATATTCGATCGGTTTGCTACGAAAAGCGCGGTGAGTGTAATGTTTCGCGGCACGTTGGAAAATGCCGTTACAGCGGAATTGTTGGACGAGATCTTTTCAAAGACCGCGAAACGTCAGCGTTGTGGAGAGCTTTTGTTTTCCTCGGTCGTGAACCTGTTGGCCGTTGTGGCGACGGGCGGCCGCAGGTCGGTCAACGATGCCTACCTGGCACGCGAGGAGGAATTCACTGTCTCGGTTACGTCGGTCTACAACAAGCTCAATCAGATAGAGACGGAGGTTTCCCGACAGATGGTGCGGCAGACGGCCATGCGGATGGCGGACATCAGTCGCGCAGTTGGCGCCACGGCGCCAGCCGCTGCTGGCCGGCTACCGGACGAAAATCCTCGACGGGAACCATCTGGCTGCCACCGAACACCGCATCGAGGAGTTGCGGAGCATTGCCGCCGGTCCGTTGCCGGGGCATGCCTTGGTGGTCCTGGAGCCGGATCGGATGCTGGCGACAGACGTTTTCCCTTGCGAGGATGGACATGCCCAGGAGCGAAGTCTGCTGCCTCAAGTCTTGACGACCGTGGAAGCGCGGGACCTGTGGATCGCTGACCGCAACTTCTGTACGACCGGGTTTCTCTTCGGGATCGCGAACCAAGACGCGGCGTTCGTCATTCGCCAACACAAGCAGAACTTGACTTACGAACTGCCGGGCAAGCGCCACAAGATCGGCCGCTGTCCCAGGGGCATGATCTACGAGCAACAAATGCAGATAACGGACGAGGAGGGAAAACCGAGGACGATTCGCCGCGTTACTATCGAATTGAAGGAGCCGACCCGCGACGGGGAAACCGAGATCCACGTGTTGACGAACCTGCCCAAAACGGTCGCCAATGCCCGCAGCGTTGCGAACCTCTATCTCCATCGCTGGACGGTGGAAAGAGCATTCCACGAGTTGGACCAGGCATTTAACGGCAAGATCAAGACCTTGGGCTATCCCGGCGCGGCACTGTTGAGCTTCTGCGTGGCCCTGTTGGCCTACAACGTGACCAGCGTGGTGAAAAGCGCTTTGGTCGCGACCCACGGCGACAAAGCAAAACGCGAAGATCTCTCGGGCTATTATCTGGCGGGCGAAGTGGCCGCTACATACCACGGGATGATGATCGCCATTCCCGAGGCGGAATGGACAACACACTTCGCCCTGCTCAATCCTGCCGAGTTGGCGCGAATCCTGAAGGCTCTGGCCGCGAATGTACGTCTCAATCGCTTCCGCAAGAACATCCGTGGCCCCAAGAAACCAGCCCCGAAACGGGTCTACGACAAAAAACATCCGCATGTTTCTACCGCTCGTATACTTGCGCAACGCCAACAGCAAAAAGCCACTCAATGCTAGCTTGAAAGACTTGGGCTACGAAGGCCCTGATTGAGCCGATTGGACATGGTCCGCGTTTCAATGGCTTCCAGGCCGCCGCTTCTTCCGGCCCAGGCGCTGAGGTTCAATTCACATTGTCGAGTACCGACGGGGAAGGCAAATACGACCGAATCGGCTCCCTTGGTGCGGGTGAACTCCGCCAGCAGATCGTAGCTTCCTTCGACGGCGTGCGGGAACATGAGCCGCACGTGCTTCTCGGCTTGGGAGACGAGGGCCACCTCGATCCCGCTGCCGGCCCTCAGCCACCAGCCATGGATCGCGTCGCGATCCGGATTCACGTCTTTCAACAGGTCCACCCAGTGAGGATCATTCAACGCGATCGTGGGGGTGAAATGCGATGCCATTCTTGTTTTGCCGCCCGTGGCACGCACGAGCGCGGAATGAAACACGGCATCTACACTATCGCCGGCCAGTGCCGCCCGATACGGCTTGGGCAACGACCACCACACCTCCACGTCGAGTGATTCCTGCTTGCCACTCCAGGAAATGATCGGGTGGTTGTCCAGCGAAACCTCGATCTTGGCCTTGTCCCCTTCGATCTGCACGGAAATCAGCACCACGTAGCGTTGTTTATCGACCAGCAGGCCCGGCCTCCATACGGCGGGATTGGATTGATCCCCGACACGCCTGCCATTGACCAAAGTCAGTCCATGCGCCTTGTCCCACGGCGCCCCAAGGCTCAACTGACAGGTCCTCTTGCCGACGGGGAATAGGATGCTGACGTCGTTCGGACCGATATGCCGCGTGAACTCGACTTTCAACTCGTAACTGCCCTCGACGTCGACCGGCAGCATGATTCGATCATGGCCGCTCTTCTCGACCCTCAGGTCGGTCCCTTGCGGTCGCCACGTTCCGCTGATGGGATCCCACCCTCCCCGTCGCCACGTCCCGTTGACGGTGTCCCAATCCGGGTCGACGGGCGTCATCACATCGACCCATTTGCCCTTGGGCAGTTCCTGGCCGGGTTTAAGCGTCAACGGCTCGTCGGCCGCAGCTTTTCTCTCGGTCTCCGCCGCCACGGCGACAGGCAGCCAGTTTCCCATAAAGAGCATGACCGAAGCCAGCGTCCATCCTGCGGCGATCGCCAAGCGGCCTCGCCGTCCCAGTTCTTGTAACCGTGTCATCGTATGGTCCTTTCTTGCTGAGGGTTTTCAATGTGTCAATTCCGGTCTTGGAGTGAGAGAGTATTTCGATACCCACTGGCCTCACCCCCTGACCCTCTCCCGTCGACCATGAGTACATGGTGCGCGGGCGAGGGGAGCCTATTTTGCCGCGGCGCCTTCGTCAACCGGCCGCAGACGAACCGTGTGGAACGTCACGCCGTTCAGATAAGCCCCGATGCCAGCCCGCCAACGCTCGGGCAACGACCAGTCCTTCGAGAGTTCCAGCGAGGACTGATGTCCCGCCCAGTGGACAAAAGGCTTTCCATCGAGCCAGGTGTCGATCACCGCGTTGCCGTCGTGCGTGCGGACCTGGGCCAAGACCTGGTAACGTTTGCCGTTGACCAGGTTACTCGGGCGACGAACGGCCGGATTGGAATAACGGAACATGTCACACGCGTCAACCGTTTCCAGGCCGCCTGCTTTTCCAGCCCAGTTGCTGAAGTGCAGCGTACATTGCCGCGCACCGACGGGAAGGGCGAAGGCCACCGATTCGCTCCCCCGGGTGCGGGTGAACTCCGCCAGCAAGTCGTAGCTGCCTTCGACCTGGCGCGGGAACATGAGCCGCACGTACTTCTCATTTTGAGAGGCGGGAGCTATTTCAATCGCATCGCCGGTCTTCAGCCATCGTCCCTTGATCGCGTCACGATCCGGATCCACGTCTTTCAACAAGTCCACCCAGCGGCGATCGTTGCCATCGATCGCGGGGGAGACGTGCGATGCCATTCTCGCTTTGCCGCTCGTAGCGCGGACCAGCGCGGAATGAAACACGACATCACAATCAAAGCCGGCCAGCGCCGGCCGGTAGGGCCGGGGCGAGGCCCACACGCTCTGAACTTCGAGCGATTCTTGCCTGCCGCTCCAGGAAATGATCAGGTGGTTGTCCAGCGAAACATCGATCTTGGCCTTGTCCCCTTCGAGCTTTACGGAAATCAGTACTGGGTAGCGCTGCCGATTGACCAGTTTGCCCGGCATCCATATCGCGGGGTTGCCGCGCTCGTGGGTGCTCTTGCCGTCGATCATGCCCAGCCCATGCACCTCCTCCGCCCGCGCCGAAAGGTCCAACATACAAGTCCTCTTGCCGACGGGGAACACCAGTAGGACCGGGTCGGTGCCGCTCAACCGGGTGAACTCGGCTTTCAACTCATAACTTCCCTCCAACTCGACCGGCAACATGATGCGGTCGAACTTGACATGCTCCACTCTCAGGTCGGTTCCTCGCGATATCCACGTCCCGCTGACGGCGTCCCAACCTCCCCATCGCCACGTCGCGCTGACGGTGTCCCAATCCGTGTCAACAGGCGTCATCACATCCACCCACGTGCCCTTGGGAAGTTCCTGCCCGGGCTTGAGGACTAGGGGCGCGGCGACGGCCACCGCCTGGCCCTTGGGTTTGTCGTCGCGCTCGGGCTGTTGTTTGCCGGCGGCCAGCGGGTTGTTCGCGCCGGCGTCTTGCGTTGCTTCTTGTGCCACTTCCTGCGCTGGTTCGCCACTGCTGAGCAGCCCGCCCAGTTCGGCGAACGTCACGAGGACCGCTGCTGCGATCGCCACTGCGGCGACAATCCATAGCCAACGGCGGCACCGGGCGCCACGTTCCGGAGGCGAGATGGGTTCGGGGCGCGGGGAAGTCGCTTCCTCGGCCACGCGGGCCAACTCTCCGCGGCGAAACGCCCGCAGGTCGGCCAGGACCGCGGCGGCCGTCTGGTAACGCCCGGCCGGGTCCTTGTTCATCAGGCGTTGGACAATTTCGGCCACCGGCTTGGGCACGGCCGGCGCAAGTTCGCCGAGCAGTGGCGGGGCCGCGTGAGCGTGCTGATAGAGCAGGGCCGCGGGCGTATCGCCGGAGAAGGGCAACCGGCCGGCCAACAACCGGTACATGAGCACGCCCATCGCATACAGGTCGGCACGGCTGTCCACCGTCTTTCCTTGGGCCTGCTCCGGGGCAATGTAATCGACGGTCCCCATCACCGTGCCCGGTGCGGTCAGCGGGGCGTCGCCATGCATTCGGACCAGGCCGAAATCGATGAGCACCGCGCGCTGCGTGGCGCGCTCGATGAGAATGTTGCCCGGCTTGATGTCGCGGTGAATCAGGCCCTCGGCATGCGCGGCATCCAGCCCAGCCAAACACTGTTCGACGATATCAAGCGACGTATCCAAAGACAGGTGCGGCTGGCGTTCCAGCCGCGAGCCCAACGACTCGCCTTCGACGTATTGCATGGCGAAGAAATACCGGCCAGCGTCCTCGCCGGTACAGTAAACGGCGACCACATTGGGGTGGCTGAGACGGGCCACAGCCGTCGCTTCGCTTTGAAACCGTTTGACGAATTCCCGGTTGCGGGCGAGGTCCGGCGGGAGCACTTTGAGGGCCACCACGCGGTCGAGCGATGTGTCGTATCCTTTGTAAACGTCGCCCATGCCGCCACTGCCCAGACGCGCGACCACCTCGAAACCGCCCAACTGTCGGAACGGCAATTCGTCGGCATCGGCGGACGCGGACGAAGCCTTTTCGTCGCGGCGGCGGCCCGTATCCGTGGGTGAGCCGGCATCGCGATTTGCGGCGGACGACCAGGTATCGACCGATGCGGCGGGCGTTTCCCCGGCCGCCGCTCGGGCCGCGTCGTCGAGGCCAGCAATCAGGGCGTCGCAGTCCTGGTAGGGATCCTCGGCATCGAAGCCGACCGCCCGCGCCAGACACCGTCGCGCCGCCGCCGGTATCAGGTTCTTCACGGTCGGACTGATCATGTAGTCGCGTATCGAATGCCCGGTCACGAGGCGGCAAAGCACAACGCCCAACTGGTAAAGGTCGATCCGTTGCGGAGAGATCGCGATATGGCTATTCTCCAACAGCCTGGCGGCGACTGCCAGATCGCTGGGCAGTTCCAGCCCCTCGTGCCCGGCGAGATCCGGCGGGCAGATTTCGGGGTCGGAATCCTCTCCGCCGAAAACCCGACGCGTCGGGTTGTTTTCCAGGCGGGGGCGCATCTGGTCGTCCAGGAGGATTGTGTCGGGATGGATATCGCTATGCGTCCGGCCTTGCGCGTGCAAGTCGCGAACCTGTTCAGCCAGTTGGCGCACCAGCAGCAAGCGCTCGGCAAGCGGTCGTGAGGACAGGTCATCCAACTTATCAGACAGCCTTTGGGCAACCTCGATACAGACTGCTTCACTACTCATCGAAGAACTCCTTGCGCCGTCGTTTAGGACGGATTATTCATGAACTGTAAGGTGCGTGGAGCGAACCCCCTAGAGAAATGGTGGGTTACGCACGGAGCCGAACCCTTGTAAATGTTTACCGCTGTTCTTAAATCGGTTCGCGCAACGCACCATGTACCAGGGACTTCCGTGCTTCACCCACCCTACCACTGCATTGTCGCCTTTCGCTCCGCGAAAGAACGCGACTTTCGCGGAGCGAAAGGCGACAGTTATGGTTCCTGCCCGCCATATTACTATGTCGCGACGAGCGATTTCTCTATTGCCAGCCGTCGATATTCGGGCGCAAGTCGTTTATTGGTCGGTAGTTGTAGTCGGCGGATTACGTCGGTCGGATCTCAATCGCCGGAGGGTCTTGCCGGCCGCTTCGCGTGCCCGCTTGCGAATCGCGGTGCCGGGCAGCAAGGCGTAGCAGCGCCGCACCGCTTCTTCCAGCCCGCCATGCGCGGCCAGAAAACTTCCCAATTCCTCCCATTGTCGCGAAAATTCCTTGTCCGCTTCCTCCGCTGCGCAGTATCGAAGGATGCGCGGCCGAACCAACTCCTGAAGCCTTTCGCCGAGTCGATCCCGGGCATCGCGAAAGTAGAAATCGACCGTGCTGGGCTTGATTCCCAGCGCGTCGGCCACCTCGACGATCGTCAAGCCTTCGCATAATCGCCCGTAGAGCACGCGCATCCGATCGCCTTGGTTCTTCCGGCAGTACTCTACGGCCAAGGCTTCCACGGCTTGCTCGACGACCTCCTCAACCCAGGCGGCGTAGAACAAGTCGTCGTCCTGCGAAGGCGATTCCTTCGGAGCCTTGGGCATGCCGCAAGACATCCTCGTTTAGTCGTTCGCGCCGGGCCTGGGTGCGGTTCCGCGTGGAGAGTGTTTGACGAACGACGGCACAAAGCAAGGAACGGAGCTTCGCGGCCTGGTTGGAAATCCAGCGACCCAAGAGCCGCTTTTCCCAGAGAACCTCGAAAGTATGGGACGCGATTTCTTCGGCCTCGCACAGATTGCCCGCACCCGAGCAGAGCGCAAAGCGGCAGACCGGGCCCCAATAATCCTGCAGGAACCCCCGCCAATCGTCTTCGCTGCCCCCGGATGCGAGCCGCTGAATCAAGGTCAGGCGTGTGTGCGGAAAGGCCATGAACAAGCTCCGGATACCGAATGCGATTGTACCATCCGGCTCGGCAGTATCCAATCCCCGGCGCATTGAATGGCAACCAGGCGATGGGCCTTCACGAGACAGATGACCTTGGGTCCTGCTTACAGGTCCAACCTGGCGGCAGCCCGCGGAGTGACTTCGGTATTAGTTGATTATCTCATCAAGTCATACGTTCTTCGGGGTTCCCGACAAACCACTCTATTCTTGGAACCTAGGGCGACCCGCTAACCTGCGGCGGTCACCCCCACTCCGCAACGAAACACCATCAGAAGGGGTTCAGCCAGAAGCCCCTCGTTTCTTGACGCTCGACCCCTCCGCTCACCGTGCGCTTGGTTTTCCCGACGAAACCATTCCGAGATCGCCGTCTCGTCAATCAAAGTGCTGCATCGCCGTAAAATCGACGGAAAGTCCCGCATGACCGTGGCGCATGGGACAGTTCAGAAAACCAGCGTTTTCAGAACCGTTCAGCGGGAAGTCCTGGCGAGCAGGCGAACCCGCCGCCGGTCTTGCCTGTTCCATTCCCAGCGAGGCGTCACCTGGCCCGGCAGCAGAGCTGGAGCTGTGATCGACGAGGGCGTTCATGAACAATGATTCGCCGCATCCGAATGAATGCCCTGTCGCTGGAAACAGGTTGAAATCCGTTCTACAATTTTATCGGCTCACGCATCTCCAAATGGGGGGCGATCTCCAAAAGGCGGACGAGGTTTTCGACGCGCTTGGGCTGCGGCAGCAGGAGTTGTACATCATCACCACAACTTATTGGGAAATCGGGCGGCGGATCGTTGAGTATGAACAGGGAGGCAAGGCCCGAGCGGAGTACGGCGAGACGCTCATGGAACAACTCGCGCAGGACTTGACCGCACGTCGTGGGCGTGGGTTCTCCGTGCAGGGAATCTACAAGATGCGCGGATTCTACCTGGGCTGGGAGATTCTCCCGACACCGTCGGGAGAATTGGAGGCCAGGGCGAAACTACCCGCAAGTCTGAGGGAAGGAGGCGAAATTCTCCCGGCACTGTCGGGAGAATTGGATCCCACAGTGGCACTGCACCACCCAGGCGGGGGTGCATGCAGCCCTCTGTCGGCTCGATCAGTTTTCCCGCTCTCCTGGTCCCACTACGTCCGCTTGATGGCGGTCGAGAAGTCTCATGCACGGGCCCTTTATGAGGCCGAGGCGATTCGGGGCGGCTGGTCCGTGCGGCAACTTGACCGGCAGATTGGCACCCAATTCTTCGAGCGTACTTCTCGCTCAAAGCAACAAGCGGCCATGCTGGCACGGGGACAAAAGCCGAAACCCGAGGACGCCGTCTCGGTGCAAGACGAGATCCGAGACCCCTACCTCCTGGAATTTCTCGACCTCAAGGACGAGTACAGCGAGAGCGACCTGGAAGAGGCGTTGGTCCGCCACTTGGAATGGTTCCTCTTGGAACTGGGGACCGGCTTCACGTTCGTCGCCCGGCAGAAACGGATTCGCATTGGCGACGAGTGGTATCGCATCGACCTGCTGCTGTTCCACCGCCGGCTGCGCTGCCTCGTGGTGATCGATCTGTCGATCGGCAAGTTCACCCACGCCGACGCGGGCCAAATGAACTTGTACCTCAACTACGTTCGGGAACATTTGATGGAACCGGGGGAGAACGAACCGGTGGGGTTGATCCTCTGCAGCGCCAAGAACGACGCCGTGGTTCACTATGCGATGGGCGGAATCAAGGCCAAGGTCTTTGCGTCCCAATATCTCACCGATTTGCCCGATCCCGAAACGCTAAGAAAGGAACTTCTCACGACTCAACATTCCTTGTTGGCGCGATCCGCCGTACAACGGAACATGAACCCATGACACGAAGATGGCCATGAAACCCGGAATTCCCGGCGTGGTTCATTTTCATCTGTTTTTGGGTAACAAGTGCGGACTCTCAGCGCGATCCGCAAGGGAGTGATGAAGATCTTGGGCCAAACGGGCCAGTCAATTCCGTGAGAACCGCGTGTAGCCGAGCATTTCCAGCCAGTGGGGATGTGACTGGCCAGTCAGTAGTTCGGCAGGGCTCTTCCCGACTCGCTCGGGCCGCGCGCTGCGCAAAAATCGTCGATGGTTGAGAAAGAATTGGAGCAAGACCAAGTAGTCTGGACCCAAATGCCGTCGGAGAAAAAAGTAGTTTCGTAGCCGACTGTTGAGGTTCTCGATCACGGAACTGGCACGGACCGTATGTTCTGCCAGTTCGGCCACAGCGACGCTGACCGCAAAATAGCGGCATCCCAGCCGCTCTCGTAACGCGGCGTCTCGCGGCCAGCGACGGAGATGGTCCACATCGAGAACCTCATTGTTAAACACCTCCCGCAAGGTGGCAACGGGAAGTTGAAACTGGGTAGCCAGGACCGCCAGGTCCCGATCCAATTGGGCTACGAAGGCCAGCAGATCGTCACCCTGGTTGGTCAAGGCGCTGACGACCGGAGGCAATGCGGTGTGGGCAAAGCGGATGACGAGCCCGCAGTTCGGCCACCACAAAGTCGTACAGTTCGCGGCGTGTGGCGTAATCGGCACCGGCCAGCGAGAGAATGTCGCGACGCAGCCAATCGAACAACGTGGCCACGTCCGCGGCCAGATCGATGGCCTGGGCTTTGGTCTGGGTGGCAAGGCGAAGTTGTTCGGCAAAGCTCTCTTTGCTCGGCAGGGGGTGCCGGCGTGGTCGCCGCCGTGTCGTGCGGGCCTTCTGGGCCTTCTGGCTTTTGTGAGCCAGCGTGGCTTCGTGGGCGATGGCCTCGTACGCCCGGTTTTCCAGGAATGTGACCAGCGGTTGCACGAGTTGCAGGGCATGAAAAACATCACCGCGGCAGGGAGTTCCCGGCATGGCCAGGGCTTGTCCGGCTCGCAAACCGCTGCCGGCGTCGGCGATGGTTGCCTCGGGGCGGAAGCCTCGATCCTGAAGTTCCAACATGCGGATGGCCCATGTCTCGGCATCACGTTGTTCTTCCCGGCTCAGCAGATAGCAAAAGCTGGAGCGGACGTCGGCCCCCACCAGCACGGGCCATCCGCTCTGAAAAATCTCGTCATGGGCGCCGATCCGCACGCCAGAAAGATCTTGCTGACGGTTGTAGGCGCGGGCTTGCCCAACCGCCGCTTGCAGGACGTTGTGGACCTTCCCGACCGAGACGGGATAATCCAGCAGATCGCGGCAGAACTCACTGATGCCACGAATGGAGCTGTGGCATATCAACGTCAGCCCCAGGAACGCCTGCTCCAACCATTGCTTGGTCACGGGCAGGTAGAAGAGGACCTTCGTGGCGTCGTCTTGTTCGGGGGCAAATGCCTCTTGGAGGGCCTCCTTCGCTGTGTCAACCTGCTGATAGATGAACTTGCGGCTGACCGCGTGTTCTGTGGCCAGCCCGCGGATACTTTCGGCTCCCGCGAGGGCCTGAAGGGCCAGGTCCTGCCGCTGTCGCGGCTCCATCGCTTTGGCCGCGCAAAAACAATTGGTTCCCGACTGCGGATGAACCGTCGAGGCGTTACAATAACATACCATGTCTGTTTCCTCCGTAAAAACTGGTGGTTGATGCTCTATAAACCAGTTAGGGGGAAACAGACACTTCTTCAATTCCCAATAAGTGGGGCCGATGCTAGCATGACCTTGCCACCCTCGCTCAAACTAGCCAGAAAACTGTTACCTTGATTTGAACCAGGCCGAATTCCCTGTCGCTGGAAACGGATTGGAATCCACTTTACAATGTAGCCGCGGCGCTGCTACCAGACAGATTCAAAGGACAAGGGGAAACGAGAAACTCCGCGTACTATCATGAAAACCTTCTTTGGCTCCTCGATTGCATTGGTGTTTGCATTTTTGGCCGCTGGCGTGGCCTGGAACAATCCCGCCCTGGCCGACGATCCGGGACGGGCGCCGACCGGTGTCGTCACGGACGCCAAGGGCCTGCTCGTGGAAGCCGACGGCCTGGAGTTCCGCTTCAGCTACTTTCCCTCGCTCGACCGGCTGCGAGTGTTAGCGTTGCGTGCGCCCAGGCAGTTCGTCGAATGGGACGCGGCTTTTTCTCCCCCGGCCCGTCGCTTCAGGTTCCTGTCGGCGATTAGTGGCCGGGATTGCTAGAGGGGGAACTGCGAATTAGAATTGGCAATGGAGGTGTTTTATGAATCTCACAAGCGAGCAAGTTTTGGCCGTTCGGGAAGGCGAGCCGATTTCCCTCGTTCCGCCTGAAGTGGGGGAAGCGTGCGTGCTGTTACGGATGGATGTTTACGAGAAAGTCAAGAATACGACTGCGGACGATCTGCCAAGTTCGCTAGCCGTTTCCCGCCTCATGGCGGCGGTGGCGGACGAAGAAGACCTTGAAAGTTACCAGCAGTACAAGCGATGAATCGCGGCAACGTTGTCACGGTCGATTTCTCACGGTATGATCCCACGGACAAAGTCCGCCCGGCCCTCGTCGTCCAAAATGACCGCGATAATACGCGCATGACGAAGACGATCGTGGCCCTGATCACAACGAACATTGGTCGGGCGGGGGAGGACACGCAATATCTTATCGACGGCAGCCATTCCGACTTCGCCTCGTCGGGGCTGCATCGCGATTCCGCCGTGAATTGCTCAAATCTCTACACCATCCGCCAGTCAAACGTCTCGCGCATTATTGGGGAGCTTTCGCGGGAGACGATGGAGCGGATCGACAAGTGCTTGAGGGCCGCACTGGAACTCGGGTGAAGCTAGCGCCATTCGTCACCCCCACCGCCGCTCGCAAACACCATCAGAAGGGGTTCAGCCTGAAACCCTTCGTTTCTTGACGCTCGACCTGGATTGCAAGAAATCCGAAGCGGTTTCTATCGCGGAATTGTTCCCACCGACGAAGGTTTCTGGACTACAGATTCGTGGAGAATGCTCGCGCAAGAGGAACAAATCTTGGATGAGTCTGCCGGAAGCAAATTTTTGACACCGTTTTTGTTCCGTTCACGACGATGGCCATTTATGGCCATTCCCCGGCGCAGCCGGTATTAGGCCCGTGCTTTAGCACGGGTCGGCAGGCTGCCGCACCACCCCCTCCGCCTCGCCGGCCGTCCGCCGCCGAAGACGGCGGACGGCCGGCGAGGCGGACAATATCTATATCGCGATCCGCCTACCTACCCGTGCTAAAGCACGGGCCTAATACCGGCTGCGCCGGAAATGGGCGTAAACGCCCATGCATGGCACGCGGCGAACAAAAATAGGAGTAAGGACCAAAGCCAAACTCGACAAGTTTTTGGCAATCCACGCTCGACCCCTCCGCTCACCGTGCGCTTGGTTTTCCCGAGGAAACCATTCCGAGATCGCCGTCTCGTCAATCAAAGTGCTGCAATGCCGTAAAATCGACGGAAATTTCCACATGACCGTGGCATGTGGGACAGATCAGAAAACCACCGTTTTCGGAACCGTTCAGCGGGAAGTCCTGATGACCACGCGCATTCGCCACCGGTCTTGCCTGTTCCATTCCCAGTGAGGCGCCACCTGGCCCGGCAGCGGAGTTGGATCGGTAATGGTCGAGGACGTTCATGAACGGTAATTCGCCGAATCCGAATGACTTCCCTGTCGCTGGAAACGGATTGAAATCCGTTCTACAATTCCATCGGCTCACGCATCTCCGAAAGGGGGGTGACATCCAAGAGGCGGTCGAGGTTTTCGACGCGCTTGGGCTGCGGCGGCAGGAGTTGTACATCATCGCCACAACTTATTGGGAAATCGGGCGGCGGATCGTTGAGTATGAACAGGGAGGCAAGGCCCGAGCGGAGTATGGCGAGACGCTCATGGAACAGCTCGCGCAGGACTTGACCGCACGTCGTGGGCGTGGGTTCTCCGTGCAGGGAATCTACAAGATGCGCGGATTCTACCTGGGCTGGGAGATTCTCCCGACACCTTCGGGAGAGTTGGAGTATCCTGCCAAGTGCTAGCTCGTGCCGTTTCTGGTCGACGACTTTCGCGCGAAAACAGAGAAGCTGCATAAACAGGAGGGGAATTCGGCTGCTGGCAGGTACGGCGCGAAACGGTGGAAGGGGAGACGGCACCAGAGTGCTAAGCGAGAGCGAGCCGTTCGATATCGGCAAGAGGTTGGGCGGTTGAAGATGGGCAAGGGGGCGCAGGTCGATGGAGGCCGCGACCGCTGTCGAATCAGACTCGCCAAAGAGGGCATCTTCCCTATGCCGCTGATCCGATCCTGTAGGTATTCATAGCCGTTGACCAACAGCTTCTTCGCCGTTTGTACGATGCTCGTCAACGTGTCCATCCTGCGTGCTCCCTCGGCCTTGGCGCAGTGTAGGCTCACATCCCGACGCCGCGCTGCCACGCGTTCACCCAACTCCGCCGGGTTGTTGTTCAGCGGCGTCTCCGGATGGGCCAAGACGGTCAGCAGGGACTCCTTCTTTTCGCCCGTCATCGCAATCCGCTTATCCAACGCCTCGTACCCGGTGCATGTCGCGAACAGTCGGTCGAACTCCTCCTCCAACCGCTCCGCCAGCGCTGGCGTCGGCCTGCCCCGGTACTTCTGGAACTCGCCATAGAGATCCCAGTAACGCGTTCGGAACGCCTCCAATTGCTGCTCATGCTGCGGTACCACAGGAGACAACTCCTTGTAGTGCCGGCCCTCGTGAATCCAGCACAACCCGAACTCGTCCGACACGTACTTGGCGGGTTTGGCGTCGTCGCCCACCAAAATCCGTACATGGTCTGGCCGCGCACGATACGACGCCAGCGCCGCCGCCTCGCGCAAGCGATCCAGGCACGCTAGCCGTCGGGAGGGGGACCATTTTTCCAGGAGATCTTCCAGTTCGGCCTCGTTCAGATCTTGGTCCTGCGGGGCCGTTGCCGCAAGCTGCCGCCACTTCAGCGGAACGTGAAATTCCTCCAGCAGCCGCTGCGTCAAGTCGTTGAAGCGGTATGTCCACGGCCTGCTCCACAGGAGGCCCAGAATCGTCAGTCGGTCTTTGTGCGGTGTGGTAAAGTAGGTGGAGTGAAACGGATTGCAGATGATATGCGTGTGCCACAACTCACCTCCCACGCGGGCGAAGGTGTCGTCGATGTGCTGGTAAGTCGTGGCCGCCAACCCCGCCCAGAAAATCTCTTCCTTCTCTCCCTGAAACAACTCCGCCGCGTCCCGTACGATGTTCGACACGCTGGCGCGCGAGATCACCACGCCGCAGTGTTCCACGAACTCGTGGGCCCGCGGCAGGCTGGTCCCGGCGACGTACTTCAGCGACACCAACAAAGCCTTCAGTTCCGGGCCATACTCGCCGGTCACTCCTGGTGGCAACTCACCACGCAGCCGTCCCTGCGACGGCGAATCCCAGAGTTCCAGACGGTAGCGGATGTTGTAGCTCTTGATCTGAAGATCCTGCACAACCACGTCTTCGTAGCCGATGAACGTGGCGTCGGGAGGACGACGCACCGCATCGACGTAGCGAATGACTTCCTTGTCCACGCGAATATCGCGAAAGCTCCGGCAGTCGGCACGAGGGGGACCCTCTGGCGGAGACGCACGTTGCCGCCGTTCTTTCTCGGACGAGACATCCCGTGCGGGCGGACGGCGCGGCGCCGGGGAAGACCGGGGCTCACCCTTAAGTTGGCGAATGATCTCCCGCAGGCGTTGATTTTCCTCCTCTAGGCGGCGATTGTCAACGACAACGGCTTCCACGAGATTCAGCACTTTGCCCACGACTTCACGGACGTGGACGTCAGCCAGGGCGTCCCCGTCAAGGCGAAGTTGTTGCACGCAGTCCGTGAGGTCGGAGGCACTCATGATAGAGATATTCTACGCCCCACCCCCCCCGAAAACACTTCGACAATTCCGGGAAAGACACTTCGACGGCCTGCTAGCAATGCCATCGCTTCGCAGGATACGAGTTGGAGGCCAGGGTGAAACTACCCGCAGATCTGAGGGAAGGAGGCGAAATTCTCCCGACACTGTCGGGAGAATTAGATCCCACAGTGGCACTGCACCGCCCAGGCGGGGGTACATGCAACCCTCTGTCGGCTCGATCAGTTTTCCCGCTCTCCTGGTCCCACTATGTCCGCTTGATGGCGGTCAAGAAGTCTCATGCACGCGCCTTTTATGAGGCCGAGGCGATTCGGGGCGGCTGGTCCGTGCGGCAACTTGACCGGCAGATTGGCACCCAATTCTTCGAGCGTACTTCTCGCTCCAAGCAACAAGCGGCCATGCTGGCACGGGGACAAAAGCCGAAACCCTACGGCGTGACGCAGTGCTAGATTTTCGGCATGGCTTCGGCCACGCCGGTCACCGACCAGAAGGCAGGGGCGCAGGGGGGAAAGGGAGATAGGGAGAGCGGCAGGCAAAACAGGTTCTCCCTTTCTCCCTATCTTCCTTTCGCGCCTTCGGATGCGCAGCACGGCCCTCACGGTGTGGCCAGCAGCTCTTCCCAACTGGAGGCGTCAAGCAGTGCGGCAATCATGCGCGCCAGCCGATTGGCATCCGCGATGCCGCGCAGTGCGATCTCGGTCTCCGCGCTTGGATCACCGAACCGCCGCCGGCCCAGCAGAAGGAGATCCTCCAGCCTCGCCCGCAGGATGCCCTTGACCTCTCCCCTGGCTTCACCCTTGGCTTCGCCCATGGCCATACCTTCTTCCACAATTGCCTGATACGTTACCGAGTCTTTCATGCCCTGTACTCCTTGGCAAAAGTATATTATATGCCGGGAGGTTCGGAAGCAAATCGTCGTCGCGGCTGGATACCAACTCCAGATGCAGCAGCCAGGGCGGAGCCTCGCGGACCAGCAGCACGCGGTCTGCCGCGGCGGTGACGGTGGACAGATCGGCATTGATGATCTCAAGCTCCGCGGTCGTGGTCCGGCCGCAGAGCGGGAGCCAGTCGGCGAGCCGGGTCTCGATCAGGTACTTGGTGCTGGCGTCGTAGGGGTGTGACATGTTACCAGCGTATCACCGAGCGCGGCGGCCTGCAAGTTTTCAGCGGGGCCGCTTTCCGGTCTCGCCTGGAGCATCGCCGGCGGCACGCCGCAGGCGGCGACGTTCCAAGGGGGCGGGCTGGCACCGGCCAGCGGCACCTTTTGAGATGGTCGTCACGGTCAGGCTCGCGGCGATCTCGGCGCACGACAACACAATGACCTTCAGCGCGGCCGTCCAGAGCGGCACGGGAGGCGTGGAGGTGGACTTTGACGCCCTCCAGGCCGCGGCCGACAATCTGGCCGCCATGGCAAACCGGCAGCCGGGCCTCACGGGGCTGTTCAACGGCTTCCGCGCCGCACGCCGCGGATCTTACGTGGATATCGACCGGGAAAAGGTCAAGGCGGTGGTCGTGTCGCTCAAGGACGTCTTCGACGCCCTGCAGACCTACTTGGGCAGCTACTATCTCGGCTACTTCAACCGCTTCGGCCGCACCTGGCAAGTGAACGTCCAGGCCGACGACGCTTACCGCACCGATCCGGAGGCCGTCCGCCAACTAAAAATTCGCAATGCCGATGTCGCCAGGAACACCATACTCCGAACGCACCCCGAAAAGGACCGCTCTGATTGCGGGGATGTCGTCATTGGTCGCCAATCGGATCGAGAAATCCAAAGGTATGTACGATGCAGGCATCACGGCGGTCGTCTTCCTCATCTGTCGATTACCTATCCATGCGAGTAGTCTGGCAGGTTCTTCCAACAGGTTCAAGAGCGACAAGGATTTCTTCCCGAAAGACGGCGTGTTCCCTTCACGCTACGGATGAGTCGCCACTTCGCCCGGCAGCGGAGTTGGATCGGTAATGGTCGAGGGCGTTCATGAACAATGATTCGCCGCATCCGAATGAATTCCCTGTCGCTGGAAACGGATTGAAATCCATTTTACAATGTAGCCGCGGCGCTACTACCAGACAGGTTCAAAAGGACAAGGGGAAACGAGAAATCCCGCGTACTATCATGAAAACCTTCTTTGGCTCCTCGATTGCCTTTGTCCTTGCATTTTTGGCCGCTGGGGTGGCCTGGCACAATCCCGCCCTGGCCGATGACCCGGAACGGGCGCCGACCGGTGTCGTCACGGACCCCAAGGGCCTGCTCGTGCAAGCCGACGGCCTGGAGTTCCGCTTCAGCTACTTTCCCTCGCTCGACCGGCTGCGGGTGCTGGTGTTGCGTGCGCCCGAGCAGTTCGTCGCGTGGGACGTGACGCTTGCTCCCCAGGGCCGAAGCGAAGTCTTGGCCCGGCGGGCGGGCAAGCTGCCCATGGCCGAGGCCGGCGAGACGATTCCCGTGCCTTCGCTGGCCGACGGGACGTACGAAGTCACGCTCACGCTCACCGCCCGCGATGCAACCCGCCGCGAGCTGCGGCGGACGTTCCAACGCAATCGCTTCGCCTGGGAACAGGGCCGCCTCGGGCAGGACCGGGTGGTGATTCCGCCGTTCACTCCGCTGGCTGCCACCGAGACCCCGCCGAGCGTCAGCGCCGTGCTCCGCCGCCATGACCTGGCCGGCACCGGGCTCTGGAAGCAGGTCGTCAGCCAAGGACGCGAGCTGCTGGCCGGCGCCCATGCGACTGGAAATCGAAGCGGACGGCAAGACGCTACGTTGCCGCCGGAAACCGCCTCGTACTGACCGAGAAGGCGCCCGATCGCGTCCAGGGCAGCGGTCCGTGGACGGCCGGGCCGATCGCGGGACGCACCGAGTTCGCCTTCGACTACGACGGGATGATGAAGGTCGTTCTGCACTTCGGTTCCGCCGGCCAACGCTTGGACGCGATGCAACTGGTCATCCCGCTGAAGACCGACGAGACCTGGCTGATGCACCCGGTCACCGATCTGCTGCGGTTCCACTACGCCGGCCGCATTCCCAACGGCAAGGGCCTGCTCTGGGACGGCGGCGGCACGCGGCGGGAAGTGCTCTATACCGAGACCGGCGCGCCCGACGCCGACGGCAAGGTCTGGGACTCGCGCCAGGTGGGCCGCTGGCAGTTGCCGGGGCCCTTCGTGCCCTATATCTGGCTGGGCGGTCCGGAGCGCGGGATCGCCTGGTTCGCGGAGAACGACCGCGACTGGAGCCTGGCCCCCGATCGTCCCACGCTGGAGATCCGCCGCCAAGGGGGCGTCACCGCGCTGATCGTGCGCATGGTCACGCGAGGCGTCGTGCTCGCGCGGCCGCGAACCGTGACGTTCGGACTCATGGCCACGCCCGCCAAGCCCATGCCCGAAAGCCCGGTGAGCTTCCGCCGCTGGTGGACCGGGCCGCCGAACGAGCGAACGCAGGACACAGTGGGCTGCGGCTTCATGGGGGCATGCTACTATTGGGGCGCGGCCGGCGCCTGCTACGCCTTTCATCCGGCCTTCGCAAACTACAGCATCTACGACGAGTTTGCCCGCCTGCGCCAGGGCGGAGCGACGGACCCGGTCTATGTCGACAAGTGGCTCGCCCAGTTCACGGACGCCGAGTTCGCGCCGCTCTTGAAAACCTACCGCGCGCACGTCAACTGGTCGGTGAATTTCTTCGCGGGAGGGAAATGGCGTGCGCCGCAAGCTTCCGGACGCACGGGCTACGTCATTCCGTATACGAACGGCCGGTCGATCCACTGGGGCGAGGAGGTCCGCACGTTCCTGGACGAATGGAGCACGATCGACATCGCCGACCCGCGCTGGCCCGGCGAGGAACGGTTCGTGCGCAACAAGGACGGCGGCTATCGGCTGGCCGCTTACGGCAAGGTCGCCGCTCCGGGCGAGACTGGCGGGATCGCCTACGCCGTCGATCCCGTGCCGAGCTGGCAGGACATGGTGCTTTACGAGCACAAGCGGATGCTGGAGACGTTCGCCGACGGAATCTACTTCGACGACTATCTTCCTCGTGCCCAACTACAACCCGCTCGGGCCCGGCTACGTGGACGACGAAGGCCGCTTGCACGCGGGCGTCAACCTGTTCGCCTTCCATGACCTGACCAAGCGGATCGCCGTGATGCAGCACCAAATGGGCCGCCGCCCGCTGGTTTTCCTGCACATGACCAACGCGAACATCGTGCCGATGCTGTCGTTCGGCACGCTGATCTTGGACCACGAATGGCGGGACCAGGGCGACTTCCGCGACAAGGATTTCCAGGAGCGGCTTTCCCTGGACGACGACGCCAGCCTGCTCTTGGCCGAGAGCACCGGACTGCAAAGCGGTTGCCTGGGGATCGTCCACAACCTGTTTCACGGCGACTTGCGGCTCATGCGCAGCGCCCTGGGCGTGGCGCTGGTCCACGAGATGCGGATGGGCGTCGACGGCGATGCGGTCGGCCGGCGAGCCGGCGAGTTGATGTGCAATTTCGGCTATGGCCTGCCCGATTGCCGCGTCTGGCGGTACTGGGACGACCGGCCGCCGCTCACGACGACGGGCGCGGCGGTGAAGACATTGACCCTGGCCCGGCAGGGCAAGGCGATGGTGGTCGTCGCCAGTTACGGGCCGGGAGGCGAGGTCGTTCTGGACCTCGACCGGCAGGTCGCTTGGCGTGCCGGACGATGCCGTCGCGCGGGACGCCGAGACCGGCGTCGGAACTGCCACGGCTCGGCCGCGGGACGGTTCAAGCTGGCCATGCCGCGCCACGATTTCCGGCTGATCCTTATCGAATCGCAGACTATCAGGTAACCGAACTCTACACGATCCGCGTAACCACAAATGAGCAAATCCCCGCTTCGTATCTGGCACGTCGGCAACTGGTGCGCCCACTGGGGCAACGAGTTCCGCGAGTCCGCTTTCCGTTCCTCGATCAAGGATTTCGAGGTCTTGAACTACGCGCAATTCCTGGTCCGCGCCCTGAAGAAGATTCCCGGCGCGGAGGTGGACTCGATCCCGTCGTGGGAACTCTACCACATGTCGCCCGAGCAGTTCGACGAGCGGCTGAAGTGGGCCACCACGATTATCTTCGGCGACGTCGAGACCCAATCGCTGCACCTCAACCCGTCGTTCTTCAAGGATCAGTTCAGCAGCCGGTATGTCACCTTTCCCGACCGCTTCGACATCCTCAAGGAGTGGATCGCCGGCGGCGGGCACTTTCACATGAACGGCGGCTGGTTCAGCTTTTCGGGCAGCCAGGGTTACGGTGGCTGGGGCCGCAGCCGCTGGCAGAAGGATACCGCGGAGCGGGTCTTGCCCGTTGAGTGCCTGGAGGGCGACGACCTGATCGAATCGACCGCCGCCTTCGAGGTGAGAACCGCCGACGCCGGGCACCCGGCGGTGCAGGGGCTGGACTGGTCGGCCGTGCCTCCAATCCTGGGATTCAACGAGACCCGTCCGTGCTCGGGCGGCAATGTGATCGTTGAAATCCGCAACGGAACGCGTTGGTATCCGTTGCTGGCAGAGCGGCATATCGGGCAGGGCCGCTGCACCGCCTGGACCACCGGCGCCAGTCCGCACTGGGGCGTGAACTTCATGAAATGGGATCTCTACGACCAGTTCTGGGCGCAATTGTTCGCCCCCGACGAGGGACAAGCAACTCAAAAACAGGAATAACATGAAGCACGCCATCCACACAGTGCTCGCAGGCGCCATGTTGCTGGGAACGGCCTGGTCGGCACGGGCCGCCGCGACCGAGGCAAAGAATTCCAACGAAGGCATCCGCGGACTAGCCGTCCGACTGCTGGGCGACCGGGCCGCGGAGTTCGTTTTCGAAACCATCCCCGCGGAGCGGGGCTGCGATGTCTTCGAATTGGAAAGCCGCGACGGCCAGGTGATCGTCCGCGGCAACTCGCCGCTGTCGATGGCCTTTGGGCTGAACTGGTATCTGAAATACTACGGCTGCTGCCACGTGTCGCTCAACGGCCGACAAGTGAACCTGGCACGCCCCCTGCCGCTGGTGGAGAAGAAGTTCCGCCTGGCCGCTTGGGCCAAGTCGCGTTATTTGCTCAACTACTGCACCTTCGGCTACTCGATGCCCTGGTGGAATTGGCCGCAGTGGGAGAAGTTTATTGATTGGATGGCCATCAACGGCATTAATATGCCGCTGGCGGTCACCGGGCAAGAGGGCGTGTGGCAGGCCGTCTGCCGAAAGTTGGGCATGACCGACGCGGAGATCGAGGCATTCCTGGCCGGCCCGCCCTACTTGCCATTCGGCTGGATGGGCTGCCTGGACGGCCATGGCGGCCCGCTGCCAAGAGATTGGATTGCACGGCACGTCGCATTGGGACAGAAGATCGTGGCCCGCGAGCGCGCACTGGGTATGACGCCGGTGTTGCAGGGCTTTACCGGCCACATCCCCGCGGCGCTGGTGACCAGGTTCCCCGGTACGAAGGCGCCGCGGATCCATTGGGTCGAGTTCAGCACCTGCATGCTCGACCCGCAAGACCCGCTGTTTTCGCGGATCGGCACGTTGTTTATCGAGGAGCAGACCCGGCTGTTCGGCACCGACCACCTGTACGACGCCGATTCGTTCATCGAGATGAGTCCGCCCAGCGGCGACTTGCGGTATCTTGCCGCTACCGCACGCGCGATTTACGACGGCATGGCCAAGGCCGATCCGCAGGCCGTGTGGTTGCTCCAGGGATGGGCTTTCACGAACCAGCCGCTCTTCTGGAAACAGGATCGGATCAAGGCGTTCCTCGATGCCGTGCCGACAGAGCGCATGCTGGTCCTCGATTTGTTCTGCGAGAGCCATCCCGGCTGGAGCGAGACCCAAGGTTTCTACGGCAAGCCGTGGGTCTGGTCATTCGTGTACAACTTCGGCAACAACACGTTTCTCGGCTCATCCGGCCCGCTGGCAAGATTCAACGACCTCGCCGCAGTCCGCAAGCATCCGCTGGGACAGAAGGTGGCGGGCGTGGGTCTGATGATGGAAGGCTTCGGCCACAACCCGCTGATGTTCGACCTGATGTACGAATTGGCATGGCGCGACGAGGTCGAGTTGCAGTCCTGGGTGCGCGAGTTCGCGCGGTTCCGCTACGGCAAGCCCAATGCCGACGCGGAGCGAGCGTGGGAGATCCTCCGCAACGCGGTCTACGCGGTACCCCGCGGCGGGCAGAGCATGGTCACCGCGTTTCCGGTCGCGAGGCGCGGATACGCCAAGTACCCGGCGGTGGCCCTGGGGCAGGCGTGGCAGTCGCTGCTGGCAGCCGAGCATGAACTCGGCGATACGGAAACCTATCGCCACGACCTGGTGGACGTTGCCCGGCAGGCCCTGTCCAACCGCGCGGGCCAACTCTATGAAGAGGCGATGACGGCCTATCGCGTCAAGGACCCGGCGGCCTACCGTAAAGCGTCGCAAGACTTCCTGCAACTGGTCCGCGACCTCGACGAACTGCTGGCCAGCAGCGATGAGTTCCTGCTCGGCTGCTGGCTGGAAGACGCCAAACGTTGGGGCCAGACCGATGCCGAGCGGGCTCGGCTGGAGTGGAACGCCCGGCGAGTCCTCACGCTCTGGGGCACCGGTACCGCGCTGCGCGATTATGCGTGGAAAGAATGGTCCGGCATGTTGACCGGCTTCTATGCCAAACGCTGGGAGATATTCTTCGCGCGTCAGCAAGAGGCGATAGAGAGCGGCAAGCCCTTCGATCAGGCCGCCTGCCACGCCGAACTGTACAAGTTCGAGAACCAGTGGAGCGCCGGGACCGAACGTTATCCGGCGACCCCGCACGGCGACAGCGTTAAGATCGCCCGCCGGCTGTTCGAGAAATACGTGACTGCCGCCCAAGCTCAAGAGCATCTGGCGATCGGCATGCCGGCCACATGTTCGTTCTCCCTGCCGGGAATGGACGCCGCATCTCCTGGATGGGTGGGACACGCGTCTGGCAACGTTCCGACCAACATTTGTGAACCGGGAACCGATCCAGGTCCGCACGGGCATCCATTATTAGTCACGGTGGCCGCCTGCGCGGCTTCGGCGGACGACCTTCCGGAACGTCTGCCCCAAGCACGGTTCCATTTGACGGCACGGCCCTGGAAGCCGCTGGGCGTCGCGCCGGGCGATTGCCTCGACGCCATCGAGGGAATCTGCCGGTTCGCCAGCCGCCACCAGGACGCCCGCGGCGCCTTCGTCGATCCGTTCCTGCGCCGCGAACACCAGTACGCAACGCCCTACTTCGCGTGCGCGGTCGGCGCCCTGCTCCACGCCGGACGGGCCCGCGACCTCCTCGACCATGGCATGCGGGCCATGGACCACGCCACGGAGTGCTTTGCCGGAGGCAGCGCGGGAACGCCGGACCAGCATGGCGAATTCTTCATCCCGGCGCTGGCCGCGGCGCTGGAGTTGTACCAGGGCCTCGTCCCGGCCGAAAAGCTCGCCGTCTGGCGGGACAGGATGCGGACGCCCATTGCCCGACTGACCCTGGGCGGCGACAACAACTGGCGGGCCTATGCGATGCGCGGGGAGTGGATGCGGTCGAAACTGGGGCTTGCCGACCGCCAGGCGGCTACGGCGTTCATCGAGGATGCCTGGCTCCATGCCACGCAGCGCCAACGCATCGCCCTGGATCAAGTGGAACCTGTATCAGGACCACCAAACCGATCCGGAGTCCCACGCCGTCGAGGCCGTCGGGAGGGGCAACCTGCTGGGCCTGATCGAGCATGGCTACGATGGTCCGTCCACCGCCGGAATGCGGCGCTGCGTCGAGCGCGGAACGGCCGTTTCGCTCTTGCTCCAAGATCCCTCGGGCCAGTGCCCGCCCGGCGGGCGGACCTGCGATCACGTATTCAACGACGTGCTCTACCAGCTTTGCTTCGAGGTCATGGCTGAGCGGGCCGGCCGCGCCGGCGACGTCCGGCTCGCCGGCCAATACCGCCATGCGGCGATGTTGAGCTTCAAGAGCATCGAGCGCTGGCGGCGCAGCGACGGCCCATGGACGGGCTCCTATTTCATCACCAAGAACCACTTCGATCCGGCCGAGCGCGTGGGCTACCAGCCGGCCAGCAATTACGCGAACTACAATGCCGCCGTGATGCTTCACCTGGCCGAGGCCTATCTCGCGCGGGCGACGGAAATCCGCGAGCAGCCGGCGCCGGTGGAAATCGGCGGCTATGCCTTCGCTACCGATCCCAAGTTCGCCAGCGCGGCGGCCAACGCCGGGGGCATGCAGATCTTCGCGGCGCTCCGCGGCGATACGCGGAAGACGTTCGGCGACCGCTACTGGACCGCCCTGGGAGTGGTGCGCTTGGGCGCGTAAACTGGGACACGCGGCTGGGACCCTCCGACGGTGTTCGCGACGCCAAGACGGGACGGGGCGTGAGCTTCGCCCCCACGTGGCTCGAAAACGGACGATGGGTGCGGATGGCGGACGTGCCCGAGCGCTACCGCGCACGATTCAGCGTCCAGTTCAGCCATCCGCTGCTGGTTCGCTGTGCGCTGGACTACCGGCCCGTCAAGGGCCCCGGCCCGTCGTTCCGGCACGAGTTCGTGCTCACGCCCGATGGAGTCCTGGCCACGTTGCGATCGGACGACGCGAAGCAGTTCGGGGCAACTTGGCCGCTTCTGGAGAACGACGGGACGCGGCTCCGCACGTCCTGCTCGGATCGCGGGGCGTCCACGGCGTATGCCGCCGGCGCCGACCAGCAGAACTTCTTGGCCCTCGACCCCCACACGCAGGTCAGCGACGCCGACGAGCCCGTCCGCAGCGCCTATGGCTGGCTGCGTCCCGTGCGGGCCGTGACCGCCGGCGGCGTGAATCATACCTTTGTCTACGCGCGGAACGCAACCGACCCACCGCCCGAACGGGTCCAGCAAGGCTTTCGCTTGACCAAGGACGGCTTCGAGTCGGAGTTGGGAACCGTCCGGGCGACGACGTACGTCGGTCGCACGTCGGCAGGCGGCGAAGGCGCGAGCATCGCCTGCAACCGCGACGGGACTGCGGATGCCACGTTCGACCCGTCCTGCCGGTTCGTGCTGCAGCTTGACGGCGGCAAGATCGTGGCCGTCGAGGTTGATCGCAAAGTGAGCGCGACGATCAGGGGCAAACCGTTTCGACTCGAGGCTCTTGTGCCGCTGCGGATCGCGCCGCCGCTCGCAAGGAACGAGTAAGTGCGGGCCGAAAACAAACTTCCGCATTCAATGCCACCGGCTTGCGGTCTGTCGATTTAGTCCCGCCCCCGCTGGGCTTGCCCCAGCGGCGCGGAGGATTGGCCACTAGAAGCACCGCCCCGCCCACCCCTTTCGCCGTTTTTTCCGTGTTTCCGCGACCCGGCCCGCGGGCCGGGTCGCGGAAACACGGAAAAAACGGCGAGCAGCGATTGAAAGCTGGCCAGTAGTGGTCAGTCCTTCGCTCCGCCGGGGCAAGCCCGACGGGGGCGGGAGGGCAGTCTTCGACTAAATCGACAAACCGCTTGCCCGGTGGATGGTTACGTTCGTTGCTACACGTGCATCGTAGTAGCAACAAGCGTGAGACTCCACCGGGCAAGCCCGTGGCATCTGAAGTTCAAAACACGGAAGTTATTTTTCAGCCAGTGCAAAGTGTGGCCGCGCCGGGCGTCTTGACGTGCATACGCCTGGTCTGGAGAATCATTGTTTTCAACTACCCGCCAGAATCTCACTTTCGCTAACAAGACTTGTTCACCGGCCAGGCAAGCTGGCCGGGGTCGTAAGCACCTTGCGACACGCCTTCAAACGCGGCGAGCTGATGGACCGTCCGGCCAGGCGCGCGGCAACAAGTTCAAGATCCGGGCACTGAAGCTGCTGAAGGACGCGGCGAAATGAAAAAGCATGACAAGCGGAATTCCTTGCACGCGATACTCGTTGTCCTCGGACTGCTTTCCAGTTCGCTGGCCGCACGCGGTGGCGAGAATTGGCCGCAGTTTCGCGGCCCGACCGGGCTGGGTTACACCGAGGAAAGGAATCTGCCGCTCCGCTGGGGCGGACCGGTTAATGAAAATGTCGTCTGGAAGAGCCCGCTCTGCGGCGCCGGGCATGCCAGTCCGATCGTCTGGGACGACCGCGTTTTCGTTTGCACCGTCCAATGGCCGGGGGACAGCGAGCCAGAGGAAAGTGTGATCCCGGACCACCACGTCACGTGTTACCGCGTTGCGGACGGGAAACGGCTGTGGAGCACGATCGTGCCGCCGGGCCCCTGGCTGCGAAACGATTTCCGCTCCGGCGCCGGCGGCGGCTACGCCGGCCCCACGCCCGTCACCGACGGCAAGCTCGTCTACTGCGTCTTCGGTTCCGCGGTCATCGCGGCCGTGGATTTCCAGGGAAAACTCGTCTGGCGGAAAGAGCTTGTCCCGCGCAGTTTCGACGTGACCGTAGGCAGCAGTCCGATTCTCCACCAGGATACGGTGATCCTCTTGTGCGCGATGGCCAATCCCGCCGATTCCAACGTGGTGGCCTTCGACAAGGCCAACGGCGCCGTGAAGTGGCAGCGGAAGTTCCCGGACATGGCCTTCGGCCACAGCACGCCGGTCATCATCGCGGTGCGGGAAAAGCCGCAGATGCTGGTGCTGGCGTCGGGGATGAAGGAGACGGGCAACGCTTTGCGCAGCCTGGATCCGGCCAGCGGCAAGCCGTTGTGGTGGTGCCGGGGCGCCGGCGACGCGGCTTCGCCGGCCTGCGGTGAGGGGATCGTTTACTTCGACAGCGGACGAGGAGGAAAGGGCGTCGCCGTCGACCCCAGTGGCGACGGCGACGTCTCCCCAACCCACGTCCGCTGGACCGGGCCGGAGATACCCGAGGCAATCAGTTCGCCCGTCATCGTCGGTCCGCGCCTGTATCGCCTGCACAAACCGGACGTCGTGGAATGCTGGGAAGCCTCGACGGGCAAGAAGCTGTACGCCGGGCGCGTGCCCTATATCTCGACGACGTGGGCCAGTCCCGTCGCGGACGGTAACGGCCGCCTTTATTTCGCCAGCGCCGGAAAGAGCTACGTGATCCAGTCCGGCCCGGAGTTCCGCATCATGGCCGTCAACGACCTCGGCGACGGCAACCATCCCTCGCCCGCCGTCTCCCACGGCCGGCTGTTTCTCGTCGGCCTGAAGAACCTGTACTGCATCGGGCAGGGGAAATGAGTGAAAAACGCCGTTTTCAACAAAGGAGATTGCCGTCATGGTCACGTTCAATCGCAGACATCGCAGAGAATGGCTGGCGGCCGCCTGCTTGGCCGCTCTGCTGGGCATCGCGCCGCCGGTCACGCCAGCGGCCGAAGTGTGCAACCTCAAACTGGTCACCGACGGCAGCCCCGACTACAGCGACGTCGGCAGCATGCTTCACAGCATCACGTCGCGCTGGGCCGAGACCAAAGACAAGTGCTGGGCGCTCTGGTACTGGAACCACGTCGCACGGCGACAAACGGCCCCGATGGTCCTGCACGGCCGGGAGCTGACCGATCCGATCCGCCAGTTCAATGATTACGGCTATACCATGTGCAGCACGGTCGCCGGCGTCAATTGCGCGATCTGGGGCGCGATGGGGCTGGACGTGCGGTATTGGGACATCAGCCTGCACACCGTTCCCGAGGTGTTCTATGACGGCCGGTGGCACATGTATGACAGTTCCCTCTCGGCGCTGTACACGCTCTGCGACGGCAAGACCATCGCCGGCGTCGAGGACATCGGGGCCGACGGCGCCTGCCAGGCCAGCGACGGCAAGCGGGAGCCGGGGCACATTGCCAGGTATCACTGCCTCACCGCCACCAGTCCCAACGGCTTCTTGGCCGGCTGCGACTGCATGCGGTCGTTGGCCGAGGAGTATCGCTGCTTTACGCCGCAATTCCTCAAGTACCGCTACTACCTGAACGATTGGGACTTGGGGCACCGTTACGCCCTGAATCTCCGCGATCGAGAGGTCTACACGCGGTACTACCATCGCCTCGATGCCGAGCGCCCCGCGGCGGGCGAGGCGGGCGACCGGCCAGCCGCCTACAAGGCCGACCCGGCCTACTACGTGCCCAATGAAGACGGCGGCAAGGATCCCGAAGCGGCCAATCCGCGCTACCATATCCGCGGCAACGGCCTGCGCGACTGGTCGCCCCTGCTCACGGCCGAGGGGCTCGCCACCAGCGCCTGCTGGGCAAGCGGCGTCAAGGCGATCGCGCCGGCGGGCGTGCAACCCCGCGCGGCGGGCCAGGCGGGCGAGGTGGTGTTCAAGGTCGAAGGGGCCAACGTGATCACTTCGTTGCTCATCAACGCCGCCCTGCTCCGCGCCACCGACGACGACGCGGCCGGCATCGCCGTCAGCACCACCAACGGCCTGGCCTGGAAAGAGGTCTGGCGGGCCGACAAGACCGGCATGCTGCCCGCCAAGATCCGCCTCGTCGAGCCGGTCAACGGCGCCTACGACGTGTTGGTCAAGGTTACCCTGCTGGGCAAGGCCGACGCCGCGCACGCGCAGCTTTCGGGCATCGCCTTCCAAACCATAACCCAGGTCAACAGCAAGACCCTGCCCAGGCTGCGGCTGGGCAAGAACACCGTGTGCCTGGCCGCCGGCGACCCGACCGAGTCAATCGTCGTGTGGCCCGATCTGCACGACGCCAGTTACAAGGCTTACGCGGTCGAGCAGAAGAACGTCAAGCAGCCGCGGAAACAAGAGGGATACCTGAGTTACCTCTGCGGCGACCAGGGGGGCGAAGATGCCTACGTCGTGTTCCGCATCGACGCGCCGCACGACATCATCGGCATCACCTACGGCGGGCGGTTCTACAACCGCGGTCAGAAAGCGCACATCGACCTGTTGCACAGTTTCGACGGCGGCAAGACATGGGCCCGGAGCTATCGCCTCACCGACACCACCAGCCCCTGGGACGTGATCCACTACGAAACCGTGCGGCAGATCCCCGCCGGCACGCGGTCGGTGCTTTTCAAGTACTTGCTGAATTCGACGCAGACCGGTCCCGCGGCGTGCGGGCTGTACGCGGTGCGGATGGAGGCCGACTGCCGGGCGGCCGACGCCGCGATGAAGCCCATCGACGTCACCTTCACCTGGAACGAGCGCCAGGCCGATTACACGACGGTCCAGCGCAGTCACCGGCAGTTGGTGGAGAAATTGCCGTTTGCCTACGAAATCAACGTGGGCGGGGCCGACCACCCGGTGATGGAGTCAGTCGCGATCAGTTTCCATGGCGTCCAGCCGTCGGGCGGCGAATACGGTTACAGCGACGGAAACGAGAATACCGGCGCCAAGAAATTCCAAGACCGTTGGGTGACCTACGGCAAGAATCTCGCGGAAGGAAAACCGTACGTCTGCACCGTTCCCAGCCGCACGGGTTGGGGCGCTAACGATGGCGGCGGCAAGATCCTCACCGACGGCGTGGTGGGGTCGCCCTACGTCGGCGGCACGGCCTACCGTTACGGCACGCTCTGGCAGCCAGGCGACAAGCCGGTGGTAACGGTCGACTTGGGCAAAGTCCAGTCCTGCGCGGCCTTCCGCATTCAGACCGGCGGCTGGCCGTTTTGGGATGCGTTGAAGGGCCAGGTGCAGGACGAAGCCGAGGTGGAGACCAGCGTTGACGGAGCGAAGTTCGACAGCCAAGGCCGATTCGACTTTCATCTGCGTTGGAAAGACATTCCCGTCAACGACGTCTGGCCCGACGACGAGACGCTCTGCGGCCCGAACTACTTGCTCGTCGCGCCGAGGCCGGTCGAGGCCCGTTACGTGCGGTTCGTCATCGCGCCCAAACGCACTCTCTCAGTGAGCGAAGTGCAGGTGCTTGAAAGCGTGAAGTACGAACCGTTCGACCTGAAGGTGGGACTGCCCGACGGGAAGGACAGGTCGGATCTCAGCGCCTACAACCCGAAGCATACGCCGAGCAAGAAAAATAGATAATCACGAAATGCCGAAAGGACGAAAACACGAAAGAGAGGCTGGTTTCGACCTTTCGTTCTTTCGGCGGGTGGCATGCCACCAACTCCGGCTCAATCCGGCAGCGGCTTGCCCTTCGTTTCCGGGGCGAACCAGATCAGGACCATCCCCAGCAGATAGACGAGGCTTATCGCGGCGCAGGCGCGCTCGTAGCGGCCGTCAAAGAGGCGGAGCAGGCGGCCTGCCCCAAGCACGCCGAACATGGCGAAGATGCGACCGGCGTTGTAGCTCAATCCCTGGGCGGTCGCGCGGACCCGCGTGGGGAAAAGTTCCGGCAAATACAGCGGGAACCAACCGTAGAAGGACGCGGTACAGCAGCCCGTCAGGGCGACCGTCAGCAAAAACGGCCCACCGTAGGAGTCCAGTCGCCAAAAGAGGAATTGGCACACGGCCAAGGAGCACAGGCACAGGCCGAAGTAGGTGACCCGGCGCCCCATCTTGCCGGCGATGACGGGTGCAAAGAGGCTCCCCACGATGGCGCCCAAGGACATCACGGCCATCGTCTTTCCTTTGGCGAAGGGGTCGGCGGGTCCGGCCAATTGGTCGGCCCACGAGGGCAGGAAGGCCGAGGCGCAGGCCCAGGTGCCGATCAGGGCCACCGAGGAAAGGGCGATTCCCAGCAGGACGAAGCGGAGCAGACGGGTGCTGAGGATCTCCCGCAACGGATCAGCCGACGCGCGGCGGGACGACTCTTGCCACCGCTGCGACTCGGGCACGAAGGCCAGAATGAACACGGCCAGAAAGGCGGGCGTTGCGCAGGTGGCCACGATCCAACGCCAATGGTCGGGCGTGACCGGGAACATCATCACGAGCGAGCTGACCAGCAGGAAGCCGCAATTGGATGCCGCGCCGATCGCGCCGGAAAGCCTGGGGCGGAGGCGGTCGGGCCAGCACTCCACGACAATCGCCACCCCCAGCGCCCACTCGCCGCCCATGCCGGTCGCCGCGAAGAATTGCAGAACGACCAGTTGCCCGGGATGGTCGGCGAAGCAGCATGCCCCGATGAACGCCGAATAGACGAGGATGGTCAGGGCCATGGCGCGGACGCGGCCGATGCGGTCGCCGAGCCAGCCGAAGGCCACGCCCCCGCAGGCCGCCCCGAGGAGAAACGCGGCCATGACGTAGGAGATCCACTCGCCGACGGCGGCTTCGCTGGCCGCCGGCCCCAAGAGGTCTTTCAGCGCGGAGCGGGCGACCGTGGCAAACAGCCCTTGCTCCATGCCGTCGAACATCCAGCCGAGAAAAGCGGCGGCCAGGACGAGCCAAAGCCCCATCCGCGCACTGCCGCCGGCCGGGGCGGGCCCGTGTGCGACGCCCTGCGGCGATTCCGCACTCACCCCGTCTGCTCCGCGATTCTGTGATGAAAACACGGCTGTCCTCCGATGCGATGCTGCCGGGTCAAGGCGTCGCGGTTGCGCAACATCGACCCCGGCGGCGAAAGGCATGATGCACACGGAGTATACGTCAACGGCCACGGCAGTGCAACGGTAGCACTAGGAAGCGTCTAATCGCCAGGGCGGCCGCATCGGCCGCGCGAGCATCGCGGCGGCCTCGGCGTCGCCGACAATCTCCTCCTTGGCCGGATCCCAGCGGATCTTCCGCCGCAAAAGCATGGCGATGTTGCCCAAGTGGCAGACGGTCGCCGAGCGGTGGCCGATCTCCACCGGCTCGATCGGATCGCGGTGGGCCTTCACCGCGGCGACGAAATTGCGAACGTGGTCGAAAATCAAGTCCTTGCCGACCTGCTTGCCGCCTGGCGGGACAGCCACCGGCAGGTGGAGTTCCCCGGTGGCGATCTTCGAGGTTGCGATCGATGCGGGATGCGACTTCAGGCCGTCGTAGCCGAAGTTGATCCAGCCCTCGGACCCCTCGAAGCGCACGCCCCAGAACGGCTTCCGCTTGACGCACTCCAATTCCACGCCGTCGGCGTAGCGGGCGCGGAAGTGAACCGTCGTGGCCGTGTTGTAAAGCCCGCCCGGCGGCGGCCACTCGGAACCGGCATCCTCGAACTCGACCGGACCGGTCAGGTTCCTGCCCAGGGCGCACTGCACGATGTCGAATGCATGGGCCCCGAAGTTCGTCGTCTGTCCGCCCGAGTAATCGCGAATGAAACGGAAACGGTAGAAGCAGCGGCCGGCGTGATACGGGGCCGCGGGCGCCGGTCCCAGCCAGAAATCATAGTCGAACCCTTCGGGCACGGGCATCGGTTTCCAGCCTGGGCCGGGATCGACCGCATTGTTTTCCGGCACCAAGGCGGTAATCTTCTTGACCTGGCCGATCCGCCCGTTGCGGACGAGTTCACAAGCCAGGCGGCAGGTCGGATTCGAGCGGTACTGGCTGCCGGTCTGAAAAACCCGTCCGTGCGCCCGCACGGCCTGGACCATCGCCTGGCCTTGGCGGACCGTCAGCGACAAGGGCTTCTCGCAGTAGATGTCCTTGCCCGCCTTCGCGGTGGCGATCGTCATCAGGGCGTGCCAATGATCGGGCACGATGATCGCCACGGCGTCGACTTCGCCGCGGGCCAAGACCTCGCGGAAGTCGTTGTGGGCCTTGCAGCCGGAGTATCGTCCCGCGGCCGTCTTCCCGGCGTAGTGCGACTCGACCTTCTCCTGCGCAGGCTTCCGCCCGAGGAACTGGTCGGGCGTGCGGTAGCCGTGGCTAGCCGTGTTCACGTCGCAGACGGCGACGACCTGCACGTCGTCTTGCTGGAGAAAGGCGGGAAGATCGAGGGTGCTCTGATTGCCGTTGCCGATGACGGCCACGTTGATGCGGTTGCTGGGCGCCGTGGCGGCAAACACCGCCGACGGCAGAACCCACGGCGCCCCGATCGCCAGCGACGCGGCCTTGACAAACTCACGGCGGCTGGGCGCCCGCCCCAGACGGCCTTGCAGAAAGTGGGACATGATTGCCTCCGGATTCCAATTCGCGCGTTGTTACAGACAAGTCCTGCCACGACCCCATCCAGCTTGCCTGGATGGTGAATCAGGTTGTCCAGCTTGCCGACGCCCGCGAGGTAGCCAAGCAACCTTCTTCACCATCCACGCAAGGTGGATGGGGTCGTGTCGGTTTTCGTTCTCAACTCTAGCCATTCAACCTTGTTCACCATCCGGGCAAGCCGGATGGGGCCCTTGACGTGCGTGCAGCAACGGGATCCAATTCGCAGGGTCCTTTTCTTTGTCGTGGCAATCTGGACCCGCAACGACAACCTGACGAAGCCCAGTGTTGTCGCCAGGCGGGGCCGTGTCAAGTGCCGCCAAACATTTGCCAGGTTTCCGCCGCTTGACAACGGCCTGTCGCCTCGCGATGCTGAAGGCTTACGATCTTCACCTACCGTAACCGGATCGGTGCATCATGACTTTTGTTTTCCACCCTTGGCGTCTTCCGCTGACAAGATCACCCTGCCCTGCACGGCACACCATGCCCAGGCAGAATTACCTGGCCCTTATTCTCGGCGTCGTTTCTGCGGTCATCGCCACCGCGTTTTCGACTTCCGCCGCGGAACCGCCTGCCACCGCGGCACCGCACGGGGAGCACTTTCAGGCGGGTTGGCAACCGGCCGCTCCACGGGAAGAGATCCGTCCCGCGTTTTCGTTCGACGCCGGCGGCGGGCCAAAGCGACAGGGGGCGTTCGTCATCGCCGCCGCAGATTCCGTCGGACAGCACGGTTGGTTCCAGAAAGCGTTTCCCATAGCCGGTGGGAAGTCCTATCGGTTCGAGGCCGTGCGCAAGGTGGAAAACGTCGCGGTGCCGCGGCGTTCTGCACCGGTGCGGATCGTGTGGCAGGATTCCGCCGGAAAGGCCGTCCTCGCCGACCCGCCCGCGGGCCGAGAGGGAGAGGCGGGCCCGAAACCGCTGGCCGAGCCCGAACATCCGCTCGACGGTCCGGCCGATGCGGACGGTTGGACCAGCGTCGCCGGCGTCTACCGTGCCCCGACGAAGGCGACGCGGGCGGTGGTCGAACTGCATTTGCAGTGGGCGCCGCGAGGGCGAGTGGCCTGGAGCGAGGTAACGTTCAGCGAAACTTCGCCGCGGCCAAGCCGCAAGGTGCGCCTGGCCGCCGTACATTACGTGCCGTCCGGCAAATCGCCGCGGACGAACTGCGAGGAATACGCCCCGCTGATTGCCGAGTCGGCCCGACAGAAGGCGAACCTCGTGGTACTGGGCGAGACCGTGCCTTACGTCCGCGTGGGCAAGAAGCCGCACGAAGTCGCCGAGACCATCCCCGGACCGACTACGAAGTACTTCGGGGAACTTGCCGAGAAACATCGCCTGCACGTCGTCCTGAGCCTGTACGAACGGGACGGGACGGTCGTCTACAACACGGCCGTCTTGCTTGGACCCGACAGCCGACTCATCGGCAAGTACCGTAAAGTGTGCCTGCCGCACAGCGAAATCGAGGCCGGGGTCACGCCGGGCAACTCGTATCCGGTCTTCGAGACGAGCTTCGGCAAAGTCGGGATGATGGTCTGTTACGACGGCTTCTTCCCGGAGGTTGCGCGGGAGTTGACCAACGGCGGGGCCGAAGTCATCGCCTGGCCGGTGTGGGGCTGCAACACGTTGCTGGCCCGCGCCTGCGCCTGCGAGAATCACGTCTACGTCGTCAGCAGCACGTACATGGACGTCAAGAGCGACTGGATGATCTCGGCCGTCTTCGATCATGCGGGCAAACCGATCGCCAGGGCCGATCACTGGGGCCAGGTCGTGGTCGCCGAGGTCGATCTTAACGAACGGTACTTCTGGCGGAACAACTTGGGCGACTTCCACGCGATGGCCCAGCGGCACCGCCCGGCGCCGACCGCGGAGCCAGCCACCGCCCTGCGCCCGGCGGCCGCAAAGGCCGACAGGGACCGCTGAGGAAAAATGTGGGGTGGCACGTCCCTGAGCCGACCATGCTGCGCACGGTGCCCAAAGGGCGTGGCGAAGCGGCGCAATACACACCCTCGACCCCGGCCAGCTTGCCTGGCCGGTGAACAAGTCTTCTTAGCGAAAAACGAGCCTTCCTGATATCGCTCGACCCCTGCCGGCTTGCGGTCTGTCGACTTAGTCGACGACTGCCCTCCCGCCCCCGCTGGGCCTGTCCCGGCGGGGGCGGGACTAAATCGACAAGCCGGCTTGCCCGGCAGGGGAAGGAGTCTTGGTAGCAATAATCCCGCCTCGCCTAAAACTTGTTCACCGGCCAGGCAAGCTGGCCGGGGTCCCGAACAGATACTGGAGACGCCTTCGCTTACAAGACTTATTCACCTGCCGGGCAAGCCGGCAGGGGTCGGCTCCTTCAACTCGCTAAATAGAGTCTTTCGTCTTTGCCGCGGGCCAACCGGCCGAAGACTCCGCATCCTACGGCGCACCTTGAACCTGCCAGCAAGCAGGCGACATTGAATATAGTTGGCAACTCCCGAACATGCAAGAAAACGATTTCAATAACCTGGACCTGTTGCCGTCAGGCTGCCGCCAGATTATTGTGGAACTGCGGCGATTCAGGACTGCAGGGCGAACGCTTCGATCACCTGCGCGGGCCTGACGGCTGATTTCAACCCGATGGGAAGGCAATTATGAAACGGCTTGAGACGACATGTGTGCGCAGCGTTATTGTTGGCATGGTCTGGCTGCTTTTTGCCGGCGGGGCGGCCCGCGCGGGTTCGCCCGCGGACGACGCGCGGCTGCCCGCTGGGGTCCGGGCCGTCTGGGACTTGAAACAAGCGTACCGCGAGACTACGCCCACCCGCGAGCGGATGTGCATCAACGGCCTGTGGCGGTGGCAGCCGACCGGGAAGGCGGACGGGCTGCCGGCCGGCGGTTGGGGTTATTTCAAAGTCCCAGGCTCCTGGCCGGGAGTCAATGACTACCTGCAACACGATTGCCAGACGGTCTATCCCCATCCAAGCTGGCAGGGCGTGAAACTCGGCGACCTGGCCGCGGCCTGGTATCAGCGCGAGGTCAGCGTGCCGCCGGAGTGGGCGAGTCGCCGCATCACCCTTTGCCTGGAGTACCTCAATTCCAGCGCCACCGTCTTCGTCGACGGCCGGCAAGCGGGCGAAGTGCAGTTTCCGGGAGGCGAGATCGATCTCACGGCGCTCTGCCGACCGGGAAGCAAGCATGTTCTCAGCCTGCGGGTCGTCGCCCGGCCGCTCCGGGAAATCATGCTCATGTTCAACGACACGAACTCGGCGAAAGGCGGCGTCGGCCGCGTCCAGCGGCGTGGGTTGTGCGGTGACGCATGGCTTGTCAGCGTCCCGGCGGGGCCGCGGATCGGCGACATCAAAATCGGCACTTCGGTCCGCAAGGGCCAGATCGCGCTCAGCGCGGCCCTGGAGAATCTGAAGCCGGGTGCGCGGTACGCGCTGCGTGCCGTGATCACCGACCGCGGCCGCAAGGTCCGGCAGTTCGTCAGCAAGGCGTTCGAGGCCGGTGATCTCCAGGGCGGCCGCTGCGAATTGACCGAGAAATGGCAGCCCGAGAAACTCTGGGACCTGCACACGCCGCAAAACGTCCATGAGGCGGTGGTCTCGTTGCTTGACGGCGACGAGGTCCTCGACGCCGCCCTGCCGGTGCGGTTCGGTTTCCGCGAGTTTTGGATCGACGGGCGGGACTTCTATCTCAATGGCACGCGGATCTTCCTCTCGGCGCTGCCGCTGGACAACGCCCAGGTGAGCGCCCTGACGGCCAGCTACGCGGAGGCCAAAGAGAGCCTGCTGCGGCTGAAACGCATCGGCATCAACTTCGTTTACACCCATAACTATGGCTGCGAGCCGGGAACGCACCTCGGCTTCGCAGAGATCCTCCGCGCGGCGGACGACGTGGGGATGCTCGTCGCCTTCTCGCAGCCCCATTTCGCCCAGTACGACTGGAAGATGCCCGCCGCGGCGGAAAAGAACGGTTATGCCCACCACGCCAGGTTCTACGTGCGGATGGCGGGGAACCATCCCTGCGTGGTCTTCTACGCGATGAGCCACAATGCGACCGGCTACGACGAAGACATGAACCCGGAACTGATCGACGGCATCCATCGCGCCCGCAACCAGTGGTCCGGCAACAACGTCAAGGGGGCCCTGGCGGCCGAAGCGATCGTCGCCCGGCTGGATCCGGACCGCATCGTTTACCACCACTCGTCGGGCAACCTGAGTTCGATGCACACCATGAACTTCTACACGAACATGGCCCCGGCGCAGGAACTCGACGACTGGTTCGAGCACTGGGCCACGAAAGGCGTCAAGCCGCTGTTCACCTGCGAGTACATGGTGCCGTGTACCTGGGACTGGACGATGTATCGCGGCTGGTACAAGGGGCGACGGACTTGGGGCGAGGCCCAAGTGCCGTGGGAATTCTGCATCGCCGAATGGAGCGCGCAGTTCCTGGGCGACCGCGCCTATCGCATCAGCGAGGCGGAGAAGGCCAACCTCCGCTGGGAGGCCCAGCAGTTCCGCAGCGGCAGGCTCTGGCATCGCTGGGACTACCCTTACCAGGTCGGCTCGCCCGTGTTCGACGCCCAGCACGAGATCATCGGCGCGTACCTTACGGAGAACTGGCGGGCCTTCCGCACCTGGGGCGTCTCGGCGATCTCGCCCTGGGAGCACAACTTCTTCTGGAACCTCCGCAAGGGAGTCGACAAGAGCCGCAAGCAACTCCAGGTCGACTGGGAGAATCTGCAACGCCCCGGGTTCAGCCCGGACTTCATCGACGCGCAGTATGAACGCATGGACATGGCCTTTCAACGCTCGGATTGGATCGCGACGGCCGACGGGAAGGCCATCTTGAGGAACAACGGGCCGCTGTTGGCGTATATTGCCGGGAAGCCGGAGGCATTCACGAGCAAGGACCACAATTTCTATCCGGGCGAAACGGTCGAGAAACAGATCATCCTCATCAACAATTCGCGGGAGACCGTGACGGCGGACTGGCGGTGGTCGCTCGGTCTGCAGGATTCGGTCGCAGGCGGCGGCACGAGTCGCCCGGGACCCATCATCGCGACGGGTCAACAGAGGCATATTCCGCTGCATTTCGCACTGCCGGAAACGCTAGCGCCGGGGCAGTGCGAGCTTAACGCCAAGGTGACTTTCAGCAACGGCGCGGTACAGGAGGACAGCTTTACGATCGACGTGCTGCCGAAGCCGGGCACTGGGACCGTTGCCGGCAAGGATTTGGAGGGCGGCGGCTTGCCATCGCCTTTCACAACGCGTGCGGAGCGTGTTGGCTTGGACCCGGCCGTATTGGAAAGCGGTGGCAAGCCACCGCACTCCAAAGTCGCGCTCTTCGACCCCAAGGGCGAAACTGCCGCGCTGTTGGCCGTAATGGGGATCAAAGCCGACAAGGTGGAGGCCGGTGCGAATCTGTCCGGCTACGACCTCCTCGTCCTGGGCAAGGGTGCGCTGACGGCGGATGGGCCGGGGCCGAACCTCGCGCGCGTCAGCGACGGGCTGAAAGTCCTCGTGTTCGAGCAAACGGCGGAAGCCCTGGAGAAGCGGCTGGGCTTCCGTGTCGCCGAATACGGCCTGCGACAGGTTTTCGAGCGCATTCCGGACCATCCCCTGTTGGCCGGACTCAAGCCCGAGAATCTCCGCGACTGGCGGGGCTCGGCCACGCTTCAGCCGCCGCGATTAGACTACGCCGCGAGCCAAACTTTCGGCGGGCCGGCAGTTCGCTGGTGCGGCATCGAAGTGCCGCACGTGTGGCGTTGCGGTAACCGCGGCAACGTGGCCTCGGTGCTCATCGAGAAGCCGGCGCGGGGCGACTTCCTGCCCATCCTCGACGGCGGCTACAGCCTTCAGTACAGCCCGCTTTTGGAATACCGCGAAGGCAAGGGGTTGGTGCTATTCTGCCAAATGGACGTGACCGGTCGCACCGAGCAGGACCCAGCCGCCGAGGCGCTCGCCCGCAATCTGTTTCGTTACGTCGCCGGATGGAAGCCGCCCCCGCGCCGACAGGCGTTGTACGTCGGCGACCCAGCCGGCCGTCATTACCTGGAGTTCGCGGGCATTCCCGCGCAGTCCTTCGACAGCGGAAAGCTCTCGCCCGAACAAGTCCTGATCGTGGCCACCGGCGGCGGTCGGAAACTGGCCGAGAACGGGGCGGCCGTCCATGATTTCCTCAAGGCGGGCGGCCACTTGCTCACTCTCGGTTTGGACGAGCAGGAAGCCAACGCCTTCCTGCCGCTGAAGGTCGGCATGACGAAGGGAGAACACATTGCCTCGTATTTCGATCCGCCCCCGGTGAACTCCCTGTTGTCGGGAGTGGCGCCGGCGGACGTGCATAACCGCGACCCCAGGCGGCTGCCCCTCGTGTCGGCGGGGGCGGCCGTGTTGGGCGACGGAGTGCTGGCCCAAGCGCGGAATGCCAATGTGGTTTTCTGCCAGTTCCCGCCCTACAGCGTCAGCAGCGGGCAGGAAGGCGTGCCTTCGAGCAAGCAGTTCAACCTGCGGCGCACGTACCGCCGCACTGCCTTCGCCCTCAGTCGCCTGCTGGCCAACATGGGAGTCTGCGCACCGACGCCGCTGTTGTCGCGTTTCTCGATGCCGGTGCGCGAGGAGCAGCCGAAGTCCGGCCGATCCGTCGTGCGCAATGGAGACTTCCGCCAGACGGTCTCGGTGGCGCCGCCGACCGCGGGCCGTTGGTCGCAGGGCCTTTACCTGGACCAGCCCGAGGACTGGGACGATCCTTACCGTTTCTTCCGTTGGTAAGTGGCAGCAACATGTATTACCTGTTCCAGCATTTCGGCGTCGTGGTGGGGGCGATTTCGGGCGTCCTGGCCGCGGGCGGCAAACGGATCGATCTGTTCGGCGTCGCCGTGCTGGGACTGGTGACGGCCTTGGGTGGGGGCACGCTGCGGGACGTGGTGCTGGGGCCTGATCCGGCCCTGGGCTGTTCCGCGGTTTTCTGGATTCGCGACTCGAATTACGTCGTCACGGCATTAGCGGCATCGGTCGTCATGTTCTACATCGCCCGCCGCTGGGTCATGCCGCAAAAGTTGCTGGCAGTAGCCGACGCTTTCGTGCTGGCGGCGTTCACCATTTTGGGCGCAGCGAAAGCCCTGGCCTTCCACGCGGGCAGCGTGAACGCCGTCGTGCTGGGCGTCATTACGGGAGTAGCCGGCGGCATCGTGCGGGACGTGCTGGTGGGCGAAATCCCGCTCGTCTTCCGCCCGCAAACGTATTTCTATGCCACCGCCGCCTTCGCCGGCGCCACGGTCTTCGTCGAACTCGAAGGCTGGCTGCCGGGAAATCCGGCAGGTGGATTCATCGGCGGGGCAATCACGCTGGCCCTGCGGTTTGCGGCAATCCAATGGAAGCTGTCTCTGCCGGTATTCCGGGCCGTCCCCAGAGAGTGACTAGGTCAGCCACTTCGTTCGGTATTCGGTGTGAACGAACCGGGCGGCCTCGGGGGCGTTGCTGGCCTGCATCTTCTCGCCGTCCCAATCGAGGCTCTTGCCGGCGCGGATCGCGACGACGCCCGCCAGGCCGATCTCCGTAAGCTTGCCGCCGATGTCGAAGTCGGAGAACGTCTTGCCCTCGCCGCGGCAGGCGTCGATCCATTCCTGCCCGTGCCCCTTCGAGCGGGGAAGGCTTTCGGGAATGTCCTTCGTGGCGGGGTGGTGCAGAACGTCCTTCAGGCGCGGCTCGCCTTCCAGGCGGATCAGGCCGCCCGTGTTCCACTGGCTGGTGTAGATGCAGCCCTTCTCGCCGACGATCATGATGCCGCCGGGCACCTTGTCCTTGTAGACATCGACCAACGGCTGGATCACCGCGGCGGGCGGCCTGCCGTTGCCCTGCCAGTAGAGAGTCAGCGGCACGAGGCTGCCGCGGGCGGGGAAATGGAATTCCAGGGCGGGCTTGCCGGCCGTCTGCTTGCCGTGCTGCATGTTGACGACGAGCCGCTCGGGATAGCCCAGGTCCAGGGCCCGCATCGGCAGGTTGATGGCGTGGCAGCAGAAGTCGGCGAGGCCGCCGTTGCCGAAATCGAACCACCCCCGCCACTGGTAGGGATGATAGACTTTGCTCTTGTAGGGGCGCATGGCCGACGGCCCGACCCACAGGTCCCAATTGAAGCCGGACGGGACGGGATCTTCGCCCGGCGGCGCTGCCTTCGCTGGCGGTGACGCCGATGCCCCACTGGTAGATCTCGCGGATCTGGCCCAGCGCGCCGGCCCGGATGATCTCGGTGCAGCGTCGCAGCGAGGCGCTGGCGCTGCCCTGGTTGCCCATCTGGGTCACCACCTTGCTGCCGCGGGCCAACTCGCGGAGTTCGCGGGCCTCGGCCACGCTGTGCGTCAGCGGCTTCTCGCAGTAGATGTGCTTGCCGATCTTCATGAACGCCTTGCAGAGCGGGGCGTGCCAATGGTCGGGCGTGGCGATCAGCACGGCGTCGAAGCGTCGCGGCGTTTTCGAGCAACTTGCGGTAGTCGTCGTAGGCCTTGGCATCCTTGGTTGCCGCGCCGCCCGATTTCAGGGCGTCGGCGCGGGCCGTTTCGATCTGCGCCGCGTCCGGATCGCAGAGGGCGACGAGGTTCGCGCCGCAAGACAGCAGGCCGCGCATGTCGCCGCGACCTTGTCCGCCGCAGCCCACCACGGCGAGATTCAGCTTGTTGTTGGCGGCAGTCGAGGCGGCCTTGGCGCCAAGCAGGACCAGCGGCCGGCCGAGCGTTGCCGCGCCCACGGCCGCTGTCGAGGCCGCGAGAAAACCGCGTCGCGAGGTGTTGGTCAAGGGAGCAAGTTGCGGGTTGAGATGCTTTCGTTTCATCGATTCGCCTTAAGAGAACTGTGGAGGGTACTGCGGGATGGATACCGATATGGCCGAGGACCGCCGGACCTGGCAAATCCCGCCGCGCAGGGTGGAACTTGCGGGCTGTCTGTCGTACCAATGGTCATATCGATCACCATCGTACACGATTCTCGGCCGTCATGCACTACTATGGACTGGCCGAAGAATAGCTTCCGCAATTAAGCGGGGGTGGCTGGTGGCTGAGCTTGCGAAGCCCCAGCCGATGCCGGCGATCCGAAACCGTCTATCCCCCCTGGCCGTCCCCTGGTATACTCACGTTTTAGGAGAAGTGCCTTGGGCCTTGTTGCTCTCGTGATTCAAGGCACTAGCGATCGCGGATGCTCAAGGATGCCATTACCATGCCCCTCAAGGTCCATTCCGTACTCGAACTGATCGGGAACACGCCGCTGGTCCGCATCAACCGCATGAACCCGGTCGCCGGGCGTCGAACTCCTGGCGAAACTGGAGATGATGAATCCCCGGCGGGTCGGTGAAGGACCGCATCGCGCTGCGGATGATCGAGCAGGCCGAGGCCACCGGCGAGCTGACCCCCGGCAAGATCGTCCTGGAGGCCAGCAGCGGCAACACGGCCATCGGCCTGGCCATGGTCTGTGCGGTCAAGGGCTACCAACTCCTGGTCACGATGAGCGAGTCGGCCAGCGAGGAGCGCAAGCGGATCCTGCGGGCCTACGGGGCCCAGATCCTGCTCACGCCGGGCTACCGGGGCACCGACGGGGCGATCGAAGAGGCCTATCGCCTGGCCCGCGAAGAACCGGGCAAATACGTCCTGGTCGATCAGTTCAACAACGACGCCAACTGGCAGGCCCACTACGAGGGCACGGGCAAGGAGATCTGGGAGGCCACCGGCGGCAAGGTAAACGTCGTGGTGCTCACGATGGGGACCACCGGGCACGTTGATGGGCATGACCCGCGCCTTGCGGGAGCTCGATCCGGCCGTTCGCGTCGTCGGCGTCGAGCCCTTCAAGGGCCACAAGATCCAGGGCCTGAAGAATATGAAGGAGAGCTACCCGCCGGGGATCTTCAAGCCGGATGAACTCTCGGCGATCGTCAACGTGGACGACGATTCGGCCTACGAGATGGCCCGGCGCCTGGCGCGGGAAGAGGGGATCTTCGTGGGCATGAGCGCCGGGGCGGCCATGAAGGTGGCCATCGACGAGGCCCGGGCCTTGGGCCAAGGGCACCGTCGTGGCCCTGCTGCCCGACGGCGGCGAGCGATACCTTTCCACCTCGCTGTTCGTTTCCGAGACGGTCCCCGAGCCGCTGCGTTTCTACAACACGCTGCCCCGCAGCATCGAACAACTGGAGCCGGTCTCGCCGGGCAAGGTGACCATCTATTCCTGCGGGCCGAGCCTGGACGGGCCGCCCGACCTGGGACTGTGCCGCCGCGTGGTCTTCGCCGACGTGCTGCGGCGCTATCTCGAATATCGCGGCTACCAGGTCAAGCATGCCATGAACCTCGGCGACATCGACGACCGCACCGTCAAGGAATGCCTCAAGAGCGGGCGGGAAACTGCGAGGAGTTCACGGCCCGCTGGGAGCAGGTCTTCTTCGAGGCCTCGACACGCTGCGCGTCAAGCGGGCACACCACTATCCCAAGGCCAGCGAGCACGTCGGCGACATGGTGGAAGAGACCCGCAGCCTGCTGGAAAAAGGCCTGGCCTACGAGAAACTGCGATCGGTCTACTTCCGCATCAACAGTTCTCCGGACTACGGCAAGCTGTCGGGAATCGAGCCGCAGCAGATGCGGAGCGAGGCGTCGACGACCTACGATTACTACGAGAAGGACCACCCCGGCGACTTCGCCCTCTTCAAGCGGCCCACGCTGGCGGAGTTGAAGGCGGGCATCTTCTGGCCGACTCCCTGGGGCAACGCCAGGCCCGGCTGGCACGTCGAGTGCGCCTGCATGGCCGTGCGGTGCCTGGGCCAGCCGATCGACATCCACACCGCCAGCACCGACCTGACCTTTCCCCACGGCGACAACGAGATCGCCATCGCCTGCGGGCTGAAGGACAAGCCGTTGGCCCGCCTCTGGCTGCACTCCGAAGTGGTCATGGCCGACGGCAAGAAAGTGAGCCGCGCAGCCGGCAACGACCTCACCCTCGAGCAGCTTGTTGGAACAGGGCTTCGACGGTGCGGCGGTCCGCTACTGGCTGCTGGCCACCCACTATCGCACGGTGCTGCACTACTCGCCCGCGGAACTCCGGCGGGCGGTCCAGTCCGTGGCGCGGCTCAACGAGTTCGTCGCGCGGCTGGAGCATTTCCCGCCGGGCCGGCGGAACCCCGACATCGACGCAGATCCTCCATCAGGCCCGTGCCGGCTGGCAGGAAGCCCTGGACAACGATCTCAATATGCCCAAGGCCCTGGGCCGGCTCTTCGTTTTCAGTCCGCCAAGTCAACCGGCTGCTGAATACCGGCGAGATGGACGGCGACCAGGCGCAGCAGGTGCTCGACTTCATGCGTCAGGTGGATGCCGTGCTGGCCGTGATCGACTTCGATCGACAAGAGGCCGACGAACGGGTGGCCAAACTGATCGCCGAGCGGACCCGCGCCCGCCAGGCCAAGGATTTTTGCAAGGCCGACGCCCTGCGCGACGAGCTTCTGGCGCTGGGCGTCGGCCTGACAGACACCCCAACGGGCACCTGCTGGAAGAGAATCTCCCCGCAAGGCGGGAACGGCGCCGGCGGATGACGCGGCCCGTCGCGTTCTCCCATGCCGGCTTCCATAGTGGTACAATGCAGTGAGGGCAATGAACATACGGTGGCATGCCTTCACGCCGGGCACCATGTACTCATGGTCGGCGGGTAGGCATGTCCTGTCAGGCGAGGAACATGCCTACCCGCCGACCACGACCATGAGTACATGGTGCCCGGCGTGAGGGCATGCCACCCAAATCGGGAAGTTATTCTTCGCCGGTCCTAACCCACGGTGGAAGCCCATCATGCTCTTCAGCCAGCGAATGTCGCTCAAGCAACTTGCCGCTTTCAGCCAACGGGCGTCGATATGCCTGTTGGCCGGCATCGATGAACGGACGATCTGGCGCGCGAGGTGACTAGCGTCCGTGGCGGCGCGGCCCGCCGGCACCTGGCGACCGTCAGCCAAACGGTCAATCAGGGCGGGACCCTCAGCGAGGGTCTGGCGGCCGCGGGCGACTACTTTCCGCCCTTGTTCCGCGAAATGGTGCATGTGGGCGAACGGTCGGGCCACCTCGGCGACGTTCTCAAACAACTGGCCGATCACTACCAGAACCAGATCACGCTGCGGCGGAACTTCCTGGCGTCCATCACCTGGCCGGTTATCGAATTGTTCCTGGCCGTTGCGATCATCGGCTTCCTGATCTGGATCATGGGATTCATCAACGACATGAACAATTCGCATCTCGATCCGCTGGGATTGGGGCTGGTCGGCAACGACGGACTGGCCAAGTACGTGGCGTTCGTCGCTGTCGTCGGCGTGGCGCTGGCGTTCTTGATCCGGGCAGTGACGCGCGGCGTGCTATGGACGCGTCCGTTGCAGCGATTCATGCTGCGGATTCCCAAGATCGGACCGGCCTTGCAGACGGTCGCCCTCGCCCGCCTGGCCTGGGTGATGTCGCAGACGATGAATACGAGCATGGAATTGCGGCACGCGCTGAAGCTGAGCCTGCAGAGCACGCGCAACGCACGCTACATCGATCGCATCGAGCGGATCGATGCCCAGATCGCCGCCGGCAATTCGATCCACGAGGCCTTCCGCGAGGCGGGCGGCTTTCCGGCCGACTTCCTCGAAGCGGTACACGTCGGCGAGCAGAGCGGCAACCTCGTGGAGTCGATGGCCCAGGTGTCGAAACTCTACCAGGAGCGGGCCCGTGCGGCGTTGAACGTCCTGGCCACCGTAGGCGGGTTTGCCGTCTGGGTCGTGGTCGCGGCGATCATCATCTGCCTGATCTTCCGCCTGGCAATGTTCTACATCAACGCATTGCACGGCGCGGGGTTGGGCTAGGCGGGGTCATCGATGGGCTGGAACTCGCCGCACCAATCCGTCTCGTGGGTCTCCGGCCACGATACGCGATAGACGATGGAACGACCGTCTTTGCCCTGGTCCAGCTCTCGGGGCACAGGCGAGTTCCGGCGACAAATGCCGCGTTCGCCTTCCAACACTTGCCAGAACCGGCAGGTCTTACAGCGTTCGATCTGCGTGCTCACGATGCCCACTCCTCCGCTTGCGACGCGGCGTGTCTTTACCAGCCGATTCCGTAAACAGAACGCGGTTGCCGCCGCCCAAGATGAAAGTGGCCGGGAAGTTAGGCACGAATGCCATCAGGACCGGCTGAGTCCTGCACTTCCCGACCGAAAGTTGTTGTAGCACGGCGCGGCCATCTTGTCGATGGGGCGAGACGGAAGAGGTCGACGCATTGCCATGTGTTTAGTGGGGAAACCAGCGCGCCTGCTGGAAAGTGACGTGCCCACTTGTTAATATGGGAGGATTATTGCAGAAAGGAAAGGCAAACCATGAATGCAACACCTTGTCTACGTGCCGTCGTCGGGATTCTGGCGATGACGTTTTTCGCCGGCGTGGCGACCGAGGCGGTGAGTGGGCAGCCGACTGCGCGATCGGCCGCGAACACGCCGCAATACGACCACCGCACGTTGTGGTACACCAAGCCCGCGCAGGGTTGGTCGAGCGAGGCCCTGCCGATTGGCAACGGCCGCACGGGCGCGATGCTCTTCGGCGGCGTAAATCTTGAGCACATCCAGTTCAACGAGAATTCCCTCTGGTCCGGCGACAACAACTGGGATGGCGCCTATGACTGCGGCGACCATGGCTTCGGCTGCTATCGGAACTTCGGCGATCTGTACGTGGAATTCGGCGGCGCATCGGACGTGCCCGCCGACTACCGCCGCAAGCTGGACATCTCGACCGGGATCCACACCACGACATTCTCTCGGAACGGCGTGGCCTTCACCCGCGAGGCCTTTGCCAGCCGGCCGGACCAGGTCCTGGTTTTCCATTACCGTGCGACAAAGAACGGCGGCAACTCGGGCTCGCTCTCCGGCCGGCTGCGTCTCACTCCCGGCCAGCCTGGCGCCAAGACCGTCGCCGACGCCAAGGGACTGTCGTGGGACGCCGTGATGCCCAACCAGCTCAAGCATGCCTGCGGGGTGCGAGTTCTTCACACGGGCGGCAGCGTGCAGGGGAAGGGTGATGAGATCGTTTTTTCCGGGTGCGACAGCCTGACGCTGCTAGTCGACGCGCGGACGGATTACGCCCCGTCGTACAAGGCCAACTGGCGCGGCAAAGCGCCGGGGCCGGTGATTGCCGCAGAACTTGCCGCCGCCGAAACCAAGTCCTTCGAGGCCTTGCGCCAGGCGCACGTTGACGACCTGGCCCCCTTGCTGGCTCGCGTGCGCGTCGATTGGGGGCGATCCGACGCCGCCACGGGGGCGATGCCGACCGACGCGCGATTGGCCGCCTATCGCCAAGGCGCCCTGGATCCTGACCTGGAAGAAACGATGTTCCAATACGGCCGCTATCTCCTGGCCAGTTGCTCGCGACCGGGCGGTCTGCCCGCCAATTTGCAGGGGCTGTGGAACGACAGTAATCACCCCGCCTGGGCCAGCGACTATCACAACAACATCAATCTCCAGATGAACTACTGGGGCGCGGAATCGACCGCCCTGCCCGAGTGCGCCGAGCCGTTGCTGGATTTCATCACGGCTTGCGCCGAGCCGTGCCGCATTGCCACGCGCAAAGCCTTTGGCGAGCGGACGCGGGGTTGGACAGCCCGTACCAGCCAGAACATTTTCGGCGGCAACGGCTGGCAATGGAACATTCCCGCCAGCGCCTGGTGCGCCCAGCACGTGGCCGACCATTACGCCTTCACGCAGGACAAGAAGTTCTTGCTCGATCAGGGCTATCCGATGGTCAAGGAAATCTGCCAGTACTGGGAGGACCACTTGAAGAAGCTTCCGGACGGCACGCTCGTCGCGCCGAGTGGCTGGTCGCCCGAACATGGCCCGCGCGAGGACGGCGTAATGCACGACCAGCAGATCATCTGGGACCTCTTCCAGAACTACGGGGAGATGGCTCGGGCGCTGGGAGTGGATGTGGATTACCAGGCGAAAGTGGCCGACATGCAGGCCCACCTGGCGCCGAACAAAGTCGGCCGCTGGGGCCAACTTCAAGAGTGGCAGGCGGACCGCGACGAACCGAACGATACCCACCGCCACACGTCGCACCTCTTCGCAGTGTACCCCGGGCGGCAAATCAGCCCGACCCGCACGCCGGAACTTGCCAAGGCTGCCGTCAAGAGTCTCAAGGCCCGCAGCAACGATCACGAGGAGACGACAGGCAAGCCGTTCGCCGTGGATACGACGATCGGCGATAGTCGCCGCTCGTGGACCTGGCCTTGGCGTTGCGGCATCTGGGCCCGCTTGGGCGAGGCGGAGCGGGCGGGGATCATGGTCCGCGGACTGCTCACCTACAACACTTTGCCAAACCTTTTCTGTAACCATCCGCCCTTCCAGATGGACGGCAACTTCGGCATTTCCGGCGCTATTCCCGAGATGCTGCTGCAGAGCCACGCCGGCGAGATTGCGCTGCTGCCGGCCTGCCCGCAGGCGTGGGCCAAGCAGGGCTTTTTCACCGGCCTGCGCGCGCGGGGCGGCTATCGAGTGGATTGCACTTGGAGGGATGGCAAAGTGACCGCCTTCCACGTTGTCGCCGACAAGGCGGCAGACAAGAGCGCAAAAGTCAAGGTCCGCGTCAACGGCGAGGTCCGCGAGATTTCCCCGGAGAAATGAACCGGGCCACAACCCCCAGTTGGCGCTCTCATGGCAATCACCATCAGCAAAGACGACCGGATTCTCGTTACGGGGGCCAGCGGCTTTCTCGGCTCGCACGTCGTGCCGGCCCTGCGCGGCGCGTTTTCCCAGGCCGCCTTGCTGACGGTCCGCCGCAAGGACTATGACCTGTTGCACGAAACCGAGGTCGAGCGGATGTTCCGCGAGCAGCGGCCCACCATCCTCGTCCATCTCGCCGCCAAGGTCGGCGGCATCCTGAACAACCGCACGTACCCGGCCGATTTTTGCTACGAGAACCTCGTCAGCACGGTGCTGGTCTTCGAACATGCCCGCCGCGCCGCAGTCCGCAAGTTCATCGGTTTCATGGGTGGGTGCAGCTACCCGGCCGCGGCCCGCTCGCCCATCGGCGAAGACCAGTTCTGGCAAGGTTATCCCCAGCCGGAAAACGCTCCCTATTCGGCGGCCAAGCTGATGTTGCTGCTCCTTTCCAGCTCCTACCGACAGCAGCACGGGTTCGACTCCGTCATACTGGTGCCCGGCAATCTTTACGGCGAACACGACAATTTCAATCTCGAAGCCGCCCACGCGATCCCTGCCATGCTCCGCAAGTTCATCGAGGCCCGCGATGCCGACCAGCCCAGCGTGAGTTTCTTCGGCAGCGGACGTCCCATCCGCGATTTCGTCTACGCCGGCGATGTCGCCGCTCTGGTCCCGTATTTCATTACCGACTACGGTTCCAGCGATCCGGTCAATATCTCGACCCAGACGGGAACCTCGGTCCGGGAACTCGCCGAACTCCTCCGGGAACTCACCGGCTACCGCGGCGCGATTCGCTGGGACGCGGCGCACCCCGACGGGCAAATGGTCAAGATCTACGACGCGGCCCGTCTGCACGGCCTGGGACTACGTTGCCCCACGCCGCTGGCGCGGGGCTGCTGCGCACGGTGCAGTGGTTCGAAACGCACCGCCGCAGCGGGGAGATCCGCCTATGAGGATCGGCCGCAAGCCTACGCGATCGTCGGTACGACGAACGGCTGGCGATAGGCCCGCGACACGAAGGCGTTGGCCTGATCGGAAAATTCACCGACGAAACGTTCCGTTTTCCCGTCGAGCGTGACCCACGGCCCGAGCACGCCTTGCGTGCTGTCCAGATCGACGCGGTTGCCCGCCAGATGCTCGCGGCAGCGTTCGAAGGCCTCGTTCAATTCGTGGTTCCCGCGCGTCGCCGCGGCGATCGAGCCGGGAGCCGCCTCTTTGCCCAGGCGATAGGAGATATTGGCCATGTGGCAGCAACCGGCCGAGAAGTGCCCCTGCGAGGCGTCGGCATGCAGATCGCCCGGTTTGCGGCTGCGCACGGCAGCGGCGAAATTCGCCACCATCCGGCCCTGGATCTTCTGGAAGTTGGCGCCTCGGAAGGTCTTGATCTTCTTGTCTTGCTTGTCGTAGAACGTGCCGCCCTCGAAACTGCCGGCAAAGTACCCGCCCTCGCACTGGATGATGATGCCCTTCTCCTGCGTGCGGTATCCGCCTTTGTGCCGCTCGGGCAGGCCGTGGATCTCGCAGGTCACGGGCAACGAATCGAAATCGAACAAGGCAAGCTGCGTGTTGGGAGTCTCGCCGTCGTCGTGGAAGGCGAACCGCCCGCCCAGGCTCATCGCCCGGCGCGGCAGCCTGTCCAGATTCAGTCCCCAGCGGCACAGATCGAGGTAATGCACGCCGTTGTTGCCCATCTCGCCCGCGCCCTGGTCCCACACCCAGTGCCAATCGTAATGCAGGTACTTGCGTGCCAGCGGTTTCCGCGGCGACGGCCCGCACCACAGGTCATAGTCGACCGTGGTCGGGATGGGCGTCGTGCCGCTGGTCTTGCCGATGCTCTTGCGATCGCGATAGAGCACGACGTGCGCATAGCGGACCGGGCCGATTTCCCCACCGTGCAGGAATTCGAAGGCCTGCCGCAAACCGTCGCTGGCGCGGCCTTCCATGCCCGTTTGCACGATGCGGCCGTACTTCTTGGCCGCGGCCACGAGCTGCCGGCCTTCGAAGAGGTTGTGCGACATCGGCTTCTCGACGTACACGTCCTTGCCGGCCTGGCAGGCCCAAACCGCGGCCAGGCTGTGCCAATGGTCGGGCGTGGCGATGACCACCGCGTCGATCGACTTGTCGTCGAGCATCTGGCGGAGGTCGCGGCACGTTGCAACCTTCTCGCCGCGCTTGCTCATATCGGCGGCCTCGCGCTGGAGCAGCGCCGTATCGACATCGCAGAGGGTCACGACCTTGACGCCCGGCGTCTCGCGGAGGAAGCCGATGAGTTGATGGCCGCGGCCGCCCACGTTGCCCGGCGTCTCGAAACTGCCCATGCCGATGACGGCCAAGCGAAGTTCGCCGTTGGGGCCAGCGTTCTCGGTCCCAGCCGTGGCGGCCCGGCCGAGACGCGGCGCGCCGAACGCCAGTCCGGCGGCCATGGAAGTCTTCACGAAATCGCGTCGCGTTACCCGTTTCATGGTTCTATCTCCTGCCCAGGTGTGATCGTTGAGATTAGGTTCTAAAACGCCGTGCGGCGAAAGTCAAGCGCCCGGCGTTCCGTATAACTCAAACTGAAAACGCCCCCGCTGGGCAGGGCCGGCGGAGCGGCGGAGGGCTGCCTTATCCTGCCGTAGTGGCCAAACGTCCCGACCACCGGCACGGGGCCGATGGAGCGGCGGAGGGCTGCCATGCGCTGCCTATTCCTTCGTCGCTTTCCGCAGCGCGGTCTTGAGTTCCCGCACGCCGCTTGCGAGCACTCGTTCCCCTGCGCGGAGCGGCTCCGGCGGCTGCAATCGTTGCCCCTCCTCTCCCGCGGCCCGCTCGTCGTCCTTCTCGCTTACGCTACGGACGCAGGCCAATCCGTCGAAGCGGTCGGTCACTACCACGCGGCGCATCGTGTAAATGGGTTCCTGCGGGTCGGTCTGCACGAACACGATCGACTCTTGGCCGTCTTCCACCAGGGCGCCGATCGGCACTTCCACGACATTCCTGGCAGGCAACAGTTCTATGGTGGCAGCCACGGACTGCCCTGCCCGCAGCATCCCGCTGGGATTGGGAATGTGACCACGCACGACGGCTGTATGCTGCTTGGCGTCGATCCGATAGCCGATACTATCGACCAAACCGACCATGGGTCCGGTTCCGATCATCTTTACCGTCCAGCCGATACGATTCTGCGTCAGGTTGCACAAGTCCTGAAGGGCCGGCAAGTCGGTCTCGGGCAGCGCGACCAGCACGAGCAGCGAATCGACGTTGGCGATCTGCATCAGGTTGGTCGCATTGTCAACGACGGTGTCGCGCAATGCCAGGTTCTGCTCGATGAGGAAGCCGTCTGCCGGGGCCCTCAATTCCATGCGGGTCCACTCTCTCAGCCGCTCCTTGTCCCTGGCGCGGCGGTCTCGCCCGCCGCCAAGGTCCTTCGCCTCGTCGCGGATAGCCTGAATTTCCTGCTCCGGAATGCCCCAGGTCTTGAGCGCGTTCTCGGCCCGGCTGACGGCGTTGAGGTCAATGAGTACGTTGCGCTTGGCAGTGAACAGGAAGAATTCCGGCGCGGCGGCCGGACGGGCCTCGGCCTGCCTGAGCACGTCTTCGTCGAACCGCAACAAGGAGAGGGCATCGAAAAGATCGCTTTTCTTTTTGCCCAACTCAACGCTCAAAAGTACCGCCAGCAGGTCTCCCCTCCGCACCCGGTCGCCGGCCTGCAAGTCGCGGCGCACGGGCGGAACACTCCCGGGTGAAGCGTGGGAATCGTCGATCTTGCCGATCTCCATGACTTCGGCCGGCGCGAAGCGGGCGCGGATGCGGAACAATCGGGCGGGGTCGAGGGCCGTCTGGCCGCGAAGCGTCAATCGCCGCTTGTGCGTGGGCTGCTCGGCAACCGCGATCTGATCGGCGTCGCCTTTGCGCATACCCAGCGACGTCCGCGCCTCTTCCGGCACGAAAACGCTATTCGGTCGCCCCTCCACCAGCCGAAGACCACGTACCACGTCGATGGTCGACGCGGCGCCGGGAGCGATGCCATTCGGAGTTTGTCCACCCGAAGGCGAAGATGCGTGGTGCATGCCGCCGGCGCCATTTTCGGGCTCGGCGGCCAAGGACGGAAAGCCGATCCAGGACGCGAAACACAACGTAATCGCAGAACAGAACAGAGACGATCGAGCGCGCATGGGTCTTCTCCTTGTTGTCAGCACTCTTTTCTTGACGCCCGCCGCCTGCGCCATGCGTAGGCCAGCAGGCCGATAACACCGCCGCGGAGCAGTACAAGCGTTCCCGGCTCGGGAACGGGCGAAATGGTTGACGCCGCCGCCGCGCGCAGGCCACGGGCGCGCCAGCCATGGAGGGATCGAAGACGAATGTTCCGTCGGCGCCGACAGTCAAACTCGTCCCGTCGGCCATGGCGCCGGCGTCCGCCACGTACAGCGCCCGTCAGCAACCACCGTGCCGCCGCTATAGCTGTCGCTGCCGCTGAGGATCAACTGCCCGCTGCCGATCTTGAGCAGCGCGAGCGTGCCGCCGCTGTTCTCGATCGTGCCCGCGAAACTGCCGCTGGCGTTGTCGCTGCCGACGGTCAGCGTGTTGCTGCCCGTTTCACTATGGTTCACGGTCCCCGTGCCGGTCAGCGCGCTAACCACCGCGCCATAGGTGCCGAGGTCCAGCGTGCCGTTGACCGTGGCGGCCGTGCCGCCGGGCAGCGCGGCGGAGGACCCGAGTTGCAACGTGCCGGCACTGACGGTCGTGGGACCGCTGTAGGTGTTCGACCCGGAAAGGCTCCAGAAACCGGGACCGGTTTTGACCACGGCCAGTTGCCCGCCGCCGGGCGAGTCGGTCAGCGCGCCGGCAAGCTGGTTGGCGCCCGCGCTGCTGCCCGTGAGGGTCAGCGTGCGGTTGGTCGCGCCGAAGGTCAAGGTGGCCGTGCCGCTGCTTGTGGCGGCGTTGTTGAGGGTGATGCTGTTGGGCCCCACGGCGGTGATGACCGTGTTGGCCGGGATGCCGCTGCCGCTGACGCTCATGCCGGCCGCCAGGTCGCTGCTGACACCCTCGGCGCCGCTAAGTTGGACGAACGTCGGATTCGTTCCGGCAAACTCCGTGACCGTTTGGGCCGTCGCATCGCTGCTGACGATCGTGCCGGTGTTGGTGAAGAGCAGGGCTGCGTTGCCGGCGCCGGAGGCGTCGAGCGTGCCGCCGGCAGGGGTGATCGTGAAGAGGCGATTGGTGCTGGCGCCGCTGCCGGTATACTGCAAGCCGCCGCCGCCCAGAACCAGGTTCGCGGCCGAATTGGCAGACGTGCCGATGTTGCTCAGCACGCCGCCGTTGGCCAGCAGGCCGACGCTCAGCGTGCCGGCCTGGATGGTCGTGGTCCCGCCGTAGGTGTTCAGACCCGAAAGAGTCCAGTCGCCGCTGCCGCTGTCTTTGAAGACGGGCAGATTCACGGTGCTGCCATTGGCAATGATTCCGGAGAAAGTTCCGGCGGCGTTGCCGCGCATCACCAAGGAGCGGCCTGTCGTCGTGGGCGTGTAATTTCCGGAGAAGGTGATGCTGCCGGAATTCGAGGCGAGGATCACACCTCCACCGCCGGTAGTGTTGGTGATATTGCCGGCAATCACGTTGTTACCTCCGTCGTTGACGATCGTTCCCTGCGTCGGGTCGGTCATCGCGCCGCTACTGGCGTTGCTCAGGGTGAAGCCGATCGTCGCCGGCAGAACGATCGCCGGTCCGCCGCCCGCATTGAGGTGAAGTTGATCATTCCCGGACGCCCCGTTCGTTATGGTAATCGTTTTCGTTCCGCTGCCCAAGGCGAGGCTGTTGGTGATCGTCACCCAGCCCTGGTTGACGGTGACGGCCCCGGTGAACGAGTTGCTGCCCGTCAGATAAAGGGCGCCGTTGCCGTTCTTGCTCAAACTGCCGTTCCCGCTGATGCTTCCGGAATAGGTCTGGGCGCCGTACAGGTCATAGTACAAGACGGCGCTGTTGGCAATGTTGCCGGTCACGGCGCCGTCATTGCCGCTGCTGCCATTACCCAGTTGCAACGTGCCGGCGCTGATCGTGGTAACGCCGGTGTAGGTGTTCGAAGCGGTCAAGAGCAACGTATGGCTGGCGCCGATCTTGCTCAGCCCGCCCGTGCCGGACAATAGGCCGGAAAGCGTAATCTCACCCCCGTTGGTGTTGATAGTTGGCGTATTGGCGAGGCTCATCGGCACGGAGGACGACCATGCGGCGGAGGCCCCGAGCGTGCCTCCCGTGAGATTGATCGCAGCGGGCCCATAGCCGTCGGCGATGCCTCCCGACCCGAGATAGAGAGCGCCGCTGCCGGACAAGGCAATGGTGCCCCCGCTGGCTGCCCCGTCGCCGGAGCCGATCTCGATCTGCTTGAGATTGGCCGTGCCGCCGGAAATATTCAGTACCGCGGCGCCGTCCCAGGGAACGTAGGTCAGACTGTTGGGAACGCTCAGCAGGCCGGCGGAAAGCGTATAGGTGCTGGTTTCACCGGGCCACTCGCCGATCGTCAGCGGGCGTCCGGTACTGTCGCTGATGATCAGGGTACCGCCGGATTGCACCAGGTTACCGGACGATCCGCTGTCCTGGGCCCCCAGTTTCAAGTTGCCCGCCAACGTGACCGAGGCGCCGGGCTGAATGGCGACCGTCGAGCCGTAGGCAACATTGAAGTTTCCGTCCCCGGTGGCCGTAAAGCTCACCACGGACGGTCCTTGAAACAACAACGTGCCGGAACTTCCTGGCGAAGTGCCCACGTTTACCGCACCAGCCAGCTTATTTCCGCTGCCGCTATAGGCCAGCGTGCCGGCGCTGATCGTAGTGACGCCGCTGTAGCTGTTGCTGCCGGCCAGGACCAGGATTCCGCTGCCGGCCTGGGCCAGGCCACCCGAGCCGCTGAGCGCGCCGCGGTACGTCGTGCCCGTCCCATTGCCGCCCGTGCTGAGGGTGACCGGATAACCGCCGTCGGCCAGGCTGATGTTGCCGCTGCCGGCCAGCCCGCCCACGTTGAACGTCGCGATCGCGCCGCTGTTGGAGTTGAAGAGCAAGCCGTTGTTCGTGTTGACGGTCACGGTGCTGTTGGCTACGGCGTTGGCGTTGTTCAACGAGATCGCGCCGGCCGAGATCGTCGTGCCGCCGGTATAGGTGTTGTTGCCCGCAAGCACGACCGTTCCCGAACCGGCGGCGGTCAGGCCGAAGCCGCCGCTCACCGGGCCAGCGACGGTCAGCGTCTTGCCGCCGGCGACGGTCCAGGTCTGGGCGCGCCCAGGACCAGGTTGGCATTGATCGTGGCGTTCTGGTTGACGCTGACGGCGCTGGACGCGCCCGACCCGGTGCCCAGAAGCGTGAGCGTATTGCCGTCGTTGCCGATCGTGACCGGACTGACATCGTTGAAGGTCAGGCTGTTGAAGGTCATATTCGCGCCCAGGACGACGTTGCTTTGCTGCGTGGCGCCGGCCGTGGTGGAGAAAATCACGTTGGCGGTCGGGCCGGGGACCAGGCCCGTGGCGGTGTAGGTTTGGCCCGTCGACCAATTACTTAACGTGCCGCTGGACAAGTCCATGACCGCCAAGGCGCCGGTGACCTGCCCGCCGTACCAATAGGCCGTGCCCAGGGGCGTGGTCGTAACGGGCGTGACGGTCACGCTGCTTGACGAGACGCTCAGCGTGGCCGTGTAATTGGTGTTGCCCAGAAGGAGATAGTTTGCGCCGGCCAGTCCGCCGCTCGCCTGGAGAATCGTGTACGCAGTGCCCGAGGAGAAGCTGCCGTTGGGAATCAGGACGATGGAACCGCTGGTCGCGGCGGGTCCGGTTGCGAAAAGCTTGTCACCCCAATCCATGACGAGTTGTACGCCGCCGTTGAGGTTCAGCCCCGCGACCGTCGTGGTACGGGCCGTGCCGTCGGCCATGTTCAAGGTAGCGCCGCCGGTGACGCTTAGCGTGCCGCCGCTGGGCAGCGACGCGCCGGAAACGTAGAGTGTGCCGCCCAGAACATTCGTGCCGCCGCTGTAACTATTGGCCGAGTTGCTCAGAGTCAGCGTACTCGGGCCGGCCTGCGTCAGGCTGCCGCTGCCGGAGATTGTCCCGCCGAAGGTCTGGTTGCCGAGGGTATTGACGACGAGGGCGCCGTTGTTGGCGATCGCCGCGTTATAATTTCCGCCGCCCAGCAGACCGGCGGTGGCGATCTGCAGGACGCCGCCGCTGATGGTCGTGGCGCCGCCGTATGTATTCGTGCCCGTCAGCGTCAACGTGCCGCTGCCGATCTTGGTCAGCGCGAGCGTGCCGCTGCTGTTCTGGAGCACGCCCGCGAAAGTGCTCGTGGCGTTGTTGTTGCCGACGGTCAGGATACTCGTGCCGCCGCCCGACACGATGTCCACGATGGCATTCGTGCCGCCGCTGAGCGCGCCGACCGTGGCGTTATAACCGTGCATGTCCAGGGTCGTGGTACTCAGGCCGTCGCTGCCAAAGATGATGTCGCTCCCCGGAAGGGCGTTGTTATTGCCGAGTTGCAGAGTGGTGGCGCAAGTCGTGTACCCGAAGCCCCAACCTCCGCTGCCAATGGTCGTCGCCCCCGTGTAACTGTTGGAACCATTCAGAACCACCGTGCCATCCGTCCAAGCCAAACCCAAGCCGCCGGGACCGCTGATCTGGCCGTTCACGGTCACGGAGCCGCCCCAGTACGTCAGAAAATATCCGCCGCTTGTGCCCAGCCAGATGTTCCGGTTGGCTGCCAGCGACGTTGAACAGAACAGTCCGCCGCCATTGAACGTGATGCTGGTGGTCGGCGTGGACGGCACGGCGCCGAGGCTTCCATCGCTGGCGATCTGCAGCATGGTACCGTCCAGGTAGGTGCCACCCGAATAGCTGTTGCTGGTGCCTGTAAGCCACTGATAGCTCGACCCATCGCCGTTCATCGTCAGGCCGCCGCTGCCACCGATCGTACCGCTGTAGATGCCAAATATGCCCAAGTTGTAGAGCGTAAGACCGCCGCCGGCAGGCAAATTGACGACCGCGCCGCTTCCGGAAAGCGTTGAGATCGTAGTGCTGCAGCCATTCATGTCCAGCGTGCCGTTGAGCGTCAGCGTGGTACTCGCGGGCAGTGCGCCGTTGACGCCCAACTGCAAGGTGCCGCCGCTGACGGTCGTGGAACCGCTGTAGGTGCTACTGGCGAACAAGGCCAGGATGCCGGGGCCGCCCTGCGTCAGGCTGCCGCTGCCGGAGATCGCGCCGCCGAAGGTCTGGTTGCCGAGGGTATTGACGACCAGGGCGCCATTGTCAACGATCGCCGCGTTGTAATTGCCGCCGCCCAGCAGACCGGCGCCGGCGATCTGCAGGCTGCCGCCGCTGATCGTCGTGACGCCGGAATAGGTATTCGCGCCGGTCAACGTCAACGTGCCGCTGCCGACCATGTTCAGGCTGCCGCCGCTGCTGGTCAGGGCCGTGGCCCAGGTCACGTTTTGACCGTTCGTATCGACGTTGTAGGCCTGATTGTTCGCCGTGCTGAAGCGGCCGGAATAATCGTTCTGGTTGACCGTCGAGTATTGCAGGTAACCGCCGTTGAGGATGATCGAGCCCGGATTGGCGGCCGGCGAGTTGCCCAGCGGCCCGCACGTGCCGGGCGTTTCGGCCGCGCCCAGGTTCACGGTACCGCCACTGAGCGTCGTGGCGCCGGCATAGGTATTCGTGCCGGTCAACGTTAACGTGCCGCTGCCGATCTTGGTCAGCGCAATCGTGCCGCTTTTGTTCCGGATCACGCCGGCGAAGGTGCTTGTGGCGTTGTTGTTGCCGACGGTCAGGGTGCTCGCGCCGCCCGACATGATGTTCACAATGGCATTCGTGCCGCCGCTGAGCGCGCCGACCGTCGCGTTATAGCCGTGCATGTCCAGGGTCGCCGTGTTGAGGTCGTAGGCGCCGAAGACCAGGTTGCCGCCCGGCAGGGCGTTGGCGTTGCCGAGTCGCAGGGTGGGATTGGCGCTAGAATCCATGTACCACCACGTCCCTCCCCTTCCCCAGCCGATGGTAGTCGTGCCCGTATAACTGTCGGAACCATTCAGGACCAGAACGCCGCTCGTCCAGGCCACGCCCAGACCGCCGGGACCACTGATCTGGCCGTTCACGGTCGTGGTGCCGCCCATGTAGGTCAGAAAATATCCGCCGCTTGCGCCCAGCCAAATGTTGCGGTTGGCCGCCAGCGACGTCGAGCAGGTCAGTCCACCGCCATTGAAGGTGATGTTGGTGGTCGGCGTGGCCGGCACGGCGCCTAGGCTTCCATCGCCGGCGATCGACAGGAGGTCACCGTTCAGGTAGGTGCCGCCGGAATAGCTGTTGCTGATGCCCAAAAGCGACTCATACGCCCCATTGCCGTAGATGGTCAGGCCGCCGCTGCCACTGATCGTACCGCTGTAGTTGCCCCATACGCCCAGGTTGTCGAGCGTGAGACCGCCGCCGGCTGGCAAATTGACGACCGCGCCGTTTCCGGAAAGGGTTCCGATCGTATTGCTGCAGCCATGCATGTCCAGCGTGCCGTTGACCGTCAGCGTGGTCTTCGCGGGCAGCGCGCCGTTGACGCCCAACTGCACGGTGCCGGCGCTGAGCGTCGTCGCGCCGGAGTAGGTGTTGCTGCCTGTCAAAGTCAGTGTGCCGGCGCCCTGTTTCGTCAGGCCGCCGCTGCCGCTGAGAACGCCCGCGAGCACCGTGCCGCCACTACCGGCGACGGTCAGCAGATATCCGCCGTCGGCGACGTTCCCGCTCACCGTCGCCAGGTTGCCGGAATTGTTGAGCCAGCTTTGCGCACCCCCCAGAACCAAGGGAGCACTGATCGTCAGGGCGCCGGCCCCCGCGTCGATCTCGATGCCCATGCCGCTATTGCCGTTGATCGTGGTCCCGTAGAGCGCGAGGGTACTGCCGCTGATGGTAACGGCCCCGTTGCCGGCGTCCCAGATTGCGCCTGCGGAGGCCGTAAGCGCGAGGTTCGGCTGGTAGCTGTACGTCCCGTTCGCATTGAAGAGGCCGACGTCGGCGACTCCCGGCGCGGTTCCGCCCCAGTTCGAGGCGGCCCAGGTCGTGCTGGCGGGACTCCACGTGTACGTGGCGGCGGCGGTCGAGTTTTCCAACAGCACGACGGCCAAGCCGCTCACGGCGATCGCGCAAACGAAACGAAGTGCTCCGTTGACGGCGAGCCGTGTCACGGTTTCGATCCTCGGTTGAAGGTTCAATTATGGCCGGGCATTCATTTTCGCCGACCGCCAGAACTGAATACTCTAATTCCCCCACTTGAAGATGTCAAGAGTTCACAAGAGAGAACTGCTTATGGGCGGAATGAACTGACAGAATAGGGAGGAGTACTTTCAGGAATAGACGGACTGAATTCCGAATAGGACGCTTGACACCGTCCCGTGCGGCAAGGAAACTTAGAGGCTATCCGGAAAGTTCTCGCAGTTAATTGCAGTATTGAAGCCCGACGCGCCAGCGAGGAATCGACTTTCCTCGCTGTTTACGGCACATTCCTCGCCGACCATGAGTACATGGTGCCCGCGTCGGGCTTCAATGTCGATTTGCGGTCAAGAACTTTCCGGATAGCCGCTTAGCTTCGTCAGGCTATCGTCGTGGGTCTCGGTCCTCGCGACCAGGGTGAGGAACCCCGTGAATCGAAACGAGTTTCTGTCCCGTGGAAGCAGACGACCATGATTACAGCCAACTCAGCCCAACCTTATGTCTCTGTCCCGTACTGCGGGAATAACCGTCAGGTCGTGCAAGCAGTCGGCCTGGGCCTGGTCGTGATCCTCGTCGCGACGTTCGGGGCACGTGCCGATCAACCTCCGGTGCAGCCGCGCAGCACGTGGCCCAGGCCTATTCGGTCGAGCGGAACGACGCCGCGGGCGTCCTGACGCTCCGGACTCCCTACTACGCCGTCGAGCAGAGTCTGAAGCAGGGCGGCGCCGTCACGCGGATCGCCCTCACGTACGGGAAGGCGGCGAACTTGCTCGTGCAGCCCATCGAGACGCGGGTTTGCGACCAGAACGGAACCGTGCTCTCGGACCTCAACGATTCCGCCCCCACCGTCTCGCACCGCCGCGAGGGCCTGAACGAGATCGTGACCGTCGAGTGCGCGTTGAGAAGTCAAGATGGCCGGGCCTCGGGCCTACGGGTCAAGTCCACGCTTCAGTATCGTTGGGGATACGTCAAGATCCGCAAGGAGCTCTTTGGGCCGGCCGGCGCTGGCGTGCGGGAGGTTTGCCCGTTGTCGACCATCCTGGCCCCCAGTCTCTCCGACTACGGTTATCGGGAAGGGATTACGGAGGAAGAGAAGGCCCCGGCGTTCTCGTTCGGCAGCAACCGTTGGGGGAAACTGCGTCCGGGCCATTCCTCGGACCGGGCCTTCGAGACGCGCTACGTGCCGCGTTCCATGATCTTTGCGGATGCCGGAGTCGAGGGCCTGGAGTGGTTCGTGGGATCCGACCTGTCGCAGTGGGACCTGCAACTCACGGGACGCCGCGGTGCAGGCCGATGCCGGCTGCAACCAAGCCAGGCGCCGCCCGGCCTGGCGCTGGCGATCGCGCCGCTGTGGAGTGCCGACACGACAACGCCCTTGCCGACGCCCTGCGTATTCGACTACTACCTGGCGTTTCCGCTCCTCGAGGGCCACGCACACCCGGCCTGGCTGCATACGGCGTTCAACCGCAACCGCGGTGCGTGGGTGTCGACGGAAGAGATTCGCCGCTGGGCGGAGCAGGGCATCGAGACGGTCCACTGCCACAACGACGGCGACTGCTACGACGACGGCCTCTTCTGGCGCGACGGCTCCTACCCCCCTACCCCGACATGGATCGCTACGACAAGGTCCTGGCAGATTGCCGCCGGGCTGGGATTCGGACCGCAACCTACTTTTCCAACAAGGAGTTGCACCCGAGCACCAAGGAGTTTCAGGAACATGGCCAGGAGTGGGGCCGCAAGAACCACAAAGGAGACCTGCAACACAACCTCTTCCGTTCTGGTCGCGAGTATGGCGCCCAGATGTGCCTCCGCTCCGGTTGGCTCGAGTTCTTGAAGTTCTCCATCGACCGGGTACTCAAGAACCATCCGCTTGACGGCGTCTACTATGACTGGAACGTGGCCTTGCTCTGCTGCAATCCCTTGCACGAGGCGAACCGAGACCGCGTCGCAGGGGCCAAGGGCCACTGGGACATCGACGAGTTGCTGGACCTGATGGAGTGGACCCGCCAGCGCGTGGGTCCGGAGGGCCTGATCATCATCCACGACACGACGACCCCGATGTTCGCCACGGAGAACTTCGCCGACTTCGTGGTCGCTACCGAATGGGGCTATCGGAAATGGACCGACCGGGCGCCGGACCTGCAAGATTTGCCGCTGGAATGGTCGCTGGCGGGTGCCCGTCCCCGCGGCGTCATCAGCTACGGCGTCCTCGACGGCAAGGCCCCGCGGCGGCTGCATCGACTGTTTGCCGTCGAGGCCCTGTTGGGCGGCGTGGCCCCCTGGCCTGCCAGCGCGGAGACCTTCGAGTTGCTTCCCCTGTTGAAACCGCTCGGCGACGTCGGCTCGTATCGGTTCGCCGATTGGCGCAACGAGGCGGTGACCTTGTCGCATGACCGCTGTGCCGCGGCCGTTTACAGCCGTCCCGGCGAGTCCTACTTGCTCCTGGCCAACCTGGACCAAGGTTCCCGCGAGGTCGTCTGCGTGCTGCACCCGGAGAAGCTCCCTTATCCGTTGGCCCATCCGAGTTCCGCCGCCAGGCTGACTGCCGCCGCCGCCCCGTCCGTGAATCGCGACCAGTCGGGTGCGTCAAGCCTGGACATTCGACAGTTGATCGGCGCAGGTCTCAAGGTCACTATCCCCGGCGACGACGCCATCCTCATCCGTGTCCGCTAGCACAGGCATGCCGTCATGAATCATCGTACCTTCCGGAAATTCGCCGTGCTGCCCGCCGTGCTCTTCGTGTTCGGTACGGACGCCGGCAACCTCTGCGCAGAGGAGACGAGCGTGATTATTGGTTCCCGCACGCTGCCCATGGCTCCGCTCGGGCCGCATAATCCCTGGCCGCACTTCCGCTTTCAGATCCCAGAGGCGCCGGTCCGTGTGTCCGCCGACCTCAGCGCGGAAGATCGCGCGGGAATACGTGCGACCCCGTCCAGCCGGGGTACCCCGTTGTTGCACGCAAGTCGGCAGGTGTTTCCGTCCCGTAGGGACGATTGATAATAGCCCAGCAGTTCACTGCTGGGTAAAGGGCAATCTACGGAGCTTTCTAGTCCCGTAGGGACGACTGAGTTACGGACCGCCCGTTCATTTCAGGATCCTCCGATTCAAGAAATGCGCCGGGCTTCGCCGTCATTATCAGACAAACGTTGATGTGGGCTCCCCCATCCCGGAGGGATGCCAGCAATTAGCCGGTGGTTGCGGAGCGGGCACCGTGCGCAGCATGTTCGACGACGCCACCACCGGTTTGCGACAGCGGACGTGTATTCCGAGCGGGTAAGGGAGAGGCCAGGAGTTGCTGGCCTCCCCCTCCCCATCGTCGCAATGGGGTCAATTCCCCATATTTACCGGCGTGAGGATCTCTCACCGGGCGACCCCAATAGTAGTTGCCCCGTGACGGGGAATCACACGGCATGCTTTGCCATGAGTGTCGCGGTAGGTACAGAATTCCTCCAAGGTTAACAGGCCGAGTTTGCGCCGAAAATAGCCCACCCGTAACTTCCCGTTGTCGTTGTAGTTCTTCCGCTTCCGCTTCATACAACGAAGCCGCATGCGGGTCCAGGAGTCGAGCTTCTGGAAGGCCCAACGACAGGTCGAGAAGGCCGTGGCGAAGTAATTCGCGGTGCCCCGTATGACTCGGTTCAGCTTCACGATCACGGCTCCGTCCAGGTTGTGATGCCGTGGGGTGAGTTCTCGAATCTTGCTTTTGAACTTCTGCACGGATTTGTCCCGCATGCGCCGGGAGAGAGCCGAGAGACGAAACCCCAGGAAGTCATATCCCTTTCCATAGGTCGTAATCTTCGTTTTCTCGGGACTCAAGCGAAGCCCGAGTTCCCCCTCCAGGACATGCCGGACCAGGCTCAACGCCTCTTGCGCCTGCGAGTCCGTCTGGCAGAGCACCACAAAGTCGTCGGCGTATCGCACAAAGCGGTAGCCGGCGGCGTGCAGTTGCCAGTCCAAATGATTCAGCACGATGTTCGCCAACAGCGGCGAAACCACGCCTCCTTGCGGTGTGCCGATCGTGGTGGGCTTGAACACCCCGTCTTCCATGACCCCCGCAGTGAGAAATCTTTCCAGCAAGGTGAGAATCTTCCCGTCCGACACCTCCGCGGCCACCGCTGCCATGATGACCGACTGCGGGAGGTTATCGAAAAATCCTTGGATGTCGGCGTCGAGCACCACACGGTACCCCTCGCGATGACATTCCAAGACCCTCTCCACCGCTTGGTGACAATTGCGTCCGGGAATAAACCCATAGGAATGCTCGTGAAACCGAGGCTCGAAAATCGGAGCAAGAAGCCTTCGAACCACCTCTTGCGCTACCCGATCACGAACCACCGGAATCCCTAACGGTCGCTTCTTGGTTGTGCCGGGACCTTTGTCGATGTAGACGCGACGCAGCGGCAAAGGCCGGAAACTACCGTCCTTCATCTCCCGCATCAGCGCCGTGAGGTTGTCCTCCAGGTTCGCCGCGAACATTTTGATGCTAACCCGGTCTACACCTGCGGCCCCGCGATTTCGTTTGACCGCTTGGAAGGCTTGTCGCATCAGTCGGGCAGTAATTCTCCCGGTGAGCGAGTGTACCTTGATTTTGCTCATGGTGAGCCTTTCATGCTTTGCAATCAGGGAGTTCAGGCTTGCAGGCTTTGGGGGACGTTTCTTAGCGTCCCCGCTCCTCGGCGGGGTTCCTCGGGTTTCCCGGCAAGAGCGCGGGCGGGCCATTTGGGGCTTCAATCGAGGAGGCTAACTTTCCTCATGGACTCGCGAGCCGTTCTCCTTCTTCTGTCGGTTTCCCCTTTCACGCGCATCTGACGCGCTACTCCGGGTCTGCTGCTGCCCTCAACGAGGAGGCTGCCAAGGCTGCCTTCTCCTCTCCGCCGCGTCGTCCTTGCCTTTTCGCCAGAGGTTTATAGGCGGGACTTACCGACCATCGGACGGCGTAGGGCTTCACCGGTCATGGTTCAGGACCATTTTCTCTAGGCGGCGACACGCACCACCGTGATGGTTCGAGACCGACACTCCGCACGTTCGATCCCAAGGCGGGGATTCGGGTCCCCGTCAACGCTTCCTCCAGGGGCGGTGTTTGGCGTACCATCCCGGCCGAAATGCCGTCTCCCAAAGTCTCCCTGCCTGGCCCCTTCGTCCTAGCGCTTTCTCCGGTCCTCCCGGTGTTGCTAAGCTGGCTGCGTACCTCTGCGGATGGGTGCAGAGTTCGAGCAGAGAGTTCTGTACGGGCGCGGACCCGCACAGGTAGGCTTTGGCTTGTTTCTATCCTCCTTTCATTGCCTCACCCTTTCTCCTTGTAATGGACTTAGTCCCGAGCCACTGCGGCTCACGCACCCCTCCGGGGTCGGAATGCGTGTTCGACGCGCGTACCCCGGATGCGCTGCGCGATCCGGGGCTAATGGCTTTGACCCCTCCGGGGTCGGAATGCGTGTTCGATGCGCGTAGACTTGTGTGTAACAACGCGGCAAAGCGACACGTGCGACGCGCTGCTTGACGGCCGTGGTCCGGTTGGTTAGGCTTACGGGTGTTCTCAGTTGATGGGGAAAAATGCGGGAGTTTTCGGGACCCTAGAGGCCAGGCGATGACCGGGATTGAAGCATTGCAGTCGGTCCAGTTCGTGACCGTGAGGGAAAAGCGACTTGCGGTGATCGATGCCGAAGATTGGGAGGCCCTCGTGGACTGGCTGGAGGAAGTGGAAGATCGGCAGATCGTCCGGAAGGCCCTTGAGGAGTTTGGAGCAGCGGGGAGTGACCGGAAACGAGCTCTTTGGCGGGAGTGGCAATCGGTTGCGGGGGAACTCCAGTGAGTTCGTACTCGGAATTTCGTCCTTTCGAGGTTTCGTGATTCCTTCCCTTGTCATGCGCTGGCTCATTTCTTCAGCACGAGGTTGTCGAGGTAGAACGTTGTCTTGTACGTGGCGTTGCTGGAAAAGCCGATCCAATCGAGCTTCTTGAACCGCGGACTTGCCATGGCCAGATTGCGAAACTCGCGGGACGGCTGGCCGGGCACCGTCACCCGCAGCGTCCAGCCATCCTTGACCGCCTCGCCAAGGCCGGCCACGATCTCGAAATGCATCCAGGTGTCGGCCGGCACTGCCAGGTTTTGTCCGTTGCCGAACACCAGCCGCATATCGTACACGCCGAACTGCGGGCCGGTGGTGTAGGCGGGCGGGCCGTAGTCGCGCCATTCGAAGTTCAGCCGCGTGTCCTTGGCGACCCGCAAATCGAACGCGTTGCGGATGCGACCGCTCACGTGCCCCAGGTTCTCGTAGGTCAGGTGGGGATCGAAGACGTTTTGCAAGCCGGGGGCATCGACGATCTTCACGCTGTGCTTGCCGCCGGCCGCGGTCTCGTCGGTCACCACGATCGCATCGCCGCGATTCTCGACGTGCGACACGGCCCCGCTCGGCCGGCTGCCTACCGGCTGATTCTCGAAATCGTCGTCGATCTCCGTCGGCGGCGGGCCGGGCGGGACTTCCAGCGGCGGATAGCTTACCGCACGGGCTTTCGCGATCCACGCCTCGTCGCCGTAAACGCCCGCCTGCGTGGAATCGAAAGGCTGGAATCCCAGCCGCAACGCCGGCGAATCGGCCGCCAGGCGGTAATCGTCGTGGGCCGGATCGACGAAGCGCGGATCGGCGATCTGCGAGCCTTCCTCGTGGCCCTTCGCCTGCCAGGCCGCCAGCGACTGCCCCGCGAACGTGATCGGCTCGTGCCGGGCCTGCCAGTAGAGGTTGTTGCGGCGAGGCAAAGTGCAGCTTGTCCCACGGGCCGGCCAGCAGCATGCCCGTTTCCCAATAAATGATGTTCTTTTCCAGCGTGAACGACAAATGATCTTCCAGCCGCGTGGCCTGGATCTGCTGTTCCTTGCTGTCGGCCAGGATGTTGTTCCGCAGCACGTTCTCCTTGCCGTAGTGCTGGTGGAAGCTGCCGGTCTTGGTGCGGTAGACGAGGTTGTTCTCGAAGAGAATGCCGGTGCTGCCTTCGTCGGTATACATTCCCCAGCCGCCGTAGGAATAGGAATAGATGTCGTGGAAGACGTTGTTGCGGACGACGGTGCCTTCGGAGGGGCCGAGCGTGTAGATGCCGCCCATGTCGCTCAGCAGGCCCCAGCCGAGGTGATGGACGTGATTGAAGGCGAACGTGTTCCGTTTGGCCAGGCCCTCGCCGTAGCCCCACGTCCAGCCGGCGGAGATGCCGGTGTAGAAGAGGTCGGCGATTTCGTTGTGCGTGACGCGGTTGTCGCCGCTCTGCCCGATCCACACGCCCACGGCGCAGGGAAAGATCCAGCCGCCGTGCAGCATGATGTTGTTGTCGATCTGATGTGCCCGGTCCGCTCGGCCTCGTCGTGGGCGATTCCCGCCTCGCCGACCCGCACGGCCCCGGCGCCGAAATCGTGGATATAACAATGCCGCAGCGTACAATCGCGGCAGCCGTGCCGGAACCAGACGGCATAGGTGCCGACGTGGCCGATCTCGCAGTCCTCGATCGTCACGTGCCGGGCGGCGTCGGCCATGACCGCGGCCTCGATCTGCGCGGCGGCCTGCATGGGCTCGAAACCGCTCCGCGGCGTGAGCCACTGGCCGTGGCGGAAGGCGAGCCCGCGAAAGGCGACGTGCTCGACGAACCGGCCCGCCGCCGGCATCGCCGTCGATCACGAGGAACTTCTCGGCCACCGGGGCGACGACCTCGGCCTTGGCCATGTCTTCGCCCGGCAGCGGCATGTAGTACAGCCAGCCGTCGCGGGCCAGGAACCATTCGCCGGGCGAATCCAAGGCGGCGAGATAGTTTTCCAGGATGTAGTGCGAATTGGGCTTCCAGGGGTTCCACGGCTTCATCGCCTCGCCGCTGGTCGTCAACAGGCCGTGCTTCGCGTCGATGTTGTCGAGGAACCGCCGCGTGTTGTCCCAGTTGTGATAGACGACCAGATTCACGTCGCGGAGATCGTCCTCCGGGCCGCAGCCTCGCGAATGCCTGCCGGGCGTCCTCCGGCCGCATGCGCACCGTCTGCCGGCCGTCCGCGGCTTGCTGCCGGGCCGTTTGGCGGCCGGATCGAGCGGCGTCTCGCGGACGTCCTGCATGTAGAAGAAGAACTTGTTCGGCGTGCGGGCCCGCGTGGCCCGGTTGCCGTTGACGAACAACTGCTCGAAATACCAGCGGCCCGCGGCCACTTCCGGAATGTGCGTTTTCCAGATGCCGTTCTCGCCCGGCTGCCAGCCCGTGATCGGCGCGCCCGCCGCTGAATACCGGGTGCGCCCCGGCGGCCGCCTGATAGACGATCGGCGCCTGGGCCGTGCCGCTGTCGAGCGGTTCGAGCGTCAGCGGTTCGGTGAAGGTGTAGGTCCCGTCGGCGACGTACACGGTCACCGCCTGCGTCAAGCGGGCCTTTGGCCTTCAGCGCCCGGATCGCGTCCCTTGCTCCGCGGAGCGTGGCCAACGGTTTCTCGGCCGTGCCCGGGTTGGCGTCGTTGCCGCCGGGGGCGACATGGAAATCGGCGGCCGACGCTGGCGTGGTTGACGGCAAGAAGCAGAACGGCGGTGAAGATCGTTTTCAA
>CAWAAL010000004.1:0-24933 GCA_963779975.1 uncultured Planctomycetia bacterium | reverse complement strand
CCGAAAAATCCCAAAAAATTGCGCAAAGTTGTTTCCCGCGCTCTTGACCTCTTGGCCAAGAAACCCGACCATGCAAGAGCCATTCATGGGTTCACGGAGTGAATTCCGCTCTACGGATAGGAAGGATCAAGATCATGAATCATAAGTTCTCGACTGCCGTTTACTTTCTGCTTGGTGTTGCGGCCGCACTGTACTGTTCAATGCCGATTTTGGCCGGCAGTCCAACGGCCGCTCAGGTCCTGCAAGTGGTTCCTAGCCAGGACGGAGTCGATTACGACCGGCCCAAGCCCGACGATGTGCCCCGTTGCAGAGTTTCGGTCAAGAAGATCGGGGGGCATGCCGGTTGGATCGTCGAGAGCCCGGAAGGCGTTCTCCTGCGGAGATTCCTCGACACCAAGGGCGATAACGTGGTCGATCTGTGGAGTTTCTACAAGGACGGCGTGGAAGTTTACCGCGATATGGCCACCAAGCCGTCGGGCAAGAAGGATGAGTTCCGCTGGCTCAATACGGCCGGCACCCGCTGGGGCGTCGATACGGTCGGCAACGGGAAACTCACGACCTGGAAAGCCATCTCGGCGGAAGAGGTTACCGCCGAGATCGTCGCCGCCGTGGCCAATCGCGACGAGGATCGTTTCGTGCGCGTACTGCTCTCGGGCGACGACCTCCAGTCGCTGGGGCTGGGCAAGGCCAAGGGGGAAGCCGCAGCCGCCAAGGCCGCCAAGGCGGCACTCGACTTCCGCAGACTGGCCGAGCGACAGAAGACCATCACGCCCGAGTCGAAATGGATGCAGTTCAGCGGCGGCCGCCCCGGAGTGGTGCCGGCGGGCACCGACGATTCGACTCGCGACATCGAGGTCTACGAGAACGTCGTGGCCATTGCCGAGGCCGGCGACAAGCATACGCAAGTGCAGATCGGCACGCTGATCCGCGTCGGCAACACTTGGAAAACGATCGATGCGCCGGTCATCAGCGGCGAAGGCCAGGCGGAAGTGGCTGCGGTGGGCTTCTTCTTCCAGGCGGCCCAGGCCGCTCGCTTCGGCGCCGCGACCGTCGGTCCCAGCGAGGAATCGCAAAAATTGATCGCCGAAATGGACGGCCTGGAAGCGGGCGATCCGCGACGGCTGGAGATCCTGCAAAAGCTCGTCGACCATGCCAAGACGCCCGAAGAACGCGTCGCCTGGTTGCGGCAGTTGGCCGATACGCTCGGCGCCGGCGTGCAATCCGGCAAGTTGCCCGACGGTGAAAAGCGTTTGCAGGCCCTCTGGGAGAGTGCCCAAAAGGACGCGGACAAGAACCTGGCGGCCTACGTCAAGTTCCGCCTGCTGTCGGCCGGATTCGTCCAGGCGATGTCTGCCCCGAAGGCCGACATGGTCAAGATTCAGGCCGAATATTGGAAGAACCTCGAACAGTTCACTGCCGACTACCCGGCGAGCCCCGACGTGGCCGAGGCGATGCTCCAATTGGGCATCGCGCGGGAGAACGCCGGGCAGGACGACGATGCGAAGAAGTGGTACGAGCGGATCAGCCGCGAGTTCGCCAATTCGCCGCAAGCGAAGAGGGCGGCCGGCGCCGCCCGCCGCATCGATTCCGTCGGCACGGTCCTGAGCCTTAGCGGCAAGGGTCTGGGCGGTGAAACGGTCGATCTGGCCTCCTGCCGCGGCAAGGCCGTGCTCATCCAGTACTGGGCAACCTGGTCCGAGTCGGCCAAGAAGGACATGCCGGCGCTCAAGCAACTTGTCGCCAAGTACCGCGATTCGTTCGACGTGATTGGCGTGAGCGTCGACGCCGATGCCAAGCCCCTGAAGACCTATCTGGCCGAGAATCCCTTGCCGTGGCCGCAGATCTTCGAGGACGGCGGCCTGGACAGCCGGCCGGCCAACGCCCTGGGAATCATCACGGTGCCGACCATGATCCTCGTTGATCCGCAGGGGAAGGTCGTGAATCGAGCCATTCAGACAGCCGAGATCGAGGCCGAATTGAAGAAGTTAGGTCATTAACGACCATGAGACGCTGCGGTAGGCGGTGCGGCCCGGCGGTTGCCTGGCCGCCACGCGCGAGTTGGTCGCCGAAGGCCTGGCCCGACACGTCGGTTTTTCGACCCATGGTCCGTTGGACATGATCCAGGTGGCGATTGCCCACAAAGCCGATGGCGATTTCGCTGGAAGCCTACGCTACATGGCAGGTCAGCGATTCGTGCCAGCGGTTCGGGCCGCATCCTGGAACGTGAACGATTTGGTGTCTTCTGAATTTCCCTGCCCTCGCGTGCGGGTCCTTTCGACCCATCCGTTCGAGAACACGATCGTCTCAGTCTCCGCCCGGGGCAGGGCTTTATGCAGGACCGCCTTGACTCGCTCGACGCGATCTCGATCTTTTTCGTGCTCCGCAATGATGAGAACGAATCTTGCCTCTCGGTGCGCGCCTGCATATCCTTCCAAAAGTGGCGATGGGAAAAAGACCTGAGGGACGAAAGAACTTGGCCGACGAAACCTACACCGCTTACTCCGGGTTCAGCCGCATGATACTGCCGCAGACCCTCTTCAACTTCTCAACCCAGCAAGATTCTTTGCTGCTGGCGCAGCGTTACGCAAAGCCATTCGTGCAGAATGTCTGGCGGGAGTTCTGCAAACTCTCCGACATGCGGCCGGATCCGGCCGTCGACGCGCTGGATACGCAGGCGAAGTTCCTGGGCGGCTCCCTCGCCTCGGTCGTGATCCGCTTGCCGCCGCCGCAACGCGTCGGGGAAGCGCACATGGCCTTGTTCATCGTGCCGGCGCCGCCGGACGAGGGGCCCCGCCGCTACTTCACCTTGGATGTCGCAGAGGGTCCCACAACCGGCAACCCTGCCACGGCGCTCAATGAATGGGTACCCAGCGGCGGAGGCGCGGACTTCCAGCTTGTGCATCATGCCGACGGAATCGAACCGAATCCGGAGGCGTTCGGCGCCGCGGTCGAGCGCGTGACCGTTGCCGCACCGACGCAGACGGCGACTAGCGCGGAGGCGAAACATGCGAGTGCCGCGGCCGACGAAAGCGCTGGCGCAGGTCCGCCGCTCTTTACGCGCTATCTCGTTCTGCGCGGGAAAGCCGAAGTCCGGGAGGCGGTGGCGCAGACGGAGTTGAAGGAATCCGGCCTGAAGTTTTGCTCGTCCATGTTGCTGGGCATTCGCGCCGGTGCGGCGGAAGTGGTGCGGGCCAATCCTCACACGGGGGTGGTGCAGACGGTGGCCTTCGGCATCCCCGGCGACCTGTTCCCGCGGCTTCCGCCCGAACTGGATGCCGTGTACCGCAGTCGGCCAGACCATCTCTTCACCGTATCCAGCGACGGCAAGCCCCTGATTCTCAACCTGCTGGTTCCCGCGGCCACTCCGAACGACCCATTCGGCGCGGCGGCGTCTCTGTTGGTGCAAATATCAGGGGAGCCCGACCCGGCGGCCGGCGAGCGTACTCAGCAATGGCGGCAGACCTTCCAGGAAATCATGGACCACCGGCCCGCGTTGGTATCGGTTTTCGCCCGCTGGCCCGGTGATGCGGATCAGTTGGCGGACGTCCTGGGATTCACGCAGCACTTCGGCGCCGCGGTTTTCCTGGAGCGCCCGGAGCCCGCTGCGGCGCCGGCCGCGACGACGGCCAGTGCGGAGCAAAAGCAAGGGCGATTCTCCCGCTGGCTCGGAAAACTACTGGGGAAGTGAAAGTCAGCCTGGATTCCAGCGAATTTCCCTGTCGCCACTTGATGTTGCAGAAAACTGATCTTTCCGCCAACGCCGATTTTTGGTAGTTACCCGCGTCTCATCATGCACCCACGCTCCCCCTTTTGGCGGGCCTCGCAATGAAACGCATTGTTTTTCGCATTTCCATGCTTGGAATCATTGTCGCCCTGGGACTGTTGGCCATCGCCCACGCCCAGCGGACCGTGCCCGACGCGCCGCCGGACGACGGTTCGTCCAATCCGTTGCGTAATGGCCAGCCGCAGCCCGCCGCGAGCGGTGGACCTGCGAACTATCAGGCCGACGCGGCGGGGCCGGTCGATACGGACGTGCCTCCACGTGAGAATCCGCTTCGCAGGCGTCCGGCCAGGAACGACGGCGGCGTGCAACCGGCCTCGGGCGAAGAGCCGCAAGATCAGGCCCCCACGCGGATTCGCCTGGTGGCCGATGGCATCCCCGCCGATGGCAACGGCGGAAACGGGCACCCTGTACTCGGGGTCGGCGGCTTGATGCGCGTTTCCGGAACCGAACCCCAACTCATGCCGCCAACGGCCGACCGCTATGCCGTTCCCGCATCCCCTGCGGAAAACCAGAACTCGGCGCGGCAGCCGCTCCAACCGCTTCCCTCCGAAGATATGACGTCCGGTCCGCAGCTTTCACCCTCCCCGCGCCCGTCGGGAGAGGGGCCGGGAGTGAGGGGGAACACGTATCTTCCCGGCTCGATCCGCGAGGCCTTGCCGGAGGATGGGGCACAAGGAAATACTCCGGCCGCCCGCGGCGTCGGCCAGCGATTCACCACGGCGGAGCGTAGCGAGGACGTTCCCAACGGCACCGGCCAACCGGGCGCCAAGCAGCTTGAAGGCCCCCAAAGCCCGCAGGTGGTCGTCCAGAAGATCGCCCCGCCGGAAATCCAGGTGGGGCGGCCGGCCGTGCTGCGGGTCGTGGTGCGGAACACCGGCCCGGTGGCTGCCAGCGAGGTTGAGATTCACGATCAGGTTCCCCGCGGCACGCGTCTGCTGGGCACTGCCCCGCCGGCGTCGCAGGGCCCGCGGGGAGAACTGGTCTGGTCGTTGGGCACGCTCAAGCCGGGCGGCGGAACGTCGGTCGAAATGCAGATCATGCCGACCGAAGAGGGCGAGGTCGGCAGCGTGGCGACCGTCCGCTTCCAGGCCGATGCCACCGCCCGATCGATCGTCACCCGGCCGAAGCTGGTCGTCGAGACCACCGGCGCCAACCGCGTGCTCGTGGGCGACGACACGCTGCTCACGTTCACCGTATCGAATCCCGGCAGCGGCGTGGCCACCGGCGTGGTGCTGGCCGAGCACATCCCCGCCGGATTGAAACATCCCGGCGGCGCCGAACTGGAATATACGGTCGGCGACCTGAAACCGGGCGAAAGCCGCCAGTTGCAGCTTCGCCTGAAGGCCGTTCAACCGGGCACGATCGCCAACGTGATTACCGCCCGGGCCGACGCCAACCTCCGCGCCCAGCACCGCTTCAACCTGGAAGTCATCTCGCCGCAGTTGGACGTGGCCCTGGCCGGCCCGAAACGCCGTTACCTGGAACGCGAGGCAACCTACCAGTTGTCGGTTTCCAATCCCGGCACGGCCCCCGCCCAGCAGGTCGAACTGGTGGCCTATCTGCCGCAGGGCCTGAAATTCGTCAACGCGAACAACGCGGGACGTTACGACGAGAACACGCGGGCCGTCTATTGGCGGCTGGAACGAACTGCCGGTCAACCAGCACGGCACCGTCGAACTGGTTACCTTGCCGGTCGAGGCGGGGCAGTTCAGCATCAAGGTCCGCGGGGCGGCCCAGCGGGGACTGGTGATCGAGAAGGAACAGCCCGTGCTGGTCGAGGGCCTGGCGGCGGTGCTCTTCCAATTGTCGCATACCAAGGACCCGCTGGAGATCGGCGGCGAAACGACCTACGAGATCACGGTGGTCAACCAGGGATCGAAGGCCTCGAGCAACCTGCAAATGTCGGTTCTCTTGCCGGCCGAGTTGAAACCCCTGGCGGCGGAAGGGCCGACGCGGTATACCATAGAGAATAACAAGGTCGTTTTCGAGAACCTTCCGCAGCTTGCGCCCAAGACGGTGGCCGCCTTCCGCGTGCGTGCCCAAGGCGTCCGGGCGGGCGACTTGCGGGTCCGCTGCCAGTTGATGACCGACGAGATGCAGCAGCCGGTCGTCAAGGAAGAAAGCACGCGGGTCTACGCCGACGAGTGAGCGGCTGTCCGGAAAGGCGAGAGAGATCTGTAGGGTGTGGTCGAGCGCAGCGAAGACCCACCAATCCGGCATTTTGTGGTGCGTTTTCGCTGCGATCGACCCACCCTACGGCTTTCCGGTGACCCCTAGATGATCCTTCGCCTCATCTGCCCTTCCGGCCACGTGCTCGACGTTGACGCACAGCTTGCCGGCCGGAAGATTCGTTGCGGGGCGTGCGGCAAGATCATGGTCGTGCCGACGCCGGCCAGGGGACCGGCGAGAACGGCAGAACGCCGGCAAGCCGCCGAGCGCCGCCGAGCGAAGCCGCCGCGCGGTAACCGCCGCAGCCGCCAAGCGGCCCCCGCGCCCAAGACCCCCGCCGCAACGACCGACTGCGGAGCCGCCGCCGGCAGCCCCGCCGAAGCTTGCCGCGGGAAGACGGGATGGTGGCCGTGCCGCTGCCGCCGGTCGAGCAGCCGGAGCCTGCGGCGGCTGGCGTGCAGCCGTTGCACGCCGTCGGATCGCGGTTCCGCCTTCCTCCTCCTGGTTCCGCAAGCTGTGGCCCGCGGCGGAAAGGCATCTCCCGGCCGATGCGACGATACCGGGCAACGGCCGAGCGGCGAATGGCTCTCCAACTGGCCGCCGTGCCGGCCGTTGCCGCCATAGTGGGCCTGCTGCCGGTGTTCGGTCTGGGTCATGCCAATCTTCTCGCGGCGCCTCCCTGGGCCTTGGCAGCCGTGTTCCTGGCGGTTCTCCAGTTGGTCTATGCCGCCTGGATGATCAACGTGCCGGACTGGGCCTCGGCGCGGGTGCAGATGGTCGTTTGCGCCATCCTCGCGACAATCTACGGCATGCTGATGACCTTGACGATGATCACGCCGGTCAATCATCCGCTGATTCTCGGGCTGGGCGAAGTCCGCCGCGCCGCGCCGGCCTGGTGCGGGCTGATGCTCGTCCTCATGGGCGCGGCCACGTGGTTCTGCGGCCGGACAAGCGCGAGATGGCGCAGGAGGTCATTTACCGTGGAGGAGAAGCAATATCGGAATTTAACCGGAATACGTCTTCGGCGCTGACTGAGCCGAATTCACATTGACAGAAAGATGGTTGACAGAAAATGCTCGAACGCCGGATCGCATTTTTCTGTCAGCTATCTTTCTGTCATCTCTCCTTTTCTGTGTTTCCATTCTTCTGTTCGATAAGCCGGCCCTGTTGCGCGCCCCACTTTCTTTCCTGCTCGTTTCCTCCGGCAAATCCGGACCCGAATTCCGCGATTTTACGCCGCGGGAAGCCTCCAAAACTATCGACAGCCTTCAGCCGATTTCGGAAAATGAAGGGCATGATCGACACTTTACCTGCCCGTCATTGGTTCATGCACACGCCCCATGCCGCCGTCGGCCTGACCGCTCCGGCGAAAGTCTGCGCCGGTCGGCCGCCGCTGCCGGCAGTCACTCCGCAACCGCCGGCAGTGCCTCAGGAAACCCGCACGCTCCGCGTCGGCCTCATCGCCGGACCGGAAGCCACGTGGGACCTGGCCGCCGCCCGAGTTGGCGAACACCTTCGCAAGGACCAAAGCCTGGAGGTCTATCACGCCTGGGACTGCGTCGATTTGGGACTCGAGGACCCGACCGACTACGATTGCCTCGTGCTCTTGGGTTGGCCGGCCGCATCAAGTCGCCAGCGGGTCAAGCGGATCGAACTTTTCTGCCGCGGCGGCGGATCGCTGGTCGCGCTGCGGGCAATGCACGCCGAAATCCCCGGTTGGTCGAACTTCGCCGAAGAAGTGCTGGGCGGGCGGCAACCAGTCGGGCGGCGCTGCCGTTTGCTGGAAGTCGAGCGATCAGACAATGCCTGGCATCATCCCGTGGTCGAGGGCGTGGAAGCCATGATCGCCGAGGGCGAGGTCTACAGCGGGCCCCGTTTCTCGCCCGACACGACCGTGCTGCTCACTGCACAGAATGGCCAGCGCATGCAGCCGGTGGCCTGGACCAGGCGACACGAAGGCGGCCGCGTCTTCTGCACGACGCTTGGGCTGGACGATGACTTCCGCGAGCCGAGTTTCCTGCGCCTGATTTCCAACGCGGTCCACTGGACTGGGCTGGTTCATGGGTAAAGCCGTAGTTGGCCGAGGCGTAGGGTGGGCCCACGCTACTTGCTGGTTAATGGCTTTGTTAACCAAGGGAGGTGTTTTTCTATTGGATTCGGTTTCTTGAGATTATATTGATTGCCCCTTTTCTTCTTTTCCGGCAAACGTGATATACTGAAGGCTGGTCGCGAGCCAGCGGGCGATGCTGCTGACCGCCTGCTGGCAGAGTCGACTCCACGCGTTGTTTCCCCCCGCCTTCCTGCCATGATTCCGTAAGTCAACGTGTGTTGCGGCGTGATGTTGCCGCAACTCAACGTCTCGATTGATTTTTGATATGCCCCCTGCCAGCCTTGGGTTGTCGTAAGCTGTTAGCTAGCCAGCGTTTACGACGAGCCGCCGAGGCTGCGCCGATGTTTCGGCACCAGACCTGCTTTGAGAGGATGCCAACGATTCAGCAACCAGGATCATCCTGCCTCTCGAAGGAGTGTCTCGTGACGAAAACCGCCTCCAAGTTCGCCCGCACCAAGAATTCGCAACCTAAGTCCGAACCGAAGATGTCTGTTGCTACCCGCCCCATGAAGCGTCTGCTTGAGGACGAAATCCTCAGCGACGACGAGTTTGAAACCGAAGATTCCCGCCTGGACGACCGGGACCACGCCGCCGACGAAGATCTCGAGGCCGACCTGGAGTTAGAGTTCGACGCCGACCTGGAGGCCGGCGAGAAGCCGACCGGCGACGACGACCAGATCGACGACCCCATCCGCATCTACCTGATGCAGATGGGCGAGATTCCCCTGCTCAGCCGGGAGGAAGAGATCGTGGCCGCCAAGCAGATCAAGAGCGCCCGCCGCCGCTTCCGCCACATCATGTTGGCCACCGACTACGTGCTGCACGCGGCCATCGACATGCTGAAGAGCATCCGCGACGGCCGGTCGCGGCTGGATCGCACGATGGAAGTCTCGGTGATCAACATTCGCGAGAAGAAGCGGCTGACGAAGGTCCTCACGCCCAACCTCGCGACGCTGGACCACATCATGGACGAGAACCGCAAGGATTTTGCCGTGGCGATCCACAAGCGTCGGCCCGTGAAGCAGCGTCGCGCGGCCTGGAAGCGGCTGATCGCCCGCCGCAGCCGGGCCGTGCGGCTGATCGAGGAACTCGGCCTGCGGACCCAGCGCTTGCAGCCGATCCTGGAGAAGCTCAAGCAGGTCTCGCGGCAGATGGACGAACTGCACGCGCAGCTCCGCCAGCTCAAGGGCCGGCCCAACGTCGCGCCGCAACGGGCCGCGTTGAAGAAGGAGCTTTGCCAACTGATGAAGATCGCGCTGGAGAGCCCCGCCACGCTCCACCGCCGCATCGCCCGCATCAACGGCCTCTGCTCCGAATACGAAGCGGCCAAGCGGCGGCTCTCGGCCGGCAACCTGCGGCTGGTCGTCTCCATCGCCAAGCGCTACCGCAACCGCGGCCTGAGCTTCCTCGATCTGATCCAGGAGGGCAACACCGGGCTGATGCGGGCGGTCGACAAGTTCGAGTCGGCCCGCGGCTACAAGTTCTCGACCTATGCCACGTGGTGGATCCGCCAGGCCATCACCCGGGCGATCGCCGACCAGAGCCGCACGATCCGCGTGCCGGTCCACATGATCGAGACGATGAGCCGCGTGCGGGGCGTGCATCGCCAGTTGCTCCAGGAGAACGGCGCCGAGCCGAGCCTCGAGGACACCGCCTCGGCCGCCGGCATCTCGGTCGACGAGACGACCTGCATCATGCGGATGACCCGCCAGCCGCTGTCGCTCGATCAGCCGGTGGGCGAGCACGACGACACCTACTTCGGCGAGTTCCTGGAAGACTATCGCGAGGACGATCCCTTGCTGGAGATGAACCAGGACATGCTCAAGTCGAAGATTGCCGACGTGCTGCAAAGCCTCGACTATCGCGAGCGGGAGATCCTCCGCCTCCGCTACGGCCTGGTCGACGGCTATGCCTACACGCTGGAAGAGGTGGGCAAGATCTTCTCCGTCACGCGGGAGCGGGTCCGCCAGATCGAGACCAAGGCGGTGCAGGCCCTGCAGCATCCCGTTCGTGCCCGGCAGCTTTCCGGCTTCCTGGAAGACCTCGCGTCATGCCGCGCCGCTGACCGAGCTGATCAGCGGCGACGCCGCCGCCGCTGCTTCGCTGGAGAGCGTTTGAGCCGTCGGCCCACCCTCGCTTTTCACGCAAGCGGGAGCCGCTCGGGAATAAACCGTCCGCTGGCAAGCGAATCCAGGACAGACGCATCACCTTGCTGCGCCACTGGATCATCCGAGGCCGGACCATGAGATTGGCGGGGCCACAATGCTGTGCGGGGCTGGTCTTCGCCAGCCTCGCGATAGGACTTGTCGCGGCGATCGCGGCCGAGCCCAAGGCAAAGCAGCCGCTGTCGCCGTGGGCCGCGCTGGTCCAGGAAATCGTGCCCGACGATGCCCCCGCCCGACCGCCGTTCCAGATAGGTCGCTACGATTTGGGCATACGCTGGCGGGAGAGGTCGGAACCTAGCGCTACGGCCATGACTCGCCATGCTGCAACCCGTCAAGAGCGCTTGCAGCGACTCTGGAACGAAGTTCGTAATGAGGCGCCCGCCCTCTGCAACTTGGAACAACGAGCCGAGGAGCGGTTGCTTTCCTATGCCTTGGGCGAATCCGCGTTGGACGAGGCCCTGCAAGCCGCCCATAAGGCCGGCCCAACCGCTGAGTTCCGTTTGGCCAGATTGCTGCTGGCGGAGTGCCGATTCGACGAGGCCGTGACACTGCTTGCGACGATTGCCGAGCAGCCCGGCGGACCGGCTGCCAAGGACCTTTCGCGTCAGGCTTTGACGCTGTTGGCCCGTCACGACGCCGAGCGATCGGCCCTGGCAATCCACTTGCCCTTGGTTCCGTTGGCATTCGACTTGTCGCGTTTTCTCAAGCGGCAGGGCAGCGATCCCGCGCGGCAATCGCTCATTGAGGCCGCCAGGCAGACGGTCGTCGTCCGTTTGCCCGAAGTGCTACGGCCCGAGAACGTCGATATTGGTGAAATCGAGGAGTCCCCGCCGGCGGAACTCGACGTCGATCCTACGCTTTCACTCACGTTCGAGCCGCCGCGCAGCATCAGCCAGGCTGCTACCGATAATCCATGGGGTCAAGCGATTCTCCACGATGCCCAGCGGCCCTATCTGGCGACGGGCGGGCCGGAGTTCGTTCTTGATCACGAGTCGAATCAGCCTCTGGACAACCGGCACGCCCGCTTCGCACTCCACTCCGAGTTCAATGGCCCGCTCTGCTTCCGGCTTTATCGATTCACCGCCCGTGCGGCCTGGGAGCAAGCCACGGCTGCGTCGCTAGGCACACTGAAGCCGGAACGAACCTGGAGGGGCGAGTACCAGCCGCTGGAACAGAACAACCACGGGGCGAAGCAGTGGCCGGTCGAGTTGGCGGATCTTGCCGACGGTTATTATCTCTTGACGGTCGAGGCCCGCTATTCGTCACTGCTTGCCGGCTGCAAGTTCATCTTGAGCAATGTGGCCCTGTACCTCCGCGCGGGGCCGAATCAGACCGTGACCGTGGCCGTCGATCGTCACAGCGGCCGGCCCGTTGCCGGCATGAACCTGCGATTGCGAGTCCACGGCCAGCCCGATGAAAGCTCCCTGGTCGCGCACATGCGGCCAAGCGATGAAAAGGCTTTCCTTCAAGGCTTCCACGGCGAACGCGGCACGGTGCTTTACGAAAGCGGACTGGAGGTCACCGACAAGAAGCCGGCGAGTCATTCGAACCACCGCGATCAAGCTGACGACGATCCGTTCGGTGACGAGCCGGAACTTAAGGCCGCGGAAGCGTCAAACCCGCCCGACCCATTTGGAGACGCGCCTGCCGCCGGCGCGTTCAAACCGGCCGATGAAGTCCTGCTGTCGCCCGCCCAAGCCATGGCTGCCGCTGAATCATATACTCAGGGCGTCGAAGCCCGCCGCCGCTGGCCCGACGAGCAAAAGGAATTGTCATTGCGGACTGGCGACGACGGCCGGGCCGCGGTGGATCTCGATCTCAGCCGGTCGGACTATCGCTACGAACTCGACGTCCAACGGACCGACGACGCGGATGTTGGCTTGCCCTCGCACGTCTCGCTCTCGTATAGGCAGACGAAACGTGAGCGGAATTTGTCGCGGGTGGTTCTCTGGCTGGCTCAGCCTGTACACCGCCCAGGCGAAATGGCCGAATTTACCGGACTGGTGCGGAAATTCGACGGCAAACACATGGCTGACTATAGTACGAGCCCGACAGCGACCGCGCGGAAGGTCGAAGTCGCAGTCCGTGGCCATGACGGGGAAATCTGGCACGGCCCATGCGAAGTCTCAGCGGCGGGGACGTTTCACAACCGGTTTCGCATACCGCCCCACGCGGGCAGCGGCCCTTGCCGGTTCTCGGTCGACGACACTTCGACGCTGCCGCAAGTGCCGCTGGTGATCGATGAATTCCGCCTCAGCACGTTCAACGTCCAGCTTACACTCCCCCAGCGTAGCTGCGTGGCGGGCCAACGGGTGGAAGGTGAAGTCGGCGTGACCTATTTTACAGGCAAAGCGGCCGCCGGGACGGAGGTGGAGGTGGTGGCCGAGACGGGCGATCCCGCGCCGCCCAGCATCGTCGGCACGACGGGCGTGGACGGCGTTTTCCGCTTCCGCCTGCCGATCCCGGAATCGGAGTCGTCGGGCAACATCGTCTTGCGCACCACAGTGACCGATGTCTCGGGACAATCCTACACGGCCACCAATTGGGTACTTGCCCATGCCGCGGCGTTCCGCGTCAGAACCGTGGCGACGCCGCAATCGGTTGCCGTCGGTGCGGTCGTTCCGTTAGAAGTTTATGCGACCCACTGGGATGATCGGCCGGTCATGGGCGCGACAGTCACGGTTGTCGGCTCACGCCTCGTGGCCGTGACCGACAGGGACGGCCGCGCCCGGTTGTTGTGGAAAGTCGACAAGCACCGCGATTCCGTCGACGTTACCGTGGTGGCCGGCGGCAAGGCGGTTCACGACGAAATGCATGCTTTCGATTTGCGAGAATCCAACCGATCAAAGAAGAAATCCCCTGGAGATACTCGCCTGGAACGCGCCTGCGCGAATCGCCGCCGGTGAACCACTGCCCTGCACGCTGACATTCCAAGGCGGCAAGCACGTCTCGGCCACCGTGGCTCTGTTCGTCGAAAGCGATCGAATCCTGGCCAGTCGCGTACTCGTGCTTCCGCCGGGCGAGCACCACATCACGATTCCCACGGAGAAGAACTGGGCGCCGAGTGTCAAAGTCATGGCGGTCGTCATGGATGGGGAGAGCATGCAACCGGCGATCGTTTTCAGTTACCTGCACCCCACCGAGAAACTGCTCTCGCTCCAGATCGAGACCGACAAGGCCGAGTACCGACCGGGCGAGCCGTGTACGGTGGTGATTACGGCCCGCGACCATCGCGGTCGTCCCGTGCCACGCGCGGCTATCAGCTTGGGTGTCGTTGATCAGGCCATCTATCAGATGCGCGAGGACCCGCTGCCCGATTTGTTCCAGACGCTTTACGAGTATGATATCGACGATCCATGCACGGAAATATTCGAGCGAACGGAACCGTACACGGAATCGGTGCAGTTTCTTCGTGGACCGCGCTATGCCTGGGGCTACTTTCGCGGCCCACCGGGCCATGGTTCTTTGCTGGCTTGTGGCGGCGGCACTCGCCATTGCGGCCTGTCTCGCGGAATCATCGTTCGTCGCCGTTTTGAAACCGCGGCGCACTGGATCGCCGACGTCTTTACGGCTGCCGATGGCACGGCCCGCGTGTCGTTCCGGTTGCCCGACAACGTAACGCAATGGCGATTCACGGCCCGCGGTGTTACTGTCGACACCGGCGTCGGCAGTATCAGCGTCACGCGACGGACGTTCCTGCCGCTGAGCGTGGAATTGGCCGTGCCCCGCGGCTTCCGCGAGGGCGATCGCATCGACCTGCCCGTTGTCGTACACAATAATACCGCTTCCGCACGCAAGGTTCAGTGTACGACGCGGATCACGGAGCAGAGTGAAAGGCCGGGGCCGGAACGCCTCTTACCGGCGGGCGGCGATCTCGCCTTCGCCGTGCCGGTCACCGCGGCCGACTGCCGGCCGCTGGAACTCTTCGCCTCGGTTAGGGAAGCCAACGGCCCTGCCGACGCGGTCCGCCGGCAACTTGTCCCCTTACCGCGGAACCCGGTCGTGACGCGGCGGTGGTCGGGCTTGCTCGATACGGAATCGTCCAAACAGCAGGCATGCAACCTTCGCGCAGAACGAGGAGCGGAACTATCGCTCTCGATTCGTCGTGAATCGGGACTGGCTGGACCGGTACAATCGGCGCTCGATGAGCTCGTGCAATATCCCTACGGTTGCGTCGAGCAGACCATGAGCCGCTTCATGCCGGCCGTGGTTGCCGGCACGGCAATGCACGAGGCAGGCTTGAAGAACCCGGCGGGCGACCACCTGGCCGACGTGATTGCCACCGGGCTGGAACGACTGGCCGACCACCAGCACGCCGACGGCGGCTGGGGCTGGTGGAAAGACGATGCGACCAACGACTTCATGACGGCCTACGTGGTGGAAGGTCTCGCCCGCTGCCGGCGATTGAAACAACCGGTCCCAGGAGCTATGTTCCAACGGGCGTACAAGTTACTTGTTGCGGCAAGTCCAGGAGGAGCGGTTGCGGGGGCAGCGGCCGGAAAGCATCGGCGACGTTGACCTGGAAATCTACTCGGCACACGCCCTGGCCGAAACGGTTGGGTGTTTTGATGATCTCCGCTCCACGGGATCATCTGAAACCAAGTACTTGCCGCTCCTGAGCGAACTGCCTGGAAACAACGACGTGATCCGCACCGCGACAGCCCGAATCGCCGCAAAGCAGCGGACGCCACGGCTCTTGGACCGCGTGCTCCTGAGCGATACCTGGCGGTTGCTGGGCAATCGGACGGAAGCCTTGGCCGGCCTGGTGCGAATCGCGGACCACGTAACGCCGCGAGTGAGTGACCGGCAATCGATTCTTGCCGCCGCCGCAGTGATGGAACTGGGGGCCGCCTTGGAACCGAAAGACCCGCGTTGGGGGTTGCTCGCCCGACAGATCGTGGCCCGGCGGCAGGGCACTGGCTGGGGCGACACGTTGACAACCTCGGCCGCGGTGCGCGGGCTGTCCGCCGTGCTCGCGGCGCCGCCTGCCGCCGAAACGCCGATTACGGTTTTCGCCGACGGCCGGAAGATCGGCGAGTTGACGGCCGTTGGCGGCAATCGACTTCACGTTCAGGTCGCCGGCGTCGGTACGGTGGCGCTGCAACCGGTTAGCGGCTCTTGCCGCGACTTCTATACCATCGAAGTGCAAGGCCGTTGTGATGCGCCGCCGGTGTCGCCCATCGTACCGCTGGCGACGCTCCGCACGCGATTCTTCCAAAACGAACCGTTACTGCGGGAAGTGTTGCCCGACGCCGGCGGCCGGCTGTCGATCGTTCGCGGCCGGACATATCAGTTGCGTTTGGAGGTCGAGTTGAAGCAGGCGGTTTCGCACGCCCGCCTTACGTTGCCCCGGCCCTGTGGCGTGGAACTGGTCCGCCTGCCTCCGCGCGACGACGGCCTAGTGAGCATCGACGCCCGCGACGACGCGGTGCATTTCTTCGTCGAGCACTGGGCGGCCGGGCGGCACACCGTGATCTTTCCCGTCCGCGCCGAGGTCAGCGGCACGATGTTTTCTCCTCCGCCCGAGCTGGCGCCCATGTACGGCGACAGTCTGCCCACGGCCGCGATCGGGCCACGGCAAATCGTCGTCGACATGTAGGGGTCAAGCTAACCCGCCAGGAAATGGTGGGTTACGCAAGGAGTCAATGCCCTTCGGAAAGCTCTCGCTGCTTTTGGACCGTTTCGCGCAACACGTCATGGCTCCAAGGGCTTCCATGCTCCACCCATCCTGGTAGTGATTCGGAAATAAGGGTCATTATCTGGGTGGCATGCCGTCACGCTGCGCAGCAGCGGGTCGGCATGTTTCCAGCGTCAACACATGCTTACCCCTCGCTGCGCTCGGTGAAAGCATGCCACCCCAAAAACCCCATCTGTCCGAATCACTACACTAGCGATCCCGGCTACGCCCCAGCGGTCAAGAGGTGAGAGGTGTCGGCCCTGGGGGAACTATTCGACCAGCAATTCTTGCACTCCACGCCGCTTCGGACTATCCTGATGCATATTGGGCAATCGTCCGCCGCCCCCCTACCCCCAACTCCCTCCGCACAACAAAGGATCCCAAGCCATGTCCGCGCGAACCATTCAAGATCAATCTGCTGGTCACGAAAACTTCAGCCGCCGCAATTTCCTGGCCGGCGCCACGGCCGCCGCCGCAGGATTGCTGGTCGTCGAGCCACGTCAGGTCGCGGCCGCGGAAGCGAACTCTAAGATCACCCTGGGCCTGATCGGCTGCGGCGGGCGCGGCAACTGGATCGCCAACCTCTTCCAACAACATGGCGGATACCAGTTCGTGGCCACGGCCGACTATTTTCCCGAACGTGCCAAGGCCGCCGCCCAACGGCTCGGCGTGGCCGAGAAACATGCCTTCAGCGGTCTGTCGGGCTACAAGCGGTTGTTGGACGCCCGGCCGGATGCCATCGTCATCATCAGCCCGCCTTTCTTTCATCCGGAGCAGGCAATGGCCGGTGTTGACGCCGGCTGCCACGTCTACTGCGCCAAGCCGATCGCCGTCGACGTGCCCGGCTGTCAGACGATCGCCGACGCGGGCCGCAAGGGGACTGAAAAGAACCGCGCCGTGCTGATCGATTTCCAGACCCGAACCAGCGAGTTCTACCAGGAGGCGGTCCGCCGCGTGCATGCGGGCGACATCGGCAACGTGGTCTCCGGCGAGGCCGTCTACTATGGCGGTCAGCTCGGCGGCAGCTATGATCCCAACGATCCGGAGAGCAAGATCCGCGCCTGGGTGCTCGACCGCATTCTTTCCGGCGACACGATCACCGAACAGTTCATCCACGCCCTGGACGTTGCCGCCTGGATCGTCGACGCGGCGCCCGTCAAGGCCTATGGCGCGTGCGGCAAGAACGGCCGCAAAGACGCCGGCACGTGCAACGACCATTTCAACGTGATCTATTCGTTCCCCAAGGACGTGCTCTTGAGCTTCACCGGGACGCAATTCGGCACCGGTGCTCTGAGCGACATCGGTTGCCGCATGTTCGGCTCGCAAGGCGCGATCGATACGCATTATTTCGGCATCGCGCACATCGTCGGCCAGAAGTCGTACAAGGGCGGCAAGCATGGGAACCTCTACACCGACGGGGCAGTCAGCAACATCGCCGCGTTCCATGCGGCGATCGGCAAGGGCGACTTCTCCAATGCGACCGTGGCGACCAGCGTACGGAGCAATCTGACCACGATCCTCGGCCGCACGGCGGCCTATAAGAAGGCCGAAGTCACCTGGGACGAGATGATCAAGTCCGGCGAAAAGCTGGAGTTCTCGACCGCCGGACTGAAGAGCTAAGGGACTCAAGAGAGGGAATTTGGAGGTTGGAAAAACCTGCCTTTGCCCTGGAGGGGCCAGTGAAAATAGCCCAGCGATTTATCGCTGGGTTGCCGTAACCCGAGAATCGTTGTAGTCCCGTAGGGACGACTGAACCGGTTTCCGTTCATCCGTCCCTACGGGACTAACGGTTTCTCAAGAACATGCGCAGCTATTGTCGAATGTCCCTCCGTGACAGGGCGGTGGCGCACTTCAAGTCCATTCCGCAACTACTCGGTCGGTGCTGCGGCCACGGTCGGTTCGACCGGCTTCTTGGACGTGTCGCCCTTGAACAACGTGGCAAAGACTAAAGTGCCCACCAGCGTAATGACCAGCGGAAAGGCCCAGATCTTCGGCCACTGGAACTTGCCGTCGACCTTGCACTTGTCCATGGCAAATCCGGCCAATTGCGTGCCGAGAAAGAGGCCGACGCCGGTGGTGGCGGCGAAGATCAAACCCTGCATGGAGCTTTGAAAGTCCTTGCCGGCAACGATCTCCGCAACATGGTCGCCGTAGATTTGCCCTACGATGATGAACATCACGTAGGCCACGCCGTGCAACGCCTGGGCAGGGACAAGCACGAATCGCGGAAGGCCCGCGACATAAATCATGTAAAGCAGAATCCAACTGCCGGCCCCGAGCACCAAGGTCCACTTGAAGCCGAGATGCTCCAAGGCAAGTCCCAGGGCAAACCAGGTCGCGACGGCCTGCACCGCTTGGGCCATGGCCATCGAACCGGGCACGACCTTGCCGGACAGGCCGCGGTCCATCATGTATTGGCCGGAACCAAGGAAGTAAAACTGCATCGTGCCGGCAACGCAGAGCGAGGTCACGAGGAAGAGAAGAAAGTCCGGATCCTGGAGAAAACTGAGAGCCTCGAAAAGCGTCTTGTGACTCGTCGGCAGAGTTGTCGGCAGGAGAAGGCAACACGCAACCGTCACGAATCCCAGTACGGCAGAGAAAATCAAGGCGTCGGCGCCGTCGCTTTCAGCCTTGCGGAGCATGCGCCAGCCGCTGAGACTATAGCCGACCAGGGCCCAGGCAACGGGGGCCCAGATGAAAACCATGCCCCGCGTGGGAATGTCTTTGACTTGGCTAAACAGTACGCTATTCACCAACGGCATCGTTGCCGCGTAGCAGAACGACCAGCCCAACATGGTCAGGAACAGACCGTTAAAAGTCTTCTGACGCACTGCCAGGAACATCAAGATCGCCGCGATCAGATGCGCTCCCGCCAGGATCCATTCGAGATTCAGATAGCGATCGGCCAATTGCCCCGCCAGCAGCGGCGAGACGATGCAAGCCAGCGGCAAGGTCGTATAAATCCAGCCGGTCTGCTTGCCGCTCATTTTCAGCGGCCCCAGCAAGCGAGCGGCCAACACCGGCGCCCAGGCGCCCCAAACGGCATACTCGAAGAACATCACCAGACTGAGACGGATGTAAATTCCCAAGGGAACACTCATCGTATGATCCTCGCCGGAAAGAAGGCCGGCTCCCGGGCCGGCAAGAAACTCGATTCGCTCCGCAAGAAGCGACTTTTGGCCGAGTATACTCCCGTCTGGCCCGCTCGCCAAGGACCCGCGGGGAGCAAAGTGCGGCGGTAGGATGGGCCGTCCAGGTGCAGATCCGAAATCCGAATCTCGAATTCCGAAACAATTTCAAAATGCGAAATTCGAACGACCAAACCCCGTTTTGGATCTTTGCCCTTTGAGATTTGGATTCGTTTCGTATTTCGAGATTCGGATTTCGGATTTTCCATGGGTGGGGGTTGTCAAGACCGTCAAATCCAGTAAACTCAATGTGTGGGATCTAGACCCAATTCATGGATTGAGATTGGGCTACTTGTGGGAAACTGACCCAAAGCGTATACTAGAAGCAATCTACGTGAGTCGCGCACCGTTACCATCATCGCTTTCCGCCTCGCTGTGCAGGGCCCAAGATGCCAAATCCCCGGCAACTCATCCTTGGCGAGTTTCCCTGTACCTTGGACGAGCGGTTCCGGCTCTCGATTCCACAAAACCTGGTCGAATTGCTGACCGGCGACAATCCCCGTTGCATCCTGGCCAAGGAGCGGTCCGGCTGCCTGAGCCTGTGGAGCGCGGAGGCATGGGAGGCGAAACTCAATGCCCGAATCAAGCTCGTCGAACAGAAATTGCAGGCCGACAGCTTCGGCGACGACCGCCTTGCGCAGGTGCAATTGCTGGGAAGGCTGCTTTCCACGCGGCATCGGCCAGTGGAATTGGGCGGCCGCGGCCGGCTGCTGATCCCCGAGGGATTTCGCGCGTTTCTGGGCGTCGATCGCGATCCGCCGGGCAACGAAGTGCTCGTGGTGGGAGCGGCGGTGTGTATAGAAATTTGGAAGCCGGCCGCCTGGCTGGCCTATTTGGAACAGCGGATGCCCAGGTTCCGCCGCGTGTTCCATCGGCTCTCACGATAGAAAATGGTGGGACTCGTTTCACTCGACCCGCCCGACAAGATCACCAAGCCTCGCGCAGTCGCCATGGTGGGACGGAGACCAACCAACTCCGGCGGCGAAAGGGAATTCTGCTGCGCAAACGCAACCATGTCCGGTCCGGTGGAGGTTCCCCTTAATCCCGTCGCGTCACTCCGCAGGGATTGCAAGTCATGAGGGATGGGTTGTTCCGGCGCACGAAGCGCCACCCATGATCTTCCCCGGGCCGGACATGGACGTTTTTACGAGCCCACCACTTGCACGTAGGCCATCCGGAGTTGGTGCAACATGGCCTCGATTTCCTCGCTCTCTTCGGGCGTGCGATTGCCTTCGGTCTTCTGCTGGAGGACCTCCAGCATGTCGATCGAGTGCTTGGCCACGGGGAGGTTTTTTTCCACCTTTCCGCTGCCGGGATGCGGCATGAGCCCAAGAAACATCGAAGCCTGGAAGTAGAGCGAACTGGCCAGGTAGGTCAGGCTTGCCGGGGGCAACTCGATCTCGGGCGACGCCTGGTTGACCTCGGGCGACGCCTTGGCCGCTTGCGCAGGTTCCGCGTCAGGACCTTTGCCGGCCGCCGTCGCGCTCGACCTGGCTCTTCCAATCTTCGTCGACGATGATCTTCTTTTCGGGATTCTCTGTCATGATGGGACCTGTTGAACCATTAATCGATGCCGCACCGCGGCGCCGACAAACCCCGCAAACAGCGGATGCGGCCGGGTGGGCTGCGACTTGAACTCCGGATGATATTGCACGGCGACAAACCAGGGATGCGAGGGAACTTCCACGACCTCGACCAGCGTGCCGTCGGGACTCAGGCCGACGGGGCACATCCCGCGGGATTCGAACTGCTCGCGATAGGCGTTGTTGAACTCGTAGCGGTGGCGGTGCCGCTCGGAAATCGTCTCGCAACCGTAGCACGCGGCGGCCTTGCTCCCCGGCCGCAAACGGGCCGGATGGGCCCCCAGCCGCATCGTGCCGCCCTTCTCGGTAACGCCCTTTTGCTCTTCCAGCAGGCAAATCACCGGATGGGGGTTGTTCTTGTCGAATTCCGTGGAGTGGGCCTTCTCCAGCCCGAGCACGTTGCGGGCGAATTCCACCACCGCGCATTGCATTCCCAGGCAGATGCCGAAGAAGGGAATGCCGCGCTGGCGGACGAAGCGGATGGCATCGACCTTGCCCTCGATGCCGCGTTCGCCGAACCCGCCCGGCACGAGCACGCCGTCGACGCCGGCCAGCAGCCGCTCGGCGCCGTCGCGCTCGATCAGTTCGCTATGCAGCCGCTGGATGCTGATCTGGGCGCGATGGGCCACGCCGGCATGGTCGAGGGCCTCGTAGATCGACTTGTAGGCGTCGCGATGTTCGGTGTACTTGCCCACCACGGCAATCGTCACCTCGTGCTGGGGATTGCGCAGGCGATTGAGCAGATCGTGCCACTTGTCGAGATTCAAGTCGCCGGCCGGAAGGCCCAGCTTTCGCACGATCAGGGCATCGAGCCCATGCTCGACCAGGCTGATCGGCACTTCGTAGATCGAAAAATCCTTGTCCTTCTCCTCGATCACGGCCTCGATCGGCACGTTGCAGAACAAGGCGATCTTCTTGCGGTCGTCGTGGGCCAGGGTCCGCGAGGTCCGGCAAACGAGGATGTCGGGCTGGATGCCGATCTGCCGCAACAGGCCCACGGAATGCTGCGTCGGCTTGGTCTTCTGCTCGTCGGCCGCCTTGAGGTAGGGCACGAGCGTGAGGTGGATGTAAAGGCAGTTCTCCTTGCCCACGTCGAGGGCGAACTGGCGGATGGCCTCCAGGAACGGCTGGCTTTCGATATCGCCCACCGTGCCGCCGATTTCGGTGATGACGACGTCGACGTCGGGGCCTTCGGGCTTGGCCAGCGCGGCCTTGATTTCGTTGGTGATGTGCGGAATGACCTGCACGGTCTGGCCGAGGAATTCGCCGCGCCGTTCCTTGTTGATCACGGAAAGATAGATCTGGCCCGTCGTGTAGTTCGAGTGGCGGTTCAGCGGCGAGTTGGTGAAACGCTCGTAATGGCCCAGGTCGAGATCGGTTTCGCTGCCGTCGTCCAGCACGTAGACTTCGCCGTGCTGGTAGGGGCTCATGGTGCCGGGATCGACGTTGATATAGGGGTCGAGCTTCTGCATGCGGACGCGGAGGCCGCGTTGTTCCAGCAGCATGCCGATCGAGGCACTGGTCAATCCTTTGCCCAGCGAGCTGACCACCCCGCCGGTAACGAAAATATGTTTGCTCATGGGAACTTCCATCCTGGTGAGAGGGGCGCATCGTGCGTCGACAAACGCATATTCTAATGCCATTTGTGGCGCAGGAAAAGCACCGCCCGGCGTTTGGCCGCCTTTTCTCTTCCTGTCCAAGAAAAAACGCGATACGCAAGTTAGGAACCGATGATTCAAGTTCTTGGTCCACACCGTTGAAGACCGTCGACAGCTTTGCTGATAACCTCCTGCTCGATGAGCACGGCTTCCGCATTACCGTCTTGGAGGCGAAGATCTACGCGAAACTGGCGGACCGTGTCGGACGAAGAGGCGTACGACGGCGAACACCTACCAAAGGCACCAGCGCCATGACGGCCGCGCGGTATAATAATTTGTGGACCCGTCTAACGAGCAACGAAAGCGAGTGTTGGCATGAGCCAGGTAACTCTTTCCATTCCCGATGAATCCCTGCGGGCCCTTCGGTTGACGCCTGCCGAATTTGCCAATGAGATTCGGCTCGCAGGGGCAATGAAGCTGTATGAAATCGGTCGAATGTCCTCGGGCGCAGCGGCACGTCTTGCTGGCATTCCACGAGTCGAGTTCCTGGCGAGATTGGCGGAGTTCGGGATCGACACGTTCCGGCTGACGCGGGAGGACTTGCTCCAGGAGCGACCGCTTGCCTGAGCACGTTTGCAACACCTCTCCGCTCCAGTACCTCAGTCAGTTGGGGCTCCTTGACCTGCTCCACGAATTGGCGGGCGTCCTGATTGTCCCAAGTGCCGTGGTCCAGGAAATCCAAGCAGGCCGCCTGCGCGGCTACGCGTTGCCCGAGTTATCCGAATTTGACTGGATCGTTGTACGGACGCCGATAACCACGGACAGGATTCCGGCCGGCGAAGATCTCGGAGCGGGCGAAACCGAAGTTCTCGCCCTCGCCCTGGAATGCCAGGATCCGATCGCCGTGTTGGACGACGCGCCCGCTCGCCGTATGGCGCGGCGACTGGGCATCGACGTCAGGGGCACGCTGGGAATACTCCTGGATGCCAAGAAGGCGGGCCTGATCGCGACGGTGTCTCCCTTGCTGGATCGTCTGCAAGCGCTAGGCTTCCGGCTCGATGGGCGGACCCGTGCCATGGTCTTGGATCTTGCAGGTGAGGCAGTCGCAACGTGAATTCACGGCGCATAGTTGAAGCCGCGGGAGAAGAAAAAAGTCCTCATTTCATCGCGTTATGTGGGTTTTGCGGTCACAGACACCCTCAATCTTGAACGTATCCCCTTTTCCCTTCCTCACCGCATCCCCGCACTTCAGGAACGGGCCTGCACCCCAGACGACCGAAGGTTTCGGCTGTTAAATTTGTCTGGAGGGCCTCGTTGCCAAACTATTACCAATCTATTACGCAACGAATACGTAGTCGCCGTTCTCCGCATGGCGACTACTTTTATAATTAGGTTGGATTCCAGACCAGACCGCGATCGAGCGAGAAGCAACAGCGGGTTTTCGCAGGAGATTGTTTGATAATGAAGATTGAAACCACGAAGTTCGAAGCCTCCTCCACCTATCCTGACGTCGTGCATCCGGCCGGATCGAAGGCCCGCGTGCTCTTGACGAGCGTTTTCGGCCCCTACGCGCAGGACGACGAATACGGCAGCCGGGTGATGAACCCGATGGAGCTTTATCATAACCAGGTGACGCGGACCCAAGGTCCGTTCTCGTTGCGGATGTTCCATCGCAGTTGGGGCATCATGCTCATCCAGGCCAACATCGAGGCCCCTTGCACGCTCTTGGACTTCCCCACGCTGGACCGCTTCCTGGCCGAGATCCGCGACAAACAGTACGACGTGATCGGCATCACCTCGATCATTCCCAACGAAGACAAAGTGAAGAAGATGTGTGCGCTGATCCGCCGCTATCAGCCCCACGCCCAGATCGTCATCGGCGGCCACATCGCCAACATTCCCGACCTGCGCGAGAGGATCGACGCCGACCACGTCGTCCGCGGCGAGGGCGTGGCCTGGTTCCGCCACTACCTGGGCGAGAGCACCGACCGGCCCGTTCGCCACCCCGTGGTCAGTTCGGGCCTTGGCACGCGGAACATGGGCATCAGCGTGGGCGATGATCCCCGCAGCGTGGCTGCCGCGCTGATCCCGTCGGTCGGCTGTCCGCTGGGCTGCAACTTCTGCTCGACCTCGGCCATGTTCGGCGGCAAGGGCAAGTCGTTCAACTTCTACGCCACGGGCGACGAGCTGTTCGACGTGATGTGCCAACTGGAACGCGAGTTGGACTGCAAGTCGTTTTTCTGCATGGACGAGAACTTCCTGCTCTTCCGCAAGCGGGCGCTGCGGCTGCTGGAGTTGATGGAGAAGCACGACAAGGCCTGGGCCCTGTATGTCTTCAGCTCGGCGAACGTATTGCGTTCCTATACCATCGATCAACTCGTCCGGCCGGGCGTTTCCTGGGTCTGGATGGGTATCGAAGGTTGCGACCGCCGGTACGTCAAGCTGCAAGGGATCGACACTTTCGAGTTGGTCAAGGAGTTGCAATCGCACGGCATCCGCGTGCTTGGGCTCGACGATCATCGGCCTGGAGGACCACACGCCGGAGAACATCGACGCGGCCATCGAGCATGCGGCCCGGCACGATACCGACTTCCACCAGTTCATGCTCTACACGCCGATCCCCGGCACGCCGCTGCACGCCGAGCTGACCGCCAAGGGC
>CAWAAL010000003.1:0-236379 GCA_963779975.1 uncultured Planctomycetia bacterium | reverse complement strand
GGCGGCAAGGAAGACATAACCGATCAGCCAAAGCGAATCCATGCTTACCACGGTCCTGGGCGAGTCGCGTGGAAGAACCGGCATCCGTTGCCGAGTTTCCAAAGATAGCAACTTAGTCAATTGGGGGATTTTGGTCAAGATCAAGTGGCGCGATCAAGTGGCGCGAACGGGACCGGTATCTACGGTCGTTTGCGGAGATCCACCACGACATCGTAACCGAGCACGTCGGCCAAGTGCGCCAGCGTATTGAGTTCGACGTTATCAACGTCGTTTTCTAACTTACTAAGATTGTTGCGGTCGATTCCTGCCTTCTCGGCAATCTCGCCTAGACTGAACCCTGCACGCAGACGAGCCAGTTTCAATTTTGCCAGAGCGATCCGCGCGGGGCTTGCCTTCTTGATGCGGTCGCCCAACTCCCCTTCCACTTGCGCCATAACTTGGTCGAGTTCGGCCCGCGTCTCGTCGGGCATGCGGCCGATGACTCGTGTGGCGTGCTCCGCCAGTTGCTTCGGCGTTTTCTCTTGGGCCATGGTCATTGTATGCAGGTAACCTCCCGTCGATTATAACTCTTTTGAGCGGACCAGGAAGCTGAAGGACAGCCCATTAGTGTTCCCCGTCGCTCTGCTCACTGCTGCCAATATCAGCCGTTGGCACAACAGAATTCGGATGTGGCCTGCGCCACCATGCCCACCAGGCCTGCGGGATGCCAAGCTTCCAGAGACTCACCATCAGCCCCAGCAGCAGGCAGGCCATGCCCAAGGCGATTTGGTCGAGCCCGGCAAACGTCGTGCGCAGCGACCGATAGCCGCGTCCGCCGAGCGCCGTGATCCAGCCGGCCAGGATCAGAAGTGGGATGACTCGATACCAGCGATTGGGAACCCAATAGCCGTAGACCGCAGTGAGCACCAGCATGAAACCGGGGTAGATCATCAGCACCTCCGGCCGGGCGATCGACCGCCGCTCGGCCTCGCCTGACAAGACGAAAGCGCACGCGACCAGAATTCCCAGAACGGCCGCCCGTTGCAGGAACTGTGCCACGCGGTCGCGGAGCACCGCCCCGATCAGCAGCATGGCGAACAAGAGCAGGTGGGCGGGAATTGCCCCGAATAACGCGATGCCGATCGCTTGCGGCCAGGCGATGCACAGGGCGGCGATAGCGAAAACGGCGGTCAGCAGGCCGTGCAACCCGCTTCGACAACGGATCGCCGCATACAACTGCATCGCTGCCAGCAACACCAGCGGCCACGCCTGCAACGAGAAGGGGCCCTGGAAGCCGCCCGTGGTCGGGCCAACCACGACGAAAACGGCCGTTGCCATCGTCAGCCAATGCAAGGCATGCGGAAGGCGGCGCAGCAGGGCCACGGCGTAAAGCGCGGTCACGGCCACGAGCGTGAGAAACAGCGGCGAGCAGCCGCAGGCGTCCAACAACATGCGTCGCAGGTTGATCGACTCCGGCACGGTGAACGTCCAGGTCGAGAGCAACAAGAGCCCCAGCGGCGCGGCCATCATCCAGCGGAGCAGCGCCGGCCGCCGCGAAGCAATCCCGATCTCCAAGAGGAGGATATTGACGGCGAACAAGAGCGGCACGAGGAAATAGGGCTCGAACATCGTGGCCGGACCTCGCGACGGATGGAAGGAAACGCACAGCGCGTAGCTTCGCAGGCCCACGCCCACGCCCAGCACGACGAACAGCGGCCAGGGATACCAAGGCCATTGCCAGGGAGAACCGTTGTCGCGGACGTAGTTCGCGCCCCGGCGGACCGCGGGCAGCAGCGTCAAACGTCAGCAGCCCGGCCAACGGCGAAAAGCCCGCCAGCAGCCAGCGAATGTGCGGATCGTTCTCTTGGTCCTGCCATGGGCCCAAGAGGAGCGGATACAGGAAGAACATCGCCAGCAGGGCGTAGTACGGCAGGCGAAACAAGATCGGCAGCCGCAGTCGCACGCCGCGGAGGACCAGTTCGCTGACGACCACCGCAAAGGCCAATCCGCCCAGGAAATACAAGCGGCCGGTGGCGAGATCCGCGGACAACACTTCATCGAAAGACATCGAAATTGCCAGAAAAATGAGAACGATCAATAACAGGATGGTTCGAATGTCTTCCCACAGTTGTCCCGCGCGGATCAGCAGGCAGGCGACGGCGGCCAGCAGCAGGGTATAGCCGGCCAGGCCCGTCATCAGCAGTTCCGGCTGCGGCGTGCCGCCGTTCAAGTGAAACGATTTTCCCAGTCCCCAAAAGACCAGGAAGGCGCTCAGGCAATAGAACGGATTGTGCGAGTACAGCAGGCCGCAACAAGCGGCCGAGATCGTCGGCCACGGTCCGCGGCGGATGCCTGGTTCCGCGAGATCGGGCCGTCGGTTGTGGCAAATTCGCCGGATCGGGCGGCCGGGGATCGGGCACGTCAGACGGCAAGGGATGGGGGTCGGACCCGGAAGCAAACAGATCGTCCATAGCACACCTCCTCGCGCAAGCGCGATGGAAGCGGCGCGACGTGGCGCAAGGCCGCTGCCGGCAGTCGACGACGACGCGGGAGCAACCAGCGTCAAACCGTGCCTAGGAGAGTAGTATGAGAAAAACGCTACAGATGAGAAGGCCTCGAAAACTTGTTCCGCCTGGATTGTACACCTTTTTCACAGAGACCGCAAGAAGGGGAAGAGAATTTCGTAGCTTACAAGCCCAAGCCAATCAGGATGTCTACCCCAAGCCTAGGCATCACTGTCTTGGTAGTGTTCTCCATTCCTCGATCTCATCGTGCTATCAAGTAATACAGCGTCGTCGGCCCCAGCCGGATCTCCGCGGCGGTGCCGACGCTTTTCAGCGGATAACCGCTGTGATCCAGTGCCGTCACCTTCAGCCCGGCGGCGTCGGACCGCTTGAACTTCACCGTGCCGCGGATCTCCCGTACGAGCCAGGGGTCCCGGCCGATGTGGACGATCCGCTTCAACCCGTTGCCGGCCGGCTCGGCTTGAAAATCGGATGCCTTCTCTTCGCTCATGACCTGTAGCAAGATCCGCTCGGAGGTGGCCAACGGGCGGTCGTCGAGGCTGACGGCCACGATGTGCCCCAGTTCGAGATCGCAGGCGATTGTGAGGTCCTTCGTTTGCAGTTGCCCCGCCTGTCCCAGCGCCGCTGGCGCCCTGCGCGGCGGGGGCGTCGATCGTCAATAGCCCGCGTCCGTAGTCCAGACGCAGCTCGCCCGTGGTGGAAGCGACCGTCTGCCGCTTATGGTCGATCCAGCGCGAGAGGTCACCCAGGACGACCGAGGCCGGCTTGCGGCCGATGTTGACCCGCGTCCGCCCGGCGTAATGAACCAGCGGACCGATGACCTGGCCCGGCCGGATTTCCGTGCCGCGGGGCACGTCCTTCAATCGCAATTCGTCCAATGCCGCGTCTTGCGGCAGCGGCGTGCCCTTGAGTTGCAGCAGGTCGCTCGAGTTCAGGTTCAAGTCGACGAGCGTCTCGCCCTCCGCCACGAGGGCCTTGCGGTAGAGAAGGGCGGCCGCGGGAAACTGGCCCAGCATGGCCGGCGTGGCAAGGGTCCAGGGCTGCATGAAGAAGCCCGGCTTCACGTTCCAGCGGTCGCCGTCGAAGGCGAAGTGGACGATGGCGTCGCTCCCCTGCAAGGCGCCGTAGGCCGCGTAGTACAACGGGGCCTCCGAGCGATAGCGGTTCGGGCGGCAGAAGGTCGTCTCCGAGATCATCGACGGCTTGCCGTTGTAGTGCGGATCCATCACCGGATGGACGAACTGCCGCGGCTTGCCCGGCTCTTCCGCCTCGAACCGCAGCGCGCTGCGATCGATGTAGGTCTGGCCGTCGCGGAGCGACCATTCGGCCGCCTCGCCTTGGTTCTTGCAGCCAAAATAACCGTGCCGGTCGATGAAGTCGCCGGCCGTGTACGTGAGCTTTTCCAAGGGACCGAAAATCTGCGGGCTGGCCGTGCTCCAGTTCGACGCCGTGATCGACCCCTTGAACCCCAGCTCGCGGAGCAGCTTGTAGGTCCGGCGGTAGAACTCCCATTGGCCCTCGCAGAGGAATGCCGCCGTGTCCTGATCGCGAAGCGATTTCTCGTTGAACATGTTCCACAACGGACGGAAGCCGACGCGCCCTTCGGCCGGGTCGTCGCGGGCGACCTTCTGGTTGTTCCAGTGCCGCAGCGCAAGCTCGATCGAGCCGTATTTCCTCTTCAACCAGTCGCCGAATTGCGTTTCGAGCATCCGCAGTTCCGGATCGGGGATGTTCGCCGCGCTGAAAGTCCAGAAGAAATAGGAATCCTCGTTGATGATCTCCACGCTGGCCAGGGCCGGTTCGTCCACCAGCGGCCGGCCGCTGGTTTTGTCGGGCGTGAGCAGCACGGCCTTCCACCAGGCGCGATACTGCTCCTGGAACTTCGGGTTGAAATAGAGCGCGGCAAAGGGGTGCTTGTGGCCGTCGTAGCCCGGAAGCCAGGGCGTGCCGGGTTTCGGTTGCAGCCACAACGGAAAATAAATGGAAAGATGACTGTAGACGCCCGACGGTTTCATGGCTTCGACCACGTCGAGCACGTGCTGCACCTTTTCGGGCTGAAGGGCGCCGCTCTGGTCGTAATATCCGCCGTGGATGCGGACCAGGTTCACGCCGTACTTGGCCAGCAACCGGCCGCAGTCGCGAAGGGCCTGACGGTCCTTGAGGTCCCCCGGCGGTCCGTTAACCGCCCAGAACCGCAGCGGCTGGCCGGTCTTGCCATGGATGAACTGTCCGTCGCGCACGCCGATGAAGCCGCCTTGGCCGGCGAAGTCCTCGTTGAGCGATCGCAGGTCGAAACCGCTGCTGGGACGGAACTTCTCCGTATCGGGAGCAAAGGCGAACCAGCCCTTGCTTTCTTCCGTCAGGCGTTTCATGGCCGCAGCCATCTCGTGCGGCTTCAGCGCGCCGCGGGGATGAAAGGGTTCGTCGGTGAGCAGGAAGCAATCGAGATAGCCATGATTGTGGTTCTTGCCGTGCATGCGGAAACGAATCTGGCTCTTGCCGTTGGGCAAGGCCACCTTGCCGACCTTGAACCACGCGAGGAAACGCAAATCAGGCTTGTTGTCGGCGGCGATATTGACCTGATCCTGGCCTCCGCTGGAAAGATCGATTTCTTTCCATGGCCCACCGTTGAGTTGGTAGGCCATCTCGGACTGGATGGGATTGGCCCGGATCCAAAGGTCGAAGTCTCCGGTTTTGGGGCATTGCAGGTCGTAGGCGGCCTCGCCCGGCTGGTCGTGAAAATTACTGATCAGATCGTGGCCAGAGAGCAAGTCCTTCTTGACCTGGTCGTACCACCAGGGATGGCGATGCATGGTCGAATTGACCGGGTGTTCGCCCTCGACCCAGATCGTCGCGGCACGGAGCGGCGTGGTCCAGGGAAAAGCGGCGATTAGTGCGACCAAAAGCGGTGCGACCGACAGGGCAAAGCGACGAAGCGAGGCTGGCGTAACCGAGGGCATTGGCGTTCTCCCGGGCAGGAATGGGACAACGCCAGTTTAGCACAAGTGCTCGTCGTCAGGGAAGCGAATTGGCGGCTTTTTGAAACAGGCTGTTCGTCTGTGTTCCGACCGTCATGATTGCCACGAAGCAGACAAGGAGGATCAAACTTAACATGACGGCATATTCCACGGCGGTGGGACCGTCTTCCGCAGTCAGAAACGACTGGGCTGCCAAAGCGAGCTTTCTCATGGATGTGCCTCTGTCCTGCGCGAACCATGGATGACGCGGAACGCCCGATTCAGCCTCAGTGAATCGGGACCACCAATCGGGACCATGACTGATTCCTCAATCGGGCGGCGTCGATCGCTCCGCATCATTCCGCGCACGATATATCGCCTTGTTGACCATAGCTTGGAGAAATCGCGGGTCAACGAATCGCCTGCCAATTCGCGCGGTTTTGCAGATTCGTGGACTTCTTTCGCCGTCCCCGCCGCTAAACTCGTTACCGTCGAACCCTGGCCGCGGAGCGAGGGAGGCCGGCACCTCCCATGCGACGGCAAAGGGGAATACGGCTGGGTCGCATGGGGGTGCGCGCCTCCCTCTCTCCCGCGGGCTGGCGAATCGATACGCGTCGCGAGAATAGCAGCGGGTACGCTCCGCGTACTGTCCGCCCTGACCCGGCGGGCGGGTCAGTTCGCGTAGAGTTTCTGAATCTGGGTAGGCTCGCCATCCATCCGGTTGCCCAAATTCTGGTGGATCGTCGGGTCGATCGTGTAGCTCATTTGTCGCGCGGCCCCGTCGCAAAAGCCCATGTTGAAGCCGGCGGAATGCGCCGAGCCGAAAGCGTTAGACGCCGCGTCGTAACCGCGCCGATCTTGCATCGGCAAGGCATCCGTCCAACGGACAGTATCGGCATTGTGGCCGATATATTGGTTCTCGTTGTCACCCTCCGATAATCCCGTCAGGTACATATCGGGAGGAATGTTCTTTTCGCCCAGCAGGTACGTGAAACTCAAGCCGTCGGGGATGCTTGCCGTGGAAAGCGTACTCAAAGGGTATTCTACGCCCGTCGGCTTACCGTTGACCACGGTCTGCTTGGCAGCGGCGACCTGAGCGTTGGTGGGCAAACTCCCCGGGCCACAATCGGCATTCCCGCAGTTCGAAGCCCAGGGGCCGTTGCCACCGCCAAAGGAACTGGGCTCAGTGAAAAAGTCGCCCCCGTTGGTTGCGTAGTCGCTTCGGGCGACCGCGGTAGGAAAAGTAAAGTTGGTCTGATTGTAGTGTGGCCACCACGTGAAGATTTGTAGGCGGCGGCGGGTGGGACAGATCGTAATGGCTGTCGGGGTCTGGACGCGGAGGCTGTGCTGAGTCAATTTGACTGCCGCACTGCACCCCTTGCCCATGTCGTGGAGGTCGTTCAGATCGAGGTACGGCAAGATGTTGTAGAACCAGCCGCCGGGTTGCTGACTGCCGAAGCCGCGGTCCGCATCGCCGACCCATCCCCATCCCCAACCGCCGGTGGGAAGGAATCCCTGGACCGAATCATGGGTCGTACAGGCGATGGCCAATTGGTGGACGTTATTCAGGCACGAGGCACGACGGCCCGACTCTCGTGCAGAGTTGACGGCCGGCATGATCAGGGCCACGAGCACGCCGATGATGGAAATGACAATCAGCAGTTCCACCAACGTAAAACCGCTCTGGAGCCTCGAAGCCACACGACCCAAGGATGGAACAATGCGCCGGTACATGATACGGTCCTTGCCTGTTGACTTGCCCTGTCGATCCAATTATCGCATAGGATCGGTGGAAATGCAATCCATGGCTTCATTGGACCCCGTCGCGGTCCAAATGTCAAGCGCGAAGGAGTTTCACCAGTTCAATTGCAGTCCGGCGAAGGGGCCGTGGTAGATGAGGGTCCCGCGGGTATTGATCGCCGGCTCGGCGGCGGCGTTGGTCAGCGTCGTGGGATCGGGGGCGAAGTTCCTGGCCGCCAACGCCAGTTCGTCGCACCACAGGGCCTGGTAACCGATTGTGGCGGTCAACACGGGAAGGGGACGCCACACGAGCGACGCACTGATGTCGGCGACCTCGGCAGTGCCGGAGTGGAAGATGCGGGCGTGCGTGGCGTTGGCCCCGTTCACGTTCGCAGCCAGGTCCCGATCGCATTCATTGTCGCAAAGCGCGGCCTTCCCCTCCATGTGAAACCACACATCGTGGCAACCACAGTCCACGAGCCCGCCGATTTGCGGGCCCCAAATATTATTGTTCGTGCGGGCGCGCACGGAGACCGGATCGGCGCCGACCGGCTGGGACGAGTAGTCGAACTCCTCGCGAACCGCGACGTGCCGCACCCCGAACAGCAGTGCGATCGTGGGGTCTCCGGCCGGGAGGGACAACGTGTGCTTCAAATTGATCTCCCCGTTCTCCAGTCGCGAGACCTCGCGGATCTCGACCAAGGTGTTGTTGTCGAGGAATTTGTTCAGGGGGAAACCGGAGAGAATGGTGAACGGTGAGGTCAGGTTGCCCGCCGGGTCGATCGCCTGGGCGGACGTGTCCCAGGGAGAGATCCAGTAATACGACACCTCGACCTGGTAGGGCGTATCTTCAAAGGAATGTCCCACCAGCAACCGCGTGCCGGCCTGAAAAGGCTCGTCCAGGCTCTGTTGACTTATCGCCAGGGTCCCGGTCGGACTCCGACCCTCCATAGAAATCGGTCCAAGCCCGCGAAATAACCGCTGCAGCGCAAGCCCGTCGGTGCTGACATACCAGGGATAAGCTGGCGCCGGCTCGTAACCCTGCCAGAAGGGCGAGTTGCAGCCGCAGGTGGGCGGCGAGTTGCAAGGACTCGGCGGGTCGTCGTCGGCAATCGCCGGGCTCGCTCCGGCCAGGGTCCAAAGGGCCAGCCCGAGGGCCAGAATCCTCCCCAACCTGCCGATGCCGGGTGAAAAACAGGTATGCATCGCCATTACTCCCCCCCGTTCGCATGGCGCAATAATCAAAATAATCGGTCGAGTCTTCCTATTTCTTTCGGAAGTTTCGATCGGAAAAATCAGTATATCCGATACAGTCGCTCCACCTTACTTGACGATCATCACGGCCGTATGACAATGTTCGCTCACGCGGTCCGTCGTGCTGCCAAGGAAGAACCGCGCGATTCGCGAGTGCCCTTGGCGACCCAGGACGATCAGGTTCACCTCTTCATTCTCGGCAAAACGGAGGATCTCTTCCGCCGCATGGCCGCGGACCATCACCGACCGCAAGGCCACGCCGCGACTCTTCGCGTACTCGACGGCCGCCTCGGCGATCTTGCGAAAGAACTCGTCGGCGCTCTGGCGGATCTCATCCACCTCGTCGACCATCGCCACGACTTCGGGCAACTCGGCTACGCTCAGGGAGATCAGTTCAGCCTGGTAGTGTGCCGCCAGATCGACGGCGGTCGCCAGCGCCTTCTCGCTATTGGGCGAGCCGTCGATGGCCACGAGGATTTTGCGAAACATGGCAACCTCACTGCGTATTCATTCGAGAAGTTTCTGGACGGGTTTCCAAAGTTACGGGCGATTCGATACTGGGCCTGAACCAGGTCTGGGCAATCATCGTCGGCACGATGGCACTGACAATCACCACGGTTACCAGGACCGAGTATTGGTACTGGTCGATGTACCCTTTGTTCAGCCCGAACAGGGCGCTGATCGTGCCGAAGGTCAGTCCGGTGGACATCAGGAGCGTGGTGTAATAAGATCGCCAAGTTCCCGGCAGCGATTCCCACCAGGATCTCGACCAGGGCAACGCTCATCTTGAAGCGGATCGACAACAGGCTGGCCACCAGCGCCAGTCCCAGCCAGACAGCGGCAATCCCCCAGGTAAGCTCCATGATGGTTTCCCGAAAAAGGCCCGCGGGCTCACTCGGTGCGGCTCCAGTGACGCTCGGCGGCGAGTCCCACGGCCTCCACGGCCGTTGGTCCAAGCCGGCCGCTGTTGACGGTTACGTCGTATTCCAAGGGGCTGGACCAGTCCGCCCCAAAGTAGCTTTCGCAAAAACTGCTCCGCCGGGAATCGCTGTCGGCAATCAGCTTTCTGGCGACGCTTTCCTGAACCCAGCGGTACTCCATCACGCGGCGAACTCGGACCGGCATGGGGGCCACCAGACGGACATGGAAAGCCCGCAGGTCATCGCGCAAGAAGCGGCTGCCTCCCCGCCCGACGAGGATCGCATCGCCGCGTCCGGCCAGTTCGCGTATGAGTTGACCGAGGACCTCGAAGTAACGCTGGTAGATGCTCCCCGGGCGGAACCGCTGGAAGATCCCGGCCCCCCGCTCGTCGATCTTCTCCAATTCGGCCTCCGGTACTCCCAGGCGGACGGCTTCCTGCTCCAACAATTCGCGGTCGTAGACCTGCATCCCCAGCCGCTGGCCGAGCGTGGGCGGAAAGCCCTGCTCACCGGCCCCAAGTTCACGCGACAGGGTCAAGACCCGCCGAGGCGTGGAACTGGCGGGCATGGCTTTCGCGGCCCCACGGACGATTGCCGCGGCCACGGCCGCCACGTCGTCGAGAGGAACATGCTGCGCGTTGAAGACCAGGTCATACTGCGCCGGTTGGGTCGCCATGTCGCCGAAGAAGTAACGGGTGAAGCGACCACGGATGCGGTCCGTCTCGGTGCAGCGGGCCATGGACTCGTCGAAGGACCAGTTCTCCAACTGCGACATTCGCCGGGCCCGCCACGGCTTCGGGGCCACCAGTCGCAAGTGGAGCGTACCGGGCCCCTCGCCCAGCAAGTGCCTGGCGCCGCGGCCCACGAGAACCACATTGCCCCGCCCGGCTGCCGTCTCCACGGCCATCTTCAGGCCGTGAAGGTATTTTTGATGGGGCGAGTGCAAGCGGAAGCGATCGGCCGTGGCGATTTCCTTTTCGTCGAGCCGCTCCAACTCGGCGTCAGGCACGTGCTCGACCTCGGCCGCCTGATGGAGCAGTTCGCGGTCGAGCAGTTCCCAGCCGAGGGCCTCGGCGAGTTTCCGAGCGACCTCGCCGCCGCCGGCGCCGAACTCACGGGTAACGGTGATGATGTTCATACAAAGGCTCTCCGGGCAGGGGCAAAAAACAGGCCCCACCGGGAATCTCTCTCGGCGGGGCCTGGATGCTATCCATATTTCCCTACCAGAAGAACGCCCTCAAGGTAGGGGTCATCAGCGTCGGCATGACAAAACATCCGTCGCGGTTCATGGCGAACCCCATCGCCATTTCAATGCTCTCATCCTTGTCCGAGCCAGCAACCTCAAGTGGCCGTCGAGGCGCCGTTGAGGGCTTCCATGCGTGTAATATGCACCAGCGCGCAGGTGACTACTCGCTCCACCGGTCCGTCCGGTCCACGTGCTCCTGGAATGCCCACCAGAACCGTCGAGCGCGAGACGATGGCGTTGTCAGGATGCCGGATTTCGTATTGTTGACCGTCAGACAGCAAAATCCGGAAGGGCTGAAACGGCCTCGCGCGAAGCTGTTGCAGGACGTCATCCGGCCTCATGCAAAATCTCCCGTCTGGACAAATCGCTTTTTATTCTATCATGCCTCACTTTGCTGTCAACCGCGGTAAAGTGGACTATACGCTCTCAGACGCTCGCGAAGCGTTCCGTCGATTCAAGTTGACATGCGGGCCATGCCGAAGTAGAATTCGAGTAAGTCAGGCGATGGGGTTCGCCGTCAATCGCCGTCGGGCTTGCCGGCCCTCGCGGATAATGACCCCTACCGACAAGGTTCTCCCTTGGCAGTAGGGGGTTTTGCTAAGAAAACCGCCCCTTGGGAGCATCTTGTTCCCAAGGGTTTTTTATTTCTTGTGGACACGGTTTCCTTCCGGCAGGGAAACAAACTGCTCTGGAGGAGAGGACAATGGCTCGGATTCTCGTCGCCCTGGATGGTTCGCTTGGTAGTGAAAAGGCCCTGGACGCCGCCGTCAGGCTGGCACAACAGGATGGCGGCCTCGTGACGGCGGTCGCCGTATTGGAACAGACCGGCAACCCCCGGCTGGATCAGCTTCCCGGAGATGCGAAGGCCCAGGCCCGCAGTCATCTGGACGAACTGCTCCAGGCTGCGGCCCGCTTCGCCTCGTCGCGCGGCGTGCGTCTGACGCCGGTCCTCCGCGAGGGACATCCGGCCGACACGATCCTCACCTGCGCCGAAGAGGAGAAAAGCAATCTGTTGGTCCTGGGAGCGGGAGGGGAGTCGGGCGGCAAGACGGGCTTGGGCGACACTGCCGACCAGGTGAGCAACCACAGTCCGTGTACGGTGTTGATCGTCCGATAACACCGACTTACCTTCCGAACACGGCAGCCTTGCCCAACTCGGCTTCGATCTCCAAGAGCCGGTAGTTACAAGGAGGATTGCGCGAGTTCCGTAAACGGGTTACAGTTCATGGCCGATGGATGGGGCGAACTCTGCATCCAGGGAGCCACTTCTCCCCTGGGCTCGAACTCCTCGAAACACCCCATGAACGCCTTGACAATCGCCGGATCGAAGTGGGCCCCGGACTCGCCGAGGATGATTTCGTAAGCCTCTTGCGGGCGGCATGGCCGGCTTATAGACCCGGCGCGACGTCAAGCGCATCATAGACGTCCGCCAGGGCGACAATCCTGGCCGAAAGTGGGATCGCATGCCCACGGAGGCCCGCGCAATAGCCGCTGCCGTCGAACTTTTCGTGATGGTAGCGGGCGATTTCGGCGGCCATGTCCATGAAGCTGCCGCGGCCCACGTAGTCGCGGGCCTGATCCAGGGTTTCGGCCCCGGCGAGGACGTGGCGCTTCATGACCTCGAATTCTTCCGGAGTGAGCTGGCCCGGCTTTTGCAAGATCGCGTCGGGAACGGCGACCTTGCCGATGTCGTGCAGGGGACTGGCGCGGTAAAGATCCTGCAGAAAGCGCTCGTCGATAAGGTCCGTGTACGGCCCGCGTTGGCTCAGTTCCACCGCCAGGGTTTGCGCGTAGTAGCGCATGCGGAGCACGTGCTCGCCGGTTTCCGTGTCGCGCGAGTCGGTCAGTCGGGCCAGCGCGAAGACCGTCATGTCCTGGGTAGCCGCCCACTGGCGGGTGCGCTGCTCGACCAGTTTCTCCAGGTTGTTGGCGTAGATCTGCAATTGCTCCTTGGCGGCCGACAGTTGCCGTTGCGTATTTCCCAGGCGGAAGTGTACGCGCACCTTGGAAAGCAGCTCATCGTGGTTGAACGGCTTGACGACGTAATCGTCGGCCTGCGCCTCGTAGCCCTGCGAGCCGTTCGGCGGCCGAGCCCTTGCCGGAGACCAGGATCACCTGGATGAAAGGGCCCAAATCGCTCGACTTGATGCGGCGGCAGGCCTCGTAGCCGTCGATGCCCGGCATCATGATGTCCAACAAGACGAGTTGCGGCTTGAACGCGGGCAGCTTTGCCAGGCATTCTTCGCCGCTGGCGGCCGTCTCCAGGTCGTAGTCTTTCCGCAAGATGCGACGGAGGATGTCGACGTTCGTGGGGATGTCGTCGACGATCAGGATGCGGCCCTTGGCGGTCATCGGTCCTCTCCGCAGTCTGCCGAGCCACGGCGGACGCCGTCGGCGCGGCGTCGATTCGTCGTCTTCCGCGGCCGGCGCCAACGGCAGTTCGCAGTAGAAAATGCAGCCCTGTCGGGCGTTGTTCTCGGCCCAAATCCGGCCGTGATGTCCGGCCACGATTTCGCGGCAAATCGCCAGCCCCAGGCCCGTGCCTCCGCTGCCGGACTTGGTCTTGCTCGATTGCATGAACTTGTCGAAAACCAGTTCCAATTCGTCCGGCGGAATGCCGGGACCTTCGTCGCGGACGCTGATCAAGCAAGGTCTTGCCGATGCGGCGAGCATGCACGTGGATCGTGCTGTCGTGCGGCGAGAACTTGACCGCGTTGCTCAGCAGGTTGCGGATTACCTGCTTGAAGCGTTCCTCATCGGCCAGCACGAACGTCGTCTCTTCCGGCTTGCGATAGCGGATGCGAATATCCTTGCGGGCGATCATCGAGCGGAACTCGTCGACCACGACCTCGATGAGCGTGTCCATGCACGTCGGCTGCAGGTCGAACATCATGCGTCCCGCTTCGAGTTTCGACAGATCGAGCAAATCGTTGACGAGGTCCAAAAGGGTCTCGGCGCTGCGGCCGACGTTGTCGAAGAATTCCCGCAACTCGCCGCGGTCGCCCGCTGCGGCCTCTTCGACGCCGAAACGCGCGTAACTCAAAATGCCGTGCAGCGGCGTGCGCAGCTCGTGCGAGATGTTCGCCAGGAACTCGCTCTTGGAGCGATTGGCCGCTTCGGCCGCGTCGCGCTGGTCGGCGATCACCTTCGAAAGGGCGAGCAACTGCGACTGGGCAATCAGCAGGGCGTGCGTATCCAGCAAGCGGAGATCGCCATTGCCGTAATCGACGAGAATCGGTTCATAGGAGTGCTCGTGCGGCCGGGCCAAGGCAAGCTCGGCGGCGGCGTGGATCGAGCAGCCCGAAGGCAGTTGCAGAAGATCGGTCGGCCAGATCGTGAGAAAGTCCCTGATCGGCTTCTTCAAAAACAACTCCCGGCAATACGGCCCGCTGAGCCGGCGAAAAAACGTGTCGCGGGCAACGATTCCGACGAGCTTGCCCTCGGCCAACACGATCACTCCGGGAAGGTCCGGCCGGCGATCGAACTCGGCCTTGACCAAGTCGGTCGGCGTCGCCGCATCGACAACATCGGCAACCGCAGGCAAGTCGGCCAACGTGGAATTTGCGTGAATCGTATCTTGACTCGCCCGGTTCATGATGGCTTCTCTGGCCGTGATCAATGCCGCTGTGGAAAGGCTGTTCGGAATGAGAATCTCCGGGAAGGCAATCCCGCTTGGAAAAACCCGCTCGCCAAAAGCTCTTCGGGGAGACGGGGCGTGGCACGTTGTTCAGTGGGTGCCACGATTTTCGGAGTGGCACTCGAAGTGGCACGGGAGTCACTACCCACAAAACCTTAGCATGGACTAGGGAAAATGAATGTTAGGGTTTTGTTAAGAGACATCGCAGCATATTGGAGCACGGCAATTTAGAACCTGCTGTGGAGGGTGGGCTGCGGAATCGATCGCGTACATGCGCTGCATGGTCGGCATGATCGGCATGATCGGCGAGTTTTAGCCTGCCGCGTCGCGGATCCGCACTCTGCGTCCTTCGACCCGGACGCGCCCCAGGGCAATGAGTTGGATGGCCTCGGGATAGGCCTCGCATTCGGCTGCGAAGACCCGCGCGGCGAGCGAGTCGGCCGTATCGTCGTCCAGGACGGGCACGGCCCGCTGAAGAATCACGGGGCCGTGGTCGTACTGGTTGTCGGCGAAGTGGATCGTGCAGCCGCTGAGCTTTGCGCCGTAGTCGATCACGGCCTGATGCACGCGATGGCCGTAGAACCCCTGCCCACAAAAGGCCGGAATCAGTCCCGGGTGAATGTTCGTCACCCGGTTGGCGAAGTCGTCGGCGATCGTCACCCGCTTGAGGAATCCGGCCATGACCACGAGGTCAACCCCGGCCGCCCGGCAGTGGTCGAGAACGGCCCGGCTGAACTCTTCCTGCGTGGCAAAATCGTTCGGCTCGACGACGGCCGTGGGAATGCCGGCGTCGCGAGCGAATTGCAGGCCCCGGGCGCCGGGACTGCTGGAAATGACCAGAACGATCTCGACGTGCAATCGCCCGGCCCGGATCTTCTCGATCAGGTTCTTCAGCGTCGTGCCGCCGCCGGAGATGAGCACGGCGATGTGAAAGGGAGGAGCAATAGGTGACATGGGAAGCAAGGACAAGCACGAAATCCGAATGTCGAAATCCGAAACAAATCAATAATCCAAAGACCAAGAACCACGAATCACGCGAAATGAAGAAGACGGATGACAGAAATATAGTTCTGAGGCGAGGAAGAGCGTTCCCGGTTGGAAGATCATTTTTCTGTCAATCATCTTTCTGTTATTGAGTTTCTTTCGTAACATTCGTGTGTTTTGGGTTGCAGTAATTCGAGGCAAAAATGGTGGGACTCGTAAGCTCGGCCCACCCTACTTGTTTTTTTGCCCGGACACGACGCGAATGTAAAGCTGCGCCCGGTAATCGCCGATCTCGACCTCCACCGGTTCCACGCCGCCAAGCGGCTCGAAGCCGATCGATACGGCCAGCGTCTCGGTCATGATGTAATCGCGGAACTGCTCGACCGCGGCGCGCAATTCTGCACAGTCGGTGACGATCGCAATCTCGACGCGGTCGGTGAACCGGCAGTTCATGTCCTTACGGCGATCGTTGACCGTGCGGGCGACCTCGCGTGCGGTTCCTTCGCGAAGCAGATGCTCGTTCAATTCGGTGGAGAGCACGACCACGCAGGCCTTGCCTTGGGCCGCCGCCCAACCTTCCTTGGCCTGCAGACGAACTTGGATGTCGTCGGAGTCGAGGACTACCGGCCCGTCGGCCAACGGGAACGTCACCTTGCCTTGGCTCTTCAGTTCGGCCAGCAAGGCGCCGCCGTCGGCCTGGGCAAGCAGCTTCTTGACGGCCGGCAACCGCTTGCCCAGCCGCGGGCCCAGTCGTTTCAAGTCGGGCAGCACCGTGTAGTTGATGTAGTGGTCGGCCCGATCGGCGAACTCGACCTTCTTCACGTTCAATTCGCCGCAGATCAGTTCGCCGTGCTCTTCCAGCCACGTCAGGTGCGTGCGCTCGGCCAAAATGACCTCGACGCCAGCCAGCGGTTGGCGGACCTTAAGCTTCGCGCCCATGCGGGCCGAAAGGCCCAGCGAGACGATCTCGCGAACCAGGCCCATGCGGGCCGAAAGGGACTCGTCGATCAGGGTTGCGTCGCCGGTTGGATAGTCGCAGAGATGGACGCTCTCGACGGGAGGAACGCGATGGGAAGAGGACGCAGGATCGTTTAACCCGGAGCCAGCGGCGACGGTGGACGGCGCAGGTAGGATGCCTACGCTACCAGAAGACGCAGGCAGGATGCCTACGCTACGAAAGGCAGCGACCGCCAGGTTCTGCCACAGCTCTTCGGCCAGGAAAGGAACCATGGGAGCGATCAGCTTGGCGGTGGTCAAAAGGCACTCGTAGAGCGTCCAGTAGGCGTCGCTCTTGTCGGCGTCGTGCTCGCTGCTCCAGAAACGGTCCCGGCTGCGGCGGACGTACCAATTGCTCAAGGCGTCGACGAAGTCGATCAACCGCCCGCAGGCGTTGAAATTGTCGTACTGGTCCATTTGCTCGACGACCCCGGCCGCCGTCCGGTTCAGCTCGCTGAGGATCCAGCGGTCCAATTCACCTCGCTTCCGCGGCGGGCGGCAACTGCAGCCGGTGGCCAGCACCTCAGGCGTCAACTGGTCCGCATTCAGTAGCGTAGGCATCTTGCCTGCGTCCCCGCCGCTGATTTCCGAGGCGGGATCAAAACCGTCGATGTTGGCGTAGATCACGAAGAAGCTGTAGACGTTCCAGAGCCGCAGGAGGAACTCGGGGATCGTTTCCTTGATCGCCTGCTCGCTGTAGATAATGGAATTCCACGGTGGTTGATTTGCGAAGAAATACCAACGCAACGCATCGGCGCCAAACCGATCGAAGATCTCGCTCGGCTCCCGATAGTTTCGGAGCTTCTTGGACATCTTCTCCGTCTTGCGTTGCAAAGAACCACCACAGGCTTCACATTTTCCCGGATCCGACAAGAACCGCTTGCCACACTTCGTACACATCCAGGTTTCGGCCAGCATCAACCCCAGCACGATGCAGTTGCGGAAGGGATGCGGATAGGGATAAGTTGGCGTTGAACTCCCCTCGCCCGGATGGAGAGGGGTGGTCGGGCCGGAACGGGCACTTGTCGCAGCATACGACTGCGTGCCGCCCTCACCCTCTGCCCCTCTCCCGGAGGGAGAGGGGAGACAGGCCGGGTCCGGTCCAAACAACAGCGTGCTGATCGCCAACTGGCTATAGAACCAGCCGCGGGTCTGGTCGATGGCTTCGCTGATGAAGTCGGCGGGGAACTGCCCGCGGAATCGCTCCGTCGAGCCTTCCTTGTGCGGATATCCCCACTGGGCGAAGGGCATCGCGCCGCTGTCGAACCAGCAGTCGATCACGTCCGGCACGCGGCGCATCCGCTTGCCCGGCGCCTTGGGCGAATCGTAGGTCACGGCGTCGATATACGGCTTGTGGATCCGCAAATGATCGGCCAGCGCCGGGTTGGCCGCCTTGGCGTTTTCCCAGACGTCGAAGCCCGCGGCCCCCGGCTTTTGCCGCAGTTCCTCGTAGGAGGCGACCGCTTCCATATAGCCAGTCGCGTCGCAAACCCAGATCGGCAGCGGCGTGCCCCAGTAGCGTTCCCGCGAGAGGGCCCAATCGACGTTCGATTCCAGGAAGTTGCCGAAACGGCCGTCGCGGATATGCTCCGGCAGCCAATGGATGAGGCGGTTGTTGGCCAGCATCTCGTCGCGAAACTTGGTCGTGCGGATGAACCAACTCTTCCGCGGATACTGGATGAGGGGGTCTTCATCGGCCCGCCAGCAGAAGGGATAGTCGTGCAAGTACTGTTCCTGGTGGAAGAGCAGGCCGCGGCGCTTCAGATCGCGGATGATGTCGCGGTCGCAGTCCTTGACCCAGCGGCCCTGGTAGTCAGGGGCCTCGGCGGTGAAAGTTCCGTCGGGGGCAACCGGGTTGAAGAGGTGAGGGCCTTGCCTCTCCTGAAATCTGTCTCGCTCCTTCATTAGCACGTCGAAGTCCACCTCGCCGAATGCCGGGGCTTGATGGACGATTCCGGTTCCCGTATCCGTCGTTACGAAGTCGGCCGCGATGACACGCCAATAAACGTAACTGTCGCCGTCTCCCTTTAGTTGCCCTTCCAGGTCATGCAGGGGTCTAAAGTAATAATCGAACGGCGGGACGTAGCGCAAGCCGACAAGCTCCTGGCCCGGCATTGTCGCTTCAACCGCGGCCTCCAGCCCCGCTTTCTTCGTCACCTGTTCGACGAGGGCCGAGGCGACGATCACCCGCTGTCTCGCATGCTCCGAGTCGCCCGCGAATCGCAGGACCGAATACTCCAGGTCCGGCTTCACCGCGGCGAACTGGTTGGCCGGCAGCGTCCAGGGCGTGGTGGTCCAGACCAAGAGATCCGTATCGTGGAGGTTCGCTGGCGGATCGACCAGCGGGAATCGTACGAACACGCTCGGGTCGGCCACTTCGCGATAGCCTTGGCCGACTTCGCCACTCGACAGTGCCGTGCCGCCCTGGGCCCACCACCAGACGATCTTGTGTCCCTGGTAGAGCAGACCGCGCTCGAAGAAGGTCTTCAACGCCCACCAGACGCTCTCCACGTAACTCTGGTGGAAGGTGACGTAGGCCTCGTCGAGATGGATCCAGAAGCCGAGCCGTTCGGTCAGTTCTTCCCACTCGTGCATGTAGCGAAAGACGCTTTCGATGCACTTGTGGATGAACGGCTCGACGCCGAAGGCCTCGATCTCCTCCTTGGCATGGATGCCCAGTTCCTTGCAGACCTCGACTTCGACGGGCAGTCCGTGCGTATCCCAGCCGGCCTTGCGCTGGCAGCAGAACCCCCGCATAGTCTTGTAGCGGGGGAAGAGATCCTTGATGGCCCGCGTGAGGCAGTGGCCGGGGTGCGGCAGGCCGTTGGCCGTGGGCGGGCCTTCATAGAACACGAACGACGGCGCGCCGGCACGGCTGGCCAGCGTTTTTTCGTAGATTTGCCGTTCTTTCCAGAAGCGGATGATCTTTTCTTCCTGCTGGGGCAGGGAAACCGAGCTTGCAACGGGGTCAAACATGTGAGGAGTAAATCGCGGAAATGGCGCCAGGTTCCCTATCCGGAATCCGGAGCGTGAGCATAAACTAATAATAGACCAAGCCGGGGTAAGACTTGCAAGATGGGATCACCGTTTGAAAATCGACGAAAGAAGATGACAGAAAGATGATTGACAGAAAAATTGTCTTTTCCAAGTTGCTATATTTCTGTCAAATATCTTTCTGTCAAAGGTCTGGTTTTTGACGTTGGCGGTCCACTTTCACACCGCCCCTTCGACGATGGCGATTTCCGCCTCGGTCAGACCATAGAGTTCGTAGACCAGGTTGTCGATTTGACCGTCGGTGACGTTGATTTGGCGTTGGATCAGCGTCTTGTCGTCGGCGGTTCGGGCCGTCGACGACTGTTGATGCAGCGACTGGATCGTCTCGACCAATTTCACCATGCGATCGTGACGGGCACGCGAGCGTTTGTCGGGACCGGCGGGCAGGCAGATTGGAAGCGTTCCCACATACTGTTTGGTGCAGGTAATCCATCCGCCGCGAAAAATGTTGCTGATTCTCTCCAGATTCCAAAAGAGCAGACGCGAGTTCAGCAGGCCGAGGAGATAAAGTGGGTCGAACCCGCCCTGTCCAGAGATCGAGATAGTGAATCCGCGTTCAACAAACACAACGTAGATGTCGTAATTCCCGACGCCTGCCGAGGAGTATCGCGAATTGAAGTAGTCTACCTCTTCCGGACCACGCTCGTTCATGGTCTGGATCGACACGTAGGGCGGATTGCCGATCACCGCATCGAACCCGCCGGCCTTGAAAACCGCCGGGAATTCCCCCTTCCAATCAAAGACGTTGATGCGGTACCGCTCTTCCTCGTCCAGCATGTTCAACTGATGGCCGTTGTAATAATCGGGGCCGATCAGCGAGTTGCCGCACTTGATGTTGCCTGCCAGGTCCGGCAGCGCCCGCTCGTGAAACAGCCGCAACTGGTTCGAGATCGTCTCGTCCGACTCGCCCTCCAAGACCTTCAGCAGCAGGGAGAGTTTCGTCACCTCGACCGCCTGGGGATCGATGTCCACGCCGAAAATGTTGCTCAGCAGGATCCGTTTTCGCTCGGCAGTCGTCAGTTTCCATTGTCCGCTGACACTGCGGTAGAGCACCGGGTTGCGGCCGCGGGCGTTTCGCTCGGGATCGTCGGCCACGTAGCGGTCGCGGTGCCAATCCAGCAGAAATTGGTAGGCGCCGATGAGGAACGAGCCCGATCCGCAGGCCGGATCGAGAATGCGGAGGCTGGCGGCTTCCTTGAGTGCTCGATTCTCGACCAGCTTGCCGACGGTGTCTTTCACGATGTAATCGACGATGTAGGCCGGCGTGTAATAGACGCCGCCGGCCTTGCGGACCTCCGGCTTCTCCTCGACCTTGGCCTGCCCGCCCTGCGTCAGGCGGATCACCTTGCCCAGGAATTGCTCGTAGACCTGCCCCAGAATCTCGGCCGGCAGCACCGAGAACTCATAGGGGCTGTCGGGAAAATACAGATTGCGGACGATGTCCCGCAGCGGCTTGTCGTCGATCGCCAGCCCGAGCGTCATTTCGTCGGGCGGCTCGCCCCGGTCCCGCTCGCCGTCGAAGTAGAACAGGCCCGAGTTGTAACGCTGGTCGGCGCGGCGGAACCATTCGCCCAAGCGGGCGTAGATGTTTTGCCCGTTGGTCAAGCCTTGCAGACTGCCATAGGTTTCGATGCCGCGGTCTTCGCAAATCCGCAAGAAGACGATGCGGTCGATGGTCCGCTGCACGGCGAAATTCAGGTCTCGCGTGGAAATGCCCGGGTTCCGCAGGGCGATGTTCCGCGCCAGCACGTCGCGCCACGATTCGATCTCGACGAGAAACGCCGCATCGACCTCGGCGGTCCCCTTCTTGATCTTCTTCGAGGCGACGAACCTCTCCAGCGATCCGCGACGAATCGCTTCGGGCGAAAAAAGGTCGAACAACTCGTCCCAACGATCGAGATACTGGGTGTAATCGAGGAACATGATGCGGGCGGTGGCCGCCTTGTCGTTCTTTTCCGGCCGAATGCGGCAATCGTAGACGGCGAACTCCTCGAAATCGGTGAGAATGCTCAGCGGCAGCTTGGCCGACCAGGCGTAGCGGCGGAGTTGATAGGCCGGACTGGCAGCGTCGCGAATATCGACCGACGGCTTCTTGGCCTCGACGAAGAGACTGCGGATGCCGCTGCCCGCACGGAAGCAGTAGTCCGGGGCCTTCGTCCGCCCGCCAATACGGATCGCGTCTTCGTGAATGACCTCCTTGTAGGCCTCGGCGTAGCCCTTGCGGTTGAAAACGTCCCAGCCCAGGGCCTCGAAGAAGGGGTCGAGGAATTCGCGGCGAAGTTGCGTTTCGTTGTAGGCACCGGCACGGTACGACTCGATTTGGGCCTGAAAACGCTCGACAAGTTCCCGCACGACCGCCGGTGCTGTCATCGCTAGCTCGCTTCGAGATCAATTGTGCAATTCTACCACGGGTGGCATGCCATCGCTACGCGGCCTCCTCGGCAACCACCGCCAGCACGATCTTCCTGAGCTTCGGTTCCGCCTCGGCGGCCGTGGCCAGAATCTCCTCGATGTTGGCCGGCTTGAGGGCGTCCGGCAGACACAGGTCGGTGACGATCGACAGGCCCAGCACCCGCATGCCGGCATGTACGGCCACGAGGACCTCGGGCACGGTCGACATGCCCACCACGTCGGCCCCGATCATCCGCAAGAAGCGATATTCGGCCCGGGTTTCCAGGTTCGGGCCGGTCACGGCCACGTAGACGCCCTTGTGGGCCGCGAAGTTCTCCTTCCGCGCGATGCACAGCGCGCGATCGATCAGCTTGCGATCGTAGGGGCGCACATGTCGGGAAAACGCGGGCCCAGGCGATCGTCGTTCACCCCGATGAGCGGGTTGCCGTTCATCAGGTTGATATGGTCTTCAATGACCATGATGTCGCCCTGGGCATATTGCGGGTTCATGCCGCCGCAGGCGTTGGAGACGATGAGCAACTCGGCGCCCAAGGCCCGCATCACGCGGACGGGAAACGTGACCTGGGCATAGCTGTAGCCTTCATAAACATGAAAACGGCCCTCCATGGCCACGACGGCGGCTCCGTCCAAATGACCGCACACCAACTGGCCCGTGTGGCCAATGGCGGTCGAGCGCGGAAAATGCGGAATCGAGGCGTAGTCGATCGTCGCCTCGGCATGAATATGCCCGGCCAGGCTGCCCAGCCCCGTGCCCAGGATGATGCCAATCCGGGGCTTGCCCGTCCACTGGCTGCGGACCGCCGCGACCGCTTGTTCGATTTGCGTTGCGAGTCCCTGCATGATTACTCTTCCTCCTCCGCGTCGCCGGGTGCGAATCCGGAGTCGTCCTCCTCGTCGTCCAAATGGTTCTCGTCGTCTTCGTCATCGTCGAATTCGTCGTCGAATTCGTCGTCGAAATCCTCCTCGAAGTCATCGTCGAAATCATCGTCGAAATCGTCGTCATCGAATTGATCGAGGTCTTCGTCTTCTTCGCCGGCTGAAATTGCCGGGACCGAGGCAAGCGTCAACCGCTTGTCGGAAGAGGGGTTGATGAAGGAACCGACACGGATCCAGGGAAGTTGAAGGGTGGTGGACATGGGATCTCTCGCTGAAAGGAATGAGAACCTATCCGAGAACCGGATTTCACCCGGCACAGTGCAGAGCCAATTCAGCGTTCTCGGATAGGTTCTAAGACAATGGAGGCGGTGAATGCCAAATTGTTATGACTGCCACGGGGGGTTGTCAACCGTGGCGCGAGAAATTCCGTTCTATGAAGAGAACCCACGACAGTCTCAGTCGGCGACGGGCTGCGGCTTAAGGGAGGCGAGGTGCGGCGCCAACTCGGCCGAGCCCTGGCCCGCGTCGAACCGCAGTTGCGGCCGGTCTTCCCAGGCCGACTCCAGATCCTGGCCGAACTCCAACAGCGACGCAGGCAGCCGCTCGGCCAGGGCCAGGGCTTCCGCTGATTTGCCTTGTTTGCGATAAAGATTGTAAAGCTGACGGAGCAAGCGGAGCGATTCCGGCCGGGCGGACAGAGCCGTCTCCAGAACATTGGCCGCCTCCTCGTCGCGCTGTCGGGCCTGCAAGGCAAGCCCCAGGCAAATGGCGGCAATTTCCCGCACTTCGCACAGATGCCAGACCGTTGGCGTGATCCGGCCGAAGCGGACTGCGGCCTCGAAGACGCGAATCGCCAGATCCAACCGCTCGCGAACAAGCATGTAGTTGCCCAGGGCCAGGAGAAGTTGCAAGTCGAACGGAAAATCCTCCAGGGAGTCCAGGCAGGCCGTCAATTGGCTGGCGTGCAGGTCGGGATCTTCGTCGAAGGTCGTCAAGAGACCGTAAAAGGCCTCCAGTCGATGCGCCGATCGGGGGGGCGATGCCTCAGCCGCGCGCCGTAACATCTCACGGGCCTGATCCTGATCGCCAAGAACGCAGTGGGCCTGGCCGGCCGCCAGTAACAGCCGTGGCGACCAATTTCCAGTCGTATCCGCTTCCGCGCTAGCCAAAGCCAAGTCACGCCGGGCCTTGGCGATGGCCCGCTGGGGTTCGTGCTGACGTGCGTGACGGAGAATGCGGCATGGGGCCTCGGCGGTTTGTATTCCCCCGGCTTGCAGCGACAAACTCAGCGTTTCGCGAACACGGCCTGAAAATCGCAAATTCAAGTGGGTCGGGTGCAGCCTGACTTGCAAGCACTGCTCGGCCGACACCGCCGCCTCGCGCGGAGGCACTTCCACCCAAAGCGAGTATGCGACTGCGGGATTGGCTTGTTCATTGAGGAAACGTCGCAGTTCCGCGGCCTGCTGGGGAAAAATACGTTCGCCTGCGTCAAGCCAAAGAACCCAGTTCCCGGTTGCCAGCCTCAGGCAGCGGTTGCGCGCCGCGGAGAAATCGTTTTCCCAGGGCATGCGGTGGACCGCAGCGCCCAGGCCGGTGGCCAATTCCAGCGTTTGGTCCACGGACCCGGTGTCCAAAACCACGATTTCATCGGCGATCTTGCCGACGCACTCGATCGATTCGGCCAGCACCTCCTGCTCGTCGCGGACAATCATCGCCACCGAGAGGCGGGGCCGCGACAACGATTCTGCGAGGATTTTCATATGCCATCCTTGGCAATTCCGAGGTTTACGAACCAATCCGTTCGGCATTCGCTGACGCGGCCGGGTGGGAACTATACCGCTCCCGGCGAAACTGTACCGTGAGTCAAGAAAAGAGCAAATAGCGATTTTGTAATAATCAGTCCGCGAATTAAGTTTCTTGACTGGAAAAATGCGGGGCATTTCTGCTGTTTTTGGCGTTTTTTTCGTCCCGCCCCTTGCCCGAAAGACTTGTCACCGTACCATGTATGCGATGCAAACGAAACCCTCGGCGATTTTCGCACGTTGTAGCGGCCGCAGTTCGGATGCACTCCCCCGGGCCGCGCGGGGTTTACACAGGCCGGCAGTAACCTGCAAGCGACAAGCTGCAAGGCCCGCAAAAAGGAACGCAGAAAATGAAACGACGCGATTTCTTGTCCGGCTCCCTGGCTGCCGGCGTGGGAGTGGTTCTGGGTGGTACCGCTCCACAAGGTCAGGCAAACGATCAACCGCCCTCCCCAGTACGACGACGAAAAGGAGAATCCAAGATGAGTTTCAAGCAACCGGATCTGCCCTATGCCTTGGGCGCATTGCAGCCCTTCCTGAAGGAAGAGCAGATGGACTACCATTACAATAAGCATCAGGCTGCCTATTTTAAGAACCTGAACGCCTTGGTGGAGGGCAAGCCGGAGGCCAACGCTCCCTTGAAGGAAGTGATTATTGCCGCTGAGGCGGGTCCGGTGTTCAATAACTCCGCCCAGGCCTGGAACCACGACTTCTTCTGGCACTGCATGTCGCCCACCGGTGGCGGCGACCCGCAGGGCGACCTGCTGAAGGCCATCGATCGCGATTTCGGCGGTTACGACAAGTTCAAGCAAGCCTTTTCCGACAAGGCCGCGAAACTGTTTGGTTCGGGTTGGGCCTGGCTGGCGGTGGATAAGCAGGGCAAGCTGGAGATCATGCCTTTGAGCAACGCCGATACACCGCTGAAGCACGAGCGCTCGCCGATCCTAACGCTCGACGTCTGGGAGCATGCCTACTACATCGATTACCGCAACCGGCGGCCAGATTTCATCGCGGGTTTCTGGACGAAAGTCAACTGGGACTTCGCCGCGAAGAACTTGGATGATTCAACGAAGTAGCGTCTTCCGATTGTGCGCTAAGAGAATCATGCAGCCGCGGCCCGCAAAGCCGCGGCTTTTTTCATTCTTGGAGTGCGGTGGCTTGCCACCTGCTTTCCGATACGGCCGATTTTGCCTCTGGCCGCCCCCATCGCGTTTTGCAAAGCGGTTGCCAGCCAGCGCACCTCAAAGGCAACAGCGCAAAAAAAGAGCCGAACCTGAAGACAGGTTCGGCGAAGCTTGTTTCGGACGTGCCGGCCCGACTAACAGGGCAAGCCGAGGCCGGGTTTGGGGCTTTCCCAGGCCACTCCCCGCTGGATAACCAGCGGGGCGTGCCTGGGCCCTGGTCCAGTTTTACTTCTTGACTTCCGGCTTCGGAGCCGACGGAACGGCCGGCAAGGCCGGAACGACCGTGCCAGCGGCCGAAGGCGAAGTCACGGCAGCCGGGGCGGGCATAGGCGTGCCAACGGCAGCCGGGGCGACGACCGGAGCAGAACCAGCGCAACCGCAAGAAGCGGGAGCACAGGCGCTGCAGGTGCTGCAAGTGCTGCAGCTCTCGCAGCAGCAGCAGCGCCGACGGAAGCAGTGCCGCGGACGGCAGCTCACCGGAGCGCACGACTCGCAGCAAGACGGAGCCGCACAAGCAGCCGGAGCGCAAGGCGCCGGGGCCGCACACGGAGCGCAGGCAGCCGGAGCCGGGGCCGCGCACGGAGCGCAAGCAGCCGGAGCCGCACAAGCGGCCGGAGCGCAGCAGGGCGTCGCGCAGCAGCAGCAATGACGGCGGAAGAAGCAATGCCGCGGACGGCAGCTCACCGGAGCGCACGACTCGCAGCAAGCCGGAGCGGCACACGCGGCCGGAGCGCAAGGCGCCGGGGCCGCGCACGGAGCGCAAGCGGCCGGAGCGCAACAGGGCGCCGCACAGCAGGGCGCCGGGCAGCAGCTCCGGCAGCAACGACAACGACGCTCGAAGCAGTGCCGCGGATGGCAGCTTGCAGGAGCACACTCACAGGACGCGACCGTAGCCGCACAACAAGCCGGGGCGCAGCAATCGCCCGCCACCGCCAGGTTGGCACCGCCCAACAGGACGAGGCCGAGCACCGCAACAAACAACGCGGCGCAAAGAACACAGGTGCGATTCATTCGAGAAACCTCCTAATTAACAGGTACCGTAGCGTTTAGGTATTCGCACTAACGCCGTCACTGGTTCTCTTGCCCCCGGCCCTGACGGCCTTCAACCGGGAACAGACACTCGTTCGCGCCGTGACCCAAGATTCTCACCGGCTCTTGCTGCCCTGTTCAAGCGGCAAACCGGTCAAACTCCTGGTTTCGAAGACACGGCATCTGAACGATAAGCTAGCATAGCTGCCACACATGTCAACCGGGGAGACCACGGAATATACCGATCTTAGGTCAACTCGGCTGTCTGGGGGCACTCTAACATAGTTAACGAAGTTTACACTAGGTTTTGCGTACCACAAGTACCCTCCAACAAAAAAAAGAGGCGTCCCCATGGAACGCCTCCCGCAAAAAAGCACATAAGTTACTTATTTCAAAAGACTTATGACATTTGATACGATATTCATTGCAAAGAAAAAAGTTTATGGTTTCCCTATAACAAGAGGGGAAAGACACCCTCGTCTCTAAGACTTTTCCTTAGGACGTGGTCAGTTAGCGACGAAAAGCGTCCTGCGGTTTTTTCTCCGCTTGGGACGAATTTTCTCCGCTGGCAGGAGCAGCGGTCTCCTGTTTCAAGCGTCGATCCATTTCCTCTTTGAGCCACTGCTGTTGCCTCACGATTTGGTCCGGGTCTTCGAAGTTCAGCAGCACCGGCTTCTCGCCCTCGAATACGTAGGCTGCAAGACCGGCCACGCGCCAGCCCTCCAGCTCCGCACGGCAGACAAACGTGGCCCTGTTCGCGCGTGGTTGGCCCACTGCATCCAGATCGATCAAAGTGGTCGGCACGTCGGCGATATCGTGGTCCGCCGAGCGATACTCGGGATCTCCCACTTCGATCTTCGCGCCATGCTCCACTGGCGGAATGACGCATTTGTTGGTTCCCTCGACCTTCTGACGGGCGATTTTCGTCAACAACTTCGTCGCCGTTTCGTTGTCTCCCTGGCGAAACGCTTCGAGAAAGTTGGTAACGACCGCTTTCGCATCTTGCAACGCGATGGTGGGCGCGGCGCCGGTCGAACCGGACGCGGCACTGGCCGCATCGGACGCCGCTGACGTGGCCTGCGCGGCGTCATGGTCGGTGGACTTGTTGCAGCCGAATGCCAGCAATGCCACCGCAGCCCATCCCCAAATACTCAACCTCGACAACATAATATCCCTCCTCGCAATATCTCTGGTCAGTTGCAGACGAATTAGAAAGGTGGCGGAGTGTCGCAAGATTCGTTTTCCAGGTCAAGGTCAGTGGCGGAGGTTAAAGGCGGAAGGATGAAAGATGAGGGATGAAGGATGAAGGATGAAGGATGAATAAACCAGCAAAGTGGGGCGATTCATCCTCGTTTCTTGCGGAGATTCGGGCTTTCCCATTCCACTTTCATGGCTTATCCTTCATCCTTCATCCTTCATCCTTCATCCTTCCCCATGTCGCTCGTTTCCCATGCCTGGTTTCTTACCGGTCCAACAGCCGTCGGAAAAACGGCGGTCGGATTGGCTTTGGCCGAAAAGATCGGTGCAGAAATCGTTTCCATGGATTCCATGGCGATCTACCGGGGAATGGACATTGGGACGGCCAAGCCGACGGCCGAAGAGCAGAAGCGAGTACGCCATCACCTGATCGGTAGGGTGGCAGCCCATGCGGATTTCAGCCTCGCCCAGTATCTGGATACGGCTCAGGAAACGGCCGGGGAAATCCAGTCACGGGGACGTCGAGTATTGTTTGTCGGCGGGACCCCGCTCTATCTCAAAGGGTTGTTGCGGGGGATTTTCGAAGGGCCGCCCGCGGACTGGCAATTTCGTCTCCATCTACAGAGAGAATCCGCCTTGCACGAGCCCGGCTGGCTGCTCGACCGGTTAAGAGCCGTCGATCCCGCGACTGCCGCGCGGTTGCACGCCAACGACATCCGGCGAATCATCCGTGCCCTGGAGGTCTTTGCGAAAACCGGCCATCCCATCAGCGAATTGCAGCGACAATTCGAGTTGGGGCTGCCGGCCGAGGCCTGCCGCGTGTTCGTCGTCGACCGGCCGCGGGCCGAACTGTACGTCCGCATCGACCGTCGCGTGGAAGCCATGTTTGCCGCCGGACTGGTCGATGAGGTCCGTCGCCTCCTTGCCGATCCCGTGGGACTGAGCAAGACGGCTCGGCAGGCGGTCGGTTATGCCGAGGTTATCGATTATTGCGAGTCAAAACAGGATCTGGCGGCAACGGTGGAACTGGTAAAATCCCATACCCGGCAGCTTGCCAAACGCCAGGCAACTTGGTTTCGCAGCCTCAGCGAGTGCCGATTCGTGCCCGTCGTCGGTGACGTCGACCCCGAAGTCGTGGCCGAGCAAGTTTTCGAGTTGGGCCGGTAGGATAGGTTTTCAACCTGTCTGAGACAGGTTGAAAACCTATCCCGCATGTTGACGGTCTCTCATCTATATATTGGCGCATTTTCTGCGAAGCCACCTTGCCCCTTCCTTCCCGTGTCATAAGCCGGGAGTTAGAATGGAAAACTCTTGAACACTTGATTTCCGGCCCCCAATAAGGGCTAGGCGACATCGGCAATCATCGATTGAAGGGATTTCCACTTTGTTGCGGACTCATACTTGCGGCGAACTTCGCGCGGATCACGTCGGTCAGCAGGTCACCCTCTGCGGCTGGGTCGATACCTATCGGGACCACGGCGGGCAGTTATTCGCCGATCTTCGCGATCGTTACGGGAAGACGCAGGTCGTTTTCACCCCGGAACGCGGTGACGAAACCCTGCAACAGTCCAAGGCCCTGCGGTCGGAAGACGTGATCCTGGTCCGCGGCGACGTCGCCCGGCGGCCGGAGGGAACCGTGAATCCCAAGCTGGAGACCGGCGAGGTCGAGGTCCGGGTCCGCCACGTGGAAATCCTCAACAAGAGCGCCCCGCCGCCGTTCCAGCCCGGCAGCGTCGATCTGCCGGGCGAGGACTTGCGGCTGAAGTACCGCTACATCGACCTGCGGCGGCAGAAGATGCAGCAGACGCTGCTGCTGCGGCACCGCATCATCAAGTCCATGCGCGACTACTTCGACGAGCAGCGGTTCATCGAGGTCGAGACCCCCATGCTGGGCCGGAGCACGCCGGAAGGGGCCCGCGATTACCTGGTGCCCAGCCGCGTCGCAGCAGGGGCACGTTCTACGCCCTGCCCCAGTCGCCGCAGCTTTACAAGCAGATCCTCATGGTGGCCGGCTATGACCGCTACATCCAGGTCGCCCGCTGCTTCCGCGACGAGGACCTGCGGGCCGACCGGCAGCCGGAGTTCACGCAGTTGGACCTGGAAATGTCGTTCGTCACCGCGGAGGACATCATCGGCGTGATCGACGGGCTGATGGCCCGGCTGGCGAAGGAGATCCTCGGCCTGGAGCTCAAGCTGCCGCTGCCGCGGATGACCTACGACGAGGCGATGGAGCGGTTCGGCCACGACGCCCCGGACCTGCGTTTCGGCATGGAGCTGGTCGACATCACCGATCTGGCCCGCGAGGCCGAGTTCCGCGTCTTCCGCGAGGTGGCCCAAGGCGGCAATCGGGTCCGCGGGATGAACGTCAAGGGAGCGGCCGGCCGCTACTCGCGCAAGGACATCGACGAGCTGACGGCATTCATCGTCGAGAACTTCGGCGCCAAGGGGCTGGCCTGGTTCAAGGTCGAAGAGGGCGGCACGCTGGCCTCGCCGATCGCCAAGAACTTCAGCCCGGAGCTGCTGGCCAAGATCGCCCAGCGGATGGGCGCCGAGCCGGGCGATTTCCTGGTCTTCGTGGCCGACAAGTTCGAGGTCACCTGCAAGGCCCTGTACGCCCTGCGGAAGCGGTTCGGCGTCGATTTGAAGCTCTACGATCCCGACGAGATGAACTTCTCCTGGATCGTCGAGTTCCCCATGTTCGCCTATGACGAGGAAGAGGGCGGCTGGGCCGCGATGCACCATCCCTTCACCTCGCCGCGGCCGCAGGACCTGGCCATGCTGGCGACCGACCCCGGCAAGTGCCGGGCGGTGGCCTACGACCTGGTGATCAACGGCTACGAGGCCGGCGGCGGCACGATTCGTATCCACGACCAGCAGGTCCAGCAGCAGGTCTTCGGCCTGTTGGGCATCGATCAGGAGACGGCCCGGGAGCGGTTCGGCTTCCTTTTGGACGCCCTGCAATTCGGCGCTCCGCCGCACGGCGGCATTGCCTTGGGCATCGACCGCGTGGTGATGCTCTTCGGCAAGCTGGACAACATTCGCGACGCGATCGCCTTCCCCAAGACGCAGCGTGCCACCGACCTGATGACCGGCGCCCCCGGCGAGGTCGATGCGAAGCAGTTGCGGGAGTTGAATATCAAGGTGAACAAGCCGTAATTCTTCCGCCGTCTATTTTTCTGTCGCCCATCTTTCTGTCCGAAAATGGCGTTTAACGGTCGCGGCGCGAGGGGAAATGACGGGAAGATCGCAGACAGGTTGGGGAGTTGTCTCTGCCCAGATTCTATTGACCAAGCAGAATCTTGCTCGGTTCGTTGCTTTCTCCATCATGGCCCGAGAGCCCGCGGCGGACTTAGAGGCTATCCGGGAAGTTTGTCCGGTTATTTGGCACATTGAAGCCCGACGGGGCACCCGCAAGCGGGTGCCCCGTCGGGCTTCAATGTTGATTTGCTGCCGAAAACTCTCCGGACAGCCTCTTATCGCTGGCTGGATGCCGGCAATTGCCATGCGCAGCGGAGCGGGTAAATCCGGCTTTATATCCAGGGAGGCCGCTTGGCTGCCGCTGGCGCAAACCGCACCGGCAGTCCTCGGCGGCCACCCCCCTTGATCTTGGGGTGGTCTTGGCTATATTGGCCCCTGGCGTAGCAGTTCCAGGGCATTTCCTGAATTTGGGAGTCCAGTCATGTCCGAAGTTTCTGCACGAAGTGGTTCTCAAGGCGAATTCACGCGCGGCGTCAATAACGGCCAGTCCGCGGCCTTCAACCGCGTGGACCGCGAGTTCCGCGATCGATTGCGCGGTCTGGTGCGGCGCGAAATGGGCCGGCGCTTCAATCGCTATGAAGATTCCGAAGATATTGTCCAGCAGGCGTTGACGGCATTCTACTCCGCGCTGTCTGACAAACGCGTGCAACTCGACCACTCGGGCGGTCTGTGGCCGCTTCTGAAACAGTTCGCGCACCACAAGATCCTGCAGCGAATCGCCTACTACCTCGCCCCGCCGCGCGACATCCGCAAGGAGCAGCACGTGGAGGTTGACTCGCCTGCGGAAGGCCCTACGGACCAGGACGCCGTGGACATCGTGGACCAGATCGAAGCGGCGCTCCGCCAACTGTTCCGCCGCGAGGACATCAAGCACCGCAATGCCCAGATTTTGCGCGGCAAGTTGCGCGGCGAGTCCTCGAAAGAGATTGCCCGGCATGTCAACTGCTCCGTGGCGCAAGTCAACCGGATCGTGGCCTGGATACGGCCGCGTTTCGAACAAGCCTTGGAGGAGCAGGCCGAGACATCTCCCGATCGTTCTTGAGAGGGTCTGAATTGACAGGCTCCTCGAATCCAAAGGACCAACACCCCATGGACGAGCACATTCTGATTCCGATTGACGCTTTGGATTCCCAGGAGATGGAACTGCTTGGCCGGGCCACGGAGCGGCTCCAGCAGGCCTGGGCCGCCGCGCCGCCCGAGCCGAGGCTGGCCGACTTCATGCCGCCGGCCAGCGACCGCGCCTGGCCGCGCCTGATGGTCGAACTGGTCAAGGAGGACATCGACTGCCGGCGGGAGGCTGCCTGGCCGCCGTTGCCCGTCGATCAATATCTCACCCAATGCCGGCTTGGCGACGTTGCCGGCGCGAGGGAGGAACTGGCGGCTGCCGTTGAAAACCACGGCGATACGTCGCTGAAGTCCTTTAGCGGCCTGGGCGTGACGGCGGACTGGTCGTCCGGCGGCGGCGAGCCCGCCGCGCCGCTCAAGGAAAGCGACCGGGTTGGCCACTATCGCGTCATCCGCTCGCTCGGCCACGGCGGGATGGGCTGGGTTTACCTGGCCGAAGACGAAGAACTGCAAAAGCAAGTGGCCGTCAAGATTCCCCATCGGGACCTGTTCCGGTCGGACGAGGAATTGCTGCGTTTTTTGGATGAGGCCCGCAACGAAGCGAAGCTGAAACACCCGGGCATCGTCCCCATCCACTACTTCGGCCGGGAGCCGGACGGCGCGTGTTACATCGTCATGGAATACATCGATGGGCCGTGCCTCGCGGAGCCGATCGCAGCGGGGCCGCTTCCGCCCCGCGAGGCCGCCGACATCCTGGCAACCGTTGCCGGCGCCGTTGCCCACATTCACAAGAAAGGCTTCGTCCACCGCGACCTCAAGTCGCGCAATATCCTTTTGGACGCCGAGGGCCGGCCGCACGTGGCCGATTTCGGCCTGGCGCTGCACGAAAGTGCCCAGCACGGCTTCGCGGGCGACAGTTCCGGTACGCTGGCCTACATGCCGCCCGAGCAAGTCGAGGGCAAGGCCGACTGGCTCGATGGCCGGGCCGACCTCTGGGCCTTGGGGGTGATCTTCTACGAGATGCTCACCGGACGGCGGCCGTTCCAAGGCGGGAGCTATGAGAAGGTCAAGCAAGAGATCCTGCATCGCGAGCCCAAGCCGCCGCGGGCGATCAACGACCAGGTGCCGGCCGAACTGGAGCGGATCTGCCTGAAATGCCTGGCCAAACCGGTCGGCGATCGCTACCGCACGGCGGACGACCTGATCGCCGACCTTCACCGCTGGCAGCAACCGCGGCGCCGACCGGCGCTCGCGCTTCTCGCAATTGGCTTAACCGCGGTCGTATTGGCCTGTCTGACAATTGTTTGGAGTCATCTCCCCTCGCCCGTACTCGGGAGAGGGGCAGGGGGTGAGGGCGTCTTGCCGCAACTCTCCGGCACCGTCGATTTGCTGGTCTGGAACAAGGCTGATCCTTCGCGGCGCGGGCTTTCGCTGCGTGAGCCGCGGATCATGCCCTTGAGGCCCCTTGACAAGATCCGTGTGGAGGCCAAGTTGAACCGCCCGGCCTATGTGTATCTGATATGGATTGACAGTCAGGGGCAGGCCTCGCCCATTTATCCCTGGGAGCCGGGGGAGTGGAAGGGTCTGCCGGCAAGACAGTCGCCCACCGATCACCTCAGTCTGCCGGAGGCGGCCGACGAGGGCTGGCCGATCCAAGGTCCTGGCGGCATGGAGACCTTGCTGCTGTTGGCCCGCAACGAACCACTGCCACCGGATGTGGACCTTGCCGGACTATTGGCCGGTTTTCCGCGCCAGCCGATGCTCGACGAACGTATGCTCGCCTGGTTCGACAACGGCAGGGTGGTGACGACGGAAATGGACCATGTGCGCGGCCTTGGTCTCAAGGAGCAAGGGCAGATCGACGACGCCGTTTTGAAGACACAACAATTGATCAAGGAGCGGCTCACGCCGTACTTTTCGCTCATTCGCACGGTAACGGTGGCCAGCAAGGGAGGTTGAAGATGGCGAGGTCGATCCACGCAAGTTGCATTGGGCTTCCCCGTCCCGAAGGGACGATTGAGAATAGCCCAGCAATTTATTGCTGGGTAAGGAGGCGGAGGGAAGTGTCCAGTCCCGTAGGGACGATTGAAGCAGCCGCAGGAAAGTCACTCAGTCGTCCCTCTGGGACTGTCTATTTGCGTCGTGCAATTAACCCAGCAACGACCATGCGTACATGGTGCCCGCGCTGGGCTATTGTCAAATGCCCCTCCGGGGCACACAAACTTCGTCGTCCATCATGCCGCCAGCGCGTCATCCTTGCCGCGGTGGCAATCATCCTGCTCGCGCTTGCCGCATGGCCCGCCCACTGTCATGCACAAACGCCGACTGGAAATCCGCCGTCAAACGACGTTTTGCCCGCCGCGCCCCCCGCAGAGCGTAAGCCGCTGACGCCCGAGCAGGAAGAACGCCTTCGCGAAGCCGAGCTGCTAAACCAGCGAGTCTGCTACCTCTGGAGGGCCGGGCGGTCGCGTGAGGCCCTGCCGTTGGCCAAGGAGGCCCTTGAGATTCGTCAGCAAATTCTCGGCCTGGAACACAAGGATACGGCGCAGAGCCTTTTTAACCTCGGGCGCAGTACGCAGCGATTTGCGAGTACGCCAAGGCCGAGCCATTCTATGTGAAGGCGTCGGAAATCCGTAAGAAACTGCTGGGGACGGACCACCTCGATTATGCCGACGGCCTGAACAATCTGGCCCGCCTGTATCGGGCCCAAGGCGATGATGTGCATGCCGAACTGCTCTTCCGCCAAGCATTGAAAATCCGCGAGAAAGTCCTGGGTGAGAACCACCCGGCTTATGCCCAAAGCCTGAATAATCTGGGCTGCCTTTATCGGGGTCAAGGCGACTACCGGCGTGCCGAACCGCTGTTGCGTCAGGCGTCGGAGATATGGAAGAAGATCCTGGGCGAAAACCACCCCGCTTACGCCACCAGCCTGAACAATCTCGCCGTGCTATATCAGGCCCAAGGCGACTATCCGCGGGCCCAACTGCTTTTCCGCCAGGCATTGGAGATCCGGAAGAAAGTCGTGGGCGAAAACCACCCGGATTATGCCCAAAGCCTAAACAATCTCGCAAGCCTATGCATGGCCCAAGGCGATTACCGGCAGGCCGAACCGCTCCTCTGCCAGGCGTTGAAAATCTCGAAGAAAGTCGTGGGTGAGAACCACCCCGATTATGCCACCAGCCTGAACAATCTTGCACGGCTATATCAGGCCCAAGGCGACTTTGCGCGCGCCGAATCCCTCTGCCACCGCGCATTGGAGATCTCGAAGAAAGCGCTGGGCGAAAACCACGTCAATTTTGCTACCAGCCTGAACGATCTCGCTTCGCTTTATCAGGCGAAAGGTGACTATGCATGCGCGGAGCCGCTCTTCCGCCAGGCGTCGGAGATCCGGAAGAAGGTCCTGGGCGAAAACCACCTTGATTATGCCGACAGCCTGAACCATCTCGCTTGGCTATATCAGGCCCGAGGTGACTACGCACGCGCCGAGGCACTCTTCTGCCAGACATTGGAGATCCGGAAGAAGGTCCAGCGCGAGAACCATCCCGATTACGCCGGGAGCCTGCACAATCTCGCGTTCCTGTATCTGGCCCAAGGCGACTATCCGCGGGCCGAACCGCTCTTCCGCCAAGCGATGGAGATCCAAAAACAAGTCCTGGGCGAAAACCACCCCGATTATGCGAGCAGCCTGAACAGTCTGGCCATGCTGTATCAGGACCAGGGCGACTATGTGCGAGCCCAACCAGTCTTCCGCCAGGCATTGGAGATACGGAAGAAAGCGCTGGGCGAGAACCACCCCGATTATGCCAAGAGCCTGAACAATCTCGCCGTGTTGTATCAGGCCCAAGGCGACTATGTGCGAGCCGAACCGCTCCTCCGCGAGGCATCGGAGATTTCAAAAGAAGTCTTGGGCGAAAACCATCCCGATTATGCCACCAAGCTGAACAACCTGGCTTGCCTGTATCGAGACCAAGGCGACTATCTTCGAGCCGAACCGCTCTTCCGCCAAGCACTACAGATCCAAGAGAAAGTCTTGGGCGAGAGTCACCCCCTTTATGCTAGCAGCCTGAATAATCTGGCCATGGTCTATCTGGTCCACGGCGACTATGCGCGGGCCGCACCGCTCTTCCGCCAAGCGATGGAAGTCAGAAAACAAGTCCTGGGTGAGAACCACCCCGATTATGCGACCAGCCTGAACAATCTGGCTTGCCTGTATCAGGACCAAGGCGACTATGCACGCACCGAACCGTTGTTCAAAGAGGCCTTGGAAATCCGGAAGAAAGTGCTCGGCGAGAACCACCCTGATTATGCGAATAATCTGCACAATCTGGCGCTGCTGTATCAGGATCAAGGCAAATTTCCGCACGCCGAACCGCTCTCCCGCCAGGCCGTGACCATCATCCGCAGGCAGATTGAGGCAACCGCGGTAATCCAATCTGAGAGGCAACAACTGGCGATGCTCCAGGACAAACGATTTTATCTCGACGACTATCTGACATTGGCAGTACGCAGCGGCCGCTATTCAGAACTGGCCTATCGAGCATTGCTGGCCTGGAAGGGCATGGTGTTACGGCGAAATCGCCTGGCGCGGGCCACCACGCAAGACCCGGAATTGTCTGCGACCTTCACCCGCTTGCAACGCGTGGCAACGCAAATGGCCCATCTGGCCTGGACCACACCCGATCCCCGACAAGAGACGACATGGCGAGAGCGGGTTGCGAAGCTTTCTGCCGAAAAGGAGCAACTCGAAGCCGAACTCTCAGCCCGCAGCGCGGAATACCGCCAGGCACAGCGGGCCATTCCGCTGGAGGATCTGCAAGACGCATTGTCCAAGGATTCCGTGCTGGTCGACTTTGTGGAGTGCAAGCACAGACTTTTGGCCTTCGTCGTCGCCCCGAGTCGTTTGGTGGCACTGGTCTCCCTAGGCGCAATGCAGCCGATCGACGAGGCGATCCGTACGTGGCGCGAGACATTTGGCATGTCGGCCGAAGGGGCCAGGTCCGCCAAACTGCTCCGGGAACGAATATGGGCGCCGATCGAAGAGCAACTCCACGGGGCGAAGATCGTCCTCATCTCGCCCGACGGGGCCCTCAGCCGTTTGCCCTTCGGCGCCTTGCCGGGCAAGACGCCAGGGACCTATCTGATCGAGCAGTTTACGTTCGCCGTGGTCCCCGTGCCGCAGTTGATCCCGCAACTGGTGCAAGAGGAAGGCCGCAAACAGTTGCGGAAAAAACTACTGTTGTTGGGCAACGTGGATTACGATGCACCCGTCAAAGGTAGGATAGGTTGGCAACCTGTCACGATAGACTCCGCGAGTTCGTTACCATCTTCCCGCAGCGTGTTCCCAGGGGCCATGCACTTTGGCCCGCTCCCCGGCACAGAGACCGAGATCGCCGCGATCGAAAAACTCTATCGTCAGGAGGTCGGCACCGACGGATTGACCGCGCTGAGGAAATCTCAGGCCGGTAAGGAGGCTTTTTTGACCGAAGCGCGACGGCACGGTTATCTGCACCTGGCCACGCATGGCTTCTTCATGGAAGAGAAGGTTCGCGTTCCGGTCATGGGTTCCCGGGAAGCGAGCCGGTTCGGTGAAATGCCACACGGGCCGGAGGCGGGCGGGACGTATCCGGCCTTGCTTTCCGGCCTGGCACTCGCCGGGGCCAATCGTGCCGCAGAGCAACAACCCTCACCCCCTGCCCCTCTCCCGAGTACGGGAGAGGGGAGTGATGGCATTCTGACCGCCGAAGAAATCGGTACGCAGAATCTCGACGGCGTGCAACTCGTAGTCCTTTCCGCCTGCGACTCGGGACTGGGCCAGCAGGCCTCCGGCGAAGGGCTGTTGGGCCTGCAACGCTCCTTCCAATCGGCCGGGGCCAGGAATGTGGTGGCCAGCCTCTGGCCGGTCGACGACCAGGCGACGTCTGCCCTGATGAGGGTCTTCTACACGAAACTTTGGAAAGAGAACAAGCCGCCGTTGGAGGCCCTCCGCGATGCGCAGCTATATATCTATCGTCATCCGGGCGAAATCGGCAAGCTGGCTCGCGGCTTGGGCAAGCCCGACAAACTGCTCGATGGCGGCGCCGTCAAGCCGGGCGAAAAGACCGCCTCGCCCGAGCAATGGGCCGCCTTTGTTCTGGCCGGCGTGGGAGAGTAACGCCACGGCCGGGCCAATTCCGGCTTGTGAGAATGGGGTTGGAGTATACTGAGCCATAGCATCACGAAGAACGAGGAGACGTTATGCGGCAAATTCCATGGGCCTGTTGCCTGGCGCTGCTTTTGTCCTGCGGTTGTTCAGATTCGACCAGCAAACCAATACCAACCAACGAAACCCCGACGGCAGTCAAGGAAAGCCCAAAGTCGGCCGAAGCCCTCGGCGAGTTGCGCGACGAGTTGCATGCCCTGCGAGGCGATCTTCAAGCCCTGCGCGGCGACGTGAGGGCCTTGCAAGAGAAGCTCTCCGAAGTCCGCAAGCCTGCCGCGGGCACTCCCGAAAAACAGCTACCCGCCGAGCGGTCGCCGACCGCACCGACAGCCGCAACCAAACTGGCCGATGCCGGTGAGCAAGTCGTTGCCCTGCGCCCCATCCAGGGAATCATGGGCTCGCTGGTGCAGTACTATGGCCCCCAGCGGCTCGTCGTCAGTGAAAAGCGGCCCGAGGGCCTCAAAGCCGAACCGAAATACAAGTCGCCCAAGCCGCTTTACGGCCAACTGGTGCTGGGCGATGGCCCAGACAACCACGTCACGGTTGTTTTGGACGAACCGGAAAACGAGACGCCGCGGATTTACGTCGACCGCAACCATGACCAGGACCTGACCAACGACGGCGACGGCCAATGGACCGACGTCAACGACGCGATGATGAGTCTGTCCCACGTGGCGATCGACGCGCCGTACAAGACGGGCACGGTCCCGTACACGCTGGAGTTCTATCGCTTCAAGGGCCGCCTCCACGAGTTCGTGCTCTATTATCGCAACGCCTGCCGTGAAGGCGAAATCAACTCCGACGGCAAGGCATACAAGATCGCCGTGCTCAACGAGAACGCCGACGGCCGCTTCGACAACCTCGAAAACGGAACCCTGTTGATCGACCTGAACCGTGACGGCAAGTTGGAGGGCCGGCCTGATTCCGCCGAGTTTCACAAGCTCAGCGAACCATTCAACATCCACGGCCGGGTCTGGGAGGTGGCCTCGATGACCCCCGACGGGCTGAAAATGGTCCTTCGTCCGTCAAAGGCCAAGGTGGAGATGAAGGCGTACCTGGACCCCGGCTGCCCCGCTCCGCCGTTCGCGGCGACCGGGCTGGACGGCAACCCGATCGACCTTCGCCAGGCGGCTGCCGATTCGAAGCTGGTGCTCCTGGATTTCTGGGCCTCGTGGTGCGGGCCGTGCCGGGGCGAGTTCCCCAGCATGAAACGCCTTCACGAGCGCTACCAGGGCCACGGCTTGCGGATCGTGGGCGTCAACCTCGATGATGACCGCGACAAGGCCCAGGCCGCGGCGAAAGAGGCCGGGCTCGACTATCCGCACGCCTTCGACGGCCAAGGCTGGCAGAACGCGGCCGCCGTGCTCTACCGCGTCCACGGGATTCCGCAAACGTACCTGCTGGACAAGGACCTGAAGATCCTGGCGGTAAGTTTACGGGGGGAGGATTTGGAAAACCGCGTGCGGGAACTTTTGGGACCAGGCGACAACTCCCCGGCTGACGTGGCCCCGCCAAAGGCCGAGGCGGTCGTATCTGATGTGAAACTGGACCCCACGGCCCGCTTCCGCGTGGGATATGTTTTCGGCGACGGCGAGAAAGCTGCCGCCAGCTTCAAGAAGTTGTTGGACGACCAAGACCTGCAGACTGACTTGATTGCATGGGCGGGAGCAACAAATCAGGACTTTGCACCCTACAGTCTGATCGTCGTCGCTTCCGACGTCCACGGGGGGCAAGATGGTACGGCGCACAAGATCGACGATGCGGGGAAGCCCATCTTGGCGCTGGGCGAAGGCGGGTACGATTGCTTCGGCTCGCTGAAACTGCCGATTGGCGCTCCCCATGGATGGCACGGAGGAAATACCGCCGTTGTGCCCATGACGCCTTCCGAGTCATCCTTCTGGAAACCGCTCAAGCTCGATTTGCCCAAAGACCGCGCCCGTGATGTCTATCGCAACAGCGGTCATGTAGGCATTCACGTGCCGTCACCGCTCAGTGGCGTGGCATTGCTGGGCAGGGAAGCGGGGGACCAAACACATTATGTTCTGTTGTACCAGGCCCCCCGCTACGTGTTCTGGGGTTTCACCGCCGCGCCCGACGAGATGACGGAATGGGGCAGCCGTCTGTTCGTCCACACATGCCGTTATGCGGCTGCATTGAACAGCTCGGCCAGCGAGCAACACACTCTGCCAAGTTCGCCAGTACCGCCGGCACCCGACGCGGCCGGTAAGCCGACCTCGAAGAAAGCTGAAACGTTGCCTGCGGAGAAGAAAGAACAACTCCGCTACGCCGCGGAACTAAACCACCGGGTCTCCGGCCTCTGGAAGGCTGGCCGCTCGCGCGAGGCCCTGCCCCTGGCCCAAGAGGCTCTCGATATTCGTCGGCGAATCCTCGGCACGGTACACGAAGATACAGCAGAGAGCTTTTTCAACCTTGGCGCGCAGTACGAAGCGCTCGGCGAGTACGCCAAGGCCGAGCCGCTCTATCTACAGGCGATTGAAATCCAAAGAATAGTCCTGGGCGAGAACCACCCCGATTATGTCGCCAGCCTGATCCATCTGGCCGGCCTGTATCAGGCCCAAGGCGACTATGCGCGGGCCGAACCGCTCTTGCGCCGGGCATTGGAGATCCGGAAGAAGGTCCTGGGCGAGAACCACCCCGATTATGCCGCCAGTCGGGACGCTCTAGGGTACTTGTATTGGGTCCAATGCGACTACGTGCGGGCCGAACCGCTCATGCGCCAAGCATTGGAGATCGACAAGAAAGTCTTGGGCGAGAACCACCCCGATTATGCCGCCAGCCTAAACGGTCTCGGTATGCTGTATAAGGCCCAAGGCGACTATGCGCGGGCCGAACCGCTCTTGCGCCGGGCATCGGAGATCTGGAAAAAAGTCCTCGGCGAGAACCACCCCGATTATGCCGCCAGCCTGAACAATCTGGCGATGCTCTATCAGCCCCAAGGCGACTATCGGCGGGCCGAACCGCTCTTGCGCCAGGCATCGGAGATCTGGAAGAAAGTCCTCGGCGAAAACCACCTCTTTTATGCCTACAGCCTGGATAATCTAGCCCTGCTTTACGATTGCCAAGGCGACTACTCGCGTGCCGAACCGCTCTTCCGCGAGGCATTGGGGATCAAGAAGACACTCGTGGGCCAAAACCACCCAATTTATGCGTACACCCTGAACTGTCTGGCGGTGCTTTGTCAGCACCGAGGCGACTACCTGGCCGCCGAACCTCTCTTCAATAAGGCGTTAGAGATCCGCAAGATGGCCCTGGGCGACAGCCACCCTGATTATGCCGTCAGCCTGAACAATCTGGCTTGCTTGCGTCAGGACCAAGGAGATTGTGCGCGGGCCGAACCGCTCTTTCACCAGGCCGTGACCATCGTCCGTACGAAAATCGAGGCAACCGCGATAATCCAGTCGGAACGGCAGCAACTGGCGATGCTGCAAGATAATCGCAAGCATCTCGATAGCTATCTGAGTTTGGCAGTGGCCAGCGGCCAGTGTTCCGAATCTGCCTATCGGGAATTACTCGCTTGGAAGGGCATGGTGCGGCGGAGAAATCGCCTGGCCCGCGCCGCCACGCAAAGCCCGGAACTGGCGGCGACCTTCACGCGATTGCAACGCGTGGCAACGCAATTGGCCCATCTGGCCTGGGCCGCGCCCGATGTCCGGCAAGAGGCGAATTGGCGCGAACGGGTGGCAAAGCTTTCTGCCGAGAAGGAGCAACTTGAGGCTGACCTTTCGGCGCGAAGCGCGGAATATCGCCAGGCGCAGCGAGCCATTTCACTGGAGGATCTTCGCGGTGCATTGTCCAAGGATTCCGTGCTGCTCGACTTCGTCGAATACGGCCACTACATGCCGGCCGATAAGAAGTCAGGAACGAAGGCGACTTCCGAGCGTCGGCTCTTGGGCTTCGTCGTCGCCCCCGATCGGCCGCTGGAAATGGTGCCCCTGGGCGCGACGCAGACGATCGATGAAGCGATCGAGACTTGGCGCGCAACGTTTGGCATGTCGGCGGAAGGCGCCAGGGCCGCCAAATTGCTCCGCGAACGATTATGGACACCGCTGGAAGAAAAACTCCACGGGGCGAAGATCGTGCTCATCTCGCCCGACGGGGCTCTCAGCCGTTTGCCCTTCGGGGCCTTGCCGGGTAAGACACGGGGAACCTACCTGATCGAGGAGCATGCGTTCGCCGTGGTCCCCGTGCCGCAGTTGATCCCGCAACTGGTGCAAGAGGCGCGACACAAGCAGTTGCGGAAGAAACTGCTGCTCTTGGGCAACGTGGATTACGACGCGTCTGCCGAAGGTAGGATAGGTTCGCAACCTGTCTCGAAAGACTCAGAAGACTTGTCGCCATCTTCCCGCAGCGTGTTCCCAGCAACGATGCACTTTGGCCCCCTCCCCGGCACGGAGACGGAGATTGCGGCAATCGAAGAACTCTATCGCCAGGAGGTCGGCGCCGATGGACTGACCACGCTGAGGAAATCCCAGGCCGGCAAGGAGGCCTTTCTAAGCGCGGCTCGGCAGCACGGTTATCTGCACCTGGCCACGCATGGATTCTTCATCGAAGAGAAGGTGCGCGTGCCGACCTTGGATTCCCATGAAGGGCAAAGAACCCTCGCCCTCGGGCACCAGGCTACCATGGTTGGCCCAACCCATTCGGGCTCCCGCGAAGCGAGCCAGTTTGGTGATATGTCGCACACTCCGGAGACCGGCGCGGCGTATCCCGCCTTGCTTTCCGGCCTGGCACTCGCCGGGGCCAATCGTGCTGCCGAGCAACAGTCCTCACCCCCTGACCCTCTCCCGAGGACGGGAGAGGGGAGTGACGGCATCCTGACCGCCGAAGAAATCGGTACGCAGAATCTCGATGGCGTACAGCTCGTGGTTCTTTCCGCCTGCGAGTCGGGGCTCGGCCAGCAGGCCGCCGGCGAAGGGCTGCTGGGCCTGCAACGGTCCTTCCAATCGGCCGGGGCGCGGAATGTGGTGGCCAGCCTCTGGCCGGTCGACGATCAGGCGACGTCTGCCCTGATGACGGTCTTCTACACGAAACTTTGGAAAGACAACAAGCCGCCGCTGGAGGCTCTCCGCGATGCGCAGCTTTTCATCTATCGTCATCCCGACGAAATCGGTAAGCTGGCGCACGGCTTGGGCAAACCAGGCAAATTGCCTGACGGCGGCGCCGTCAAGCCAGGCGGAAAGACGGCCTCGCCGGAGAAGTGGGCCACCTTCGTGTTGGCCGGCGTCGGAAATTGATCGCGAATGTTTTCCAGGGCTGCGCCCTTCGCTGGATGAACGGCTGGGCCTTCGGCCCGAAACTTTCGTGCCTATACTCAAGACGCTCACGCATGGCAATTCAACTCCAGTGCCAGACGAAGTTCTCGACAGGAATAGCTGCTCAGTCACGGCCTCTACCGACGCGGGATCGGCGGGGAGCGGAAGGTCTTCGCTCATTGCCGCGGCCGGCAAAAGTGATTACCATGGAGAAATGACCGCTCCAAGTGCATCCCCTGTCGCCCGCTCTACCTTCCACCGCGTGGCCCTGGCCCAGATCGCGCCGTTCCTGGCCGATCGGCAGCGGAACGTGGCCCTGCACCTGGAGCAAATCAAGGCGGCACGGGCCCAAGAGGCCGACCTGATCGTCTTCCCGGAACTGTCGCTGACGGGCTACTTCGTCCGCGATATGGTGCCGGACGTGGCCATCACGCCCGACGCTCCCGGAGATCCGCGAACTCTTGGACGCCGCCGGGCCGATGGCCGTCGTGCTGGGCTTCGTCGAAGAGTCGCCGCAACATCGCTTCTACAACTCGGCCCTGTACGCCGAGGGCGGGCGGGTCGTCCACCTGCACCGCAAGGTTTATCTGCCGACCTACGGACTGTTCGACGAGCAACGCTACTTCGCCGCCGGCGAGCGGTTCGTCGCCTTCGATACGGCCCGCTTCGGCCGGATGGGCATCCTGATCTGCGAAGATTTCTGGCACCTTTCCGCCGCCGCCATCATGCAGGCCGAAGAGATCGACGTGCTGGTCTGCCCCTCGAACTCGCCCGGCCGCGGCGTCGACGGACCGCGGGTCCGCACGGCCGAGACCTACGAGCACCTGTCGAAGGCCTACGCCCAACTGATGGGCGCGGTGGTGATCGTCGTCAACCGCGTGGGGTTCGAGGATGGGCTCTGTTTCTGGGGCGGAAGCTCCGTCACCGGGCCGGATGGACGAACGATCGCCGAGGCCCCGCAACTCGACGAATCGCTGACGCTGGCCCATTTCGACGCGGCCGATCTGCGTCGCCAACGGCTGATTACGCCCCTGGCCCGCGACGAACGGCTGCTGCTGACCATCGAGGAACTCCATCGCATCAAGCGGAACCGCTATGGCTGCTGAATCCCGTTCCAACGATCTTGTCGATCAACGCCGAACTGGTCACGGCCATCCTGACCCGCTTCATCCGCACGGAGATCCGCCGCGCCGGGTTCGAGCGGGCGGTGATGGGCCTTTCCGGCGGCATCGACTCGAGCGTGGTCACCTTTCTGGCCGCTCGGGCCCTCGGACCGGAGAACGTCCTGGCCGTGATGATGCCGTACAAGACCTCCAGCGACGCGACCACGCGCGACGCCCGGGCGGTGGTCGATCATCTGGGCGTGCGCACGATCGAAGTGCCGATCACCGGCCAGATCGACGCCTATTTCGCCCAGTTCCCCGACGCCTCGCGGATGCGGCTGGCCAATAAGTGCGCCCGCGAGCGGATGACCGTGCTCTACGATCAGAGCGCCGCCTTCAACGCCCTGGTGCTGGGCACGAGCAACAAGAGCGAGCTGCTGCTGGGCTATGGCACGCAGTTCGGCGACATGGCCTCGGCGATCAACCCCATCGGCGACCTCTACAAGACGCAACTCTATCCCCTGGCCGCGCATCTCGGCCTGCCCAGCGACATCCTCGCGAAAACGCCCACCGGCGATCTGTGGGTCGGGCAGACCGATGAAGGCGAGTTGGGCTTCACCTATGCCGAGGCCGACCGCTTGATGGTCCTGATGGTCGATCGCCGCTGGCGGCGGGCGGAACTGATCCAGGCCGGCTTCGCCGCGGAGTTCGTCGATCGGGTGGCGACGTTGATCCGCCGCAATCATTACAAGCGCCGCATGCCGGTCATCGCGAAACTCTCGCCGCGGACCATGGACCGCGATTTCCGCTACGCGCGGGATTGGGGAACGTAAGCAGGAAATCCGAAATCCGAAACGAATCCGAAATCCAAAGGAGAAATGCTCCAAACATCCTGGATCGGCAAGTTTTGTCATTAGCATTTCGGATTTGAGATTGTTTCGGATTTCGATATTCGGATTTCGGATTTGTTGCGGTGGCCTCGCTGTGCTGGTCCCACCCTACGCCATTCGGCTGCGAACCAGCTCCTCCAAGCGATCGACGACCTGCTCCTGCGTCAGGCCGTCGGTGAGCACTTCGACGGCGTCTTCGGCCCGCAGCAAGGGACCGACTTCGCGGGTGGCGTCTTCGTGATCGCGCCGCTGCTGGGCGGCCAGAATCTGCTGGAGCGTTGCCGACTCGCCGCGTTGCTGCAAGTCGCGCTGCCGCCGGCGGGCCCGTTCTTCCGGGCTCGCCGTGAGGAAGATCTTGCACTCGGCTTGCGGAAAGACGACCGTTCCCTGGTCGCGGCCTTCGGTCACGATGTCCTGCCCCGCGGCCACGGCCCGTTGCAAGAGCACCAGGTGGGCGCGGACCTGCGGATGATTGGCGGCATAGCGCGTAACCGACGTGACCGCTTGGGTCCGCACGGCGTCGGTCACGTCCTCGCCTTGCAAGTAAATCCGCTCGCCGGAAACGCGAAGATCCAAGGTCGGGGCCAATTCGGCCAACTGCTCCGGCCGGTTCCAATCGACGCCGGCTTGCAATCCGGCCAAGGCCACCGCCCGATACATGGCCCCCGTGTCCAAATAGCAGTAGCCCAGCCGCCGGGCCAATGCCCGCGCGACCGTGCTCTTTCCTGCTCCAGCGGGTCCGTCGATGGTAACGATCATGGCATTCATTGTGCCAGGAAGGACCGATTTCCGCAACTTCGTGGCACGAAATTCACTCCATTGCCTGGTTTTTCGGCAAACGGAATGAATTCCATGGTACGGACGGGCTACCGATTGAATTCCGTGCCACGCAGGTCTCGGCTTGCGGGGCACTTCTGGCGTATAATGAAGCGCCATGAAGCGATTCATCTTCAAATTCTGCGGCGGTCCCTTGGACGGCACGAGCGTGGCCGGCGAATTGGCCAAGCACCCGGAGGTCCGCCGCTACTATGCCCTGACGCATCACGGCCGCGTCGGTCAGCGCTTCCGCACCGCCTCGGAGTACGCCGTCAATGTCCTGGTCGACGAACAGTTGCAGGAAACGGCGCCGCATAACTTCCAGCAGCACGTCTACGAAGTAGTCCAGCGGATCGACAACGGCAATGTCGTCCTGATCCAGGTCGAGTACGTGCCGCCGCCGGCGACCTGAGAGGCTAACCGGAAAGCTTCGCAGGTTTCCAAGCATGCAAGCCCGATTCGGGCTTCAATTACGATTCCAAAATGTCTCGCGGGGTTTTTTGGCAAGCTGGGAAGAATTGCGGAAAAATATTTTTTGAGAGGCCGATGAGTCGTCTTCGGACCCGTCAAGCCGTCAATCTCGGCGCATGCGCGATGGTCTCTTGCAGTCGCTCTGCTCGACTCTTCGAAGTCATGAAAGTCGGCGTCGTGCGCTCTGTCTTGACGCTTCCTTTCACGCCACGCGCGGGACCTCGCAAAGATGTCGAAGGCAAGCCTCCGACGATCATCGGCGCGGATCCGCGCGACAACAATTTCAATCGCTCGTCAACGATCGCGCAGAGCTTCATGAATGCGCGATCGCACGTCTGCGAGTTGAGCCGCGTCGCGATTGGATGCGGGATTGGCTTTCGTTGCGTAACTAATTGGACAAAAAGAGTTTATGACAACGCGGCATGCTTCGCAGCGGCGTGAAACAGGTTCCGGCGGCAGACGCTTTCACGCGACTTGCATTCCATGCCGCAGACCCGTCATCGCGCGCTGGTTCATGAGCCTCTACAGCGCGATGAAGGTAGGATCGCGACGAGCGGACGACGACGCTTCGATCGGTCTTCGCGCGATCATGAGACGCGTTCGCAATGAACGCGCGATCGAGTTGTTGCGCACGGCATGAAGAACAGCGTATCGAGCTCTCTTCAGCGCGCGATGGACTTGCTTCTCGGCGCATGGCGACAAGGTGCGAACGTGGTCGTTGATGACCTCGAGATCGCAAAGAATTTTCGCGTTCGAACAAGAATTGAGCTTGAAAAGATTTCGCGAGCCGATAACATCTAGATAGTTAGGGCCTTGGAGGCCCTAGCGCTTCGAGCTCTCTTGTGAAGGAAGAGACGCTTGAAGGCAGTTGAGATGGAAGCCAATCGAGACATACTGCAAGCCGGCTTCATGCCGACGAGTTCGCATGACGCGATGTGGCTTCCGAATTTCGGGGTGATCGATCTCCAGTCGTCGGCTTGCTGCCGAGGGCGTCGGTTTCGTGCCGATGCTTGACGGGCGGCGGTCGCTCCAAGTCGTGTTTGTTAGGAGGATATGCAATGGCCAAGAAGAAGGCAGCGACGAAGAAGGTCGCCAAGAAAGTCGCCAAGAAGCCCGCCAAGAAAGTCGCGAAGAAAGCGAAGAAATAGGCTGGTGTGGCTGGCGGTTTGCGGCCCTCGGGCTGCATTTGCCTGAGCAGGGCCCTTTGCCTAGCGACGGCAGCAAGCCGCCGTGAAGAGGCGTGTCGCCTCAGCCTGCGGGTTGCGGAAAGCGGCCCGTCATGGACCGCGATGCGCAGACCTTTTCGGTGTACTTTGCCTTGTCACGACGAGAAAGGAGCGCCCGGCACGGCTGACCGGGCGTTTCTACTTTCTTGGGGAAGAGGTCTTGGAACTCCGGTCTTACGACCTAATTCCCGTCCGACGGATACGGCGCCGCTTTGCCGTGGATCTCGCAGAGGGCGTTCCGCGCTGCCCGCTGCTCGGCTTCTTTCTTGTTGCGGCCCCAGGCCGCTTCGAAGCGATTGCTGCCCACCTGGGCGGCAATCTTGAAGCACTTGCTGTGATCGGGGCCCTTCTCGTCCAGCAACTGGTAGGTCGGCGTCGTGCCGTGCTCCCGCTGGGCAAGCTGCTGGAGCATCGACTTGTAGTTGTTGCCCATCTCGCCGCCGACCGCCAACTCGACTTCGGGCGTCATGTGGCGTTCCAAGAACAGGCGGGCGACTTCGGCGCCGCCGTCGAGATACATGGCGGCCACGAGCGATTCGAAGACGTCGGCCAACAGCGACGGCGGAACCGACGGATGGGTCGTCATCCCTTTGCCCAAGATCAGAAACTCCTGCATTCCCAGGCTCTCGCTGATCTTGGCACAGGTCTGGCGGCTGACGACAATCGATTTGATCCGCGTCAGATCGCCTTCCAAGTACTGGGGAAATTGCCGAAAGAGCAGTTCGCAGACGACTGCGCCCAGGATCGCATCGCCGAGGAATTCCAACCGTTCGTTGGAGGCCAGGCGGTGCTCTGCCCCCGAGGCATGTGTCAGCGCAGCTTGGAGCAGCCGCTTGTCAGTAAAGGTGTAGCCGATCCGCTCTTCACAGGTCTGCAAAAGCAACTGGAAGGGCGGCGCCGACTCGGGTGACTCATCCGTGTCCATGCAGCGACCATTTCTTCAGATAGACAGTTCTTCACAGAACCGCCAACACAACCCGGCTCACGCGAGCCCCGGTTGTGTTGGGGGTTCTCACAGCACTACATTTTATATTGTTACCTTCGGGCCCCCCGTTTGTCAACATCTTCGTAGCGCGGAATCCATGCCGTCGCCTGGTCTTTCTCCGGGAAACGGAGTGAATTCCAGGCTGCGAAGGAGGCGCGGGGCGTCAAGATCTGTCTTTCCACCCTTGGCCCACGCGGTAAAATAGGCTCAACCAGCACAACTCTTACATGGATGGAAAGTGACATGTTGAATTCCAGTTCTTCACGGATGCCAAGCCGGTCCGGCGTGGGCCGCATCGCCCTGATTCTTGTCGTCGCCGGTTGCGGTGCCCCGGCCAGCCGTGCCGACGAAGCCAGCGACATCGCTTCGGCGAAGGCGCTGTCCAGGGCCTTCCGGGCCGTTTCCAAGCGGATCATTCCCGCTGTCGTCAAGATCAAGACCACCATCCGACAGCAGTCTTTTCCCGCGGACCCGGCCTTGTCGGGCAACAATCCGCCGCCGAACTCCCCTTTCGAGAACTTCTTCGGTGACCCGCGACCCGGAGTACCGAGTGCCCCGGGAGTACCGGGCGCCCCGGCGCCGGGTTTCAAGCCGTCCGACGCGCCCATGCGCTCCGGACTCGGTTCCGGCGTCATCATCGATGCCAAGGGCACCATCCTCACCAACTATCACGTCGTCGAAGGGGCCGATGAAGTCCTGGTGGAACTCTTCGACGGCAAGCAATTTCGTGCCGCGGACGTCAGGACCGATGAACAATCCGACCTTGCCGTGTTGCGGATCAAGCCCGACCACGACCTGTCCGCCGCCACTTTGGGCGACAGCGACAAGCTGGAGATCGGCGATTGGGTCTTGGCCGTCGGGCATCCCTTCGACCTTGATTCGACCGTCAGTTCGGGCATTGTCAGCGGCAAGGCCCGCGTGTTGCCGTCCGGCCGCCGGGCCGAGTTCTTGCAGACCGATGCGGCGATCAACCCCGGCAACTCGGGCGGTCCCTTGGTGAACCTGGACGGCGAAGTCGTGGGCATCAATACGGCAATCGCCTCCAATAGCGGCGGCTACCAGGGCATCGGCTTTGCCATTCCCGCCAATCTGGCCAAGTGGGTCGCCAAGCAACTTGTCGAGAAGGGAACGGTCCAACGGGCTTACCTCGGAGTACGGATCGACGAGATCCGTGCCGAGAAGGCCGAGGAACTGGGGATCGACCCTGGCAAGGGCGTGTTGGTTGCCGAGGTCTTCCCCGACACCCCCGCTGCGAAGGCCGGGCTTCGCAAGAACGACCGGGTCGTCGCGTTTGCCGGACACGACGTCCACAATCCGCGACAGTTGCAGGAGCTCGTCGAGCAGACGGAATTGGGCACGTCGCAGACTGCCCAGATCGTTCGCGACGGCAAGCCGCAGACCGTCCAGGTTGTCGCCAGCCCATTGCCGAAGAGCTTTGGACTGGCCGGCATGGTGTTGCAGGATCCGAAACTCGCGGCGGGTTCGACGCTCAATGAACTGGGGATCAAGGTCGCGGACCTGACGAAGGCCGACATCGACCGCTTCGATTACAAGGGCTTCAAGGAGGCGCTGATCAAGGAAGTCGAGACGGACGGACTCGCTGCGCGGGCCGGCATCCGCAGCGGGATGTTGGTCATGCAGGTCGATAAGAAGACGGTCCGCTCCGCGGCCGACTTCCATCAAGCAATGAAGAACCAGTCACTCGCCAAGGGCGTGATGCTCTTGGTTCGCACGCCGGAACGTGGCAGCCGGCTGGTGCAAGTACGAAAAGAATGACTACAACTGCTTGCCCTTGGTTTCACCAGTCTGCTTAGGCAACACGGGGGGCGTAATCGCGGCGCCAGACTCAAGCTGTTTGAGAATGTGCTGGGCCAATTTGTCGTTGGGCGTCAACTTGGCAGCCTGGACGAAGTGCTTCTTGGCCTCCTCTTTCGCGCCGGTCATCAAATAGTGATATCCAAGCAGGAAATGGCCGGGGGCCGAGGTCGGCGCGTCGGAAACGGTCTTTTCCAGCTTGCGAAGCTGCGCGGTGTACCGGTCGGCATCGTTGTAATAGGAAAACAGGTGGGCCCAGTCGCTCGGCGCGTCCAGGGCCAAAGCGGCATGGGCTTCGGTTGCCGCGCCCTTGTACTCACCCAAGGCAAACAAGGCCAGCGACCTCAATTCGTAGACTTTCGCATTTTGCGGCGATTCCACTGCCGAGTGGCCGGCCAACCGCAATGTGTCGTGATAATCGCCGCCGGTGAACGCCGTCCGCGCTTCGTTGTAATACTGAAGACCCTCGTTGGCCACCGCCTTGCCTTCCTCTTCCGCAACTTGCGGATTGTGGGCCGGCGGGGGCTCGCCAGCCGCGACCGTCGCGTTCGGTGCGAAGTTCGCGGCATATTGGCCGTCGTCGGCGTACGAGTAAACGTAATCAGCCGCCGGATACGCGGTCGCGTAAACCGGGCCGTACGGGCAGAAGTAGTCGGCATAATATCCGCCCCAGCCGAACGGATAGCCGCCCCAAAACGAGAACCAGAACGGATATCCCCAACCCCACCATCCCCACCCATTCCATCCCGGCCCCCAATAAGCCCCTCGGAAGTAATGATCCCAGTCGTGATATCCCCAACCTGCGACGCCGTAGGGATGGTGCAACGATTGGAAGTTCTGCGAGTGCGGGCCCTGCGACCAGTTCGCGCCGTGGGACCAGTTCGCTACGTTGCCGGACAAATTTGGATTGCCGGAATGGATGAAATTGCCTTGCGACCAACTTCCGGAGTGCGGTACGCCGCCATACGAATGCATCCCACCTCCCCCTCCGCCTCCGCCATGCATTCCGCCCCCGCCGCCTCCACCGCCTCCACCTCCGTGTGCCGCGCAAACTGGCACAGCCGGAATCATGCTCAAAACCGTTAAAGCAACCGAGATTTGGAAGAATCGTCGTATGAACATGGCCTGCCCCTCTTTGTTGATTGCCGTCGCGTAGCCGCACGAACCGCCAACTCAATTGTACACCGGTTTCTGCGCCGGACATCCGCGAGCGCGGGGCATTCACGGACCTCGCAAGCATTATGGTCCGTTTGGCCGGCGCAAACGGAAGAATTTCGCACAATTTCGAGCAAAACTGGCCTGGAGAACTGCAAACAGCGCTTGGCCGTGTTAAAATTTGCAATCGGACCCGGCCGCCTCTCAACCAAACCTTGCCCGATGCCCCAGCGATCCTTGCTAAACCGCCTTTGGTATCAATTTCTGCGCTGTCTGATCTGTCTGGCAGCCACCCTGGCGTACCGCATTCGATTTACCGGCTGCGTGAATATACCCAAAATGGGACCGGTGCTGGTCGTTTCCAATCATCAGAGCCACTTCGACCCGCCTCTGATTGGGACGGGCTGTTCGCGGCGAATGAACTATCTGGCCCGGGAGACGTTGTTTCGCGTCCCGCTGCTTGGCCGGCTGATCCGCACGCTGGACGCGATTCCCATCGACCGCGACGGGTTGGGGCTGAACGGCATCAAGGAGTCGCTCCGCCGCTTGAAACGGGGCGAAATGGTGCTCATTTTCCCGGAAGGCACGCGGACCGGCGACGGTCTGGTAGCCCCCTTCCGCCCCGGATTCACCGTGCTGGCCGCCCGGTCGAAGGCCTGGATTCTGCCCGTCGCCATTGCCGGGGCTTTTGATGCCTGGCCGCGATCACGGAAATTGCCCGGCCGCGGCACGATCCATGTCCATTACGGCGAGCCCATCCCGCCGGAAGTGGTCGCCAACTGCGACGAGCGAGAACTGGTGGCCGAAGTCGAGCGGCGGGTCCGCCAATGTCACGCGATGTTGCAAGAACACCCGGCATTTGCGGGAAGGTCATGATGTAGGGTGTGGTCAAGCGCGGCGCAGACCCACCAATTCGTCTATTCCTGATGGGACTGCGCTGCGCTTGACCACACCCTACGGCTTTCCGTTGGTCTCTCGCAGGATCTTGAAAATCGCGAAGAAATGCCGCATGAAGATCCCCGGCATCTTGCGGAACTTGTAGACCTGGGTCGTGCCGCCCGCTCGCAAACGGTGATGGACCGGCAGTTCCTTCAAGGTGTAGCCGCGCCGATACACGCGGGCAACGTACTCCCACCAAAACCCCTGCTCCATTGCGCCGAGTTCTGCGACGAGCCGCGCAACGACATCCTTGTGCGAGAGGACGTAGGGACAACTGGGATCATGGATCGGAACGCGAAACGCGCATTGGTAGAAGAATCGAAAGAACCGTGAAAACACTCGCCGCAAGAACGTGTCGGCCCGGTCCACCCGCCAGCCGATCACCACGTCGGCACTGGCGCGGGCCTCCCAGAACTTGGGAAAATCCTGGGGATCGCATTGCCCGTCGGAATCGATACAAAGCAAATAGGGCGATTCCATGGCTTCCATGCCGTCGCGGACGGCACGCGAATAACCCTTGCGGGCCTTGCTGAGGATCAATTTCATGGGAATGTCCTGAGCCACCCGCTGCAGGACTTCCTGCGTGTCGTCTTTGCTGCCGTCTTCGCAGATGATGAATCGCATGCGAACGAGCTTCGAGAGTTCCTCGTAGATCTCGCGAATCGTGCTTTCGATCGTTTCCGCCTCGTTATGAACGGGCAATAGCACTTCGACTTCAAACTCCTTGGTGGAATCAGCCATTCAGACCTCCGCTAGGGTCAATAGTAGCACGCCCATCCACTCGGCTTAATAGGGTCAAAAAAATATTTCGGTAATTTCGCAAGACCTGCTCGACAGATTGGGGGTTTTATCTAAACTGCGGTGGGATTGTCAATCCGGGGGCTGCCGGGTTTGGGCAGAGTGCGGGAGATTGTAGGGTGGGCTTTAGTCCACCTTTCCAAAAAAGGCGGGCTAAAGTCCACTCTACGCGTCGCGCATTCAAAGCAGGACGCTCCCGTTGCAGAATATTCACCAGATGTATATAATGAGCGATTCTCGATGGTCCGCAGGTAGTTCTCGCACTTCCGGGAACCGGGCGAACGAGCGGTCTTTTTGTGTGCGTGTTTTTCAATACGGAATCGAATTCATGGTCAATCGTAACCTCATCCGAACTCTAGACGTTTCTGAGGAGGAATGGCAACAGGAACTTGCGGAAGCGATGGAAGCAGCGCCGCCGGAAGAACTTGAGTGGGGAACTCAGGAAGTTGCCGTCAACCAAATCGTCCAGGGACGGGTGCTGCGGACCGAGGGCGACGTGGTCCTGGTCGACGTCGGCTACAAGAGCGAAGGCATCATCTTCCGCAACGAGTGGGAAGAAGGCGAAGAGCTGCCCAAGCCGGGGCAAATGATCAAGGTCCTGATCGAGGATGTCGAGGACATCCACGGCCTGGTCGATGATTCCCGCGGCATGATCACCCTCAGCAAGCGCAAGGCCGAGAAGATCGAGGCCTGGATGTCGGTCATGGATTCGGTCCACGAGGGCGACGTCGTCACCGGCGTGGCCACCCGCAAGATCAAGGGCGGGCTGCTGGTCGATATCGGCGTGCCGGTGTTCTTGCCGGCCAGCCAGGTCGACATCCGCCGCCCCGCCGACATCGGCGACTACATCGGCCGGACCATTCAATCGCTGGTGCTGAAGATCGACGAAGCCCGCCGCAACATCGTCGTCAGCCGCCGGGCCCTGATCGAGGCCGAGCGGGCTGAAAAGAAGGCGCAACTGCTCGCCGAACTGGAAATCGGCCAGCGCCGCAAGGGCGTCGTCAAGAACATCGCCGACTTCGGCGCGTTCGTCGACCTGGGCGGCATCGACGGCCTGCTGCACATCACCGACATGAGCTGGGGCCGGATCAACCATCCCTCCGAGATGGTCGCCATCGACCAGGAGATCGAAGTCCAGATCTTGCACATCGATTACGAGAAAGAGAAGATCGCCCTGGGCCTGAAGCAAAAATCGGCCAGCCCCTGGGAAAACGTGCCCGCCAACTACCCCATCGGCAGGCAGCTCAAGGGCACGGTGGTCAACGTGATGAGTTACGGCGCGTTCGTGAAGCTGGAAGAGGGCATCGAAGGCCTGGTCCACATCAGCGAGATGTCGTGGACCCGCCGCATCAGCCATCCCAGCGAGTTGGTCCAGGTCGACGACGAGATCGAGGTCGTGGTGCTGAAGATCGACCGCGAGAAGCACGAAATCTCCTTGGGCATGAAGCAAACCCAGGAAAACCCCTGGGACCGCGTGGCCGACCGCTATCCGCCGGGGGCCGTGGTCAAGGGTACGGTCCGCAACCTCACCAACTACGGCGCCTTCATCGAGATCGAAGAGGGGATCGACGGCCTGCTGCACGTCAGCGACATGTCGTGGACCCGCAAGATCAGCCATCCCAACGAAATGGTCGAGAAGGGCCAGGTGTTGGAGTGCCGCGTGCTATCCGTCGATCAGGAGCGCCGCCGCATCGCGCTGGGCCTGAAGCAACTGAACGACGATCCCTGGGCGAGCAACATTCCGGCGAAGTATCAGCCCGGCCAGATCGTCAAGGGTCCGGTCACGAAGATCACCAATTTCGGCGTCTTCGTCGGCCTGGAAGACGGCCTGGAGGGCCTGCTGCACATTTCGGAGTTGTCGGACCATAAGGTCGAGAACCCGGAGGACGTGGTCAAGGTCGGCCAGGAGATCGAGGTCAAGGTCCTGCGCGTCGATGCCGACGAGCGGAAGATCGGTCTCTCCCGGAAGCGGGTCGAGTGGGCCGAAGAGGAAGCTTCCGAAGGGCAGCCCGCCGCTCCCGCCAAGTCGCAGCCTTCGACTCCGCCCGCCGAACTCAAGGGCGGCGTCGGCGGCGGCTCCGGTCCGCTGATCGCCCCCCGTACCGTCAAACACGAGGGTGGAGAGTAACGCCAATCGTTTATGCCAACCTTAACGCGACCCCGCCGGTTATGACCGGCGGGGTTGTTTTTTTCACGCCCGCAGAAAATCGGCGAGTCAACCGAACTTTGGCCCTCTATTTCGAGGTCGGCGGCTTCGAGCTTGGCGGTCAGTTCCTCGGCAGAGGTTCAACAGCCCCAATCCGGTCTTTTCAACAGGCCCAATCCGATCTTTTCAACAGAGCCCCTGCGTAGTATACTTGGTTGTCTGGCATCCGTGGAAACGTCCTATCTTGATCGTCTATTGGAGCCGGTTACGCAGTGTTTTACACTGGAGGTGGCCGAGCGATTGATCGCTTTGTGTCCGGATCCGATCGTCCAGGCGAGAATTGAAGAGTTGGCGGACAAGGCCAACGAAGGGCAACTCTCGGACGTCGAGCGTGCCGAGTACGAAGAGTACATCGAGGCCGTTGATCTAATCGGGATCCTGCAATTCCGAGCCCGCGCCGCGATTGCCAAACGCTCCAGTTCTTGATGGAAGTGGCACTTCGAGACCTGGTTCGTCGCCGAGCCGGCAACAGGTGTGAATACTGCTGCCTACCCCAGTCTGTCCTGCCGCATGCGCCTTTCCACATTGAGCATGTAGTCGCTTAACAACATGGCGGTTCCGATGACCCTGACAATCTTGCCCTCGCGTGCGACCGGTGCAATCTGCACAAAGGCCCGAATTTGAGCGGTATCGATCCGAAGACCGGCGTCACCATCCCCCTCTTTCACCCACGAAAAGACGCCTGGCAGGAACACTTTCGCTTTCAGGGAGGGAGAATCATCGGACGAACAGCGTGCGGCCGAGCGACTGTGCATGTATTGAGTATGAATGCGGCCGAGCGTATCAGGTTGCGTGTGGAAGCGAATGCACAGGGGCAGATCGGTTGACCTGTCCTTAAGTTTGCCGTTCTTCGTCAGCCGGCATGAAACAGCAGCGGCCAAGTTACGGCCCCGTCTACTGCACCGGGCGGTCAAGTGCGTCGCCGCGAACGGCGGAAGGCCCAGAAGCAGCCGACGCCGATCCCTAGCATCAGAACGGGGACGAACAGCGGCGCATACTCCTCAAAGCCAACGCCTGGACGAAGCACCGACTGTCGCGGGTTGGATGGGCTGTAGAATACCGACACCGGGCAGCCGACCGTCAGACCGTGAATCGCCTCGACCGCGCCATCACGAATGTCGTATTCGCTATCGGATGCGCGGACCCTCGACCCGATGAAGTCGTTCCCGCCAACGTGATATGAGTATGCAACGTCCGCGCGGTAGTGCCCGACGCCGACCTCGGCAACCCTGGCCTTGGTCAGGATCCCCGTCACGGACGGCCAGCGTGTGGTGGCACGCGCTTCGAGGAATATCTTGGTGAGAAAGTACCCGCTGACCGGCGCACTGAAGATCAAAACGAACGCGGCAAGACCTAGAGCGAATCGCACGATGGGGGAACGTTCGTAGTCGCGCTTGGGAGTGACAGGGAAAGCTGTGGGCGACTGTTGCGACGACGGCCCTTTTCCAGCCTCCTGCTCCGCGATGACCTCCGTCGCCAGACTAACCCGGGCTATGGACGTGAGGGCATCAGACGCGCGGCTTGGATCTGGAGAAGAAAGCAGCCCGCCAATGTTTCGCAGCAGTTGGATTGGGGTCAAGATCAGGCCCCACGGAAACCCCCACCAACCGAAGAATAGGCAGAAGAACGCATCACAAACCCTGCTCTTCACGCCACAGGACTGACAGGATACCTGGGGCCGGCTTGACCACGATGTATGGAGGATCGCTGACCACACACGGTAGGAGACGTGAACATCAACAGGGCCGCGGCCATGGCACCGAGGGCAGTTCCCTTGATGAATCGTGGCGACGCGTTCCTGGACTACGTCGTCAGGCAGCCTTTGTGCAAACCGAACGACAATCCCCTTTTCGAGACATCTCTCGTTGCAGAAGGTCAGATCGCCGTCCCGCTTGCCACCAAAGATGATGCTTGATCCACAGTACGAGCATTTGGCCATATTGCAACTCTCCTTACAGCCTAGCAACTGCCACTGGTAGCTATACGGCATTCTGCGTTTCATTATAGCGAGTAACGCCGGAAGTTGCGCGGGCACTATTCGCAGTCCACGTAGTTCTCTTTCGCAAAGACCCGCTCGAACTTGTAGGCGAGATAAGCATACCGTCCCCAGTGCCCATACAGCTCCGTTACGATTCGCTCGACTTCTTTCTGGGGAACCTTTGCGGAAAGCCCCATGTACGCCCGCACCTCGCTGTCGCAGGGAACCTGGTCGTAATGCCCGAGAAGCATCAGCAAATGGTTCGCCGCGTAGCTGCCGATGCCCTTGACACCGAGGACCGTGGCACGCAGGGCAGCGGTGTCCTGCTCTTGACGCCAGGCGTCGAGGTCGAGGTCGCCGCCCAGAACCCGGCGAGCGAACTCGCTGACATACCGGGCGCGGAATCCCAGCTTCGCATCCTGCAAGTCACGCACGGATGCGCCGGCGAGCCTTTCCGGGCCGGGGAACGTGAATGGCTCGCCGTCGCCGGGGCACGCTTCTCCGAACATCCGGCACAGGTTCTCGACCATCCGTTTCGTGTTCCGCCAATGGGCGTTGATCGTGCAGATCGTTTTGACCACGTCCTCGAAGACCGTAGGGCATCGCAACAGTGCGCCGGTCCTCATCGACTTGCAGTGCCGAAGAACGGCATGGCCCTGGCATAATCGCCAGAACTCGCTGAAATCCTCGTCGGCCCGAAACATCCAGCGAACCCGGCTGCGAAGGAACTCACGGTCCGCTTCGCCAATTCTCCTTCCGGGGATTCCGATACGGATGTTGTCTGATCGGTCCGACCAGCGGATCGTAACGTGGCGAGGACCGGCCTTCGGCAGCCGAACGGCCCATTGCAGGGAATCGTCGCCAAGGGAAAACGGGGCGAGAAAGCACCAGCCGTGACACTGCGCGGCAAAGCGGGGGCTATGCCGAAGGCGGATCGTGATCGGCGGACTGGGCATTGTGAAAGTCTACGGTCTTTCCGAGGGTCCGACAAATACGGCTTGTTGCGGTTCCATCAGGCAAAAAAGAAGATGAAGAAGCTCGGCATCTTCCGTCGCTAGCTGCGTCCGGGCTTCGATCCCGCTTGCCAAATTGTGAGAGCATGAATATAGTGGGGAATAAGAGTAAATGCGTCCGCAACGATGTTGTCAACAGTCAGCCATTCAGGAAGTCCCGCCATGAGCACCGATTTGGGAGAAATTGCCCTGGAACTGCTCGGTCTGCCGGCAAAGTCGCGCGCCGTGTTGGCCCACAAGCTCATCGAGAGCCTGGAGGAAGAAGAGTCACCCGATGCCGCGAAGCAGTGGATTGAAGTCGCGAAGCGGCGTGCCAAGGAACTGGACGATGGAACGGAGCCGGGTATTCCCGCTGAGGAAGTCTTCCGCCAACTGGAAGAAGGGCCTTGCCGTTTTTCTTGACCCTCAAGCGTTGGAATGTCCTCGAGCGCGAATGGAAACTCGACTTGCATGACAACGCCGGTGTCAGGCTTGCGTTGCCCTTTCAGCTTGGCAGGGCTTGTCCGCCTCAGCGACGACGGCTCGGTGACCAGCCGCGGCAATGGTCGCTTTTCGTGCCTGCGCCACCAACCGGGGACAATTGATACTACAAAGCCCGACCCCGTGCCGAGGGGCCGCAGCGGAGAGATGGGGAATCGAACCCAGACGGGCACACCGTCACCCTATCGCAGTTTATAAGGCTGCTGCATCCCCAAGACGCGGGCCACTCTCCGTAGTAATACGGAAAGTGCGCCACCAGAAATGAGATATGACAGTTGACATGATTTGTTAAAATGGGTAGTATTAAAAGCGAGCAGAGTAAGGCAGGTTTGGACCCCGCCCGCCCTAGTGTTGGAAGCTAGGGCTACACCTCTCGCGGTCTGATTGACCTTGCCGCCAGCAATGCTCTCTCTGCCCGGCTCGTTGATTGAATGACCGCCTTGCCGCCACGGGCTCTCTGCCTTAGTTGTGCAGCCCGTGAATCCATTCTTTCGGCCCACGACCGAGGGCCGAATGGTAGCGCAGGGGCAGGCAAGAGCATCAATGGCCGGCGAAATTATTAGCGATGGTCCATACATCAGCTTCCAGGTGGAAATACGATCGAAATTCGCCTGCGATCCAAAGTGTCGAAAAAGGACTTTGAGCGCATCAAGGCGCTCGTCGAACTTTCGGAGTCATCGCTCGTCGAAGAAAAGCGGCTTGATATTCCAATCGACGACATTTAATCGCAACCTAAAACACGAGCCGCCTTCGCGCGGCTTTTCTTTTGCGCCGGCCGCCAAATTCCCAGCAACACACTCTTAGGACACCACCCGGATTTGACGAGGAGAACAGGATCTTGGAAGCGGGAAGAAGCCTATCGGAAGCATCCCGCACGCGAGAATGAGCGGTTTAGCGATGGTTAATATCGTTCGTTTTTTCTGACATCAGCGCCAAAATGTACCACTACTCGTGGGTGGAAGCAAGGGGGGCGTCGCGGGTAAGGGCTCTAACGGGTCAGAATGCTTTAACAAAACGCTCTGCGCCCTTTTCTGCTCCGAGATAGCACCAGCCGTGACACTGGGCGGCGAAGCCGGGGCTATGGCGAAGACGGATGATAATCGGGGGATTGGGCGCTTGGCTTGCATTTCAGCTTATCATTCAGGACATGCCATCCATTGGCCGTGCGGCCCTGAATCCCGAGCCGGTAAGCGGGGTGCGCCTCGTCCTGATTCAAGAAGAGCCCCACGGCAACCCGGTCCTCGGTCAATCTACGGAGACCGTATTTTGAACCATTTGAAGTTCGTCGCCCGGCAATTCAATCAGAGCACGATCATCAGAGCAAGATTCTGGACGGAACTCCACCGCGTACAGATGCCGTCCTTTGATTCCAATGGGTCCCCGATCCTCCTTCACGGCTCCCTGAACGAGGCGAACTCCCAATCGAAACGTTACCAAATCGCCCTTCCGAAAACTCGGTCCAGACATGGCACAACTCCCAAATTGATTCCTGAATCGACTCACCAAGGCGCGGCACCAAGCAGCACCCGTAGATAATTGCACATTGCCTGGTCGAAATAACCGGCTAATGCACTGACCGCCCTTCTCCACGCCCTCACCTTTGCCAAATGCAGCGTCGGATTTCCGGCTGGTGCTACAGAATCGAAATCCTGATGTGCAATTGCGTTTCTCCAGTCGATCAGTTCCTGCAGCAACTCACGCCTGCGATCGTTACTTGCATGCAATCCATAAACTTCCGTCCAGAAATCGACTCCCAGCCGGTTAAAGTCAGAGCCGATTGCACCAGGGTGCGGGTTGCCCTTATCGAGACCTCGGTTCCAAACGAACTCCACCCGCAAGAGTCCCTGAAGTTGCTGCGGGGTGATCGCAACAACCTGATCGATGCATTCCGACTGGAGGTCGCGACAAAAGCCTTGAAAGTGCGAAGATAAGAGAGTCGCGTATGCATAGTTGATTTGTTGAGTCGCGTACCGCCTGCCTCTTTCCGTCCCACCAACCATCGCATGCGCATTTTCAATCTCATCCAACGCATCGATCCGTTCGCCGTTCCATTTCGCTAATGAATTCGAAGACATCGGAAAAATCGTCCCCAAGTACACGTCCGCTGGCGGGGCAGCCGTTCACGGGTAACCGGTCGTTGCAGCGGAATGCGCGCGGCTTGTATCCTAACTCAACCCAATTCCCAAACGCGACAATTTTAAGTATCGTGGGTGCTGTGCGGCGTGTCAAGTGTGGCACGCAGGAGCCCCCACTGGGCTACGCCGGCGCGGCCTGCGTCTTGGACTTCTCGGCCATCTCGCGTTCGGCGATCAGGTCTTCCAGCCGCTCCTTTTCCCGCAGCAAATCTTCGACCGACATCCCCGACTGGTCTTTCGCCTGGGACCCTGAAAAGGGAAAGTTGATCGACTGGCTGCGCAACCATTCGTTGATCTGCGCCTCGTTCTTCTTGTACAGGTAGAAACCCAGCGCGGCAACGCCGACGCCCACGATGAGGCCGGTCACGTGATCTGAATTGATACTCATGAATGTCTTGCTCCTAGGAAAACTTCGGTTATATGTTGCTTTGCTGCCGAAAACTCTTCAAATCGCCTCTTAGTCGAACCGTATGGGGATTCCCTGGGGCATCCGCCCGAATCCCTCGAGCACCTCGCCGTGGACCTTCGACACGTCCCGAAGTTCCTCCAACAAGGTGCGGAAGGGGTGGGCTCCGCCACCCGTCATCGCATATTTCAAGAGCCCCTGAAGCGCGCTCAGGATGCGCACCCGCTCGGGAGCGTCCACGTCGGGGCCGATCATCACTTCGTAGCGGAACTGGCCGGCCGCGCGCCCGCGGACTTCCACCGGCCGGACTTGCACGCCGGCGGGCGGAGCCGCGATCAGGTGCCGCCCGAAGGACGCCAGCCAAGTGACCACCGAGGCCGTGAGGAAGTTGCCGCGCACGAAGGCCGTGACGAGATAAGCCAGCGAGAGGACTTCCGGATCGAACGTCCGGCGCTCGGAAAGCTCCTCCCAGGCGTGGTCTACCACCGCCCATGCCGTGCCCAGCCCGGCGAGCCAGTCCCAGCGCGTCGGCGATCCCTTCGCGGCCCTGAATCCGTGCATTGCCAGCGACCAGGCCAGCAGCGCGGCGGAAACCATGGCACTGCCGCCCAGCGCGGGCCGCTCCTCGGGTTCCGCGAAGAGCCGAACCGGCACGCAGTCGCAATCCAGCGACAGGTGAAAGGCGATCCGCAGTACGATTTCCTCCCGGCTGATCTCGTGGGGGTTGAAACCGGGCCAGGATCGACCGCGTGAGGGGCGAAAAGCTGATCGACTCCATCCCCGGATGCTCGCGGATCCCGGCCAGCATCCGCTGCACGTCGCCCGGGGCAACCGAAAGTCGCACGCGGACCCGCCCCGGAAGGGAATGAACCACCGTCACGACCGGTTTTCTTGCTGCGATCATCGGGCCCTCCCTTCCACGTCGTGGAACAACAGCCGGGACGAATTGAGCACCACGGCTACGGTGCAGCTATTGTGGAGCACCGCGCCCCAGAACACCGGCAGAACGCCGATCGAGGCCAGCACGATGCCCAGCGTGTTCACGCCGACCGCCGCGGCGAAATTCTGCCGGATGGTCTGCATCGTTCGGTCCGCCAGGTGAATGACCGCCGGGATCATCAAGGGATCGTCGCCGGTGACGGTAATGTCCGCCGCCTCCATGGCAATGTCCGTCCGCGTTCCGCCCATGGCGATTCCCACGTCGGCGTAGGCCAGGGCCGGGGCGTCGTTGATGCCGTCGCCGACCATCACCACGTGCGTGCCCTTGGATTGGAGCTTCAAGACCGTTTCCGCCTTGTCGTCGGGCATGGCCTCCGCCTTGTAGCGATCGACCGTCATCCGGTCGGCGATGATCTCGGCGTGTTGCTCGACGTCGCCGGTCAAGAGCACGATGTCGTCGATGCCCGTGTAGCGGAGCCGATTGATGGCCTTCTTCATGTTCTCCCGCAAGGCATCCTGGATGCCCAGCACGCCCAAGAGTGACGTGATCCTCGGCGACGTACACGATGTTCTCGCCCGCGCGGACCAGGCGATTGACGGCCTCCGTGGCCGGGGCGAGGTCGATGGCGTTCTCCTGCATGAAGCGCCGGCTTCCCACGCGGATGATCCGGCCGGTGACCTTGGTCTGGACGCCGCGGGCCGTATGCACCTGGGTGTCCTGATGGGCCGGAATCTGCCAGCCGCTGCGGCGCACCTTGTCGACGACGGCCGCCGCCATGGGGTGCGTGCTGGTCTCCTCGGCGGCGCCGGCGTATTGGAGCACCTCGCGGGCGGGAACCTCCGCCTTGAGGGGAATGATGCTGGTCACTTCCGGGCGTCCCACGGTCATGGTGCCGGTCTTGTCGAAGATCAACGTGTCGGCCTCGGCCAGCAGTTCCAGGTAATTGCTGCCCTTGATGAGGATTCCATTCCTGGCCGCCGTGCAGATGGCCGCCGAAAGGGCGGTGGCCGTGGAGAGCCGGACGCCGCAAGAGTAGTCGATGATGAGCATGTTCAGCGCGCGGCTGCTCTTGCGAGTCACCAGGTAGACGATCAACGCCAGGAGGAAATTGACCGGAATGAACTGGGCCGAGAAGCGGTCGGCGATGGTCTGCACGTTCGCCTTGCGGTGCGTGGCCTCTTCGACCATGTGGACGATGCGGGCCACGGCGGTCTGGTCGCCCACCTTCACCGCCCGAATCACCAGCCGGCCGCTCTTGACGACGGTTCCGGCAAACACCTGGTCGCCCTCGGCCTTGCGCAAGGGCATGTATTCGCCGGTAATCGAGGCCTGATCGACCGCCGCCTCGCCCGACTCCACCGCCCCGTCGACGCTGATCTTCTCGCCGGTGTGGACCATGATCCGATCGCCGGCGTGGAGCTGATCGAGGTCCACGCGCTCCTCGGCGTCATCGTCGCGCAACCGCCAGACGGTCTCTTCGCCGACCGAAAGCATGTTGCGGATCGCGCGGCGGGTGCGGCCCATCGTATAGGCGGTGAGCAGTTCGGCGATGTCGGCCAGCCAGATGATCGTCAGCGCCGAGAGCCCCCGGCCGCTGGCGATGCTCGCCAGAATCGCCGTGGCGCTGAGCGTATCGGCGTTGGGACGAAACGTGGTTGCCAACGAACTGAGGCCGCTGCGGAAAATGGGGATTGCCAGCGAGACGGCCGTCAGCGACGGGACGGTCAGGAACCGGCCCGAGAGCGTGGCCGGCACGTGGCCGGCCGGCTTGCGGAAAAAGTAGAAAACGAGCGTGGCCGTCGTGACGCCGATGCGCGTGAGCATGTCGGAGAGCGACCCCTCTTGCAGCCGCCGCTCGTTCACGGTCGGGCGGTTCTGTTCGGCGCGTTCAGCCTTGTAGGCAGTCAAGGAGTACGACCCGATCACCAATTCCGCCAGTTCCAGGACATCCTGCTCCGACACCTGGGCGTGGTCATAGTGGAGAAGGACATTCTGCGTGAGGATGTTGACCCGCGCCTGGCGAATCGGCGACAAGTCCTGCAAGCGTTGCCGGATTTCGTCAACGTGCATGCCCAGATAGCGCAGCGCGCGGCAGCGAATCCGCACCCTTCCCGGAAGGGTATGGACAATCTCGCAATGCAGAAGCGGTTGCCGTTTGCGCCAGAACATGATCAAAGACCTTTACCTACGACTACGATTGCCGGCCGCCCAGCAGCGAGGCCAGGCCCCACCAGACAAGCGTGAGCCCCGCCGGAAAGGCCCGCATCCCTTGTGCCCACACGCGTCTGGATGCCGATGGCGGTCAACAAAATCAGCCCGGCCGACCAGAGATCAACCAGCCCGCCCGTCTGGTCGTAGACCATCCGATTCACGCTGCCCAGGATTTCCCTCAATTCCCGCGTGACGACGGGTTCGGGCGTCCGTTTCAATTCGGCATCCAGACTCATGAGGCGGACGACGGCGGCGAAGAGCAATTCGGGCCGCACCTGGTCTTCTCGGTAGACGATGAGCACGCTGCCGGTGGCGGGGTTCAGCTTGACCGACTGCACGCCCTGAATCGTCGGCAGCTTTTTCTGCACCATCGCCGCGCCCGCGCCGTTTTCCGCCAGGGAAGGCACTCGCAGGCGGACCCGTCCGGGCATCCAATGCGCGGTCTGCACCGGGCCCGTGCGGAGCATCGGCATGAGCGTCGAGCGGCGAAACTTGTTCTTGCCCAGCAGTCCGGCAAGAAGGAACCCGGTCAGGATGTGCATGATCTTGGGGAGCCAAACTTTATGATTTTGCCGCCAAAATTATACGCGGGTTCGGCGACGGGCAACTTCGTAGTAGCGGAATTCAGTCCGTTGTCCCGTCCGGACTTCGCAGTTTTCGACGGGGGCTTTCCGAAGGCGTGGTTTCCTGCCAAAATTGTCGTGCGTCGTCAGGACACCTCTCTAGTATAGAATAGAGCGGATGAGCAAGATAGAGCGGATGAGCAAAGGATTGGTCGTCCAGATATATCGACATAGCCAGTTAGGTGGATTGGTGTATGGAAAGTGTTACGGTCGAGAACTATCTCAAGGCAATCTACCAACTGTCCGACGCCTCGGGCGGTGCCCCCACCGGCGAATTGGCTCGCCGCCTGAAGATCACGCCGGGCAGCGTTACGCTTGATGCTTCAGCGGCTTGCCGAAGCGGGGCTGGTGAAGTATGCGGCACATCAAGGCGTCCGCCTCACCAAGAAAGGCGAGAAAGCGGCGATTCGCGTCGTGCGCAACCACCGCCTGCTGGAGCTCTACCTCGCCCGTACGCTGGGGATCCCTTGGGATGAAGTGCATGAGGAAGCGGAGAATCTGGAGCATGCCGTTTCCGACCGCCTGGTGGCCCGAATCGACGAATACTTGGGGCATCCCGACCGCGACCCTCACGGAGACCCGATTCCCGACGCCGACGGCAAGATGAGGACGCGGGAAGGAACCCCGTTGGCGGAGTGCGCCGCGAACACCTCCTTCGTCCTGTTGCGCGTGCCGGATCGGTCGCCCGATTTTCTTCGCTACCTCCGCGATGGCGGTCTGACGGTTGGCGCGAAGGGGACGGTGCTGGAGAACCAGCCCTCGGCGGGCATCGTGACGGTTGAGGTCGGAGGCCGTCCCGTCAGCCTGAGCCGGGAAATGGCGGCCAGCATCCTGGTGCGGCCGTTGTAACGGAGATTGTTAACCAGAATAGGGGTTTGCTTTTCTTCTCTCGCGTGCTAAACTTCCGTTGGCATGTTTTTACAGCCAAATCTTCTCGTTTGGCTTGCCAAAACTTTGATTTCCAGCGGGTGCGGAGAACGGATCGTGGCTTGGTTCAGGACGGGCGGCAAGACAGAGCCGGCGCGGACACTTGGGCAAGGCGATTCTTTGGTCCCAGCCGAGGTTGACGGCGCCAGCGATGCCAGCATCGCTGCCGCCCCGGTCGGCAACGTCTCCCTGGAAGGCGTGCATGGCAGCGTGAAACTGCCCGGCCACGAGGCCGGCTTCTGGAAGCAGTGGTGGGCATTCTCGGGGCCGGCGATTCTCGTCAGCGTCGGTTACATGGACCCGGGCAACTGGGGGACGGACCTGCAAGCCGGCGCCCAGTACAAGTTCGGGCTGTTGTGGGTCGTGGGCATGGCCAGCCTGATGGCCATCTTCATGCAGGTGATTGCCGCCCGGCTGGGCGTGGTGACCGGCAAGGACCTGGCCCAATGCTGCCGCGACTGGTATCCGCGCTGGACGCGCTGGCCCAACTGGCTGTTGTGCGAGGTGGCCATCGGCGCCTGCGACCTGGCCGAGGTGCTGGGCAGCGCCGTGGCGCTGAACCTGATGTTCGACATCCCCTTGCTGTGGGCCGTCATCATCACGGGGTTGGACGTGTTGCTGCTCTTGGGCTTGCAGCGGTTCGGCATGCGGACCATCGAGGCCGTCGTGCTGCTGCTCGTGGCCACCATCTCGGTATGCTACTTCATCGAGATCTTCGTCCTGCCGCAAACCCAGCCGAACTTCGCCGAGATGGGGCTTGCCCTGGTGAGTCCGAGCTTTTGCAACGCGGACAACGTCTACGATCCGGACATGCTCGTGCTGGCCATCGGCATCATTGGGGCCACGGTCATGCCCCACAACCTTTACCTGCACTCGGCCCTGGTTCAGACCCGGCGGCTGGGAAGAGACGAACGCTCGATTCGCCGCGGCATCCGCTTCAACACGATCGACTCGACGGTTGCCCTGACCATCGCCTTCTTCGTCAATGCGGCCATCCTGGTGCTGGCGGCGATCGTGTTTTTCGGCAAGAAGAGCGTCGCCGTGCCGGGTGGCGAGGTGGTGGACTTTCAGCCCCGACAGCACCCGACTGGATCCGCGTTGCCTACCTGACGCTCGCGCCGCTGTTGGGAACGGCCGCCGCGAGCACGCTCTTCGCCGTGGCTCTCTTCGCCAGCGGGCAGAGCAGCACCATCACCGGCACGCTGGCCGGGCAGGTGGTGATGGAAGGCTTCATGCACTGGCGGCTTTCCCCCTGGATCCGGCGGCTCATCACCCGCACCCTGGCCATTTTGCCGGCGGTCTTCGTGATCGGCCTGCGCGGCAACAGCAGCGTGACGGCGTTGCTGTGTCTCAGCCAGGTGGTGCTCGCGCTGCAACTGCCGTTTGCCATGTTCCCCCTCTTGCTTTTCACCTCTTCCCGCAAGAGAATGGGCAAATGGAAACTCGGCTGGTTCTTGCTGATCGCCGGGTGGGGCAGTGCCCTGTTGATTACCGCGATGGACATCTTCGCTTTGCCGGACACGGCTGCAAGAGGCCTGGAAGGTCATCCTCGGGAAGTGACGGCCCTCGTAGAGCGGAGTTTACTCCGTTGGCCTGAAGAGAACAGGGCAACGGAATGAATTCTGTTCTACGAACGCATACGAAAGGAACGCCATGTACGAAACGATTCTCGTGACGTTGGATGCCACTCCGACCGACCGGGCGATCATCGAACACGTCAAGAAGCTGGCGAAGTTCATGAATAGCCGCGTCGTGCTGCTCCACGTGGCCACCAGTGCCGTGGCCCAATGGCACGGCCCGGACGCAGCCGGCGAGGAGGTCCTGGAAGGACAGGCGTACCTGGACTGCGTGAGGGCCGAATTCGAGGCCTTGGGTATTTCCGCCGAAGCGCAACTTGCCTACGGCACGCCGCCGGCCAAGCAAATCGTCAAATGGGTTCAAGAACACGGCTGCGACCTCGTGGCCATGAGCACCCACGGACACCGTTTGCTGGGCGACCTGTTTCTCGGACAAACGGCTTCCGACGTGCAGCACAGCATCAGCGTGCCGGTGCTCCTTCTCCGGGCGAAGTGAAGCTGACGTTTCTTCCGGCTTTGCCGCGGCCCTCTCGCTTACGACCGGCGGGGCCGTTGGATTCGCTACCGTCGCGCCGACGCCTATTTCCCCTCTAGTTCGTCAAGTTTCCGCTTCCTTGCAGAAACCCCTTCGGCGTCGTCGATGACGTTTCTGTCTACAAAGCTTGCCCCTGCGAAGAAACTGCCACCATGCCGAAGACCCGTCGCCGCCCACTCGCCTCCGTGCAGTCTCCCCTGGAAACCTATCTGCGGGAGATCAACGAGACTTCGTTGCTTTCGGCCGACGACGAACACGATCTGGCCGTGGCCATCGGCGACGGCGACGTGCAGGCCCGCGACCGCATGGTCCGCGCCAACTTGCGCCTCGTGGTCAATATCGCCCGCGGCTATACCGGCAAGGGACTCGGCCTGCAAGACCTGATTGAAGAAGGAAACCTGGGCCTGCTCCGCGCCGTGGAAGGCTTCGATCCCGCCATCGGCACGCGGTTCTCGACCTATGCCAGCTATTGGATCAAGCAGTCGATCAAGCGGGCCTTGATCAATACGGCGAAGACGATCCGCATCCCGGCCTACATGGTCGAGTTGCTCTCGAAGTGGCGGCGGGCGACGACCCGCCTGGCCGAGGAACTGGGCCGTACCCCCACGCCCGAAGAGATCGCCCGCGTGCTCGGCCTGCCCCGCAAGAAGCTGCCGATCATCAAGAAGGCCATCCGCATCTACAACCTCACGCCGCAGACCGACCAGGCCGATGCCGGCTGGTCGCTGGGCGAGATGATCCAGGACGAGCGGGTCCGCACTCCCGACACGGAGATGGTCGAGAGCGATAACCTGGTCCACGTCATGCGGCAGTTGGAAACGATGGATCAGCGGGAAGCCACCGTGCTGCGGATGCGGTTCGGGCTTGACGGACTGGAACCGCGGACGTTGAAGGAAATCGGCGAGAGCCTGGGCCTGACCCGCGAGCGCGTGCGACAGATCGAGACCGAGGCCCTTGGCAAACTGGCCGAAAGCCTGGAAGGCCCCGAGAGCTGAACGGCCATGAAAAAACCCCGTGCTGAACGGTGCAGCACGGGGCTCGGTTGTCTTCCCAGGAAGGGATTTCCACGGGCGACCTTGCGGTCTGGAAACCCCGCAACGGATTTCGTCTACCGCCACCAGCAACAGCGTGGCTTGTCTTTGAAGTCCAACCACCACCAACCGTCATCCCATTCCAGGTTGACCTTGCGCCAGCCCAGCGGAACCTGCGGATAGGGATAGAAGGGACCGATGTACGGCCAGGCCGTCGGCGAGTACTGCTTGGGATAGGTCACGGTGGCGTAGTTCGGATAGGCGGAATAGCTCGGCCAGGCGTAGGCCGGCATCGCCGGACGATCGTAACGCACCGGAGCGGGACCGCCCACCGCCGTGCTTGGGGCACTCATCGGCAACGGGGCGCCCGGCACGCCGTTCGCCGCGCCTGGCAACGGCAACGTCTCCGGAGCGGCAGCCGGAGGATTGGGCACCGGCGGGGCCGGCGCGGCCGCGGCTGGCACCCCCACGGCCTGCATCATCACCACCGGAGTGGCGGCATGGGCTGAGGAGTACGAAGACGGCAATGCCTGAGCCCGATTGACGCTGGCCGGCACCGCCGCGGTCCCTCGCAAAGGGTTTGCCGCATCGTTCGCCGCGGTGGTCTTCGCCGCCGCGGGATCAGCCGGACTGCCTGACTTGGCGTTGCCGACCGTCAGTTCGTCGCGGATCACTTGATTGATGCTCACGCCCTGCGTCGCAAAGACAACGGCCACGGCCTTGTCCAAGTGTTCCTGATCGCGAACATGCCCTTGGAGCCACACCGTTCCGTTGAGATAGCGGACGGTGATCCGGTCGCCCTTGGCCAATTGACCGCTTTCGTCCAGGTGAATTTTGATTCGTTGCGCAGCCTCCTGGTTCGGGTTGGCCGCCTGAACCATGGTCGGCGTCAGACCGGCCGCTGCGGCGACCAGCATAGCCATGAAGAATTGTCGCATCTTTTCCTCCTTCGTATCGTGTTCCTGCGGTGAAGACAGCCCGACGGTCCCGCGCCAAGGCGGTAGCGCCCATCGCAACGGGCAAAGGGGGCTGTGGCCGGAAAACCGGCATGTCGCCTCCCTCGGCAATGTCCGTATTCAATCAGTGCCTGACTATAGGTTTCGGTCTGCCGGTTGTGCCGGAAGGAAGAATTCTTTCGATTTTGCCGAAAGTGGCGGTCGTAGCGAAGGGGTTGTGGTCGTTTGGGCAGGCAGGTGAATTAGGGATGGTTATAGCGGCTGGCTGAAATCGCAGGTCGCGGTCACGACCATCAGGGTCAAGGTCGTTGCCGACATCAGCCACTGCTGCGGGCCATTCCACAGGTTCAGAATGGTCGTGAACGCCACAATCACCAGAAGTCCAATGAACATCCGCTGGAACAGTTCCTGCCAAGGCCGGCCCTCGGTGATCCGAGCCAGGGCCGCGCTCAGGAGTCCACAGATTTGGACTGAAGAAATTACACAAAACTGACTGAAATCGACGCCGCCGAACATCCGCCGCACCTTCCTTGATTGTAGGATAGACCCGGGCGCCATGTACGCATGGTCGATCCGTTCTTGATCAAGAACGGGCTAGAAGGTCCATCAAGATAGTCGTCCGCTTCTCCGCCGAAGACTTCCATCCTTGGTCATCCGCGACGGCGGGGCAAGTGGGCGAACTATATCCAAAATCCCATCCTGGGAGAAGAACGATTTCCGCGGCTTTCCTGAAAATCTTCACGATTACTTGTCCCTGGCCGCCGTCTGCGAGGAGATCACGGCGTATGCCGAGAGTTCGGGCGATGCCTGGCCCAGATCGGTCACGATCCGGATCGTTTTTGTCACCTTTCCCTCAGTATTGCCGGCTACAAAGGTTACTGGAATCACGTGGACCGATTTCGCCTCGTCGCCGGTTACGGCGAACTTGAATGCACCATCTTCACAGTCGACCCGTAGCACTTTGAACGGACGGCCCCCCATCACCACGACCTTCTTGATCACCGTTTGACCCGGGTGAACGATGCCCAAGAACAACGATGAAGGGCTCGACTGTCAGATTGGCGACCACGCGGCCTTCCACGGCCAGCGGCATTTGCACGCTTTGGCCCTCGCTGGTAACCAGAAGCAAATGGTCCTGGAGGTAGCCGGCGGGCGCGTCTTTGTCGAGCGTCACCGACAGATCCGCGATAGTCCAGCCATCTTGCCGACCCGTATTGACCACCTTGGCCGAAATATGGGGGTTGGACGATTTGACATCGGTAATTTGCCAATTTTCCGAACCCCAATGGTCGACCCGGACCTTGCGTTCGACGGCGGTTCCCATCTCCACGTTACCCAGTTGAACGCTGCCCGGGTCAAAGACCATGTCGCCGCGAATCACCCCCCGAACGCGGAGGAGGACTTCGGCGGGCATAGGCTTGTCGATGACGACGGTAATCGTAGCGGCCCGTGACCCGAGGAAGGTCGGGGTATTGAAGACCGCCCGAACGATCCCTTCTTCATAGGTCTTCAGGGTAGGTTTGACGACGTTGACGCTCGTACAGCCGCAGCTTGAATAGGCGGTAACGATATGGACGTCCTCGATGTAGAGATTGGACAGCGTGAAGTAGAATTCGGCCTTTGCCCCGCGGGCGACGGTGCCGAAATCGTGTTCCGTAGTCTTGAACATCTTCGCGGCCCACTCCTGTGCGAAACAAGGGGATACCGCCAAGGCGAAATACGTAACAAGAAGTGATGTTTTGCGAATCATTCGAGCTTTCCCATGATGCGTTGCCGAGCAAACATAAGTCGCAAAATGGGTTAGGTCAAATAATTGCGGAGATTTTTCTCGGTCATTGGCGATTACTGTGTCGGGTAGCGGGTGCTTCAGCCTTCCGCGCACTCGTTACGGGCTATCCGTTCGAGTTTCTCCAAGAACCGCCCCGGTACGCGGAGCTTGCTCGCGGTCAGACGGGCGGCAACCAGGTCGGCCGGCGCCAGTTCGCCCGCCCGCGCCAGGAGCCGGCAGCGCTCGACGTGGGCCTGGCAGATGCGGTGCAACGTCCCTTTTTTCGTCACCTCGGCGATTTCCCGGTCGCGGACGCCTACCGCCGCCTTCAAGTCGCCGCACGCCTCCTGGTAGGCGGCCAGCGGTTCGGCACAGATCGAGTCGCGCAACTCGAGCTCGGCCAGGACCCTCATGCCCCGGTGGAAACAGTGCGAGCCATCCCGCTCATCGCCTTTGGCGCGCTGCGTGAAGGCCCTCCAGAGCCAGGCGTCGGCCAACGTGCGGCGGAGATCCGCGTGTTTCGCCGACAACTCTTCCATGTGCTCAGCGTGACCGGCAAGTTCGTCCAGGCGGCCCAACCCGCGGCAGATGCGACAGAGTTCGAAGAGCGCCCAGGCGCCGAACCAGGTCCGCAGGCCGGAATCGCGCGACTGGTCCCCCAGGCCGAGAGAACGCAGCGCGATATCGTAGGCATCCTCCCAGCGCTCCGTGGCGCTTAAATAGTACATCCAGCGGCCATACAACACGAGCCTTGCGCTGTTCGGGCCCCGCGCAATCTCTCCATCCAGGTAGGCGATGCTGCGCTCGATCTCTTCACGATAGCCGAGCGGGTCGATGCTGGTGTACGTATAGAGGACGTTTTCCAGGACCGACTCCCGGCATTCGTGCGCCCGGCCGTCCGCGGCGTTGAATCGGACCATCAATTCCACGGCCAACGGCAAGGCACGGGCGAAGTCCTCGGCATCGGAGGCGAGCGAGTTCAGCCGCCAGTTCTCAAAGAACAGGACCCACCAGGGTTCGTTCAACCGTCTGGCCTCGTCCCGGCCGCGGGTGAACAGCGCAAACGAGCGCTCCGTGTCCGTCTCCTTGGAGTCGCCCGCCGCGCGAAAGATGTCGGCCAGCGCGAGGCGTTCGGAGTCGCGGGCTGTCCGCCAGACGGCGATGCGCCGGTAATATTCGTGCCATTCCGAACTCATGATCACACCAGCCGATCGAGGGACCGCCGCCAGGCGCCGATGTCGGCCGCGGCCTGGGAGGCGTCCAGCATCCGGCCGCAGAACAGCTTGGCGAAGTACGCGATGACCGCCAGCGCGGCCTGCTTCCGCGCCGGGCTGACTTCCGGGGAGGCGAGACGCCGAACCAGAGAACATGCCGCGTTGAGGTGCAGGGTCCCCTCGTCGCCGCCCGCCGCCCGTCGCTGCTCGACATATCCCCGCATGAGGCCGGAGAAGCCGTCCGGGAAGAGGCCGTCGTCGAGGGCCGCCGCCGCGCCGCGGAGCGCTTCCGCATCGGCCGGGTAAGTCATTACCGCCGGCAGGTCCGTCGGTTTGAACGAGGCCACGCGGACGGTGAAGCCGAGTTCCTCGCAGAGCTGGACCAACTCGGCCAGTTCGCCGGGCGCGGCGGGCCGCAAGAGCACGTCCAGATCGGCGTCCAACCGCACCAGCGTGACTTCCGGATGCAACTCCGCATAGCCCCGCAGAAACGCCGGGACGGCGAACCACGAGGCATCGATGGCAGGGACGTCGCGGGCTTCGGCCAGCAGCTTGTCCTGCAGCGATCCGAGTTCGCGGGTCGTGTAGTAGAGCACTCCGCCCGACTCTTTCAGGTATTCGGGCAGGGCCAGCCGGCCGCGGCTGGTTCGCAGGGGGACCGAATCGGCCACCATGCGGAAGAATTCCTCGTCCTTCGATGCCCAGCCCATGATCACGTCGCCGTGACCGAATGCGATGCGCCGCCAGGCCTCGGGGTCGCAGGCTTGCAGCTTGCGCAAACCGCGGCCGAGTTGATCGGCAAGCACGCGGCGGACCGACTCGAAGGCATCGTCCTGGTGTACGGCCTCCCGCGAGGCCGTCGGCTGCAGGGCGGGGCAGTCGATCACCCCGCGGACAAAGCGGGCCCAGGGCGGCAGCAGGTCCTTGTCGGCGTCGCAGATCGCCATCCCACGAATGTAGACCGCCAGGTTGCCGTACTCCTTGATCGACGCCACCGACTCGGCGGGCACGAAGAGGAAGCCACGGAGCGGCACGGTGAGCGTGTCGTGACCGAGGTCGATGGTCCCGTCAGCCAACGGCAGCACCCATAGCGGATCGCGCTCGCCGAATCGCCTTTGGATGTAGCGCCGGCTGGCCTCATCGGCATCGGGTTCATTCCACGGGGGCGTGCCGAGGTTGGCCGGGATGTCGGCGCCCTCGACGTGGATCGGCGTCGGCAGGAAATCGGCGTATTCGGCAACGACGTCGATGAGGTTCTGCTCGTGCAACAGGAACAGCGCGGACGGCTTGAGGCGGAGTTCCACCGTCGTGCCCGTCTCCGCGCGGTCGCCGGCGGTCAGTTCGAATTCGGCGTCGCCGGCCGAGAACCAGCGGAGGGCCGGCCCCTCTGCTGAACGCGTCTGGACCGTCACCTCCAGGGCCAGCAGGAAGGCGGAGAGGAACCCGATGCCGAACTGGCCGATCAATTCCTGCGAGGCGAGCGGGTCGTCGGCCGCCAGGCGGTCGCGGAGTTCGCGGGTATAGCCGCGGCCGATGACCGTGAGATAGGTGTTGATCTCCTCTTCCGTCAGGCCGCTGCCGTTATCGGCCACCCGCAACGTGCGGGACGCGGGGTCGATGGTCAAGTCGATGCGCGGGCGGTAGCCCGGTTGCGGTCGTTCGATGGCGCGGCGCAGGCACGAATCATGGGCGTTCTGGATCAATTCGCGCACGCCGACCCGTTGCGTGGAGTACAGGTGCTCGGCGAGGACCTTGAGCAGGCCCGGCAGATGGAGTTGGAATCGGCCTCGGGTTCCCATCGGCGGCAGCGCCCTTCGTCATGAGATTTTCCAAGTCTCATGATAGCGATGGGCGGCACCGTTGGCAAGCAGCCGTTGCAGACCTGTCCCCACGAAAGCGGCTATAAGTTGCCGCACTCCAGAGGGCCGTGCCCCCTTGGTTCCAAGCTCGGGAACGTCGTCGGGCTTCAAGGCGATTCAGGCCGCGGTACGGCATGGCACTAGACCATGAACGACCCCCCTGAACGAACAGGTCACGCGTTCTCCACTGGCCAAGATTTCGGTTGGCGGAAAATCGAACGTCCCCTTCACGAGTTCCCCGCGCGGAACTGCCGACGCCAGACGTGCGGCAATCTCGTTGATCTGGGCCTGGGCGATCGGCAACTGGTTCTTCGTGCCGACGTTAAGGGTATATTGCCAGGAACCTCGAATCAGGAACTCCGTTTCCGCCGATTGGATGGCTTCCACGTTTGGCCCGATTTCGATCCATCGCGCGTCCGCCAGAGCGCGACAACGGCTGCGATAATGGCTGGGATGAGTCTCCTCGCACTTCTCGATGGCCTGCTTGACGGCACGCCGAAAGGTGTCGCGCAACAACGCAATGGATGGAATTCCAAAAAACATGGTGGCCTCTTGTTCACAACCGGTCGTTCATACCCGCCCCAGGAGCAGCGGGCTCTTCCTGCGGCAATCCGTTGACTCTTATCGGCCGGATCGCTTGCTCGGCCGCTCGTATTCCGGGAAGTCCGCGTGTTTCGTCGGCCGCAGCGCCGTCATATTCGGCCGTGCCGCACCAGTTTACGGCATTTAGAGGATGAACTTGCTCAAATCCTCGTCGTGCGAAATCTCGTCTAACCGCTGTTTGACGTAGGCGGCGTTGATCTCGACGCGGGACTTGCCCATCTCGGGGGCCTCGAAACTCAGCTCTTCCAAGAGCCGTTCCATGATCGTGTTCAAGCGCCGGGCGCCGATGTTCTGCGTCCGCTGGTTGACCTGGAAGGCGTACTCGGCCAAGGACTGAACGGCGTCCTCGGTGAAAATCAACTCGCAGCCTTCGGTCTCCAGCAGGGCCTGGTACTGCTTGGTCAACGCGCCCCGCGGCTCGGTCAAGATGCGGATGAAATCGTCCCGCGTCAAGTCGCCGAGCTCGACGCGAATGGGAAACCGCCCTTGCAGCTCGGGCATCAGGTCGGCGGGCTTGGCGCGATGAAAGGCCCCGGCGGCGATGAACAGGACATGATCGCTCTTCACGTAGCCGTAGCGGGTCTGCACCGTCGTGCCTTCGACGATCGGCAACAGGTCGCGCTGCACGCCTTGCCGCGAAACGTCGGCCCCGTGCGACGCCTCGCTGGCCACGATCTTGTCGATCTCGTCGAGGAAGATGATGCCCAGGTTCTCGGCCAGGTCGATCGCCATGGCGTTGACCTTCTCGGTGTTGATCAGGGCGTCGGACTCCTGCTCGAAGACCACGCGGCGGGCCTCGCGGACCGACATCTCCCGCCGCGACGTGTTCCGCGGCACGATCTTCTCCAGCATCCCTTGCAGATCGACGTCCATCTGCTCCATGCCCATGCCGGTGAACATCATCGGCACGGCCTTCTGCTCGACGGTCACTTCCACGCGGCGCTCGTCCATCGCGCCGGCGGCCAGCATCCCGCGCATCTTTTCGCGGGTCCGCCGATAACGCTCGGGCGAGTCGGGACCGTCGGCCGTCGTGTCCATGGCCGGCGGACTGGGGGCCAAGAGATCCAGGAGCCGCTCTTCCGCCCGCCGCTGGGCCTCTTCGCGGACGTTCTCCTTTTCCGTCTGCCGGACCAGGCCGATGGCGTTCTCGACCAGCTCGCGGACCATGCTCTCCACGTCCCGGCCGTAGTAGCCCACTTCCGTGTAGCGGCTGGCCTCGACCTTGATGAACGGAGCGCCGGTGAGTTTGGCCAACCGCCGGGCGATCTCCGTCTTGCCCACGCCGGTGGGCCCGATCATCATGATGTTCTTGGGGGCCACTTCCTGCCGCATTTCGGCGGGAAGCTGCTGCCGCCGCCAGCGGTTGCGAATGGCCACGGCCACGGCCCGCTTGGCCGCGTCCTGGCCCACGATGTGGCGATTCAACTCATTGACGATTTCCCGAGGGGTCAACTCTCGCACGATGGTTCTGTCCTATATTGACCGGCGACAAAAAACAGGCGAAAATCAACAGAAATCCGCCGAATTCCGTACCAAGGCCAAAGTTCTTGGTTGCATCCGCTTTTCTTTGGCACCCCAGAAAAAGGGGGGCGTGTTAGGCGTCAATCCAATCTTGGCAACGGATGGTTAAAATGAAACCCCCAGCATACCTTAGATGCCGCGATCATGCTACGGGTTTGGTATCATGCTAGTACGTGCTCGCCACGCTCCGCCCTGGTGTCACGGTCACGCTACGCGAGTTCCGAGGCATCATGGCGGGGAATTGATGACCCAAGGAGTCGATCATGCCGGATCAATCGCTGTTACTGCTTTTGGATGAAGTGCGCGGCAAGACCCTGCGCTTGCTCAATGCCGTAACCGACCAGGAAGCCAACTGGCCTCCGCCTGAACTGCACAATCATATTTTGTGGCACGCCGGGCACAGCTTCGTGCTCGTCGAGTCGCTGGCCATGGAGGCTGTCGGCGACCTGCCCGAGATCCCGGAGGGGTGGTTTGAGATCTTCAGTTGGGAGAGCAATCCGGCCCAGGTTGCGTCGTATCGCTGGCCGTCGCTGGCGCAGGTTGTCGCCCAATTGACGGAGCAGCACGCGCGCTTGCGGCGGGTGATCGCGGGGCTAAGCGATGAGCAATTATCCCGCCCATTGCCGGGAAGGGGCGATCATACGGCCCGTTACGCCTTCGTTCATGCGTTGCACGACGAAGCCTGCCACTCGGGCGAAATCTGGCTGTTGCGCAAACTGATCCGCTCTTCCGCGAAGGCCTGACAGCCACAAAAGGAGCACTGGGATGCGCAACATAGGACCGGCCGAAGAATAATTTCCTGGTTTTCCTCCTGGCGTGGCTGGTGGCTGAGCTTGCGAAGCCCTAGCCGATGCCGGAAAAGCTGGGGCTTCGCAAGCTCAGCCACCAGCCACCCCCGCATAATTGCGGAAGTTATTCTTCGGCCGGTCCACAGCAAAAACTCCAGGTCATTCCATGACAAGAAGCCCTGGGATTACTGTCCCGGTCCTCCGATTCCGGGGTGCGCACGTGGCTACCGCGCTTTGTCGGCAGGGGCAACTGACGGGAGGTGCCTGATTCGGGCTCGAATGCCGTCGGCCAGCGCCTTGTCGTTCCGGGCGGATGCCAGGCCAAGGGCCGCCTGATAATGTTCGCGGGCCTCGTCGAGCCTGCCACGTTCGGCCAGCGTCTTGCCGAGGATCACGTGGGCCTGTACGTGGTCGGGCTCGATCTCCAGGGCCTTCTGCAAATGGTCGATGGCCTCGTCGAACTGTCCGCAAGCGGCCAAGGCCAGGCCGAGATTGGTGTGGGCCTGCACGTAGTCGGGCTCGATCTCCAGGGCCTTCCGCAAATGGTCGATGGCTTCTTCCAACTGTCCGCGTTTGGCCAAGGCCAGACCGAGATTGTTGTGGGCCTCTGCATAGTCAGGCCTGATCTTCAATGCCTTCTGATAATGGTCGATGGCCTCGTCGAACTTCCCGCGGTTGGCTAAGGCTAGGCCGAGATTGAAGTGGGCATCCGCCTGGTCAGGCTTGATCTCCAGGGCCTTGCGAAAATGGTCGATGGCTTCTTCGACCTCGCCGCGGCCGACCAAGGCCAGGCCGAGGTTGTTGTGGGCCTGCATGTAGTCTGGCTTGATCTCCAGGGCCTTGCGGTACTGGTCGATGGCCTCGTCGAACTGTCCGCGGCCAACCAAGGCGAGGCCGTAGGCATTACGAGCCTGGATGTTGTCGGGCTTGATCTCCAGGGCCTTGCAGTACCGCTCGATGGCCTCGTCGAACTGTCCGCGTTCGGCCAAGGCGAGGCCGAGATTGGTGTCGGCAATGACATTGCTTGAAGTACAAGCCAAGGCACGGGTCCATAATCGCTCGCTGTTCTGCCAATACGAAGTCTGGCGCCAGGCGCAGGCCATCGCTCCGGCCGCCAGCAGCACGCCTCCAACACCGTACAGCCAGCCTCGCCAGCGCAAATCGCTCCAACGCCGTTCCACTGCCCAACGCGTTCCCCAGACCACGGCCATGCACAGGCCAATGTGCGGCAGGTAGGTGTAACGATCGGCCCTGGCATGATTTCCGATTTGCACCAATCCGATCATGGGCAGCAGCGTGCCGAGGTACCACAGCCAACCGACCAGCACCGCAGGCTGCTTGTGCCGCAACATGAGGGCGGCCACGGAAAGCGCGGCCAAGACAAAGCAGGCGCCGCCCACCTGCCACGCCGAGACGCTTTCTGAACGAGGATAAAAGGCCGCCAGTCCGACCGGCCAGAAGAACTGGCCGAGATAAACGACGTAGGAGACCAGTGCATTGGCGATCCGCGTGGGAAGCCGTACGCTGGTCAGCGACACGATGTTGTCGGCCTGGCTCCGGACGGCCGCCACCGAACAGGCGACACTCAGGAGCATGAGAGGAATCTTTTCAATCACCAGATACAGGAAAGAAGCGGTCGGTGGCCGCTGGCCAGTGGACGGTTGGTCAAGCGTGGCAGGGACGTGCCACCCGGCTTCTTGCTTCCTGCTCCGCATCCCTCTCCCCAGCGGCCAGTAGTCGAGAAGCAGGAGCAGAAAGGGCAATGTCACCAGTGTCGGCTTCGCGAGCAGCCCTAGCGTGAACAGCCCGGCCACCGCCAGGTACCGGGCGAGCGAGAACGGGCGACGCACATAACCGACATACGCGGCGATGGTTAACGCGAAACAAAGTCCGCTCAAAGAACTTTTCCGCTCACCCACCCAGGCCACCGCTTCCGCTTGCAACGGATGGACGGCGAACACCACTGCGACGAAAGCGCTGGCCCACAGGCTGCCAGTCATCCGCCGCAGGACCAGGAACAGGATCACGCTGGTCGCCGCATGCAGGAGGATATTCGTCAAGTGATATCCCCAAGGTTGCACGCCATACATCTGGCTATCGAGCATGTACGAGATCCAGGTCAATGGATACCACATGTTGGCCACGCTCGCGGTACACGCCCAGACAACGCCCGCGGCCGTGACGCCGCGTGCGACCATCGGGTTCTCGGAGACCAACACGTCGTCGTCGTAGTTGACGAAGCCAAACAGCACTGTCTGGCCAAAAACGAGGACGACGGCCAGGAGCAGAAGGCCGCAGACGGCCAGCACGCCGGAGGGCATCCGGACTTGAGACGCGAACCCGGAGATGAGACGATCGACCATCCCGGCGGCGACCCGTTTTGAGCGTTCAGGAGAGCGCGGTTCCGGCGGTCGGTGTTTGTTGCGTCTTCGCGTCATCAGTTCCTCTGGGTTCACGGGCGAAATGGCGTCCGTGGCTGCGAGCTGGCACCCTGCATTTTACTCGGACCGCCGGCCGCCAGCAATTCTCCCACGAACGGCCCGTAGGACGGGCGAAAGTACAACTGTCAGAAGTCCAACATGAAGTGGCACGCTCAGGGACGTGCCACCCCACAATCACGACAATCATTGATTCGCCGGTCCTATTACCCCGGCACGAAGTATTCTCACAGTAACCCGAAGCGTAAGCGAGGTTCTCCTCGCTTACGCTTCAGGTTACGATTGATCTACTTTCATGCCGGGGAAAGTAATATGCCATTGGCCGAGTTTAGCGGGCCGTCACGGAGATTTCGACCCAGCGCTTGCCGTCGATCTCGACCGCGGCAAACTTGAGGCAGCTTTCCTGGTTCTTCTGCGTGAAACTCGGCGACTTGCCCAGCACGACTTTGTAGCCCGCACTCGGCTCGACTTCCCCGTGGATCAACTTCTCCTTGCCCCGGATCGCGTCGTCGTGCATGATTATCGTCGGACCCTTGGCCATATTGTAATACTGGATCTCGTCGCTCAAGCCGGAAAGCGCCGCGCGATCCTTCTTGGGCGTCGCGTCGTGGACAAAGCTCTTCATCACGTCGTTGGCGAAGGGCCTGTTCGCCTCGCTGTCGATGAACTCGCGCGCGACGAATTCCTGCATCCGCACCGCCTTGCCCTGCAAATCATAGGTCACCTTGACCTGCAAGAAGGCTTCGAACTTGCCGGTCGTGCCGTAGTTCTTGATCGTGTAACGGCCCTGTTGCACGGGCTGGCCGCTGGCACGCAGGTGGAAGAAGGAAAAGAAGTCGGTCTGATCGAGATCGGCTTCCGTGGAGCCCAAGAGGCCTTCGGAAAGGGCGGGCGCCTGCTCGGGCAGGTTCTCCTGTTCTTCGCCGTACAGAGAGAAAGAAGGGATAGAAACCGCAGCCGTGACGAGGCCCGCTATGGCTAACTTAAGCATGGCTATATTCCTGAATTTGGGTTGACCGGCCTGCGTCATTCCTTGCGGCACACCCGTACCGCGGAACGCGTCAGGCCACTCCACTAAGCGGCACCGCGGCAGAAAAGAGGGCATGGATCAAGAAACGATCGCGAAGAATTCGCAAGAAAGTGCGTTCGGAACGAATGTCTTCTCCGACCACTCCGCTTACCCCGGCGCCAAGACCGAGCACGGACAGGGGCCCTACGACTGCCGTTCGACGCCAAGGGGAGTATGGTACTTCTCCAGCACTCGATTGCACTCCTCGTTTGCCGCCTTCAGCCGCTCCGTCAGATCGCTCTTGCGCTTCTCGGAGATCAGCTTGGAACTGGATTTGGCCAGGCCCAGGACCATTTCTTCGACACTGAGGTCATGCTGGATCTTGAGGATCTCCCGGCCGATCTTCCGAGACTCGTCGGTGGGTGCCTTGCTGGTGTCTCCGCCCGTCGCGGTTTGAATCTCGGACTCCAACTGGCTCAATTGGGCCGCCGCGTCGTTGACGATCTTTTCGCTCACCGAGATCGCCTTGTCCTGGTCGTGGTACTCGTACCAGACCATGCCGAGCGCCCCGAGGATCAGCAGCACAACTAACACCCCGATCACGATAAGGATTTTCTTCATCAGACCTTCCCCTCCTCCTGCGACAACACAGCTACCGATAGGAAATTCGAGTCTTGATAGCAGTAATTCTAAACAGGGGGGACCGGTGTGTCAAGTTGATCTTTCCAGACGTGGGGGATGTCATTTCTTCCCTGCACTTGATCGTTCCGACCCGTCATTGACCAGGCCCCGGCGCTCCGCCCGCCGCGTCGGCCGCGACGACGGGGTGGGGATAGGAGAGCGGGGTGTAGCCGGGCTTGCGTGTATTGAAGAAATCTCGGCCCTCCTGAACATATTCTTCCTCTCGGGGATAGAAACGCCTGACCTTCAGTTCGCAGGGCTCGCCATGGTACTTGTTGTTCCACGCATAAACGGGTTCCAAGGTTTGAGGTTGTACCATGTCGTCGCCGGCATCGCGGCTGCGGCCGATCTGGTCCATCGCCGGATAGCCGTTGGTGACTTTGAAGGCATCGCCCGCATTCCAAAGGTCCCGCTTCCCGCCCTTGAGGGCCACGGTGATCGTGTCTTCGCCGTTCGCGCTGATCTTCCCGACACTGTGGTCCGCCATGTTCCATACCGCATAACCGACCAATCCGCCGGGCTTCCAGCACTTGCCGGCGCAGGTCAAGGTGGCGGTGCCGTCGCGGCCGGAATGCGAGCCGGTGTAACTTTGCTTGTCGCCATGCAGGGGCGCATTTCCGTCGAAGCTGCTCGTGCCGTCGCACGGACCGTATTTCTGTCGTGGCCCGCCGGTCCTGTACTCGGTGGCCCAAATCGGCTGTCGCTGGAACTGGCCCTGGATCGTATTGTTGAACACCACGCCGGTCCCTCCCTTGAGGCCCAGCGCACAGAAGCACTTGCCGGTGAAGGTGTTATCGTAGACTTCGAAGCTGGCCGTTCCGCGCGGCGTGGAATCCACTCCGAAAAACTCCAGGAATCCGTCATGGACCGTGTTGTGGCGGAAAACCGCCCGCGCGCCGTCCATGGTGGGCAGGGCGGGCGAGTCGTTGGACTTCGGATTGTGAAAGTCGACGTGGCAATCCTCGATGTAGATCGCATCGACGCTGCCCAGTCGCAAGGGAGTTTTCCAGGCTGCGGCGCCGTTGCCTTTCATCCAATAGAAGAACGGATTGCCGAGGGCATGGTCTTCCATGAGCTCATAGCGGCAATGATCGACAACCCCGCGCATGAGGCCGTCGGTCATGATCGCGCCGTTGACGTTCAGGAACTGGCAATGGTCGATGCGCAGATCCGCATAAGCGCCATGGATGTTGATGATCGCGGGCTTGCCGGAATCCTGGATGCCTGTGCCGTCGAACGTGAAACCGCTGATGCGAAGCCCTTTGCCGCTGCCGCCTTCGGCGCGGATCGGGCCGCCGGACCACGGATTCTCGCGATCGAACGTGTGATCCTCGAGAATCGTCCGGCCGATGCCCGCACCGAGCAGGGTAATGCCCTTGTTCCTGATTTTCAGGGCGTGAACACCGGGCCTGGCGGTCTCGTACCGGCTTCTGCCCGGCGGGACCAGGACCGTGTCTCCGTCCCGTGCCGCGTCGATGGCTGCCTGCACGTCCTCTTGGGAGGAGGTCTTTGCCCTTCGAGTGGCGGCCTGGGCGCGTGTCGCCAGCGAAGCGGCCGCAACCAGCGCCGCCGACAGACCGAGGGCTAATGCTTGTTTCCACGTGAATCGTTCTCTCATGACAGGCACTCCTTCATCATGGCCGAGCTGATCCGTGGCCGGCTCGCGGGCGCCCGTTGGCTCGGTTCCGGTTGCGCGGCGGCCTGGATTTGCCGGGCTGTTCCGGCCGCTGCCACAAGAATGCTCTCGCGCTCAGCTTGACAAAAGCGCGTCGTGTACAGTCCATGTTGTTGTGCATCGAATCGTTTCCTGAGAGTGGGGGCCGGAGGTCGTGTTGCCGGTGCTTTGTCGCCGATCCAGCCATTATCAGGACCGGCGTGACCGATGGCAATACACGGGAACCAGAGTACATGTCTTGCCGGGCGGGACAAAAGAGGTCTGGACTCGCAACAAATGGTCGTCACGTCAAATCGACTCCCGACCCTTTTCTTGTCTCTACTGAGAGTCTCTCTGCCTTTCCGGAAAGCTCCTGACACCACCGCAACATAAAAACGGGAAACACCTAATCTATGCCTTCGCCTTGGTCTAAGGACCGGCGAATCAATAAGTGTCGCAAGAGTAGTAGCCGGCACACGCCGTGTGCCGTTTTCCGCACACGGAGTGTGCGGGCTACTTTGGAAAACACGAGAGTTATTGCTTCGCCGGTCCTAAGCCGTTAACCTAAAGGTATTTGGCATTATTCTGTCGGGCCAAGAACATGACCGGCTCTTTTCGCCGTCGCGGAAATCGGAATGGCGCCTTGGGTCATTTGCACTCCGCGGAATTGCGCATACTGGGGGGGAAATGCCCGTCCATCCATGCCAAGGAAACCCGACCATGAAGAAACTGACTCTGTATTTCGCGGCAGCCATGTCGTGTGCCAGCGCCGCCGCCTGGGCCGCGGAACCCGCCGCGCCCGCCGCAGAAGAACACTCGCGAACTGCCCATGCGCCCGTAGCGGGAGAGAAAGGGCCGTATCGGTCCACGATCTCGCTCGACGGAGAATGGCAGATTGCGGAGGGGAAAATGGATCAGCCCCCTGCGAACTTCGCCCGCACCGTGCCGGTACCGGGCCTGGTTTCGCTGGCCAAACCCGCCTTTGACGCGCCGGGGCCCAAGGTCGCTAATCGGCAGAGCATTCCGCAAAAGGATCCGCGGCGCGACGCGTTCTGGTATCGGCGGACGTTCGCGCTCGACGGTCCGCCGACCGCCGTGGCGCAAGTGAAGGTCGCCCAGGCGATGTTCGGCACGCGGGTCTTTCTGAACGGAACCTTGCTCGGCGATCACGCGCCGAGTTTCACGCCCGGCTATTTCGACGCCAAGCCGGCACTCAAGACGGGCAGCAACGAGATCATGATTCGCGTCGGCGCAGACCGCGATGCCGTCGGCCGGGCACACGCCGACGGCTTCGATTTCGAGAAGGAACGCTACATCCCCGGTATTTTCGATTCGGTGGAGTTGATCCTCTCCGGCACGCCGCACGTCCTTTCCGTGCAAGCGGCGCCCGACGTTGCCGGCAAAACGGTCCGCGTGCAGGCCGTGTTGCGCAACGACGGCGAGGCAGTAAAGGCTGCCGTCAAGTTCGTCGTCTGGGAAGTGCGGTCCGGTAAGGCCGCCGGGCAGGTGACGAGCGAGCCGGTGAGCCTGGCGAAGGGCGCGGAGACGACGGTCGAGGTTCGCATTACGCTCCCCTCCTGCCGGCTATGGTCGCCCGAAGACCCGTTCCTCTACGGGCTCGTGGCCGAAAGTTGCAGCGTCGAGACCGGCAAGGAAACGGACGCCTATGCGACGCGGTTCGGCATGCGCGAGTTCAAGTTCGATCCGGCGACGGGCCGGGCGATGCTCAACGGCAAGCCGTATTTTCTCCGCGGCAGCAATATCACGCTCTACCGCTTCTTCGAGGACGGCGAATGCGGAACTCTTCCCTGGGACCCGAAATGGGTGCGGCTGCTGCACGAGCGCGTCAAGGACATGCACTGGAATTGCCTGCGCTATTGCATCGGATTCCCGCCGGAGGCCTGGTACGACGTCGCCGACGAGTTGGGGATCCTGATCGACGACGAGTTCCCGATCTGGTTCGGCGGCGACGTGCCGAAGGACCTGCAGAGCGACGAACTGGTCGCGGAATACTCGGAATGGATGCGGGCGCGGTGGAACCATCCCTGCGTCGCCGTCTGGGACGCGTGCAACGAGACATTAAGCCCGAAGACCGGAGCGGCCTTCAAGCAGATCCGGGCGCTGGACCTCTCGCATCGTCCCTGGGACAACGGCTACAGCCGTCCGCAGGAGCCGGGCGACATGTTCGAAGCCCACCCCTACCATTTCTTCGGCAGCTTCCGGCTGCGGAGCCTGGCCTCCGCCAATCCGCAACCGGGCGACGGCAAGCATGCGGTGGTCATCAACGAGTACGGCTGGCATTGGCTGAACCGCGACGGCACGCCGACCACGCTGACGCGTGACCTGTACAAGAACGTCCTCGGCGAGGGCGCGACGCCCGAGCAGCGTTTTCACGTGCAGGCCACGTGGCTCGCCGCCGACACCGAATTCTGGCGGACGCATCGCAAGGCCGCCGCCGTGATGCACTTCACCACGCTCGGCTACAGCCGGCCCGACGGACAGACCTGCGACCACTGGACCAAAGGCGGCGTCGCCACGCTCCAATGGGAACCGGAGTTCTACCGCTATGTCCGCGACGCCTTCGCCCCGGTGGGCTTGATGGTGGACTACTGGAAAGACCGGCCGGTCCACGGTGCAAAAGCCCGCGTGCCGGTGGTCCTGATCAACGACCTCGACCAACCGTGGCAGGGGCCGGTCACGTTGCGCGTGAAGCGGGGTGATCGCGTGTTGTTCGACGAATCGAAGCCGGACTGCCGGCTCGAACCGTTGGGACAAACCAAGATCGTCTTCGACGTCGCCTGGCCGGAGCAGGTGGGGCCGTGCGTCTTGGAGGCGGAGTTGCGGGCGCGGACGGCGAGCCGGTACACAGCGTCCGCGACGTTGAGATCGTCGCTGCCGAATCGATCAGCCTGGCCTGCCAGAAATCAGTCACGGCGTCCTCGACGCACTCGGCCGCCTATAAGCCGGAGAATGCCGTGGACGACGACCCCGGCACGTACTGGTCCTCCGAGTTCAAGGACGGCGCGTGGCTCGCGGTGGACCTGGGGGCAGTGAAGAAGATCAGCCGCGTGCGGATCGAATGGGAAAGGGCCTTCGCGAAATCGTTTTCGCTCCAGGTTTCCCGCGACGGCCAGAACTGGACCGACGTGTACGAAACCAAGGACGGCAAAGGCGGCATCAGCGAGATCAAATTCGTCCCGGTCGACGCGCGGCACGTGCGGCTCACGTGTACGAAGCGCGGCACGCAGTGGGGCAATGCCGTGTGTGAAATCGAGGTCTTCGAGAAGTAGGATACCAACGCAAAGGAAACCCGACGATGAAGAAACTGACGATGAAGAAGCTGACGTTGTGCGTCGCAGTAGCTATAGTAGGCGCGAGCGCCGCTGCCTGGGCCGCGGAACCCGCGCCGTCTTCCGCTGCCACGGTTGATTTCCGCTATTCGCCGCCGCAGTGGCAAGCGGCGATCTGCCTGCCGGACGACCCGTACAAATCGCTCGTGGACAAGGACGGCGAACTGCTCTACCACTACCGGCAGGGAGGACGCGAGTTCGGCACGCGGATCGCCGTGGAAGTGACCGGCGACGCAGTCTGGCAGAAGCAGGAACTGTTCTCGCCGCGCGTGCCGATCGTCACCACTCGCCGGACCGCGCCGGGCTTGGAGATCGTCGAGGAAGCGTTTGCGGTCACCCACATTCAACCCCTTTTGGCCGGCAAAGAGGCGACGGGCCCGGCCCGCAACGACCTGATCCTGGTGCATGTCAAGAACACCGGTGGGGAGCCGCGCACCATCCAACCGCGGCTGAACGTGGACACGACGCTCGGCGCCGTTCGCGACGGCCAGCGCATCGTGGTCAACCGGCACGAGACGGTCACCTGCTCGTTGCAGATGACCGCCGGCGACAGCGGGAAGCATTTTCCGCTGGAAACCATAAACGTGCCGGCCGGCAAGGACGCCGTGTTTTTCGTGCTTTATAGCGGCGGCGGCGCGATTGTGGCCAGCCCGTCGACGCTCGCGGAGGCCGCGGCGGCACGCGAGCAGACCGTCGCCTACTGGCAGCAGGCCGCGTTGCCCTATAACCGGGTACAGGTGCCGGATGCGGGCATCCAGGCGCTGCTGGATTCGTCGATCCGCAACATCTGGCAGGCCCGCGAGATCAAGCGGGGGCTGCCGGCGTTTCAGGTCGGCCCGACCTGTTACCGCGGATTGTGGATCGTCGACGGCGCATTTCTGCTCGAAGCGGCGACGATGCTGGGCGCGGGTGACCAGACGCGCAACGGCGTGGCCTACGAGTTGACGTACCAGAAGGCCGACGGCCGCATCGAGGTGATGCAGAACTACTGGAAGGAGAACGGCATCGTGCTCTGGACGTGCGTCCGCCACGCCCAGCTCACGCAGGACAAGGCGTGGCTCGAATCCGTATGGCCGAAGCTCCAGCGCATTGCCCGCTACATCAAGCTGCTCCGCCAGAAAACGCGGGAGAACGACTCGCCGTTGGACGACGGCTTGCAGCCGCCCGGCTTCCCCGACGGCGGCATCGGCGGCGTGCAGTACGAGTACACGAACATCTACTGGAATCTCCTCGGTCTTCGCTCGTTCGTCGACGCCGCCCGCTGGCTGGGCAAGGCCGACGAGGCGGAGGTCTGGCAAAAGGAATACGGCGATTTCATGGCCGCGTTCCGCAAGGCCGCCGCCCGCGACATGAAGACCGACCCGCTCGGCCACCGCTACCTGCCGATTCTCATGAACGGCCAGGATCTGCCGCAACGCGGGCAGTGGGGTTTCTGCCACGGCGTTTATCCCGGCCAGCTTTTCGCCAAGGACGATCCGCTCGTGACCGGCAACATGGCCATGCTCGCAGCCACCGAGCGCGAGGGCATGGTCTATGGCACCGGCTGGGACGCGACCGGCCTCTGGAACTACTTCGCCTCGTTCTACGGCCACGCCTGGCTATGGCAGGGCAATGGCCGCAAGGCCGCGGACGTGCTCTATGCGTTTGCCAACCATGCCGCGCCGGTGCTCGACTGGCGCGAGGAACAATCGCTCAAAGGCCGGCAGTTCAGGCAAGTCGGCGATATGCCGCACAACTGGGCCTCGGCGGAATTCATCCGCCTTGCCGTGCATCTGCTCCAGTTGGACCGCGGCGACGAATTGCACCTCTTGGAAGGTATGCCCGTACAATGGCTCGGTCCGGGCATGATCACGAAGCTGAATGGCATCGCCACGCCCTTCGGCCCGCTGGACCTCACCGCGCAGGTGTCCAAGGACGGTCGGACGGCTACGCTCGACGTCAAACCGCTGGCGGCAAACTGCAAGGCGGTCGTCGTCCATCTGCCCGACGGCAGCACCGCGCGGATCGCACCGCGGCAGGGCGGCACGCTCGCTTTTCCGGTCAAGCAAGCAGTAGGGTGGGACCAGCGAGCCGGGGTATCCGCTTGCGGGTTGCGGGTCACCGATGCCGGCCCACCATGATCGGTAAGGATACGGAAGAAACTTCTCCGGTCAATGCCGCCAAGCGAGCACGAAACACTCAGGTTCCCAACCATGCGCGGGTCTGCGAGCCGACGGTGAAGCCGGCATTCCTGCCGTTGCCGATCGGCGCGGTGCAGCCGCAAGGTTGGTTGCGCGACTGGGCCCAGTCTGCCCGCGAAGGCATCACAGGACACTTGGACGAGTGGCATCCGACGTTTGCGGACGGCTGGAAAGGGATTCCGATCAAGGCGCCCGGCGCCGGCGCGGAGGGCACCGGTTGGCCGCTGGAACAATCGGCCTATTGGCTGGACGGGGCGATCCGCCTCGGCCTCGTCCTGCACGACGAAGCGCTGGTGAAGAAGATCCGAGCCCGCTTGGACCCCGTGGTGGAGGGCGTGCGCAAGGCGGACCCCGGCACTTCGTTCATCTACTGGAAAAAAGGCTATCAACCGCAAGGCTTCGACAGTTGGGCGCATTCGCAGATGGGCCGCGCGCTGGTGGCGCTGTATCAGGGCACCGGCGACAAGCGCGTGCTCGACGCCTTGGTCAAGGTCTATGCCGGCTACGCAGGGACCATGGGACGCGCCGATTTTCACGACGTGACCGGCCTCTGCAATCTGGACGCCATGCTGGAGACGTTTTCGTTCAGCGGCGACGAGCGGATCCTGGAACGCGTCCGCCACGCCATGGCCCAGCCGTCGGTGGCGAAAGAGTTCGAGGCCTGGGAAGCGGGCCGGCTGGCGCCGGGCCATATGGACATCATCTACGAAGACATCCGCCTGCCGGCCATCGTCTATCCGTGGACCGGCAACGAGCATCTGCTCCAGGCGTCGCTGGGAGCATGGAAGTGGCTGGATGATCAACACATGCAACCGCATGGCGTGGCCTCGGGCGAGGAGTTTGCCTCGGGCATCGGCCCCTTCCGCAAGACCGAGACCTGCGACGTCACCTCGATGCTCATGTCGTCCGCGTGGCTGTATCGCGTCCAAGGCCACGGCGATTGGGGCGACCGCATGGAACGCGCTTTCTTCAACGCCGGCGCCGCCCCCGTAGCCCGCGACTTCCAGACCATGTGCTACTACCAGTCGCCCAACCGCCTCCGCTCCGATTCCTTGCCGGCCGCGCAACCGCACAGTCCGGGGGCGAACGGCATTCTCTTCAATCGGCTGGGCTGCCCCCAGGTGCTGTGCTGCGTCGGCGCGGTGAACCGCATCATTCCCAATTACATCATCCATCTATGGATGGCGACTCGCGACAACGGGCTGGCGGCGACGCTGTACGGTCCTTGCACGGTTTCCGCGCTGGCGGGCGACGGCGTGCCGGTGAAGATCAGCACGACGACCGACTATCCGTTCGGCGAAACGATCCGTATGCGCGTGGCGCCGGCCAAGCCCGCGGCTTTTCCGCTCTACCTCCGCATTCCCGGCTGGTGCCGGGATGCCCGGATCACCGTGAACGGTTCCTTAGTGCTCGTGACGCCCGACAGCAAGGGGTTCGCGAAGATCGCGCGGACCTGGGCCGAGGGCGATGCGGTCGAACTGCGACTGCCGATGAACCCGCGGGTCGTCCGCGGTTACGAAACGGAGGTGCCGTCGGCCAACCGGCAGTATTTTGGTTTCCGCAGCCAGGAATACTTCCAGCCGCGGCGTCTGCCCTACGCGAGCGTTCTCCTCGGCCCCTTGCTGTTCTCGCTGCCGGTGGCCGACGTGGACCCGAACACGCCCGTCAAGGATGCGAAATGGCGATACGCGCTGGACACCGACGCGGCGCGGGGCGATGCCGGCATCACGGTGGAGCGCAAACCCATGCCCGCTCATTGGGACTGGCCGCTCGACGCACCGATCGTGTTGAGAGTTCCCGTCCGGTCCTTCGACTGGCAGCCCACCGACGTGCAGGCCCTGCCCGCCAGGCCGGTCAGCGGAACCGCCTCCGCGACGGTCGGCCTCGTGCCCTACGGCTGCACCAAGTTCCGCATCTCGATGTTCCCCGTGACGGAGCGGGCTTGGAAGGACGCACGGTGAGGCGTGCATTTCCCGGCCTTCTCTGGGCAAGAAAGCAGAAGTTATTGTTCGGCCGCTCCTACTGAGTCCAGCAAGAGTAAAGTCACTGAGGCTGTCAACGTCCCCGCCGACCCTGCGTCTACTGGCACGAGATTAAGCGCAAACGATTTGGACGTCGTAACTTGTGTATTGAGGCATTGGGCTCTAGATGCCGCCGGCTTGCCCGGTGGAGCGTCACGTTCCAAGCTACATAGGGTGGCCCACTCAAACCTTGTTTTTCCGCGTTTCCCGGCGGCGTTGCCGCCGGGAAACGCGGAAAAAGAGAATAGGGGACGCCGTTGTTAGCAACGAACGTAAATATCCACCTGGCAAGCGGCTTGTCGATTTAGTCCCGCCCCCGCTGGGCTTGTCCCAGCGGAGCGGAGGATTGGCCACTAGAAACGCCGCCTTGCCCACCCCCTTCGCCGTTTTTTCCCGTGTCTCCGCTGCCCGGCCCTCGGGCCGGGCAGCGGAGACACGGGAAAAAACGGCGAGTAGCGATTGAAGGCTGGCCAGTAGTGGTCAATCCTTCGCTCCGCTGGGGCAAGCCCAGCGGGGGCGGGAGGGCAGTCTTCGACTAAATCGACAGACCGCAAGCCGGTGGCATTAAGATCCGGAAGTCGTTTGCTGACATATTCTTGCGCCTTACTCTCGTGCCATTAGGGGCAGGCCCCGTGGTGGCGTTTTGAGTGACTTTGCTCTTGCTGGATTCAGTAACTCCCAACCGTTCGGCTTGACGTCAAGAGAAGGCAGAGTCCGAAACGACTTCCAGCACGTCTCCGCCGGGAACGAACTCGACCTTGTGAATCAGGTCGTCTTTCAGGATCGAAAGCAGCGCGGTCCGCTGCGCTTTGTCGTCTCCATTCATGATTCCACAGGCCTCCCCCTCGCTGACAGCCCAACCGTGCTGCTCCCACTTCCACTTGGAGCACGAGCGCAAACAACTGTTCGTCAGCCGCAGAATTCCCGGCACGTTCGGATGCTCGCGCTTGAACCGATCCACTTCCGCTTCGAGACGTTCTAATTGTTCATCCGGCGTCACTGTATTCCCCTTTCAAGAGAGACCATGACTTTAACACGGCCAGCGGATGAAGGGAAGGGGACTGCGCAGGATTTCCGGCAAGGGCGTGGCCACGGGCCTGCCAGAGAAATCTACGTCCCGGAATTGTTGAGGAGGTCGTCGGCATAGCGATAAATGTCGTGGCAGACCGACACGTGCGAGCCGGCGGCGAGTCCGGGCGGGTTGAGCCCATATTTGCGATACAGGCGAGCAAATTCGCGGCGGGCCTGGCGGTAATAATCCAGGCCCGGCGGATGGTGCGCGCCATCGGTCGACCCGGCGGGAGGCATCCAAACGCTGAACGCCGGGACGATGCCGCGCGCGGCCAAGTACTCGGCGCCCTGGATCATCGAGTCCAAGGGCTCGATCCCGGCGACGAAGGAGCTGAACGCACGGTTCGGGCCGAACTTGTCGGCGACGTGCTCCAGGGCGCGGAGTTGAGCGTCGCGGCCGACGTGCCTCGCGTGACCGGGGGAGATGCGGGCGTGGAGCTTGCGGTCCCAGACCTGCAGGTCGTGCGCGACGCGGTCGGCGCCGGCTTCGAGAATCTGATCCACCGCGGCCGGGACGCGCGGCGCGGTGGCGTAACAATAAATCTCCGTGGGGATTCGGTCGAGCCCGACCTGTCGATCGATCACCTCGAACAGCCGCGCGTAACGCCGGCACTCGTCGCTGCTGCTGAACTTGCTGCCGGCGGTGAGTTGCACCTGCTTGACTCCCGCGTGCTCGATTCCCCAGGCGATGATCTCGGCCACCTCCGCGTCTGACGGGCTGGGCAACTCGAAGCCGGCCATCTCCGCCCGCGCCTGGAAGCAGAATTCACAGGTTTCGCCCGTGTCGATGTATTCGCATCGCCACAGGTAGAAGAACGCCAGCAGGCCGGTGCCTTCGAGCACGGCACATGCTCCGAACGGTCGGCCCTCATGGGTGCGCTGGCCGTAGTAGGTCGTCGCCAGCGGGAACGACACTTCGGTCAAGCGCTGCCCGCGATGAAACAGGCACGCCCGCCCCTCGTCGTCGAGGTCCAAGGCGAACGGCGAGGCGTCGTCCACGGTCAGATGCACCGCGACCTCGCCGGGCAGGATGACGCAGTTGCAGGCGTAAGGATTGCTCGGCGGTTCCAGCCGCGCCCGCTCCGCTACCGCCTCGTGTACGCGGGCCGGGTATCGCATACCCGTTCCGATGAGCAGGCACTTCAGGTCCAGCGAATCGGCCGGTTGGCCGTCAAGGTCGTACGTGGCAAGCATCTATCGAGTCTCCATGGCTGTCATTCTAACACTCGTGCGGAGGGATTGACACCATTCGTCCCGGTTACGTCCCGGTTGCGGTCGTAGCATCTGTGCGGAATATGCCGGCTTTGCCGAATTAGCCGCCAATTCCCGAAAAAACCGTCGCAATATCCGGGTTTCGCGCCTGTCTTTCGGCAAGGAGCGGTCAACGTGCTGACGATGGAAAGGATCGTAGCGAAAATTTCGATAATCACGTTCGCTGCAAGGAGAATGATGGTGAGTTGCTCGATGAGGATTCTGCTGGTCGTTGCCGTAATCGGCTCCGGCGCCATGGTGCGGGCGGACGAGGAATTGCCCGGTTCGACGACCGACGACACGATTCCGATGGCACCGAACCCACCCGCCGTGCGCACCCCGGCCACCGCTGCCCTCGCGCAAAACACGACACCGCCAGGCTCAACTGCAGTGAAACCCGCCGGGCCGAACGCCGCGACTCCTAAGCTGCCCGAAACGGAGGTCGTGGGCGAATCGAGTCCTTCCAGCGGCCCTGCCACCCCGGGCGAGCCGGGCGGATCGGGCGGGCCGGGCGAAGACCGTTCGATTCTCGCCGGCACGATCTTTTCCAGCCCCCCGGCGAACGGCTACGACGCCGAGTCCTCGACGACAGGCAGCCTGATCAATGTACCGGCGATCGATTTGCCGGCGACGGTCAACGTGGTCCCGCAGGCGGTGCTTGCCGACCAGCAGGTGATCAACGTCGACGATCTGGTGCGCGACATCGCCGGCGCGGTCAAGACGAACGACTCGTCCGCGTTGCGGAGCGATGCGTTCTTCCTTCGCGGTTTTTCCGTCACCTCGCGCGACTACCGCAAGAACGGTTTCCTCGATCCGACGTTCACGCCGCGCGACTTTGCCGACGTGCAGCGCGTCGAGATCCTGCAAGGTCCGGCGTCGGTGATCTACGGCGCCGGCCAACCCTCGGGCACCGTCAACCTGATCACGAAGAAGCCGCTGGCCGAGGCGATGCAGGAGGCCACCGTCCAGTTCGGCAGTTTCGGGCTCGAACGCTATACGGTCGATAGCACCGGTCCCATGAATTCCAGCGGCTCGTTGCTGTATCGCGTCAACGCGGCCTATCAAGACAACGAGAGCTTTCGCGACTTCGGCTACAACGAAAGTGCCTTCGCCGCCCCCGCGGTCACTTGGGTGATCGATTCCGACACGGCGATCACCTGGGAAGCCGAGTTCGTCAACGACCGGCGCCGCTTCGACACGGGCGTGGCCGCCGTCAACGGCCAGTTGACCCTGCCCATCAGCCGTTTCCTGGGCGAGCCGACCGACTTCCAGCATTTCCAGGACTACCGGCAATCGCTGGTTTTCACGCATCGCTTGAATGACGATTGGACGGTGAGGGTCGGCGGCTATTCGCTGTTCTACAACACCGAGGCGTCGGGCACGATCCCCTCGGCCCCGCTGCCGGGCGTCGAGTTCGTACAGCCCTTGCCGCCCGGCTACCTTTATCGAACGCGCGAGGACATCGATCCGTTCAACGAACAGTACCAGTCGCTGATTGCGAACCTCGCCGGCAAGATGGAAATTGCCGGCATGACCCACAACATGGTCTTCGGCACGGAAGAGGGCTGGTTCACTTCGAATGCCTTCCAAGGCGCCAGTTCGCTGCAATACTACGATCCGCTGGGAATCAACCCCACCGCTCCCGTCTACGGCAACGTGCCGTCGCCGCTTCCCTTGCCGCTGGTGTACAATTCGACCTTCTACCAGGCCGACTACGGACTGTACTTCCAGGACCTGGTCAACGTGACCGAGCATTGGAAGGTGCTGGCCGGCGTGCGTTACGATCACGCCGACGTGATCTTCGATCGCTCGTTCGAGCCGAGCTTCGGCCCGACGCGGAGCGTCGAGGCGTTCGACGTGGGCACGCCGCGCATCGGCCTGATCTACGAGCCGCTGCCGGAGAAGCTCTCGTTCTACGCCATGCACTCCGAATCGTTCGATCCGCCCGACGGCGGGCCGTATGTCGAGACCACGCCGCTGAAGCCCGAGTTCGGCCAGCTCTGGGAGGGTGGCATCAAGATGAAGCCGACCGACAGCCTGACCCTGGCCGCCGCGGGTTACTACCTCGTCAAGGACAACGTCTCCGTCTACTTGGCTGATGGAATCCACCTGGAGCAGGTTGGCGGCCAACGCAGCCAGGGGGTGGAATTGTCGGCCGTGGGCAAACTGACGCAGCGCTGGAGCCTGTTGGCCAACTACGCTTATACCGACACGCTGCTCAGCGACCCCACGCCCGGTTCGGCCATCAACGGCCAGCGGGCCTTGGGCGTGCCGTACAACTCGGCCAGTGTCTGGTCGCGCTATAATCTGATCGCCAACGAATGCCGCACGTTGGGCGTCGGCCTGGGCGTGGTCTATGTCGGCGATCGGCTGGGCGACTACTATTCGCCGCTGGTTTTGCCCAGCTACACCCGCTGGGACGCGGGCCTGTACTACAAGCAGGGCCGCTTGGACGCCAACGTCTACTTCGAGAACATCTTCAACGAGACCTACTACACCAGTTCCATCAACCAGTACGAGGTCTTCCCCGGCGCGCCGTTCAATTTCCGCGCACAGGTGGGATACCGGTTCTAAATGGGGTCGCGTGGTTTGAGGAGTTTCGTGAGCGAGTAGCCGTAGGTGAGCCGAGTGAAACGTGTCCCACCACTGCCCCGCGTTTTCACGGTGGGACTCGTTTCACTCGGCGCGCCCTAGGGCTACCGCTGGCGTCAGTCTGCCGATATTCACTGTCCGCCAAGGCCACCGTCAGGGGCATCGCAGGCAGTTCTCAGCACGGCCTATTCCCTTACTTCATCCCTCCTCATTGAACATGGGCGAGACGGTCTTGCAGCAATTGGAACACTGGATGCAGTCGATGATCGAGAATGCTTCGTCGTGAAGTCTCCGGGCGGCCCGGTCCACCGCCCGCTCGTTCTTCATCTTCAAGCTGCGAAGGAAGGCGAAACTCTCACCGAACATGCTCTCCGCCGTGAAGCGGACCAGTACCCGGGTCCGGTCCTTGCTCGTTTCGGCAATCCACGGGCTGCGGTGATACGAATACCGAACCGATGGTTCGGCCACGACCTCGATGGGCAGGCCGAAATAATGGAACAACGCCTCCTGAGTGCTGCATCCCTTGCCAGTGTCCGTATAGACGAACTTGCCCTGGTCGTCCACGATCATCGGCAGCCTTTCCTGGCCTTCCCCCAATTTACGAAGGCTGGCGTCGAGGAAACCCAGTCCGTGAAACGTCCCCCTGGCGTCGCCAGCGATGGCTTTGATGAGCTTGGGGGCCTGTCCCGTGGCAACCTCGGACCAAGTTCCTTGTGCGATACCTCCCGTACCTGGACCGCTTGTACCTTCGCCGCCTCTCGTCGAGCCGATTCCGACACGGGCCATCGCCACGTTTCGGCGAACAGCGGCCCCAAGTCCTTCCCCGCAGCAATGCTGGCTGCCAGGACGAAGTTGTCGATGGCGTCCTGGGTCGATTTTGCTTCGGGGCGCTTGGCAGCCTCTTTCCAGAGCCGGGCGACGAACTTCGGACCGCCATTATCGTGGCATAACCGGAAACAAAACGAGGCGAACAGGTCGGTGCCGTTCAGGTTCATCGGGTTCGTCGGGGCCGTTCCGCGTTTCAGCGTGTTCTCCCAAGTGAGTGATGGATCGGCGACATACCGGTCAACAAGCCCCTCCACTTCCTCGTGGAACTCCTTGCCGCTGCGATCGCGAAACGGTCCGAGCTTTACACCGGCAGCGTCGAGGGCCGGAAACCGCATGAAGACCGCGTAGCCCGTAACGACCGAGTCTGTGTACTTTCCCGCTTTGTAGGCCAGTTGTGGCGAGTAGAACCAGAAGTTGCGGCCGAACTCGTACGGCAATGCCTGATCGTACTCGTCGTGCTTGGCAACGCCGTCATAGAGTTCCCGGAAGTAGGCGGGCATGAGTTCAACGCCCGTCGCTCCCAAGTAGCCGCAACCTGCTCCACACGTCTTCTCGACTTCGGCAACGGTCAGTCGGCCTTCGTACAGTTTCGCCTTTACCGGCTCCCGGCCGGTCGCGTTGTGGTAGAAGTCATAGACCTTGTCGAACGTGCCGCACAACTTGGCCATCACGCCCGGATCGAGGTCGTCTCGAACGGTCAGAAAAGCCACGCGGCGTCCCATCCACGCGAATCGCTGGAGTCGCTCGGCCTCGAAGCTGCGGTACTCCATTTTCACAGGCTTCAGCGGCTTGTCGTCTGCCCATGCCTTGCCCGCGGGCATGCAAGCGAATGTACACGCCGTCAGCCCAATCCACGTTCTCCACATGGCGATCTGCCTTCTAGTTCCTCTTGCCTTTCGTGGGCAGCAAAGCGATCTGCTCCGGCGTGAGCAGAGCCCTAGCCTTCTGACGAAGTTCCTTCTCCACTGCTTTCAGATCCTGCTTGGCCTGGGAAATCTGCGTCTGCTGGTCGGTGGTGAGATTCACGGCTGCGTCAACCGCCGTTTTGGCCTCCTTGCCCTTCAAGCCATCAGCCTTGGCTTTCTGCCGGGCAGCCTGCTTGTCCTGTTTCTGCTGCGGAGTAAGGACGGCATCGACCTTCTTCAGCCCATCGGAGACCTTGGGCTTGTACTCGCTCTTGAGTGAATCCACCTTCGTCTGTTGTTCCGTGGTTAGCGTGACCTTCTTCAGAAACCGCAAGACCTTTGCGATTTCGTGATTCGCGGCCCTGTCGGCCCTCTTGCCTTGGCCATCTTTCGCCAGCACGGGGCCACCAACGGCCATAGCCAAGACCAATATAAACACCGTTCGCACCGATCTCATGAATAATCTCCTGCAAATCTGAAAGTTGTCATTCAAGCCGCTGCCCACGCCGAGCAGAGAAGTCCGTTTCACGATAATCCGCCGTTTGGAGAAGTCAATAGACTGGGTGGATTGTGCCAAATTGTCACGGAATATGCGTCTCGGCCATGAATCTGCCCTCGATCGAGCACTTCCTGTCATAGGACGCGTTTTACCACGAAAATCTCCTTGAACGTCGTTCTCGGACCGACATCTATTTCTTTGTAACCGATGTTCGTGATTTCGTTTCTGCTCTACCGCAGAATTCGCAGCGTCGGCACCGCCTTGCGAAGGCTTTCGGCTCCGGCCTCCGTTACGTCCGTGCCATTGAGGCTCAATTCTCGGAGTTGCGTCGAGCCCTTGAGGTGCTCCAACGCAGCGTCCGTCACCGGAGTCAAGGCGAGGTGCAACGTCTGGAGGTGCGGCAGGCTCTTGATGTGATCCAATCCGGTACCCGTCACTGGCGTAAAGGTCAGGTCCAACGTCTGAAGTTGGGTCAAGCCCGTGAGATGCTGTAGGCCAGCGTCCGTCACCCGAGTGTGCGTGAGGTTCAATTCCTGGAGTTGCGTCAAACCCGCGATGTGTTGCAATCCGGCATCTGTGACCTTGGTGCCACGGAGGTTCACTTTCTGGAGTTCCGTAAAGCTCTGGAGGTGTTTCAACCCGGAGTCCGTAATCGTGGTACCACTGAGGTTCAGCGTCCGGAGTTGCGTCAAGCCCTTGAGGTGTTCCAACCCGGCGTCCGTTACCTTGGTGCCGTCGAGGTTCAACTCCTGAAGTTGCTTCAAAGCGTCCGCGATTTCAGGGTCGAACTTCTGACGTAACGGTGGAGTCTTGTGGTGCTTCACCTCGGGAACAACCACGGGAAAGTGCGGGCCATGCGCCGGTGGCCGCGGTACGTCCGCCTCCGTCAAAGCATCAAGAACACTTTCTGGAAAGTGCGAGAAATCCACGCGTATTGCCGACTCACCGTCGGCATTTGTGCGAACCGCGATCTTGCCCCCAAGCTCCTGAATCTCGGCGAAAGCCATCTCCGGGTCGCTAGCCAATGCCTTTTCCTGGTCGCTAACCTTCGGTAGCTTGGCCCCGATCATGCCGCCACAGAACGCGATCAAGGTTATGACCACGAATCCTCCGATCGTGACCGTAACAAGTATCATGACTGGTTTCATGGGAAAACCCTTTCGTGAGACGTTGCCATCGTTGACTTCGCCCTTGGTCTCGCCAGCGTCGGCCGCACAAGTTCTTCCGGCGTCGGTTCGAGCGTCATGGTGTCGGCGTCCAGCACGAGCCGAAGCCGATCCACACGATAGCATCCTACCCTCGCCGCTTGCCGCCTGCAATTCCCCCACGAACGGGCCTTCCGCGGCCAATCCAGGACGACGGCAATGCCAAATATGGAACTCTTTACCGGCATGGCTTTTCACCAACGACGATCAGGACAATCAGGAACTACTTGAACTTCTCGTCCAGCGGAACGCGGAATCCGGTAGCCAAACGGTTGGTCAGATTGGCAACACCGACGATGCCCATCAACTCGCCGAACATCGCGTCCGTCATGCCCTTTGACACTGCCGACGCCCGGTGAGAGGCGATGCAGTAATCGCAGCCGTTGGTCACGCTTAGTTGTCCACGAACGACTTCCGTCCTGCGGGCCTGGACTACATCCGCCTCCATGCCTCGGCGTTGCGGTTGCCGGGTTTTGAGTGGTCGAACGAGATCAGGGCCAGCATCAGGTAAATGTGGTTCTCTTGGGCGATCTTGAAGAGCGTGTCGAGGTCTCGCCAGAACACCGGCGTCGGGGCCGAGACGTTGCCGTTTGCGTCAATGCCGGGCGAAGCATTGTCGCCGCTGCAACTGATCCACACGCGGGTGGCGTTGACGTGGCTCTTTCCGCAGGGGTAGAATCGGGTTTTTCCCTGAACTTGCGAGATACTGGCCCCCTGAAACGGCCCCCTGACGGGTGCGGCCCATCCAAAACCGGAGCAAAACCGACAGGAACCGTGGGGCCAAGGTGCATCCGGTGAAAGCGAGCAAAAATAACGACGAGCGTACAGCTAAGGATTGCGGCGTGCAACCCACGGGGCCGGAGGCTGCACACACGGCCGGGATTGGGGAAATAAGGACGTTTCGAACCACTGCTGCGGAACATTCCCGGAGAACGCCATGATCCTCGCTCGGCTGGAAGAAGCAGACCGCTACTTGGCTCTCCATCCTGATTTTGCCGCCGCATTCGGCTTCCTGCGCGGTCAGCCACTGAACGACCTGCCGCTGGGGCGGATCGAGATTGCCGTGGCCATGTACGCCATGGTTTCCCGGTCAGCCACTCGCCCGCGATCCGAGGCTCGCGTGGAAGCACATCGCAAGTACATCGACATCCAATATCTGATCTCGGGTGTCGAGGAGATGGGCTGGAAGGCATGCGGCCGCTGTCTACGGCGACATGGCCAGTACGATGCCGAGAAGGACATCGAGTTCTTTGACGACGCACCCGACAGCTACATCACGGTGCTGCCGGGGGAGTTCGTGGTCTTCTTCCCGGAGGACGCGCACGCCCCGCTGATCGGCACGGGCGTGGTCCACAAGGTCGTCGTCAAAGTGCCGATGTAACGGTGGCGGACGGCAGCCTTTACCTGGTGCTTGCCCTCAATCACCCCCGGCAAGCGGCGGCCCGCTGCTGTGCTTCTTAGGCTAGGAGACTGGGGGAATGAGGACGGACAAAAGACCGTCCGTAACACGTTGGACTATCTTCATAGGCGAGGGTTGAACCGGATCAATTGCGACGGCGTACAGCGCAGTATGGTGGCGGCCTGTTTCGGATCGGCGGCCAGCACGTCCAATGCCTCGGCCAGTAGGGTGGGGAAAACGTCGTGCCCGACATTGATCTTCAACCCGCCGCCACACCGCGATTGCCAGAGAGAACTGGGCACGTCGTCCGGGCCGCAGGGTCGCCGGACATCCAAGGCCAAGTTCACACTGAGCCGGAATAGGGCTACAGAGCGGTTCCGGGCCTGGCTGCGGCGCTCGCTGGCCTCCGCAAGCACCCCCGTTGGCAAATGATGCAGGCTGATGGCCGTCTCCACCTTGTTGCGGTTCTGTCCCCCTGGTCCAGACCGGCGCAGACGGCGCACGTCGCACTCGGCCCATAGCTGTTCGGGACTGGCTGCTGCTGGATGATCACTTGGCTTAGACATGCAACAAGCAATGTACCAGATTCCACGGTCTTCGGTTCGCTCGGTCTTGGCCCTACGCTTGTCTGGACCCGTTGCCAATGGTTGGCCAACGGGTAGACTTTAGGAGAAACGGCCCCGGAAAGAACATGAGCCACCCCCATCAACTGCAACGCCACCTCCGGCTGTTCGACGCGACCACCATCGTCGTCGGCTCGATGATCGGCTCGGGCATCTTCATCGGGCTGTCGATCATGGCCCAGTGGGTCGAGACGCCGGGGCTGCTGATTGGCCTGTGGGTCTTCGGCGGCCTGTTCACCATGCTCGGCGCGATCGCCTGCGCGGAGTTGGCCGCCATGTATCCGCATGCCGGGGGCCAGTACGTCTTCCTCCGCGAGGCCTACGGCGACTTCTGGGCGTTCCTCTTCGGCTGGACGCAGTTCCTGGTCATCCAGAACGGCTTCAACGCCGCCGTGGCGATTGCCTTTGCCAAGTACCTCGGCGTGCTGGTGCCCAGCCTGGGCGAGGCCAACGTGCTGGCGCGGATTCCCCTGGGCGAACTGCTGCCGCTGGCCGCCCAGGCCGCACGTGCCCCACGGCCTGCTCCACCTTGAACTCAACTCGGCCCAACTGGTGGCCTGCGGCGTGATCGCCCTGCTGACCGGCGTGAACATCCGGGGCGTCCGGGAAGGGGCCTTCGTGCAGAACCTGTTCACGGTCCTGAAGGTGGCGGCCCTGGTGGCGCTGATCGTGGCCGGGCTGGGCCGCAGCGGCGGCAGCGCCGCATTTCTTCCCGCTGATCGAGCCCATGCCCGGCAAAGAGGCCCTTCAGGTGGGTTTCCTGGCCGGGCTGGCCGTCGCCCTCTCGAAGGCCCTGTTCGCCTACGATGCCTGGTACACCGTCACCTTCGTGGCCGAGGAGGTCCACGATTCCCATCGCACGCTGCCCAGGGCGCTGCTGCTGGGCTGCTTGCTGGTGACGGTCTTGTACGTGCTGACGAATGTCGCCTACCTGTGCGTCCTGCCGGTCAGCCAGATTGCCGCCGTCCCGGAGAACCGGGTGGCGGAACGGGTGGCCGTCGTGCTCTTCGGCAACATCGGCTCGACGCTGATCATCGTCGCCATCCTGGTTTCGACCTTCGGCTGCGTCAACGGGATGATCCTCGGCGGGGCCAGGGTCTGCTACGCCATGGCCCGCGAGGGGCTCTTCTTCCGTAGCTGCGCCAAGCTGCACACGCGGAAGACGCCCGTGACGGCGCTGCTGTACCAGGGCGTCTGGGCGATGGTCCTGACGCTGACCGGCTCGTACTCGGAATTGCTCACCTACAGCACGTTCGCCTCGGTCCTCTTCGGCGGCCTGACGGTGGCCGCCGTCTACCGCCTGCGTTTCAAGCAGCCGGACGTTCCACGTCCTTACCGCTGCTGGGGCTATCCGGTCACTCCGGCCCTGTACCTGGCGATCTGCCTGGCGTTTCTGGTCTATGTCGTCCAGGGCGATCCGCTGGCCACGATGTTCGGTCTCCTGCTGGTGCTCACCGGGATTCCGTTTTACGTGATGTGGAAGGCACAAGCGATCGGACGGAGCACGTAGCAAGGCGACAGGGGCCTTACAGCCGCCAAGTCTGGCTTCCGCCGGGCGGTGGCGGAAGGCGAAGATTCATGGAGACTATGCGATGGACGACGATGATGTTTGTGTGGACGATCTGATCCGTCAGGCCCGTAGCGACCCGACACAGCTCGGGCAGTTGTTGGACTATTATCGCCCCTACCTCATCCTTGTGGCGCAAAGCCGAATCGGCACCAGGTTGCGCCGCCGCTGCGATCCCGAGGACGTCGTCCAGGACACGATGGCCGATGCAAATCGGGGGTTCTCCGCCTTTCAGGGGCTCACCGAAGCGGAATTCTCGACTTGGATCAAGCGAATTCATTCCAATAATCTGCGAGACCTAGTCCGCAAGCATGTCCTGGCCGCGAACCAAAGTCTTCGAATCGAACAGTCTCTCGACGATTGCGATGATAGCGCTTCCTTCCACTGGAATGAGCCGGCGGCTGACCACAGTTCGGCTAGTCAGCGGGTCATCAGGGGCGAAAATGCCTTGCGTCTTGCGCAGCGGATGCAAAAATTGCCCGCTACCCAGCGCGAAGCCCTTCGCCTGCGCTACTTCGAGGGGATGACAGTCGAGGAGATTGCCGGGCAGATGGGTAAGACGGTCTCTGCCGCGGCGAGTTTAGTCAAACACGGGCTGCGAGGCCTGCGGAAAAGGATGAATTTCGATACCTGGTTCTGAATGCGCCCTGTTACGTCCCCGGTTGCGTTTTGCCAAGGGCCACAGCGACGTTCACGGCCGCCGTGCCGACCGGCGTGGCGCGCAAGGTCACGGCGTCGGCCAGCTTCTCGGCCAGGTCGGCATAGGCCGGTGCGAAGGCCAGGAAGTCGATCTCGCTATCGAAGAGCGTGTATCTGGCGTTCACGACGCCAGCCGTTGACCAACGCCAGGGCACGCGGGTCGAGTTTCAACAACCGGATCAACTGCGACGGCGTACAGCCCAGCCCGGCCGCCGCCACCTTTGGATCGGCGTCCAAGGCGGCCAGCACGTCCAATGCCTCGGCCAGCAGGGTGGGGAAATCGTCGTGCCCGGCGCTCAGCTTCAGCACCCCACCGCCGCGCCGCGATTGCCAGAGAGAACTGGCCACGTAGTCCGGCCTGCAGGGTCGCCGGATCTCCAGGGCCAAGTTCACCCTCAACCGGAACAGGGCCTGGGTTCGGTTCTGGGCCTGGCTGCGGCGCTCGCTGGCCTCCGCACAAACGCCGGTGGGCAAATGATGCAGGCTGATGGCCGTCTCCACCTTATTGCGGTTCTGTCCCCCTGGTCCCGACCGGCGCAGACGGCGCACGTCGCACTCGGCCCATAGCTGCTCGGGGCTGGCCGTCGCCGGGTGTTCATTTGGTTTCGACATGCCAGTAGTGTACCGTAACTCCGCTACTATTGCCGCTTAAGCCGCAGCGCCCGCTGCAACGGGCAATCGGCCTCGGCCACCGGCCTGCCATACGACCATGACACTCGACCTCGTTGACGCAAGCGACACTTGCGCCGATAATTGCGGGTGTACGGCACGAATTTCGTCCTTTCGCCAAGACCGAGTTCAGTTGCCATGACGATGAATCCCCTGCACCATTGTCCGGCTTGTGGGCGCGAGTTCAAGGACATTCTGGACTACCCCCGCGTGCGCATTTTGGAGTTTGATCGTCTGCCGATCCCGGAGGCCATAGATTCCATGTCGGGAGCCGCAGCCGAGAAACGTTTGGCACGATGGAGGACGGAGCGGTCTGAGCCCGGCGCTCTGCCTAGCCTTCGCGACGACGGCATCAACATGACGCCGGTGATTGCCGAGGCATGCGAACGAAGCGAGGTCCAGGACTACTTCGCCCGCCTGGCGGCCATGCACGGGCGCGAGGTAGCGCCGCAGGAGCTTTTGCCGCCGTTTCCGGTTGACGGCATCTTCAAGCAGGCGTATGCCGTGGCCGACACCGGCATCTATCTATGCCTCTCGGACGCCGAGACGGCCGACGTAGACGGCCGGGTGGCCGAGATCGAAGTGCTGTGCGATGGGCCGAACATGGGCTCGGCGGGAGGGCTCGATGCTGCAATCGCTCGGGGCAGTGGCACGGTTGCGCTACGAGGGGCTGCTCGTATCGTAGTCTCAATCTTCGGGAGGCCCGTCGTGTTCCCCGGCCATCCTCACGATGCGGGGCTCGAAACGAGCAACCTTCTCGACCAGGTCCGCCTGGCTGCCCATGACTTCTTCAATGTCCTTGTAGACGCCTGGCACCTCATCGGCCGCCGCCGAGAGGACGGTAATGCCTTGCGTCTCCAAGTCGGCTTTCGTGGCGTGCCAGGAAAAGTGGTCCTTCGCCTGCTTGCGCGACATCTTCCGGCCCGCCCCGTGGGAGGCTGAATTAAGGCTCGCGGCAACACCCCGTCCACGCACCACGAACGCCGGATCGGCCATCGAGCCGGGAATGACTCCGAGGACGCCTTCCGCAGCCGGTGTGGCTCCCTTGCGATGGACGATTACCTCGCGGCCTTCATGGGTTTCCTTCCAGGCGAAGTTGTGGTGATTCTCCACAAAGGCGATCGGCCGTTCGCCCACCAGCTTGGAGACGTTCCGGTGGATAACTTCGTGGTTGGCTGCCGCATACTCGCCCATCAGGTTCATCGCCGCCCAATACTCCTGCCCCGCCTCGCTGTCCATGTCCAGCCAGGCCAGACGTCCGTGGTCCTTATACTTCGCCGGTAGCCGTGATTGGGCGATGCCGCTATAGACCTGACAGACCGCCGCGCCGGTGCCTCGGCTTCCACTGTGCGTCAGCAAGGCAACGTATTGGCCCGCCTCCAATCCGAGCTGCGCATCGTCCTCATCCAGAAGGAGAACGCCGAACTCGGCAAAGTGATTGCCGCTACCCGACGAGCCGAGCTGCCCTCGGGCCAGGTCCTTGTGCGTCCGTGTAACCTGCGTCACCGACCAATCTCGCTCCATGGCAGGATGATCCTGGGGTTTCTCATGCTGCTTGCCGAGGCCGAACACTGTGCCGCGCTCCAAGGCACTCACGAACAACTGCTTGCGGGTGACCAAGAGGTCGGGCCGAATGTCGTAGATGCTCAAACGCATCCGGCAGGCAATATCCACACCCACTGCGTACGGAACCACCGCGTTGTCCAGAGCCAGAACGCCTCCGATGGGAAGCCCGTAACCAACGTGAGCATCGGGCATCAGGGCCGCCCCGACTGCCATCGGCAGAGAGCAGGCCAGCCTCATTTGGTGATGGGCCGCACCGTCGATCTCATCGCCCCAGGTGCGATAGGGGATCGGGTCTTTGCGAACAATCTCACGATCTGCAACGAGAGCATCAGCCAGTTGTCGCAATGCTACTGTGTGCGCCGCTGCGGATTCAGCAGATTCTGTCGCTTCACCAGTCTGGGCGGTCTCTTGGTCGCGATGGGGTTGGTTTACGCAATCACGGATAGCCTGCTCGACGTTGATCCGCTGGTCCTTGGGCACGCTCCGGTTGTACTTGGCAACCACCTGCACCACCTGGAGGGCTTGCGGAACACAGTCTTGGGGAATCCCGAGCTTGGCGAGTTGGCGTGCGTTCATAAGGCACCTCCGGTCCTTGTGGGTCAGTATATCAGTATACTGATCTTTCCGCTCCACGCCCATCTGTGGCACGTTAGGTCCAATCCAAGTGCAGGCAGGTCGCCCATCCGAAGCACGAAAAATGCCCCCGCGTCCCAATGCGAGACGCGGGGGCTCAGTCAATTACAGCTCAATCTTTTCGACCTCGGCCACGAACCGGCCGCTGTCGTCGGCCAGGAACGAAGCTACGACGCTGAACACGGCGTCACTGAAGCCGCCGACGTTCAGGGGATTTCGGTAAACCAGTCGGCTGGTCCCTTTGCCGGACGGTTGAGAACCAACTCGTTTGATGTCCATCATTCCGTTCTTTCGCGTTGCTGTTGCCCGATTCGCTTACCGACCGGTCAGTCGCATCGGCACTTAGCGGCCCACCCGCTGCTGCAAATTTGCCGGATAACGGTCGCCTTGCACGGTGATCTTCGAGAGAGCAAACTCGATGCTGCGGAGATCGTCTCCGGTCAATTCCACCGTGGCCGCGCCGAGGTTCTCTTCCAGCCGGTGCAGCTTCGTCGTGCCGGGGATTGGCACGATCCACGGTTTCTGGGCCAGTAGCCACGCCAGCGCAATCTGAGCGGGAGTCACACCCTTGCGGGCTGCGATCTGGCCGAGCAGTTCGGCGAGGGTTTGGTTGGCCTTCCGATTCTCCGGTGTGAAGCGGGGAACGACGTTACGAAAGTCGGTGCTATCGAACTTCGTATTTTGGCTGATTGCGCCGGTGAGGAAGCCCTTTCCCAAAGGGCTAAACGGCACGAAGCCGATACCGAGTTCCTCGCACGTCGGCAGTACGTCCTTCTCTGGCTCGCGCCACCACATCGAGTATTCACTCTGCAAAGCTGTGACCGGCAGGACCGCATGGGCTCGGCGGATCGTCTGAACGCCCGCTTCGGACATTCCAAAGTGCTTGACCTTACCCTCCGCGATCAGTTCCTTTACCGCGCCCGCCACGTCCTCGACGGGGACGTTGGGGTCCACACGGTGCTGGTATAACAGGTCGATACGGTCCGTCTTCAACCGCTTCAGCGAAGCCTCACCGACCGCCCTGATGTTCTCGGGGCGGCTGTCCAGTCCCTCTGAGACATTGCCTCCCTTAAAGCCGAATTTGGTGGCGATCACCACGCGGTCGCGGACGGGCGCGAGCGCTTCGCCCAGGAGTTCCTCGTTGGCGAACGGCCCGTAGGCTTCAGCGGTATCGAATAAGGTGACGCCATGGTCGATGGCCGCACGGATCAGCGTGATGCCGCGCTGTCTATCGACGGCTGGGCCGTACCCATAGCTCAGGCCCATGCATCCGAGCCCGATTTCCGAGACTTCCAATCCACTTTTCCCAAGTTTCCGCGTTCTCATTGCTTTTCTCCTGTCTTTGTTCAGCTATTGTTTGGAAAGGCCGAGTCTACTCAGCCAGTTTTCGATACTTGACCTTGCGGCCTTGACATGCGTGCCGTGTATTGCGAGACCTTCAAGGAGCGTCGCGTCCGGGCATAGTCTCTCAATATCCATTCTGCTCCTACCCAGACCGCTTCCTTCGTGCGTACAGAACGGAGCAATCGTTCTTCCAGCGAAATTGTGCCCTTCGAGGAAAGTGAACACCGGCATGGGAAAAGTTCCCCACCAGTTGGGATAACCGAGGAAGATCGTGTCATAGGAACCCATGTCTTCCACCAAACCAACAAGTTCCGGGCGGGCGTTCTCTTGCAGTTCTTTCTTCGCCACCTCGGTCGATTCCGTGTAGTCCTTGGGATACGCCTTTACCGCTTCAATATGAAACAGAACGCCGCCCGTCAGTTCCTGGATCATCTTGGCCGCAACCTCGGTGTTGCCCACGGACAGATTCACGATCTTCCCGCTGACGTAGTTGCCGCCCTTGCGGGAAAAGTAGGCGATGAGACACTCGTGGTTCTTCATCTCTTCCTTTCGATGTTCGCGCTCATGGGCATTGCGTAATCGTCATGACAAGGTCACTTCATCGACTGCCTTCAGAGCGTTCAGCGTGCGGGGGTATCCTAATACTATGATGCCTGGGTAAGACGGGAGAACCAAATGGACGACCAGAACGACAATCGCAAGCGGCTTGTCCACCTTCTCAATGAGGTGGCGGTTCACGAGGGCATCTGCCAGACGCTCGTCGAGGGCGTGCGGGTGGCCCGACACTCGGAGCCCCGTCCCCGCACCCCGGCCATTTATGAGCCGATGATCGTCGTCATCGGCCAGGGCGGCAAACGCGCCTATCTCGGTGACGAGGTCTACGCCTACGATCCGTTCAACTATCTCGTTTTGTCGGTGCCGCTGCCGGTGGAGTGCGAGTGGGAGGCAAGCATCGAAGAGCCCTTGCTGCTTGTCACGATAAGCGTCGAACCGACGATGCTCGGCGAGATGCTTCTGGAAATGGATGAGGATTTGCTGCCTGTTGGCTCACTTCCGCGTGGCATTTCGACGAGCCCGATGAGCAAGGAACTGAGCGGGGCGTTCATCCGACTTTTGGAGTGCCTGAAGTGCCCGCTCGACAGCCGCATGCTCGGTCGCCAAACGGTCCGCGAAATCGTCTTTCGCGTGCTGGGCGGTGAGCAAGGCGGTTTGCTTCGTGCCCTTGCCAGCCGCGATGAGCACTTCAGCCGGATTGCTCGGGTCTTGAAGGACATCCACACCGATTGTGCGATGTCGTTGAGCGTCGAGGGCATGGCGAAGCGGGCACGCATGAGCATCGCGGCTTTTCATCACAACTTCAAGCTCGTGACGGCCAGTTCCCCGCTCCAGTATCTCAAGCGAATCCGGCTCGACCGGGCAAGGCGACTCATGGCCCACGATGGCTACAACGCGAGCACCGCCGCGCGGGCGGTTGGCTACGAGAGCCAGTCGCAGTTCAGCCGGGAGTTCAAGCGGCTCTTCGGCATGACGCCCGTAGAGGAGGCCGAACAGACGCGGGCTCGTCTCGTTGTCGGTTAAAGCTCCTTACAGAAGACACCCCCCAGTCGCCAGTTCAAGTCGAATGGCCTCAATGAGCGACACACCTACAGTTCGTAGGCGTCCATGGATAGAACGCCGCAGTCAATGCTGCTGTGCAGTTGCCGGGCCGTCTTCGAGTCGGCAGACGCTCCCAACACTACGAACAACGGTAGCAAGTGATCTGGAGTAGGATGGTTCCACATCGCGTCGGGCGCGCGATTCACCCAGTCAAGAAGCGCCGTATCGTCACGCGCGACGACCGCCTTCTGAAGCCACGCGCTGAATTGCAGGACTCGCTGGGGTGGTTCTCGGTAATGCCCTGAGATGGCCGCACGAAGATTGTGCGTTACGTTCCCCGACGCAACGATCAGCACGCCCTGCTCCCGCAGATCCCTCAACCGCTTACCCATCTCAAAATGATGGCGGGCGTCACGGTGCGGCTGGATGGAAAGTTGAATCACGGGTATGTGGGCTTCGGGCACTGCCAGCAACAACGGCATCCAGGCACCGTGGTCCAGCCCACGCCGCGCGTCGAGTGCCGTCAAGGGAAATGCTGGCGTCAGATGATTTGCCGTCTCCGTCGCCAGTTGGACACTTCCGGGCGCAGGATAACGCAGTTCGTAAAGCGGCGCGGGAAAGCCCCCAAAATCGTGAATAGTCGGAGGATGCGGATGGGCCGTGACCATCGGTTCCGCAGTCTCCCAGTGGGCAGAAACGACGAGAATGGCCTTGGCATCGGGCAGGGATGTGCCCCAGGCTTGCAGAAAGCGTGCAGCGGACGTATCCCGCAGCCCAATGTCCGGGGCACCGTGCGAAATGAAGTAGGTGGGTAGTCGATTCATGTCTGGTCAGTTCATCCGTCTGCCGACAGCCGAAGTGTCAGATTTCCTTCCCAACGGCAAAGGCGTGGCCCAAGGAATCTCCGACGCCGTAATAGACTCGGTTGCCCGGCGAGAAGATGATCGGCAGGATCTTCAGAATGTCCGGCATCCCGGCCTCGTCCAGTACCGCCTCGTCCGCCTTCACGTCGAGGATTTGGCCGACGAACTGGGTGTGCAGGCCCAGGTCGTAGATTTGCAAAATCTTGCACTCCAGCACCAGCGGGCACTCCTGGACGTAGGGAGCGTCAACCAGGTCGCTGCGAACGGGCGTCCAGCCGGCGGCGGCGAACTTGTCGGTATCCCGTCCGCTGACCAGTCCGAAATAGTCGGCCTCCTTCACCTGGCTCTGCGACGGCACGCTGACGGTGAACGCCTTCCGCTCAATCAAGCTGCCGTAGCTGTAGGTGGCCTTCCGCAACGACACGGCCACGCAAGGCGGGTCGGAGCAGCAGATGCCGCCCCAGGCGGCTACCATGCCGTTGGGCTTGCCCTGCGCGTCGTATGAGCCGACGATCCACGTCGGGGTGGGATAGATTAGGGTTTTGGCACCGATTGAGCGTTTCATGGATGGTTCTCCGTCCTGTTGGTGAGTATGCCGTCCATTGTCGTCCATACGACCAGCAGGTCAAGGTCCTACGGAGAAGCCGCAAGAAACAGAATGGCCCCCGGCCCAGACAATCTGAACCGGGGGCTTTCTCGTTTTACAGCTCAATCTTTTCGACCTCGGCCACGAACCGGCCGCTGTCGTCGGCCAGGAACGAAGCTACGACGCTGAACACGGCGTCACTGAAGCCGCCGACATTCAGGATGTCGCTACGCTCCGGTGCCTGGGTCGTCGTGTACGGCTGGAGGTCGATGCAGACCGGCTTCGGGCCTGCAAAACCCTTGCCGTGCAACCGAACCTGGTTGCGGACAAACGTCTGCCACTCGGTCACGACGGCCGTCGAGCCGTTCCGACCTGCGCCGACCCAACTCTCCTGGTCGCTCACCAGCACGCAGCCAGCCAACTTCCGGTTGGCATCCGGGCCGATGACGCCGTGGCGCACCAGCGTGTTAAGGTTCATCCGCAGGGCCTGCGGACCCATCTTCCGGGCAATCGCTGCCCAAACCGCCGAACCCTTGGCCGTATCGGCCAGCAGGTCCCAGCGGGCGTCTTGAGCGTGGCAAGCTGCTCGTCGGCCTGGGCGTAGTACGTGCCGTTGAAGTTGAAGCAGCCGGTCGCAGCAAGCTGCGCCAGGGCATGCTTCGCATCGAGCGTGTAAGCCCGGCCGCCCGCCTCGTTGACGGTATCGGCGCGGACAAAACGGCTCTTCAGGCTTGCGAACAGACTCTTGTTGGCCATGATGACCTCCTTCACAAAAAGATCCGACGAGGGGTGAGCAGAGGCGCCGTGCCTTGCGGGACTGGGAAGCTCCGACTTCCCTGGCTAGGGTTGGTGGGATGTACTCCACTCGGTCAGTCGGATCGTGTTTTACGCACTCGACGAAGTGTTGGGCAGAGCTTCTCCCTGCGGGCGACTCATCATCGTCCACAGGTTCCGGCCCCAAAAAGGTTTCAGGGGGCCGGGCGGGAATCGAACCTGCTTAGCCATGTACTCCACCACGGCAGTCGAGCGTGTTTCCGTATGTATCAAAAGGACCGACGAAGTTGTGGCCAGAGACTTTACGGTGCTCTACCGTTGAGCTACGGCGCAACGTTATTCAGTAGCGCCGGTAGGAGTCGAACCAGGTCTAAGGCTTTAGGAAAGCCCTATGCGATCCGCTACACCATCGGGACACACCAACCAGGGCCGATGGCTGGATTGGCACCAGTATCGAGCGGTTTCGGGCACCGCGCACAGCGTGGTCGGCCGCCGCCTTTCTCAATCGAGCCACGTCGGCAAAAGGCACGAGCGCGAGGAGTCGAACCCCGTGCAGCAGGGTTGGAATCTGCTTGCTCTCCCAGGAGCACGCTCGTGTATCGCCTCCGATCCCGAAGGACCGGAGGCGTTCGCGTCACAACTACTCCTTCAGCGTCACGTTCCAGTACGCTTCGCTGATGAACTTCGACCAGCTTTCCATCCGCATACTGTGGTCCGCGTACAGCGGCTTCCAGGCCGGACGGACCGGCTTCTTCCGTATGCGCATCCGCGCCTGCTCCGGCGTCTTGTCGGCCTTCCGCTTGTTGCAGGCCATGCAGGCCAGCACGCAGTTCTCCCAGCTCGACACACCGCCTTGCGCCGAGGTACGACGTGGTCGATGGTCAATTCCTCGCTGCCCGGCTGGGCGCCGCAGTATTGGCAAGCGTAATGGTCACGCTTGAAAATGTTCCGGCGACTGAAGGTCACATGGGCCACCGGCAGCCGGTCATATTCGCTCAGCGCAACCACTTCCGGCACCCGCAGCTTGAACCGCACCGCCTGGATATGATCCTCGCCGTCGCGGGGCCGTAGCTTCGCCCAGTCCTCCCAGGTGTAAAGCTGGAAGTCGGCCGGGTCCACAACGCGGGCTGACTCGTTCCACAACAGCACCAACGCCCGCGCCACGGTGGCCACGTTCACCGGTTGCCAGTTGCGGTTCAAGATCAGCGTCGGCCGTTGAAGTACCTTGGTCATTGTTGCGTCCTTTCCATTCAGGGGTATCTGACCGGGGTCGAACCGGCACCTTCTGCTCCACAGGCAGACGTGCAGAAACCGCTACACCACAGACACCATATATAGTTGTCACGTTCAGCGCCCCGACCAGGAGTCGAACCCGGGCCACCTCGTTAGAACCGAGGCATGATTTCCATTTCACCATCGGGACACATAATCCGGCACACCAAGCGGAAGGCAAGGGAGTTGAACCCTCATCCCGTCGAACGGGAACCGCGTTAGCAGTGCGGCCCGGCCAACCGTATCCGGCTACCTTCCATCTTTCAGTGGACTGACCGGGAATTGAACCCGGATCTCCGCCACGCCAGGGCGGTGTCGTCCCGTTGGACCATCAGCCCGAAACTTCGAGTGGATTGGAAGGGAAGCGAACCCACCTCACCGACCTTGCGGGGGTCAGTCGCCTCCTGGGAACATGCCAGCCCGTCGAATCAGAGGTCCGTCCCGGAGTTGAACCGGGTCTTCCTCCGTACCGAGGAGGTGTGCTGCCAAAGCACCTACAGACCATTTCGCGTCAGTGATCCCGGCTGGAGTCGAACCAGCACTTTCCTGGTTGTCACCCGAGCGTCTTTGCCCTTGGACCACGGGATCGTGCTCCTGTCTGTGACCGAGGTGGGACTTGAACCCACAGGCACGAGGCTCTCGACCTCGCCGCTATGCCAATTTGCGTACGCGGTCATGCGTGGCGGGTCCGGGGGTCGCACCCGGCCTACAGAGCTTATGAGACTCCGTTGAGCACTGGCCCACCCGCAAGTTGCAGGCCCCGGTATCGAGCCGGGCAAACCGGCCTTATGAAAGCCAGTTGGGCACCTGCCGCACTTGCAATGTTCCAGTGACCAAGGGGAGATTTGAACTCCCAAGCCCTTACGGGCACGACGTTCTGAGCGTCGCGCGTCTTCCAGTTGCACCACTTGGCCAATCAGTAGCCCGTGCGGGAGTCGAACCCGGCCTCGCCAGATCGAGGATCTGGTATCCTTGCCGTCGCCCAACCTTCGGTCGGTGCCCGCGTCTCAGCTACCGACCCAAACGAAAAAAGCCTGATGTCGTCGTGACACCAGGCTTTTGGTATTTTTCGGGAAAATGTACGGCCTGATGTCACGTGCGCAGTGGATAGAACGGGAGCATAATCGCCGAATGATCGGCGACGCCCGTCCCTCTTCGCGTTTCACAACTCTGCCGTATGGAAGTCATGGCTCTTTCTCTCAACTGGGCAGCTCGACAAGAGCTGTCTACATGTATCTATCGTTTAGACGCCGCCGGGTCTGAAATGGTTCACGGAAAAATACCGAGAAACAGCGGCCCTATCGATAAGACGCTGAAAACAGCCAGATTATTCCCCGCGCGGAACACTTTTCCGAAAATCGTTCTCTGGGCGGCCCACGAGTAACGCCTACTACAACGGCGGTCGGATCCCGACATGGGAGGCCCTTTCGATACACGTTCAGTACTCGCCGAGACGCCTCGGCCCGCTCGTGGATCGGGATGCACTCGGTCCTGGCTGCGGCGCTCGCTGGCCTCCGCACGCACGCCTGTCGGCAAGTGGTGTAGGCTGATGGCCGTCTCCACCTTGTTGCGGTGCTGGCCGCCCGGCCCCGACCGGCGCAGACGGCGCACATCGCACTCGGCCCATAGCTGTTCGGGGCTGCTTGTCGCCGGGTGTTCATTTGGTTTCGACATGCCCGTAGAGTACCGTAACTCCGGTACTATTGCCGTCCAAGCCGCGGCACCCGCTGCAGCGGGCAACCAGCCTCGGCCACCGGCCCAGCATACGACTATGACGCTCGACAATCAGCGAGTTAAACTCGGGGTCGAGCGCAATCGGCTTGGTCTTGGTCGTCATGGGTGTCGTGGACGCGAAGATGAGCTTGGCCTTGGGGGCGAACGTGCGGAGATTGGCAAGATGGGCTCGCAACAGTGGTTCGTACTGGCCTTCGGGAATCCGGCCAGGCTCCCAGGCGTACAGGCCGATGTCGTTGAAAAGGATCACGGCGTAGGCGTGCTCGGCGAAGATGGCCTTCATGTCGGCGGGCAGGTCCTTGGAGCCGAAACAACTTAAATCAATTGTTTTGGCGGCGCCGGATCCTTACTGGCCCTGATAGACCCGCACGTAGTCGACGTACATGTCGGCCATGCCGTAGCGGGACAAATCGACGGGCCAGCCGCCGCCGGTGGCAAGATTGATGAGAAAGAACAGCGGCTTCTGTTTGCAGACCGGAAACGTCGCGTGGCGGCCCACCTCGATGTTGTCGCAATAGTAGATCGTGTCGGTCTCGGTGATCTTGCAGCCGTAGGTATGAAACGTCTCGTACCAGGTGGAGGGGATGCCGAACTTGCGCATGCGAATCGGATTGTGCATCGCTTCGAATGCCTTCCTCTCGACGGCCTTGCCGGCCTCGCCCTGGTTCCAGCAATGGGGGGTGATCATGTAGGTGTCGCAAGGCGTTGGGCTCGTGCGGGCCTTCGCCGCCGTAGGCCTCGATGATGTCCAACTCATCGCACGGCTTGTGCCTTGATGATCGTCATGTAGTCCGTCATGAGCCAGAAGGCCGGCCACGTGCCGATGGCGTTGGGACCGATGAACCGGCATTCGAAGTAGCAGGGCGACTTGGCGGTGATGCCGCTGGCCGTCGTTCTTCAGGGAGGAGATCAGGCCGGAACTGTGCGTCTTGTCGCTGGCCCGGATCCGCAGGTAGGTATCGACCTGGGCAAACGGGTTCTTCGGGGAATCGTGGCTCGTGAAGGTATGCACGCTGAAGTCCTGCCAGCCGTGGGGCGGCTTGTGGTCGTAATAGGTGGCCTTGGGATCGGTGCTGGAGATGGAGAGCGGCCCCTTGAAGTCGTCGGCGAAGACCAGCGTCATGCCTTTCGCCGCCGGCGGCGGATCCTTGGGCATCCCTTCGTTCCAGGAAACGCCGCCCTTGTTGTAGAGTTGGAGGTAGCAATTGTCTTTGACGGTGCCGTTCTGGCCGCTGATCCGTCACCGTGATCGGGCCGTGCGGGTAGGCATCGGCCGGGAAGACGAACGAGCCGTTGCCTTTCGCATCGAGGGCCACCGTGGCGACGGTGGAATCGGCGCCGAAACACGCCGCCTTGCTTCCAGCATTTCGCGGTCACGCTCTTGAAGCCGGGCGCCGCGAGGGTGACGGGCGTGTCGCCTTGCACGTCGGAGCAATAGGCCGGCGAGACCACGGCAACCTGGCAGCCCAAGGTCTCTTCGACGCTCTTCTCGGAGTCGACGCTGAGGGAATCGAAGTACAGGTCGCCCTCGGCGGGCAACGGTTTCTCCTTGCCGCCGGCCTTTTCCATCGGCTGGCCGACGGTGAAGATGATCGCCGGTGATCGGATAATCGAGCTTGCCGTTCTTGTCCCCGCCCCACGTCTCGTGGGGAGCGTCCAGGTCGAAGACGACTTCTTTCCAGCCGGTGAAATCGACGATCCCGCCTTGGCCCGTGCCGCTGGACAGCGATCGGTACTGGTGCGTCTCGCCGCTGGCGTCGGTCACCTGCACCCCATAGGAGCATTTCGAGTTGTCGCCCTTGAGCCAGAAATGCAGTTTATGGACGGGGGCCTGGATCTTGACCTTGTTGGGGATGCCGAGGTATTGGAAATTCCCGGTGCCGAGGAAGTGGTAGTGCAGCTTCAGGCACTGCTTGCCGTCGTGCGGTTGATCGGTCGACAACTGGACCGAAGCATTTTCGTTGGGAATGTTGACCACCCACACGCGGGGCTGCGGCTCGGCCTTCTCGAAATCCTGGACCATCACCGGCGTTGATTTCTGTTCCGCGGCACAAACTCGATTCGCGCCGCCGTTGAGAATGAAGGTCTTGCCTCCAAATTCGACCTGGACCGTGCCCGTACCGGCGAGCACCGCCACCGTCAACATCGCGCTATACATTTTCATAACGATATCTCCTTGATTTTCGAGGGTTAAGATTCGCACCCGCCGGCGAATCGGCATGATCGCTTACAGTATAATCACAATGCAGTTCTCCTGCGATGCTGGCGTCCTGGCGTGGCGTCCTGGCGGATTCTTCGTTAGACTGAGATGCATGTTCCGCCATCGCCGACGGCCGCAAGTTCTGAGAGGCTTTGAGACGGAGAGTGCAACCATGACGTCAATGCGACGCAAAGAATGTGTCCGCCGCGCCATCGAGTTTCGCCGGCCGGACCGCGTTCCGGTCGTGTTCTGGAACCGCGACCAGACCGACGGCGACGTGATGCTTTATCACCTCGCGCTGGGCGTTCCCGGCGACGGTTCGGTGAACGCCTGGGATTGGTCGGTGAATGAATGGGGCTACCGGTTGGAGAAATCCGGCGACGGCACGATGGGCCATCCGGTCGAGCCGTTCTACCGCGACCTGCCGTCCGCCGCGGAAATTCGAGTGCCGGCGCTGCGCGAAGAGGAGCGGATGTCGGCGGCGGCAGCTTTTTTCGAGACCTGCGGCGACCGTTACCGGCTTGCCAGCTTCGATCTGAGCGGGTTCACCGTCTATACGCTGCTGCGCGGTTTCGAGAACGCCATGCAGGATTTCCTGCTGGAACCGGGTGGCTTCGCCGTGTTGATGGACCGGATTGTCGAGTTCGAGTGCGAGCTGATGCGGATGGCGGCCCGGCACGGGTTCCACGGAATCCATTTTGCCGACGACTGGGGAACGCAGTCGGGCATGATCATCTCGCCGGCCATGTGGCGGGAGCTGTTCAAGCCGCGCTACGCCCGGCAGTTCGCCCTGGCGCACGCATTGGGACTGCACGTCTGGTATCACTGTTGCGGCGAGTTCCTGGCGATCATGGAGGACTTTCGCGAGATCGGCGTGGACGTGCTCAACATCTCCCAGCCGAACGTGAACGACATCGCCGAAGTTGGCCGGCGGTTGCGGGGCCGGCAGTGCTTCATGATGCCGATCAGTTACCAGACCGTCTCGATCAGCGGCACGCCGGCGGAGATTCACGCCGAGGCCCGGCGCCTGTTCGACCACCTGGCGACGTCCGACGGCGGCTTCATCGGCTACGTCGAGGAATACGGCGTGATGGGCATGTCGGCGGAGAATTACCGTGCCTGCGGCGAAGCGTTTCGGCGATTGCACGCGTGAACAGCGTCAGGACCGGCCGAAGAATACTTTCCCGATTGTCCGCCAGGGGTGGCTGGTGGCTGAGCTTGCGAAGCCCCAGCTTTTCCGGCATGGGCTGGGGCTTCGCAAGCTCAGCCGCCAGCCACCCCCGCTTAATTGCGGAAGTCATTCTTCGGCCGGTCCTTAGTCTTCCCTCGCAGCGGAACCTGCAGCCGCACGGATTGGTCCGTGCGCCGATGAAAGCCCGTCTTTCCCCACCGCTTCTTGCGCTGGAGGCGAAAGAAACGCCGCGCCGGTCTGTAGACAGGCGCGGCGCGTGACTAGCGAACAAAGCTAGAACGTTCGGAAGAAATTGGTGCGAGTCCCGCGTTTTTCCAGAACTTCCGCTCATTTCTTCCGAACGTTCTCACGAAATCAGCCTCGAATGCCGGGACGAACCCTGCGCTGAATGTCGACCTCCAGCACGCCGAAGGTCGCCTCGTGGCGTTGCACGGACATCTGCAAGGCGGCCAGCATGCGCTTGGCAGTGAAGTAGTTCACGATGATTCGTTGCGTTACCGCAATCGGTTCGGAAGGAGTCTCGAAGAGCTTCGGGCTCAAGCCGAAATCAATGATCATTTCCTCCGGTGTCCCCGTCACGCGGCAGAAGTTCGCGTAGAGGGCCGTCACCCGTGAATCGTCAATCGTGAGCTGCCGCTGCTGGCCCGGCGCCTGCTCGGCGGGGGACTCGACTTGTCTCTCATCAGAATTAGCCATCAAATTCTCCAAATTCTCTTGAAACACAAACCATCTGAAAATCCGGCAGAAACGGATCCGCCGTTCAATAAGTCAAAGGTAGTCGCCGCACTTTATAGATGTTTAGCGTAACCTTCGATCGATCGTTTGTCTAGGACCCCCGCCACACAGGCAGGCCTCGCGGCGGGAGCTATTCCCGGCAAGGCGCGTCTTCGAGCAGTCGGGCAACCAGTGCCGTCCAGCCCGTTTGATGGCTGGCGCCCAAGCCGCGTCCGCTGTCGCCGTGGAAGAATTCGTAGAACAGGACGAGGTCGCGCCAGAAAGGGTTTGCCGCGTAGCGCAGGTCGCTGCCGTGGCACGGTCGTCGCCCCGACGAATCGGGCAGGAACAGCGCGGTCAAACGACGACTGATCTCGCAGGCCACCTGTTTCAAGTTCAGCATCCGGCCGGAGCCGGTCGGGCACTCGACCCGCAACGTCGTCTCCATAAAAATGGTGATAGCGTTCCAGGGCCTCGATCAGCAGGAAGTTGACCGGGAACCAGATCGGGCCGCGCCAATTCGAGTTGCCGCCGAACAAGCCGGAGTCCGACTCGCCGGGCAGGTACTCGACCCGCTGCTCCTGACCGCAGAGCTGGAACACGTAGGGCCGATCCTTGTAGATGCGCGACAGCGACCGGATCCCGTAGGGCGAGAGGAACTCGTTCTCGTCCAAGCAGGTAACGCAACACGCGCTCGCAGCCGCTCGCGCGAGGGAATGGCCAGCAGGCGATGGCCGTGCGCCGTTCCGTCGCGCTGTCGTTTCCATGTAGGAGATGTGGCGCGCCAGGTCGGAGCGGTGTTTCAGAAACCACTCCATCCGCTTGCGGAACCCGGGCAGGCTGCCGATCACCTCGTCCTCGAGGACCTCGACGGCAAAGAGCGGAATAATGCCGACCATCGAGCGGACTTGCAGCGACATGTGCCCGGCCATCGACCATGAGCTGGTCGTAATAGAAGCCATCGGCCTCGTTCCACAGGCCGTTGCCGCCCAGGCAGTTCATGGCGTCGGCGATATCGACGAAATGCTCGAAGAACTTCGAGGCGATGTCCTCGTAGGTCGGGTCGTCGCGGGCCAGTTCCAGGGCCATGGACAGCATCGTCGCGCAGTAGAACGCCATCCACGCCGTGCCGTCGGCCTGCTCCAATTGCGCGCCGTCGCGGCAGCGGCTTCGAGCGGTCGAATACGCCGATGTTGTCCAAGCCGAGGAAGCCGCCGGAAAAGAGGTGGCCGCCGCGGGCATCCTTGCGATTGACCCACCAGGTGAAATTGAGCAGGAGCTTGGTGAACACGCGGGCCAGGAACTGCCGATCGCGCCGGCCGCGGCATGCCGAAATCTTGTAAACGCGCCAACAGGCCCAGGCATGCACCGGCGGGTTCACGTCGGAGAAATCCCATTCGTAGGCCGGAATCTGGCCGTTGGGGTGCATGTACCATTCGCGCAGGAAGAGATCCAATTGCCCCTTGGCAAATTCCGCGTCGATCCGCGCCATGGCCACCATGTGAAAGGCCAGGTCCCAGGCCGCATACCACGGGATACTCCCACTTGTCCGGCATGGAAATGACGTCGCGATTGAAAAGGTGGGGCCAGTCGTGATTGCGGCCGCGACGGCGCGCGGCGGGAGGCGGCGGCTGCTCGGGGTCGCCCGACAACCAGTCGCGGACGGCGTAATGGTAGAACTGCTTGCTCCACAAGAGTCCCGCGTAGGCCTGCCGAGCCACGCTGCCGCTGCTCGCCGGACTGCTCCGCATCGTGCGGCACGCGGGCCGCATAGAATTCGTCGGCTTCCTGAATCCGATCGCGGAAAACCTGTGCGAACACTTCGCCGAACGGCTGTTCCGGGCTATGTTCCTCGGCAACCAGCCGCAAGCGCAGGGTAAGTTCCTTCCCGGCCGGCACCTGGAGCCGGTAGTGGGCTGCGGTCTTCGTACCGAACCCAGCGGGGTTGATAACACTCGGGTTGCCCCGGATCAGATACTCGTGAAAGGCGTCCTTGGAATAAGGGGAACCGTTCTGCGTCGCATACAGCCGCTCGGTGTTCGTTTCATTGTCCGTGAAGAGCCACGTCGGCGGCCGTCCGTCGATATCGGCGTCGGCCAGGAGCCGGAACCGCCCCAGCGTCGCGTGCTCCGCGGTCACTCCGCCCGCGCCCTGCGCCGCGATGCGGGGCTTGATTTCACAGCCCTCGTGAGTACAACCCCACGACCACGTGTTCCGGAACCAGAGGGTCGGAAGCAGATGCAGCACGGCCTCGTCCGGACCGCGGTTGGCAACCGTAACCTGGATGAGGATGTCGTCGGGCGATGCCTTGGCGTACTCGGCGAGCACGTCAAAGTAGCGATCCTCGTCGAACACTCCGGTATCGAGCAACTCGAACTCCGCTTGGCACCGGCCGCGAGACCGGTTCTCTGCGACCAGACGGGCGTAGGGATACCCCGCCTGCGGGTATTTGTAGAGCGCCTTCATGTAGGAGTGCGTGGGCGTGTTGTCCAGGTAGTAGTAACACTCTTTCACGTCCTCGCCGTGGTTTCCTTCCGGGCCGCTCAGGCCGAACAGCCGTTCTTTGAGAATTTCGTCCCGCTCGTTCCATAGCGCCAAGGAGAAACACAAACGACATTCACGATCGCAGATCCCCAGCAGGCCGTCCTCCCCCCATCGGTAGGCGCGGCTGCGGGCATGATCGTGCGGAAAATAGGTCCAGGCGTCGCCCGACGCCGAGTAATCTTCGCGGATGGTGCCCCATTGTCGCTCGGACAGGTAGGGTCCCCACCGCTGCCAGTTTGCCGTGCGGTTGCGTGCTTGCTGCAAGCGGATTTCTTCGCGGGTAATGACGGCCATAGTGGCTCCAGGCAGAGGCTACCGCACGCCACCCGAGATGTAGAATGTCTCGCCGGTAATCCAGGCCGACTCCGCCGATGCCAGGAAAACCGCAGCCGGCGCGATGTCTTGGGGCTGACCGATCCTGCCCAGCGGCGTTTCCGCTTCGGCAAAGAGACGAGTAACGTCGTCGCGCTTGGAAACATCGGCTTGGGCGGCGACGGCCTTCCCTCCGTTCTGCGTGATGCGACCGACAACAGCATCGGCGCCGGTCTTGCTGCTGGCATAGTTGACGACGACCGAGGAGCCTTCGGCCGCCATGTTTTCGGCGATCGCGGCGCCGATTCCCTTGGAAGCGCCAGTGACAAGGGCAACTTTTCCTTTCAAGCGATCCATGTAACTCTCCTTTCGTAATTACTACCTTTTCGCAACCCGCTTCGCGACATAATCTTCCACGCTGCGTACCCGGTTTTGCAACAATTCCTCAACAATTCTAGGGGGCCGGCATGCCAAGGCAAGGCTAAGACCCGCATGATCCGCCTCTGCTCTGACGAGATGCTTTACTGCACGCGCCCTGGCACAAAAGGCTGGGTTGCCCGACCAGTCTGCTTGACTTCTTGATTCGCCGCCCGAAAGATTTCCATTGTAGGTCGAGTCTTGTCAGGTCACCGGAGGAGTTAAGCGTGACTCAAATTGAAGAACTGGCATTTCCCCGATTGACCAGCACGGAGGTCGGTCTCGTCAAGCCGCTGGCGACGGCTCGCGATTACGCGGATGGCGAGACCATCTTTCGGGCCGGTCAAGCGGATATCGATTTGGTCATTGTGGAAACCGGCCAGGTCGAGATCCAAAACCCGACGGACGGCCAGCGGGTGATCGCCGTTCATGAGCCGGGCGAGTTCGCCGGCGACATCGACCTTCTGACCGGTCGTCCCGTGATCGTGACCGCCGTGGCGCGGGGCAGAACGCGCGTCCTCTGCGTTCCCGGCAGCCAGCTCAGGACCTTGCTGAATCGCGTGCCCAGTCTTGGCGAGAAGCTGATCGTGGCCTTTACGAGTCGCCGGGAGATTCTGGCCCAGTCGGGCGTGATCGGATTGCGGGTCGTCGGTCCGGCGCGCTGCCGCGATACGAACACGGTCCGCGAGTTTCTCTACAAGAACTTCGTCCCCTTTACCTGGTTCGACCCGGAAAGCGAACAAGGGCGGATGGTCCTCGCGGCGCTCGGCTCCGGCCGAACCATGCCGGTCATCGAATGCAGCGACGGGCGAGTTCTCGTCAATCCTTCCTTGCAGGCGCTGGCCAACGAAGCCGGCATTTGGAAACACTGTCCTTCGCAGGAGGTCGATTTCGCGATTGTCGGGGCCGGACCGGCCGGCATCGCCGCGGCCGTGTATGCGGCGTCCGAAGGTCTTTCGACCTTGATGCTCGACCGGCTCGGACCTGGCGGACAGGCCGGCGGCTCGTCGCGAATCGAGAACTTCATCGGCTTTCCGGCCGGATTGAGCGGCGCGGAACTCGCCACCCGCGGTGTCTTGCAAATGCTCAAGTTCGGCGCACGGATCGTCGCCCCCGTCGAGGTCGAAAGGCTGATTCCGGCAAGTTCGGCAGACGACTTGCACGTGCTGCAACTCGATTGCGGCGCGGAGATTCGCTGCCGGGTGATTCTCCTGGCCTTGGGCGTTCGCTGGCGACGGCTGGAAGCCGCGGGCGCCGACCGCTTCACGGGCGCGGGCATCTATTACGCCTGCACGACGGTGGAAGCCGACATCTATGACAGCGCCGACGTCGCGGTTGTCGGCGCGGGCAACTCGGCCGGACAAGCGGTCATGTTTCTGGCGGAGTGCTGTCCGCACTCGCACCGTGCATTTGCTCATCCGCCGCACGCTGGGACCCGGCATGTCGGAGTACTTGGCGAGTCGGGTCCGGGCAGCGGCCAACGTGGTCATCCATGAACAGACCGAGATCGAGGCGATCTGCGGAAATCATCGCATCGACGCGATTGTGCTGCGAAACAACGCCACGGCCCTGCAAAGCCGATTGCCCTGTGCGGCCGTATTCGTTTTCATCGGCGCCGAGCCGGCGGCGGATTGGCTGCCGGCGGAGCTTGCCCGCGATGCGAACGGTTATCTCCTGACCGGTTCCGACGTCGTTCGTTCGGGCTTATGGCCCAAGGCGGATCGCGACCCGTGTCCCCTGGAGACGACCGTGCCCGGCGTGCTGGCCGCCGGGGACATCCGCTCCGGATCGACCAAGCGCGTCGGATTCGCCGTGGGCGACGGCTCGCTGGCGGTCACCTGCGCCCATCGTTTGCTGTCGATCGGCCGCTGAATTCTCGCTTTAGAGCACGGGATCAGGCCCAACGTCGCCAAGAGACTATTTCGAAATCGTGCATGTAGCGCAGGCTTCCAGCCTGCGTGCCCGATCTTGAAATGGCCTCTAGGGAGGGATCCCTCAGCCGCTCAAGGTTCGATGATCGCAAGCAGCTCCTCGGGCGTCACGAGGGACACGCCCATTGAACCAAAATCACCGACGTTTCTTGTCACAAGGTAATCGGCGGCGACGCGAAAGGCGGCTGCCGCCTGGATTGCGTCCTCAAAATCGCTTCCCGGAGCAGCGAGGGCGCGATCGATCACCAATTCATCGAGCGCGACGATCTGAAAAACCCGGTGTTCGTGTCGACGAGAACGATCATGGCGATCGGTACTTGCGCATCCGCTCCTCATCAAGCACCTGCTCGACCTGTTCATCGGTCATCGGCGGCAGCATGCCCAGCGCCTGACGCGTTAACGGCGGAAGCTCGTTACGGTGCAAGGGCGGCGCAGCCGCCACGCGGAGCAACCGTTCCAGCATTGCGGAGACTGTCATCTTGCGATCATCAGCTATCTGCCGCGCACGGGAAAAGAGATCGTCATCGAGTTCAATCGTAACCGTATTCATTTCAGTGTTTCGAAAATGGGTGTCGCGTGTGCCCGCATTCACCCATCCTACCTTCGATCGGCCCGTTGAGAAGATGATAAAATGCCGGTTACGCTCCGCGCCACGCTCATCCACCCTTTCGCAACGCGAGAAGGAATAAATAACGACGGAGCGGCCGCCCAGCGCGCTACCACCGGGCACCATGCTTGCCTGGTCGGCGTGGTGACAAAAGCGGTAATGAATCACGGCACTCCAATTTACTTCGCCGCCCGATACTTTTCCACCGCGGCGCGGAGCTTGCCGGGATCGAGCAAGAGGACCGGTTCCAGCCAGTCGGCATGATCGCCGATGTCCAGCGGATCGGCATGCGGCCCGCGGGCGGCGCCGCCGTCTTCCACGGCCAACACCAGGCGCCGGGCCACCGAACTGCCGGCGCAAGAGCGACGTCGCCGGTGGAAATGGCGGTTCGCGAGCCCAAGAGCGGCTGGCTTTGGAACAAGGGCGTGCCGGACGCTTTGTTGAGGTAGACTTTCGCCACGACACAGCCCGAGTCGCCGACGGCCGCGTCGATCCCCAGGCTCGCTGCGGAAGGCGCGTGCGGAGTCGGGAAGCGGGAAGACCATTTCGTTGGGGGCATGGACGCCAAAACCCCAGAGATAACGGACGCCGCCGCTGCGAAGCTCGCCGCCGGCCACGTTGTGGTCGGCTTGCCACTTCCAACTGCTGCCCAAGGCGGCGCCCTGCGCGACCTGCTCGGGCGGGAAAAGCGACAGCGGCACGACTGTGGCGGGCGCGTGCCAGATCGTGCGCACGGCCGACCAGGCGACGGGTATCGGCGTGCCGCTCCAGGCCGGCTGCGACGAGGCAGGCCGATGCGGCCGGCCTCGGCTTCCTGGCGAAACGCCGTGACGCGGGTGCCGGACGTCGGTGAAAACCATGCCTTGCCCCGTCTCCAGGCGGACGATGCCCGCGTCGCACTTCGGGATCGATCGCCGCAAGCTGGCGATGATAGGCCTCCCAGGCGTCCATCGGCTGCATGGCGATTTCCGCCAGGTCGCGGTAGGCGAGTCGCACGAGCCCCTGATCGGTGAGCAGGCTCACGCCTTCGCCGTTGAAGCGCAGCGCGCGGAAAGCGATCACCCGCCCGTCGCGGCAGACGAGCGACCGCGGCGGACAGCGGCCCGACGGCCCGGCCGCGTCGAACACGATCCGCCGCAGCCAATCGGTTTCGACGGCGATCGGTTTCTCCGTGGACTTGCCGATCTCTTGAGAAGGCTGCACCAGCACTTGGGCACCGACACCGACCCTGAGTTCAGGTGCCCGCCTGCCTCGGTCGAAGCCGCCACGTAGCCGCACATCGTCCCGCGCATGCGATCGCCGTTGTGGAATTCCAGCAAGGCATCGGCTTGCGGAGCCGAGTCCGCGGCCAAACCGTCCAGCCACAAGCAGCGCACGCCGGGCCGGGCCGCGCCGTCGCGGGCGATCGCGACGCCGCTGCCCCGCCAGCCCGACACGAGGTTGCCCTCGATCCGGCGGCCATCGTCGAACACCGCGGCAAGTTGGCCGGGACTGGGCGTCTGACGCAGCCGCCGGGCCAGGGCACAGACCTCTTCGACCCCGGCCAGCGTCGTGACCGTGGGGCTGATGAGCACCGCGTCGCACTCCTTGTGGCCGGGCCCTTCGCCGCGGACGGCGATCTCCGTCTCGCCCGGCTGCAGGTCGACCGTGCCGGCAAGCTGCCAGCTGCGGGGCCATGGGGCCTTCGGCATGCGTGATGCCCAGCGGCTTGCCGCCCACGCTCGTCCGCAGCCCGTTCTCCCGTCCGATGACCATGGCCCGCACCCAGACCGAGTAGTTACCGGGCCGTGCGATGAGGACCGTCCGCTTGATTCCGTCGTTGTCTTGCTGGCCTTTGGAAGTGACGTGCCGTTGGCCCTAGGCACATGAAAGCGCGGCTGTCCCAGCGGGGGTTGAGCTGCCAGGGGCCGTCGAAATCCTCGGCCTGCATGAGCTGCGTGCCGGCGGGAAAAAGTGCGTCCAGCACGTCGAGTTCGTACTTGCGGCGGAGATAGGCCACCAACGAGCGGCGTTCGGCCGACGACAGGGCGCGGTTGTAGACCATGACCTCGGCAATCTGGCCGTCGTAACCGCTTTGCGGTTGGTCGAGCTTCTGTCCTCCCAGGCAATAGCCGCGGCCGCACTGGTTGCTCACCGGCGGAATGTCCCTGGGTAACCGCCTCGCGGTCCGCCCCCAAGGCATCGCCCAGGCCGTCTTGAACCTCCATGGAGGAATTCTCGCCGGCCGAGCGGAGCATGACGATGGCGAAGCGGCCGTCGGCGGCAATGTGCAGGGAATCGTCAACATTGATTTCTCGGTTCTGTGGCAGACCGGACCACCATCGCACGTAGCCCTGCACGGAATCGAATTCGTCGATATGTTCGAAGGAAAGTGTTTCCCGCTTGCCGCCGGGATCTCCCGCGCAGAAGACGACGCTGCCTTGCTCCCGGCCGCGCTGGATCTGCAAGACGAGCAACGTGGTCGAGTTCGCGTGTTCGTGCAGCGCATCCTTGGGCCGCGCCAGCATCCGCCCGCCGCCGAAGGCGACCGTCGGCCGGTTGCCCGCCCCGGGCTGGCGCAGCGACGTACGACGGCGCCTGCTCGGGCGGCGCGGCCAGGTCGAAATGCCGGGCCGACTGGTCGCTCCAGACGGCAACCGATCCGCTGAAGTCCGCATCGGCGGGGCCGTGGCCGGCGGCATCGCGAACTCCCGCATCGGCCCGCAGCCAAAGACGCAGGTCCGGGCAGTTGGCATCGGGCTCGCCGCTGGGCAGCGCGACGCCCGCCAGAATCGGAGAGTTTCCCAACACTGCCAGGAGCATCAGGGCGGCGAAGGCGAATACGCGGCGAATGAACAACTTGCGGGGCATCATCATGTCAGGTTGTCTTTATCCCTCATCCCTCATCCCTCATCCCTCATCCCTCATCCTTGTTCCTATGGCCCCTCATCGGCCGCGGCCAGCTTGCCGGGGCGCAGTTCAACGATCTGCTTGGGGTTTTCCGCCGTGGGGGAATCGCCCTGCGGGCCGTAGCCGAAGCAGCACCACGATCGATCGCCGCGCACCGCGATCGGTCCGAAATGGACGGGCTGGTTCTTTTCCAGCAGCACCGAACCGTGGGCCCGGGTTTGTCCCGTGGCGGGGTCGATCCACAGAAATACGAGTTGCGGCTTGTCGTCGAACGCTTGCCGGGCACAAAGCACCAGGCCCGGGCACTGCGCACTCGTGGTCGGCGTGCGGGCCAGCGCCGAAAGCATGCCGGGGAACTCGCGCTGCCAGAGGACTTCGCCCGTCGTCTTGTTCAAGGCGACGAGTCCCCGCGCGGTCCTCGCCAGGAGCCGGTCGTCCGGCAGATCGACGATCGATTGCAAGCCGATGATGCCGCGCCGCCAACAGCGCTGGCCGGTCTCCAGGGCAAGGCAATCGATCGCGCAGCTTCCCGGCTGCTGGACAAAGAGCCGTCCCTCGGATTCGATCGCCGGCTGGCAATGCTGGTGAATGAAGGCGGGGTCTTTGGCATAGGGCAGAGTCGTTTCCTGGCGGAGCCAGAGCGATCCGCCCTTGCAGGTCGGTCGCGATCACGCTTCCCGCCACCAGCACGACGAGACGATTGCCGGCCCAGGAGACCTGGCATTCGCCGGGCAAGCTCTCGCGCTCGGCCATCTCCACGATCTGCTGCCTGGAAAGCACGTCGCCGGTCTCGGGATGCAACTCCACGAGGCACAGCGGCGCGACGAACTGTCCGCCTCCGCGCGGTCCCGGGTCCGATCGTGAGCACGAAAAGCCGCCCGCGATACCAGAGCGGATCGCTGGCCGCCGTGCCGCCGCAATCGCGCAGCCACAGCCTGCGGCCCGTCTTGCCGTCGAGGCACGCCACTCCGGCCCGGTCGGGCGCCACGGCGGCGCGGAGGTAAATGCGCTGCCCACGAGACCAGCGGCCGCACGGGGCTGGACGACCAGCCGTTGTGCAGGCGAACATCCCAGCGGAGTTTTCCGCGACCCGTCCAGTGCCAGGTCGAAGGCGGTGATCCGCGAGCGTTCGACGGCGAGCAGCGAGTCTTCGCCGGCCTGCAGCGACCAGGTGCCGCCAGGTCCAATCGACCTCGCGAAATTGCCCACAGCCGCTCATCGCCCTTGAAACCCCGCCCCGCGGTATCATTGAGCTGGCCGAAGGAAGCCGCCTGGTAGAGCGACCGGTTGCGCGACGGCGACCACGGGGAGCGAATCGGCGGCAGAGACTACTTCCGCGATGTTCTGCCGCCGACCCGGAGTACCGGTGCCCGAAGCTGATCGCGGATCCAGCCTTCGAACTGTTCCGGCGAGACCTTCACGCCGCCCAGCGACACGGGCTGAGTGGGCGGCTGCCCCTGGGCCGAACCCAGCATGGCCGAGACGAGGCGTTTCCGGGCGGCAAGGTCGGGCTCGGCTGCCTGGTCGGCGGGCGAGGCCCAGCGGAGACCTTCGTCATACCACGAAACGGCCTGGGCAAGATCCGCGGCAGCCAGGGCCCGATCGCCCAGCCATTGACAGGGCAGCACCGCGGCCGGCGTGCCGCAGTATTGCAGCGGCAAGGCCTCGACGGCGGCCGGATCGCCCTGGGCCAGGGTCTGCTCGATCTTGAGTTGATCGGCCGGCCCGATCTGGTGGACCATGGCCTCGCCGAAGTCCGGGATGCTCGAGCATCAGCAGCCGCAAGGCGACGCGGAAGGAGATGAAAAGCTGATCGTCGTCCGGCGCGGGAACAAGGCCCTCGGGCAGCGGGGTACCCGCTCGCGTGCGGGCGTGGGTCGGCGGGCGCTGGCGATCAGGATCCGGGCCGCGTCGGCGTATTGTTTGCCTTCCAAGGCCGACAGCAATTCGGAGAGGATGTTGCTCGCCGCACGGTTCAGCGGCGGAGTCACCGCGCGGGTAACATCGATCGCCACGCTCCGCTTCTTCGCCCGATTTTTTCATCGGGCGAACATTCAACCATTGCAGCAATTGGTCGAGTTGTTGGCCGACGGGCCAACCGCCGATCTTGCGGGTCGTTTGCCCGCCAGAACGAGACCAGATTCTCCATGCGCGTCAAATCCGCCTCGCGGTGCTCGACATGGAACAACAGCATCGCATCGCGGGCAAGCTCCCAGGAGATGGGGCCGCTGCGTTCGGGCGGATCGCCGAAGGAAGTTTGCATGACGGCCTGCTGGTAAAGCTCGAAATCGGCCCGGGGCGCCGGCGTTGAGCACTTCGCGGCCCAGCCGGTCCCAAAGCTCCAACTGCCGTTGGCAGCCGTCCACGCGCGGCCGCCAGACGAGGGCCGCGTCTTGCAAGAGATCGATCTTGGCCCGCGTCGTGCGAAGGTCGCCCAGACGCTCGCGCACGGCACGTTGCAGCAGCCACTCGGCAGCGTCGATTTGCACGGGAACGGCCAGCGCCTGGAGCGTGCAGGCGTAGCGCCAGGCCGCGGGCGATGCGCCCTCGGGGGCCAGGCCGGCGATGCGCTGCGTCCAGGCCTGGGGCGATTCGCCCTGGTCGGTCTTCATGGCGACGCCGGCCGCAGCCGCCTTGGCAAGCAGATCCGCAGCGGCGGCCGTGGTGAGCCCGCTGAGTTCGCGGACCTGCAAGCTCCGCAAGCGGATGTGGCGGCTCGCGTCGACCATCGGTACATGGTCCCGGGCTTCTTGCGATCGCCGGCCTCGCGGGCATAAAGCGCGATGGTTTGCCAAGAACTGGATCGGTCGCGGCCGTCCAGCGCGCGGCCCCAATGCACGCCGTCGCCGCTGACCCAGCATTTCGACGATCCGCCGGCCAGGACCAGCCGCAGCCATTGCCGCGGCCCGGCCAGCGGCACGGGGCGATTGTCGAAATCCAGGTTGCCCAGCGAAGGCTGCTCGCGCGGATTGCCGAAGCCGAAGGCGAGTTTCGTCTTGCCGTGCCGGCCGAATTCGATGCCGTCCAGCGGTTCGCCTTTGGCATTGAGCAAGGCAATGCCGGTTCCGGGGGTCGCGTCGTCCACTTGAGCGACGACCTCGTACAGGCCCGGCCCGGCGGTGGCCACGCTCGCCATCGCTATCTCAGCGGTATTCTCCGTCGCCAGCTCGACACAACCGTCAGCCAGTTTCTGAAAGCGAGCGCCCGCCGGCAAAGTCTCCTTCCAAGGAAGCTGCGACGGTTGCTTGCCGTCCAGCACGATGCGATGGGCAGGCGAGATTTCCTCCGGCACCGGGCCGCTGCGCAAGAGGGCCAGATCCTGCAGCGTCACGCTCGTACGGCACTTCGACGTAGCAGGCTTTTGCCGGGCTTTCCAGGGGAACGGTCATCACGCGGACATTGCCCGTGGTCACTACGACGGCCCCGTCCTGGCAGCGGATCTGGTACGCGGCGGACGGCAGCCGCATACCACGACGATCATCGGTCGCCACGAGCGTGGAAAGGGCCGATAGGGCCTCATGCTTCGACGTGTGTTCGCCGGGCTCCTGCGTGATGCGGTAGGCGGCGCCCGGGTGAGGCGAGGAACAGCGAAACGCCGTGCCCCTCGCCCCAGACGTGGATCCGCAGATGGTTGACGGCTCGGCCTAGCAGCGAGATTCGCACGACGCTTTCGGGCGTCCAATCGCGGACGCGGAACAGGCCCCTCAGCGCGCACCTTTTCACGGTCGCCCTTGGAATAGGCGGCTTTCTGCTCCCACGCCTTCCAGCATGCGTTGGGCATCGGCCATCGGAAGAAAGCTGGCAGCGGGGCGGGCCTGGAAGCACGTCTCTTCGAAACTGGGCAGCGGCTCGTCCGTTTCAGCGGCCGACAGGCCGCAGGCGGCGAGACAGAGAGCGATTGCGGCAAGCAAAGGAGTTGGGAAAACACAAGTTACACAGCGCTTACTCATCGTCTTCTGTGCAGCCGGCTGCGGTGGTTGAGATAATCGATCAGCACCTCGGCCATGTCGCGGCTCGTATCGACCAGCACGCGCTCGATCCGGTTCCGCTCGCACATCTCTTCCAGGCGGCCGTTGAAACTTTCCACCGCCTTCAGATAGTTGCGGCGAATGGCCTCGGGGTTGGCCAGGAGTTCCTCGGGAATCTCCAGGCCGACGAACTTGGTCATGCGATCGAACTCGAAGGCCAGCTCGTCGTGGTGCATGACCTGGAACAGCACGACCTCGTGCAGGCGATAGCGCATCTGCTGCAAGGCGGGCTCCAAGGCGGCCAGATCGGTGAAGAAATCGCTGAAGATCATCACGATCTCCCGCCGCTTCGTGCGGCCGCACAGTTCGCTCAGGCAGGCGGCCATCTGCGTCTTGCCGACCGGCGTGAGCCCGTCGAGCAACTCGGCCATGCGGATGATCTGGGCCATCGAGTTGTTGGGCGGCACCGCGCCCAGCACCTTCTCGTCGAACGCGGCCAGCGAGATCTTGTCGCCCTGGTGGACGATCGCATGGCCCAGGGCGGCGACCATCTGCGCGGCGTAGGCCAGCTTCTGCTGCGGGCCCTCGCCGTAACGCATCGAGGCGCTGGCGTCGAGCATGCAATGGCAGACGAAGTTCGTCTCCATCTCGTATTGCTTGACGAACAACAAATCGCGCGTGAAGTAGAGCCGCCAGTCGATGTGCTTGGGATCGTCGCCCCAGGCATACTCGCGGTGGCCGGCAAACTCGACGGCGAAGCCCGACAGGGGCGACTTGTGCGATCCGGCCAGATTGCCCAGCACCAGGCCGCGGGGATCGATCCGCCGCCCGGCCAGCCGGTTGAGCACGTCGGGATTGAGGTAGCGGGAAAGAACGGAGCGTGCCATGTTAGATAACTGCTTCGAGTAATTGTAGGGTGGCGTCGAGCGCAGCGAAGCCCACCATTTTCCGACGATTTTGGTGGGTCTTCGCTGCGCGACACCACCCTACTGCCTCGGCCCACCTTACTACCTCACTGCTTCGAGTCGGGTCGCCGCTGGTTTTCGTACTTCTTATCGGCCGGCACGCTTTCCATGAGGATGTCGATCAGCCGGTCGCCGTCGAGATTGCTGGCCTGGGCGGCGTAGTTGCCGGCAATGCGATGCCGCAAGGCGGGCTTGACCAGCCACTGCACGTCGCCCACCGTGGCGTGGTACCGGCCGTGGAGGATCGCCCGGGCCTTGGCACAGGTGATCAGCGTCAGCAGGCCGCGGGGACCGGCGCCCCAGGCGACCCACTTGTCGACGAAGTCGGCGGCCTCGGGCGTGCCGGGACGCGTGGCGCGGACCAGGGCCCAGGCATAGCCCAACACCTGGTCGCTCACCGGCACGCGGCGAACCAGTTGCTGAAGCTGGACGATGTCCTCGCCGCTCAAGCGAGGGCGTGATCTTGCCCTGCTTGCCGGTGGTGACCCGCCGGGCGATGTCCCATTCCTCGGCCGGGCTGGGATAGCCGACCTTGATATAGAGGAGGAAACGGTCCAACTGGGCCTCGGGCAGCGGATAGGTGCCTTCCTGCTCCAGCGGATTCTGCGTGGCCAGGACGAAGAACGGGTCGGGCAGTTGGTGGACCTGCCCGCCGGAACTGATCTGCCGCTCCTGCATCGCCTCGAGCATGGCGGCCTGGGTCTTCGGCGGCGTGCGGTTGATTTCGTCGGCCAGGATCATGTTGGCGAACAGCGGACCGGGAAGGAACTGGTACTGCCGCCGCCGCGTCTCCGGGTCCTCTTGAATGATCTGCGTGCCGGTGACGTCGCTGGGCATCAGGTCGGGCGTGAACTGGATGCGCTTGAAGCCCAGGTGCGTGGCCTCGGCCAGCGAGCTGACCAGCAGCGTCTTGGCCAGGCCCGGCACGCCTTCCAACAGGGCGTGGCCGCGGGCGAAGATGGCGATCAGGACTTGCTCGATGACGTCGCTCTGGCCGACGATCACTTCCGCCAATTCCTTGCGGATGCGGTCGTAGGCCTCTTTGCAGCGCTGCGACGGCGGCCAGGTCGTCGGGCGTTACGTTCAGATTTTCACTTGTCATGGTGGGTCGGTTCTTGGTGGGGTTGGGGCAGGGTGGAAGAAAGGGTGAAGGAGGAAGGGGGAAGGGGGAAAGGGCTCCCCTTCTCCCTTTCTTCATTTGTCGAGGTTCTCAAAATACTCTTGGGTCCGCCGTTCGTATCCGGGAGGAGGACGGCGTTGGGCATTGCTGCGCATGGTGTCGCGGGCCTCGGGAGGCAGGTTGGCGAACCACGGCTCCTTGCGGAGGTCCTGCCGATCGGCCTCTTTGTTGTCGGGCGAAGCAGGCCCGCCGGCGCCCATCTTCTTGGCCCCTTGCGGACGAGCGGTGGCCAAGGGAAACCTGGCCCTTTGCCCTGGGCGTCCTGGCCGGATTTCTGACCGGGCTCTTGGCCCGTTTCCGGGTTGCCCTGGGCCTCGGCCTGGGCTTGGGCCAATTCGGCGGCGATCTGCTGCTGGCGGGCGGCCAGTTCGGCCGAGGCCTGGGCAAGGTCTTGACGCACGCCGTTCTGGGCGGCCTGCATATCGGCCGGCGGCTCGGAGGGGTTGCCCGCGGCCTGCTGGGCCTCTTGCTGGGCAGCGCCCAGGTCCTTCGCGGCTTCGGCATCCAAGGGCTTGGCCTCGGCGGCCAATTCGCCGGACTCCTTGGCTTCGTTGCCCAATTGCTTGGATGCCTCGGAAGCGAGTTGCTTCATGGCGTCGCCCAACTCCTTTTTCGCCTCTTCGAGCGCTTGCTTGGTGGCCTTGCGGTCTGCCGCCGCCTTTTGCGGCGTGCCTTGCGACGCGTCCTGCTTGGCCTGATCGGAGAGGGCCGCGGCCTTGTCCAAGGTTTCCGCGGCCTTCGGCGCACCCGCCTGGGCCAGATCGGCCGCCTGCTTGCTCGCCTCGCTCACCTGCGACTGCGGATCGTTCTTGTCTTCGGCTGGCTTATCACCGTTGGGCTTGTCAGCGTTGGGCTTGTCAGCGTTGGGCTTGTCAGCGGCTGGCTTGTCAGCGGCTGGCTTATCACCGTTAGGCTTGTCAGCGGCCGGCTTGTCCTCGGCTGGCTTGTCAGCGGCTGGTTTATCGGACTGATCGGCGTTGGATTTATCGGCGGTCTGGGCCTTTTCCGCGGCCTGGTCGGCCTGGGCCTGATGCTGCAATGCCTCGTCCACTTTCTTCTGCGCTTGGGCCAGGGCATTGAGGCGATCCGTCGTCGGGTCCATTGCCTTGGCAAGCTCGTTGTCGACTTTTTTCTGGAGTTCGGCAAGTTTGTCGCTCTCCGTCTGGCTTTGCTTTGCCAATTCGTCGGCGGCCTTCTGCGCTTCCTTGCGGACTTCTTCCGCGGCCTTGGCAAGCTCCTTGGCCGCTTCGTCGGCGTGCTTGCCAGTGTCTTCTGCCGCGGCCTTGGCCTCCTTGGCCTGCTCGGCTTGAACCGCATCGGACTTCGGCGCGCTGTCCGCCTTAGCTTGATCGCCCGGCTTGGCGGCGTCGTTGGTCTTGGGCTGATCTGCGGCCTGCTGCGCATCCGGCGTCTTCTGCCCCGCATCGGCTTTCTGCGCGTCCTCTGCCTTGGCTTGATCACTAGACTTGTTGGCAGCGTCGCTCTTCGCGGCGTCGCTGGGCTTCGCCTGCTCGGCCTTGTTGAGATCGTGGGAGGCTTGCTTCATTTCCTCCAGGGCCTTCTTCACTTCTTCGTCGGCTTTCGGCACGGAGTCTGCCACGTCCTTCTGTGCGCTCTTGGCGTTCTCGGTGGCCTCCTCGTTCTTCTTCTCAAGGCCCGCGGCCTGCTCCGACTTCAGCCCTTCCTTCGCGGCGGCCTGATCGGCATCCTTGGCGATCTGCCGCTCGGCTTCGGCGGCCTTTTCCAGTTTCTCGGCCGCAGAGGCCAATTGGTCCACCTTGTTTTCCAATTCCTGACGCTTGGCATCTTCGGCCGTTTCGGGTTTCTTGGCCTCGCTGGCCGGCTGGGATTTCTCGGCCTCGTGGGCCGCCGCCTTGAGATCCAAGGCGGCTTTGTCCTCATGGGCCAAGGCCTCGGGCTGCTTCTGCTCGAGGAGACTGTCGGCCGCCTCCTGGGCCTCGTGCTTGGCCTGTTCCAGCGCGGCCCGAACATCCGGCTTGGCCGCCGTGCTGAGCTCGTCGATCTTCTTGGCCAATTCGTCTTGCTTCGCGGCCAGCTTGTCGGCGACCTCGGGTTCCAGCGGTTTCTTTTCGCTTTCCTCGCGGATCTCCTCCTGCTTCTTCAGGGCCTCGGCAATCTTCTGTTCCAAGGAGTTGGCGTCCATCGTTTTCTGCAGTTGGCGGATCTTCTCCAGGAGGGCCTCCAAGGCGGCGATGATCTCCGCCTGGTTACCGGCCGCAGCAGTGAAGTCGCCGTCGTGAAGGCCCTTCTCGGACTTGGCCAGCAGGCCGTCGATCTGCCAGTTTTTCCACCATCTGCATGGCCTCGGCGGCTTCCTGGCCCACTTCGCCGGAGAAGTGGCTTGTCTCCCGTAGACTCTGTTTGAACTGGCCGAAGCTGGCGGTCACGTCGCGCTGGTCTTCCAGGGCGGCCAGGTTCAACTCCTGGCGGCGTTCGGCCGGCTCGCCGGGCAGGGCCTCCGTATCCTTGTGGACTTTCGTTTGATGCTCGATGAGCTGCCGGATCTGGCGGGCCAACTCGGCGATCTTCAGCCGCCGCAGCAGGATCTGCTGCTCGACCTGGATCCGCACGAGGATTTCCCGGCTCTTGTTGCGGGCGGCTTGAAAGGCATGGACGCGTTGGGCGTCATCGTTCAGGTCGGCCTTGTCCAGGATGTCGACGACGTCCTTCATCTGCTTCTTGACCATCTCGTCGAGATGATCGCGCATGGACCGGATTTCGCCGTACCAGGGATGCGACGTGAGGTTGTTGTCGCGAAACTGCTGGAGCTGCACGTCGAGCACTTCGCCCACAAGCTGCCGGGCGATGTCGCTGGCCTGCTGCTGAACCTGTTTCTGTTGTTGCAACCGCTGGGACGAGACGGTTTGCGGCGTCTGCGCCGCCAGGGGTGCGTGGAGTCCGACGACGATTCCCATGCTGCTGATGAGGACCGTGAGCACGGTGAGCGGCGCGATGCGCGTGCTCATCAGCAATCGGGCAATCCAAGCCGCTAACGAGATTCTCATTGCTTTTCTCCAAGACCGGAGTGTTTTCTACGGATGTCTTCCAACACGCCGGCCGATTTCTGATCGGCCTCATACATGCTCGCCTCGAATCCGTGCAAGTCGGTCACTTGAAAGACCAACGGCGGATCGGCGTCCACCGTCGCGGCTGCGGCCGGTCCGCGGTAGTCGCTGACGTGGAATATCACTTTCAGTGTATCACCCGGTTTCAAGGGAAGCGACTGCAGGGGCAGCGGATAATCGCCCGCCAGGGTCCGGGGCAGGGACTTGGGCGTGGCGGGAGACCAGACCTCGATCTGGCCCTCGCGACGCTCCGTCGCCGGGAAGTGCCGTCGGACTGCTGATGAGCACCCCCCTCGCGACTCTCGGCCGCCGGGGAAGCGTCATCTGCGGTTGCTTCCCAGGTGAGCCAGATGCGGCCCAGGGCGTGATCGTCGGCCGCTTCGTAGTGGATGTTGGGCGAACCGGTCGGCAAGACGATCGGAGTTTTCGTACTGACCATGATGCCCGGCGGCAGGTCGGGCTCGATGCCGATGGAACCTTCCAGCGGCCGCTCCAGGGTTTGGCCTTCGGCATCGTGGACCTGGATCGAATACGAGAGCTTGTCGGCAACAGAGGCCAGCGGCGTGCCGCTGGTGGCCAAGGTCCAAACTTCTCTGCCGTTGGCGGGGGCATCCGCACGTTTCAGCGCGTAAGGCTGCCCGGCGATCGTCACTTCGCCGGCCGCGATCGTTCGATCGCTATCGAGCTGCAAGCGGACCTCCGAGCCGGCCAGCACGGTAAAACTGCCGCATGCCGCGGGGCAGTTTCTTTTGCAAATCATCGGCCGACTGCCGCGCATAAGCCGGCGGCACGACCTCCGCTTCGATCTCGACGACCGGCAGCGGCGTCACACTGAGCGAGAGTGGATCGGTCCAGGCGTCGCCCAGATAGATCTGGTAGCGGGCCGACTGGGTAAGCCGGGCATATTCGCCGCGGTACACGGCCTGCGAAGCGTCATCAGTGCCGTCGGGCAACAGTTCCACGTTTGCCGCCGACCCGAGTACAGGGGGCCGCGCGGGCACCATGGACCCATGGTCGGCCGTGGAAAGCTCCACGCGGCCGCGAGCGGGCTGCCAATCCGGCGGCCGTGACTTCAAAACGACACCGCCTGACCACACGGCACGTGAATGGCCACCTTGCTATGCTGCGAGAAATCGACGGGCTTGCCGTTGACCGTGACCGCGACCACCTGGTCCGCGAGGGATAGTGCTGCGAACCAAAGGCCAGTCGCTGGAAGAAGACCTGCACGTACTCCGGCGCGAGGAGACCCAGCAGGGCCCAGAGGGCCGCGGTGGCGATCAGCACCTTCAGCCGCCGGGCGAGCGGCTGACGCGGCATGGCGGCCATCACGTCGAGATTCTGCTGCTTGGCGGCCACGCGGTCGATCACGGCCGTTTCCAACTGCGTCGAGCCCCAGCCCGCGGCATCGGCCGATTCGAATTGCAGGGCGGCCACCAGGTCGCTGTCGATGCCCGCTTGCCGCTGGACCAAGAGGGCCATGTCCGTTTCGTCTTCGCGCTTCCCCAGCCAGGGCAAGGCGAAACGGGCGAAGGCCCAAATCGACGCGCGGCCGACGGCCAACACCAGCAGCAACATCCGCTGCCAGAGATCCACGTTGCGCTGGAAGTACCAGTCCAGGGCGAACACGCCCGCCAAGGCCCACAGCGCGGCGATCGCCACGGCGCTGGCCGCCGTGGCCCAACGGAACCGCCGCCGGCGGCGGCGAAGCCGGGCAAGCCGTTTGTGCAGCGGTCGCAGATGCTGGGGTTGTTTCATGGCAAGCCAATCCTCTTCCGCAAGAGCCATTCGCCCAGCAACAGCCCGGCGATCACCAGGAAACAGGCCCAGGTGTTGACCAACGACACCACCTCCACGCTCGTCTCGGTGCGGAGCGCGGGCTGAATCTGCTTCAGGAGCGATCTGCACGTCCTTCAGGTCGCAGCTTCGCCCGCCGCTCTCCGCGGCGATCGCCTCTTGCAAGGCCTAGTTGCGGATCGGGCTTTGCCGCTCGACCGACGTGCTGAAGGCCGTGAAGGTCCACCATCGACTCGGCTTCTGCGTGATCGGATCGGTCACGCGGACGCGATGCTCGCCCGGCGCGGTGACGACGAAATCGGGTCGCGAACAGCCCGGCTGGACCTGGGTCAGGCTGAGCGGCTGCACGACCGGTTTCTGCGCCCCGACGGCCGGAAGCATCCACTGGCCGCTGAGCTTGCCGCCGGGCACCTCGCTCTCGGAAAGGGCCTTGTATTGGGCATTGCCGGCCTTGACGGTCACCGTCACGGTCTGATCGACCTGGTAACGCGGTTGATCGGTTTGGACGACGAAACGCTTGTTCGCCCCCAGGGCATGGTTCAGCGCCAGCCGCCACATGACCTCTTTCCAGAACCGGCGGAAGAGTTCTTCGCCATGGGCCCGCCGCAATCGCCATGTTTCATTGAAGCCGAGATAGACGACCTCGCCGCGGCCATACTGGCGAATGGCGATCAACGGCTGCTTCTTGCCGTCCTGCCGCGCACAGTCGCCGTGGGATGCTCGGCCAGCACGGTGGCCGACGGCATGAATGCCTTCCACCGGCTGATACCAGGGCAACGGCCCCAGATTGTCCCAAGCCTTCTGCATCTCCGGCAGCGACGCGGCCGCGCCCAATTGCATGAAGGGGAAACCCGCGGCCTGGGGCGTAAGTTGCAGTCATGAACGGCTCCTGGTCGCGGACCCGCGCCGTCGGATCGACCGTGACCGGCAGCAGGTCGGCCAGCGGCGTCTTGGCCAATTGTTGCGGACCGAAGCGGGGACCGCAGAGAATCGACCAGTCCGCCGCCCATGTCGCCGACGAACTCCTTGACCAGCTTGCAGAAGCGATCGCTCAGGGCCGGTGTGGGCGGGCCGGACGGCATGTCGCCCAGGAAGATCAGGTCGTTCTTGAAGAACTCCTCCCGCGGCGGAGTCATGCTCGCCAGGAACAATTCATTTTGCTGCCGCACCTGGGGATCCGAGGAGTAAAGGAACGTGCGGAACCCCTTCATGCCCACCAACGGGATCGCGATGGAACACCTCTTTGATGAAGCGCCATTCCCAGGTCGGCTCGTACTCGACGAACATCAGCCGCAGGTAATCGTCGAGGACGCTGATCTCGCCGTGGGCAAGGTTCTTTTCCCGATTGACTTCGCCGGGCAGGCGGTCCACTTCGGCCACGAGATGGACGCGCCCCGGCTGCTCCGGCTTGTAGATGAACTCCACCGTCTGCGTCGAGCCCGACAGTTGCGGCGACTCCTTTTCGCCGATCAGCGTGCGGCTGCCGCTGCCGCCGCCCAGCGGTTCGGCATACAGGCGGACGTGCGTGGTTTGGCCTTCGAGTCCGGTGGGCTGCAAGACGACGGTGATCGGCACTTCGTCCTTCGTCTTCGCCGTAGGGAACGGCGACGATCTTGGCGGCCAGATCGACGGCCCGCGTGGCCCCGACGCCGACCGTATAGATCTTCGCGCCGAATTGCTGGGCCGCCTTGGCCGGATCGGGACCGGTGGTCTTGTTGAAGTCGCTGAACACGATCAGTCCGGCCAGGCTGCTGGACGGATTGCGGTGGGCCAGATCGGTGATGGCCCCGCCGAGGTCGGTCACCTGGCCGTTGGCCGTGAGTTGCTCGGCGACGTGCTTGCCGTCGATCGGTCCGAGGCCGCGGCCCAGTTCGAGCGAGCGGACGCTCTGCGTCGATTCGAAGAGGAACGCCTGCAGGCGGAACTGCTTGCCGAGCTGTTCCAGCAGGTTCTGGTCCTTCTTCTGCACCAAGGCCCGCAGGTATTCGATGCGGCTGGGCCGCTGCCCGGTGGACGACGCACCCGCTTCACCCGGACTCTTGGCCCCGGAACTGGTATCGGTTTTTGCTTCGTCGATGCCGACCGCCTTGTCGGTCGCCGCCCGCACCTCGGGCGGCAGGTCGTCGGCGATGTTCATGCTGTCGGTGCCGTCGAACAGCAGCCACAGGGCGGGACGCTTGCGGCTTTGGATCGTGAGCGTGAGAATCGGCTCGGCCAGCAACAACAGCACCTGGCAAAGCACGGCGGCCCGAATCACGAACAGCACGACCCGCCAGCGGCGATGCCGGTTGGGCTGGTGGCGGAAGTAGAACACGGCCGCCGCGGCCACCAGGCCCACGAAGCCGAACAGCAGCAGCATCGGCGCCCGCTGCGCCCAGGCGGCCGCAAAGCTGAACTTGAAGTCGGCCACGCTCTGCACCTGCTCCAAGCCGAGCATGCGTCCCAGCCACTCATAGATCGTCTGCTGCAAGTTCATGCGGCGGCCTCCCCGCGCGAAGTCGATCGGGCCGCCAAGCAGGAACTCGGCCAGCAAGAGGACGAGCATCAGGCCGACGAGCCACTTCCACAGATCGACGCCTTCAAGCTGCATGGGAGAAGCGGAATAAGCCTGGGCCGAGGCATCGACAAAGCTCTTGACCCCTGCCTGGCTTTTCTGCGCGGGAACAAGTTGCGACTCCTCGGCCGGCCCGTTCACGGCCAAGGGAATTTCCCAAAGCAAGCCCCGTCGCCGGCGATGCGTCCGGTACACGGCGTGTGCCGGTACATTGGCCTTCACACGATAGATGCCCCGCCGCGTCAGATCATTCAGGCCGATGCCGTAGCGGTCGCCGCCCAGGGCGTCGACGCTCAGGCTCTGCTGCTTGCCCGTCGGGATCGACCAGCGTGAAGCGGGCCCCGCGCTCGCCCATGGCGACCGGCAGGACCAGCCCTTTCTCGCTGCTGACGTTCCATGCGGTCAGCGTCTCGGACAACACGCAGCGGGCGATGTGGTCCATCAGCCAGGCCGACTGCGGCAGATCGTGCAGCGTCGTCCACTCGGGGGAAAGGCTCGTCGTCAGGAAGAGGACCTGTCCTTGCCCCCACTGCCGCCGCACGAGCATCGGCAGGTCGTTGTTGTAGCGGGCCAGGACCTGCGGGCCGGGCCCGCTGGGCCAGGTCGTCGACCGGCAATTGTCCGGCTCGTCGCCCTCTTCCTCCAGGCCTTCTTCCAGGTCAGCCACGAGGGTTGAATCTTCTCCCGCTCCTGGTGCAGATCGGCGATCTTCGCTTGCGAATTGCCCGCGCTGGCCGCAGTTTCCAACGCGGCCAGTTGACGTCGATGTCGGCCAATTCCTTGCGCTGACTGCCGAAGTACTTGGCAGCCGCCTCGGCCACGCGATCCTGCACGGCCTTGTCGCACTGGGCCACGACGATCTTCTGGAAGAACGTCGGCGGTCCCAAGGCATCGCGCAGGTAGTCGTCGCTGACTCCCTCCGGCCGAAAATAGTGATGTGGCAAGGCTGGCAAACTCGAGCGTCAGCGGCGCGGTCTTGGAGGTCGCCCAACGACGATCTTCGCGGACATAGCCCTGGGCCGTCGGCGCCAACGGGGCGGGCAGAATTCCCAGGCCGTCCTGCCAGGCCGCTTCCGTCCAAGCGGCCGGATCGAAATTCCCGCCGGCCGCCAGGAGCAGGTTTCCTCCCTGTTCCACGTATTGCTTCAAGAGCGACACTTCCTCGGGCGATGGGCGCGAAACACCGGCGATGACCACCAGCCGGGCGTCGGCCAGCGCCTTGCGGGTGAGTTGATCGATCGTGAGGTGCCGGACCTGGACCAGCGGCCGGTCCTGGCCCGGCCGGCCCGACTGCGGGGCCAGCCAGCGCCGCAGCCACCAGGTGTCGCCGAAAATCTTCTTCTTCGCGTCTTCGTGAGTCCCCAAGGAATCGACGAAGACCACCGGAAGCGAGTCGGCGACCGGCACCACGATCGCCCGCCGATTGTCGTCCGGCAGGCGGTCGAAAGGGAAATTCTCGTTCGCAATCGAGACCTCGACCGTGGCATAGCGGGAGCTGTAGGGCGGGCTTTAGCCCGCCTTCGCCTGACGGTGGGCTAAGGCCCACCCTGCTGAACTCGTACTCCGGAAAGACGACCTCGCGCATCTGCCCCGGCTGCAAATCGATGAGTTTGCGAGGCGACCTGCTTGCCGTCGACCTTGAGCACCACGGGAATGCCCTTGCGCGGCTCGCCGCCCTGGTAGCCGATCGTGGCGATGAACACCGCCGGACATTGGGTGTTGGCCACGCCCTCGCGAAGTTGCACGTCGTTGCACCCAGACGTTCTCGATCTGGTCGGGCGCCACCTGCACGACTTGCATCGGGCAAGGCAACTGCTTGAGGTGTTCCCGCTCGGCATCGGCCGACCAATTGGCCACCTGCTGGTCGGTGACCAGGAAGATCCGCCGGCCGGCCATGCTCGTCGTGCGGCGGCAGGCCTCCAAGGCCCGATCGATCACCGGGCCCGGCCGGGCCGCGCAATCGACCGGCCGGATCGCGGCCAGGGCCTCCAGGGCGTCTTCGCGCCGGGCGTAGGCTTCGTAGTTCACGCCGGTTCGTCGCCGGAACCGCAGGTCGGCAGCACGGAGATCACGCTGCCGCCGGGCAGGCCCTCGATCAACTCCTTGGCCTTCGCCTTGGCGTCGTCCAGCAGGATGCCGCCGGCCTTCTGGTAGCTCATGCTCAGGCTGTTGTCGACCAGCACCACGGCATGCACGGGCTGATTGGGATCGACCGCCGCCTGGGAGAAACGGTTCCAATAAGGCCGGGCCAGCGCCATGCCGAAGACCAGCAGGCAAGCCACGCGGAGCAGCAAGAGCAGCAGATCGCGGAGTTCCATCATTCGCCGGCTCCGCGTCAGGGCCTCGCGGAGGAAGTCCATGGCCGCCCACTGCACGACATGGAACCGCCGGCGATTGAGCAGATGCACGATCACCGGCACCGCGGCGGCCGCCGCGCCGGCAACTGCAAGCCAAGGATAAAGAAAGGTCGGCAACGTTTATTTCTTTTCAAACTGTTTCCGCAAGCTATCGATCTTTCCTTCTTGGAGGATCGGTAGATAACGATTCGGTATCGCCAGCACAAAACAGGCGACGGCCGTCTGGTAGAGCATTCCCGGCTTTGCCGCCGACGTCGCCGGAAGCCCGCCAGCCGCCGTCGTTCTCGGGATTGCTCTCGTGCATCTGGCTGGAAACCAGGCGGTCGCGAAGCAGCGGATAGCACCGCTTCCAGGGCTCTCCGCCCACCTGGTACAAGGCCTGGGCGACGTAATAGGTGGTGTAGGCGGAGTGGGAATTGACGAAGGGAGGATCGTTGCGATTCCCTTTTTGCCATCTCGCGCACCGCCTGTTCAATGATCTCGATGTTCTTCGGAATCCGCCAGTCGTCGTACTGGGCGAACTCCTGCAGGCAAACCACGCCGGCCGCCGCCATGGCCAGCGTCTCCTGGCCGCCGCCCTTGTTGTAGGTGAATCGGCCCGGGTGCTTCTGCTGCTCTTCTTCCGACGCTTCGCGCGGGCAGCCTTGCGGCAGGTAATGCTCGCGGACGTCGCGGATGGCCCGCTCGATCACCGACGGCCGGACTTCAAAACCGCTATCGACCGCGCTCCGCAGGGCCTTGGCCTGCATGACCGCCAGGCTGAGGTCGTGGCCGGCTTCCGCGCGAGCGGGCCTCGTATCGCCAGCCGCCGTCCTGGCACTGGCACTGGTCGATCACCTTCAGGGCGCGGTCCAACGCCGGCCCCACCCGGGGGTCGCTGGTCATGCCATAGGCCTGGCCGAGCACGAAAGTCGACAGGCCGTGGTTGTACATGTCGTGATGCTTGCCGGCGATATTCAAGAGCCCGGACGGCTTGGCATTGCGAAGGACATAGTCCAAGGCATTCTTCTCCGCTGCGCCATAGCGGCCGCGGCCGGGGGCGTGCCCGTCCGCCAGGAAGGCCAGCAGGCCCATGCTCACCAGGCCGAGATTATTGGTCGTCCAGTTGCCCTCCGGCCCCTGATTGCGCTGCAACCATTGCAGACCGCGATCGAGGGCCTTGCGGCTCTGCGGGGTAATTTCCCAGGCACTATCGCCCCGCGCGAGGTGACCGGACGCGCATATCAGCAGCACGGCACAAATCGTTGCGCACCTCCCGCCCTGCCTTAGATGGCAAAAGGGGACGGGGGGCGGATGGAACCTGGCAGAGATCATGGCGGGCGGCCCCTGTAATCATTGTTTCGCGGCGGGGGCCGTGCAACGGCCTGATGCGACCCGAACGGTTCGGGCCCAACCAAGGCCGGCACAGTCAAGGCGGGCGGCGGGGGCGGGACTCGGCAACCTCGGCAAACTGGGTTGCGAGGAATTCAAGTCACGTTGGGGGAATCCTCGGATTTTACTAGCCCGAGATTGTCTTGTCAATGATTTTCCATATTTCGACCGCCGGCGTTGCGGTCTGTCGATTTCGTCGAAGACTGCCCTCCCGCCCCCGCTGGGCCTGCCCCAGCGGAGCGAAGGATTGACCACTAATGGCCAGCCTTCAATCGGTGCTCGCCGTTTTTTCTCGTGTTTCCACCGCCCGGCCCGGCGGGCCGGGCGGTGGAAACACGAGAAAAAACGGCGAAAAGGGTGGGCGCGGCGGCGTTGCTAGTGGCCAATCCTCCGCTCTGCTGGCGACCATGAGTACATGGTGCCCGGCCCAGCGGGGGCGGGACTAAATCGACAAACCGCTTGTAGGGGTGGGACCAGGGACGGGGCACCGCGTGCGCGCACCCTGGATCCGATCCCGCGCTTTTTTTCCGCTATAATGATGGTTTCGCGGCAGCCTCGCGAGGCCCAAGCCATGAAACGGTTGCAATACTACTTCAAACGCGTGGTACTCTGCCTGGCGGCTCTCTTGCTCGCGCTGCTGGCCTGCGAGGGGATCTTATGCGCCATCGGCTACCACTATGTGCCCTTCGCCATTCGCGTCGGTGACGGAAGCCAGGACTGGCGATTGAAGCACGCTTTCGAGGACACGTGTTTCATCGCCGACCCCGAACTGATCTGGCGTCCAAAACCGAGCGTTTCCCTGTTTAATTCGCACGGGTTTCGGGGCCCGGAATTGCCGCTGGAGAAACAGCCCGGCGAGTTCCGCGTCGTCGCCCTTGGCGACTCGAATACACTCGGTTGGATCCCCGGCAATCCCCCGAACTATCACGGCGCCAACTGGCCGGAGTACGTACAGCCGTTGCTCGCCGCCGCGACCAAGAAGCAAGTCACCGTGATCAATGCCGGCGTGTGGGGATATTCGTCGTTCCAGGGTGTTGTAATGCTGGAACGGTTTCTCGCCTACCAGCCGGACATCGTGTTGGTGAGCTACGGCAGCAATGATACGCGGCGGGTGGCAGTGCCCGACGACCAGTTCAATACGGCGATCGGCGGCACGTTCATGCAATTGACTCGCTTGTGCCGCCGCTCGCCGCTGGCGAACCTCCGTACCGTGCAACTCCTCAAGGCTACGCGCGACCGCCTCGGCGGGGCAAGCTCCACCGGTCCGGAAAACTCGACCTTCCGCGTGCCCCTGGACCAATACCGCAAGAATCTCGAACGTATCATCCGCAGGTGTCGCCAGGCAGGCGTGGGCTGCATCCTCCTTACCCGTCCCTACGTCGGCGATTCGTCCGACCCAGCGGACTGGAAGACCTACGCACCGGACTACGTGGCCGCGACGCTGGCCGTCGGCAGCGAGCAGAATGTCCCGGTCGTCGACGTTTACCGGGAATTCAGAGACAGCTCGGCGATGTTCGCCGACGAGTCCCATTTTACGGAAGAGGGCCACCGCGCGGCAGCCAGGCTCATCGGCGACGCAATCCTCCCCTTCGTAGAACGGAATTCACTCCGTTCTTCTGGAAAAGACAGGGCAACGGAATAAATTCCGTTCGCGGCACGTTCATTCAATTGACTTGCTTGTGCCGCCGAATCGGCGATTTCTCGCATGCGTTTTTCTGTTATAATGTAACTTTTCCGATAGCCCGTTCCTCGTATACACCTGCTTCCCAAGATCCTCGGCATGTTGCACGATCCTAGCCATTATGCGCCGCCCCCGCTCGCTGCGGAGATCAGGCTAGCGCCCCGCGACGTCGACGTGCTTCGCCGCCTGGCCGCCGAACTGGCCGAAATCGCGGCCCTGCCCGTTCACCAGGAAAAGGCCCGGCTCTGGCAGAAGCTCAACGACCTGGAATCCGTGCGGCCGATGGTCTGGATCAACGAAATCTGTTGGCACGAGATCGACGTCAACGGCGAATTGACCCTCGTCACCGAGCACCCTTGGGCCCAGGACCAGGAACGCGAACTACGCCGCACGATCTACCAGTGGCGACACATGCCGGGCGATATGATCGTCAACGCCGAGTTGGCCTGTCCGCTGGCAATGCATAGCACCGATTTCGGCATCATCGAGGATGTTGACGTGGTGCGGACCGATAGCGCCAGTGACATTGTCTCGCGCCATTTCAAGATCCAGATCCGCGGCGACGCCGACCTGGACAAGATCAAGATGCCCCGCGTGACCCACGACGAGGCCGCCACGCACTTCCGCTACGAGGCCATGTGCCGGGTCTTCGGCGACATCCTGCCCGTCGTCAAGCAGGGGCAAACCCACATCTGGTTCACTCCCTGGGATTACCTGATTCGCTGGTGGGGCATCGAGGAGGCCATGATCGACCTGGTCGAGCGGCCGGAACTGGTCCATGCCGGCGTCGAGCGGATGGTCGATGCCTGGATGGTCGAGCTCGATCAGTTCGTGGCCATGAACCTCCTGGCGCTCGATGGCAACAACACGCGGATCGGTTCCGGCGGCTACGGCTACACCCGCCAACTGCCGGGCGAGAAATACGACCCGTCCTGCGTCCGGCCGTACAACATGTGGGGCTGTTCCAACGCCCAGATCTTTGCGGAAGTCTCGCCGCAGATGCACTGGGAGTTCGCCGTCCGGCACGATCTGCGCTGGCTGGCCCGTTGGGGGCTGACGTACTACGGTTGCTGCGAACCGCTGGACCGCAAGATCGACATCCTGCGGCGGATTCCCAATTTGCGAAAGCTCTCGGTCAGCCCCTGGTGCAACACGGACCGCATTGTCGAGAAGGTCGGTCGCGACTACGTGATGAGCCGCAAGCCCTCGCCGGCCATCGTCGCCGAAGACACCTGGCAGCCGGAGCGGGCGCGGAAGGAGCTGCGCGATTTTCTCGACAAGGCCCGCGGCTGCCACGTGGAGTTGATCCTCAAGGACATTTCCACCGTCCGCCGCGATCCGCAACGGCTTTGGCAGTGGGCCCAAATTGCCAGCGAGGTGGCGGAGGAGTATGCAAGGTAGGGTGGGCCGAGTGAAACGAGTCCCACCATGAAAAATGCCGGAAAAATGGTGGGACTCGTTTCACTCGGCCCACCCTACAACTTGTCCTACCCTACAGCCTGCAGCCATTCGAACTCACGAACGTCCCTTTAACCCATGTCCGGCCTCATCTTCAACATCCAGAAATACTCGCTCCATGACGGGCCGGGCATCCGTACGACCGTCTTCATGAAAGGCTGCCCGCTGCACTGTTGGTGGTGTCACAATCCCGAAGGCCGACGGCCCGATCCGGAAATCCTCGTGGCCGAGGGCCGTTGCACGGCGTGCGGCCGGTGCCGCGCGGCCTGTCCCGTAGGATGGACCTCCGGGTCCGTCCCGCCTTCGTTTAACGGGGAGCCAACGGCGACGGCGCCCGCAGTCGCCGCGACTCACTGCGCGGGCGCCCCGTCCCGGTTAAACGATCTTGGGCCAGTCGTGCCGCCGACCTGCGTTCGCTGCGGGGCGTGTGTCGAGGCCTGCCCGACGCAGGCCCGGCAGCTTCTCGGCCGGCGGATGACCGTCGCCGAAGTCGTGAGCGAGATCGAGAAAGACCAGATCTTCTACGACGACTCCGGCGGCGGCGCCACTTTCTCCGGCGGCGAGCCGTTCGCGCAAACTCCATTCTTACTGGAACTGCTCCAGGCCTGCCGCCGCCGGGAGATCCACACGGCGGTCGACACGACGGGCTTCGTCGGCCAGGATGCCCTGCTGGCCGCCGCCCGTTGGACGAACCTGTTCCTGTACGACATCAAGATCCTCGACGACGCCCGCCATCGGCAGTACACGGGAGTCTCGAATGCCATGATCCTCGACAATCTCAAGATTCTCGGCCGCAAGCACGGCAACGTCTGGGTTCGCGTGCCGCTCGTGCCGGGCTTGAACGATGCGGACGACGACCTGGAGGCCACGGTCCGCTTCGCCGCCTCGGTGCCCGGAGTCAAACAAATCAATCTGCTCGCCTATCATCGTACGGGGGCCTATAAGTTTTCACGCCTTGGCAAACCGTATCTTGCCGAAAACGTTACCCCGCCTGACCCCGCGTTGATCGACCATGCGGCCGCGCGGCTGCATGGCCTCGGCGTGCCGATTGTTGCCGGAGGGTAATGAGCCGTTACACCGGATGACGTGGCGGGCGGGGTTTACGGAGAGGTCGTCGAAGTGATGAAACGCCGCGTCGGAAATGCTGGTTGACCTGAGGTCAAAGTGCATAGCACTATCGAGGGGTCAGGCCGACCTTGCCACGCCAATGCCCCCGACGCCCTTCGTTTTCCAGGCGCTCACCCCGAACAGGCCGCGGACTTCGTGCTGTCGGTCGAGGAGAATCGCGATGCCGGCGTATGACGCGTCGCTTTTCAATGATCTTATGAATCATCTTCGGCTCTCACTGCTCGGACCGGAGCTAACTTGGTCGATTGGATAAGAGGGATGGATATATGAATATGGATATGGATAAAAGGGGAGAAATCCCAAATCCGAAATCCCAAACAAATTCAAAAACTCTATAGGATAAATCCAAAACGGCCCAAGTTTCGGTCATTGGGTCTTCGAATTTATGATTTGTTTGGTACTTCGGATTTGGGATTTGGGGTTTGGGGTTTTCTTCCCCTTCGGCGGTTGTCGGCCGCGGCGCGGAATGCGGTGGGCCGCTCCTCCCGCAGGCGGCCGTCGTGGAGCACGCCTTCCGACTCCATGACCTCCTTAAACTCCTCCAGCAGCGGCTGGAAGACCTTGCGGACCAGCGTTGCGGCCGCGCCGTCCACGTTGTCATCGGACCGTTTTCGCGCCGCCTCGCCTTCCGTCGCTTGCACTTCTGCGGCGGCACGTGCCGCGGCCTCTTTGCGAGCGAGGTCTTCGCGCAACTGTTCGCTGAAATCGCTCATCGGGAAACGCTCTGCCTTTTATGGGGGCCGCAAGCGACGGCAAGCACGCGGCATCCCTATCCATCTGTGGGTCCGAGGTGCCCGCTACGGAACAAGGGAGAAAGGAAAATGGCAGGACGATAGGCGCAGAATGACGACGGAATGTACTGGCAGGAAGATCGGGGAAAGGATAAGGGATGAAGGCGAAGAGGGATCGAGGGAAGGCGGGGCGGGATTGCAAATTGAAAAATGAAAGTTGAAGAATGCGAATTGACAGGTATCAACTTTCAATAGCCGCTGATGGGAGCCGCGACAGCGAGCTATTGATCGACGCGCGTGGCTATACAAGCCAGCGAGTTGCCCGTCCCTGCAATCGGACAAACCGTCAAGGTGCAAGTTTATTCTTGACACAACCGAAATTATTTCGCCGGGCACTGGCGTTGCCGTTTTCGCGGCGTAGGGTTCGCTGTTTGTCCGGCCGCGGGCGGCCCCTGTTGCCCCCAGGACGCGAGTTGGAATGCTCTGCGCACCGCGCGAAAGAACTTGTGCAACGTCTGGCCGCCAGTCGTACTGGCGCAAATGCAAGTCGCAAACGCGCGAATGCACGCCGCAAACGCGCGAATGCACGCCGCAAACGCGCGAGTGCACGCCGCAAACGCGCGAATGCAACTCGCCAACATGAAGATGCAACGTGCGGACGTGAAATTCCGAGGTACATTAGTGAAATTATGACGTGCATTAGGCCGATGCACACCTCCGTTAGAACGCCGAATTCGGCACGAAGGGGCACGAAAGCGGTAATCTGCCGGTCGAAAACCGCCGGCTGGCCGCACGCGGCCGATGGCACGCCCGTGCTTCCTGCTCCCTGGCTTATTGCCACCGCAAACGTTCCGCGAATGCCTCGTGGCGCGATTCGAGGGGGCTACGGGCTTTGACGGTTTCCTCGCGTATGCTAGAATCAATACGAGGCTAATCACGCAAAGGATCGATCATGCGGATACGAGTTACTGTGAAAGACCGGGAGGACCGGACCGACGACCTTCGGGTGGCGGCTCGGGTGCGTGCCGCACTTTGGGCTCACTCTCCCCTTGAGGTCGACCCGAACAACCCTCTCCACGGAACCCATCGGGACTCATCGGGCCGCGCGTATTTTGAATTCTTGACAAACGATCTCGCGCTGGTTGACCATGTGCTTCAAGAGCACGACTTCGCGGACCTTGTCGACGTCTTGGAAGTCAATGAACGACTGGGTGAGGCGTGCCAGAACTGTGGCAATATTGCGGGACCGACACTGCCACCGGTGTGCCCAAATTGTGGTTTTCGAGACGTTTCGGAATGCCCGGTTTGCCACCACGAGATTTCCCGCCAGGACTATATCCGTTTGAGCGGAACGGTCTTCAGGTGTCCACATTGTCGTAATCGAGTCCGGCTCCGCTTCAATGAGCCGATGTTCCTTTCCGATGGGACCTATAACCAGCCCCTCGTGGTGGTCCAGGAAGCCGGAGCACGTCCACAATGAATTTCGATGGCCACGGGCGCCTCCTTTGTACGCCGCCGGAAATCTACCAGTCAGCGGTTGAAAACCCGGATCGTCTGCTCCAGAGATACCTATTGGTGAGCACGCCTTTTGTTTTTGCCGAGTACTCGCGCTATTGCGAGTTCTTGGAGGCCGTCTCCGATCGTACCGGCGTGCATACCAAAAACCTGTACGTGCGCGGAAGTGCTCACATCGGTTTCAGCATTGCTCCGAAGAATACCAAGCTGTGGATGGCCGTCCGCCGCAAATCGGATTTGGATTTGGTAATCGTCGACGCGGATTACTTCGATCGGTGCGAGGATGAGCTTTGCCGCTGGGAGGCGAGGAACCCCGTGAAATCAGCACAAGGTAAAGCGGCCGACGCGGCGGCTGATCGTGCACGGGACCGCCGTTTCAATTGCGTCCGCGACAAAGGCTTGCCGAATGTTGTCTGCGTCCATCACAGGAAAATGATGGCGAAGGTTGCTGCGATGGCCCTTTGCGGGGACCAACGGGATGTGAGTGCGTTTATCTATCCCGACTGGCATTCGGCGCAGGAAAGGTACGAATACGACCTGCGCGAACTGAAGAAAGGAGTGACGGCAGGCTGGCTCACGCCACCGCCTGAACAGCCGATTCCAGCAGAGGAGACGAATCCTGCGCCCGCCGAAGCCATCGCCGCGGGCCAAGCTGCTGCAGCGCAAGGTGCGGCGGATGAGTAGCGTCGAATTCTAGCGCCGCGGTCATCGACCGGTAATGGCCCCCAATTTGCACTTTGCATCTTGCATTTTTCTACAGCAAGACTTCGGGGCTCTTGACACAACAGGTTGTGCTCACGCATCGAGCGAAGGCCCAACTAATGATGGCAACAGGGCCGAAGTCTTGCTGTAGAAATTTTGGCATGTGCAATTGTTTGTTTCCGCGCCGCCGTTTGCCAGCGCCGCATTCTCAACCTAGCGTTGCCGTTTTCCTGCCGTATGATCCTGTGTTCCTCGGGCCGCGGGCGGCCCTTGTCGCCCCCTCGGCGCTGCGTGTAAGGCGGTGCGCACCGCTCAAATGGAAGTCCTAAACGCCTAATGAAAGCCAAAACGGCCTAATCGAACTCGCAAACGCGCGAACGCAAGTTGAAAACGCGCGAATGCAACGCGCCAACGTGAAGATTCAACGTGCGCAAGTGAAAAGCCGACGTGCGTTCGTGTAAATATGACGTGCATTAGCCCGTTGCACACCTTCGTTAGGACGTTGAATTCGGCAAAACGAGGCACCGAAGCGACAGGTCAAAACGGCAATAGCGGAAGCCGTGCCACGAACGGGGGGTTTTGGCCTCGACTGTGCGCGTTGGCGTTTGACCCGGCGGCGAAGAACAAAGACCTAAGACTCAGGGACATCACCGATATCTGGATTTCAGACACCATGTCCCTCTTTTGCTCCTGTAGTGCGGCCCCGGTCAGGTGCAGCGACTGGTTAGCCCCGTCTCGCCAGCCATTCCTGATACCGCTCCTCTGCCAAACGCCGAAGCCGACCCAAGTCCGGCTCCCTGTCGAGCATTCGGCACACGTTGCCCAAATGAAGGCACGTTTCGTCGGTGCCTAAAATGTCATCCAGCGCCATCGACGCGCAGTGAGCTGGTGAGAAGCCATGAATGTCGATCTCGTGGTCAGAGCCCATCGCGTCAAGCAGCGGCGGGATGCATTCGGGGCCACCCTGCCAACCAAGGCCGCGCGCCGCCGTGCCACGCACCTGGGGGTCCTCATCGGACTTAAGAACGGCGAGCAGGGCAGGCACTGCTCATGTGCACCCCAAGTTCGGCTACGCAACCACAAACGAAGCACCTTACGCCCAAATGCGGGTCGCGCAGAAGCGGTAAGACCAGTTCCAAACCTGCCTCCGCATCGATCCAAAGCATCGCCTCGCAAGCTCTGCAGCGGGAATCTTCATCCGCTGTGAGCATTGAAATCAAAAGCGGGAAAAGTATGTCGGCACCCATGGCCCGCATCTCGGCGACCGCTTGTTTCCGATCGTCTCGTCCCTTGTAACCGGGACCGCCAAGCCGTGCCAGCCACGCATTGAGTTGCGGTTGCGCTTGGTAAGCGGCTTCCACGACTGATGTCTCCTTGTGGGCTTACGGCATTCGACCGCAAAGACGCGGCAGAGTACGCGCCCGATTCTAGCGGCCCAACCATCGACCGGTCAAGCCCCCAATTTACAATTTGCATCTTGCAATTTGCAACTGCTTTCTTCCGCGTTGCGATTTGACGACGCCTCTTTCTCATCCTAGCGTTCGTTGTCCCGCCAGGCAGCGTGCCTGGCATCTCCCAGTAACAGCCAAAGCAGAGTAGAAACACGCCCGCCTTGCCTCCTTATCTCCCCACCAAGGAAGCCGATTTCACCAATCGGCTCGACAACTTCAGCACCCTCATTTCCGCCAAGCGAGCCGGCCTACGGCTTGGTGACGACCGCCGCCGCCACGATCGTTGCGCAGAACGCCGCCCGGGCCGCGGCCTACGGCCCGATCACCTCGCCCGCCACGGACCCGCCACCCGCACGCGGGTACCCGGGGTGCCCCGCCGCGCAGAACAAGAACACGGCCCGCGTCACCGTCACCGACCCGGAGACAGGGGAGAAGGGGAGAAAGGGAAAAAGGGAGACCTGTTTTGCCTCCCACTCTCCCTTTCCCCCCTGCCCCCTTTCCATTGTTTTCCGGTCTCGCGTGGAGCATCGCCGACGGCATGCCGAAGGTGGCGACGTTGCAAGGAGGCGGGCTGGCACAAGTCAGCGCCCTCCGCCTCGTACACCGGGGCGGTTCTGATAGAATGGCGACGTGATTTGGAAACCACGCCCCTGTGTGCCACCGGTGGAGGGAGACTACCAATGATCGAAGACGAACACCAACCCTACGATAAGAGCAGCAAGTGGCTGATCCAGCACTACGGCGACTCCATTCTGCGGTTAGCCGGCGTCCAGAATATCGCTGTCTGGCGGCCCGCCCAGGCCGAAGTCGTGCAGCCGAGCCAAATGCCGGACGGGCTGCTGGAAGTCCGCCTGGTGGGCGAGTCTCGCGACGACCCATTCCTGCTGGAAGTGGCGACCCATCCGGAACGTCGCGTGGAAGATCAACTGACGCGCGACGTGATGCTGGTCTTCCTGGACCGCGGCGAACTGCCGGAGGCGGTGACGTTGGTCCTGCGGCCCAAGGGCAAGTACCAGGTTCCCGCTAGCCGGAACCTGCGGAGCCGCCACGGGCTGTCGTCGTGCCGTATGAACTGGCGGGTGGTGGAGTTGTGGACTGTCCCGGCCGAGGAGCTTCTGCAGACCGGGGACATTGGTCTGGTCCCGTGGATCCCGCTGACTGACTTTGCCGATGCGCCGGAGAAGATGATCGAGCGCTGCCGGGATCTGATCGAACGCGACGCTCCGCCCGGCGAGAAGGCCAATTTGCTTGCCGTGACCCACGTGGTTGCCTATTTGCGGTATAATAGTGAAGACTTGCTGAAGATCTTGGGAGGTAAAAAAGTCATGCTTGAAGTGCCCTTTCTGAACGAGATCGTGATGGAGAGAACCCGCGAGAACATTACGGTGTTCCTCGAAGCCCGCTTCGGCGACCTTCCACGCGATCTGGTCGAGACAATCGAGTCGGTTGTCGACGAAAAACAACTGAAAAACCTCGTGCGATCGGCCGCCACCTGTCCCGACCTGGCCGCATTTCGTGACGCGATGACGCGGTGCTGACCGTAGGTGGCCAGGGTCGAGTGCGATCGCGCGCGAAAAATGCCTGGCTGGGAGGTCTGCGCGTCTCCGGAATTAAGGCGTGCGGCCCCCGAACTCCGCTTCCGGTTTTCCGCCCCCTCAACATCGGCTGGCTTTTCCCGTGGTGTGTCACGCGCTGCAAACGGCTGACGGCATCCAGGGCTTGCTTGGACTCGATTTCTTCCGGAGGACGTTGCTTCCGGTAGATTTTGTCAAGGTGAAGATCGTCGCCTTGATTTACCAGGTTCGCCTTGGCAAGGTTCATTCCGCCTTCGGCGAGTAGCTTTCCCGTAAGACAGGTAACCACGACGAACACACGGGCAGCAAACGAGCCGTCGCAACTTTTTGTCGACGTCACCACGCCCGACGGGCGAATAACCGGATTGCTCCACAATTCGACCGTCAAGGGCGAACACTTGGATACGGTCGACCAGCGGGACGCGTTGCGCGTCATTGGCAGGTTTACCGACTCGCTCCTGCAGCAAGTTGAAGCGTGCATCAAGTTGGCTCTCCGGTTTTCGTAGCGAGTGGCCGGGGTGATCGCGGCCTGACGGCGGTGCGGAAGGATGAAAAGGATGAGGGATGAGGGCGGGAGAGCACTCAGTACACAGTACACAGTACTCAGTCGTCAGTAGCAAGAATTTCGCGGCTGATAACTGCGTACTGAGTACTCGATACTTGTTTCCCCTCTGCCCTCATCTCTCGTCCTGCACCCCTCATTTTTCATCTCTCATCTCACTACTGTCCGGTTATAAGTCGAATAGTTTCAATTGGTTACGACAAGCACTTTCCGGATTTGGGACAGAAATCGTGGAAAGTGCCTGAAAAATAGGGGTTTTCTCGAAAGGAGTCACACTCAGAATTTGCAAAATTTCGGAAAGGCTGCGGTCCACCCTCAGTTCCTTCCGGATGATGGCCACCAGGACGTAGACGCACACCGCGATCCAGACTTGAGTCCGCACCGCGTTGTCCGTGTTGCCATAAAATGCCTTGATCCGCAGGTTCTGCTTGATCCATTTGAAGAACAACTCGACCTGCCAACGGCAGCGATAGAGTTGCGCAATGGTCAGGGCGGGTAGTTCGAAGTTGTTGGTAAGAAAACACAATCGCCGGTTGTGCTCGGCATCGTAATAGGCAACGCGACGCAGGGCATCCGGATAAAGCTTTGAGGTCTTGACGCCTCGCAGAACAATCGTCTGGTCGCTTCGCAGGCCCGTGGACTTGTCCACCACACGGGACTCGCGGCGGTAACAGTCGATGTTCTTCTTGGCACGCGTGACGAAGAACGCCAACTGTGAAGTAAAGCGATGCAAGCGAGCAAAATCGACGTATCCTCGATCCATCATGTAGAAGGCGCCCGGTTCGATTGGCAGGTGATCGAGGACGGTCACATCGTGCGTTTTCCCGTGAGTTATGCGGATAAAACAGGGGATGTTGCCCCGCAAGTCGATCAGCGTGTGAAGCTTCACGGCACCTTTGTGACGACGAAATCGCGCCCAAGGAAACAGGGCAAGACAAAGATCGATAGTTGTGGAATCCAAGGCATAGGCGGCCTGCTTGAGCGATACTGCGAAGTTGTCCTTGGCGTACAGGGCTCGGGCGCGACGAATGAGCACTTGAGCGAAGTCGGCGTAGATCCGCCAGTCGCGACGCTTGTTGGCATCGCTGAGCGTGCTCCTGGAAACCCGGCCGCGAAGCCCGGCGTGGTACAATTTCGACGGCACCGCATTCAAGCAGGTTTCGATGTCCCGCAGGCTTTCGCGATAAGTCAACTGAGCGAAGGCCATGGTGAGGAACTGGTCCCGACAAGAGAAATCGCGGACCCGGTAGTTGCCGCGATAGCGTTTCACACATTCGTCGAAATCCCGCTTGGGAATGAAATCCATCAGTTGAGCAAAAACCAGCCTGCCCTCGTGCATCGCAATCTCCTTTCCACTTAATAGTGCAAAGGAGGGGGCGAAAACGCCAGGGGGCACTGAAATCGAGTACAAGCGGAAATCGCGGAACAACCCTAGAAATCACGATAGTTTCAACCACCTACTCATCGCTCAACCGGACAGTAGTGCTCTCATCTCTCATCTTTCATCCCTCATCTTTCACGGGCTGCCAACTTTGGCCGCCAGGCCGGCGGGATCCGCCCCGCTCCTGCCATTACGGCAGCCCGGCGGCCGCGGCCCGCGGCGGCCGCGCCAGAAGTGTGGCTATTTATCGATAGTTATTACCAGTTGTATGTTATCGTGCGGTTCGGCACGGGATTTGCTTGAGGCAGCGGGAAGAGCGGCCGCGCAAAATGCGCGGCGGGCCCTTGACATGCGTTCACAGATATGGATACTTACGGTATTACGCGGGCGATTCCGGCCGCGGCCCCCGCCGGGCCGGCGACGGGACGCCGCTGCCACCCACCACCATCGGGAACCGAAGCATGAAAACCGAACCAGCGCCGAAGGGCAACCCTCACCTCGCCGCGCGGCGGGCGGAGAAGGCGGCCTTGCTCCCCCGCGCCGCCCAACTCGCCCGAGAGGGCCGCTCCTACCGGGAAATCGCCGCCGCGCTCGGCATCGCCAAGTCGACCGTCTGCCAGTGGCTCGGCGGGCGGCCGCTGGGCCGCGCCGCCGCCCAGGCCCTGGGCACCCCGCGGATGACCGCCAAGCTGGCCGCCCGCTACGAGTCGCTGTACCAGCGGGCCCTGCGGGAGTGGAACCGCTCCAAGGCCGATCGGCGGACGCAAACCGTCGTCACAAGCGAACCGGCCGAGGGCGGCCCGACGACCACCACCACGGTCCGCACGGAGCCGCGGATCGGCAACGCCGCCTGCTTGGGCAAGGCGCTGGCGGCGCTGAAGGCCCTGGAGGGCCTGCACTGCCGCGAACGGTCGCGGCAGGAATGGCTCGAAAACGCAGGCCAGGCAGCGGGGTGCGCCCACCCGGCGCCTAGCTCCCAGAAAGAAAACGGAGCTGCCGATACCAGCTCGGCGCGGTCGGCGAACGGCAGGGCGGCGGAAATGCCGCGCCATCACCGCAAGTCATTTCTACCAAACGATTTGCCTCTGCCGGGATGGGCCTTGATCATAACTTTGCCAACTGCTAGCAAAGCTAGCTTCTTGATTGGCACCCAGGTTGGGTATTCAATGTTTTAGAACCCACATTGAAGGAGCCCAAACCATGGATGCCACGTCGAATTGTACCGCGCCGTGCTGCCCACAAGAACGGTCTGTTCGCTCCCGGCGGGGGGTGGCCAACACCATGGCCCAGTTCAAGAGCTTGCACTCGCCCTGGGCCTCGCCTTGCCGGATCGCAGGCCAATTGAGTGTCCCGGCGAGAACCTTGAACTACTGGATCAACCGAGAACAAACGCTAGTCAGCCGTAGTTCGTGGCCGGAACGCACAGTGCGGTTTTTCGAAAGTCCTGAAGGAAGCGAATTTCTCCATCAACTGATGGCGGCTGCTCGTTTGGTCTTTGTCGAAGCCAACGATTGCGGGCTGCGCAATTTGTGCTGGTTTCTTGACCTCAGCCGTCTAAGCGAGTTCGTCGCCGCGTCTTACGGAGCGCAACAAGCAGCGGCGGAGGAGTTGGAGTCGCTCTTAATCCGTTTCGGTCAAGGAGAGGACGCGCGACTGGGCAAGCAAATGCCGCCCCGCGAGATCTCGCTCTGCGAGGATGAGACCTTTCATCCTCAAATCTGTTTGGTAGCCATCGAGCCGGTATCGAACTTCATCCTCGTGGAACAGTACCAACCGCAACGAGATGCGGCGACCTGGGAGCAGTGTACCTCTGCCAAGCTCGCTGCGCTGCCGGTCACCGTCTTCCAAGTGACCAGTGATGCGGCCAAAGCCATTATCGCACACACCGAAACCTCCCTGGGGGCCCATCACTCGCCGGACCTGTTTCACGTGCAGTACGATACGGTCAAGGCGACCAGCGGAGCCTTGGCGAGCCAGACGCGGGCCGCCATCCGGGAACTGGAGGAGCGACAGGAGAAAACCGCTGAATTGCGGGCGAAAAGTGATTCCCGCCGAGAAAAGGGCTCGCCCGATCCCCTGGTCGATGTGCTGCTGGAGCGTGCCCAGCGGGCAGAGACCGCGGCGCAAGAAGGAGTCGACACTTGCCAAGCAAGGCAACAGCGTGCCCAAGCGGCACGGCAAGGATTGGGACGCGACTATCATCCCGTGGATCTACAAACGGGCCAATCACTCGCCGCCGAGGAGGTGGGCCGACGACTGGCGGGGCACTTCGACACGCTCGACCAAGTGGCGGCCGAAGCGGGCCTTTCGTCACATGCCTGCGATAAGCTCGCCAAAGCGCGTCGCGTTTTGGATTCCATGCAGGCGACCATCGCCTTCTTTTGGGCCATGGTTGCCTCGCGACAGAGGGAATGGGGATACAGTCCCGCGGTCCAGCAGTGGATGCAACAAGACTTGATTCCAGCCTACTACTTATGCCGCGTCGCCGAGAAAGCTCACACTGCCGCCGAGAAGCAACGCTTGCGGATACTTGCCGCAGAGGTGCTGGCGCGCGCTCGTTCCCCGGACGGCCTATGGGGGACGCTGCCTTGCGATCTCCAGGCCGATCTGGAAACCAAGGCCCGGCAGTGTGCCGATTTCTTTCAGCGGAGCAGTTCCTGCGTGGAAGGACGCAACGGGCAATTATCGCTGAGGCATCATGCCTTGCACCACTTGACCGCGCGGAAGTTGCAAGCATTAACGGTCTTGCATAACTACGCCGTGCGACGTGAAGATGGCAGCACTGCAGCCAGCCGCTTCTACGGCGGCACGCCGCGCGACCTTTTCGGCTGGCTCCTGAAACGCCTGTCATTGCCAGCCCGGCCGCGGATTGCCCAGCGAAATGCCTAATATCCCCACTGGTGGGGAAGCTCCTGTCGCTTCCACGCTGCCTGATAATCTGCGCCGATGGCCCTCTCTAACTTGTCTCGATTCATTAGGCAACCTTGCTAGCCACCCAAACAATGAAAGCAGTGCTAGCAGTTGGCAAGGTTGTGATCAAGGCCGCCGGGATGCGATTTCGCCGGCGTTCGCCGTTCGGCAACGGTGCCGAACGATGTCTTCCAAAAGGGTGGGGCTGGAAAGGGACGAAAGCAGGCGAAAGGCGGCCGCCGGAAGCCGGTCGGCCCGCCCGCACAGGAATCCATGCGGCGCGGGTCGGCGGCAACCTTGAGGCAAGAAATCGATCGGATTTTCAAGTAGATGCGGGCCGGAACAAGCCTGGCAGTTCCGGCATTCGCGTTTGTGTATACATCTGCCGGAACTGCGCAGGCTTGTTCCGGCCTGCATTTGTTGCTCTTTGATTCGGATCTGCGACGCGCCCTCGCGAAGGCGCGTCGCGCAGGCGCGGGGCAGGTTCGCCGTCTGCCCCGGTCAGGATACTGGGCCACCACATGGGCACGCCCATTGTTGTAGGAGGTTAAGACCTGCGATAAAATGAGAACCTACTGTTCCACCCATCCGTAACAGGGTAAAGCCATGACGCCACGAACCGCCCGATTGCGACAAGAGAGCCTCGACGCGCAGCCCGCTCTCACGGCCGAGCGCGCCAGCCTGCTGACCGACTTCTACCGGGCCGCCGAAGGCAAATACTCCGTGCCGGTGATGCGTGCCCGCTCGTTCCTTTACCTTTGCCGGCACAAGACGATCTATCTGGGCGACGGGGAACTCATCGTCGGCGAGCGCGGCCCGCAGCCCAAGGTCGTGCCGACGTACCCCGAGCTTACCTGCCACAGCCTGGAAGACCTCCGCATCCTCAATTCGCGGGCCAAGACCAGCTACGCGGTGTCGGAGGAGTGCCTGACGATCTACGAGGAGAAGATCATTCCTTATTGGCGCGGCCGCAGCCTGCGCGACAAACTCTTCGCCGCCCTCTCGACCGAGTGGAAAGAAGCCTACGACGCCGGCCTGTTCACGGAATTCATGGAGCAGCGCGCGCCGGGCCATACCGTGCTGGACGACAAAATCTATCGCAAAGGAATGCTGGACTTCAAGCGGGATATTGCCGCCGCGATTGCCGCGCTCGACTTCCTCGGCGACCCCGCGGCCTACGCCCGGCGGGAGCAGTTGCAGGCCATGGACATATCGTGCGACGCCGTGATCCTCTTCGCCCAGCGGCATGCCGAGCTTGCCCGGCAGGTGGCGGCCATTGAGACTAATCCGGCCCGCAAGGCCGAGTTGGAAAAGATCGCCGCGATCTGTACGCACGTGCCGGCATATCCCCCGCGGGATTTTCATGAAGCCCTGCAGGCCTATTGGTTCTGCCACCTGGCGGTGATCACGGAACTCAACGGCTGGGACTCGTTCAACCCGGGCCATCTCGACCAGCATCTGTTGCCGTTCTACCGCCAGGGCCTGGAGGCCGGCACGCTGACCCGCGAGCAGGCCCGCGAGTTGCTGGAGGCCTTCTTCGTCAAGTTCAACAACCACCCGGCGCCGCCCAAGGTCGGCGTCACCGCCGAGGAGAGCGGCACCTACACGGACTTTGCCAACATCAACATCGGCGGGCTGCTGGCCGACGGCGCCGACGGCTCCAACGAGCTCTCGCACCTGTTGCTGGAGATCATCGACGAGATGCACCTCTTGCAGCCCAGCAGCAATCTGCAGCTCTCGCGGAAAACGCCCGACGCCCTCTTGAAGCATGCCCTGCGGGTCATCAGCAAAGGTTATGGGTTCCCGTCGATCTTCAATACCGACGGCGTGGTCGCGGAGCAGATTCGCCAAGGCAAGACACTGGAAGACGCCCGTGCCGGCGGTTGCAGCGGCTGCGTGGAAACCGGGGCGTTCGGCAAAGAGGCATTCATTCTCACCGGCTATTTCAACCTCGTGAAGGTGCTGGAACTCACGCTGCACAACGGCGTCGATCCGCGTTCCGGGCAGCTTCTCGGGCTGCGAACCGGCGAACCGGGCAGCTTCACCACGTTCGACCAACTGTTCGCCGCGTTCCGCCGGCAGTTGCACCATTTCATCGAGATCAAGATGCGGGGCAATTTGCTGATCGAACAGATGTATGCCGCCCTCATGCCGGCCCCCTTCCTTTCGGTGATTACCGACGACTGTATTCAAAACGGCAAGGACTATAACGCGGGCGGCGCCCGCTACAACAACAGCTACATTCAATTCGTCGGCATCGGCAGCCTGGCCGACAGCCTGGCCGCCCTGAAGCAACTCGTTTTTGACTCCCCTCTTCGCTCGGGAGAGGGGGACGGGGTAAGAGCAACTTCCTCCCCTCTCCCCTCGGAAAAGCAGGAAGGGGTGCGAGCAGCTTCCTCCCCTCTCCCTTCGGGAGAGGGGCAGGGGCTGAGGGCGGGTGCTACGCTATCGCTGGCAGCCCTGGTCGAGGCCTTGGATAGCGATTTTGCCGGCCACGAGTCGCTGCGCCAGCAGTTGATCAACAAGACGCACAAGTACGGCAACGACGACGACTACGCCGATCAGATCATGGTCCGGGCCTTCGCTGCGCTGGTCGAGGAGATCGACGGGCGGCCCAACGCCAAGGGCGGGCGGTTCCGCGTCGAGATGTTGCCCACCACCTGTCACGTCTATTTCGGCGCGATGACCGGGGCCATGCCCGACGGCCGCCGGGCGACGCTTCCGCTCAGCGAAGGCATTTCGCCCGTACAAGGGGCCGACCGCCGCGGGCCGACCGCCGTGATCAAATCGGCCGGCAAGATGGACCACGTGAAGACGGGCGGCACGCTCTTGAACATGAAGTTCTCGCCCGACTTGTTGGCCGAGGAGACGAATCTCGACAAGGCGGCCCACCTGGTGCGGAGCTACTTCAAGATGGACGGCCATCACGTGCAGTTCAACGTGGTCCGCGCCGAGACCTTGCGCCAGGCTCAGGCTGCCCCCGAATCGCATCGCGACCTGATCGTCCGCGTGGCCGGCTACAGCGATTATTTCTGTGATCTGTCCCGCGAGCTTCAGGAGGAGATCATCGCGCGGACGGAGCACGCGGCGTTTTGAGAAGCCAAGTCTCGCGTCCCACCAGGAGTCTGCCATGTCACGTCTTGCCACCGTCGGTTTCATTGCCGCTTTCCTCTTTTCCTGCTCTGCCGCGCTGAATTCCGCGTTCCCGGCCACGTTGGAAGTCGGCCCTGGCAAGCAATTCGCGCGGATCGAAGACGCCAATACCAAGGCCCAGGCCGGCGACGTGATCCTGGTTCATCCGCGCGTCGGCGGCCGGCCCTACGACCAAACGGCCGTTTTCGTGCAACAAAGGAACCTCACTTTTCGCGGCGTTGCGGGAACCGCCCGGCCCTACGTCACGCTCAGCGGGCAGGGGTTCGACTACAGCGGCACCGGCAGCACGCCGCGGGCCATCTTCCAGTTCAACCCGGGAACCGACAACTGCACGATCGAAGGCTTCGAACTGTCGGGCGCACACAACTCCAGCCATAACGGCGCCGCCGTGCGGATCAACCAGGCCAATCACGTGTCCGTTCGCAAGTGTTCGATCCACAACAACGACATGGGCATAATGTCCAACGGTGACGGCAGCCTGGCGATGGCCGTCGATCAACGGATCGAGGAGTGTCGGATCTATCGCAACGGTGATCCGAGCGAACCGGGCTACAGTCATAATCTGTACCTCGGCGGCACGAGCGTTACGCTGCGATTCTGCGAAATCCATCACAGCCTTGTGGGCCATAACGTGAAGAGCCGGGCCCATCACACGCGGGTGGAATACTGTTACGTACACCATTCGGCCAATCGCGATTTCGACCTGGTCGACGCGGCCGAGACCGCCCGGCCGCAAAGCGACGCGGTGCTGCTGGGCAATATCATCGTCAAGGACCCGAAGTGCCGCGGGAACCACACAGTGATCCATTTTGGCCAGGACGGCGGCAAGGGGCACGAGGGCACTCTGTACCTGGCGTTCAATACGGTGGTCACGCCCTTCCTTTCGCCGGTGGTGGAACTGTCAGCCGCGGGAGCAAAGGCCCGCTTGCTGGGCAACGTCGTCGCCGGCGGCACTCGCCAGACGGGCCAGACGGTGGCCGCCGCGCGCGGCGGCGCGGCGCTGCGGAATGTCAGCGGCGAAGCGAACTGGTTCTGCGGCGGCTTTTCCGCTGCGGAGACCGGATTGGACGCCGACGGCAACCACTTCCAACCGGTGGCCGACGATCTGTTTGTCGGGCTTTTCGACGAGAACTATCGATTGGCCCCGCAGGCCGCGCAACGGATGAAGGTTGCTTCCCCGGCCGGGTTGCTGGAACTGCCGCCCGTGCCGGGGCTGCCGGACACGGCCCGGCTGCGGCCTTTGGACTGGCAGTATCATCATTCCGCCGGAAGCGAAAAGCGGCCCCTGGAGGAAATCCTCACCGTCGGAGCCTACGCCCGACCGGCCGGCCGGCGGTAGTAATCGGCTGAAGAACAACTCCTCGTGCCGCTCAACATTTGTCACGGCGTCAGCCGAATCTCCCCCTTCTCGATCAGTTCCAGGAACTCGCGGTTGCTGGCCAACAACTCCGCGAGGCAGGCCATTTCTCGCGGCGTGAACCAGTGGATCGACTCGACCTCGCGAGGGTTGGGCACGACGATGGCCGCCGGATCCATGTCGGCAAGCCACCAGGCGAGATGGACCTTCCAGGCGGTCACGCACTCCCAAAGCCGCCGCAGGGGATGGATCTTGATGCCAATTTCCTCGCGTATCTCGCGGATGACCGCCGTCTCTTCGGTTTCGCCGTCTTCGATGCCGCCGCCGGGAAAACAGTAGGTCAGTGGCGCGATCACGTGCCGGGAGCGGCGGATCACCAGCAGTTGGCCTTCCCGGACGATAATCGCCACCGCGCCGCGGCGGCCGGGAGTTTCAGGAATCTTCTCCATGGAGGAAATCGTAGCGAACGGAATCGTCAGTACAACCCCTGCCGGTGGAGCAGGGAGCAGGCGGGGTTTATTCCCGGACGGCTTTCGGGTAGGCTTATGGATTCACACCGAATAAAAGCACATCCCACCCGCATGGCCGCTTCCGAACCTTCCCCGACGCCGGACACGCCGCGATCCGACCCCTACGCGGCATGGCGGATCGCGAACTATCGCCTGTACGCAGCGAGTTGGTTCGCCATGACTATTGCGCGGCAAATCGAGACGGTCGCCGTTGTCGTTTACGTCTATGCGCAGACCAGTAGCGTGTTGGCCCTGGGAATGTTGGGATTGATCCAGGCATTGCCGGTGATGTTGCTCGCCATTCCCGGCGGACAGTTGGCCGATCGCCTCGATCGTCGTCTGGTGTTGGCTTCCACGCTCTGCCTGACCGCGCTGGTCGCCGCCGGGCTGGGCCTGGCGTGTTACCATCAAGTCCCCATCCGTTGGATCTATCTTCTCCTGATCGTGAATGCCGTGGGGCAGGCCATCGGCGCTCCCTCGCGGACAGCCCTCCTGCCGTGGATCGTGCCACCGGAGCACTTCAGCAACGCCGTGGCCTGGAACAGCTCGATCTTCCAGTTGGGCACGATGGTGGGACCAGCGCTGGGCGGCTTGATCCTTTCCATGAACGCCGATTGGGGCGTGCCGCTCGCCATGGCCGCGGTTCTTGCCGGACGACTGTTCGCCCTGATGGGGACAATCCTCCTGCCCACCCGCCGGCCGGAAAACCGGCAAACGTCGATTTCGCTTGCCAGCCTCGTGGCGGGCGTGCGCTTCGTGTGGACCCACAAAATGATCCTGGCGACCATCACGCTCGACCTCTTCGCGGTTCTCTTTGGCGGGGCAACCTACTTATTGCCCGCCTTTGCCCTGGACGTGCTGCACTTCCCCAAGGAAGCGATCGGTTCGGTGGTGGGCTGGCTGCGGTCGGCCGAAGCGGTGGGGGCGATTGCGATGGCCATGCTGCTGGCCCACGTGCCGCCCATTCGCCGTGCCGGTTGGACGATGCTTCAGGCGGTCGCCGGGTTCGGCGCGGCGACCATCCTTTTCGGATTATCGCGGAACTTCTGGCTTTCGCTCTTTGCCATGTTCGCGATTGGCGCCCTGGACAACATCAGCGTCGTCGTGCGTCACACGCTGATTCAGATGCTCACGCCCGATGATATGCGCGGCCGGGTTAGCGCCGTGAACAATGTCTTCATTGTCGCCTCCAACGATTTGGGCGGACTGGAGTCGGGGCTGACTGCCTGGCTGGTGGGGCCGATTCTGTCGGTTGTGGGGGGCGGAATCGGCACGCTCCTTGTCGTCGTCGGCTGCGCCTGGATCTGGCCGCAGATCCTGTCCATCGGTTCGCTGGCCGACCTACGACCGGCCGACGAGACGGAAAGTACTTCTCACGACCCGCCGTGAGGGAACTCCTTGTTCCCACGCTCCGCGTCCAGGTAGGATAGGTTTCCAACCTGTCTCACTCGCAACGACAGGTTGAAAACCTATCCTACACGACAGGTTGAAAACCCATCCTACATCGTAAAGCGTCCCTCCACCTGAGCCCATTCGTAGGGCCGCAAGGGGACCGTGACGCGATCACCTTGCAGGGCCAAATCGATCGACGGACGGTCGGCGCCGCCGGCCTTTTGCGCCGTCTGAATCGTGCGGAACGAACGCAGACCGAGCGAAACATGACGCCCCTCGGTTTCCAACAGCCGCACGCGAAAGCCGGCTACGCAGCCACTTTCCAGTATCGGTTCCCAGTGCGTGACGATCGCGGCGCGCGTATCGAGATGGAAAAGCCAGGCCGAGTCGTTCCTAGGCCGCGCGGCGACCGAGATCAGCGGCGACGGGACCGCGAAATCCAAGGCCGCCGCCATCGGTTGCGCCACGTCGATGCCGATCCCCAGGCGGAATCGCCGGGCCGTCTCGCCCCGCACCAGCAACAGCGAATCGAGCTTCCGCATGCCGTGGCGACGATGATAGGGCAAGCCCGCCGTGAGGACCGTCGTGCGCCCGGCCGGGGCACCCGGTGGGGCACCCGGTACTCTGGGTCCGGGTCGGCGAATCTCGACGAAGTGCGGCGACTCCAGGTGTGTGGCCTCGGTGGCAACAGTCGCTTGATTCACGCCGCGATACAGGGTGGGTACATCCTGCCCCCAGGCAAATCGGGCCGCATAATAGGAATTCCACGGGTCGGCATCCGGTTGCCGCTGGGGATCGAGTTCGATTTCCACCTCGATCACGCGGCTGCCCCAAGTAACGCGCGTTCGTTGCTGAAAGCCGGCCACGAACTGACCGCCGCGATCGACCAGCCGTCCGCGCACCAGGACCTCGCCCACCACCGGTCCGGCGGCCAACACGCGGATTTCGTCGGCCGCCATGATCGTGTAGACGTCCGGCTCATTGGCCGTCTCCGGCAGTCGCATGGCCACTTGTTGGGCCAGTCGCGGTGCGCGGGAATGGAAGTCGAAAATCGAGCGGACCGCGCCTGTGTGGAGATCGATGGCCAGTTCGAAGAACTCGTTGCGCAACACGGCTCCGCCCGGCGACGGCACCATTTCGGCCATCGGGAGCGCCGCGGCGGTGCCTTCCGAAAGAGACCGAATCGTCGCGCGGCGGGTTTGACGGACGTTCTGGCCGCCACCCGGAACGACACAGACAAAGCCCAGTGGCGGAACCTCCACGACGATCGACTTCCGCCCCGCCTCTTCGCCGGCCCGCAGAACGGCGCCGGCAACGTCGGGCAGGGGACCGAGGCCAGACACGTCCATGTGTACACGGCGGGAAAAGCTCAAGGGATTGACGACCACGATGCCGGCCGGCGCGGCTTTTCCGGCTTCGGCTGCGGAACGCGGATGATTGGAGCCAGGGCCGATGGTCTGCGCCCCAATCGCTTGGGCAAAGTCGGCCGTGGCCGACTTGCAAACGTCGGTCAGTCGCTCGTCCAGAGAACCATCGCCGGCAGACGCCATTAATGAACCGTCGATGTCGTCGAAGAGGCTATCGAGGCAGACCGCAGGCTCGGACACCATGTCGGGCACCATGTCGGGCACCATGTCGGGCACCATGTACGCATGGTCGTGGTCGTGGTTGGCAGCCAAAGTGGCCAGGGTGGCAATCGCTTGCACGGCCTCGGCCGCGGTGCGCCGCGCGGAATATCGCACCCAGCGCGAGATTGGGTCGGCCTGGCCGGCAGTTACCGCCTGCCTCAAGTAGGGCGAACGATATTCGTCGGCCTTCGGCGTCGTTTGATGTCCCGACATGCCGGTCTGCTCGAAGTATTCCGGCAGCGTGAGAAACGAACCCAGCACCGACGTATAGCGCCGCACGCGATGCACGTCTTCGTACCAGGGACTCGTGTTCCCGGGCCAGTGAGCGAAGATCACCGTGGGCTGATTGTCCATGTCGGCGGCGCCGCAGAGGGCGTGCGGCAAGCGAAGGAAGCCTTCGCCGCGCGAACCGTCGACCGGCACGCGAAAAATCGATTCGACCGACGTGCCGTCGATGCCTTCCCAGCGCAGGCGACTGGTGTTGTCCACGGGAAAGCGACCATCGTCGAGCGTGGCGTGTACTGCGCCGGTGAACCCCAGGGAATCGAGAATCTGCGGCAAGATCGGGGTCATGCCAAAACGCCGCCGCCCGAAGACGGTTGGCCGCGCGTTGAGGTGCCGGCGATAGATCGAGAGGCCTTTTTCAAGCTGCCCTCGGATGGCCTCGGGCTCCAGCAGCGGCAATTCCAGTTCGCAGAATTCGCCGCCGACGATGCTCGCTGAGCCCTGCTGGAGCGCCTGGCGCAGCGTCTCCAGCGTCGCCGGCTCTCGGGCGGCCATCTCCTGGAGGACCTGGGCCGAAAGCAGCAGGTTGCACGGTGCCGTCGCCGTTGGCTCCGGGTTAAACGAGCCGCCGACTAGCCCCCCGCTGGTCAATTGGGTCCGCAGGGTGGCCCCCAACGTCGTCGAGGCGACGAGCGTCAGGTCCAAGAGGTGCGACTCGCTGTGATAATAACAGTCGCGCGCGGTGTGCAAGAGGTCAAAGGCTGCCTGAAGTCTCGCGCGGGCTTCGCCATGATCGCCGCCACAGGCCGCCGCAGCCGCGGCCAGCAATTCGCGCTCGAAGGCCGACTCGTCGAGGTTGTTCATGTAGCGAATGCTCACAGTGATCGTCTCGATCACAAAGTGGGCGTATCCCAAGGCGAGGAAATCGGCCGCCAGGCCGGCATCAACTTCCGGTGGGGGGGTGTCGAGCATCGCCAGGGCCGCGGCGATCATCTCCGGCCGGCGGCTCTTTCCGCGGATGAGTCGCGCCCCCAACTGCTCGGCGTGGCTGAGCCAATCCTCCGGAAGGAGCGGTTCGGCGGTCGGCGGCAGGAGCATCAGGTGTCCCGCCGGATCGTCCGGCGGCGAGGCGGCGGCCGTCCAGCGGGGCATGGTCCCAGCCGCCACCACCAGGGCGGGATGCCAGAGGGCGGTCCAGGCCGCCAGAAGTTCATCGGCCTGGACGGCCGACCGCGGCTCGCAGAGATCATCCCGCCCACGGCATGGCAAAATAGGGGTGAGTTTTTTCATCAACGCGAGGGTCCGGGATCCTGAAATACCTCCTTAGTATACCATCGGAAGCCTGAACCTCGAACCCATCGGACTGAACCGACCGATCCAGCCGATCGGACAGACCGTTTTCTCCGCTCTCTGCACCCTTTCAGGCGCCACGGTGGAGCGTGCGGAGCACGTTACTGCCCCCGTCCTCCGCCCTTTCCCCGAATTTCGCCGCCTGGCTATGCGTTTTTTGGTTGACACGAACCACCCCTTTGCTATACATTGAGATAGAGGCAGATGGCTCTTTTCCGGTCCACTCTGGATTCGCTTATTCAGGCATGGGAGCCGTCAGGAACAGAGTAAGAGTGCAGGAACAGAGCATGACACGGGGATGCGGTGTAGCCGCGTGCCGCGCAGTCCAATTTCGGTTTGGGCCGGCCGGCGGTTGCCGGTCGCCTTTGGAGTATTGACACCATGGCCAGAACAAGCGCGGTTTGGGGAATCGACATCGGACAATGTGCCCTCAAGGCAATGCGCTGCCGCGGGCATGACGACTCCGACAAGATCACCATCGAGGCTTTTGATTACATCGAGTATCCGAAGATTCTCACGCAGCCCGACGCCAACCCGCTGGAACTCGTGGCGGACGCGCTGAAGCAGTTCCTTTCGCGAAACCAGGTTCATAACGACCGCGTAGCCGTTTCTGTTTCCGGCCAAAGCGGTTTGGCCCGCTTCATCAAGCTGCCGCCGGTGGAGAGCAAGAAAATCCCCGACATTGTGCGTTATGAAGCCCGCCAGCAAATCCCCTTCGATCTGAACGACGTGATCTGGGACTACCAGCGGATGGGCGGCGGCGCCGAGGAATCGGGCTTCGCCTTGGAGACCGAAATCGGCCTGTTCGCCATGAAGCGCGACGCCGTGTTCCGGGCGCTGGAACCGTTCGTCAAGGCGGGCATCGAGGTCGACATCGTGCAACTTGCCCCGCTGGCCCTATACAACTTCGTCGTCTTCGACATGTTGCAGGACCTGCCCGGCCCCGAGGAATACGATCCCGACAACCCGCCCGAATCGATCGTATTGGTGTCCTTGGGGACCGACGCCACGGACCTGGTGGTGACCAATGGTTTTAAGGTCTGGCAGCGCAGCGTGCCGCTGGGCGGCAGCCACTTCACCAAGGCCCTGACGAAGGAGATGAAGCTTACTTTCGCCAAGGCCGAGCACCTGAAACGGAATGCCACTACGGCCCAGGACCCCAAGGCCGTGTTCCAGGCGATGCGGCCGGTGTTCAACGATCTACAGACCGAGTTGCAGCGCTCGCTGGGTTTCTTCAACAATCTCGACCGCACGGCCAAGATCGGCCGCGTGGTGGCCATGGGCAACGCTTTCAAACTTGCCGGCCTGCGGAAATTTCTGGCCCAGGGCCTCGGCTTTGACATCCAGCGCGTGGAGAGCTTCCGCGGCCTTGTCGGTCCCGACGTACTGGCCACGCCCGCCCTGAAAGACAACATCCTCTCCTTCGGCGTTTGCTACGGTTTGTGCTTGCAGGCCCTGGGCCGTTCCGGGCTGCGGACGAATCTGTTGCCCAAAGAAATCACCATGGACCGGCTCATCCGCCGCAAGAAGCCTTGGGCCGTGGTGTCGGCGGCCGTGGTTATGCTTGCCTGCACGATCAGCTACGTGGCCCACTGGGTGCAGTTCAGCAGCGTAAAGCCGAAGGACTGGGTGGATCAGGAAAAGGCGGCGACCAGCGTCGATACGCAGTCCAAAGGTTTGATCGGGGACGAGCAAAATGCGCTGAAGAAATTCAAGGACACCAAGGAACACGGCGACCACCTGGTCAACAACCTCGAGGGGCGGAAACGCTGGCTCGAGTTCCTCGCGGCGATCGACAAGTGCCTGCCGCATCCGGTCAAGAAGGACGACCCGAAGATGGACGAGCCGATGCCCGCGACGACCGATTCCGCGGAACTCAAGAAGGCCATCATGCATCGCGACCAGTTGCTCGTCACCAACCTCGATTCCCAGCAGGTGGACGACGTTGCCAAATGGTTCGCGGCGGCGAAACCGTGGTATATCCCCGTGCCCGACTCGCCGGGGGCCCCGCCCGTGGGCGATGCTGCGTCCGGCGCGGCGCCTGGCGGTGCCCCGGCGCCTGGCAGTGCTGGTGCGCCAGGAGGTGCTGGCGCGACAGGGGCCGACGGTCCCTCCGGACCCGGGCTGATCGTGCAAATCTACGGCCGCCATTACCATAACGCCGAGGACGAGCCCGACGGCGCTCGCTATGTTCGCGAAACGCTGATCAAGAACCTGGCCAGCCAAGAAATGCATGACATGGGCGTCTCCTATCCAGTGCTCATCAAGCCCGAACGGATCGGCCCGGAAGAGATCATCATTCCTAGCCCGAAGCGCAAGGGCGCCGAGGCCGGTCTGGGCCAGGGCGGTCCGGGTGGCCTCGGCGCTGCGGCCCGAGGCGGCGGCGGCCTGATGTCGGTCGGCGGCGCCACTGGGGTGGCCTCGGCCGAGAAGAAAGTGGACGTCAGGCGTTTTCGATACCGCGTTCAGTTCGTCTGGCAGCCGAAGTCGGCGACAGACCAAGGGCCGGCGCCTGCGGAGGCAGCCAAGCCGAGTCCGGCGACAGCGGCAGCACCGGCAACAACGCCCGCCTCGCGGGGAGCGGGCGCACCGCCAACGCGGCCCGCTGCGGGCGTGCAGCCCGTTGCCGCACCCGGCCCAGGAACCAGGAACAAGTAAGATCCAGGCAAGGAGCAGACAAACATGGAACAATTCCGAGTCTTTCTCGAAGTGCTGAAGAAGTATCACTTCTGGGTCCTCTGCGGCCTGATCTTGTTGTTGTCCTTCGTCAGTTGGTTCGTGGCGGTCAGCGCCGAGGAAAAGAACTTCGGCGACCGCAAGCGTACGATTGAAGGCAAGCTGAAAACGGTCAAGGACATTGCCGGCAACGTCGAGCATCCCAGCACGAAATACATCAACGAGATCCTCGAAATCACCAGCGGCAGCCTGACCCGGCAGGTGGCGGAAGCTTCCGAGCGCCTTTATAACGAGCAGCGCGACCCGAAAAACAATCCCCTGCCGAGGCTCTTTCAGGACGACAAGGCCCAGGCGGACTTCGAGGCTGCCTTCGACAAAATCTGGCAGCCCATCGAGGAAATAGAAAAGCTTCCTCCCAGCCAGCAGTTGGAGGAACTCTATCGCACGCAATATCGGAATCACATCGAAGGACACTTTCCCAAGCTGTTCGAACTGATTGAACGGCGAACGGTCGTCGAAAACGCCGATAATTCGGGCGCGGCGACGGACCCTGGCGGCAGAGGCGGACGTGCGTCCATGGGCTTCGGCGGCGGAGATCCCGGCGCGCTGGCCAAGAGCACAACCGGCATCGTCGATTGGGTCGATGCCGAGCAGAAGATCAAGACCTTCGTCGATCGATTCGCCAGCGGCACGCCAAGCACATTGGACATCATGATGGCCCAGGAAGATCTCTGGGTCTACGAGACCTTGCTGAAGGTCATTCGCAATACGAATAATGTCGGACCTGACAAGGACCACTACAAGAAACCGCCGAACCACAAAGTGGCCCGCATCAAACAGATCCTGGCGATGGACATCGGCCGGGACGCCGTCGAGAGTTGGAGCAAGTGCGAGAGCGCTCTCTTCACTGTGCCGGGCGAAAGTGTCACTGGCCCAGGAGGACGACCTGGGCCCACGGGCCCGGCGCCGATGAGTCGCGGCCCGGCAACCCCGACCGGGAATTCGGGCGGTTCGCCGTTGGCCGGTCGCTATGTCGACGACAACGGCAAACCCTTGGCAGACCCCGCGCAGCAGCCGTACGGCGAATTCCGCATGATGCCGATCAACTTGAAGGTTGTCATCGAACAAAAGGATATTCCTCGGCTGTTGACCGAGTGCGCCAACTCCGCCATGCGCATCGACGTCCGCCGCGTGCGGATTCTCGTGCAAGAACCGCCGGCCGTGGACTTGTCCGAGGGCTCGGGGCCCTCGACCGCAAGCGATACCGGCACGACGCTTCCGGGCCTTCGCCCCATGGGCCGCGGCGGCATGAGCGGCGGCGGTGACACCAAGGGCGAGTTCGGCTACTACGAAGAATCGGTCGACCCCGTCTACCAACCGGTGCCCGTAGAGGTGCAGGGCATCATTTATATCTATAACCCGCCCAAGGTCCAAAATGCGGGCGAGAATGGTGGTCAGGCCCCACCCAATGGCGCCCAGCCGGTTCCGGCCCCTGGCGTCCCGCCGGCCAACGCCGCGCCGGGCACGGGACTGCCCGCGCCAGCCGCCCCCCCCGGCAATGCCAATCCAAACCGCGGCGCGGTGCCATCGGCGCCGGCTGGGGCCCCGACCATTCCGCCCACCACTCCGCCTGCTCGTGGAGGTACCCGATGAAATCCAAGACGAAATTCGATCCGCAAGTGATTCAGCAGTTCTTCATCGACCACACGGAGAAATTCGTGCTGGGGCTGGTCGCCGTCTTGTTTGTCTTCTTCGCCTACCAGTCCTTCACGCTGACGTTCTACCAAAAATATGACAAGACGCCGGATATGCTCAAGACGGCCATTTCCTCCGCTTCAGCCAAGATCACCAGCGGTCCGCCCAGCGATAAGCTGGCTAAAGTAACGAAGTTCCCGCCTTATGCGGACCTCATCAACGGGGCGCGGGAACCGGTCATCGTCGACAAGTATCCGATGCCTCCCCGTTGCAACTTCAAGCCGATCGCGCCGCGCCCCGTGCGCGATGCGCCGGAGGTTTTCGCCGTGGAGAATCCGCGTGCCGTTCCCGGCCGCGGCGCCTTCCTCAAACAGCAAGGCGAAACCATCGGCCAGCGTTGGATCGTCGTCACCGGGCTCGTTCCCTATGGCAAGCAATTGGCCGAGTATCGGAAACAGTACCAGGGCGCCGCCTATGAGTCCGACACTGACGTGCCCAAATACAACGGCTTCATTGTGCAACGCGCGGAAGTGCCGCCCGGCTTCAAGGGCGAGCCGGATTGGAAGAAATCGGTCACCGTTTCTTGCCCTTTACCCATCGCCGGCGATTGGCGCCAAGTTCGCCAATTGGGCGGGAATTGGCAGGGAAGTCGCCGACAAGGGATTTGTCGACGAACGCCTCACGTCGCGGTTGCCGCCGCTGGCCGAGGGAGTTTGGGGCGAGGAAGTCGTCCGCCCGCCGCAAATCAAGTTGCTCAGCCGAGACGCCCAGGCCGAAGACGCAGACCAACCCAGCGGAGCACTGACGCCTTCGCTGGTTGGAGGGGTAGGCGGCCGGGGCCGACCAGGCCGCGGTGGTATCCCTCTCGGGGTCTCCGACCGCAGTAGCGTGAAACCTGTCGACGACGTGAATCCCGCGAATGTTCTTGGCGGCGACGAGACGCCGAAGCCCGACGCGACAGCGAAGAAGACTGAAGAAGAACCGGCGCAAGGGCCCGAATATAAGTTGCTGCGCTACTTCGACTTTGACGTTGAGCCGGACAAAGAGTACGCGTATCGCGTCTTCTTGCTGCTCTGCAATCCGAACCACAAACTTCCTGCGAACGTGCTGGAGGAAGGGGAGCTGGCACGGGATCCGATCCTCGGCCTCGGCCCCAATTCGGTGAAAATGGATGGCAAGGGAAATCTCATTGCGGTGGAAATCAACGAGCATTATGCCCACTGGTCGCCATCGTGCCTCTCGGGCCGCATGTCGGGCGGAATGCGAATACTGGGCGGGCCGGTCGTCGCCGCCAAGGGGCCGATGGAGATCAACGCCGAGCTTCGCGTCCTGCGCTGGCTGGAGAAGACCGGACTCAACGGCTGTTATTCGCCTGAGGGCCTCGTCCGCGGCACGGTTCTCAACTTCCCCCGCGCGCCGATGAAAACGCCTGGCGGTGGGAAGAGCACGGGCCCGCTGGCCACCAACTGTATCCTGGTCGATCTCTTCGGTGGCGAACCCTTGTTCAGCCCCAAGGATCGCAGTTGTTTCAATCCCGGCCTGATGCTCGTGATGGACGAATCGGGCAACCTCGTGATGCACGACGAAGTGGCCGACTCCAAGGAATGGGACAGCGCGAATAAACCGCCGGCCAAACCACAGCAGCCCAGCGTTCGCGGGACGCGACAGCCGAGAACCCCTGGCCGCGGCCAAAAACCGGTGGACAACGGAGGGCTCAACGAGGACGATGTCAAGTCAAAGAGGGGCCGCTAGGCGTAGACCATGCCTGATTACTCGGTCCGCGTTGCAGGCGACCACCTGATCTACAGTGCGGCCCACTTCATAATGCTGCCGGGCGGCGTCTGCGAACCCCTGCACGGTCACAACTACCGCGCGGCCGTCGAACTCAGCGGCCCGTTGGATGAAATCGATTGCGTGATCGATTTTCTCGCCCTGCTGGAAATCATGAAAACGATCCTCGCCGAACTCGATCACGCCGTGCTTCTGCCTACGCGACATTCGGCCATCCGGGTTTCGGCCGGCGAGGACGAGGTCGAAGTCCGTTGCGGCGCCCGACGCTGGGTCTTTCCTCGGGCCGAGTGCCGACTTCTGCCTATCGCGAGCACGACGGTCGAACTCATGGCCGGCCATATTGGCCAACGGTTGCTCGAAACTCTGGCCGTCCGCGGTTTTGCCCGACCGCAGCGCGTGCGGATCGAACTGGAAGAATCGCCCGGCTGCTGGGCGATTTACGAAACAACCCTGTAGGGTGGGCTGACTGAAACGAGTCCCACCATTCCTGGTATTTCTTGTGGTGGGACTCGTTTCACTCGGCCCACCTACGACAACCGCCTCCAGACCGGTCGAATAAGTCCCTGCAAAGCATAAACTCTGCCCAGCCTGCTGACTTTTCCGGCCAAGTAAGGTACACTTAGTAATTAGCAATCAGTCAAGCGGGGCAATGAGATAGCTGTCCGCGGTTGCCAAGAACACCCATCCAAGGAAACGAATATGTCGAGGTATCATCGTACGGCGGTTTCGGCCGCGTGGATTGTAGCTGTGGCCTTTCTCTTCTCTTCCGTAATCCCGGTCGCGCTGGCTGACGCTGAAGGTGCTAAGCGGGATGACTCGACCGCCAAAGTCACGAAGAAGGCCAAGACGTGCAAGGCCGACGAGAAGAAGGCAACCAGCAAGAAGGGTGACGAAAAGAAGGCGGCCGACAAGAAAGCTGGCGACAAGAAAGCTGGCGACAAGAAAGCCGATGCCGAAAAGTCGAAGGCCGAGAAAAAGTACGAAGATTTCGACGACGACGAGGACTCCGCGCCCTCCAAGCCGGTGGCCAAGTCCGAAGCCAAGCCCGCTGAGAAGGCCGCCGGCAATTCCGTCAAGGCCAAAGAAAAGTCCGCCAAGGAGGCGGACCATAGCGACGACAGCAAGGTCTTCGAACACAAGGCCGGCGGCACGGCGACCGCTACGAAGGACGCAGCCAAGAAAGCGGCCAAGAGCTCGGCGACCGTCGTTCGCTTCTCCCTGAACGGCGAATACCCGGAAGGCCCCAGCGACGTCGGACCGTTCACGGACGTGCAACCGTCGCTGGGCAAGCTGATTGGGCGGCTCGACGAGGCCAAGACCGACAAACAGGTCCAAGCTGTCTGGCTCCGCCTTGAAGACCTGGAACTGGGCCGTGGCAAGGTCAACGAAATCCGCGCGGCGATCGCCCGCGTCCGCAAGGCCGGCAAGCCGGTCTATGCCGAACTGACCTCGGCCGACACGGGCGCCTATCTGGTCGCCACGGCCTGCGACTATATCTACATGCCCGTCTCAGGCGTGCTGATCGTGCCCGGCGTGCGCATGGAAATGACCTTCTACAAGGGCCTCTTGGACAAGTTGGGCCTGAAGTTCGACGCCTTGCGGATGGGAAAGTACAAGGGTTTTGTCGAACCGTTCAGCCGGGAGCACATGAGCGCCCCTGCGCGAGAGCCTGCAGGCGATCGTCGACGACGTCTATGACGACCTGGTCGCCACGATCGCCAAGGACCGCCATCTCCAGGACTACCAGGTCAAATCGCTCCTCGACCAGGGCCTGTTCAGCGCCACCGCCGCGCAGGAAGCCGGCCTGATCGACGAGGTCCTCTATGGCGACCAGTTCGAAGAATCGCTCCGCACGCGGCTGAAGGTCGATCACGTCGCACTCGAGACCGCCTACAAAAAGAAACAGCTCGACACCGATTTTTCGGGCATCGGCGGCTTCGTCAAGCTGATGGAAGCGTTTTCCGGCGGCAAGAAGTCGGAAAAGAGTAGCAGCAAGCAGAAGATCGCCGTAGTTTATGCCGTGGGCGAGATCACCGAAGGCAAGAGCCACAACGGCCTTTTCAGCGGCAGCTCGCTCGGTTCGACGACCATGATCGAGACCCTCAAGAAGGCTTTTGACGACGCCAAGGTCGTGGCCGTGGTCTTGCGGATCGACAGCCCCGGCGGATCGGCCACGGCCAGCGACCTGATCTGGCGGGAAACGGTCCGCCACCCGCAAGCGGGTGCCCGGAAGCCGTTGGTGGCCAGCATGGGCAACGTGGCCGGCAGCGGCGGCTATTACATCGCCATGGGAGCCAAGAAGATCTTTGCCGAGCCGGGGACGATCACCGGTTCGATTGGCGTCGGCGGCGGCAAGCTGGTGACCGGCGGCCTGTACGAAAAGCTCGGCATGAACACCGAGATCCTCAGCCGGGGCAAGAATAGCGGGGCGTTGTCGTCCACGCAGCCCTTCACGCCCGACGAACGCAGGGTCTGGACGAAACTGCTTGAGGAAACTTACCACGAGTTCGTCAGCAAGGCCGCTGAGGGACGGAAGATGGACTATGACCGGCTGGAAGCGCTCGCCCAGGGCCGCGTTTACACCGGCCGGCAGGCGAAAAAGCTGGGACTGATCGACGAGGTCGGCACCCTGGCCGACGCCGTTGCCGAAGCCAAGAAGCTGGCTGGCCTGAAGCCCGACGCGGACGTCGAAATCGAAATCCTGCCGCAGCCCAAGTCGTTCTTCGAGCAGTTTTTCAGCGGCGAGAGCGCCGAGACCGACGAATTCGCCGCCGCACTGCCCGACGTCGTCAAGACCCTTCGCCAAGCTGCCCTCTGGCGGCAGTTGCTTGGCGAAAAGGTTCTGCTCTGGATGCCGTATCGCGTGGAACTGAAGTAACTTAGGAAATGGCCAAGCATAACTTGGAGGGCGGACTTTAGTCCGCCCTCCAACGAAGTCGGGAAGTTATTCCGGACCAATTCCTTACTTCACCACGGGCCGCAGCACGAGGTTGCGAAAGTTCGCGCCGGTGTGGTCGCCTTGCAGATAGATCGGGCCGGGCCGTAGAGGATCGGACCACAGGGCCCCGCCGGTGCAGCCCAGAATTGGCTGGTTGTCGATGATCTTCTTGCCGTTGAGGATCACCGTCACGTGCCGATCGACCAGCGTAATGTCGAACGTCTGCCACTCGCCGGCGGGCTTCTCCGCGGCCTCCGTGGGGCAGATGCGGCTGTAGATTGCGCCCATGTTATGCGGATCGAGCGGCTTGCCGAAGCTGTCCAACACCTGGACCTCGTAAATGCCCCGCAGATAGATCCCGCTGTTGCCGTCTTTGGGCACGTTGGTTTCCGCCGTGAGATTGAAATCTTCGAATTCCTTGACCGTCCGCAGGTTGCCGTAATCTTGTGCGGCTTGCCCGGAGCTTGCACGACATTGTTGGTGAGCACGCCGTCCTTCACGCTCCAGCCATTGGCGGCGTGCGGATTGGTCAACTTCCAGCCATCGAGGTTCTTGCCGTTGAAAAGTTGGATCGGTTCGCCGAACTTGACCTTCGCCAGATCGGGGGCCGGCGGCAAGGGCGGGGTCCGTTTGCCGGTGAATTCGGCCTTGCCGAACGTCGATCCGTCCGGGCGGGTCTTGACGGTCGAGAGTTTCAAGTCGTCGCCGTCGCGCGTGGCGGTAATCGTCTCGGTGACGCGGTCCTTTCCTTTGCCGTTGAGTCGCAACACGACGAGTTGATCGCCCACGAGTTTCACGTCCTCGACCGGCAGGACGCTTCCGCCGCCCCAGAGGATGCTGGCAGCCAGTTTGCCGTTGTCTTCGGTCACGCCCAGCCATCCGGCCCCGCCGCCGGGGATGGTGAGCGCCCAATGGCCGACGTAGGGATTGGCCGATTCCGCGGCTAGAGCGGCGCCGGACGGCAGAAGAAGGGTGGCGAGGATTCCAAGCCATTGAATGATGTAGCGACGATGCATGTGGGGATACCTCCAAAACAAGAACAATTTTAGGTGCCACTGGTCGCTTGTCGGCCAGTGCAAATGTGTTCGCTATCGTAACATGCCGGCAAGCCGGAGTATAGTATTCGAATGAATGCGACGCCAATCACCTTCAAGAACTTGACGATGGACCAGGTTTACGAAAGTCTTTCGCCGCTGGGCGTGCAGCCGCGGCTGGCCCGGCTTTTGCAAGTCACCGCGGTTCGCAAGGGCGAGTATCCGGATCTCGTGCCGGGCGTGTCCGCGCCGCATCCTCGATCGGGTCCGGCAGCAGACGGCCATCCCGCATCTGACGCTCGTCGACAAGGTCGTTTCGCCGCAAGACGGGTTCGCCAAGTACCTGTTCCGCGGCGAGCGGCCGGAGGCCTTCGAGGCCGTCCGCATTCCGCTCTTGCACCGCCCGGAAGATCCCAAAGTACGTGGTCTGCGTCAGTTCCCAGGTCGGTTGTGCGTTGGCCTGCGAGTTCTGTGCGACCGGCCGCATGGGCTTTCGCGGCAACCTGGCCGCCTGGGAAATCGTCGATCAGGTGGTCAAGATCCAGGCCGACTCGCCCCATCCGGTCCGCGGCGTGGTCTTCATGGGCATGGGCGAGCCGATGCTCAACTATGACAACGTGATTGCAGGCGGCCACGATCCTTTCCGAGTCGTGCGGCATGGCGATCGCCGGCAAAGCGATCACGATTTCGACGGTCGGGATCGTGCCCGGCATTCGCCGTTATACCGCCGAGCGACATCGCTTCCGCCTGGTCGTGTCGCTGACTTCGGCCGATCCCGAGGTCCGCCGCAGCCTGATGCCGGTCGAGAAGTCGTACCCCACGCCGCAACTCATGGAGGCGCTTCGCGAGTACCATGCAGCGACGCATCGCCGCGTTACGCTGGCCTGGATCATGATCTCCGGCGTCAACACCCGCGACGAAGATGCCGCTGCAGTTGGCCGAACTGACGCGCGGCCTGCCCGTGAAGCTCGACCTGATCGACGTGAACGATCCGACGGGCCGGTTTCAGCCGCCGTCGGTCGAGGAGTTGCATCGTTTTCGCGACGCCTTGACGGCGCGGCTCGGCGTGCCGGTCGATCGTCGCTACAGCGGCGGCAAGGACATTCAGGCCGCCTGCGGGATGTTGGCGGGGAGGGCGCTGGCGGAAGGCGGCGGTTAGCGGCAGCTTCTTAGTCGCAACCCCGAGTGTTATCGGGCAGGTGAAACCCGAAATACCGCTCCGCGTTGTAATAACAAATGTCGCGGACCATCGCGCCGACCAACTCCATGTCGTCCGGCAAGAGGCCCTGCTGCATCTCGGTCGCCCAAGAGATTGCAGAGGATGCGGCGGAAATACTCGTGCCGCGTGTAGGAGAGGAACGACCGGCTGTCGGTCAGCATGCCCACGAAACAACTCAGCAGCCCGAGGTTCGAGAGGCAGTTGATCTGCTTCTCCATGCCGTCCTTCTGATCGAGGAACCACCAGCCGCTGCCGAACTGCATCTTGCCGGGCACGCTGCCGTCCTGGAAATTGCCGATCATCGTGCCCAGGACCTCGTTCTGCGCCGGATTGAGATTGTAGAGGATCGTCTTCGCCAACTGGTTCGTGCGGTCGAGCCGATCGAGGAACCGCGATAGCCCTCGGGCGTACGCCGCCGTCGGCAATCGAATCGAAGCCGGCGTCGGCGCCAACTTGCTGAAACATCCGCGTATTGTTGTTCCGCAGCGCACCGAGATGGAACTGCTGCGTCCAGCCGCGCTCGTGGTCCCAGAGGGCCATTTCATGGAGCATGGCCGAGCGGAAGTGGGCGATCTCCTCCGGCGAAGGCCGGTTGCCGCGGCGGACCCGGGCGAAAATGCCGGTCGCTTCCAGGGCCGTGCCTTCCACGGCGTCGATGGTCTCCAACCCGTGGTCGGAAAGCCGGCAGCCGGCCTTGTGGAAGAAATCGTGCCGCTTCCGCAAGGCGTCGAGGAAGCAGGGAAAGGCGTCGCCGATATCGACGCCGGCTCACCTCGGCCAAACGATCGACATAGTGATTGAAGGTCTCCGGCACGTCGATCGCCAGGGCCCGGTCGGGCCGGAAGGTCGGCAGCACGCGGATCTTGAAGGCCGGGTCGGCCGCGATCGCCGCGTGGTATTCCAGCGAATCGACCGGATCGTCGGTCGTGCAGACCAAGCACGACCTTCATCTGCCGCATGATGCCGCGGCACGACATGTCGTCGCGGGCGAGCATCGCGTTGCACTGCTCCCAGATTCCCCGCGCGGTCTGGGGATTGAGCAAGCGGTCGCTGATCCCGAAGGGCCGCTTGAGTTCCAGGTGGGTCCAGTGATAGAGCGGATTGCGGAGCGTCTTGGGCACCACCTCGGCCCACTTCTCGAATTTCTCCCAGTCCGTGGCGTCGCCGGTGCAATAGCGTTCCGCCACGCCGGCCGATCGCATCGCCCGCCACTTGTAATGATCGCCATAGAGCCAGATCTGCGCGAGGTTGGCGAAGCGGTGGTCCTCGGCAATCTGCCGCGGCGGCAGGTGGCAGTGGTAGTCGATGATCGGCAGATCGCGGGCGAAGCGGTGATAGAGTTCAACCGCGCGGTCGTTCTGCAAGAAGAAAGTTTTCGGTGATGAAGATGTCGTTCATCGAGTACGCTCCGAATCAATGCAACACATGTAGTAAATGTAGGGTGGGCCGAGTGAAACGAGTCCCACCATGAGAGAAAGGTTGGGGATGGCGAGACTCGTTTCACTCGGCCCACTCTAGTTCGTCAGCATAACGGTGGATCGGCCGCGGCGAACTCGGCGAAACATGCGGCCACCACAGCCGGATCGACGCCGGATGGCAAGAACCAAGCCCTTGCCCGGCCGCAAAGGATCACGCCCTTTTCCAACGATTCTGTCCGAAACAACCGCTGGCGTAAACGGCGGAAGAAGGGGGAGGGGGGAAGGCGGAATTGGGACAGTCCTCCGCCTTCCGCCTTCCACCTTCCGCCTTCCCCTCCTCCCCGGTCAACTCCTGGCGGCCCAGGTCGGCCGGATGGACCATCACGGCCAGCGACCAATCCCGGGCGACGAAGATGCTTTCGAACGAATCATGCATCTCCACGGCGGACATATCGGGAAGAACACTTTCCAGGCGAACATCGTGTCGCCAGTCGAGCCGATCGGTACGGACAGATACCAGTAGATCGATGCGGGCGAGCCAAGGATCATCGGCAGCCGGCCGGGCCGCATGCCATAGCAGGTCGACTTGGGCCGCATCGGGTTGGCCCGTTTCGTAGACAGCGATCAAGTCGTCGCCGCGAACGTGCCAATCAGTCAATGCAGCAGCAGCCGATTGGATCGAACCGCTGACGCCCAGCAGACGGCCGCCAGGCCAAGGCCGATCAAGAACGGCAGATCTTCGTCAGCCCATCGGCGGGACGATCGGCATCGAAGGCAAGCGATACCCCAGGCAGATTCAACCGAGCAACATGGCCTTCCAAAAGCCAACACTTGGGATTCATGGCATGCATACGTACAACGGCTTGGAAAACCCTGATTGTACCAGAAATCCGGCAAGAAAATAAAAACCCCGCCGCTCGCGGTGAAGCGAAACGGCGGGGCCGGAACAGAGAAGAGGCCAAACCATCTACTTCGATAATAACAAGTTTCCCGGTCTTGTCCAGAGTTGAACACGAATTTTTCTGGCCGATGGCAAAATTTCTTTCCGGCGAGCAGCCGCCTTTTGGTCCAGCGTTTGCGTGTCGATCGCCTATAATCGGCACTTCATGAGCGAAACTCCAAACCTATCTTGAGACCTGTGAAAAAGCCGTTCGGGCGGCCGGGGCGACGATCCGGGGCTGGATTGGCAAGACCAGCGTCCAACACAAAGGGCCGGCCGACTTCGTCACCGAGGCCGATTTTGCCGCCCAGGAAGTCGTCAAAACGACCGTTTTGCAGGCATTTCCGCACCATTCCGTGCTCGGCGAGGAAGATCAGCTTGCCGGCGACACCCCCAGCAAGACCGAGTACCGCTGGATCGTCGATCCGCTGGACGGAACGACCAATTTCGTGCATGGCATCCCCCATTATGCGGTATCGCTGGCCCTGGAGCATCATGGCAAACTGTTGGTCGGGGCCGTTTTCGACCCGTCGCTGAACGAGTGCTTTACCGCCGCGGTCGGCCAGGGTGCGTTTCTCAACGGCCGGCCGATACGCACTACCGAGCGTGAACCGGCTATCCGAAGTCATTGCCGGAACAGGTTTTCCGGCGAAACTTCAGCCCGACTCCCCCGATTTGCTGGTATTCAACAAGGCCCTCTTTCGTTGCCAGGGCGTTCGGCGCACCGGTTCGGCATCGCTCAATTTGTGCGATGTGGCCGCGGGACGCTTCGGCGTGTTATGGGGATTTTCGACCAAGATTTGGGATATTGCCGCCGGCGTGCTGTTGATCCAGGAGGCGGGCGGGGTCGTGACCTCTCCGGAAGGCGGGCAGGTCGATCTTGGGTCGGGGCGTTTTCTGGCCTCGGCGAACCAGGATTTGCACCAGCAATTGCTGGAATTGGTGCGAGAAGCCGTTTGAGGAAGTTTCTCCTTCACCCGTGCCCCTGAAGTCACCGTACGTCTGCCGCATGGCATGGGCGGGAAAGTTCGCATAGACCCGGCCACCGATGTTGTTGATGACGTGCGTGATCTCGCTGCCGGTTTGGCCATTGAGCCAGATGGTCGTCAGGTTATGAAACTTGACGCTTCGGACGGCGGGAGCCTCGATGGCGCTGTTGGCCTTCACGGCCGCGTCGCGGAAGTAGCAGTACACGCCCACCCCCCATGCCTCGTGGCTGGTCACCCCGTTGGCGACCTTGTACGACGCGTAACCGTTCGTCGTGCCGCTCATCCAGGATGACTGGTCGGGCACGTCGTAGGGCATCTCGGACTGGTAGAAGTACATGCGGCCGTCGTTCCCGTTCCACAGCGTCTGGTACTGCTCGTGGTGCTCGTTGAACAGGCCGTAGATAGTCACGTTGTCGCCGTTGACGAGCAGGCCGTTCTTCGTGGGGTTGGTGGTCCACGCCGCGCCTGCGCCGTGGTCGGCGCGCCAGATCCAAATCTGGTCCGCCACGACGTTGTTGCTGTTGATCTTGATGCCCACGTCGTTCTTGCCTGCTGTCGCGCCGCCGGTGCGCACCGTCAAATCATAGAGGAAGGTCGGGTTGGCCGAGTGATCGGCGGCACTGCCCGTGGGGCCCACCTCCAGGATGCTGGCGGAGTTGACCGCACCGGCATCGAGGATCAGGCCGGCAATCTTCACGCCGTCCACGTCCGCCACCGAGATGGCCGGCAGGCCGTTAGTTTGGACCAGCGAGGGAACACCGAGGCCCAGGATGATCGTGTCGGCCTTGGTAACCTTCAACGTGCCGTCGAGCGCGTAGGTGCCCGGCGTGAACAGGAGGTGCTTGCCCGCGGCCAGCGCGGCGTTGAGTCTGGCGGCGTTCGCCGTCGCGGGCTGCGCGACGCAGAACTGATCGATGGAGACCGACGTGCCGGGCGTGGGGCCGGCGGCCCAACTGACGCCCCGCGTGTTCTTCTGCAGCGCCGGAACGAAGACGAAGTAGCGGCCGGAGCCGTCAACGTACAGGTAGGGCTTCTCGCGGATGATCGGCGTCTGGTTCACCACTGTGTAGGGCGGGTTGGGGAACGCGCCCTTGGGGACGTTGATGTCGCCCACGAAAACCATGTTCCATACGCCGTTGGACCAACGGGACCACTTGCTGTTGCGCGACAGCCACTGCTGCTGCGAGGCGGGGACGACCTGGCCGTCCACGACAGAGTCGGCGAGGAAGCCGCCGCTGGCCCAACCCGCGTTCCACTTCGCGTCGAAGTCGAACAGATGCAAGTCACCCTTCACGTGCAGGCGCCGCAGGGGAGCGGCCTGGGAGACGGCGATGCGCGTGACGCCCTTGGTGGACGACGGCGTGACGGCGAAGTTCTCGAGCGTCCGCCAGAAGTTGCACGTCGCGTTGGCGTTGGGCATCCACTGGGCGTTGACGTTCACGCCGCCGTGGATCTGCACGTCGTCGGGGTTCCGCCCCAGGCCGGCCACGTGGGTGTAGAAACCCACGTTGAAGGTGACGTGGTACTTGCCCGGCTTGAAGAGCAGCGCATAGCGATCGGAGCCGAACTGGTTGGACTCCATCTTCGCGAAGATGCCGGCAGCGGTGCCCTGGATGTCCGCGGCCGGCATGCTCGGGTTGAAGACGTAGACGTTCGGCCCGAGGATGCTGGTGTTCGCCGTGGAAACGGAGCGGGCGAGGGCAGCATCCGGGCTAGCTGCCCACAGGCCCGCCGCGGCGGCCAGAGCGAAAACCGTCGATAAGATTTTCCTTTTCATGACACGTCCTGAAGCTCCCAGCCCTTGCGAAAGTTGGGCTTGACGAACTGATTCGCCTGCTCGTTGTTGGTGAAGCGCAGGTTCTTGGCATCCCACAACAGCTTCTCATGCGGGAATGCGCAGCTTATCGCGCCGAATAGCATCCATTCGGTGTACGGGCCGGCGATGGTGAAATTGGAGCAAGCGGGCTGACCGCCTTTGCAGGCTCGAATCCAGTCCTGGAAGTGTCCGGGCGAACGCTTCAGCACCTCCGGGGGCCGCGCGTGCCCCGCCTGCCTGGATCGCGGAAGCAGCGTGTAGCTCTCGCCCCGGTCGCTGGTGCCCAGATAACCCTTCGTGCCGAAGAATACCTCGTTGATGCCCTTGAGGTCGGCGGGCGCGAGGCCGTGCGGCGGTTTGAACATCCCGGCCATGCTGCCTTCATACCAGTAAACGGCCACGGCCGGCATCTTGCCCGACTTGACGTATTTGCTCGGGCGCTCCGGGAACTGGATCTTGCAGGCGTAACTGGGATACGTGACCGGATTGACTCCCGTCGCCGCGATGCATTCCACGCTCGTCGGGCCGGTCTCGCCCAGCCCCAGCGCCCAGTTGGCCGGCCCGAGCTGGTGGATACCCCAGTCGCCGATCATCATGGTGCCGTAATCCAGGAACCCGCGCCAGTTGATCGGATGGATCTTTGAGCTGTACGCGTGCTCCTGGGACCGTCCTTGCCAGAGGTTCCAGTCCAGCGTGGCGGGAACCGGCTCCGGGGGCGGCCACTGCACGATGCCGCGCGAGAATCCGCCGCCGTTCCACGAATGCACTTCCGTGATGTCCCCAATTTCGTCATTCCAGATGTATTCGCAAGCGATGCGCGTCGCCACCGAGGAATATCCCTGGTTGCCCATCTGCGTGGCCACTTTGTACTTCCGCGCCGCGTTGGCCAGCAGCCGGGCTTCCCAGACCGTCGCGGTCAGCGGCTTCTGGCAGTGGACGGCGATGCCCCGCTCCATCGCCCACACGGACGCCGTGGCGTGCATGAAATCGGGTATGGTGATCGTCACTCCGTCGAGGTGCTTGTGCTCCTTGTCCAGCATCTCGCGAAAGTCCCTGTAGAGCTTGGCCTTGGGAAATCGCGCGGCGGTCTTGTTGAGGTGGTTCCCGTCCACGTCGCAAAGGGCATAGATATTCTCGCTGCTGACGGAGCCGACGTTGTTGCCGCCCTGCATGCCGCCCACGCCGATCGAGCCCAGGTTGAGTTTCTCGCTGGCGCAGGTCCGGCCTTGCCTCCCAGCACGTGCCGGGGCACGATCATCAAGGCGGCGGCCGTAGCGCCGGCCACGAACTGACGCCGGGTGGTGGTTGTTTTCTTCACGCTGTTTTTCGCTTCGATCATCACGGTTCTCCTCCGATGGGTACGCATGGTCCGGGCTTCTCCGGAAGCGACGACGGATTTTAGGCGATGCGTTCATGGTATTGACGCATTGCATGTTGTCGCGGCTGGATTCTCACTTTATTCGCCGCGACGGTGCCTGTCCAGTGTTTTTGCCGCTGTTTTTGCCGCGGGATACGCTACCCCCGAAGCAAAGATTGAAATTCTTGGTCCACACCGTGCTGGTCCATTTCTCGATGGGATGCGGCGCGTGGTTTTCAGAGAGCATCGTGATTTACGGCTCCAAACGTTGGATTCGACCAAACTTCGTGATTATGCGGTAATGGACCAAACATTGCGTGTTTTTCATGGATGAAGAATTCCATGGAACACTAATTCTGCTAATTACCACAAATCCCGTCTTATTAGTGATAATTAGTGAAGATTAGTGTTCAAGGAAAATGAAATCACTCCTCTCTGTCATCTTTCCCCCATTTTCTTTTCCTTGATCTGTGCATATTAGTACGTTCGAGCGGCCCGTTTGAGGCAGCGGACCACGCTCGCACTCCGCTCGGGCAACTCAGGGGCGCGTCGTAAGGCTTTGCCTTCCGCCATGTTAAGGCAACCGGCCAAAAAACCGGATTTCGAGAAGAAAGGGGAAGTGAAAAGGGCCGCAAAATGCCGCCTGCGCACGTTTCGAACGACCATGATCGTTCCCGCAACTGAACACTTGGTCCTGTGTACTTTCCACTCCGTACTCGGTACTCTGTACTCGGTACTGTGTACTCTGTTTTCCCGCTCCCCGCCCAGACCACCGCCGGCCCAGTCCGCTTCAGTTCCGGACCGTGGGCGGACCGGTCCGGTTCTCCTGGTTCTACACACGCTTTCAGGAGAGGCGTTTCCCCCCATTTTTCTGAATTGCTGCCTTCAAACCCGGCGGAACATCGTGCCTCACGGGTCCACGGATCAACTCGCCCCGGTCCGCATCGATGCGATCGTTTTCGAGCGAACTTACGGGGGAAGAGCACGGTCAGACCCCTCTCGACTCTACCCGACGCCGACGCGCTCAGCTTCACGGAATCAGCGGCCGAATCCATTGCGGGATCGGTTCCTGCGAATAACACAGTCGCCCGCCGGCAAAGATGGCTATTTGGCGGTACGCGGCGTTGAGATCGCTGTTGTCGTACAGCAGCACATAGGGCAATCGTGAAATTGCTGCCTCAAGATTGTTGAGCGACCTTGAATATCGCTCGCGCAGTTTCTCAACAGGGACGTTGTGACCGCCTTGCAATACTCGCATTGCCACCCGCTCAAGCGATTGTTGTGCGTCTGCGAGTCCAATGTAACACAACACAACGGTATAGCCTCTTCGCGCCGCCTCTTCAAGGAACCCGATCTTCTCCCCCACCGGGTCGGAAAAGACCGTTTCGAAGACGAAACTCTCACCCTGGTCCAGCATCGCGCGCCGTAATGCGTCTGCTAGCCGGGCGGCTTCGTATGGCTTTACTGCGAGTTCCGCGCCCAGGACGTTTGCGTTGACGAACCGGAACCCCGCAGCGGCCAGATGCGAGTGGAAGAACGTCGTCTTGCCGGCTCCGTTGGGCCCGGCAATGCCACCACTACCGGCCGCTGGTCGAACGCCGAAAAATCGATCATTCGCTCGCTCGGAATTCCCGCCCGACAAACCGGCCGGTGGTGCGAGTGCCGTCTTCATCGATGCGGACCAAAAGGCCCGGCGCACCCGCGACGGGTTCGAAGTGAGGGAACGGTCGAGCTTCGAGGAACGAGGCCACCCGTTGCCGCCCCGCGTCGGAATCGACCTGTGCAAGGCATTCGGACAAGGGCCGCACCGCGCCGGCTCGCCGCAGGGCCACAGCGCGGGCACCTTCCAGCAAAGGGTCCAGGGCGCGACCCAATTGGGCCCAGAACTCGATCTGTCCCGCAATCGATCGTTCCGCAACTTCGGCCGTAAGTTGGGCGTCAAGGACAAGTTCGTCGGAAAGTCTAACCGGTTGGCTCATACTTCAATGGTAGCTTTTTGCTACTGCAATGGCAAGTTCATTTGCCGCCGGGCAGCGGTTCCGCAGATTCTGCACAACAAGGCCCCGAAACTAACAATTTGGAAGCCGACGACGACAGCGGTGGCAACCGCAACGGGCAACCCGCGAGAGCCAAGTCTGCTCGCGTCGGTGGCGAAGAGGCTCGTAGTAGCTTTGAAACCGGGTAATGCCTGCGGAGCAAAGGGGCCTCACTTCGGGTACGTCGATGGAAGCGACAAAGGGATTGCGATTGGCTTCGGGCTAGCAACGTAAAAGAACCCGAGCGTCCCGGAAGCGCCGCACGGTCAGGCGAAGGTTGAGCCCATGGCGTGATCGTGGGCTTGCCGTGAAGCCCGTCGGAGAACCGGATGCGGGAAATCCGCCCGTCCGGTTCGATGAGCGGGAGGTGGAAACGGAGCATGGCCTGCGGCTATTGAGACACAAACCGGGAAACAGAATATGCCGAAGCCTACCCCACCGCGCCACATCTCGATTCTACCCGACACGCCCCGCCTCGTGTACGGTTGAGGGGGCAGGAGGGGACGTCGACCGTGGCCGGCGTCCCCTCCTGCCCCCAACTACCCCTCTCTTCCCCGTTACCGTGCCAGCCTCGCAAACGAAGTCGAAAATCGAAAGAACGTGCGAATTACGTCATGCGCCCTCGGAATTCAAACTCGGACCAATCAGTATCATTTTTTTGCCACCACTTGCCAACCGGCTAATTTGGAATAAACTAATGGCCGGCCGAGGCCCCTCGTAACCCGATTTGGGCTCAACAACTGACAATTGGATTGCCGCAATGTTTCGGATTCTGCATCTCTCCGATCTTCACGTGCGCCAGGAAACCCGCTGGAGCACGGACGCGTTGCTCATCGCGGCAAAGAAAATACTTCTGGAGGAGGCTAATCAACAGAACTTTGACGTACTAGCCTTTACCGGTGATGTTGCCTTCAGTGGAAAGAGTCAAGAGTACCTGATTGCTTCGGAGTGGATCGAGGACTTCTGCCTTTCCCCATCCGGGTTGAACCTTGAAAATAGCCGTCTGCTGTTTGTCCCTGGGAACCACGATGTCGACAGAAGCAGGATTGCGCCGGTCGCGGAGGCAATTCAAGATCGCCTGTCAAAGTCGTCATCACAGGAAGAGGTCGCGAAGTACTTCAACGACAAACAGAGCCTGGATGCTTTGCTTGAACCGCACAGCGCGTACCGCGAATTTTGCGTTCGTATTCGTGGCAGTGCGTAACGTCGCGATCTTCTGGCGGAATTGGTCATGATGGGAAGACCGGGGTCACGCCTAAACCTAAACAAGTACTTTCGACGGCATTTGGGGTGGTATCGGGGTCACCCATAACCGCTAACTGAGCAGTTAGGCGGTTTATCCCATTTTCTGTTCCCTTCGCTATCCGGAGGACCGCGATGAACTTGCCCCGAAGGGGCCGCAACAAATCAGCCCAGGGCGATGCCCTGGTGGCGGGGACCGTCACGACACATTGGCCCGGAATGGGCGCTACAAACGAATGAGGATGCGTCGTGTCAGGGATTGTTTCGCCCTTTCAGGGCTGACCGATTGGGCGGGATCGGTTCCCCAGGGCTGTCGCCCCTGGCTGGTTTGTTCCGCCCCCTCGGGGTACACAGACCACGGGACAATGATGGAACAAAAGCCGACCCCTTCACCAATGCCGACTTTCCTCCCCTCAACCCAATTTGGCTCAGGCCGGACCGGCGGCCTCCCGAGGCAAGTATCCCCCCCTTCGGTAGCGTGCGACTGGGGTGCAGGGCGGGCGGGGCACCCCGGGTACCCGCGTGCGGGTGGCGGGCCGGGGAGTGTGTGAAAACTCGTCAGGCATGTTGCAAATACCCTCGTTTCCCCGTTGTCGCTGCTTTATTTCTCTGACCGGCTGAATTACACTGGAATGAGGTGCCGCACGGGCTTGTCGCTTTGGTCTTTTCTACTTTGCTCCCGGCAGAACGGTATCCATAGGCGTAAGAGAAGAACCCCCGCCGATGCGGTCGGTCAGGAAAAGGGAGAGACTGTCTTGCTACACCGCTCGCGGCTGCGACCGACACGAACCCGAACAGGCTTGGCATTCCTGATCGTCGCCTGGTGCCTGCCGCTGACGGCCCAGGACGCCGCTCCGCTCGGGCACCATGTACCTATGGTCGGCCCGGACAAGGAAAGACCTGCTTCCGCCGAGACGACCGAAGGCGCGCCGCGCCGCGTGGAAGAGACCACCCCTTCGATCTATTATCTGAAGGACAAGCAGGGGAACTTGCAGCCGGTCCCCAATTTCCCCCTGGAAGAATTCGAGGACCTCTATAAGCTCAAGCATCAACTCGAACAAGGCGACCAGCGGCCGCGCTATAGCCTGCAACAGATGTCTGGCCACGGGCGCCGTCAATGCGGCGGGACAGGCCGAGTTGAACATCCAGTTTCGGATCCTGGTCCGCGAAGATCAGTGGACGCGGATTCCGCTGCGGTTGGATCAGGCCGTGCTTCGCGAAACGGCCCAGTACCAGGGCTCCGGCGAACACTTCTTGAGTTTCGAGGGCGACGGCGAGGGCTATGTCGCCTGGGTTCGCGGGGCGGCCGGCCAGCAGCACCAGATCACGCTGAAAATGCTCGTGCCCTTGACCGTGATGGGCCAGGAAACGCGGCTGCGGCTGCTGGCGCCGCGGGCCACGGCTTCGGAACTGAAGCTCAAGGTGCCTTATGCCAAGGCGGTGGCCAGGGTCTCGGAAGGCGCGACGCTGCAAACGCCCGGCGGAGGCAACAAGGAAACGGAACTGACCGTCGTCGGCCTGAACGGCGATTTCGAATTGAGTTGGCATCCGCCCGACGCCGCGCCCGGCAAGGCGGCGGCCCTGGAGGCCTTCGGCACCATTGCGGCCCAACTCGACGGCCGCGGCGTCGAGACCGAGGCCACCTTCTCGGTCCGCAGTTATGGCGAGGCCTTCGATCGCTTCCGCATTCGTCTGCCGCCGGACGCCGAGTTGGTGCCCGGCAACCCCAGCGGCTATACCTTGACCGCGGTGGACGGCGCTGCGGGGCCTTCCGGCGCCGGGACGACAGCGATTGGTGGAAGTGCAATTGGCCAAACGCACGGTTGGGCCGGTGGAAGTGCGCCTCTCGACCAAGCGTGCCGCCGACCACGAGCACGCTACATGGCGCCCGCCGGCGCCGGCGAGCGACAACTGGCTGGAACTTGCCGGCTTCGAGTTCCCGGAAGCGGCCCGTCAATGGGGAACGATTGCGGTCAGCGTGGTCGGCGACTGGCAGGTCTTGTGGGGGACGAGCCGGGGAGTCCGCCAGATCGATCAATTGCCGGAGGCCGCGCAGCCGGAAGGACGTGACTGCGGGGTTCGAGTACTTTGCGCAGCCTTCGTCGTTGATGGCCCGCCTGGTGCCGCGAAAAACGCGGATCGGCGTCGAGCCGGAATATGTCGTCCTGGTCGATAGCGATCAGGTCCGCTTGGAGGCCCGGCTGCGCTACACGGTCCGCGGCGCCAAGGTCTTTGCCGTCGACATTGCCATGCCGGATTGGCAGATCGATGAAGTCGGCCCGGATAGCGTCGTGGCGATCGACGGCGTGCCGACCGGGCGTGCCGGGGCCGGTGCTTTCGCTGCCGCTGGTGTCGCCGACGATCGGGCAGTTCGAAGTCCGTTTGAAGGCCCATCGGCCGCTGCCCGCGGACGCCAAGTCGTTTTCCGTGGCCCTGCCGCAACCGCAGGCCAGCGCGCCGGCCGCGGCGGTGGTCGCGGTGCTCCCGGCCGACAACGTCGAGATCATGCCCGACAGCCAGGCCACCACCGGACTGTTGCGGCAGCAGGCGGCCGTGCCGCTGGAACTTCCCGTGCGGCAGCAGGAACCGCTGTTCTACCGCAGCGATGCTCCCAAGGCCGTGTTCGCGGCCGAATTGCGTCGCCATCGGCAGAAGATCACCGCCAGCGTCGCCAGCCGCGTGACGCCTGGAACCCGCCGGAGGCCGCGTCGAACAGAAGTTCGCCTACTCGATCGCCTATGAGCCGACGGACTACTTCCTGCTGGAGGTTCCGCGCGAACTGCATGCCAAGGGTCGGCTCGTGCTGAACTACGAAGACCAGGTCCTCGCGCCTGTCGTGCTGGGCGAGGAAGCCGACGACGGCGTGAAGCCGCTGCGCATGCGCGTGGCCTTGCCGAAGGCCTGCATCGGTCCTTGCGAGATCACCGCCCGCTACGCATTGCCGCCGCTGGCCGATGCCGGCCAACGGGACCGTCCGCGTGCCGTTGGTCATGCCCTGGACGCGGAACTTGCCGGGCAACAACGTCTTGGTCACCCCGGGCGCCGAGCAGCAGGTCGAAGTCGCTCCCGGCGTCTGGACGGCGGTCGAGGGCGGACTGGGCCAGGCAGCTTCGCCACGGACGCGGGAGTTCGCCGCCACGCAACGCACCGCGGAAATCGTGCTCAAGCTGCGCGGCGAAAGCGGCGATGCGGCCGTCGTGGTCGATCGGGCGTGGATCCAGACCTGCGTGACCAAGTCGGCGACCGCGGCACGCCAAGACCGCGCCGTGCTGCAACTCACCACGCGGCGCCACGAACTGGAGATCACCTTGCCCGAAGGCGCCGCCCGCGATCAGACCTCGGTGCAGTTGAACGGCGTAGCCGTCAGTCCCCGCACGCGGGCCGAGCGCGTGCTGATCGTCCCCTTGTCCGTCGACGTCGAGCCGCCGCCCTACCGCGCTCAGCCTGCAATATCATTTTCCCGGCTCGCGGGTGGGGCAGTCGCTCGCCGGGTACCCGCTTGCGGGTGGAGGGGCAATGAAATTCGAGTTTCCCAGCCTGGGCGACGACACCTGGATCCGCCGTGCCTATTGGCAACTTCTGCTGCCGCCCGAGGAACACCTGCTCGTGTCGCCGCGGGAATTGACCGGGGAATTCGCTTGGGGCTGGAACTGCTTCTACTTCGGCCGGCAGCCGGTGCTCAGTCAAACGGACCTGGAGGCCTGGGTCGGACTGCGCCATCCCGGTTGCACGCCCGCGCCGGCCGGCATGAACAACTATCTTTTCAGTTCCCTGGGCCGGATCGGACCCTGCGAGATCGTCACCGCGGGCCGTTCGACGATCGTCTTTGTATCGCTCCGGCTATTGCCTTGCTGGCCGGGTTGTTGCTGATTTATGTGCGAGCGGCCCGACATCCGGTCGTCTTGCTGGCGGCAACCGCGATTTTGGCCGGGCTGACCGCGATCTATCCGGAATTGGCCTTGCTGGCCGCACAGGCCTCGGCCTTGGGACTAGCCCTGGCCCTGCTGGCCGCGGTCTTGCGGCAACTTACCACCCGTGCAGCCGGCCGCCGGTGCTTCCCGAAATTTCCAGCACCCTGGCGCCGGTCCCGCCGATGCCGCGGCCCAGCGAACCATCGATTCCGGTCGTGGGCACCATATACCCAGCGTCGGCGAGCGGTTCCTCGCAGGCGACGGTCGTTCCCATATCCCCAGACGCCGCGACATGAAGGCATTAGAGGCTGTGAAAAACATGCTGCACGGCTCTGCCAATCGCATGTCGAATTGGTTCAAGTTGCTCGTGAGCGCGATCCTATCGCTCTTGGCCATGGGTCCGTGGTGCCTTGCGGCGACCCCGCCAGCCGGGGAGAAATCGGCCGAATCGGGCGAACTGCGTTTCCGCCGGGTCTTCTTTCCGGAGGGGATGACGGCCTGGCCCAAGGGCAACGTGAAATATCTGCCCATGGAGGCCGACGAGTTCGAACGCCTCTGGGTGGCGATCCAACGGACCGCTCCCGGCCCCTTGGCGCAGACCGCCGTCGGCCTTGTCGAGGCGCAGTACGACGCGCGTCTGGCCGGCCAGGCGTTGCTGCAGGGCAGTGCCACTCTCAATGTCTCGCAATCGGTCGCCAGCGCCATGCTCATGACGTTGGACCCGTGCAACCTGGCAATCGCGCGGGCCCAATGGATCACTTCCGACGGCGCCCCCGCCGTGCTGGGAATAACCAGCGACGGCAAGTTGCAAGTGCTAGCCGAACGCTCCGGGCAAATGAAGTTTGATTGGTCGCTCGTCGGGCAACGGGATGCCGCGGGCGGGGCGAGCTTTACCCTTGCGCTTCCGCCCAGTCCGGTCAATCGGCTGCGGATCGAGCTGCCGGCCGAATTGACGCCGACCGTCGATCATGGCATCGTCACGGACGAGGGTCCCACGGACCTCGGGCTCCATCGCTGGAGGCTGGAACTGGGAGGCCGATCCGGTTGCCGGCTGCGATTAGCCAAAGCGGGAAGCGAAGAAGCCCGGCCACAAACCACTCTGGCCAGCCAAGCGACCAGCTACGACTTTTCGCTCCGTGGCATTGAGTTGTTGGTCAAACTGAACATCGAAGCCGGGCACGATGTACCGCCGGCCCGACAACAATTCCAGGGTGAAAGCAGCCGGGCCGGACTGGTCGGTGAGCCGTTGCGAAAGCTCGTGTTAAGCCTCGATCCTTCCCTGGAATTGGTCGAAGTCTCGGCGGGGGAGGTTCCCTTGACATGGAACGTCGTCGCCGGCGGGCGCCATGTACCGCCGGCCCGACAACAATTCCAGGATGAAAGCAGCCGGGCCGGACTGGTCGGCGACGAACCCCGGCAAGCGACGATCGAACTCCCGCCGACGCGCGAGGCAGGCGCCACGAGTTTGCGGCTGCGAGCAATCGCCGCGCTCTCGACGCTGGGAATGGGGAAACTGCCGCGGATCACCGTTGCGGGCGTCGTCTGCCGAACAGGCACGATTCGCCTCTCGGTGCAGTCGCCTCTGTGCATCGAGCGCCTGGAAACCCACGGATGCCGGCAGACCGGGGGGAAGGCGGAAGGCGGAAGGCGGAAGGCGGACCCTCCTCCCCCTTCCGCCTTCCCCCTTCCCCCTTCCGCCTTCCGCCTTCCGCCGCGCCGAGCGAGCAACTAAACTTCGAGACTTTCGCGACCGATGCCACAGTCGATGTTTCGCTTGGGCAACGTCCCGCAGAGATTCAGGCCGTAAGCGCCATGGCGACCATCTTGGGCCAAGGCAAGATGAGCAGCCGCGTGGCAACCGACTTCCGCATTGGCGAGGGCCCCCTGTTCTCGATCGATGCCGACGTCCTACCCAACTGGACGATCGACTCGGTCGAGTCCCAACCGACCGATGGACTGGACGACTGGACGCTGGAACGCCGGGATCCGCAAGCGGGTGCCCCCGCACGAAAGCTGTCGATTCGCCTGGCCCGAGCGTTAACCTCCGCCCGACCGCTGCGGTTGATCGTCTCCGCCCGGCGACTGTATGCCTTTCCAGGCCGAAATCTGGGCATCGACGACCTCGTGCCGCTCCGCTTCACCGGTCTGTCGGAGAGCAAGCGCTGGGTCGATCTGCGCGCTACGGGTTCCAACGAATTGCATCTTACCTCAGGGGACCATTTGCGGCGGGCAGATGTGAAGGACCTTACGGCCGCGGAACTCGACCTCTTCGCGGAACCGCCCGGCGATTTGCTTTTTCGCGATGACGCCGGTACAGCGGGACTGCGGCTTTCCCTGGAGAACCGCCGGCCGACCTACTCCGCAACGGTCCGCGCCGAGGCCGTGGTCGGCGACGCCGTGCTGGTTGAAAACTACACCTTCGCCTGCACGCCTGCCAAGGCCGCACCCATCGATCGCGTCGTCGTTCACTTCGCCGGCGGGCACCATGTACCCATGGTGCCCGCCTTGGTCGGCGGCGGTCCGTTGAACTGGTCGGTGGCGGGCATGGACGAAAGCCGCTTTTCGGCGCGTCGCTGGACGCCGCAACAGCAGTCCAGCGCCGGATTGACCGCCGATGAAGAAGCTTGGGACGTCACGTTTCGCGCTCTGCGCTCCGCACCGCTGGAAATTCGGGCCTCGCGCAAGACCAAACTCATCGGGCCCACGCCCGTCTCTCTCGCCTCGTTGCCCGATGCGGTCCAGCAAGACGCCATGTTGGTCGTTCGCAGCCTCGGCCCGCAGAACGTCGAAATCAAGACCCATCGTTTGAAACTGCTGCCCACCGAGGCGGCTCCCGCGGGTCAAGTTCAAACGGTCCGTGCGTCGTATCAATACGACCCGAGGACCGAATCCACGCCGCAGTCCGAACCGGCTATCGTCTTGACAGCCGTGGGAGGCGAGTTGGAGGGCACCATGTACCCATGGTCTGCTTGGGTCTGGGACTGCGAGATCCGTTCGCAATTCGCCGCGAACGGGGCCGCCGATCACGTCGTTAGTTACCAGATCCAAAACGCCGGCAGCCGGCAGGTTCGCCTGACGTTGCCCGCTCCGTTGACGCTCCGCGACGTCCACGGGATGTGGGTCAACGACAAACCGGCCGCAGTCGGGCACTATATACCGCCGGCCCGACAACAATTCCAGGATGAAAGCAGCCGGGCCGGACTGGTCGTGGTCGCCGGGCCCTCACCCCCTGCCCCTCTCCCGGGTACGGGCGAGGGGAGCCCGCCTTCGAACGTCGACCAATTAACCATCGATCTGCCGGCCGACTTGAAGTTCGTCAAGCTCGAGTTGCGGATTTCGACCCAGGGGGAACCTTTGGGAACCGTCCGTCGCCTGCGACCGCCGCTGCTCGACATCGGGCTGCCGGTATTCGCGCGCCGCTGGTGGTTGAAACTTCCGCCGGGCTATGCCGCCTGCGGCTACGGCCAGGTTCCGCAGGCCGCAGGGGCCGCGTCCTTCAGTCTTCGCCGCTGTCTGCTGGGATGCTTGGGGCGAAGTGAAGAGCAATCGGTCTTCAACCCTTTCCGCCGCGAAGACTGGCAATCGGCGCTGCGTGGGCGGCAGACGGAAGATCACCCCGCCGACCCTGGCACGGTAGCGGAGACGGCTGGCTGGACGCAATTTCCGATTGACCTGGCCGATGGCACGTCAACCGTGATCGTGGTCCGCCGCGCCGCGATCGACGCCGGGAGTTGGCTGTTGTTCTTGGCCATCGTCGGCATCGGCGCCTGGGGCCTTTCCGGCCGTCCTCTCGCACTGCTACTGCTAGCGGTCATGCTGGCGATTCCCGCCCTGCTGCTGCCCGCGACAATCGCGGCCATTTTTTCGCATGGCCTGTTGGGCGTCATGTTCTGCCTGCTACTCGAACTGGTGCGGCGGATGACCGCGGCCGGTCCCGCGGACTCCCGTCGGGGCGCCCTCTGGGTCCAGAGATGCCCAGCACCTTGACGGGCATCGTTCCCTTCGCCGCGCCGCTGTTCGCCGCGGTGATGTTCTGCAGTTGGAACTTGGCCGAAGCGGCCGACCCGCAAGCGGGTGTCCAGCAAGCGGGCGCCCCGGCCAAATTGTCGCCGGTAACCCACTCGGTATTCATCCCCGTCGATGCCAAGCAACAGCCGACTCAGGGCAAATACTTCTTGCCCGAGCCGTTCTACGCCGAACTTTACCGCCGCGCCGCCTTGCAAGCCGAAAAGCCGCAGGGCTGGATGATCGCGTCGGCCGTTTATCGCGCGGCGTTGGCCGAGGATGCGGCCCAGGCGGGCTACGTGGTCGATCGCCTCACCGTGGAGTTCGAGATCCGCATCTTCAACGCGGCGGCCCGCGTGCGGATCCCGTTGCGTCGCGAAGAGGTCAGCCTCGAGCCCGGCCAGGCCCAACTCGACGATCGTGCCGTGCAGCCCGAATGGGAACCTGACGGCAGCGCCTTGCTCTTGGAGATCGCTCGACCCGGGCGAATATCGCCTGGAACTCACGCTCCGCCCGACGGCGCCACCCGGCAGCCGTCCCGCCGGTTTCGATCTGGCGATCCCCCGCGTCCCCACGGCGCGGCTTGAACTTAGCGTGCCGACGGGCGGACCGAAGGTCGAGTTCCCCTCGGCCCTGGGCGCCGTCCGTTGGGAGGAAGCCCAGTCGCGCTGGACCGCCGAACTGGGGCCCAGCGACCGCCTTGCCGCCGCCTGGCAGGATCCCGCCGCGGCAAGCAACGCGGCAACCGTCGATGTCGAACAATTGCTCTGGCTGAAGATCGAGCCCGGCTGTGTCCTGCTTGACGTGCGCATGAAGGCGAAAGCGGCCAACGGGCAACTTCGCCGTTTGCTCGTCCGCGCCGATTCCATCTTGGAATTGCTTCCCTCGACGGGCCCTGCCGTGCCCACCGTGCAAACTCGCGGCGGTGATTCGTCACGGACGTACGAAATCCAATGGCCGCCACCCACGAGCGCGTCCCCGGCCCGTGCCGCGGCGACCTTCGACCTGCACTTCCTGTGCAGCGGCATGTCGAGCCAGGGCACGTTCCAAGTGCCGCAGATCGACGTCGTCGACGCCAGGCCCCTGCGACGATCGCTGGCCGTTTCCATCGATCCAGTCCTGGAATATCATCGACCCGGGCGCGCTTGCCGGAAACGGGGGCCGTGCTCGAATTCATGAACAACTGGGGCGCGAGCAATTCCACGCCCGATCTGGCCTTCCGCCTCAATGGCAACGCCGGGGAGTGGAACCTGGTCACGCATGCCCGCCGCGTGGTGACCTCCGGCGATCAGAACGTGACCTGGAGTTTCAATGCGCAAACCGCGGAGTTGCAACTCGACGCCCAACTGACCACGACGGCCGGCGGCGTGTTTCAATATCGCCTGGAAGCGCCGCCGAAGCTGCACGTGGACTCGATCGTGGTCCTGGCCGAGGGCGCCAAGCACGTCGCCCGCTGGTCGCAGGACCCGGACGGCCGGATCACCGTCTTTCTCACCGAACCTGTCTCCGGGCGCCACGAATTCCAGCTTCGCGGCCAGATGCCGCTGCCGAAGAAACGCAGGTCGGCCTTGCCGCAAGTCCGGCTGCACGAGGTGACAATCCAGAACTTGCTGATCAATCTCTACCGCCGGCCGGATGTCCTGGTCGAGGTCGCCGGGGTTGCCGGACTCGGGGATGTCAAGACGACCGACGATGCCGGCCCGGGCGATCTGGGGCGGCCAGTGCGTTCGTTCTACGCGGACTCGGCTGCCGCGTCTCCCGTACTGGTGACGATCAAACCGAACCGACCCCGTGTTCGCGGCGAACAAGTGACGCAAGTCGCGTGCGAGGAAGACCAGTGTCGCACCACGTGCGCATACAGGTTGCAGGTCTCCGAGGGCGTGCTCGACTCCCTCGAGTTGGACGTTCCCGCATCGTGGAAGGACGGCATGCAGACCAGCCCGGCCATGACCGCCACGTTTGCCGCCGCTTCCGAGGAACGCGCCAGCCTGGTGCTCTCGCCGTCGGCGGCGATTTCCGGCAACGTCGCCTTCACGCTCACGGGGCCGCCGGCTGCCGTCGCGCGATTTGCCGTCCCCAAGGTCGCGCTGAAGCACGTCCAAGACGTCAAGCGGTACGTCATTTTGCCGAGTTCGGCCGGACAACGCCCCGTCGCCTGGGCCCTGCAGAATCTGCGGCGTTGCGATTCCAAGGAGGCCGTCCCCGACGATGCCGTGAAGTATGAAGTCGTCGGCGATCCCTGGCAAGCCGTGTTTCCGCCTCCGCAAAAGACGGCGGCCGGGGCGCCTGCGCGGCGGTCACGGATTGTCCAGGCCGACGTGCGCTATGCCTGGCAGACCGATGGCCGCTGCCTAGGCGCCGTTTTCCTTGACGTGGAAACGGCCGGCGCGATCGATTGTCCGCTGGAACTTCCCGCGGGCTTCGATCTTTTGCAGTTCTCGGTCGATGGTCTGCCGGTCGATGCCGTCCGCCGACCGCGACCTTCGGCAGACGGCGGCGAAACTGGCGACCGGGCGGGAACATGGACCGTACGCCTGGCTTCCCAGGCTTCCGTCTCGCACGTGGAGTTGCTCTTCTTCGCGGAATCGGCAATCCCCAGAGTTTCGGCCGGCTGGACCCAACGGTGTTCTTTCCGCGCGCCGAAGCTGGGCGACTTGCCGGTCGAGCGCACCGTCTGGACGATCGCGTCGCCCCCCATGCTGCAACCGAGTTTTGCCGACGGCGGCCGAAGTCCGACGCCGCCGGCACCTTCCGGCGCCGCGCCGGCCAGCGATGTTGCCGGACAGTGGCAGCGGTTCGTGGAAGAAGGCCAGGCGACCGTTTGCTGTCCCGCCAACGGAACCGTCGATGCCGTCGTACTCGACTATCGGCCTGTCGACGCCCAGTCATGGTTCCCTCGGCTTGCAGGCATCGCGGGGTTCCTGGCCGCCGTGGGCCTGGTTGGGCTGCTCATCAGGCGGGGCCTGTTGTGGAGTTGGTTCGCCCGTCGGCCGTACGTCTTCGGCGTCGGCCTCGGGTTGGCATGGTGGCTTTGGTTCTCACCCAGCGCGGTAGGGTTGCTGATCATGGTGGCCGTGTTGTTGCGGCAACTCTTCCCTTGGCGCAAACGCACTCATTACGCTCCGCCGGTCCAACATACTCATTACGCTCCGCCTTGATGTTGTTCGATCATGGCGGAGCGTGAAGAGTACGTTACCTTGCCGGCCGCGAACGCTTGCGGCGTACAGGCGGTGCGATCGGGTCGAGGTCCTCTGTCTCGGCCGCTTCTGGCGTCCATGCATTTCCGCCATCAGGCACTGGGCAGTATCGCGACGGCCCCACGCCACGTGCCAGGAGTGTCTGCCGTACGAGGGCCGCCAGCGTGCAGGCCTTCATCGTTCGCATGACCTTGGCCCGGCGGACTTCGATCGTGCGGACGGCCAGGTCCAACTCGTCGGCCATCTCGCGGTTCGACTTGCCTTTGAGCAGCAGGTCGAGCACGTCGCGAAGCGGCGGCGCGAGTTGCTGCAAGCGGCGGCGAATCGATTGCACGCGGGCGATATGTTTCCGCCGCACGGCATCCCAGTCCAATGCCTCGGCTACGGCGGCCCGCAGTTGCTGGTCGCTGCAGGTTTCCAGCAAGAAATCAAACGCCCCCCGTTTCATCGCCAGCACGGCCGTTTCCACGTCCGCTTCCGTGGCGAGGCCGATCACCGGCCAATGGTGTTCGTGCGGCGCCAGCGTAGCGAGCCAATCCAGGTCGATGTCGGCATGCGCCACGTGCAGCAGAACGCAGCCCGCATCCTGGGGTGATGACTTCCGCTGGAACTCTTCCGGCGAGTTGCACGGCCGGCAATCGCAGCCGAGTTGCTTCAGTCGCAGCACGAGACTGCGACGGGCCTTCGAGTCGCCCGAAATCACGAACACGACCGGATCAACGTCCATGCGCGGCTGCCTTTCCTGGTGCGAGTACCCCGGACAGGATTCGAACCTGTGACCTGCGGTTAAGGAAAGCTGCGGCAAATCAAGGATTTACCGTGTTTTTCGGGGTCTCGCGCTTCCATCTGCATCTTGGTACGATTGGGGTCGAATTGTATTGTACCAGCTTGCATTGCCGGCACGCTGAAGTCCCGCAGGCTGCGGACCGGCTTGCCGTCCCTGCCACGGAGTTCGGCCACAAGCTGATACTTGCCGGCGCCGGCGGGAATGGCCAACTCGAAGGCAAACACCTCGCGGCCCAGGGGGGCAACCTCCGCGGCCCGGGTTTCCTCGGCGATCGTCTTCCCCTCGCGCGTGAGACGCAGTACGAGCGGGCCTTGCCAATCAACGTCCAGGTCGTTGATCACCACGACCGGAACCTTCAGCGTCGTGCCCCCTCGACACTCCTCGGTCCAGAAATCAATCATCAGGCCGACGGGGGCAAAGGCGTCGCGGACATAGGTGCAGAACTCGGGCTCCCAGGTGAGCTTCTCCACGTCGATCCAATGGTCGCTGGTCTGGCCGTCCTTGCGCGAATAACCCACGGTGGTGAAATGCATCACCGCCGCAGCCTTCCGATGGCTGCGCCAGAATTCCGTCTCCGCCGCGGTGTACCGCGCGTAGAGCTGTCGCCGTTGGGCGGTCGTGGAGTTCGCGCCGAGGAGATTCTTGTACAGATCGGCCGTCAACGTGGTCGGCGTGCCGTCGCGATTCAGCCAAAGCCAGCCGTACTCGTTGATGATGACCGCGTGTTTCCCGTCGTTGGGGATGGCGTTTCCCTGCGGGACCGGACTCGCCTTGGCGAGATCCCGCAACTTGAATTTGGGATTCTGAAAATGATAGGGATGCGACTCGAAGACGTCGCCCGGGTCCTGGGGATGCGTATAGCTGTTGTCCCAGGGGCGATGGGAAAGGTCCAGGGCCCGCACTTGCTGAATGGCCGGCGCGGTCTCCGTAGTGGTTGTCTCATTGCTGGCGTCCCAAATCGCCACGCAGGGATGGTTCCAGCGCTCGCGCATCCATTCCGCGTACTCGGCGGCTAATTCTCCGCGTTCCAGCCCGGCCGGCCACGTACCCCAGCCCGGCCCGCCGTGCCAGAGCGGGAACTCGTCCTGGATCAGAATGCCCTCCTCGTCGGCAACGCGGTACCACGCCTCGGGCGGGAAACCGATGCAATAGCGCAGGCAATTCCAATGCATGTCTTTCACGCGGCGATGCAGCAGCCGCACCCAGTCCTCGCGCCAGGGCAAGTCGCCGCGGGCGGGATCTTCGAAGAAGCGGTAGAGGGTGATATTGCTGCCGCGGAGGAAATACGGCTTGCCGTTAAGCATTGCCCGGCCGGTCGCCGGATCGGTCTTGAACTCGCGCATGCCGAATTGCGTTTCGGCACAGTCCGCGCCGCTATCGACGCTGAGCGTGTAGAGAAACGGGTCTTCCGGCGACCAGAACCGGCAATTGGCAATCGGGATGCGGACATCGACGACGTGCTCCCCGCCGGCGGCCAGCACCGCCACGTCGGCTGACGCCTTGCCCGCGCGACGGCCCGATTTCGCCTCGCGCACGACACAAAGGACGCGGGCCTTGGTATCCTTGCCGGCATTGCGCAACACGCGCCTGCACCTGCACTGCGTGGTTCGTAATGTCCGGCACCGCCTGCACGTTGACGATGTGCGGCGTGCCGGAGAGGATCAACTCGACCGAATCGAAAATGCCGGGAACGTAGCGATCCTTCTCGTAGTCGAAGCCCGACGGGACCGCCGCGGTCACCGCGTCGCGATCGGCGCCGACACGGATCAGCAACTCGTTCTCGCCGGCCCTCAGCGCATCCTTGGCAGCGAAATAACCCGGCGTAAAGCAGGGATGATGGTCGCCCAGCAGCTTCCCATTGAGAATTACCCGCGTACCGAACATCGCCTTACCGACCTTGAGCCTCGCCACGGCCGGAATCGGACCGTCGACACGGAAGGTGCGGCGATACCAGAAGGCATCGCGGCGCGGGTCCTTCTGCGGGACGCGCTTGCGGTCTGCCACCTTGGGCCCCGGCTCAAGGAAAGGCGGGGTGGCCATGTCCACCAGTCCGGGCACCGGTACTTGATGATCGAAGGCCTTCGGCGCCTCGGCCATCGAGCCTTCAGCGATCTGCCAAACGCCGTCCAGAGAGATTGTCTTGCGGCTTTCTTCCGCCCTGGCAGCGGCGGAAAACATCGTGATACACAATCCGAGCAGAACATGGCAACGAAGCATGGTCGTTCTCTTCTTTCTTGTTAATCAAACTGCAAACGCGCCTTCCCGCCCCCGCTGGGCTTGCCCCAGCGGAGCGGAGGATTGACCACTACGGGCAAGCCCTCCCTCGATGTACGCGTTTTGTTCGCTTTCCGCCGCACGGCCCGTCAGGGCCATGCGGCGGAAAGCGAACAAAACGCGAAAGGGGGTGGGCGAGGCGGTGTTCTAGTCGCCAATCCCGCGCTCCGCTGGGGCAAGCCCAGCGGGGGCGTCAACAGTTTGAGTTGTTAGTACGACAACCCAAACCCATAGGGGAACAACGGATCGTACGGCCGATCGCCGAAGTGCAGGGGAACCTGGTCCATGCCCCGTAACCAGGTGACGGGCAGCTTGCCGGTCGGCTTGCAATCGCCGAAGAGCACGTCGGTCACGCCTTGTCCCTCCGTACCGGGCAGCCATGCTGCGATGAGTGCATCGCTATCCGGCAAGACGGGCTGGATAAGCTGCGGGCGGCCGGAAAGCAGCACGGTAATCACCGGAACGCCCGCCTTTTTCAGCCGCCGCACCACGGCAATGTCTTCCTTGGCAAGGTTCAGGTCCTTGCGGTCGCCCAGCATCTCGGCGTAGGGCATTTCGCCGATCACGACGACGGCCGCGTCGGCTCCGTCGGCGCCAACGCCGTCCGCGGAAAACGTGACCTTGGCATCGGCCGAAACAGCCTGCTTGATCGCGGCGAGGATCGTCGTTCCGCCATGCACGGGAGTGCCTGACCGGCCTTGCCAGTCGTTCGTCCAACCGCCGCACTGCATGCCGAGGTTGTCGGCCCCGCGGCCGGCAACGTGCAGTCGCTTGATTTGCTTGGAAAGCGGCAATGCCTTGTTCTCGTTCTTCAGCAGCACGAGCGACTCTCGCACGCACTGCCGGGCGACGGCGCGGTGCTCGCTACAGCCGACCTTGGCCAGCAAGGCCGGGTTCGACCAAGGCCGGTCGAAGACACCCATCGCGAACTTCACCCGCAAGATCCGCCGCACGGCGTCGTCGATCCGGGTCATGGGGACCTTCCCTTCGTTGACGAGCGTCTTGAGGTTGTCGATGAACTCGACGTAGTTGTTCTTCGTGCCCGGTCCGTTGGGAATCATGATCATGTCCAGGCCGGCGTTTATCGAGACTTCGATGTCGCGACGGTATTCCGGGGAGATCTGATCGATGGCGGCCCAATCGGAGACAAGAAAGCCTTGGAAGCCGAGTTCGCCTTTGAGAACGTCCGTGAGGAGATGCCGGTTCCCGTGCATTTTCTGGCCCTGGACGCTGCTGTAAGAAACCATGATCGACTGCACGCCCGCGGCGATTGCCGCCTTGTAGCCGGGGAGGTGAATCCTGCGCAACTCCACTTCATCGCAGCGGTCGTCGCCCTGGTCCTTGCCTCCGAACGTGCCGCCGTCGCCGAGAAAGTGTTTGGCGCAGGCCAGCACGCTGCCGGGCTGCGCGAGATCGTCGCCCTGTAGTCCGCGAACGGCGGCTGCCCCCATCTCGGAGACCAGTTCCGGAGTTTCGCCAAAACCTTCGTACGTCCGGCCCCAGCGGAAATCGCGCGGCACGGCAATACACGGCGCGAAGGCCCACTGGATCGACGTGCCGGCGACCTCCTCGGCCGTCACGCGCCCCGCCTGCCGGACCAGCGCCGGATCGCGGGTCGCTCCCAGGCCGATGTTATGCGGAAAGATCACCGCGCCGTCCACGTTGTTGTGCCCGTGGACCGCGTCGATGCCGTAGATGAGCGGGATCTTCAGACGCGTCTTCAAGGCCCAGGCCTGGTACTCGCCGCACGCCTTCTCCCAGCCGCGGGCCGTGATGTCGGGCGGATCTGAATTGCCGCCGCTGAGCATCGAACCCAGAAAATACTTGGCAATGTCGGCCTTGTCCTTGATGGCCAGCATATCGACTTGCGTCATCTGGCCGATCTTCTCGTCCAGGGTCATCTGGGCGAGCAGCCCGTCGACGCGGGCGCGAAGCTCGTTGTTCGGCAGTTCAGCCCGCACGCGCGGCGGTTGAACCAGCAGGCTGGCGACCAGGACGCCAACAAAACATACCCCCGGCAAGCAGACAGTCAATCTCATGATTTCGGCCTTTGTGAACAAGATTTCAAAACGTACGCTTTGCGACTCCGTCGCCCCCAACCGCCCGTTCGAGCGATGGGGCCCCAACTGCGGAGTCACCGATGGTTTCCCAACATTCTCAGTATCATCGTTATCTTTCGCTTGTCAATGATATATTGGACCAAATCACCTTGCAATGCATGCCAAGGACCGGCGAATCAATAAGTGTCGCCTTTCGCTCCGCGAAAGTTGCGTTCTTTCGCGGAGCGAAAGGCGACACTGCGACACTTACTGATTCACCGGCCCCAATCCCGACGACTCGCGTCTTCGTGCCCTGCCGGCATTCGTGCCCTGCCGGTTTGCAATTTGGCTGATCTCCTGCGAGAATGGAGCGAAACAAGGCGATCATCATGGATCCGCAAACGTGCAGGAGCAGCCGAGTCGCCATGAAAACACTTGAGAACCCAATGGTACGATTGTTCCTTGTCGGCATCGTGTTCTGGTCGTCCTCGCTCCGCGTGGGCAACCTGTCGGCGGAAGATAAGACCGATCCGCCGAAACCCGCGTCGCGCACCATGCGCAAGATCGAAGGCTGGACGGTCCGCGTCGACGATCGACTGCTCCATCCGCCCCACGATGAGATGGGTGTTCGCGTGCTCGAGGCATTGGAGAGGAAACTCGCGGACATCAATGCCGTAGTCCGGCCCGACCGACTGGAAAAACTGCATGCGGTCACGATCGTGCTCGACATGTCCCATGGAAAGCTGCGTCCCATGCAGTATCATCCCGATGCCCGCTGGCTGGAGGAGAACGGCTACGCCTCCGACCTCGCACACTGCGTCCATATTCCCGTGGCGGCCCATCTCCTGGCTCCGCGACAAATCAACGTGCAACCATGGTGCGTCCTGCACGAATTGGCGCATGGGTATCACGACCAGGTTCTCGGCTTTGAGGAAGCCCGGATCCGCGAGGCCTATGAGCGATACAAGAAGAGCGGGCACGGGGACACCGTGCTGGTGATCACGGGCGAGCGGGCGCGGCACTACGGCCTGACCAATCACAAGGAATTCTTTGCCGAAATGACGGAGAGTTATTTTGGTACAAACGACTTCTTCCCTTTCAATCGTGCGGAACTCAAGGAGGCCGAGCCGGAAATCTATAGGTTGCTGGAGGCGATTTGGGGGCCCGTTCAGACCGAGCGCGACAAGCCAAAACAAGAATAACTTGTAGGGTGGACTTTAGTCCGCCTAGGCGGACTAAAGTCCGCCCTACGACGAAATCGGGAAGTTATTCCGGACGTATTCCTTACTCTGTCATCGCACCCGCCAAACGAACATACTCGGGCAGCGGACCAACTAACGGCTTGAGATAAGCAATGCACTCCGGCGTGACGAAATTGCCCTCGGCGTTGATGAATCGCTCGGGCAGCGGCTTGGCGCCCAAGGCGACTTCGGCCAACGGCGCGGCGCCGAGCGACCAGCGATAGGGTTCGTTGGAATCGCGGACGATGCTCACCATTACGCCCGAGGTGCCCGCCAGGGCCAATTCCACGGCCCGGCGGCCGCAGGCATAGGCCTCTTCCACGTCGCCGGGAGCGGCGCGGTCGGCGGCGCACATCTGCAGCGACTCGCAGACCTGAAACTCGCCCCGCCAGCCGAACGCGGCGTGGATCATGCGGTGCAGCATCATGGCCGCGCTGGTCCCGCCCATGGCGCCGAATTCCACGTTGGCGAACTTGTCGGTCACGCGCGAGGCGCTGATCGGCGTGCCGTCGGCATAGCAGACTCCTTCCCCGCAAACGATGCTGCACCAGCCGAAGCGGTTGTGACAGCGCTGCACGTCGGCCAGGAAGCGGTCGTGGTCGAAGGCCCGCTCCGGCAGGAGAATGACGTGCGGGGCGTCGTCCTCGTCGACCTTGGCCAGGGCCGCCGCCGCCGGCAGCCAACCGGCCGAACGCCCGACCGTCTGGAAGACGACGAACTGATCGACCAGCTTCATGTCGCGGGCCAACAGGCCGGCCTGTTTGACCGAGAGAGCCACGTAGCGCGCCGCGCTGCCGAAGCCCGGCGTGTGATCGGTGCCGCAGAGGTCGTTGTCGACGGTCTTGGGCACGCCCACGCCCACAAGCTCGTAGCCGTGGGTGCGGCAATAGGCCTCGACGCGATGGATGGTGTCCATCGTATCGTTGCCGCCGACGAGGAAGTAGTAACGGATGTCGAACTTCCGCAGCATTTCCAGGATCTTGGGGAAGTCGGCCTCCTTGACCTTGTGGCGGCAGCTTCCCAAGGCGGAACTGGGCGTGCTCCGCAGGGCCGCGATCGTGGCCGGACGCTCCGCGCCCAAGTCGATCACGTCGCCGTTCATGAAGCCTTGGATGCCGAACCGCATTCCCAGAGTGCGGCCGATCGCCGCTTTTCCGCGGGCGGCCTCGATGATGCCTGCCAGGCTGGCGTTGATCACGCTGGTCGGTCCGCCGCTCTGGCCGATGATTGCATTGCCTTGAAGCATGATGGGGGTCCTTTCGGTTGTCTTAATCCATCTTCCCGGCCCAGGCCACCAGGTTGCGGAAGAAGCGGGCGTACCAATTGCCCACTTCGATCATCCCGCCGCCGACCTCCTGCACGACGCGTCGGTCGCCCCAATCGACGAAACCGCCGACCCAGTGGGGCGCTACGTCCGTGGCCAATGCCGCAGTCCGGCCGTCACCATGCCGGCCGACGATCAGCAGCGGCGCCCGGCCGGTCGAAACGAACTCGTAGCCCTGCTCGCTGCGCACCACGACAAATGGCGACGCGGCCAGCAGTGTTTCGGCGACCGGCTTGGCCGCCACGACGTTGAGGCCGCCGATTCCCGGCGGCCGGCCCCAAGGAAGTCCCGCCAGGATCTCGTGGTCGCACACCTTCTCGATCAGGCAGGGCTGGGCAAAGTTGCGGCGATCGTCGCACGACAGCATCGTCACCGGCAGGACGGCGGCAAGCGGTGAGCGATGATATTCCCCCAGCCGCCCATGAAAGCTCTCCCAACCGCCGAGCATCACCAGGCCGGCCCCCTGCTCCACGCGGGCAGCCAATTGGGCCATCGCCGCGTCGCCCAATCGCGCGGCCGGGTAGTCGCTGATCACGTAAGCCGCGTAACTCGTCGCGGCGAACTCCGCCGGCGGCGACTCCCCGCTGGGCACGTAGTCAAAGGCCAGGCCGTGGTGCAACAGGATGCCGGCCAGGTAGGCCGCGGCCCCTTGCAGATGATCGTCGCCAAGGTAACAGATCTTGCCGGGCATCAGGTCGTCCTTGCGAAAAGCTCGTTGTATTGTTGCGGTGCGTAGAGACGGAATTTCAACTCGCGGAGGTACTCGACCGGCCCGATGGCCCGCTGGATTTCCAAACACGCGCCGATCTGCTCCTGGCTGGCGTAGGCGAGGATCGCCTGGAGCTTGGTCTGGAGCATCGATTCGGGCGTTTCCAAGCGAATTTGCGGCAGCTCGGGAAAATCGCAGTAGACGGCCATTTCATAGATCCGCGGGACCTCGGCGATCGGCTCGCCAAGCTCGGGCCAGATTCCGCCCTGGGCATGGAAAAGGCTGATCAACAACTCTTCGTGGACGATGCGATGGTCGGGGTGCAGATCGGAACTGGTGGGCACGAAGACCCGCGTCGGCCGCACGTGCCGCAGCAACCGCGAGAAGGCGATCTGCATGCCCCGTGGCTCGGTGGCCAGGCCGCAAGCGCCGTTGGCGAAGAACGCGCCGCGGCAGGTAGCCAGGCTCCCGTCGGGAAAGCCCAGGAAGTGCAGCCGCTCGGGCGGGAGGCCGAGGACCGCGAACGACTTTTTGGCTTCGTCCGCACGGACGGCCGCGATCGATTCGCGTTGTTCGAGCGGCAGTAGCCCATGCGGCCGTCGGTCACGATGGCGGCGTGGACCTGGGCCCCTTCGGCAATGCCCACTTGGAAGATCAGGCCGCCGCCGATCACGATGTCGTCGTCGTGCGGCGACACGAAGAGCCAGCGTTCCGCCGGCCCCCGCCAGTCGTCAAACACTTCCGCGATGCGGGAAGTCGTCAGCAGGCCGCCGGGCAGCCGGCGGGAATAGTGGATCGTGGCAGACATGGCTGCGTCTCCTTGGTTAACCGCCGAGAAACTCATTGCCGATCTTGCGGGCTCGCTCGGCCTTGTCGAGGTTGATTCCCAGGCCGACGCCGACCTGTACGAGGATGTTCCAGCCGGCCAGGAGTTGCAAGACGTTCCAGTAGCCTTCGACGCGAGGAATGCGGATCGTGGGCAGGATCGTCTCTTCCGCGGCAATCGCGATGACCGTCATGCCGACGCCTTCGACCAGCGTCGTCTGGAACTTCTCGATCTCCGCCGGGAACGGATCGAAGACCAGCACGACGTCCTTGGCCGTCATGACCTCTTCGATGCCGTGTACGGCATAGGTGCCTTCCAGGTAGTCGCTTTTCTTATGCGTGATCTCGTTGGTCTTGAGCGTGATTTCCTCGGCCACGCCGTTGTTGCGGCCGGCGAAGTAGACCGTCGGCGCCTTGGCGATCTTCTGGATCAATGCCGGATCGATTTCGGCTTCGAGCACTTGCCGGGCCTTGGCGGCCGCCTCCTGCTGATTGGCGACCAGCAGCGGCGACGGCTCCGCGGCGACGAGCAGCGAGCGGTAGAACAAGGCCTGTTCCACGACGCTCTTGGTGGCTGCCACGGCATCCTCCTTGCCGCATTGCAGCGTGTAGCAGCGGTTGGAAACCGTCTCCAGCGTGCAGGGGCTGTTGGCCGACAGCCCGAATCGCTTCTGATGCCCTTGCTTGCAGAGCTGCGTAAAGAGCGAGATCAGCTCCTTGGTCTTGCCGCTGTTGCTGGCCCCGAAGACGACGAACGCCGAGAGGTCGTACTCGTGAGCCTGCCGGGCGCCTTCGGTGGCCGCCGCCAGCGGCACGCCCAATCGCAGGATCTCGCAAATCAGGTTCTTCGCCGGGAAAATGCGGCTGGAACCCTCGCCGGTGAGGAACAGTTTTCCGGTCTCGGCGATCACGGCGGCGGCGTCCCGCGATGCCTGGAAGTCGAATGCCCCGATCAGGCCGGGCGTTTCCAGCATTTCTTGAACGAGGGCAAAACTCTTGTACTTGGGGTCGTGAAGATTCATGAGTCAGTTCCGGTCAGGTAGGGTTTCGTAATTCCAAGATATCTGCCGCGACGCCATCCACCTTGCGGTTTGTTGATTTAGTCCCGCCCCCGCTGGGCTTGCCCCAGCGGAGCGAAGGATTGGCCACTAGAAACGCCGCCTCGCCCACCCCTTCGCCGTTTTTCCGTTTTTCCGCCGCCCGGCCCGCGGGCCGGGCGGCGGAAAAACGGAAAAACGGCGAGCAGCGATTGAAAGCTGGCCAGTAGTGGTCAATCCTTCGCTCCGCCGGGGCAGGCCCGGCGGGGGCGGGAGGGCAGTCTTCGACTAAATCGACAAACCGCAAGCCGAATAGGGTCTCGGGCAAGTCGATCCTATGCAACCTCTTGGATTCACAAATTTGAAAAAGGAAACGTGGTTGTGGTTTACGATTCGCCTGGAAAAATCCGTGGCGTGAAGTACAATCCTGGAAGCCATGAACACGAACGATCCTTCCTCGACCGCTCACGCCGGCAACGCGCAGCCGCAAGTCCGCCCGAACCTGCTGCGACGCATGAACGAGCGGCGGATCCTGGAAACCGTGCAGGCCCACGGCGGGCTGTCGCGGGCCGAACTGGTCCGGCTGACGGGCGTCAGTCCGCCCACGGTATCGAAGCTCGTCCGCTCGCTGCTGGCCGCCCGCCTGCTGGAAGAAGGCGACGCGCCCGGCGCGGCACTCGGCCGCCCGGCCAAGGTCCTCCGCCCGGCCAACCAGGCGGCGCGCGTGCTCGGCGCGGTCGTCGATATCCGCGAGTGCTCGATCGCCGCCACGGGTCTGGACGGGCAGTTGCGGGCGGATCGGACCGTGCGTTTCGCCACGCCCGACAGCTACGAGTCGCTCCTTGACGCCATCGTCGAACATTCCGGGCAACTCATGCCGCGGCACGAAACGGCCGCCACCCTGGCTTTGGGTTTGACCGCTCCGGGACTGATCGACCGCCGGCAGCAACAAATCCTGCTCTCGGCCAACCTGCACCAGCTTGACGGGCGTTTCCTGGCCGCCGACTTGCAGGAGCGGCTCGGCCTGTCCACGATCCTCTTGCACGAGACCGACGCCCTCTGCCTGGGCGAGCGGGCCTTCGGCCAGGCACGCGGCATGGACGACTTCGCCCTGGTCGATGCCACCGGCGGGCTCGGCGCCGCGATCATGAGCGGCGGGCAGGTCATGACCGGTCACAGCGGGTTGGCGGGCGAAATCGGCCATATCACCGTCGATCTCGGTGGCCGCCGTTGCGGCTGCGGCAACATCGGCTGCCTGGAAACCGTCGCCTCCGATCTCGCCCTGGCCGGCTTGATCGCGGAGAAGATCGGCCAGACGCTGAGTCTTGCCCGGGCTTTCGAATTGGTTCGCTCCGGCGAATTGCGGGCCGACGCCGAGATCGACCGCACGATCGCCTACCTGGCGATCGGCATCGCGGCGGTCGTCAATATCTTCAATCCGGCCGCCGTGCTCGTCCAGGCCCGCATGTTCGACGTCCGCGCGGGCGTCTTCGAGCAATTGCTGGAGCTTGTGCAACGCCGCGCATTGAGCCCGGTCCTGGCCGACTGCAAGATCATGCGGGCCGCGGGCAGCAAGCTGCAAAGTGCCGTGGCGGGGACTATCCATCATCTAACGTCCGTGTTGGGACCAAGGGTGTAATTTTGGCGTGGAACGCGTCTAACTGTAGATTGTAGGGTGGGCCGAGTGCAACGAGTCCCACCATTTTTCCTTTTCCTGGTGGGACTCGTTGCACTCGGCCCACCCTACTTCTAACAACTCTCCACTAAGCGGTTCATTGTCTCTTCCTGAGCTTCGATCGATTCGACCAGCTTGAACTGCGTGCGGCAGCGATCGAGGTTGTGGCCGTCGCGATGCACCTTGAAGTAGACGTCGCCGGCCAGGAAATCGGCCAGGAAGCGGATGCCGATCTCGAAGGTTATCAGCTTGCCGGCAAACGCCAAGTGCTGCTTCTCGGCCCGGTTGAGCATCGTCGCCCGCGCTGGCCAGGTAGCCGCGGACCAGGGCCTCGTACATGGGGAACTGCATGCAGACCTTGCTCAGGTCCTTCTCGTCTTCCACGGCCGGGCTCGTCGTGGTGCGGACCATGTCGCCGAAATCGTAGAGCGCCAGGCCCGGCATGACCGTGTCGAGATCGATGACGCAGAGGCCCTCCTGCGTGGCGTCGTCCAGCATCACGTTGTTGAGCTTCGTGTCGTTGTGCGTCGTCCGCTCCGGCAAAACGCCCTGCGCTTGCAGATCGACCAGCCGCGAGGTGATCGGCTTGCGTCTCAAGGCGAAGTCGATTTCGGCCCGGGCCAGCCTGGCTCGATTGGCCGCGTCGGCCGCGATGGCCGTTTCCAAAGCGGCAAAACGCTTGGGCGTGTTGTGGAAATCGGGAATCGTGTCGTGCAATCGCGGAGCGGGCAGGTCGGCCAACAGACCCTGGAACCGCCCGAACGCCTTGGCCGCTTCGTAGGCCTGCTTCGTCGATTCCACGGCGTCGTAGGTCCGGGCGCCTTCGATGAAAACGTAAGTCCGCCAGTATTCACCTTGCGGATCGACGTGGAACATCCGCCCGTCGCAGGCCGGCACCAGCGTGAGCGAACGCCGTGTAACGTCGGGCTGGTCGGCCAACTTGGCGCGGAGGTGATTCGTCACGCGCTCGATGTTTTCCATCAGCCCCACGGCGTTCTTGAAGATGTTGCGGTTGATCCGCTGATGAATATAACGGACCGTCGTGCCGCCCTGGCGATAGGTGGCGGAGTAGGTATCGTTGATATGCCCGGTGCCGTAGGGCTCCGCGCTTTGGAAGTCGGCGAGGATCTGGAAATTCCGCGACAGGGAGCGGATGTCGTGGCGAAGTTGCATAAAGTCACACTCACTCACAAGTCAACCTTCACGCCCGCCAGCCGCCGGGCAACCGGTTCGATATCGTTCCGGCTGGAGAGATCGAGTACCGGCGCTTTGCACCACACGATGCCAAAACGCTCGCCGAGCCGGTCGATCGCATACTGCACGGCATCGGTGATTTCCAATTCGCCCCGGGGCGACGGCTTGATCGAGCGGCAGGCTTCGAAGATGGCCGGGCCGAAACGCCAGCAATTCATGCTCACGCCCAGCGGCCGCGGCAATCGGGCCAGCGTGGCCTCGTCGGGCTTTTCGATGATCCGCTTCAAGCGAACGCAGCCGTCGGCTTCCGTAATCCCCTCGACCACGGCGAACTTCGAGATCCGCTCGGCGGGAATGTTGCTTTCCGCCACGAGCGTTTCCTGGTCGAAAATCGCCACGGCCGGCCCCGGGGCCTCGCGCAGCCCGCAGAAGGCGGCCAGCGGATAGTAGTTATCGGAGTTGATCATCACGAAGGGCCGCTGACCGACGACCTGCTCGGCGGCGGCGACCGCGTCGGCGGTGCCCAGCGGCTGGACCTGCACGGCGAACTCGATCGTCATCCGTCGCGGCCGCAGTTCCGTGTAGTACTTTTGCATCTGGCCGTGCTCCGGTCCCACGACCAGGCAGGCCCGCGTGATGCCGGCCTCGGCCGCCACGCCCAGGACATAATCCAGGAACGGCCGGCCGATGGGGATCATCGCCTTGACGCCGCTATCGGCGGCCGCCGCCAGGGTCGGGTCCAAGGCCACCGCCGGATCCGACTTCCGCATCCGCGTTCCCAGCCCTCGGGCAAGAATTACCACTTGATCCATAGCATCCTCATTGAATGGAAGACTTATTTTAGCAAAGCTAACAAAATACGTCAAGCAGGGTGGATCGGAACCGCAAAACTACCTTCGCAGAATGGATTTCATTCCGTCGCCTTGTCTTTTTTTGGAAAAACGGAATGAATTTCCTTCTACGGAGGGTCGGCCCACCGCCACGATGCACGGGCATTTTATATCGATGATCGCCGCGTGCCCATGCCCGCCATTGTGTACGGTCGGGGGCCACGATTTTGCAGGCTCCCCCAGCGGCAAGAAGCCCTATTTCTTCGCGACGTGGTACGGGTAGACGTTTGCCGTGGCTACCTGGCCAAGTTGATTAGCAAGGTAAGCGAGTCGTTGGCCAAGTCGTATGCGGAGTTGTTCGAGCAACTGCCGGGCGAAGCCGTCCTGAACATCGACGAGACGGGACACAAGGAGTACCGCGAGAAGTTCTGGACTTGGTGCTTTCGCGCCCAACTCTATACGTTGTTTCGCATCGACAAGTCGCGGGGCGCGACGGTCCTGATCGCGGTGCTGGGCACGGAGTTCAACGGCGTACTTGGCTGCGATTACTTCAGCGCGTACCGCAAGTACATGCGCGAGTTCGACGTGCCGGTGCAGTTCTGCATGGCGCACCTGATCCGCGACGTGAAGTTCCTGTTGACCCAACCCGGGCCAGAAGATCAAGCTTATGGCCAGCGGGTGCGAGACGCGCTGCGAGAACTGTTCGGTGTGATCCATCGTCGCGAAAAGATGACGGCGGCGGGATTTCAAAAGGCGTTGGAAGCGGCTCGCGAGCAGGTGCTGGAGGCCGCTACGACCTGCGTGCCGGACACGAAACACGCCCGGAATCTGGTCAAACGCTTTCGTGAGCATGGAGAGGCGTACTTCCGCTATAGCCAAGGATTGCTGATGCCTACGAGCCGCTGCCTTCGCACTCAGGAGCTTATCCCACAGGCAGTGATTCCGGGCCGATGATCTGGCCGCGAATGGAAATGGTCACGTCCTTCAAGGGCACGTTGCGGCCCGATCGTTGCAATGCGGCCTCGGCAATCCGCACCAAGCCGGTACAGCAGGGCACTTCCATGTGGATTACGGTCACGCTTTGCACGTCGGACGTGGTCAGTATCGCGGCCAGTTTCTCGGCATAGGCTTGCCCGTCGTCCAGTTTCGGGCAGCCGACCACAACTGGCCGGCCGCGCAACAGCCGCCCGTGGAAGTCGGCCATCGCAAAGGGCACGCAGTCGGCCGCCAAGAGCAGATCGGCCCCGCGCAGGAACGGCGCGTGGGGTAGCACCAACCGGAGTTGGATCGGCCAGTTCCCCAGGGCGGAGAATTCCGCTGGCGGCTCACCGCCGGCCGTGCCCTCTGATGCACTATGCAAGGGCGCAATCGTCCGCAGCCGCGGCAGGGATTGCACGGCTACGCCCGGACATCCGGCGGGCGTTGTCGGCAGGTTGCGCTTTGCATCCAGACGGGCAAAGCGTTCTCGCACCAACTCTTCGCTGAACGCATCTGCCTCGCGATCTACGACGCGGATTGCGTCCTGCGGGCACTTTCCCAGGCAGGCCCCCAGGCCGTCGCAGTAGGTTTCGGCCACGAGCCGGGCCTTGCCGTCGCGGATTTCGATCGCGCCCTCGGCACAGGCCGTCACGCATTGGCCGCAGCCATCGCACTTTTCTTCGTCGATTTCGATGATCTTGCGCATTGCCATATTGAAATTGAAATACTGCCCGTGGGTTAGGATTGCGATGGTGGCATCGGCCGCCACGGCGATGGTTTGTGGGCTCCTTCTATTCAATCCTACCCGGCCGGCGAAGACGCGGCATTGATTTGGATCAAGCCCGCGCATGACACCTGAGACCGGAGAAGTTACGGATCACTTTGACTAGGACGGTTGCCCCGACACGGTTGCATCCCGCGGTCGCGGTCGTTAAGCTGAATCTCCAGAACCACCCACCCTTCCCTGGAAAGGACAAAGGCCATGCCGCGTCACAAGTCTACCACGACACTTCAGTTCATTGCCTTGATGAGCCTGATCGTCTGGACCACCCAGGCCACAGCGAAAGTCAAGCTCCCGCCCGTGCTCAGCAGTCACATGGTGCTGCAACGGGAAATGCTCGTTCCGATTTGGGGCACAGCCGCGCCGGGGGAGAAGATCACAGTCAGCTTCCGCGACCAGGAGAAGTCAACCACGGCCGACCGGCAGGGCAAGTGGCTGGTGAAGCTCGACCCTCTCAAAGCCGGCGGGCCGGACTCGCTGAAGATCGCCGGGGCCGATACCATCAATCTGGAGGACGTGCTGGTCGGTGAGGTCTGGGTCGGCTCGGGGCAGTCGAACATGGACATGAGCGTGAACTCCTACACCAAGGGCGACGAGGTGCTGGAAAAGATGGCCGCGCAGACCTATCCCCGCCTGCGGCTCATCCGTGCCGGTAATCCGGGCTGGCTCGAAGCAACGCCAAACAACATCAGCGGCACCTCGGCCATGCTGTTTTCCTTTGGCCTGCCGCTGCACAAGGAACTCGATGTGCCCGTGGGACTCATTGTCGGTGCGGTCGGTGGCACGCCTTCGGGCTATTGGCTCAGCGAAGAGGCGTTCCAGAGCGACGTTGCCTGCAAGGAAGTGATTGCGAAATTCGCCAAGACTTATTCTCTCGATCAGGCGCAGAAGAGCTACGAGCAGGCCCTGGCGAAGTGGGAGAAAGACGTGGCCGCGGCCAAGCAGAAGGGTGAGAAACGGTTGCCCGGCAAACCGCGGCCGCCTTTGCCGGCGGGCGCGTGCGACCGGCCCATCGGCAATCTGTACGAGAGCCGCATCCGCCCGTTCATGCCTTTCGCCATCCGCGGCGTACTCTGGGATCAAGGCGAGAGTGGTACGGCGATCTGCGGCGTCGATCAGTATACGCTAATGGGCACCCTGATCCGCGGCTGGCGCAAGGATTGGGGACAGGGCGACTTCCCCTTCATTTGCATCCAGAAGCCCAGCGGCGGCGGTTGCGCCTGGGACCCGGCCGATCCGGTCACCTGCAAGGCGGAAAAGTTCGCTCCGCAGCCGGCCAAAGTTCCTTCGAGCTGGGACGGATTGTACCGTGAGACGCATATCCGCATCATGCAGTACCCCAATGCGGCCACGGTGACCGCCAGCGACCTGGGCTCGGGGACTCATCCGGTGAACAAGTCAGGATACGGATCGCGGGCTGCCCGCGTCGCGCTGGGTATGGTCTACGGCCGCAAAGTGGAAATCTACGGCCCGCTCTACCAGTCGTACGAGGTGGAGGGAAACAAGATCCGCGTGAAGTTTACGCATGTCGGCCAGGGATTGGCGGCCCGTCACGGCGACAAACTGCAAGGTTTCACCATCGCTGGAGACGACAAGGTCTTCCACTGGGCCGATGCCACGATCGACGGAGACACGGTCGTCGTGTCTTGCGACAAGGTTGCCAAGCCGGTGGCGGTCCGTTACGCCTGGGCGAACACGTATCCCTGGGCGAACCTATTCAACAAGGACGGTCTGCCCGCGTTGACTTTCCGAACGGACTCGTGGTAAGGGCGGTTCGTAGGTGGAATACTACGAAGTGGCGCACTTTATCCTTCGGTGGTTTAGGTGTTACGAGAGGAGTGCGTATGAGGCAAGTCCTATTCCTGTTTGTACTCGTGGGAGCCACCAGCCTTCAGGCTGCCGATCGCCCCGAAGCGAAGCCCAACATCATTTTCATCCTCGCGGACGATCTCGGCTGGCGTGATGTGGGCTGTTTTGGCAGCAAGTTCTACCAGACGCCCAATATTGATCGGCTCGCAACGCACGGCGTGATGTTCACCCAGGCGTACGCCGCCGCCCCGATCTGTTCGCCGACGCGGGCCAGCCTCCTGACCGGACTGTGGCCCGCGCGGATCGGGATCACGTCGCCGGTCTGCCATCAACCGGAGGAATACCTGGAAGAACTCTTGCAGCCGAAAGCCGGGCCAACCGTCAAGGCCCTCGGCGCTCGCAGCGCCACGCGGCTGAAATTGGACTACCAGACCTTGGCCAAGTCGTTCCACCAGGCTGGTTACGCAACCGGGCACTTTGGCAAGTGGCACCTTGGCCCTGAGCCATTCGATCCCTTGCACCAGGGCTTTGACGTTGACGTGCCGCACTACGCCGGGCCGGGGCCGGCCGGCAGCTATTTGGCGCCGTGGAAATTCCCGCCAAAGCTCAATTTCCAGGGGCAACCCGGAGAGCTGATCGAGGACCGGATGGCCGTCGAGGCAGTGAAGTTCCTGCGGGCCAACAAGGATCGCCCTTTCTTCCTGAACTACTGGGCGTTCTCGGTCCACTCACCCTGGGACGCAAAACCAGAATTGATCGCGAAATACCGGCGCCGCGCGAACCCGCAGGACCCGCAGCACAATCCACTCTATGCTGCGATGATCGAAAGCCTTGACGACTCGGTTGGCACGCTATTGCGGACGCTGAACGAACTCGGCTTGACAGAACGAACGATTGTGGTTTTCTTCTCAGACAACGGCGGCGTGCACTGGACGCCTACCGAAGAAGGGCCAGGCAGCGTTCGGCTGCATCCCGACTTCGCCGGCGTGCCGATCACCAGTAACTGGCCGTTACGCGGCGGCAAGGGCACGATCTATGAAGGTGGCACGCGCGAGCCGTGCATCGTCGTCTGGCCTGGCGTGACCCGTCCTGGCACGCACTGCGAGGCAGTGATCCAAAGTGTCGATTTCTATCCCACGCTCCTGGAGATGGCTGGACTGAGGCCGCAGCCGGGCCAAAAGTTCGACGGCATCAGCATCGTACCGGCACTGAAAGGCAAGGAGTTGCCGCGAGACACGATCTTCTCGATTTTTCCGCACTATGCCGAACGAACGGGGGCCGTGCCCTCAGCCTACGTTCGCAAGGGAGACTGGAAGTTGATCCGTAACTTCTGCGACAACGACGACCAGACCGACCGGCTGGAGCTTTACAACCTCAAAGACGACCTCGGGGAAACCACCAACCGTGCCATCGAAAAACCGGAGTTAGTCCGCGAACTCAATGATCTGCTCACCGTTTTCTTGCACGACACGAGGACCGTCGTACCGATTGCGAATCCCGCCTATGGCAAGCCCGCTCCTCCTGCCGATCCGCTTCAGGGCTGGAAAGCCCGCAACTGCGCGGCCGTCGTCGCCAACGGCGTGCTCACGATTGCCGGCAAGAACACTGCGCCGTTTCTCGGTTTTGGGCTGGGCAAGCAAGTTGGTCCCGCCGTAGTGAAACTGCGTGCCCGTTGTGCCGCGGGAAGTGTGGGCAAGATTGAGTGGCTACCCAGCGGCGGTCCGGCCCTGGCCAAGTCGGTGCCCTTCCAACTGCCTGGCGGCGACTGGCACGAGAGTATCGTCCGCGTGCCGGAATCCGGTCCGCTGGGCATCTTACGGGTCTATCTGCCGGCCCAAAGCCAGCGGGTGGACGTTGATTGGATCGAGCTAAAGGCCGACCGAGGCCAACCACGACGTTGGAAGTTCTGAGAGGCGTTTCCATGAAACAACAGTTTTTTGTTTTCGCGTCGACGGTATTGTTCAGTATCCTCGGCAATCCGCTTCGCGCAGCCGACCACCCTGAGTCCCGGCCGAATATCGTCATTATCTTGGCGGACGACCTCGGCTGGGGCGACCTGGGCTGCTATGGCCATCCCAGCATCCGCACGACGAACCTCGACCGCATGGCGGCTGAAGGGATGCGATTTACCGATTTCTACGCGGCCGCGGAAGTCTGTACTCCCAGCCGGGCTGCCCTGCTCACGGGGCGTTATCCGATCCGTAGCGGCACGTGCCACGACCGATACCGCGTCCTACGGCGGGATTCCGCTGGTGGGCTGCCGGCCGGGGAAATCACGATTGCCCAAGCCCTCAAGACCCAGGGTTACGCCACGGCGTGCATCGGCAAATGGCACTTGGGCAACTACAGCGAAGACCCGGGCCAAAGAGAGTTGGGTGCTCTACAACCGTCTGACGGATGAGGCGGGCACGGGCAGCGCGGTGGCGGACTTTCCTAATGGAGGCCTGGTGGTGATGGTCGGCAACATTCTCCACAAGGGTCCCAGGGCGCAGAACACACGGGTGGTAGCTTACGGAATGGAAGGGCTCGCGCACGAGCGAAATGCCCTGAACGTGTTCAGCAACGACACCAATGAACCGTGTCTCAAGGCACTGGAGAACTACTGGCGATTGTTTGCCGCACGCTATCGTGGTCGCAATACCATCTGGGCTTACGACCTGCGAAATGAGCCACACCTCGCCTGGGATACCCCGTGCCTACGCATGCAATGGGCTGCGTGGCGCAGGGCGCATCATCAGGATCTGGCGCCGGTGCCCGACCCAAAGGCGCATTCCGTCCTCACCCGAACTGGCCGACTATCAGCGTTTTCGTGAGAGCACTGCGGAGAAGTGGGTGGCCCGACAGTCCAAGGCGATCCATGCGGCCGACCCCGACGCTTTGGTGACCGTGGGCTTGCTGCAATGGTCGATCCCGGCGCAGCGCATCGCGATCGACCAATATACGGGCTTCCGACCGTCCGTTATCGCCAAGCACCTCGACTTCATGGAACTTCACTTCTACCCTTTGGTGGCGGGCGTGTAAGACTACGGTGGTCCCGCCGCGGAAGCCGCGAACCTGGCGGTCCTGGAGGCAATGGCTCGCGAATGCGCCAAGCCGGGCTTGCCGTTGGTGATCGCTGAATTTGGCTGGTACGGCGGCGGGCCGCTCGCTCCGAATGGCAAACCCGTCACCGAGGAGCAGCAAGCGGAGTGGTGCCGGCATCTGCTGGAGGTCACGTCACCGATGGCCTGTGGTTGGCTGAACTGGGGTATGTACGACACCCCCCAGGCCATGGACGTAAGCAAACTGACCGGCCTGTTTACCGTAGACGGCAAGGAAAAGGCTTGGGGCCGCACTTTTCGGGACGTGGCGCAGCGGTTCCAGGCGAATCCCCCGCAGTACGCGATCCCCGACCGTCCCGAGTTGCCTTGGGCGGCCTGCACGGGCAGCGGTGACGAGATGGAGAAGTTCCGTCAGGCCTACCTGGCGACATTCGCTGCTCCATGGAAGGCCCAGTAATGACCCCCAGCTCCATTCCGCCCTTCGGCAGCCTGTTTGGCCTGCCCACGCTCTGCGGCGAGCGGTTGGGCGACAACGACGTGATCAACTTCAACGCCGGGGACCATGGCATCACCGTCGCTGCTTTCCCGCCTCGTAAGCCTTGGCGATTTCCACCGCCGTGGGGGCGACACGGTAGAGCTTCAATTCGTCCAGCAGGCCGTGGAACTGGAACTCGTCGGTCAGGTAATGGTACTGGGCGACGTACATGGGGCCGGTCCAGGGCATGAAGTCCACGCTGGACGCCGCGCGGGCACCCCGTTCCTTGCCGTCCAGGTAGACTCGCATGGTCTGCGCGTCGTAGGTGCAGGCCAGATGGTGCCACTGACCGACCGAGACCGGCGCCGCGTCCAACAGGTTCGTGCCGCCCAGGGAGAAGCGGATTTGCCCACTGATGATCTGCACAAACCAGCCGTGCTTGGCGAACTCCCCGCACGAGGCCAACACGGGCATCGGATTGAGCGTGTCCGCACGAAACCACAGCTCGATGCCGAACTCGCCGTCCAGCTCGAAGTCCTGCCGGTGCGGATAGACGAGGTAGCCGCCGCGGCTGGAGTCCATGGCCTTGCCGACGACCCCCGGGGCAAAGCGAACTGCCCCAACGGCCTGCGGCTTGATGGAGCCCGCGTCCCCGCTGCCCTCGAACGCGGCATGGAACACCGGCCCGCGCTTGCGGGCCAAGGGCCGGACCGTCACCGGTGAAGAGAGCCTTCCCTCTTGCCCGGCGCGGTCTACGGCACGCACCTGGTAGATGTAGTCGGTGCCCGCATCCAGCCCCACGTCCAACAGCGATTCGTCCGGCATCAGCGCGGTCGTGACCGGCTGAGGCTGGCCGCCCGCCTGGCGGCGGAGGACCCGATAACCGCCGAGCCTGCGGGCGATGGGCTGCCAAATCAAGCGGGCACTCCCTGGTCCGGCCACGGCCGTCAGCCCCTCGACCCGCGGCGGCGGCGGCTGCGCCGCAATATGTACTTGGGCGACCGCCGGCGGGCCTGCTTTGCTGTGGGAATCCAATGCCGCAACTGCGTACTGGAAGGTTACGCCGGGTGGCGGGCACAGATCGATGAACTCCGCCAAGCGAGTAGTTGCAACCACGTCAGGCTTGCCTTCCACTTTCCGTGTGACCAGGCAGCCGGCACAGGCGGCCGGCGGGGTCCAGTGCAGGGCTACCTCGTAGTCGGTTCCTGCCTCGGCCTTCAGATCGTTGACCAGGCCTGCCGCCGCCGGCACCGGCTCGCGAAATACCGCGGCCTCCGGCAAATCCAAGCCGCTGGCCGACCATGCAGCCCCCGCCGGCCCTGTTGGTGCAACCGCGGTGCGCCCCGCCGCATCGCAGACCTCCACCCGGTATTCGATGCCACGCTGCGTGACGGCCTCGGCAGGAATAGTCGCCGGTCCACGCTCGGCGGAAGCGGTTCACCATGGCCACGGTTCGCCACTGTTGTTGACCGGCCTGGCGGTACTGGAGCGTGACCTGTGGCTGGTCGGCAATCACGATGGCGGCCACCTCGACGGGCTTGCCGGGCTCGACGATGCTCGGCGGCGTCCGCATCACGATTCGTGGCTCGCCGGCCATAAGCAGATTGCTCGTTATCGCGCCGGGGTCGCCGCCGAGGCCCTTGATCTGGGCGGCCAGGCGCTCGTAGCCGGCATAGGCCTTCACGTTGATCGTGGCCAGCGCCACCCATTCGCCGGCGGTGGTCATCTTCCAGGGATAGGTCTGCAAGGCTTGGGCGAACCCGGAGTTCCTCAGCAGCGCGGCAGCCTGGACGGCTAGCTCGCGGGCGCCGGCTTGGTCGCCGTCGCCCCGTTTCCGTTCCGCCTCGGCCAGCAGGTGGTCGACCTTGCCGCCCTTGCACAGCACCACGGCCGCGGTGTCGTAGCGGGTGAGCCAGTCGATGGTGGTCAGCAGCCAGTCGATCCGCGCCAGACCTGCCGTCTTGTCGTTCTTCAGCATGTCCTGCCGCACGACGGCAATGCGATTGCGGAGGGCAGCCAGCCTGGTCAGGTTTTCCAGCTTGGGCAGCCGCCCGTCGTCGAACCACGAGAAACTGCCGCATTCCGTCTGGCCCAAGGCCCCGGTGTAGCGTGGCCCGAGGGCCTCCAGCTCGCGGTGGATGGCCCCCATCTCGGCCCCCCAAACTGGCCCATAGCAGCGGCGCGCGAAGCCGTCGAAGAACTGTTCGTAGGTGAGGCGGGGATTCCAGGCGAACTGCGCCTCCAAGGCAGCCGCCTCTTCCACGTCGCGGGTCCGCCAGTGGATGGCCAACATGCCCTGGCACCGCTTGGCCAGTGCGTCCCGGCACAGCGGCAGCAACGGCCGGGCGTTGCACTGCGGCCCCCACTGGTCGCGGCGGGTGCCCCCGCCGTCGGATTCCCACCACGGCATCGGCCACCGCTGCCGGCCAGGCGACAGTTTGCCGTAAGCCGTCGGCCACGGCGGGCGCGGCCGAAGGGTCGATGTTGTCCAGCGCGGCGAAGATCACGTCGCCCGGCAGCGGCGGTCCAGCCCGACGTAGAAATCGCTGAACCGCATCCAGCGGTCGCCGCCCCAGCCGCTGATCACCAGCGGCACGCCGGGCGCCAGCCGCTTGAGCATCGCGTGCCCCAGCCGGGCGTGCAACATCATCCGCACTGCCTCGTGAACGCGGCGAGGCGTCACCCAGGTACTTGAACTCGGCCGCATAGCGATCGACCAGCATGCCCAGTTGCGACTGTCGCCCCGCCGGGTCCGACCCGCCGCCCAGGCCTTCGGATTGCCAGAGCCAGACGTAATCCAGCATGGGATAGGCCCGCAGCAGCGCCTCCAGCCGCGCGTGCAACCGCTCCTGCACCTCGGCGTCGGTCGGATCGCCCGTGACCTCGAAGCCCACGCAGACCTTCAGGCCGCGGCTGCGGGCGTAGTGCAGGCCCTCGGCCAGCAGTGCCTGGGCGCGGCGGATCGCGTCCTCGCGGCCCTTGGCCTCGGTGATCGCCCGCGAGCCGAACTCCGGGCCGAAGAAGAAGTCGCCGCTGCCGAAGCCGAACTCCTCGGTCTTCATCCCCCGCATGCCGCCCCAGCCGTAGTTGCGGGCGGTCACCAGCGGCTCGCCGCCCTGGAGCTTGCCGTCCCAAGGATAGGCGCAGAAAGGCTCGCTGTCGTAGGAGTGGAAGCCCACGAAATTCATCCGCATCTTCGCCATCTGGTCGAAGAAGTAACGGTAGTCGTCGCGGTCCCATGTCGTAGGGCTGTCGAGGAAGTTGTACCAGGGCAGGCTGCCGCGCGTGCCGAATGCGGGCACGGAGGTGACATGCAGATCGGCGGGCAGCCGCGGCGCAGTAGCCCCGGCGAACGGTGTCGCCGCCCAGATAGAAGCCGAACCCCAGGCGTTCCAGGAAGGCGTAGACCGACCACAATACGCCACGGGGCTCGGCCGCCGCCAGCACCAGCCGCGGCCTTGCGCCTGGCAGCACCTTGATTACGAAGCCTTCCTCGCCCAAGGCTTCCTCACCCACCTGGAGTGCACCGGAATCAGCCAAAGCGGCGATCCCCGCATGGTGCCGCGGGGTGCCCAGCAGAATGCACGGCCCGGCGGCCGGCGCCGCCGTGCCGATGGGCGACGTTTCGGGCTGACGTGTCTGAGGTACCGCTGCAACTCGCGGGCAGCCAGCGTTTCCAGGTCCGCCGCATGCTCGCCCACGACGATGGGCGCACCGTTGAAGTCAATCTGCCCGCTGTCGCTACCTACCGCAGGCACGGCCGCCAGGCAGAGCCAAATCGCCACCAAACAACCCGCTTTACGATCAAGAAACTCCTGGCCCATTTCACTCTCTCCCCTTGTAAACAGTTCTTGGACGCTTGCCGACTTGTCACTTACTACTAATCCCTGCATCGCCCTCCGTCAAGTTTCGGCTCACGAACCGCCTGGCGGATGTGCCAGACCCCACGGAGGCCAAGCCGGTCAACGCCATGTCAACCGGCTGAATGGCCACAGACTGTTCGACGGGAAACGTACCGGCAGGCAAACGCCTCGTACTCGCTTGTCCAGCGGCAAGATGGCTAGGTCGTGCGTCACACGCTCATCGACTGCCTGACTCGCTGGCTGAGCGAGATCCGGCGACGGTGGCCCGAGTCAAAGCTGGTCACCCAGGGTGAGTTCGGGGAAGCCTGGCGACGGCATTACCGGGAGAACTCGTTCGATTATCGCTTTGAGGAGCGAGGCAGCGGGATCGGCGGTTCGGATGCCAATATGGAGATCCGCTGGTTTATGAACCGCGACTTCCGCCTCGCCCTGCTGCGGGACTGGAAGGCCGGCGGCCCGGAGACGGTGGTGGACTTCACCCGCCATGACCTTGCCGCCCGGGAGCCGCCAGACCCGACGCCGAGTCGCGATGTTCGCAACTGGAGTTTGATGAACCGCATCAATATGAAGCGGACGCGGCGGCAAGATGCTCCGGTTGCGTTGGCTGAGTTGTCCAAGGAAGAGAGGGGTCTCATCGGCCGGTGCTACCCCTCGTTATTTCGGAGCTAGCGTTTGCCCGCTGCGTCAGCGCCCGGATTGATCGTGAGGAGCAAAAGAACAGAAGCCCTCGGATCATGCTTCGGTCGTTGCGGGTTTCAATGCGTATGGATCTCGTAGCGAATGGTCCCTTCGCGGCGCCGGTGAACAGGCCGTTGCTCGGCGATTGACGAGGCCCACATAGCAAACCACAATGATGTGACCAGTCTCACGCAAGAGGAAAACACAATGAAGCGAATGATGTTCTTTGCTCCGTGGCTATTAGCGGCGGCCTTGCATGCCGGTGAGGCACAACTGACGATTAAGGCCGATCAGCCGGGCAACAAGATCAGTCCCCTTTTGTATGGCATTTTCTTCGAGGAGATCGACCGGGCGGGCGACGGTGGCATCTATGCTGAAATGATCCAGAATTGTTCCTTCGAGGACGCCGCGGTACCCGTGGGCTGGTCCGTCGTCGGAGGTGATGGCCGGATGACGCTCGACCACTCACGGCCGCTCAATGGCAACAATCCCACGGGCCTCCGACTCGATGGCCGCATCCGCGTCGCCAACCGCGGATTCAAAGGGGCACCCTACAGCCACGGCGATCCGGCTAAGTGGCTCCCGGCTTTCGAGAAGGGAGTGGGGGAAATGCCCTGCGGCATCGCCGTGCAGCAAGGCAAGCAATACCAGCATCCGTAGTCCCTGCCAAGTCACAGCTTGAGGAGACGATCACCATGCCGGAGAAGCAGTGTCCACGCCTGCGGTATCGTTGCCCAGGCTCCTGTTCACGACCAATTTACCGAACATGCAAAACGCGATAGTGCTGCTGGCGATCACTTTTCCACTGTCCTTGGCGCGGTTGTCCGCTGCGGAGACCGTAACGGTGATCCCCGTCAGGGATAATACGATGCTTCTCAACCCGGGCAAGGGCTGGGTACAGTATTACGGGACCGACAAGTACACGAAGGACTTCATCAGCGTCGGATACAACCGGTTTTGCTGGAGCGACGTCGAGTCCCGGGAGGGACAGTTCGACTGGAAGGAAATCGACGATTTCATCCGGCGGTTCAAGCAGTATGGGAAGAAATCAGCCTTTGGCGTGATGAACGTCAGCACGGGCATCGGACGCCCGTACGTGACGCCGAAATGGGTCTTCGACGCCGGGGCGGTACCGCTTGCCGTAAAAGACAGCTCAACGCCTACAGGCAAGCAGATCATCCCCAAGACCTGGGATGATCCGATCTTTTTGCGGAAGTTCAATGCCTTCGTTCGGGCCTTGGGCAAGCGCTACGACGGCCATTCCGACATCGCCTTCATCGACATCCGTTCTTACGGCAACTGGGGCGAAGGGCATATCGGCATGTTGGACGCCCCGGGCATCATCCTCACGCCGCCCGACAACCTCAAGAACAACTATTTCCTGCCCTATTTCCAAGCGTTCCCGCATACGCAGCTCATCATCCCGTGGGGCAGCAACTCCTACAACTCCGTTTACGACTGGGCGGTCGGCGAGGGGGCCGGCATGAGGCGCGACGGAATCCTCAGCAAGTGGTCGAAAGACGGTTCCGAGTGCCTGCGAGCGCACGGTCGCCATCCGTCCGTATTCGAGTATTGCGACAGTTACGGCGAGATGAAGAAGAACGGCTGGTGGAAGCCCGACATGCTCCGAGGGACGTATCTTCCCGGCGGGAAGCCGACCTACATGCAGTGGGACCCAAGAATCTTCGAGGAGAACCGCGACTTCTGCCTCAGCCTTGGGAATTACATCGGGTACCACTTCGTTTTGCAGAAGGCGGTCTTGCCGAAGACTTTTCAGACGTCGGTACCGATCCAGGTAAAGTTCGAGTGGCTCAACGACGGCGTGGCCTATCTCTACGAACCGTGCCGGGTGGCCGTGGCCCTGCTGGATGGCAAGAACAAGCTCGTGCAGAGGCAGTGGCTCCCAGGAAGCAATCCGAAGAAGTGGACGCCCGGCCAAAGCACGGCGGAGACATGCTACGTGACCTTCGCGTCCGCTTCCCCAGGGGTCTACAGGCTGGCCGTTGGACTTTTCTTGAAACCGAGCGACACGACGCCGGTATATCGGCTTGGAGTTCAGGATCGCACCCCGGACGGCTGGTATGTGCTATACGATCGTATCGAGTGCAAGCCGTAGTGGTTTGCGGAACGCTGGTGGCGAAGGGTAACTATGAAAGGTCTTTTCCCGAAAGAGCTGTTTTTGATTGGCGCTGTTTGGGTAGCGTTGCTGTTTCGCGGCCCTGTTGGAGGGGCGGCGGAGCCCGCGCAAACCTGGCCTCAGTGGCACGGCCCAACCCGCGACTGCTTTATGGGCGGACCGGCCTAGCCGATCAGCCTGGGAAAGGACCATCTGAAACGCCTCTGGCACGTTGACCTCGGTCCCGGCTACCCCGGTCCCATCGTGGCTGAAAATCGCGTCTTCGTGGCCGAGACCAAGGAAAAGAGTACCGAGATCGTACGGGCGATTGACCGCGAAACCGGCCGAGAACTTTGGAAAGCCGAGTGGCCGGGCGCAATGTCGGTGCCGTTCATGGCCAAGCGCAACGGCGACTGGATTCGCTCGACTCCGGCCTGCGACGGCCAATCGCTCTTCGTGGCCGGGATGCGGGATGTACTGGTATGCCTTGATGCCAAGACGGGGAAAGAGCGGTGGCGAATTGATTTCGTAGAACAGTTCAATGCCCCGCTGCCCGACTTCGGCTTCGTCTGCTCGCCCCTGGTCGTGGGCGACTTCGTGTACGTCCAGGCCGGGGCGGGATTCTGCAAGCTCGACAAAATCTTCACCAGTTCCTATGGGGGCGGCAGTCGGCTGCTAGAGATCAAGCGGGCAGGCGATGAGTTTCAGGTTCAGACCGTCTGGAAGACGCCGCTTCAGGGCTATATGTCCACGCCGGTGATCATCGACGGCCACGCCTACCTGCATCTGCGGAGCCAGAAGTTCACCTGCGTGGAACTGAAGACTGGGAAGCAGACATGACCGGCCATCGGCGAATGGACGATCTGACCGACAAGGCTGCGGCCATTGTGGATCGCTCCGGCAACACGACCGGCATCGTGCAGGTGTGTTGCGTCGGCAGCACGGCGACGGTCGGCGCGATCGAGTTCGAGCCGGGACTGGAACATGACCTGCCGGAAATGCTGGACCGCCTGATCCCGCCCAGCCGCGACTACGGCCACGAGCGGGCTTGGCACGATGGCAACGGCCATTCGCACTTGCAGGCCACGCTCATGGGGCCGTCGCTCTCGGTGTCCGTGGCCGAGGGCAAGCCGATCTTGGGCACCTGGCAGCAGATTTTCCATCTGGAATGCGATGTCCGGCCACGTCAGCGCACCGTGGTGGTTACGGTCATGGGGGAGTAGGCCTGGCAGGTTCGGCAGCACAGAGCCTGGCGGGAGAATCAAATCACCTGCGGGTCAAGAACAACGAACAGGTTTTGACTTTTTTGGCACCGGCCGTGCCGCTTCGACGCGGTGGGGGTGACCGCCGCAGGAAAGTCGGCCAACCGAGGTTCCGAGAAAGGGTGGTTTCTTGGCGCGGCCAAGAGAAGGTATGGCTTCTTGAAACCGACAGACCGCCGAAGAAGAAAACCATTGGCCGCGGTAGCCACCCAACTCGCTTTTCCGGACCTTGCCATCGAGAAGAAGGGCCCCATTTATTGGCCATATTGGTATCCTGCCAAGTGCTAGCTCGTGCCGTTTCTGGTCGACGACTTTCGCGCGAAAACAGAGAAGCTGCATAAACAGGAGGGGAATTCGGCTGCTGGCAGGTACGGCGCGAAACGGTGGAAGGGGAGACGGCACCAGAGTGCTAAGCGAGAGCGAGCCGTTCGATATCGGCAAGAGGTTGGGCGGTTGAAGATGGGCAAGGGGGCGCGGTCGATGGAGGCCGCGACCGCTGTCGAATCAGACTCGCCAAAGAGGGCATCTTCCCTATGCCGCTGATCCGATCCTGTAGGTATTCATAGCCGTTGACCAACAGCTTCTTCGCCGTTTGTACGATGCTCGTCAACGTGTCCATCCTGCGTGCTCCCTCGGCCTTGGCGCAGTGTAGGCTCACATCCCGACGCCGCGCTGCCACGCGTTCACCCAACTCCGCCGGGTTGTTGTTCAGCGGCGTCTCCGGATGGGCCAAGACGGTCAGCAGGGACTCCTTCTTTTCGCCCGTCATCGCAATCCGCTTATCCAACGCCTCGTACCCGGTGCATGTCGCGAACAGTCGGTCGAACTCCTCCTCCAACCGCTCCGCCAGCGCTGGCGTCGGCCTGCCCCGGTACTTCTGGAACTCGCCATAGAGATCCCAGTAACGCGTTCGGAACGCCTCCAATTGCTGCTCATGCTGCGGTACCACAGGAGACAACTCCTTGTAGTGCCGGCCCTCGTGAATCCAGCACAACCCGAACTCGTCCGACACGTACTTGGCGGGTTTGGCGTCGTCGCCCACCAAAATCCGTACATGGTCCGGCCGCGCGCGATACGACGCCAGCGCCGCCGCCTCGCGCAAGCGATCCAGGCACGCTAGCCGTCGGGAGGGGGACCATTTTTCCAGGAGATCTTCCAGTTCGGCCTCGTTCAGATCTTGGTCCTGCGGGGCCGTTGCCGCAAGCTGCCGCCACTTCAGCGGAACGTGAAATTCCTCCAGCAGCCGCTGCGTCAAGTCGTTGAAGCGGTATGTCCACGGCCTGCTCCACAGGAGGCCCAGAATCGTCAGTCGGTCTTTGTGCGGTGTGGTAAAGTAGGTGGAGTGAAACGGATTGCAGATGATATGCGTGTGCCACAACTCACCTCCCACGCGGGCGAAGGTGTCGTCGATGTGCTGGTAAGTCGTGGCCGCCAACCCCGCCCAGAAAATCTCTTCCTTCTCTCCCTGAAACAACTCCGCCGCGTCCCGTACGATGTTCGACACGCTGCGCGCGAGATCACCACGCCGCAGTGTTCCACGAACTCGTGGGCCCGCGGCAGGCTGGTCCCGGCGACGTACTTCAGCGACACCAACAAAGCCTTCAGTTCCGGGCCATACTCGCCGGTCACTCCTGGTGGCAACTCACCACGCAGCCGTCCCTGCGACGGCGAATCCCAGAGTTCCAGACGGTAGCGGATGTTGTAGCTCTTGATCTGAAGATCCTGCACGACCACGTCTTCGTAGCCGATGAACGTGGCGTCGGGAGGACGACGCGCCGCATCGACGTAGCGAATGACTTCCTTGTCCACGCGAATATCGCGAAAGCTCCGGCAGTCGGCGCGAGGGGGACCCTCTGGCGGAGACGCACGTTGCCGCCGTTCTTTCTCGGACGAGACATCCCGTGCGGGCGGACGGCGCGGCGCCGGGGAAGACCGGGGCTCACCCTTGAGTTGGCGAATGATCTCCCGCAGGCGTTGATTTTCCTCCTCTAGGCGGCGATTGTCAACGACAACGGCTTCCACGAGATTCAGCACTTTGCCCACGACTTCACGGACGTGGACGTCAGCCAGGGCGTCCCCGTCAAGGCGAAGTTGTTGCACGCAGTCCGTGAGGTCGGAGGCACTCATGATAGAGATATTCTACGCCCCACCCCCCCCGAAAACACTTCGACAATTCCGGGAAAGACACTTCGACGGCCTGCTAGCAATGCCATCGCTTCGCAGGATACCCATATTGGGCAAACACAGTGTCCAATGCCAGGATCGCCACATCCTTCTTGCGCTGCTGGTCCGAATTATCCGAACCGCGTGCAGCCTGCTTCAGCCAAGCCAAGTCTCCGGCAGCCCTCCTGGCAATTGACCACCAGATAGTTTGGTCCGTGGCAAGCGTGTTCAAAGCGCCGACAGTGACGACTTTGCTCAGGCCCTTTGTTCGCGAACTGGGGACCGAAGTCGGCAAAGGTAACGCAACCACCGGACTTGCCACGGTTTTGGACGACGGAATCGGTGAGTCACCAGCCGAGTCGAAAACGGAGATCATGCTGGGTGTCGCAGGACAGTCGGAAACCGAGGCAGCGACCGCTTGCGGCGCCGACAACGATACGGGGTTCGGGGCGGCCAAATTGGCGGCAACCGGCGCGGCGGTCGTTGCAGTCGTCTGGCTGGGTATTGTAACAGGTGCGACGACAGTCGTAGCGTCGGACGCCGCAGTCGTGTCGTTGGACGCGGCGACGAACGTCGGATCAAAGATAAACGTCCCGCCCGCACCGACAATCAAGCTCGTCCCGTCGGCGATGGCCGAGGTGTCCGTTACGTACAGCGTGCCGGCATCCACGTTCGTGCCGCCGGTGTACCTATCCGTGCCGCTCAAGATCAATGTGCCGCCGGCGCCGCTCATGGTCAACGAGTTGCTGCCTCCCGTCTCGGTGATACTGCTGGAGCTGCCGAAGGCGAGCGTGCCACTGCCGTTCACCACGAGATTATCGGCCAAAACGACCGATCCATCCATGGTCTGCCAGTTGTCGCTGGTGGTGATCGCGAGGTCGCTCTCGAAGGAGGCCGTGCCTGGCCCGGCGAAAGCGCCGCTGCCGCTGACCGCGCCGTAGAAGACCGTGGAGGCGCCGCTTTCGGTGCGGATCGTGCCGCTGTTGACCAGGTTGCCCCAGAAGGTCGTGGTGCCGCTAGCCGTGTCGACCAGCCCGCCGGAGCCGTTCGTGACCGTGCCGGTAATGTTGGTCTCGGCCGATAGCGCCACGTTGCCCAAGTTGAACAGCCCACCGCCGACGATCAGGCTGCCGTTACCCGTGATCAGACCGCCGGGCCCCAGAGTACCGGGTGCCCCGTTGGTCAGGGCGCCGGTGAACTCGACCGCCCCGCCGGAGAGCTGGATTTGCCCCTCGTTCACGTTGCTCGCGCCGGTGAAGATGGGGTAGTCGCTGGCCAAGGCACGGACGAGGCCGGCTGAAGTGTTCGTCAAGGGCGCGTTGATCTGGCCGCTGCCGCCGATGGTGCCGCTGTTGGAGAGCGTAGCGGCGGAGAACTCGCCTCCCTGCATGGTCAGGCTCGCTCCCGCCGCAATGCTGGCGTTGTCGGTCACGTTCACCGTCATGCCGGAGGACAACGCAAGCGCGCTGCCGAACAGCCCGCCGCTGCCGATGTTCAGATTGTCGCTGGTGAGATCGAACGTGCCGCTGGTGAAATTCAGCGCGGCAGGATTCACCAGCGATCCGGTGGAAAACGTGCCGCCGCTGAGCGTCAGCGGAGCGAGGCCAGTGTCTCGAACTCGCTGTTCGTGCCGTTGCTGGCCAGGCTGCCGTCGGGAAGCCAGCCCGGCGTGTAACCGATGCCGTTGCCCACGTAATAGTCGCTGAGCGTGACGGAGGAGCTCGAACGGTTGTACAGCTCGGCGTACTCGAAGTCGTGGTCGACGTAGCCGTCGGCGGCCTCCGCGGCGGTCGGCTCGGCGGGGTCGTACATGATCTCGTCGGTCACCAGCGGCGAGACGTAGGGGATGCTGTCGGCCGCGCCGGAGTAGGTCGTGCCTGAAAGCGTGCCGAAACTGGGCGTTTGCAACAACGTGAAATTGGTGGCGCCGTCCGACTTGGTGTACAGCCCGTACGAGTAACCGAGGGGCATGGCAGGGACGCTCTGGCTTTCCTGGTAGCCGCCGGCTTGGCCGTCGTAGTTGTTCGAGAGGTAGACGGTGCTGCCGTCGGGGTCGAGCGTGAAGCCGAAGTTGTTGTCCTGCGTCAAAACATAGTAGCCGTTGGCGGCGAGAGTCGCGCCGGCGGGAATTTCGTACGCCGTCAGATCGGAATTGCTGTCGCTGAGGAACCAGCCGCCGATATTGATCGGCTGGGAAGTCGTGTTGGCCAGTTCGATCACGTCGCCGGGGGCCCCGGCGGGATTGGCCAGCACCTGGTTGATGACGACCGCGCCGGACTGGGGGATCGTGACCGGGTCGGCAAACCCGGGCGTGCCGTTAAGCGTGCCGCTGGCCTGCCAGCCGGAACTGGAATCCAAGAGAGCCGAGTTTTCCGTGTCGCTGAGGGGCACCAGCACGAAGCCTCCCCCACCGGTCTGCGGATACCAGGAGCTTTGGTAGGTGAAATCCTCGACGATGCCGCCGTTGGGCGAGCTCAGTTCGACGATGTCGCTCGTGAGGCTGAGGTGATGGGCGGCAAACTGGCCGGCCAGGATCGTGTTCGCCCAATTGCTGCCGAATTCCGCTGTCAGTTCCGCCCCGTAGCGGATGGTGAAGGCGGCCGTGTCGGAGCAGACGACGACGTAGGCCCCAGCGGCCAGCGACATGCTGGGAAAGGTGAA
>CAWAAL010000002.1:0-568101 GCA_963779975.1 uncultured Planctomycetia bacterium | reverse complement strand
AAACCGATCGAATATCTCACTGAACATCACTGTGTTACCATCCTAACAAATTGCTCTAAGGTCAAGTACGATAACACATTATTCACAAACTACAACACGTTGGCCAGGCCGCTAGCAATGCTAACACTGACAGCTTGAAAGACTTGGCGCACGACTGGCAACTGCCTACTCCCGTGAATTCGTTTATCCCGGCGCAACGGCATGGGCGTACATCAACGACGTTGAGCTTCGCGAAATCCGTGCCGTCTCTCGCGTCTTCACCCAGGTCAATCCCTACGCTGTTGGCGCGATCCGCAACCGTATCGCGTATTCCGTTGGTTCCGGCCACACGTACAAAATCACGCCCCGCGATCCGGACGGCGTGAAGCCGGAAACTCTCGACGACTGCCGGACGGTTATCGACAACTTCCGAAAACGAAACAAATGGAACACGCGCCAGAAAGAAACTGTCCGTCGTCTGGACCGTGATGGCGAACGGTTCCTGCGTCTATTCATCGACGAGAAGAAAGGCGAGATCAACGTCCGGTTCGTGGAGCCGTTGGAAATCCAGAACCCGCCAAACAAATCCTCTCTCCAGGGCTGCTACTTCGGGATTCAGTTCAAGGAGATAAAGCCCGATGCCGACGATCCGCAGCAAACGCAACAAATCTGGGACATCGAAACGCCGGTCGAGTATTACATCGTCAACATCGGCACACTAGCGGAAGTCGTATCCGTTCGCGAGACGGTTCCCGCCGACGAGATGCAGCATTTGAAGGCCAATGTTGATATGACGTGGCCGAGAGGGTTGCCGACGCTCTGGGTCTTGCAACCACACGTCGAGAATGCGATCAAAACCTTGAAGGCCACGGGCAAGATCGTGGAATTTCGGGCACGCATCGGCATGATTCGCAGACACGTCAATGCGGCCAAGGAAAGTGTCCAGAAGTTCATTGAGCAGGCCAAGAACGCCAACAACAACGATCCGGGGAAGGTTCGGACGGCCAATGAGTATCCGTATGCCGCGATTATCGACACGTCGGACAGCACGGACTATCAGTTCCCTGCCGGCAACACGCCCGTTGATGGAAACGTGGCAGCGATCCAAGCGGACTTACGGGCGGCAGCGGCAGCACTAGGAATGCCGGAATACATGATGAGTGGCGGCGGGCTGAAAAACACCTTCGACTTCGGGCGGGAGGTGGCCCTCGACGCGGGTTGGCGGAGGTGTTGGGATAAGCGAATTGCGTAGAATGGCCCCGCTCAGCACGTTGCTAATGACGCGGAGTGGCGGTGGACTGCGGGAAGTGGTTGCCGCGTCGGCGATGGATCGAAGTCGCAATGGCGTCAATGGTGGCAGGCGGTACAGAGGCTTGGGCCGCCGCCGCCCCTTCCAGCCACGACCGCGGTGCTCGCCACAACTCGGGACAAGGCGCTGGGCCGGATGCCGCACAAGGGCGAACGCTCCGCAGAAACGCGATTGAGAACGAGGGGCAAGGATTGGGCCGTGGAAGTGAAGGGTCGACAGCTCCGGGCATTCCGGAGGGCGGGTTGGGCTTCCCAAGCCGTCTGACCGCGTGCCACAGAAACGTCAGGCGAAAACGCCGTTCAAGATGACGCGGCCTGGCGCGGGGTTATTCCGTGGGCTTGTCTTTCATGCGATAACTGTCTCCTCGAATGACGATCGCCTCCCCGTGATGCATCAGCCGGTCGATCATGGCGGTGGCCAAGGTGTTGTCCACGTCAAAGATCGTGCCCCAGTCCCGGAAGGCTCGGTTCGTGGAGACCACGATCGAGCCGCATTCATACCGGGCGGCGACGACTTGGAACAACAGGTCCGCACCGCGTTTGTCGATGGGCAGATAGCCCAACTCATCGAGGAGGAGAAGTTGCGGGGTGGTGTAACAACGGAGCTTTTTCTCCAGCGTGCCGTTGATCTGCACCGTGGTCAAGACGTTGATCATGTCCACGACGCGGGTGAACTGGACGGAGAAACCCTTTTCGCACGCCGTATGCCCCAAGGCATTGAGCAGATGCGATTTCCCCGTGCCCGTGGGCCCGATCAAAACGGCGAAGCCGTGCTGGGCCACGAAGTCGCAGTCGAAGAGTCGTAAGACGGCCTGCTTGGGAACCCGCTTGGGGAAGTCGAAGTTGTACTCTTGCAGTGTCTTGCGCTTTGGCAAGCGGGCGCGAAGGAGCCGCCGCTCCAAAGCCCCCTGGCGGCGGACGGCAACCTCTTCGCCGATCAGCACAACCAGCACGTCCAGCATGGAACTGCCCTCGCGGGCCGCCTCGTCGAGCACCTCTTGATAGATGGCGGCGATGCGGTGGAGCTTCAACTCCGCCAGATCGGCCAGCAGTTTTTCCTGGCGTGACGCTGTCATTGCGGGCACTCCTTGTCGTTGTCGGAATTGCCGCAGAGCCGGTCGTAACGGGCCGGATCGGGCTCTTCCAGGTGAATCTCTTCGATCAGTTCGCGGCGCTTGGGTTGCAAGGGCGTGGGCGAGGGAAGTTCGCGGCGGCGGCGCTCTTGCAGGAGCAGGGTCTCCACGTAGGCCGCGTCGTAGGTCTGGTAGTGGAGGGCCTGACGGATCGCGGCCAGCACCTCCTTGCGGCCGTAAAGCCGCACCAGCGCCAAAAGCCGCCGCAGGTGGACCGTGGGCTTGATGGGCATCGCCAGCAGCTTCAGGTGCAACTCGCGGGCCTCCGGCCCCAAGGAATCGAATTCTTCCTCGCGCTGGTCGGCCTGCCGCCGCCGACGCATCTTCAAGGCCGCCAGCTTGTGGTCGGGATGTATCCGTAACTGGCGCTTCTCGTAACAGCGGTCATGCCGCGCCACCTCCTGGCCCTGGTCGAGAATGCGCAGCGATCCCAGCACCCGCACGTAGCATCAGCGTCTTGCCCACCAGCGCCGGCGGTACGGAGTAACGGTTGCCGTCGTATTGCACGCGGGCGTGGGACGTGACAATCACGGAAAGAATCTCGTCGCTGTCGAAGGGAATGGCCGGCAAGGGGCGGAGCCGGCCGCGCTCTTTCTGAAAGCGGTCGCTGGGGCGTTCCTGGGTAGTTGCGTGCAGCCGGACGTTGGCCACCCCGTCGCGCCATTGCGGCGCGAAACGCTGGTAATCCTCCCAGGTCAACAGCTCTTCACTGCGCCTGCCAGGGCATTGTGCTTGACGTACCGCACGCTGCCCTCCACGGTTCCTTTCGATTCCGGGTCCCGCGCCGTGCAAGCGATGGGTTCCAGGCAGAAGTCGCCGCACAAAGCCAAGAAACTCCGGGTGCAGGCAGGCATGCCGCCCCGAACCGCTGGTGACCGCCGCCTTGAGGTTGTCAAAGATGATCTTCCGCGGACTGCCCCGAAAGAATTCCAGGGCATGCGCCAACGCCCGGTAGAACTCCGCCTTGCGCTGGGAGAGGCTGAATTCGATGTAAACCAGCCGACTGTAGCAGAGCACCGCCACGAAGACCGAGACCCGCCGGGGCGTCTGGCCAATCATTACCCTTCCGCAGTCGCCCCAATCCACCTGCATGGCTTCGCCCGGCTCGTAGAGTACCTCCTGATAGACTCGATTCCGCGCCGGTCGGACCTGGTGCAGGTAACGCCGCACCGGGTAGACGCTGCCGTCATAGCCGCCCTCTCCCTTGGAGATCTCCTCGGTGACCCGCACCGCGGAAAGATCGGGATACTTGGCCACCAGGGCATCGATCCGCGCACGGTAACGGTCCAGGATCTTTTTCCTCGGCTCCGCTCCCGGCGTGGGCGGCGACGACATCGCCAAGGCCTTGGCGACGGTCTTGGCGCAACAGTGCAGGCGGCGGGCGATCGCCCGGGCCTTGAGACCTTCGATCTCGTGCAAGCGGCGGATTTCCGCCCAGAGAGAGACTTTCATGAGGACCTCCGTGGAGCGCTGGAAGAAGATGGATCGGCCAGAGACCGCAGGATCTCGCCGAACTGGGCCAGACCGCCGCCGCGGCGCTGGAGCGTGGCGGCGGGCAAGGAGAGCACCTGCGCCAACGGCGCCCGATAGACCACCAGGTCCGCCGCCACCAGTTCATTGCGGGCCGCGACCACCGTAGCTTCCTCCATCCGCAGGCGCACGGCGATCGAGGCGTCGCCGTAAAACGACAAGCCGTCCTTGTCGCTCACCGCGGCCAGAAAGAAATACAACACGATCGCCTCGTGCGACAAGCGCGGGGCGTGTTCCCGCAGAAAACGGCGATCAATCCACGACCAGCCGTCCGTCGGCGGGCGGCGCACGCGGTCGGGAACCAGGATTTGCTTGTGGATCATGGCGATTCAACTCCCGAGAATCCTTGAAGTCTAGCCGCGAAGCGTTCGCCGACCCAGAATGTACAACCGCAGAGGACAAGGGCCGGAACGGCTGCGCGGGAGATGCGGCTGCCGAACTGTCGGGAACAACGCCTGCGCAGCAACGTCGGGCGCGTGCAGCCTGATATTCGAGGCGGCGTTTGATGCGGCCCGCGAGACGCTTGCGCAGCAACCACTTGCGTTCACGGTCGCGGACGCGATTCATGGCTGTACGGCAATCGTCGCCACAGTACGAGGCGGGCGCACAGGAAGACTCTCGCACCGCTTCGTAGCATCCGGGCCGATCGCGAAAAACCGCAGGATGTTTTCTTGCTGCGTGACCACGCACAGGCTCGCTGGCGGCCGCCGGGGCTTGGCCTTCCTGCGGCGTTTCGGCTTCGGACGCCTTCCGCTGGCGGCGCTGCCGTTCCGCCTCGGCATGCTGCCGGCGTCCTTCGGGCGTAGCACGACGTTTCTGCTGCCGCTTGGCGGCCTGCCAGCGACGCAACGCCTTCAGACACTCGGGTTCTCGGCAATAGCGTTGGTTAGGCCGCCGGGCCTGGAACCTCTGCCCGCAGCCTTTGCGAAGACAAATTCGCCACCCCAGCCGTCGGCCTCTGGCAGACGCACCGCCTTCGTTGGTATCCTGAACGTGTTCCATGGGAGGTGATGACTCCCTTGGGGCCGCCCGGGGAGGAGCACTCTATCCTCCTCGGGCACTTCTGCCCTTATTGCATTGTCCGTCCCTGTCGCCAGCGGGCCATAGCCTGTGAGCCATGTCTCGCGGAAATCCGACGGCGAATGAGGAAAGCCGGGCAAAACGCGATGGCGGCGCAGGCTTTGACGCAACGAAGGAGACAGGGAAGGAGACGGCGCAGAAATCTTCTAACCTCGAAGAATGACCACGAAGGAAACTGCCGAAGGAGATACGCGCACAAGGACACTCACGCAACGAGGGCGGCATCCCGCCCGAAGTCGAAGGTGTTTTTCAGCCCGCCGCCATGATGAGCGGGAATGCTGAGAACAATAGCTACAGCAGCACGCTTGTGGCGGAAGGCCCCGCCGTCAAAACCTTCGAGGAGTTGCAAGCGGAGTTGATCGACGCTGACACGGAGATCCTGGAGCGGCAGTTGGTTGTCGCTGCGAAGGCTGGTTTGGTCTCCGATGCCAGCGGCGATCCGGACGCTGGCGATTACATCCTTGACCTCGTGAAACTTGAGGCGGAGCCACCGATCATCAAGCATGAGGAAGCTTACGAGGAAGCCCAGGCCGACCAAATCATTTACAAGCTGGGAGTGATGAGCAAGGCCACATTGGCGGCACGGCATAAGATGGTGTACGCAGACGAGCATATTCAGATTGAGGCAGAGCAAGACCAGGATGCTTCCCGCCGCGCGAAGATGCAAGCGATGGGATTCCAGTTTGATCCCATGACCGGGCAGATGATGCCGCCCCCGCCAGCCAGCGCTTTGCAACCACAGGCGGCCGCGCCGGCAACCGGCGATGGTGGTCCAGGCATCCCAAATCAGGAATCGCTCCAGGAAGACGTTGCCGCTTTGACTCGCGGCTATGGCTGGTCCGCAGAGAAGTGTGCCGCTGTCATGGCATGGGCCACTAATCGGAACCGCGGGCTACGAGCGACTGCCCCAAAAACGAAAGGATGAAAAATGAAAAACAAAGCACGACGGGGAACGGGAAAATACGTCGCTGAGCGCGCCGCCTACATCGTCACCGCGGCGACTCGCCGCCCGTCGCGTTGTGGTGCCTGTGGTGGTAGCTGTCCGTGTGCGAGCCATCCCACCGGCCGGCGACGGAAAAGAGTCGTGGCGACGGCAAAGGAAGAGGCCGGGGCAACGATCGACGGGGGCGGGGGCGAATAATCTTCCGCCCGCTGCCCATCCTCTCAGTCGTTGCTACGGGCCAAGTTTCCTGCGATCGCATCCGCGCACTTCCGCAACTCCAACTTGCACCACCGTTCAACGTCCTTCGTTTTGCTCCAGTGAGAGTCCGTAGCCTTCTTCCAGTGAAAATCTGAAGCGCTGTAAATGGACTCGTCTTGCTCCCACTTTGCGTCCGTTGTCCAGCATCTAAGACTGATGTCCCATCCCTTGTCCGCCCCCTCTCCGCAAAGCGTGAATTGCACAATTACGATATACCGGATGCCTGCTGTTGCCGTCAAACGGCAGACGCAAGCAGGGTCGCCGTCTGGCTCGTCTTCCACGCGATATTCAACGTCCGGTCGCGATTTCTTGAATGCGCTCGCCAAGCTGTCCATAAAAGGCTTGACCACGCAATCGCGGACACGACTGGCGTCACCCTTCATTTGGACATACTCCTCTTCTGCTTGCTTCTCAGCTTTACGCTTCGCATCGCGAGATTGCTCCGTTTGGCGAAGTCGTTCTTCAATGACTTGTCTTATCTCCTTTTCAAAAGCATCATCAGACACGGTTCTCTCCTCTTGCAAAAAATACCGAGCCTGGCCGGACTGCCAGCCCGCTGCTCATTCTACATCCACCCGGTCTTGGCTGCTAGTTGGTTCTATTCATCAGGCGTCATTGACGCCTGATAAGGGCTTTTATTCTTAGTAAGAGGCGTTTCACTTTAGCCTGAGAAACATCAAGAAAACCCCTTAAAACACGGCATATTTCGCGTTTTTCGGGGTTTCTCGGAAGTGTCCCTTTGCGTTTTTGAAGACCAGGGACGTCACCAGGCGCCAATCACCTCCGTAACCTCTTCAACATCAATAACTTAGAGCAGCAGTCCACATGCCGTTCCTCGGGCGTTGCTGCGACATGCGAGTGCCGGCGTAGTGACGGTAGGATCGCGTGTCGTATGTTCTACACCATGCGGCGCTCACCGATACTCGCAGACCACGGGAACCGGCCAAATAGTGCGCATCCATCCGCGCCACCCCCAGTCTACTACGAACCCGAAAAACTCTAAGCCTCGGAAGCCGTCTCCCTATCGTGCAGCGCGAATCCGACCTGAAACTCATCACCGTGAGAATCGACAAGCCCGAGGTGGTCAATTTCATTCTCGGGCAGACCCATTTCATCAAATCCGTCGGGGACATTCACGAAGCCCCTTTTCTGCTCCGAAAAATTCTTGGGACGGCGATTGACAAAGCCAAGAGCCGCAACGAACATCATGTCTATTGGGCCGCCGCCAAAAAGTCTGCCTGGGCTTTTGCGCCGTAGTGCCGGCGGCGTTGCTTTCACTTGAATCATGACAGGAGAATCATCGAATGAAGTCGAATCGTGCGGGAATTTCGCGAAGAGAGGCGTTGGGTGCGCTGGGGTTGTTGGCCGTGTCGGGCCGCATGGCATGGGGCGCCGAGGCGGGTCCGAAAGCGGGGATTGCGTTGCAGCTTTATACGGTGCGCGATCCGGCGAAGAAGGACTTGGAAGGCACGCTGAAGAAGGCGGCCGATATGGGCTGGCGGTATGTGCAGTGGAGCGGGATGCCGGCGCTGCCGGCCGACAAGATCCGCGCGGCGCTGGACAAGGCCGGACTGAAGTGCGTCGCCTGCCACACCAGCATTGAATCGTTCGAAAAGGATTTCGACGGGCAAGTGGCATTCTGGAAGACCGTCGGCAACAAGGACGTGGCGCCCGGCGGCATGATGAAGGATTGCACGGCGAATCTGCAAGCATGGCTTCGAGGCGCGAAGCGGCTCGACGAGCTGGGCGCGAAGTTGCGCGCTGTCGGGATGCGGCTGTCGTTCCACAATCATACCGGGGAGTTCGCGAAGTTCCCGAACGATCCGCGCACGAAGCACCAGATCCTCATGGACGCGACCAAGCCGGAAAATCTCTGCGCGGAGTTGGACATTGCCTGGGCAGCGGCGGCCGGCGTTGACGTGCCGGCCTATATCCGCAAACTGACGGGCGCATCAAGGTCGTCCACGCCAAAGATATCATCCTCCAAGGCAAGAAGCATACGCTGACCGCGCTCGGAAAAGGCTCGCTGAAGTGGAACGAAATTTTCGCGGCGGGCAAAGAGGCGGGCATCGATTGGTATATCTATGAGCAGGACAACGGACAGGGCGAGGTCTTCGACTACGTGAAGGACAGCTACGACTTCCTGTCGAAGCAGTCGCTGTAGCCGGCATCGCCGCGGATCAGCCACGAACTTCTGCGGTCGTTGCCCGCGCCTCCGAGCACATCAGCAAGATTGGCGTTGTAAGAGAATAAAATGACCAATCACCGTAAGACGGATTGCCAATCCGTCCCACGAGCAACTGCGCACGTTATTCTTTTACGGCGCCATGGACTCGCGTCGGGACCAGTCGTGACAGGGATAGAGCGTGAACGCCGGGTCAGGAAACGATCAACGGGACCGCTCTTTCCCGCCTTTACTGTTTCCCGCCAAAGAAGATTCGGAGGCCGTCAAGCAACATCTGCACGGCGATGACCGTAAGGACCATGCCCATCAATCGCTCGCAGGCCACCAACCCGCGCCGCCCGAGCATGCGACTCAGGGCCGGCGAGAACATCAGGATCGCGGCCGAAGCAAGCCAAGCGACGGTCATGGCGACGCCCGTCGGCAAGAGCTGATCGGGCCGTCGCGACGCGAAGATCATGACGGTGGCGATGGCCGAGGGGCCTGCCAGCAAGGGCGTGGCCAATGGTACGATGAACGGCTCCGTGTCCTCGCTCCGCTCGGCATTGGCCCCCACGTGCCAGTGGCCTGGGAAAATCATGCCCAAGGAAATCAAGAATAGCAACACGCCCCCGGCAATGTGCAGCGACTCGCGGCCGATATGGAGTACGCCCATCAATGTCGGCCCGCAGAACAAGAAGAACAGCAGGATCAGCAGCGCAAAGAGGTTCTCGCGCGAACCACGCGCAACCGCCGACTCTCTGCCACGTCCTTGAGACAGGCCAGAAACGCGGGCACGTTGCCCAGGGGGTCCATGACCAACAGCAACGTGGCAACCGCGGAAAAGAACTCCGTCATTTTCGTCATTAGCCTGTGCGACGCGGCCTTGCATTACCCCCGTACTGAATGTCGCTATTATGGATTGCAAAGTTGCACGAGACAATAGCACGCTCCCGCTTTGCCACGCAGATCAAAGCCAACGCCCCCGATCCGGACGATCCGAATCGGGGCGATTTCTGGTTGGCCATGATTTCCTCCCCTTTCGTTTCTCATGAAGGCCCAACGAGGATCTTGCCGAGACGACGTTTTTGGTGGATGTAGTCCCGGCAGGCAGTTGGGTCATCTATCAAGACCATGCAACAAAGGAAAAGGTTCAGACGCGTATCCAAGCGGGATCGAGTCCCTGATCGCGATGTACATCTTCATGGCGTTTCCCTGGTCAGATCTCAAGTTCTTCCGGCAAACCGTTACTTCAGATTCGCCAGGATCGCCGCATAGGTCTTGTAGCGATCGCAGTGCCGGCGGAATTCCTCGCGATCGAGGATCTTCGCGACGTAGACTTCGGCCATCACGGGATAGACCAGCGGCTGCGTTTCCGCGGCGAACTTCACGCGGACCGAGGCGGCGGCCGCCTGACCCTGGGCGTCGTACACGGCATACGAAGGCGGCGCGGCGAAATTCGCGATCAGGTTTCGCCGGCCCCAACCGAGCATCACCCAGACCTTGGTCTTCGCGCGTTTCAGATCATAGAAGACCGGGACCATCATGCGGGAATCGCGGCCCACGTCGTCGTCTTCGCCGATCTGCTTCGTCCAGTCGACAAAGCCTGCCGCCGCCGCGTCGGCCGTTGCGCCAAGTCGCGGTGATGTCAGCACCTGCATGCCAATCTGCCGGCAAACAGTCACGTGGGCGCCATAGAAGAGCTTCTCCATGGCCTGGAGTTCCTGGGCCAGCGTGGCGATCATCGTCCGGTCGGGGCCGTTGCGATGCATCTTCGCCAGGGCCTCGCGGCCAAAGCAATCTTCGAGCACCGAGCGAACGAAGGCATAACTCTCGGCACGGCGGAAATAGTAACTGGCCAGCGGCTCGAGACTCAGATCGGGCGAGACCGTGATCTCGATCGTCGGCCCTGGACGGCGCCGCGCCGCCCCGACCCTGGGAACCTCAAGCTGCTTGACGTGCGTCTCCCGAGTCAACGCCAAAATGCCTTTGAACAACTCTTCCAGCAGCCGCGTGTAGCTGCCGTCGTAGCGGAGATGCCGGGCCTCCGGCGTTTCGTCGGGCACGATCAGCGGTTGCAACGCCCAGGTCTGGTAGTCGTACCAACCGGAGTCGGGACCCGGCTTGAGCGACAACTGGCGTGAACGAATCCGCCGGATCATCTCGTCCATCAGGTTGAAGCCCTCGGGGACCGGCCGGTTTCCGAACAATCGCTTCACCAGTTCCGTCTCGTGGGATTGCGAGGGGGGAAAAAAGCGGACTTTGTCGGGCACGCTGACCGGGCCGCCGCGATCGAGCGACTCCATCGCGCCACACAGATCGGGATAGACCAGCCGATTGGTCAGCCGCGATTCGAGGGCCAGATAGGCGACGTAGGCTGCCCGGTCCTGGGGAGCGGCGCGCAACGCCTTGGCCAGGACCTCGACGCCAGCGGGCGATTCGAGTTCGGTCTGCAGCATGCGGTCCTGGCGGAAAATGTCCGACAGCGATTCGCTCCAGGTGTAGAAACCGATCGGCTTGGAGCGCTCTGCTTGGGCGGAGAAGTCGTCGATGAGTTTCTTCACCGGCGCTTCGTCGGCGGCCGACAACTGCACGTCGCGCAATCCAAGCTTGGCGCCTGCCAGCACGACGGCCACGGGTTGCGAGGGCCCACCGAGCGAACCGGTCAGCGCTCGCACGAGATGGCGCAGGAGCTGGGCCTTGCCAGGAAAACGGCCCAAGCCTTCCTGGGCCGCCAGGTCGACCGCCGCATAAAGTCCGTCGTCGAACTGCTTGGCTTTCTGGGCCAGCACGGAGGCGGAAACGAACCGCTCGCTGCCGATGTCGGCCAGGGTCGCTGAGATCGGGGCCTCGACAGACCCGTTCGCGTGGCCGAACCCGCGATCCTCCGGCACGCGAAGCAGCAAGACCTGGTCGCTGAGATCGAGTTCCACGCGGTAACCCTGCTCGGAAACTACCCGAGTGGGCTTGGCAACATTGGCGGGCTCTGTGCCTTGATTAACTTCGACCAGACCAACGAGCGACAGCAGGACTGTCGTCCAGTTCACGACGCAACGGTGCATGGCGTTTTCTCCTTGGGGGCAAGTCATGGCTCGGGGAAACAATTGCGATTCTCCGGAATTATATACCGCCGACGCCCGCATGAACCCTATCGCCATGACAGTATCCATATAGCGGACGTGGGGGTGTCGTTGGGTCACGTATTTCCGGCGGGAGCGATCCACCTGTTGCCGCCCTTCCGCCTACGGGACATCGAGCACCGACTCGATACAGGGCTCCATCAATTCCGCACGGCCGATCGACATGGTGATATTGTTCGCGGCGCGAAACTCCTGACGATGGTGAATGTGACCGGCGAGGACATGGATCTGACGTTCCGGAAACCGCGCGGCGATCTCCAGCAACGCGTCGCCTGCCGCCCGGCAGACGCACACCGGCAGATGGTCCTCGGGCGCAGGCCCCATTTCTTGGGATAGTCCCGCACGAACGGCGGCACGTGCGACAGCACGACGACGTGTTCGTAACGGGCCAGCGCCTCGGGCAAGACCCGCCGGAAATGCTCCGCAGCTTCCTGGCCCAACACCTTGAGCCGCTCGGCCAAGGGAAACGGGTCGAGATCCGCCTTCCGCAGTTTCCAGGGCATCAGGTCCGCGGAAAGATCGGGCACTTCCTTCCAGTATTGCTTCAGTTCCCAAATGACTTTCCAGTCGCTCATCAAGACCGGCGAAGAAATGAAATCGCCCCAGCCCGCGTCGCCCCAACACTCATGCCCGACGAGGGCCGTCCGTTCGGTCAAGGGGATCACGCCGTCGTTCTGGACGCAGCGCAACGTTTCGGAACCGCGACAGAGTTCGACGATCGCGGTGCGAACGGCCGCCATCGAACTGCGGTAGTAGTCATGGTTCCCCAGCACGAAATAGATGGGGCGCCGCAGGCTTTCCTCCAATTCCTTCAAGAGCCGCACCGTTTCGGTATGGTCGAGCGGCTCGGGATTACCATCGAGATCCGATTCGCCGCCGATGTCGCCGGTCAGCAGGAGCACGTCGAACTCCGTTTCCACCAAAGTCTGGCAGAAGTCGCGCCGCTCCTCGTCGTCGCAGAACCGCAAATGGATGTCGGTCGCCCAAGCTGCACGCATCGCAATCATCTCCTTGCCCGCGATTGACCCCGTTCCTGCCGATCTGCCGCTAGGTATCAAGTGGTTCCGAAATCGGCGGCGAAGGCCGACCGCCCGCGCCATGCGTCGCGACTTTGAAACTTCTTGCCTGGGCAAACCGTCTAATCATTATTGACACCGACACCCCAAAGGAGAATCCCACCGTGCGTACCTTTTTCCGTTTCTTGCTGGCGTCTGCCATCGGCTCGACCCTCGTTCGGCCATCGTTCGCCGATCCATCGGCCGACACGCCCCCAGTCGTCACGCCCCCAACTGTCAGCGAGGCCGGCAATCAGTTTGCCCTGGACCTCTACGGCCAGTTGAGCAAGTCGCAGCCGGGCCAGAACCTGTTTTTCTCGCCCGTCAGCATCTCCATCGCCTTGGCAATGACCACCGCCGGGGCCAAGGGCCAAACCGAGGCCGAAATGGCCCAAGCGCTGCACCTCGCCGGCATCCTGCCGCAGGCGCATGCCGAGTATCGCAAGGCCCTGGAGCGATGGAACTCCGCGGACAAGGACCGCGGCTACCAGCTTCGCGTGGCCAACCGTCTTTGGGGCCAGAAGAGTTTTCCGTTCCTGGCCGGTTACCTGGCGCTGACCCGGCAGGAATACGGGGCCGAGTTGGGCCTCATGGACTTCGTGGGTCAGGCCGACGCCGCCCGAGCAGAGATCAACGCCTGGGTCGAAAAACAGACGGCCGCGAGAATCAAGGACCTGATCCACAAGGGCGACATTGACGATCATACTCGCCTGGTCCTGACGAATGCCATTTATTTCAAGGGTGACTGGGCCAACCAGTTCAAAAAAGGCCAGACCCATGACGCGGACTTCACCGTCTCCTCCACCCGGAAAGTGAAAGTCCCCATGATGCGCCAGACCCACGGCTACCGTTTCGTGCAAAAGGACGGAGTTCAGGTCCTGGAACTTCCTTACAAAGGCGATGGACTTTCGATGTTCGTGCTCTTGCCGACGGCCGCTGACGGCCTGCACGGTCTGGAAAAGTCGCTGTCGGCCAGCCGGATTGCCGAATTGCGGGCCGCGATGTGGCAACATAAGGTCGAGGTCCATCTGCCCAAGTTCAAGCTCGAAGCCTCGTTCGCGCTGAAGGAGACGCTCGAGGGGCTGGGGATCAAACTGGCCTTCACCGACGCCGCCGACTTTTCGGCCATGGACGGCAAGAAGGACTTGTACCTCTCCGCGGTCGTCCACAAGGCATTCGTGGAAGTAAATGAGGAGGGTACCGTGGCGGCAGCCGCCACGGGAGGTATCATGGGATTCAAGTCCGCTCGTCCGGAGCCGCTGGTTGTCTTCCGCGCCGACCACCCGTTCGTGTTCATGATCTGCGATAACCGGGACGGCAGCATCCTGTTTCTCGGACGAGTGACCGACCCGCATTGAACCGTTTCCCGGGAACCTGATCGGCAGCGACATGGATCGTTCGGCACAACTCGGACAAGCCGGCATTCCCCGTCTGCTGTTCAGGTTCTCGGTTCCGGCCATCGTCGGGATGATGGCCCAGGCTCTCTACAACCTGATCGACCGCGTCTTCGTCGGCCACGCGTTGGGCCCGGCAGGCATCGCCGGCACGACCGTGGCCTTCCCCTTCATCTTGGTCTTGTTGGCCTTCGGCATGTTGATCGGCTTTGGCGGCACGGCGCTGATTTCGATTCGCCTGGGCGAACAGAAGAAGGCCGAGGCCGAGCAGGTGCTGGGCAACACCGCCGTGCTGCTGATCCTCGCTTCCCTCCTCATCACCGCCGCCGGGCTGCTCTGGCTGGACCAAATCCTGCGTGCTTTGCGGCGCCAGCGAAACGGTCCTGCCCTACGCCCGCGATTACCTGCGGATCATCGTGCTGGGGACGGTCTTTCAGATGGTGGGCTTCGGCCTGAACGCCGCCATCCGCGGCGAAGGCAACCCGAAGATCGCCATGCTCTCGATGCTCATCAGCGTGGTGTTGAATGCGGTCCTCGCCCCGCTTTTCATCTTTCGGTTTCTCCTGGGGCATGCAGGGGGCGGCCTTGGCCACCGTGATCTCCCAAGCGGTCACCGCAGTGTGGGTGGTGCTGTATTTCTTCGGCGGCGGCAGCCTGCTGCGGTTTCACGCCCGCACGCTGCGGCTGGACGCCGCGATCTGCCGCAAGATCCTCGTCTTGGGCTCGCCGCCCTTTGCCATGCAGCTTGCCAACAGCGTGCTGCAAAGCATCCTGAATCATCAACTCACGTATTATGGCGGCGACCTGGCGATTTCCGTCATGGGCATCCTGTACGCCATCGCCATGATGGTGGCCATGCCGATTTTCGGCATCAACCAGGGGGCCCAGCCGATCATCGGCTACAACTACGGAGCCAGGCGGTTCGACCGCGTGAAGAAAACGCTGGAGCTGGCGATCTTGGCGGCAACCGCGCTGACCCTGCTGGGCTTCAGCGTGGCGATGCTCTTTCCCGTCCAAGTAATCCGGCTGTTCAACGGCCAAGACGAGGCCCTCTTGACGCTGGGCATCCATGCCATCCGGATGTCGACCGTGATGCTGCCGGTGATCGGTTTCCAGATCGTGGGGGCGAGTTACTTCCAAGCGATCGGCAAACCCCTGGAAGCGATGTTCTTGACCTTGTCCCGGCAGGTGCTGCTCCTGATCCCGGCCGCGTTGATCCTGCCCCGCTTTTTCGGCCTCGACGGCGTCTGGGCCGCCCAGCCGGCTTCTGATTTCGGGGCCTTTGTGATCACGGCCTTATGCCTGCTGCTCGAATCGCGGCGTTTGGGGAGACTCTAGCAACAAAATTGGGCCTTCTCGCAGCAAAGCAAGGAAAGGAATCACGAAATCCCGAAGGAACGAAACTCCGAAAGAAAGGCCGTCGGGCCAGCGGAGACCATTCCCCGAATAACGCCGTCTTTCGCGTTTTCGTCTTTTCGTCATTTCGTGATTACCCACTTCCGTTGCTGGCGTTCCCCATGGTGGGACTCGTTTCACTCGGCCCACCCTACGATTTCCCACTTTCCGCGTCCAAACGCGGAAAACCCGCTTTTTCTGCCCCCGGCCACCGGTCTGCTCCGCTAGATGGATAGGAAAGACGCCGCAAAGCATTTTCCGAGGCTGGGAACCATGCGCTACGACACGATCTTCGACCCGATTCACGCCCGCATCCGTTTGACCGCGGAAGAACGCGAGTTGCTCGCGACCCGCGCCTTTCGCCGCCTCCGCCGCGTCCACCAACTGGCGATGATGCATATAGTCTACCCCGGGGCCACGCACAGCCGCCTGGAGCACTCGCTGGGCGTGATGGAGTTGGCCACCCGGATCTTCGACGTCATCACCGATCCGGCGAATGTCCGCGACGAGGTCCGCGCGGTGCTGCCCGAACTGGCCGACAAGGAACAATGCGGTTACTGGCGGCGCGTAGTGCGCGTCGCCGCCCTCTGCCATGACCTGGGCCATCTGCCCTTTTCCCACGCCGCGGAAAAGGTCCTGCTCCCGCCGGGCTGGAACCACGAACGGCTTACCGGGACGGTCATCCTCGACGAGGACGTCGGCGGCGTGCTCGACGGCATGAAGCTGCGGCGACTGGACGTGGCGAAGGTCGCCGTCGGCCCCCGCGAAGCGCGGGACGTGCGTTTCTCCGCCTGGGAGAAGATCCTCTCCCAGATCATCGTGGCCAACGCCTTCGGCGCCGATCGCATCGATTATCTGCTCCGCGATCCCTATCATGCCGGCCTGCGTTGCCCCACGTTCGACGGCGCCCGGTTGATCGCCGCGCTGCGGATCCTGCCGCCGCCCCGCCGGGCGGCGCAAGACGCGGCGGAACAGGCCGCCCGCGTGGCCGAGGAGCCCAGCCTGGGCATGCTCGACAGCGGCCTGCGGCCCGCCGAACTGCTCGTCCAGGCCCGGCATTTCCTCTTCACCCGCATCTTCCATCAACACGCCCTGTGCGCCTATGACATCCACTTCGGCGATTTCCTGCGGGCCTCGCTTCCGCAGGGCCGATATCCGGTCACCGCCGCCGAACACTTGCAGACCGACGATGACCGCGTAACGGCGGCTTGTGGCGAAGCGGCCCGCGACCCCCGCGCCTTGGGGCACGAGGCGGCCCGCCGCCTGGTGTGCCGCGAGCCGTTCAAGCTGGTCTACCATGGCCGTCCTGACCTCGCGCGGCCGCGCCGTTCCCCCGGCCGGGCACTGTACGCGGCCGCCAGGCGGCATTTCGGAGCGGCGCGGGTCCGCTGGGACTTCCGCACCGTGAAGAGCGGCGATCTCCGCTTCCCCGTCCAACTGCGGCACGGCGCGATCTCGCCCTCCACGGCGGTCTCGGCCGCGCTCGCCCGGCCGCCCGCCGCATGCGTGGAATACATGTTCGTCGAGCCCGGCGTCGGCGACCGGGCCACCCGCTGGCTCGCGGCCCACCGCGAGGCCATCGCCAGGCAAGACGACGAACCCTGCCAGGCCGTTTGAACCATCCACCCCCTGCGAATCCGGAGAAAATCATGAACCAGACGACTATTCATCGTGAAGCGCGGCGGCTGCTCAACGCCTGGCCGGGATTTCGGGCCGTCCAGACGGCGCTTGGCGACCTGCCGGACCTGACGGTCTATCTGGGCGGCGGGGCCCTCCGCCGCGTCTTGCTCAGCGGCGATCGCCCCCTCCCGGATCTCACGGTCAAGGATTTCGACCTCTTCGTCGACGGACCGCGCCTCGACCGCTTCTTCGAACGCCTGGCGCGGGCGGGCAGAATGGAGTCCAACCCCTATGGTTCGCCGCGGTGGTTTCCCGACCCCGAGGGCTCGCCCTACGCCGACCTGATCCCCGTGCGGCGGTTCACCAACGGCCTCTGGAAGTGCGGAAACATCGTCGACGTGCTGCGGCAGGTCGATTGCACGATCAACGCCGCGGCCCTCGATCTCCGCAGCGGGGCCCTGTGGGATCCGCAGAACGGTCGTCGGGACGCCGCCCGCCGCATCATGCGCGTCAGCCGCTTCGATTTCCCGGCGCAGCCGATCTGCCCGCGGGCGGGAGTAACCCACGCCGCCGGCGCATGGCACCGCGTCCTTCATTACGCCTCCGCTTTGGGTCTGGAGATCGAGCCCCGCACCGTGCGCTGGCTGCTTGACCGTCATCCCACGGCATCGGAGTCGCGTCGTTTCGCCGAGACGTTCTTCGTCCCGCGTCTGACCTGGCCGGGCGAAAGCCTGCCGGCCGATGACCGCTGATCTTCGCAGCCCGTCTCACGGCTTGGTTTGCCCGGCAAATCTCCCCTGATACTCCGCATGGCCCTCACATTTCTCGAACACGAACTGGCAGATGCGGGTGTCCGGATAAAGAGCCAGCGGCGCATGTCCGAGGTTCACGATCTCCAGGACCTGGTGGTTCGAGATGCCCGGATGCATGAAGCCGGCGGTGACGTGGACGGCAAGGCCGAATCGCGCGAACCGGCTTCGTCCTTCGAGGCGGCCGGAGATGTTATCGGCCAGCGTGATCCTCTCCCGCGTGATCCCCAGGATCATCTCGCCCGGCTTGATCACCAGGAAACTCCCGTCCTCCACGTGAACACTGGTGGTGATGTCCTCGAAGCGGGAGTCATTCTTGACGTGGTAGACCTGGGATTTCTTCTTGAAGACCCGGAAGTCGTTGCCGAGCGTAAGATCGACGGACCCGGGGCCGATCTGCGAGCTGTCGAGCGGTTCGATCCTGATCGATCCGTTCTCCAGCGCCTTCTCGATCTCCGCTCCGATCAGGATACTCATGTCAGCCTGACTGCCGTGACAGCCGGACAAGTCTGCTATTGTCGGTTTGCCTTACTTTCTTCGCCGCCGCCAAACTGCCGCCGCCGCAACGATTCCGGCCACGCTCAACAGCGCCAGGGTTCCCGGTTCCGGGACCGGGGCCAGCGAGCGGTCGGACGCCTTCTCGCTCAGGGCCGGTTCGTTCGCCGCCCCGCCGGCCGTGGGATCGTAGAGGAACACCCCGCCGGCGCCGACGGTCAAGCTCGAACCGTCGGCCATCGCCCCGCTGTTGTTGACGTACAACGTGCCGTCGCCGACATACGTCCCGCCCGTGTAGCTGTTGGCCGTGCCGCTGAGGATCAACTGGCCGCTGCCGTCGCCCGTAAGCGTCAAAGAGCCGCTGGTTGCCGTCGTCCGAGACGTTGCCGGAAATAGTCAGGATGCCGCTGTTGGATAGGATGACGGCCAGGCTCCCTCCCGAGACCTCCACCGCGGTGGCGATCGACTGCGAGCCGCCCGTGACCGTCATGCTGGCCGTGCCGCGTGCCGGTATTGCTCATCGTCAGGCTGCCGGTGCCGGAGATCGCGAAGTTGTTCGTGCCGGTGAAGGTCAAGGCCGCCAGGCTGGGGTTCACGTCCAACGTGATGGGGGTGACGGAACTCGAGTCGCTGAAGGTGGCCGTGTCCGCCGGCCGGCCGGCGGTGCCCGGCACGCCCGGCAGGTTGTTGCCGTTGTCGGCCCAGTTGGCGGAGTTGCTCCAGTTCGTGTTGTTGCCCTTGGAAACCCAAGTGGCCGAACCGGAGAACGTCGCGGCGCTCGTGACGACCAGGTCGAGATAGCCCGGATCGCTCGTTGCGCTCAGCGAGTACTTCACCGCACTGGAGGATGGCGAAGGCAGCATGAAGTTGCTCAGGTCGTTAACCAGTACGCCGCTGTTGCTGTAGGCCAACAACCGGTACTCGCTGTTCGCCGTGGTGGGCAACGTGGAGAGCGCGATCGCGGTGCTCGCCGCGATCGAAAGCGAACTGGCGCTGCTATTGCTGATCGTGATCAGGTCGCCGTTATAGGTGTTGTTGACAACCGGTGCGCCGAGGTCGAAGCTCAAGGTCGTCAGGTTCGAGGCCGTGTCCAGGCCGCCGACCGTCAGATCGCTGGGCGAGGAAGAGACGTTGCTGGGAGCGATCACGTAGGGGCCCGTGCCGCCCACGACGGTACCGGTGATGTTCGCCCCGCCGTTAACCGTCGTCAAGGTGCCGCCGTTGATCGTGAGGTTGCCACTGCCCAGGGGCGAGCCGCTGGGCGTAAGGGAAAGGACCAACGTACCGGCGTTAAGGACCGTACCGCCGCCGAACGTATTGGCCACGTCGAGCATCCAGTTGCCCGGCCCGTTCTTCGTCAACGAGCCACTGGCGCCGAGATTCATCGCGACGCCGACCTCGCCGCCCAGAGGACCGTTGTTGGGATCGATGCCGCCGGTGGTGCCCGTGAGCGTGAGATTGAAATTCTGACCGGTAATGCCGCCGCGCAGGTTAAACGTGTTGTAGTTGTTGAACGTGCCGGAATCGTCGATCGCCGCGTTGCCCTGCAGGACGATCGGGCGGTTCATGCCGCGGTTGGGACCGATCAACTGCAAGGCGGCAAAGCCGGCGCTGCCCATGTTTATCGTGGCGTTGCCCGTCGCGGGATTACCCAGCGACGTGGCGCCGCCGGCAAACGTCGTGAATTGGAGCGTGCCTTGGTTGACGGAGGTCGTGCCAGTGTAGGTGCTCGTTCCCGTCAACGCAAGCGTGCCGGTGCCCGTCTTGACCAGGCTGATCTGGCCGCCCTTGTTGGCGATGTTGCCGGCAAAGATCGTCGACCCGGCCGTATTCACGGTCAACGTGCAGGCAGTGCTGCCGGCGAAGCTGGTGATGACCGCGCCGGAATTGCCGGTCAAGGCGCCCACCGTGGGGCTGAAACCGTTCAGATCGACCGTCGCGCTACTGACGCTCAACGGGTCTGTTTACAGTGCCCAGGGCAAACGTGTTGCCCACTTGCAACGTGCCGCCGGACCCAGAGGGTGCCCCGACGGTCGTGCCGCCGCTGTAGCCGTTGGAGCCGGAAAGATTCAACGAGCCGCTGCCCGCCGTCGCCAGGGCGAGCGACTTGTTCGGGCCGTCCACCAGGACGCCGGAATAGGTCGTGCTGCCGGTCTGACTGACGGTGAACGTCGTGATGCCCGAGCCCGTACTGCTATCGGTAATCGTTCCCGCGAGGCCGCTGAATGAGGGCAAGGCATTGCTGGCGGCGGTCGTGAGACTGTTGCCATTGAGATCCAAGACGCCGCCGTTGGCCGTCAAACCACCCGCGCCCAGGGCTTGGGGGTTGGCCAGTTGCAGCGTGCCGCCGGCGACTCTTGTGCCGCCGTTGTAGGTGTTCGCCCCGGCCAAGGTTTGCAACCCGCTGCCGCTGACGACGAGGCTCATCGAGCCCAGCGTGCCGCCGCCTTGGATCAGCCCGCTGAAGGTGGTCGAACCGCCGGTGGGACTCAGGGTCAGGATCGATACGGCTCCGGTATTGCTGTTCAGCACGCTGCCGCCGGCGCCCGGGCTGTAGTCGGATAGCGAGTTGACGGTCTGCGTGCCGCCGTTGAGATCGAAGTTGGACCCGGCGGCAATCGACAAGGCCGTCGTGGCCGGCAACGTGCCGTTGCCGCCCACGAACAAGTTGCCGAGGTTGTTGAAGATTGCGGTGTCGGTGACGCCGGCGGTATTGTTATGCGAGGTATCGGCAATCCCCAGGAGGAAGGTCGATCCGCTCATGGCCTGGGTGTAACTGTTTATAGCTACCCAGGAGGGATCGGAGGCCGCCGGGATGGTCGTACTGGTGCTGGGGCTTTCATAGCCGGTGAAGGTGCTCGTCGACGCGGTGTAGGTCAATCTTAGCCAATTCGGCCCTACCGAGGTGCCCGTGCCGGCGCTGACGTTCCCATTGGTCCACTGGTAGGAGACCTTGCTGCCCGTGGTCTCGGCGTCGAAAACACCTGGGACGTCGGCGGCGGTAGTGTCCTGGCGGGCATAAATACCGGCCTTGGCCCAGCTTCCATCGCCGCCGCTCATGCTCTGGATATGGACCGCCACGTCGAAGTTCTGGCTGGTGGGAACCGCTTGGTAGACATAGTAGCCCTGCTGCGTCGTGGTCCAAATATCGCCGCCGCCGCCAGTGATCGTCATCGAACCGCCGGTCGGACTGATGGTGTAGGAACCAAGCGAATTGGGCACGCCGCCGAGGCTCAGGTTGACGGTCGACAGTTGCGGCAAGCTGTTGTAGGCCAGGCGAACCGTGCCGTTGGCGATCAGCGTCGCGCCGCCGTAGGTGCTGGGTGCGGCGAGAATCAGCGTGCCCGTACCGGTCTTGGTCAAGTTGCCGTTGCCGCTGATCACGCCGCCGTAGGATACGGTCGTGGGGTTGGCGAACACCAGGGCGGCGTTGTTGGCGGCGGAACCGGGCAACACGCCGTTGTTGGCAATACCGTCGCCGATTTGCAGCGTGCCGCCGCTGACGGTCGTCAGGCCGGTGTAGGTGTTCGGGCCGGAGAGCACCAGCGTGCCGGTGCCCGACTTGGTCAAGCCCGCCGCCGCTGGCGGTGCCGTCGGCGATCAGGCCCGAGAAGGTTGAGTTGAGGTTGAGGCTGCCGACCGTCAGGCCGTTGCCATTGAGCAGCACGTTGCCCGGACCGCTCAGGGCGCCGAGGGTCTGCCCCACGCTTCCGCCCAGGCTCAGGGCCGCGCCGGTGGCCACGCTGAGCGGCGACGTGGCGCCCAACGCGCCGGAAGCGTTGAGTTGCAGGATGCCGGCGTTGACAAAGGTCGGGCCGCTGTAACTGTTAGGCGTGCCGCTCGTGTTGCTCAAGACCAGCGTGCCGGGGCCGGCCTTCGTCAGGCCGGCCGCCGTGGTCAGCGGACCGCTGACGGTGGTGGTGACCACCGGGCTGACAATGGTCAATGTGGGCGTTGTGCCGCCCAGCGTCACGGGCCCGCTGAGGGTCACGTTGTTGGTCGCCAGCCCGCCGTCGAAATTCAGATTGCCGCTGGTAACCACGGCGTTGGCGATGGTCTGCGCGGCGGCGCCCGACTCCAGGGTCGTGTTGTTGGCCGTGGTCAAGGTGCCGGTTCCCAGCGGGCCGCTGGTCACGGTGCTGCCGACCGTGGCGGGCACGCTGTTGGCCGCCAGGATGAGCGATCCGCCGTTAAGATTCATGCCGGTCGTGAAGGTGCTGGCGGTGCTGGAGAAAACCACCGCGCCAGAGCCGTTCAGGGCGATCGGCCCGGCGGCGCTAACGATCGTCGCCGGGATCAGCAAGTTGTTGGTCGACAAGCCGGAGGTGATAATCGTGGGCGACGTATTGCCGAATACCAGGCTGCCGCCGTAGATCTGCGGCGTGTTGGCCATGTTGTCGTTCTGCGCGGTGAGGGCATTGGAAGCACTCAGGGTCAGCGTGCCGCCGTTGATGTTCAGGCCCGATTGGTTGTTGCCGCCGATGCCGGTGAAGCTCACGCTGTTGAGCACGTTGCTGGTCGTGCCGGCCATGGTCAGCGAGCCGCCGCCGCCGATGCTGACGTTGCTCGTGGGGGCGATTTGGCCCGCGTTGGTGTTCATCACCACCGGGTAGCCGCTGATCTGCAAGTTGCCGGGGATCATGATACTGCCAACCTGGCCGTTGAGGTTCAACTGGCCCTGGTCGACGTACGTCGGGCCGGTATAGGTGTTGGACTGCGCGCCATAGCTCAGAGTGCCGCTGGAACTGGTGACCGTGGCGCTGTTCGACAGCGTCACCGTGTAGGTGTTGCCGGATTGCAGGTAGATCCCCGTGATCGTGGTCCCGGCCGGAATGCCCGGGCCGCCGACCGCCATGCCGTTGGTCCAACCGGTGATCGAGGGCAGCGTGACCGTCACCGAGTAGCTGCCTTGAGTGGTCGCGGTGACCACCTGGGCGGGGGCGAAGGAAATCAAGCTGCCCGCGGCCCCGGCCGCGGTGGCGCTGCTGGAGAGCGTGATCGTATTACCGGAAATGGCAGTGATGGTTTGGCCGCCGAGGCCGTTGCCGCTGACGCCGTTGCTGCCGCTCAGGACTTCGCTGGCGAACAACCCGGCGGCGCTGGGAACCGTGAGCGTGCCGGCCCCCGAGGCCCATGCCGTGGGGGCCATTTCCAAGAGGCCGTTGAGGGTCAAGTTGCCGGTGCCGCTCTTGACTACGGACACCACGCCGCCCGCCGTGTTGTTGGCGATCTGGCTGCAAATCAGGGGCGTGTTGGCGTTGGAATAGAGGTAGAGCACGGCAGCCGCACCGCTCGTGCCGGCGGTCAAACTGCCGCCGCTGATGGTTACGCCCTTGTTCCCGGAATCGTTGATCAGCAGGCCGCCCGTGCCCAGGTCCAACCCGTCGGCAGCGGTGTTGAGGTTCACGTTCGTCGTGTTGCCGGGGGCGCGGATGGCAAGCGAGTTGATCGTCCGCCCCGTGACGTTCACCACGACTTGCGTGACGTTGGAGTTGTCGGTGCCGCTGGACGTGGCCAGGCCGTTGGTGTTGGTGTAGTTCGGGGCCCCGTTTACGTTCGGGGCGACCACGCCGCCGGCGGCGGAGTAACTGGCGAAATCGGCGCCGTTGACCACGGCCCAACCGCCGATAATGCCGTTGGTCAGCGTGGGAGTCTGCGTAAAGTACGCATAGGCCGTGTCGCCGCCGTTGCCCAACGTGCCGGTGTTGGGCACGAAGTTGATCGTCGCCGCCGACCCGGTCTGGTTCAGGCTGGCGAAGGTCGCCACCAGCGAGCCGGTCTGCTGGTTGGCATTGTACAGCGTCGTGCTGACCTGATTGGCTCCCTGGGCCAGGTTCAACGCCCCAAGGGTGAAGGTGTCGTTGCCCGGCCGGGCATTGAGCGTCACGGTCCCCTGGTTCAGATTGATGGACGCCTGGCTGGATGCGCTGCCCAGGCGGGTGGCGATGGGCAGCAGGCCGGTGTTGTCGAGCGTCAGGCCGGCGTAGTTCACGTTAACGGTCGACGTGCCCGCCACCGAGCCGCCGTCCCGCAAGGTGAGCGTGCCGCCCTCGACGTAGGTCGGACCGGTGTAGGAACTCGTTCCCGTCAGCGTGAGGACGCCGGCGCCTTGCTTGTAAAACGACAGGGCGCCGCGCCGTTGGTGATCGGGCCGGCGAAGGTGCTAGCCGCCGCGCCGTTGGCGATGAAGTTCACCACTGCGGCCGACGAGTTGGTGACCGTGCCCCCCATGCCCGGCAGGGCGTTGACGCTGGACAGCGTGCCGATCGCCTGGCTGTTGCCGTCGAGATCAAGCGTGCCGCCGTTGAGACCCAGGGCCAATACCGTGGGAACGGTGGCGGTGGGCTGCACCAGGATGGTGTTATTGCCGCCGTTGAGCTGCAACAGGCCGCCGTTGAGCTGCGTGCCCTGCGCGCGGAGTAGTATTGCGGTGTATTGAAGACCAGCGTGCCGGCGTCGGACTTGTTGAGGCCCGAGGTCGTGCCGATCAAGGGGCTGTTGACGTCCAGCACGGTCGCCGCGCCGATGACGTGCCAGAGGGCCGAAATTCCGCCGCTGGTGAAAGGCACGTTGATGCTCGCCGTGCCGCCGGTGACGAGGATGCCTCCCGCGTTGAGGGTCAGCATAGGCAGGCCCGCATTGATGGGATAGACCGAGGCGCCTGCGTTGGTGTTGATCGCCGCCGAACCGGATAGGGTCAGGGTGTTCGCATTGTTCGCCGCGAGCGTGAGGGTCTGGGGCGCACTGAGCCCGACATTCGTCGTGGCCGCGGCGCCAAACAACGAGCCGGCCAGTTCGGCGTTCGGATTGAGCGGCCGCAACAAGCCGGTGGTCGGATCGCGAGTGACGAAACCAGTTCCCGATCCCGTCGCGCTGGCGTCGCCGATGATGTCGGTGCGGACCGACATGGTGGTCGTGCCGTCGGCGCCGCCGCCCTGGGCCACGATACCGGGATAGGCGATGTTTCCGGCCGTGGGCACGTAGACGGTGGCCGTGCCGGCGGCCCCGGCCGAGGTGCTCAGTCCCAACCCGTCGCCGCGAATCAGAAGGGTGCCATAGTCGGTCTCGCCGGAAATCGCGCCGTTGATCACCACGTTCACGCCGCCCGTGTTCGTGGCCGACACGGTCAGTACGCTCTCGCCGGCGGGGGTGGCGTTGAGGTTCACCGCGCCCAGGTTCTCACTGACGACCGCGCCGCCGTTGCCATTCAAATTACCAAGAATCGTCAGGTTGCCGCCCTGGAAGTTGAGCGCGCGGGCCGTGGTGGTCGGCGTCGCCACGGTGGGCGACGTCAGGTTGTAGGGTCCCCCCAACCGGTTGTTGACTGCGGCCACGCTGTTGTCCAGCGTCAAAGCGCCGCCGGCATTGAGCGTATACGCGCCGAAACCCTCCACGGCGTTGGCCGCGTTGAGGGTCACGCTGCCGCTGCTGACGGTCAAGGCGCCGAGGTTCGGGCTGACGAGCCCGGTGCCGCTGTTATTGCCGCTGAGATTGAGGTTGCCCGAGCCGATCTTGGTGACGCTCAAGAGGTTGCCGGCGAACGGGTTGGTGATCGCGCCGGAGAAGGTGCTGTTGGTGTTGTCCAGGCCGGTGTACAGGGTCGCCGCGGCCGTGGTGAAGTTGGTAATCGTGCCGCTGCCGCTGATGGAACCGATCGTACCCGTGTTGCCGCGGGTATCGAAGGTAGCGCCCGCGGGCAGAACCACCTGTCCGCCGATAATGGCACCGTAGTTTCCGCCGCCGTTGCCGCCGAAAGCGAGTGTCGTACCGGCGGCGACGTTGACGGGCCCGAAATTGCCCGACTGGCCGCCGATCGAGACCACGCCGCTGCCAGTCACGTTGAGACCGGCGTTGCCGGCCACGCTGATCACGGCGTTCAGGCCCAGGCCGGCCTGGCCGGCGGCGCTGGAGACAGGGATCACGTTGACGGTTCCCGGCCCGCCGCCCGCGGGGGCGAAGGCCAGCATGCCGCTGATCGTGGGGACATTGAAGCTGTTGGTGGCGTTGGTGGTCGTTCCGCCGTCGCTGGCGCCGACGCCCACGCTGAGCGAGCCCGTGAGCGTCAATTTGCCGGTACCCGTATAGACCAACGGGCCGTTGGCCGCGTTGGATCCGCCGTCGTTATTAATGGTCAGGTTGGCGAGGGTGTTGCTGAAGTTGTTCAGATTCAACTGGGCGGAGCCGTTGACGAGCACGTTGGCCGCCAGATTGATCTGGTTGCTGGCCAGGAGCGTGACCGACGCGTTCGCCACGGCCAGCGAATCGGTGGCGTTGTTGTTGCCGCCGTTGATCGTCAGACTGGTCCCGGAAATGGCCAGGGCGCCGGCCGGGGCACCGAGGTTGACGATGGTGCCGTTGACGAAGGTCGCGCCGCTATAGCTGTTCGAGCCCTGCAGCACGATCGTGCCGCTGGCCTGGCTGCAGGAATCCATGACCAGGGTCAAGGGGGCCGAGCCGCCGGGCACGTTGTCGACGATATTCGAGTCGATGGTCAGCGTGTTGCGGGGGTTATGGAGGTACAGCGTTCCGGGGCCGGTCGTGCCGGAATTGCCGACGGTCAGGTTCCCCTGGCCGACAGCGCCGCCGATCTGGTTGGCGACGTTGCTGTTGTACGAGGTCAGGATGCCGCCGCTCTGCACGTAGAGCGCGTCCGCGGAACTCGTGAAGGAGATGGTGGAAGCTCCCTGGAAGTAGAGCGAGTTGCACGTGGCGCCGCCGCCGGGCAAGGTCTGGGTCGCCGCCAGGACATTGTTGCCAGCCGCAAACGTGGCGACCGTGGCGTACAACGCCGGGCGGATGCCCAAGGACGGGTCGTAGGTAGCGAAATTCGTGTCGACGACGTTCGTATTGCCGCAGCCATAGGTGGTGGCCCAGGGGAGGATGCCGCCGATCGGGGCGAGACTTGCCGAGTTGCTGAAATAGACGCGGGCCGAATCGCCCACGTTGTTGACATTGCCGCCGAAGGTGACGGTTGCCCCTGGGGCAACGGAACACGAGGAGAAGGTGAGTTGCACCGTGCCGAAATTGGCAACGGGTTCGATCTGGGAGTTGCCCGAATTGAAGACCAGGTTCTCGCCGATGTTCTGCACGGTATTGGAGCCGGCGCGGGCATTGAAAACGAAGGCCCCGCCGTCCATCCACATGGTAATCCCCGTGGGCAGGCGATTGGACAGGGCCTGAACACCCGTGTTGTCGTCCCACTTCAGCATGGCGCGGCGGATATAGATCTCGCTAGTGCCTTGCAGGGTCCCGAAATCCTGCAAGGTCGTCGCACCGCCGTTGAGGGTCGTCGTGCCGCTGTAGTTGTTCGACCAACTCAAGGTGAGCGTGTTGTTGCCGTCACGGATGAAGTTGATCGGGCCGGTCATGGAACCGGCAAACACTTCGTTGGCGTTGGGCGCGATGCGGAAGTTGGCCCTCGCGCCGGAGTTCATCACCGTGCCGCCGTCGCCGGGGATGGTGGTGACGGCACTGTTGAAGATGTTGAACGATTCGTTGTTGCCGGCCAGGTCAAGCGTGCCGCCGAGGTTTACTTGCAAGGCCTGCCCGCTGACCGTCGCCGCAATGTTGCCGGGGGTTGCGGACGTGGAGTAGGGCACGTAGACGGCGTTGGCCACGGCGGTTTGCAGCGTGCCGCCGTTGATAGTCGTAGTGCCGGTGTACAGGTTCTGGGCGGCAAGCGTGAGCAGGCCGCCGTCGGCCTTGGTCAGCCCGCCGGTGGTACTAACGATCGGAGAGGAGATCGTCAGCGCCGTGGTTCCGCCCGTATTGGGATTGGGCACGTGGACGATGAGTTCGGCGTTGTTGTAGGTCCAGAGGGCGCCCGGGCCGGAGATGGTGTTCGGCGCTCCCGGCGAACCGCTGAGGTCCAAGAGTCCGCCGCTGATGATGGACACCGTGTTGCCGGCGGCAATCGACACGCCGCCGCCGTTGAGCGTGAGCGAGTTGACGTACGGATAGGCGGTGGTTGTCAACGTGGTCACCATCGGCGTGGTGACCAGGACATTGGCGTTGGTGACGGTCAACGAATTGGTCACGCCGTTGACGCCGTTGAAGTTGCTCAAGGGCTGGAAGCCGTTGGTGGTGTCGTACATGACCAGGGCCATGCCGTTGCCGGTGCTGGAAGTATCGGCCAGGGCCCAGGCCAGCACGCCCCGGTTGTTGCCGCTGTTGTTGTCCTGGTTCTGGCTGTAGCCCGGGTTGGCAATGCCGTCGCCAAGGCCGGCCACGCCGCCCGTCATCGCCAAGAACGCCTGGCTGCCCAAGCCCGCGCCGCGGATCAGCGTGGTCGCCCCCGCGTTACGGGTCAAGGCCGCGTTGGAACTGATGTTCAGCAGCACGGGCTGGGTCGCGGTGGGCTGAATGGTAATCACGGACGCCGAGTTCTGGAAATTGAAATTGGTGCCGGCGGTGCTGAAACTCTCCGTCGTCGAAGCCGCGGAGTTGCCCAACACGAGGAGATTGCCGCCGTAGAAAGTGACGCCGTGCGTGCTCAACCGAGAATTGACGTTGGTCGCCGTGTTATCCAGCAGGATCATGCCGTCGTAGACCGAAGAGTTTGCACCGACGGTCAACTGGCCGTTGCCGTTAAGAGCCAACGTGCCCTCGCTGACGGTATAGGGCGTGGTGGTCGAGCCTTCCGAGGCGGTAAGGGTGAGCACGTCGGCACCGACCTTGGTGAGACCGAAAGCGCCGCCAATCTGGCCGTTGACGATGATGTTGCCCCCGGGGCTGGCCGGATTCAGGCTGCTGCTGCCGATACTCGCGGCGGCGGCCAGGGTGATCGCGCCGTTATAGGTGGCGACAGTACCATTGGCGTTGTTCACCAGCGCGCCGAGCAGATTGGGCGCCGCCAGGCCGGTGAGGCCCGTGCCGTTGAGACTCAACGGCCTGGTCGTCGAGATGCTTTGGCCGTTAAGGTCGAGCGTGGTGCCCGCGTTGACGGTCACCGTGTTCGTCCCGGAAGTCAAGCCGAGGGCCGCAGAGTTGCCAAGCTGCAAGGCGCCGTTGACGACCGTCACGGGTCCGGTGAACGTATTGTTGCCGCTGAGGGTCAGGGTGTCGGGACCGTTCTTGGTCAACGTCGTGCCGCCCACGGCGCCGTCCTGCACGATGCCGTTAAGGGTAATGTTGCCCAGGCCGCTGATCGTGGCCCCGCTCGAGCCCAGGGTGACCGTGTAGCCCGCGCCGGTGCTGGCTGCGGCCTGATTGCTGTTGTAGAGGGCCCCGTTGTTCTGGGCGTAACGGCTGCTCACTCCACCGCCGGTGCCGCTGAGCACGAGATTGCCCGTGACGTTGGTCTGGCCGTTCAGGTCCAGGGCGCCGTTGGCGCCGAAGGTGATCGTGCTGGCGGTAACCGCCGAAGTGGCCGCGATGGAGAGGGTGACCGTCTGCCCGATCGGATCAACACTGACGACGTAGGCGTTGGAGTTCAGGCCCGATCCCGAGACGGTCATGCCCGCATAAACGCCCGCGACGCTGGCCATGGGCAGGACGACGTTCCCCGCCGCGGCGGTTCCGGTTTGAGTGAGACTACCGTAGAGGACGTTGGTGGTTCCGGTGCCCAGCGACGAGGAGTCGGTGAGTTGCACGTAGCCGCCGGCAATGCTCAGTCCGCCGGTGAAATTACCGGGCGCGTTGGGTCCCAGGATCAAGAGGCCCTGTCCGGCCTTGGCCAACCCCTTGTTGTTGTCCGCTACCCCGCCCATCGTTTGCAGGATGCCCGTGTTGACGTTCAACACGGGACTGCTGCCGGTGGCCGAATTGACGGTCAAAGAACCGGCGATGCCGAGAACGCCGGTGTTCGTGCCGTTGTTGATCGTCAGGGCGGAACTGGGACTGACGGTCAGGCTAGCGATCACGCTGTTCAGTTCCGTGCCCTGGTTGTCGATGGCCGCCAGCGCGCCCGGGGCGACCACGACGCCGTTGGAAAGCATGGCCGCGTTCTGGGAAGCGCTCAAGGTCAAGCCGGCGGAGGGATAGGTCGGGTAGTAGAGATTGCTGGCCGGAATGGTCTGCAAGGCGAGACCACTGGCGGCCGTGTCGGGACCGCCGTACACGAGGGTAAACTGGCCTTGGCCGCCGTTGTTCACGTTCCGCGACACCAGGGAGTGATATCCGGTGGTCAGGTAGTCGGTGGCCGTGCCGGCGGCGTTCAACAGCAACTGGTTGTCGATGGTCACGCTGCAATTATCGTCGATCGTCGTCTTGAAGGTATAGATGCCCGGATTCTGGATGTACAACAGGCCGCTGTAAACGGCCATCGACTGGGCGAAGGCCTGATTGGCGCCTTGGCCCGCGGGGTGGTTTGCGTCGATGAAATCGGTCCCGGCCGAAGCGACCGCGTAACCGGCAGGCATGGCGTCGTTGCTGGGGCCGGTCATGGTGCCTGCGCCGGTGCCGGCATTGTAGCTATAGAACCGGGCCAGCAGCCCGCCCTGGGTATAGCCCGCGGCATTCAAGGTGCCCAACACGGGCGTGAGCGGGAGCGTCGCGCCGTTGTTGAGGGTCACGGGGAAAGAACCGAAGGCCGCGAGGCTCGTATTGACCGCCGGCGCGGCACCCAGGTTGGTGCCGGACAAGGTCATGGGCGCGAGGAACGTGTTGTTTCCGCTCAAGAGGAGCGTGCCGGAGCCGACATTGACCGGGGTGGCGCCGTTGGTGAACGTGTTCCCCAGGTTCAGCGTCAGGCCCGAGCCGACGCTGAAGTTGACGTTCGTCGGCGACCCGGGACCGCTGACGTTGCCGCCGGTGAAATGGAGTTTGTAGTTGTTTCCGCCGGTAATGCCCAGCAGAGTGCTGGTGGTGGCCGACACGCCGTAGGACAAGTTCCCCATGACGAACGTGTTGCCCGTGTTCGCGCCGTTGTTATTGATATCGATGAAGGTGTTGCCGGAACTATTGACAACCACGTTGTTGTTCAGATAGATCGGATTGCCGCTTTGCGCCTGAAGCTGTTGTTGTGCAATTGGAGCTGCCCGCCGTTGAGCGTGATCGGGCCGATGCCAAGAGGCTGCGGATTGAGGGCGTTGGAACCCGTCGCCAGCAAGATGCCCGAGTTGAGCGTCACGCCCGAATCGAACGTGTTGTTGCTGGCGGCGTTCGTGATGTCGAGGGCGCCGTAGCCCGACTTGACGAGCGTCGATCCGACGCCGCCGATCGCGCCGCCCAGGGTGAGCGTGACCTGCGGGGCGGCAACCGTGATCGTGCTGCTGCCGGCCGGCAAAGCCACGGTACCGTTGAGCGTGAGGTTGTTGGCCGCGCCGTTGAACGTCAGGTTGTTGCCCAGCACCACGTTGTTGGCCAACGTGTTGGCGGCGGCAGTGGAGACCAAGACGGCACTGTTGCCGAGGGTCAGCGTGCCGGTGCCCACGGGACCGCTGGTGACCGTGCTGCCGACCGTCGAGGGCGTGCTGCTGGCCCCGATGATCAGGCCCGTCGGTCCGAGGGTGGTATCCACCGTGGTTCCACCGGTGAATGTATTCTGGCCGCCGAGTTGCAGATTGCCGCCCCCGGCAACCGTCAGGCCGGTGGCATTGGTGAGAACGCCGCTGATGTTGAGGGTCGCCTGCCAGGGGGCCACCGACTGCCCGTTAATGGTGATCGGACTGACGGTGATCGTAGCCGGGCTGCCGCCGAAGCTGACCGTGCTCGCGGCGCTGATCGCTGCCGTCGTACCTGGATTGCTGGACGAGGCCGAAAGGCCGCTGCCGGGCAGAGTGAGCGTGCCGCCGGTGGCGACCGTGGGAGTTGCCGTGCCGCCGTTGTTGTTGAAGGCGATCCCGGTAAGGGTGTTGTTTCCGGCGAGCGTCAGTGTCGAACCTCCATTGAGGGTCACGAGTTGGGAAGCGATGGTCCCGCCGCTGGTCTGCGTGAGGATGCCGTTGTTGATCGTGATTCCCCCCGCGGGCAGATAACCCGCCGCACCGACGACGAGAGAACCCGTCGCCCCCGAGGTGTAGTTGTTGACGACGGTCCCGCCGCCATAGCTGTTCAGGCTGCTGGCCAGGGTCAGTTGCCCGCCGAGATAGTTGGTGAAGACCAGGCGGAGCACGCCGCCGCTGGAATTGTTGGCGATGGCGGAATTCATCGTCAGGTTGTTCGTGGTGACGTTGATATACAACGGGACCGTTCCGGTAGACGTGCCGCCGGAGGTGATCGTGCCGTTACCCACGGCACTGCCGATGGAGACGGTACCGCTGCCAAGTTGCAGAGCGCCGGAAGCCACGTTCAACGAATCGGCATTGTTGGCGAACGTAAGGCCCGCGGCTTGCAGATTCAAGCCGTTCAGGGTGAGCGGGTTGCCGCCTTGATTCGATAGCGTTCCGGAGACCGTAAGCCGGATATTTTGCGTCGGCTGGCTCGTGGCCGGGAGGACCGTGCCGTCATAGCCGGGGAACCCCGGCGCATTTCAGCGCGCCCAGGCCCAGCCCGGGGACGTAACTGGCAAAGTCCGTGCCGCCATACTCGATTTGCGGGCTGACGATGTTGTTGGTCACGGCGGGCGGGTTCGTGAACAAGACCCGCGCGTTGTTGCCGGTTTGCCCGTCGACGCCGGTGAAGTTGAGCGTGGCGTCCTTATTGGAAAGGTTGATGGCGGCGAAGGTCAGGTCGTCCGAGAAGACGCCCGTGCCGCCGGTGGCCATGGTGATGTTCGAGTTGCCCGAACCAAGAGTCAGCGTGCCGGCCGACGAAATCGAGGCGGTCTGGGTGCGGCCCGCATAACTGAAGATCCCGCCGTTGAGGGTGATGGGCGCGGCGCCGAGCCGGCTGGAGATGCCGGTCAGGCCGTTGTCGTTGACGGCCAGCGTGGCGTAGTTGACCGAAATGCCCGACGTGGCCGCCAGTACGCCCGCGTCTTGCAGCGTGACCGTGCCGCCGGCGACGGTCGTGGGGCCGGTGTAGTTGCTGCTGTTGGTGAGCGTGGTCGTATTGGCGCCGACCTTGGCGAAATTGACGTTGCCGATGATCTGGCCAGGGAAGGTCGTGCTGCCGGCGCTCACCACGAGCGTGCCCGTGCCCGTACTGCTGGTGAGTGTCCCGCCGGTGCCCAGGAAGCCGGCATTGTTGCCGCCCAGAAGATTGTTGATCATCTGCGCATTGCCGTTGAGGTCCAACGTCGCGCCGGCGGTGAGCGCCACGGACATGCCGGGCAGGATCGTCTGGTTGCCGGCATTGAGCTGCACCGAGCCGCCGTTGACGGCGAACCAATTGCCGATGGCCGTCGTGTCGTAGACGGGCGCGGAGAGGATGAGCGTTCCGCCCAGGGCCTTGGTCACGTTGTAGGTGCCGGTGATCGGCCCCTGCATGTTGAGCGTGGCGCCTGCATTGACCAGCATGGCGGCTTCCGTGCCCCCGACGGCGGTTACGACGCCGTTGATCGAGGCATTGCCGCTGGGGACGAGGATATTGCCCGTGGTCAAGGTCAAGGTCTGGCCGGCCGCGCCGTTGAATGCCACGCCGCTGCCCAAAGTGATGGCATTCAACGTCTTCGTATAGGACTGCGCCCAGGTCGGCGTGACCGCCAGGCTCAGGGTATCGGTGGCCGCCGAGAGATCGAGGTTGCTGCCCGCCACGTTGTTGTACCCCGTGAAGGGCACGACGCCGCTGGCGGCGCTATAGGTGGCGAAGCTCGTGCCGTTGACCGTGACGCGCGGAATAATGCCGGTACTGGCCGGCGTCAATGTGGGCGCGGTCGTCAGCGAGAAGCTGTTGGTCAAGGAGCCGAGTGTGCCGCCCGTAGTGACGATATTGAGGTTTCCGCTGTTGGCGGGGACCATGCTGGTCATTTTCAGCGTGGCGGCGGCCGGGCCGCCGTTGCTCAGGATGAGCGTGCTTCCACACCCGGGGATGAAAGCGCCGAGCGTCTCGCTCGACGGACTCGTGCCGTTGGCCGTGTAGATGAAAGTGCCGCCGTTGAGCGTCAGCGGCCGGCCGCCCAGTCGGTTGGCGATGGCTCCCGAAGTGTCCGAAACACTGAGCGTGCCGCCAGCATCGACGGTAATCAGCCCGGTGGCGCCGATCTGGCCGGTCCCGCTGATCGCCAGCGATCCGGCCTCGAGGGTCAAGGCGCCGACGAAGCCGCCACTGGAGGTCGTCAGCGTCGTAACGCCGGCCGGCAAACCGGCCGCTGCCGCCACGCCCGGCGTGTAGAGGACCAGTGAGTTGATCGCGCCCAGGGGGGTCGTCGAGAGGTTGATCGTGCCGGCATTGACGAGCGTCAGGTTCTTGGCCCCGCTGATGCTGCCGGTGATGTTGAGCGTCGTGCCCGGGTCGGCCCCGATCCAGGCGTCGTTGGCGGTGAACGAAATCGAACCGGAGATTGTGGTTGCGCCCGTGCCGCTCCAGGCGGTCATGCCCGGGACAACGAGGCTACCCGCGACGGCCTCGATTGCTCCGCCGCCGTTCATACCGGTGGCCAGGGCCTGTGTAGCGAGGATGAAGGGCTTGCTGATGGTCTGGCCCGGCAAGCCTTGGAAGGCGGCGCCCGGATAGGCGATCACGGTGGGGACGCTATTGGGAGTGCCTAGGGCGTTAGCGTAGTTTGCTAAGCCGTTGACCTGGAGGATGCCGCCGTTGATCGTCAACGTCCCCGTCCACGCGGAGTTGTTGCCGGCCAACACGAGATTGCCCGGCGCGTCGTCCTTCGTCAGAGAACTGGTAGTGCTGAGCGATAGATCGAAGCCGTTGTTCAAGGCCAGCGTCTGCCCCGCAGCGACCCGTAGGCTCAATAAGCCGGCGGCGATCGGGCCAAGCTTCAGGTCGACGTTGCTCGCGAAGCTGCCCAGCGCCACCAGACTTGATTCGTTGCCGGTACCGGGCGAGGCAAGAGTCACCGTGCCCGAGCTGAGGTCGCTATCGGCCGAATAGGCAATCCCGCCTTGATTGACGATGATTCCGCTCGAGAAGTTGTTGCTTGCGTTCGAGAGGAAGAGAATGCCGGAGCCGGTCTTGGTGATGGCCCCCGCGCCCGTCACCTGCCCGCTGATCGTCAAGCCGGGGAGCGGCTCATTCATGCCCGGTGTGTAGGTGGCCGTGTTGGTGCCGACCGCGATGGTCGTCGGGCCGGCCAGCGTCTGACTGCCTGTCAAATTCAGACCGTAACCGTTGGCGTTAGTGACGGTCAAGAGGAAGTTGTTGAAGGAGAAGCTCGAGCCGAGGTTGATCGATTTGTTTGCGGCGGTCGTATTGAGCGCTGAGCCGTAGGGGATGCCCATGCCGGCCCGGTTGACGGCGAGCGTGGCGCTGGTGCCGGTCAGGGTCAGGGGGTTCGTGTAGGCGACGGAGTTCGTCAGGTCCGTGCCGTCGCCGTCGCCGTAGAGGCCGAGCGTAGTCCCGGTGGTCATCGAAACGGCGGTGCTGCCCAACGAGGCGGGACCGCCGGCGATCAGCGTGCCGGCATTGATCGTGGTGGGGCCCGTATAGGAGTCGGAGGCCATCAACTGCAACGTGCCGCTGCCGGACTTGACCAGGCCGTAGTTGCTGCCGCTGTCGGTGAGCGACCCCGTGAAGATGATCGCCCCGGCCGATTGCTGGTTGATGGTCCGCGTTCCATTCACCAGGGTGATCGGCCCGGAGAACGTGAGCGTGTTGGTCTGGCCGGCGATGAAGGTCGAGTCGGCGGTGATTTGCACGGCGTTGCCGATGGTATAGCTTCCCCCCGATGTCGGTCGTTGGCTGCCGCCGTCCATGTACAGCGTGCCCGTCCCGAAGGGACCGCTCACCAGGTTGCCGGTCGATGCCGAACCGATCGAGCTGTCGTTGATCACGGAGGTCGTGCCCGGACCGAGGTGCGTTCCGCCGGAGTAGGTGTTTTGTGCGCCGTTGTTGCCCGGGACGTAAATGCCCGCACCCGCCCCCGTGATATAGAGTGCGCCGGCACTGGACCCGGCGTTGGCGATAACGTCGGGGAGCGTCAGGTTGCCGGCGGAATTCTCGTTGATCGTGGCCCCGCCCGCGCCGATCAGGATGGACCGGCTCGCCGACAAGGTGATGCCGCCTGCGCCGTTGAGTTGCAGGGTGCCGCCGGAGATCGCGACCGTGCCCGTCGTGGAGCCGAGGTTGTTGTCGGCGGTGAAGATCAGGTTGCCGCCGCTATTGACGTTCAGGCCGCCGCTGAAAGTATTGGCGCCGCTGAGGGTCATGCTCCCGGCCGAGAGGGTCAATGCACCGCTGCCGGCAATCGCGCCGGAGAGGGTCAGGTTGTTTCCGGCCGAGACTGTGACGCTCGTCGTGGGGCTCATCAGTGCAACCGGGGCGCTGATCGTATTGTTGTTCGCCTGGCTGTTGAGGAAGGCGGTCGAGCCGGTATTGTAGAACGCCAGCACGCTGCCGGCCGATCCGGCGCTCAGCGTAAAGGCGCCGGTACCCGAGGGATTGAACGTCAAGGTGCCGATTTGCGGCGAACTATCGAGCGTGACCGTTCCGGTGGTGCTCAGGGTCGTCAGGGTCGCCACGTCGCCCTGCGTGGCGGGAATATTGGTGCCGCCCGACCAGTTGGCCGAGTTTCTCCAGCTTCCGCCGCCGTTAGTGGACCAGGTATTGCTGATCGATGCATTGGCCGGCGCAATCACCAGGTCAAGCAGCCCCGGGGTGGCATCCGGAGCCAGCGAGAACAGGGCATTTTGCCGCGGCAGCGCCGTGAAGGTCGTCAAGTTGGTCGTGCCGGAGACGGCGGTCACCCCATTGACATACTGGATGATCGGATAATTGCCCGGCAGGGCGGCCCCCACGTTGACGTTTATCGCGGTACCGGGGCGAAGCTGAGGGTGCCACCGGTCACGTTGAGCAGATCGTTGCTGCCGCCGCTGGGCGAAAGGTCGAAATTGAGGGTCGTGCTGCCGCTGGTGATCAGGCTGCCCACGTTGAGCGTGCCGATCGAGCCGATGCCGCCCGGAGCAACCTGGTTGATGGCGGCGGTGCCGGCGGTAACCGTGCCGGCGATGGTACCCACGACCCCGCTGGCCAGGACGCCCCCGTTCAAGGCGACGGGCCCCGTGCCCGTGGCCGAACCGGCGGTGTTGCTGACGATCAGCGTTCCGGCGGTGATCGTGGTGGCGGCCTGGCTGTTGGCGCCGCTGAGCAGCAGCGACGAATAAGGGTTGTTCTGGATGACATTGGTCACGTTGGGCCCGATGGCGCCGGTGACCTGGTTGCCGAGCGTGACGGTTGTGCCGCCCATCGTCAGGAACGAGAGGCTGCCGATGTTGTTGATTCCGCCCGCGCCGAACACGAAATAGTTGTTGGCCTGATTGTTGTTCGCCGTGGCCGTGATGTTGCCCGACCCCGAAATCGCGCCGTTGAACGTCATGTTACTGCCGCCGCCGTTATTGATCAGCAGCGCCAGGCTGTTGCTCAACGTCAGGGTGCCGTTGAAAACGGGATTCCAGGAAGTGACCGAGATCGTGTCGACGCCGTTGCCGGTGACGACGATGTTGTTGGCAAAGGCCGGGAAGGAGCCCGAGCCGTTGAACTGCAGCGTGGCGTTGGAGCCCGTATTGGCCGTATTGCCCAGGATGACGGAATAATTGCCCAAGGCATTGACCGAGGTGGTCGTGCTGATCACCACGGTGCCGGCGTTGATCGTCAGGCCGATGCCGTTGTTGTTGTAGTTGCCATAGGAGCTCGTTAGGCTTCCGCTGAGCGTCAAGGGACTCGTGGCGCTGTTCTGCGTCACGGCGTTGACATTGGCGTTGATGGCGGTGCTGATCGTCACGCCGCCGCTGCCGGTGCCCGAATTGATGATCGCGCCCAGGTTGCCGACGGCAGTGGTGGTGATGTTGATGCCGGCGGCCGTAGTGAAATTATTGTCGAGGATCAGGTTGCCGCTGCCACCGATACCACCCGAGATGGTCATCGCCCCGGCGCCACTCGCCAGCAGCGTCGTGCCGGCGGCGTTGGCCTGAATTTGACTGCTGACGGTGGTGGGGGCCGCGTTGGTGGAATAGATGCCCGTCACATTGCTGCCCACGATCCCGCCGCTGATGGTCAGAATTCCGGCCGCGTTGGTCCCAATGTTGGTAATGGTGCCGACGTTGTTGACCGAAGTACCCTGCAAATTGATCGGCGCGCGGCGCCGGAACCGTTGGTGGCGATGTTTCCCGTGCCGGAAATGGCGCCGCTGAACGTCAAGAAACTGCCGCCCGCGGTGTTCGTGTTATTCAGCAGGAAGGTGGGCGTGGCGGCGCCGGTGGCAAACGTGACGTTTCCGCCGAACGTATCATGCCCCGATGAGTTTTGCAGGGTCGCCGTTCCGGAAGAGTTGCCGATGGAAATGGCGTTGGCGTAGGTTTCCGTGCCAGCGCTGTTGGTCAAGTTGATCAACGCGGCGGGCGCGATCGTGATCTGGCCGACACCAAGGGAATTCGTGAAGGTCGTATTTTGGAGAATACTCTGGGTGAGGGTACCCCCACTGGCGACAATGGGCATGGTGGCCGTGGCCGTGATCGTAGAGGCCGACGAGGCAAAGGTCAGGACCCCAGTGCCGATCTTGGTCAACGTATTAGCGCCCGTAAGAGGAACTGTCGTGCCCGTACTGAACGTTGTGCTGTTCGATCCTCCGATCGTCAATCCGCCATTGAGCGAGACGGAACTGGTGGTATTGCTGAAGGTCAAGAGCCCGCTGCCGTTGTTGTCGATCTCGCCGCCGCCGCCGGCGATCGTAACGGCAAAGGGCAGCGTGCCGGCCGCGCCCGTGTACAGGAGGGTGCCCTTGTTCGTGCCGTCGCTGAGCGTCAGGCCGTTGGCCGCCGCGCCAAGAGTGGCGCTGGAGCTGATGCTCACGATGCCGCTGCCGATCGTCGTGCCACCGCTATAAGTATTGGTCCCGCCCAATAGGAGCGTTCCCGTGTTAGCCTCGATCAGCAGGCCCGCCGTGCCAGCGAGCGCGGCACTGATGGTGCCCGAACTGGCGTTCAACGTAATGGTGGGCGTGGTCCCACCCATCGTGATGGAATTGCTGGCAGCACCGGTAAGCACGTAACCGGCCGTGTTGAAGGTTAATGCATTGACGCTCTGCGAGGAGCCGAGGGTGACCGTGCCCACGGTGCTGCCGCCAAAGACTGCCGTATCGGCCGTATCGGGGTTGACCCAGGCGACGTTGCTGGTGCCGTTGTACCACAAGGCACTGGTGGTATTCCACTGGCCCGTGCCGCCCAAAGTGCCGCTGCTGGTTCTGCCGGGATCCCAGTAAAGCGTTGCGGCAGCGGCCATTTGTCCGGCGGCCACCAAGCCCACAACTGCCGTCAGCAGCAGGCAGAATCGGCGGAAAGAGCAGCCCGTGGGGCGGGTCCGGCGATCCGTCCGATCAGAGAAAGAGCATAGGGAACGCAAGACCGACGCAACACGAGCAACCTTACTCATGGCAAACTCCCAGGACGTTGAGCCTATTCGACAGGGGAAGGGAGCAAGAACGCGAACGGCATGGCGGACCCACCTAACCGGTGTCTCTCGGAAGTCGCCGGCAGCCCACAACCCATCCCATAAATAACCGCAGCCTGGAATCTAACAGAAATCCAAATTTTTGTCAATAAACCGGGGAAGATTTTCGGAGAAAAGTGATTATACTGCCTGAACAGTGGGAAAATCCAAGTGTCGGGAACCCGAAAAGATACGGCTTTTCGACACTGGCCGGCTGCCGCTCCCCAAGAACGCGAATAGGAACTCCGCAATGAACCGTTTGCGAATAAACAAAAACAGAGCCCGATCGCCCCTTACGTGCCGTGCGGTGCAGATCACCAGTCTGGTGGCGGCGATGTTGGCGGCCATGTCCTCGCCCGGCCAGGCCCAAATGGTCACCGGCGCCGGCATGGAGGACTTTGGTAAAGCATTGGGCATCAGCGCCCGCGGATGGTCGGTCCAACAAGTCGATTGCAGCCTCGGGGCCAATATTCTGTGGCCGGGCGACGAAGCCACCTTCACCTTCTTTGTCAAACCCGGGCAGGCCTACCAAGGCCCGCTCACGGTCCACGTGGTTCGATACGGCACCAAGGGCAAGCCGGGCGATTGGTGGAAGCCTATCGTGTTCAAGATTGCCGACGGCGATTCCATCACCCAAGCCGTCGATCTGCCGGCCGGCGGCGGCATGGTGCAGGTCAAGCCCAAGATCGGCGGCGTGTTCGGCGGATATGCGCTGATCTTGGAACTCGGCAAGCGGGGCCGGGCCTTCGGCGCCACCTGCGTCCGCGTGCCCGCGCCGGAACCGGGTCGCGAAAGGCTACCCACCTACGCCATGGACCTGGGCTGGCCCCACGAGATGTCGCGCAAAGTGTTCAACGTCTTCAAGCGGCTGGGCGTGAAAGGCGCCCGCACCGAGGGGGGATACAACACCATCGCCGACGCTCACGTCGACTGGGCCATGGAGAACGACCTGACGCTGATGCTCACCGTCGGTTGCGGCGGCACTCCGCAATCGCAGCAACCCGGCGGTCGCGGGCGACCGTGGCTGCGGCCCGACGGCACCATGATCGAAGGCATCAAGGAAGACCTGGCGTGGCTGCCTTCGTTCGACAAGGAGTTCCAGCGGTACGTCAAGCAGGTCGTCAGCGCCTACGGCTGGCCGAAGGGGCCGATCAACGCCGTGGAACTCTGGAACGAGCCTTGGGAGGGCGTCTCCATTTCGGGCTGGGGCGCCGATATTCCGCGTTTCCGCGAGATCTACACGGCCATGGCCCAGGCAGTCGTCGAGGCCCGCCAGGAGGCCGGCGTGCAGGTGCTCATCGGCGGCGCCTGCTCCACCACGAACACGCGGGACAAGCTGTTCTGCGACGGCGCCGAGACCTTCCTTCCCTGGCTCGATTTCGTCAGCATCCACTACCAACCGCTGGCCAACGACGCCGCGCTGGAACCCAAGTGGATGAACCGCAAGGGCGGGTACGGCCGCGTGCAGGTGTGGGACACCGAGAGCTGGGTCGCCAATTCCGACGACCGCGTGGCCGGCGTCATCGCCTCGATGCGGGCGATGGGCCAGGACCGCACGGCTGGCATCTTCGCCGGCAACGTTTTCACGTCGGAAAAGCCCCGCGTGGGCGGCAAGGAATACACCGTGGCCCAGGTGTGGGCCCCGGGCGCGGCCATCGCCGCCACGCAGCACTTCCTGGGTCAGCGGGCGTTCAAGAACATCCTCTTCCGCAACGGCCTGCCGTTCGTCTTCGTCTTCGACGGCCTAGCCCGGAAAAGCGACGGCGAGCGCACCGCGCCGGTCGACCCGGACGACGGCACGCTGGTGGTGCTGGGCGACCTGAGCGCCAGCTACGACCGCAACCGCGTGCTGTTCCGCTCCGTGGGCCTGGCCAAGGACGCCCGGATGGAACTGGACGATGGCGGCGGAAAGTTCATCCTCTACGATTTCTACGCCAACCCCCTGCCCTCCCACGCCGGCAAGATCATCGTGCCGCTGAACAGCTTGGGCTACTTCCTGCGCAGCAACGGTAGCCGGGGGTCTTTCGCCAGGTTGCTCAAGGCGGTGGCCGCCGCGCGGATCTCCGGCGTCGATCCCGTGGAGATCGTGGCCGGCGACATGACCGCCCCGATTGCGGCCGGACCGGCCATCAAGATCAAGCTGACCAACGTGCTCAATCGACCGATCGAAGGCAAGCTCGCGGTGAAGGTCGAAGGGCTTTCGCTCGCTCCCGAGGATCAGACCGTGGCGCTGGACGCAGGCGAGACGAAGGAGTTGCCCGTCAAGGTGGTCGGCGGCCGGGCGGCGGCTGACAACAACTACCGGCTCACGGCGGAGTTCGACGCCGGCCGCGACGGCGCCGTGAAACACGTGGAACTGATGCACGTCAACGTCATCGCCAGGCGGACGATCACGGTCGACGGGAACCTCGACGACTGGCAAGGCGTGATCCCGCAGACCAGTGCGCAGAGCGTCGGCACCAGCATGACCGAGAAGGCGTATCTGCCCTTCAAGGATTTCGGCCGCCAGGGCAGCGGGGCCGTAACGGCTTACCTGGCCTACGACGCCCAGTACTTTTACTTCGCCGCCCAAGTGCCGCGGATGGACGGCCTGCCGCGCTTCGAGACCCGCCATGACGACGATTACTTCTATCCCGAGAAGTTCCAAAGCCGGGGGAAGGAGTTGACCTGGCCGGCGGGCGTCCGCCGCTACTCGTATCGCAAGAATTTCGAGATCCCGTCGGGCAACGGCGCGCACAACGTGCAGATCGCGTTCAACGTCTTGCCAGCAGAAAAAAAGGCCCTGCTGCCTTTCCCGGCCGGCACGATGCCGCGATTCTGCGCCTATCCCGACACCGACTATGAGTTCGCCCTGAATAAGGTGGGCGAGGCCTATGGCGGCGGCACGGAAATCTTCTGCCTGCTGCGGCCGGGCGTGCCGCGAAAGCACTTCTACCCGCGGCAACCCCAGGCCCCCATTGACGGCGGCCCGGTCAAGGGGGACGCCAATCTGGTGGTCAACGGTACTGTGGTCGAGTGCGCGATTCCCTGGAGCGAGCTTCCTGAGGTCAAGCAGCGGCTCGACGCCGGGCAGACGGTGAAGTTCACCTTCCGCGTGAACAATGGTCCCGGCGCCCTGGAATTGGCTGCCGGCCGTAGCGTATCGAAAGACAACTGCCTGACATTCCACAACGACTGGTCCACCCACTGGGCCAACGAGGTGGAATTCGGGTTCGAGAAGTGAAGACCGTGTGAATCGGAACCAAAGCGTTTCAGGCGTTGCTGACCTTCGCGGGAGGCGAAGTAAAGGAGGAGAATCATGTGTCGAATGTGCATGAGATTCGTGGCAGCGTGCGGAGTAATCGCCGGCACGGTTCTCGCCTGCCCTCGGGGCAAGGCGGAGGAGCCTGTTTCCGGCCGGGCCGATGCCGGGAAGGCCCACTTCTTGACACCGAACCCGGCTGCCGGCCCGCGCGAGCCGCAAGGGCCGGCGGCAAGCGCGTTGCGCGAAAAGCCGACTGCAGAGTCACTGACGGTACTGAAGAGCGGTCCGGACCACGTTCGGGTAGTCTACCGTCTCAAAAACAAACCGGCCACGGACATGGATCGCGTGCTGCAGCAGTTGTTCCGCTTGGAAGGGGGACTGCACAATTCGGCCGCGACAACCGCGGGAGGCCCGGCAAGCTCCGGCGTCGTGATCGTGCCCATCGTCATCGACAACAGCCTTGTGATCAGCGGTTCACCGGAGGCCGTGGACGAAGTTCGCGTGTTGCTGGACAAGTTGGACCAGCCGCCGCGGATGCTCCTGCTGGAAATGGAGATCGGCGTGGCGCCGCTTGGCGAGGCCAAGCCCGCCGAAAGCCCCAGCAAGCTCAAGGAGAAATCGCCGCCCGCCACGGCCGAGCCGTTCCGATTGCTGCAGAGGCCGGCGAAAATGGAAACGACCGCCCATGTGCGCCTGATCACGCTGGACAATCAACCGGCCTTCGTCCAATTGGGATCGCGTGTCCCGCGCGTCACCAGCCTGTCGGCCTCGCCAACCGGCGGTGCGACGAGGTCGATCACCCTGGACAACGTCGGCCTGATCGTCGGCGCCACGCCACGGATTGATCCCGACGGGGCGGTCACGATGCAGATCGAACGTCGAGCAAAGCCAACTGGGGGCCGAGAATGAAGGCATCCCGATCTCGGTCGCGGGAGGCAAGGTGGTCCGCTCGCCACGGATCGACGCGACCACCGTGCAGACGACGGTCAGGATTCCCAATGCCCAAACCGCGATCCTCGCCGGCGCCGCCCAGAAGGCCAGGTCCGACAAGGAGCTGGTGATTATCGTTACGCCGCACGTCATCGGGCCGGAAGAGGCGAAGCAAGTGCGGATGCCGGCATTCGGACGTGGCAAGTCCACCGCGAGCGGCGCCGGGTTGGCCGGGTCAGCCGCCGCGGCGCAGGAGGCGAAAGCGCTGGTTGCCAGCTTTCTTGAGGCGTTTCGTAAAGGAGATAACAATACTGCGACGAAGCTCCTTACGAAAGTGGCAAGGCAAAAGGCCGAGGAAACTGGTCGTAGTGTGGCTCTGGCAGTCAATGATAGTGCGAGGTTCGAAGTCGACGATGCCGTATATCCCACGCCGAAGCACGATATCGCTCACGTGCCGACGAAGTGGATTGATCGGGATGAGGCGGGCAAACTACGCACGGACAAGGCCACCTGGATTTGCCGCCAGGAACCGGAGGGCTGGCGCATAGTCGGGGTTGCCGCCTATGTATTCGAGGGAGAAGATCCGCTGCTTCTGAGTTTTGAAGACCCCGACGACATGGCGAAGAAACAGAACTGGCTGAAAGAGGAAATCGAGCGGCGCGCAAGTCAGAAATCGCCCGCTACGGAAGAGAAAAAGGCGAAATAGCCGATTGATCAGCGGCTCTGAGGCGTAAAATACTTTTTGACCTGGAACTTCAAGCACATTGCCAATGCCTCCCTGCGCGATCGCATCGAGCAAGTTTGCCGTGATGCTGGGTTTGAACCGCCAATTATTACCCCAGCATGAAAGCAGATCAATCGTAATCCGAAGCGTAAGCGAGGAGAACCTCGCTTACGCTTCGGGTTGCTGTGAGAATACTTCATGCCGGGGTAATATTTGCACACCTGATGAGCTAATGGGGACCGATGATGGTTCGTGATTTGCTCTGCGGTTTTCCGGTCCGCTCGATCGACAGCACGCCCAGGAAGAGTTCGCGCGGCGGGCACGTCAGCCGATTGCCGGCCGGGATCGACTGCTCGACCACCTTCCTCAGGGCAAAGTCGTAGCCCTCCAAGCGGCCGACAATCTCCGTGGGGAAAGTAAGCGTGTATCCCGGCTTGTCGACGATCACCGGCGCCGTGCCGCGATTGCGGATGGCGTCGGCAGTCTCCAGGGGTCCGCCGCTGATAAAAGCCGGATCCATTTGGAACCCGCGGTTCCGCGCGTCGAACACCGCGCTGAGAAGCATCCGCCGCGACGCGTTCCGCCCGGTCAAGGGATGGCCGTCGTCGCTGGCCAGCGCGAAACAGACCCAAGGCAGGTTCACGTCGGAGAGGGTCAAGCCATCGGAAAACCGGTAGGCGCCGACCGTCCGGCCCACGTACGCCTTGTACGTCGGCGTGTCGACAATCAGCCGCGCATGGGGCCAATCCCAGATGATCTCCGGGCCTGCCCGCACGGCCCCCACGATCGGCCCCGGCGCGGGCAATGGTCGGCCGTCGACGCTGACGCCCGTATCCTGGTCGGGTGTGAAGCGGATGCATGCCCCGCGGGCGAAAGTGGTTTGCCCCAATCCCAGGCCATTGTACGTATCGAAACCGAAAATGGCTTTTCGCCCCACGTCGACCGTGAGGGGAGCGGGGGCCGGCGTGACGGCATGCGTGAGGAACATGCGGCCGGCGATGACCATCGAGGAACACATTGCCGGGTCGAACGCATGCTGCACGCCGCTCCAATAGTGTGTCCGGTTGACGTGCGGCAGGGCGGCCAGCAGGTAGCACTCGTCGGGCGTGCCCTCCTCGGGAATCCCGCCCCAGTAGTGGAATACCACGCCGTCCCAGTCCTGCCAGCAGGCCAAAGTCGCGATCCGCTGCGGGTAATCGCTGCGATAGGGGCACGGCCGCGCCTGGTTCGTTTCGTAGAGCACAGTCGGCTGGCCGGCCAGCGCGTGGCTGTCGATCACGTAGATCGACGGCGGCTTGGCCAACTCCTCGCCGCTGCCCCATAAATACATGCCGAAGCAGTTCACGTCACCCAGGGACTTGCTGTAGTCCCAGGGGACGCTGGGACGGTACTGCGTGTCGAACGAAAAGGGCGCGACGTTGACGCCCACGCCCTGCGGCGTCTGGGAACGGCAGTGCCGGCGGAAGCGCTGGTTGAAGTCGTCTAGAGCTCGATCCAGAAGCGGACGAAATCGCGTCCCCGTGCTGCGGGGAACCGCTCGCGCTGATCGAACATGGGGGCCAGCCGCACCTGGCCGCCGGAGAGCGACTCGCCGGCCTCCAGCCGCCCCCAGGCCTTGCGGAGGGCCGCCTCGTCGGCATACTGCTTCACGAGCCAGGCATTCCATTTGGCCTGGGCCTTGTCGCGAAAATACTGCGGCGACTTGTCCAGTCCGCCCTCCAGCGCCCAGCCGAGGAATCCTAGCTCGTTCCATACCTCGTAGACCACGATCGCCTCTTCCTCGCCCAGCCGCTTGCCGGTCAGCGGGTTGCGATGGTTCAGCAGGTTCTTGGCATGGGCGAAGCGAAGCCTGGCCAGTCGCTCGTCGAAGATCGTGAGCGGGTTCTGGTCGATCTTGCCGACCACCGCCTCCTTCCACGCCGGCCAGTCATCGCCGCCGGCCAGGAACGAATCGTCGGCCAGCAGCGAATCGCGGTACTTGTCCAAGGGAATAGTGCCGGTCAGACCGGCGTACATCACGAACATGCCCAGCTTGCGGGTTGCGGCCAGTTCGACGTCGAACTTGTCGGGCGCAGTGTCCACAACCGCTTTCGGCTCGCCCCGTTTGACGGAGTGTTGATCGTACAGCTCCGGGCCGCCCCACAATCGGCTGCAGTTGAAACCCATTTTGCGTTTCCGTTCGACCGCGCCGTAGCCCACCGTGCCCCACAGGCGCAGCCGTCGGCCGCCATAGTCCAGGTGCCCGTCTTTCACAATACAGTACACGCCGGGCTGCGGTTCGAGGTCGAACGTCAAGAGCGGCCCGCGGGCGTAAGCCTTCACCGTGGCCTGGATGGCCGGCTGGCGGGCCGGGCCGCTGGTCGCGCCGAAGACTTGCAGGGTGGCCGCGCCGGTTCCGACCGCCGTCATCAGCAGCGGCAGCTCTGGCGAATCGCCCGCACCATGCACCAGCCTCTCCAGACCGGGCAACAACACCTGGCCCTCCTTGTCGGCCTTGGCCACGGGCACGGAGAGAAACGGCGTGGTCTCGAAATGGGCGTTTCCGCGGCTCTGCCGATAGAAGTTCAGCGTTGTGCCGGCCGGCGGTTTGGGCCGGCCTTTTAGTTGAAGCTGGAGCCGCAGCGACGCGGCGAGCAGGTCGTCGCGGCGCGGAAGCAAGCGGTCCAAGAGGGCCAGATCGACGTGCAGGACGGCCGTTGGCTGCTGCGGTCCTCCCAGCGTCATGACCGTGGGGGCGGCCGGCGACGGCGCTTCGCGCGAGGGAATGCCAATCTGCAACGACTTGCCCGAAAAGAGGACGAGAAATCCGTAGTTGGGCCAAGTGCGGTTGCGCCAAGCCTCGACCGCCTTCTCAAAGCCCGGCACCTCCACCATGCCGCCCCGTTTCCATTCGTCCAGCGAGAGCACGGCGAAGGGTTGCGTTTCATAATCCTTACCCGGCCGCAGGCCGTCCCATTTCTCCGGCCGGTCGGGAAACGGCTTGCTCCAGGTCGCGCTTTCCGACCAGTCCACGAGCATGCGGTGAAACTGCAGCCTGGCGTTGCCCGGCCGCTCGGAGCCGCCAGCCTTGAAACGGAACGCGGCCCGCTGGATGGTATTGTCCCCGATTGGAGTCGGATCGATGCGCAGCAGGCCTTGCGACCAGCGGTTATCGCGGAGCACGAGGGCGGCGCTACTGCCGGCCGATTTTTCACTTCCCTTCCAGAGATGCGTATCGGCAACGGGCGGCAGTACGACGGCGGGGGCGTCGGGCACCTTACCGCAGGTGACGACCACGGCCGTTTGTTGGGGATCGGCAACCGCTCCCGGGACCGTTTCCGGCAGCAGTGGGACCGTCACCCGCACGGCATCGGGCTGTTTCTCGCCTCCGTCGCACCAGGGCGTTTCCGCGACTGCTGCCAGCAGCGAGGTCAGCGTCGCGGCAACAACGCACAACCATTTCCTGCGAAGAATCATTGTTCTATCTCCTTGTCGCGTAGCGACGTGCGGCAATCAAGGGTTCCGGACCGGCAGCGGCAATACGATGCTTGCCCCGGCGGGCACGACGGCCGTCAAACGCAGACGGCCGAAAAGCGGCGTATGGGGCGGCGAAACGATCGTGGTGCGGACCACGTCGTCCGTGGGATTGTGGACTTCGAGGCACGGCCCGCGACCGGGGGCCATGCCGTCGCAGGTCAGCGTCAATCTCACCGCCTTGTTGTCGCTGAGGAACACGTTGCCCGCCCAGATCGTCGACCCGCTGTCCACGTTCTCCTGGAACCAAGCGCTGTGCTCCGCTACGCCGACGAAGCGGAAGAATGGTCGAACTGTGCTGTAGACGGCCACGCAGCCGTTGTCTTCGATTCCTTGCAAGCGGATGGGCAGGTCAATGATGGTCGCGCGCGGCTGGACCCGGAAACTGGCTTCGCAGCCCGCGGCTTGGACGGCGAGAAACATTTCGCGGCCCAGCAGCGATCCGGCCGAAAAGGTCGTCCGCACCCCGCGATCGCCTCCGCCGAGTCCAAAACTCTCACCCAGGTCTTCCAGTTGGGCCACCTGGCGATTCGGCTCCAGACGCGGACCGCCCAACGTGGCCATGGCAAAGCGGTAGGCGATCTCCGTGCCGGCCTCGACCCGCTGCCCCGGCTGGCCAAGCCCGACTTGCAACTGGTTCACGCGTCCGGTCGCCGCGTCGGCCGCCAGGGCGTAACGGAAGCGACTGTCGGAGGCCGCATAGAAGACGCCGTAGGTATCGCACGGACCGGCCGTGACGAAACCGCCCGGAGCAACGAAACCCTCTTTCACCAGGCCCGCTGCCTTGGGGACGGGCACGACGACCGGGCCGCCGCCGGCATCTTTCACCAGGAGCGTGTTGGCCGATCCTTCGCTCGCACCGCCGGGCGCAAAATAGAAGAGCATGACGGGCACCCTACCGGCAAGCGTCGCCGCGCGCTTGAAGACGATCTTCCCTTCGTGCCAGACCATGCCGCCGCGGTAATCCTTCGCACCCTCCCTGGCCCGGCGGTAGTCCCAGGTGACGAACATGTTGTTCCGGTTCTGCAGATACCAGCTACGATGGATGCGGGAAAAAAGTTGGTTCTCCTCCACGACCGCCGGGACGCTGGTCCGCGCCGGGGTGTCGCGCGTCGGGGAGTCGTACGGCTCCACCAGGGGGCCCATCGTCATATCGCAGATCTTGACGTCGTTGCCGGGAAGGACCACGTCGAGGACCTTCCGCAAGATGCCGCGGGTCCGACCGGGCGGGTATTGCCGCAACTCGTCGGTCGCGATGGAGTCGACGGCCCAGGCATTGAGCGTGGTTTGGTTCGTGAGCGCGGCCGCCGTGTCGTAGCCGCGGATGCTCTCCACCGGCGCCCCCTGATAACCCTGCGCCAAGGGCATCATTTCGTTGCGATCGGGATGCCAGCAAAGTCCCACGCCGTCGAGAAAGTTCAAGTTATCGCCGCAGCGCAGCAGACTGGTCTTGTAGCAGAAGAGAAAGACCTTGTCCGAGACCGCTTTACGGCCTTTCCCGTCGGTCACTTCCAGGGTGAGCGCGTGGTCCCTGTCGTGGACGATTTCGAATTCGCGGGCGAAAGTGGTCGCACCGTCGGCCAGGAAACGGCGAACGACGCCGTAGTCGGCGTTATGCACCTGCACGTCGCGAATGCCCTCTGCGGAACTGACTTGGAACCGGCAGCGGGCCCGCTGGCTGCCGCGGACTTCGAAGGGGAAGTCGTGCTGGGTGTTGATCGCCGCCCACTGTTCGATCGTCGGGCCGCCCGTGACATAAGCGCCGGCCGGATGACCGAAGTTGCCGCAACGGGTGTTGAGCCAATCGCGGACCGCGGCCAGGTTCCGTCCGCCCGTGGCGCAAACGACAGCCGCCGCCGAGATTTGCGCAGGGGCGTAGACCCGCGCGTAGGACGCCACGTTCAGATGCCGCACGTCGCGCAAGGCGTAGAGCCACTCGCGGAACTGGTCTTCGACGAGCTTGCCGCGATCGTAGACGAAGGGCGGCACGCGGTAGAACCACCACATATTGGCCGGATGGGCCTGCTTGGTCCGCAAGTTGCCGTACGTGAGGAGCATGTTCGGCGGGTAACCGCAGTATTCCCAATATTGCCCCGGATTGTGCAGCACGCGCCCGTCCCACTGCACGAGCTTCGGCCGCTTTGCGTTGGTCTCTCCGTAGGCGCGATTGAAACTTACCTGGGGAAAGACGATGCGCTCGGACCAGACGGCCCAGCGGTTCTCCAGGTCGTCGGAGAACTCGACGCCCGGACAGGCGTAGAAATCGTCCCTGGAGGCCTGCCGGCACTCCGTCTTGAGTCGGTCCAGCTTCGCGGGCGTCATCTTCTCCAGCGATTCATTGAACACGACGAACGACAGTCCCGCGTCTTTGGCGGCCGCGGCGTACTGGGCCACCGAACCCGTGCCGTCGCTGAGCGCGGTGCGGGCGCCAGGACGCCCCGCACGCCCTTGGTCGGCGCGGGGAACTGATGCTTGTCCCAATCGATGCGCTGGCGAAACTCGACCGCGTTGATTTCTTCACGCCGGAAAGTGCCGAGCGCGGGATTGTCGCGCGAGGTCTCGGCCAGCCAGCGCAGGCCGTTGAGCATGAGTTTGGCCCCATCGCTGGAGCGATTCGCGGTTTGGTCGCCCGCGCTCTCGACGATCATGGTCCAGCCGGGCACGCCGAAGTTGGCATGCACGCTCCGCGCCGGCACGCTGAAGGCCATCACGCGGCCTTTGCCGAAGCTCCGCACCGCCGCGATCGGCGGCGCCGTGGCGAACGTGCCCACGTGCTGGTAGTCCACCACGTGTTCGCGGGTGACCGCGTAGCTCTGCGCGCTGGCCTCCCCGCGGACGAGCACCTGCCACTGCGGCGAGAGTTTCAAGGCAACGACGCCCGGCGTCGCGCCGTTGTGGTACTGCGGCAGGCAGAGACGCTTCACCCCCTGGGTCACCGCATGCCCCTCGACGATGTTTTCCGTCCAGAAGAACCCTTCGGGCGGGAAGATCGAGGCGATGCGCGCGGAGAACCGCCGCTGCTGGTCGAAGACGCCCTCGTGCAGCATTTCCACGCCCAATCCTTGCAGGATCAGGTTGGCGTAATCCTGGTCCTTGTCTCCCGGGTAGCGCACGGTCTGCAGGAGGAGGAGCACGCTGCCGCCTTCCGCCAGGTACTTCTCCAGCGCCCGCGGGCGGCGGCGGCCGTGCGCTGCCGTTGCGGGCCGAGATCCATGATGCTCGAGTCGAACGGCGTATCGATCACGGTCACGTTGAACTGGCGCAGCATGTCCAACGCACCCGACTGGCTGGCCCGATTGCCGAAGAATGCATGCCACTCGCCCAGGCCGAAACCGAAATCATGCTTGGCCAGCACGCGCGTAGCGTAAGGGTAGGTGTCGCGCTCCTCCGTGAAATGCCTGTCGGCTTCGACCATGAGGAAGCCGATCACCGGCTGTTTCGCCGCGGCGGCGATCGCCGAGCCGAGCGTCAGTGCGACGAACAACAGGCGATGGAGAAACGAGGTCTTCATGATATTACGGTTTGCCGACCGCCCATAGCCAACCGGCGTTGGTGGCAACGTACAACGTGCCGTTGGCCACGATGGGCGACGCGTAGACTTTGCCCCCGAGAGTGATGTGCGCGAGGATCTTCAAGTCCTTGCCGGCCGCCAGCACCCAAAGGCCCTTGGAGGTAGGCATGTAGACCTTGCCGTCGGCCACCAGCGTCGATCCCCACAGTTCGCACTTCGTATCATGGATCCAATGGCACTTGCCCGTCTCCGCGTCCAGGCAGTGCAGCCGCCCTCCAACGTCGCACACGTAGAGCAGCCCATCGGCCACCGAGACGGTCGAAAGCGTTCGATCGAGGCCCTGGTAGGTCCAGACCTTGCCGCTGGCGGTGATGTCGCCGCTCCCGCGGGGATCGATGCAGTGCAAAGCGCCGCGGCCGCGCCCATGGGCCGGATCGCGGCCGATGGCGACATACACGCGATCGTTCGCCAGGACCGGCGTGGCGATGATTTCGCTGCGGCCGACGTATTTGCCGTCGTGCTTGTTCAATGTCCCATGCACCCGTTTGTCGCCCAGGCAATAATACGTAATCGGATCCCAATCGCCCGTGACTTTGTACTCCGGCGGAATGCAGTCGCAGGACCAGACGGTCTTCAGCCGCACGGGCTTCTCGGGGACCGCCGCCAGGGCTTCGAAGGCATAGCAGACGCCGTCGCCGCCGCCAAAGAACACCAGCCTCCGCCCAGCGACCACGCCCGTCGAAGGCGACGACCACTGACCGTGCAGGATGTGCGGCATGATGGGCGCGTTGTCGGTCGCCACGAGCCGGCCGTCGCGTTTGTTCAACACGATCAGGTTCGGCGCATGGGGGGCCGGGATCTTGCGGTTCTTTTCCTTGGCGGGGTCTTGGAAGGTGTTGCGATCCACTCCGTTGCAAGTAGTCACGTACAACAGGTCGCCGACGATGAGGGGAGAGGCGTTCGCGGCATCGCAGGGAAACACGCCCAGTTTCTCCCACATGTCGAACTTCCACACGACTCGGGCCTCGCCGGCTTGCGCCTGCGAACCGGCCGCATCCAGGCAAAGCACGTCGAAGCGGTTGGAAACAAAATAGACGCGGTCCCCTTCGACCGCAGCCGATGAACAAACTCCGATCTGCTGCGGAATCGAACCGATGCCGATGGAGAAGCCGTCGATAGTGTGCGGCACATCGCGGGGCGGGGCCTTCCATTGCCAAAGCCGCTTGCCGGTGGCGGCAGTGAAGCACACGAAGATGCCGTCGGTCTCGCTCAGGCCGCCGACATAGACTTTTCCGCCGGCCACCGAAGGGGTCGAATAGAAGCCGTTGCCCAGCTTCACTCCCCATTTCACGTTGCTCGCCGTGGAGAGGTCGATCGTGCCGTCGCTCCGCTTTTGGCCGGGCGCGAACGACTCGGGAAGGCCCTTTTCCTCCGAGGCCATGTTCTTCCCATCGGACCCGCACCATTGCGGCCAGTCCTTGGCCGACACCGGCAGCGCGGCCGTCATGCCGAGTGAAAAGACCACGGCCATGAGGGGGACAAGCGATGAGGGATGAGGGATGAGGGATGAGAGATAAGAGATGAGAGATGAGGGATAATGGGCCAGAAATGACGGATGAGAGATCCCACTGCGCTTGTTCATTGTCTTCACTCGCTTACGTCTCATCCTTCATCCTTCATCCCTCATCCTTCATCCTTCATCCTTCCTCACCGCCCCGCCGGCGAGAACTTCAGCAAGACGACGCCGTGCGGGCGGACCGCGACCTCCACCTTGCCGGTGGCGTCGGGCAGGTCTTTCTGTCGCCAGAGATCGCGGACGTGCTGCTTGCCGACAATCCCGACCGCCGCCAGCTTGTTGAAAGCGAACGTTCGCTCCTTGTCGCCGCGGTTGAAGAACCCGAGGGCCTTCGAGCCGTCCTCCAGCTCCTTCAGGAAAACGTCCAAGGCCCCGACCGCCGCCACGCGTTTCGCCTGCTTGCCCAGCGAGTCCTGGTCGAGCGCCAGCACGTCGTCGTTGGCGAGCAGATTGAGCGTGAAAGGATCGAGCCGGTCCATGTCGCAGCCGATCAACAGCGGCGCGGAGAGCAGGCACCATAAGCTGATGTGCGAGTATTGCTCGTCCGGCGTCAGCTTCGTGGCGTGGAGTTGCGGCCCCCAGCCCACGTAGCCCACCACCAGCATGTCCGGGTCGTTCCAATGGCCCGGGCCGGCGCAGGGCACCCAACGGTCCTGCGTGAAACCGATCTCCGAGACGCCGTAACGCCAGTCGTTGTCGCTCTGATCCCAATAGTCCCAGATGTCGCCGGTCGTGCGCCAGCAATTGGCCAACCGGGCCCAGTCCGCCGCATGGGCGTAGGGGGCGGAGTTCGAGAGGCTGTAGACGATGTCGCGGCCCGACTGCCGCAGGGCCTTGCTCATCTCCTCCACGTGCGGCAGGTCGTTGGGATTCCAGTCGTATTTCAGGTAGTCGAATCCCCATGCGGCCCATTGCCGGGCGTCGTTGGCGGCAAACGAGTGCTTCCCGTGCCGCCAGCATTTGTCGTTGGCCTGCTTTTGGGACCAGGCCCCGCTGGAATCGTCGCTGGAACCGCCGGTGTACTTCGCGTAGGAGGTGATCCAGGGGGTCGAGTAGATCCCCGGCTTCAACCCCATGGCATGGACCTCGTCGCACAACTGCTTCATGTCGGGGAACTTCTTGTTAGCCTGGATGCCGTTCAGCGGGCCGCCGCGCGGGCCCTGCCAGGTATCGTCGATGTTGATGTAGGTCCAGCCGTGATCGATCAGCCCCGACTTGACCATCGCTCGGGCCGAACGCAGCACTTTGTCCTGATCGACGGCGTCCGCCCAACAGTTCCAACTGTTCCAGCCCAGCGGCGGCGTAAGACAAATCTGCTCGCCGACGACGATGCGAAACGCTTTCTGGGCGGAGCCATGGGCGTTCTTGGCCCGCAGGACCACCTTGTAGACGCCGGCCTTGTTCAGGGTTCCCCGCAGGTAGCCCGTGGCCGCGTCGACGGTCAGCCCTTCCGGCAGGCATTCCACGCGGAACTCGATCGGCCGCTCCCCGGTAGCGGGAATGTCATAGATGAAGGGCGCGCCGGGCCGGGCGCCGAACACGGTCGGCCCGTTGATTCGCGGTTGGGCGGGCGCCGGCGGCGTGAGGATCAACGGCGTCTCGGCCGCCCGTACCGTTGCGATACACCCCAAGACCACGATCAGCCCCGTTGCCCAGAAAAACACGCGTGCCAGTTTCATGAGAATCTCTCCTGTAATGTCTGCCAGTAAACTACCGAGAACCTAATTTAACTGCTCCTCGTCCGCTTTGCCACCTTTTTTTGCACTCCTAATACGTATCGACGGGCACGACTGGGCCAAGGTCTTCGATCTCGACGTCGTCGTACCAGACGATGCCGGTCGCCCAGCGCAATTGGAAGCTGAATGCGGCCGACCGCGCATAACCATCGGTGATGAACGTCAACTGGCGTTGCTGCCAGTCGAAAGTTCCGCGCGGCAACGGCGCGCTTTCGGCGGCAAAGGTCCGATACGTTTGGCCCTGCCTGCGCGCTAATGACGTTCATCATGACGATCGGACCGGCGTCGGTACTCTCCACCCGCTCGCCCTTGACCCACCAGCGAACCACGTAGCGGCGATGGGGAAGCATCGCCGGCTGGCCGTGCGCGTCCGCCCGCTCGGTCGAGTACTGCAACACCGTGATGTCGCGGGATCGCCGTTTTCCAGCCGAGCCGAATAGCGCCCCGAGTGTTTGACGCCCGTGTCGGGCAAGACCTTTCCCGTCAGGTCCCGTTGTTTGCCGAGTTCCCGGCCAGGGGTCCAACCCTCCGGGGCCAGGTGATCGGGCGTCAGGACGACGTTCTTCACCATCGCTTCGCCTTGCCGCTGCGGCGAGAGCGGCGACCAATGCTCGAAGCCCTCCTGAAGGAGGATCGCGCCGGGCTTTCCCGCGGGCGAACGAGAAGCGACTTCCATCTTTGGAAGGGGCGCCGACGTGCCTGCCCCGGCCGACCATGAGTACATGGTGCCCGCAGTGGCATGCCCAACTGTGGGCAGAACGCGGGCGACATCCGCATGCCCGACCGTGCCGATCCGGACGCGATCGACGACCATCTTCTGCGAGGGCGTTTCCTCCGGTGTTCGTGGCCAAAGCTCGATGCGATTGGCCTGCCCGGGCCTCGCCCAGGGGTACAGGTTCACCTGCATGATATTCGGATACGGATGCAGCGACTGGTTGTAGGCGATCACGCGGCCATTGACCACGACGATGCCGACCCAACGATCGGCGACCTCGAACTCCAGGTAAACGTCTTTGCCTTGCCAGTCGGCCGGCAGGGCGACGTCGGTTTCCAGGTGCCGGCCCGCGGCCTTGAGCGGCAGCGCCGCCGATCGATAATGCCGGTTGTCGTCGTAGAGCCGCCAGCCTTCGCGCAAGTCCCGCGCGTCGTCGAGCTTCTCCAGGGGATAGGCGACCAGTTGCCCCAGGTAGCCGCCGCGGACCTGCTCGGCTTCGACCCGCACGGCGAGGCGATTTTCGCCAGGCACGAGATGCGGGGTGATATCGAGGACGTCGAAATTGGCCCAGGCGTGGCCTCGGTATTGGCCCGCCGCATGGCCGTTGACGTAGAACTCGGCGTTTTCCAGGAAGACGGGATAGTCGAACGACATGCAGGCCAACAACACGCGTCGCCCGCGCCAGGCGTCGGGCAGCCGGAACGTCTGGCGATAGAGCCCCACGCCGTGGGCCGGCTGGCCCTGCTCATCCCAGAAACCGTAGCCCTGCGGCTTCCACGGCGGACGATCGGTCGGCTCGTCGAGCCAGGCGAGGTCCTGCCGTGCGCCGCCTTCGGCCGGGCGGAACCGGAAGTCGTGAAACACGATCGCGGTGGCCGGCGGCGCAGGCGGTTCTTCCGCCGGCTTGATTTCCGGGGCCCGCTCCTCGTAGCGGCATTTCTCCGCGAACCAGTGGGCGACGGCCGCCAGCGGACTGGCATTCTCGACGGCCAGCACGCGCACCGCGCCTGCGCGGGAGCGTCAGGCCCGATAAGCGGGCTTCGCCGCCGTTCCAAGCGAACTCGACCGCCTGGCCCGACACGACATCGACGACCCGCTGCGGACGCTGGGCCAACGGAATGCGGACCGACAAGTCCTGGACCGTGCCTCGGCCGGCATTGAAGGCCACGACCCATTGTTGCAGACCATTCTTGGTGATCAACCGCCGGACCCAGACGTCCTCGCTGCCGGCATCAACCTGGCGCCGCACGCCCAGGCCGGTCAAGAGATCGGTGAGCAACGTGCTTTGCAGGCTCCGTTCGAGGCGCCGGCCGTCGGCCGTTTGGTCGGTATCGCTCCGCCAGAACGACGATCCGAGCACAACGACGCGGCCGCGACCGACGCGGCGCATCGCGGCGGCCGCGGTGCCGTCGCTCCAACGGGCGAGGATTTCGGGCGGGGCATCACTGTATTTAAGAGACTGTCCCCTCATCCTCTGCCCCTCTCCTGGAGGGAGAGGGGAGCCTTTCTGGTTGCCGGCAACCTCTTCCGGCGCCAGCGCCACGCCGTCGCCCTGGAACGCCGCGCCCGCCAGGTGCGGCAACGGCTTCGAATCGGCCGGGACCGCCAGCCGCGCGTGCTCTCGCTTGCCCACGACCTGCATGCCCGTCAGCCGCGCAATCGGCCAGGCGTCGGGCTCCAGCAAGGCGTGCCGGCCCGTGTTCTCGACGGCCACGAACGTTCCGCCGCCGCGAACGTAGTCGGCCAGGGCCTGGAGCGTGGCGTCGTCGATCATCGTGTTGCCGGCGTCGATGACGACCGGGTAATCGCGGACCAGGCCGGCGCGGATCTCCGCTTCGGTGACGTACACGTTGGCGTAATGGGCCGCCTGCAGCGCGCCGCGGCCCAGGTCGGCTCCGATCACGCGATTCGCTCTCGGGAAAGTACAGCTCGTTGCGGGCCGAACGGAACACGGCCACCGAGGGCCGGCTCCAGCTTGCCTTGCCGATCAACTCCAGCAGCCGGCGATTGACGGGAGAACCAGCCGGTCTTTTCCTCCACCCGCATGCAGTCGATAGCGGAATAGTAGTAGTTGTGATGCCCCTGGCCGTTCAGCAGCATCCACGCCAGCTCGTTGTCCAGCACGTGGGGATCGGTGATCGTGCCGCCTTCCTCCGAGGTGCCGTAGGCGCCCCAGACGTAGCCGATTCCGGCCCACCAAGGCATGTACGAGGAGCCGCCGCCCGTGAAATGGATCGCCTCGATCCCCAATTCCCGCTTCAACCCCAGGAACTGGTCCGCCAGCTCCAGGCTGCTGCCGGGGCAGAACAAGAACGGCACGTCCGGCTCGGCCTGGCGTGCCGTGCGCGCGCCTCGCTTCCATCCCAAGACGAGCTTTTCGGCCGTCCAGTCGCGGAGATCGACCCAGCGGGCGTTCTGCTGCGCGCCGAGATACGGATAACGCCGCGGCTCGTGCCGGGTGAGGAACACCGGCCCGCGAATGATGCCGCCTTGTACCTTCAGGCAGAGGACGTTCCGGCCGGGGGTCACCAGCCCGGTCGCGCGAAAGGCCACGGGCCCCGATTGCACGTTCCGGGGACGGATCGGTCCCAGGTACTTGCCGTTGACGAAGACCTCGACCGGCTCGTTCGCCCGGTCGCCCACCTGCGCGACGAGGTAGATCTCGCCGCCCGGCTGCTCGGCCAGCCACGCCGAGGGATCGAACTCCTTGCGAAACCAGGCCACGGTGCTCTTGCCCTGCCGCAGCCGGGCATCGCTCTTCGAGCCGAACAGGAACAGCTGTTTCATCGACGGGGCCAGGTCGGTGGGCGTCCACGAATCGTCCGCGCGGTAGTCGAGCCGGGGCCAACCCTCGGATTCGGCCTGCGGGGCGTCGGGCCGCCACGACCAATCGGTCAGCAGGTTCAGGCTGCCGTCGCCGAAGCGGCCGAAGAACTCGTAGTGCGAGGGCAGCGTCACCTCGTCCCACGATCGGTATCGGCCCGGATCGTTGAACCAACGCCGTCCCAGCGCGGCGAGATCCAGCCCCCGCGTCTTCCCGCAGCCAGCGGCGGAATGCCTGCTGACCCGCCTCGTCGTAGTCCATCAGCTCGGTGCTGGCATGGTGCAGGGCCAATTCATCGCCGGGATGGCCGCCGGCAACCTCGCGAAAACAGCCCAGGTGGTCGCCGGCCGTGGTCTTGAGCGAATCGAGGGCCTGCCGGGCGAACCGCTGCGCATAGGCAAAGGCCTCGCCCCCGGCGTGCTGGCTCAAGTGCGTGCCGCCCATGGCCTCCAGCGCGTTCCAGCCGCTGATGGCGTAGGGGTCCCATTGGACGATGTCGCGGGGGAAGCGATTGCGCATCCACCACGGCGCAGCGTACTGGCCCAGGTGGCTCATCACGATGGCGTCGTCGGCCACGGCCTGCCGGATCATCCACTGGTGCGGGAAGAAATGCTCGGCCCCGTCGGCCAACTCATCCAGGCCGAAGTAAGGGCCGAAGAAACTGTGCCCGTAGCCCGACGGACGCCAGAAGGCGCTCGTTTGCCCCAGCGGCCCGGCGTCGTAGCGATGCAGTCCGCGGGCCAGGTCGAGTACGTTCAGCGGCAGGTAATACATGCTCACCGCGCGAAGATCGAAGAAATCCAACGACATGGGATGGCGTCGCTGGGCCTGGAACCGCGCCCGCTGCGAGATCGAGTCCCAGCTTGGCCCGTTGACGTTCGAGGGCCTCGGCTCGATTCGCCGCTCAGGGCATAAACCGTCCGTCCCTGCCGGGCGAACAGCAGCAGCCCCTGCGGCCCGAGCCGCAAGGCGGAGACGCCGTCGGCAAGCGTCTGTTCGCCGGGGGCCGGTCAGCCGGTCCCAGGAAAAATCGGCCAGCAGCTTGCTCAAGCAGCCGATCGGCCGCCGCGTCGTCTTCACAACGAAAGACGGCCGGGCCGTCGCCGCTGTCGGCGACTTCCAGGCTCACCCGCCCGTAGCCCTGCAAGACGTGTGACCCCGGTTCCGCCGCGCAAGCGCCTGCAAACCAAGAACTCATCGCGAAAACCGCGGCCCAGGTCAGATTCGTTCGCGTCTTCATCATTTTTTCATTTCGCGGGGCGGAGACGGCCATCCTCCGCAAATTCCACGCGCAAGAATCGCAGCTCGTTCGTTCCACGGCGGCCCGAAATACGTGGACCACCATTTCCCTTCGCCGTCTTGAAAAAAGGTGTTGTGGCCGCCGTGCGGAATGGCTTCGTAGCGGGCGCTGTAAGGGCCGTAGATGTTGGTGGAGGTTGCCGTGCAGCAACTGTAGCGGCCGTCGAACATTTCCGAGCAGCAGAGATAGTAGCGGCCGTTCGCCTTGAACAGGAACATGCCTTCGTAGCCGACGTGATCGAACGAGCCTTTGCCGAAAATGCCCGCGCACAGGCCGGAGTGATGTTTCGGATCGGGGTCCGCGGTCGTCGTCCGCAACCAGTGATACGGCTCGGCAAGCCCGCTCATGTCGGGTTTCATGCGCGCGATTTTTCCGCTGTGCCAGAGAAAATACATCGTGCCGTCGTCGTCCTCGAAGAGCGACGCGTCGATCTCGTCGCCGAGGCGCTCGGCCGGCTGCATGTCCTGGTAGGGACCTTCCGGCTTGCCGCTCGTGCTTTTCAGCAGGCCGCTGCCCGATGTCTTCCCCGTGCCGTCCCAGCCGGGCATGCTGTACGTGAGCCAGAACGTGCCCTTGTTGTAATGGATCTCCGGCGCCCAGAGCGGCTTCTTGGCCTTGAGATACTTCTCGTGCCACGGGCTGCCGCCGTAGCGCCAGACGGTGCCGAGCGGTTCCCACGCCGCGAGGTCTTTCGACTTCCAGACGCGAATGCCGTGCTCGTTGTTGTAACCCCAGAACGGCTCGCTGGTGCCGGTCAAATAGTAGACGCCGTCCGGTCCGCGGCAGACCGAGGGGTCGCGCAGCGGCGTATCGATGAGTTTCCGCAGACCGGCCGGCGGACCAATCGGCACGCGGCGCGAAGCGGCCGGGTTCTCGGCGGCTTGCAGCGCCAGCGGCGCCGATAGCAGGACGGTGAGGGTGAGGATGGTGCGTTGCATGAATATCCTTTCGCCCGGCTTGTTTACATTTTCTCCGACCGAACCGTCTTCGCTTCACCATTGACGCGAATCTTCACGTCCCGCGGTTCCGGCGATGCGATGCGATACTTGCTAACGGCCCCGTTTTTCCATTCGATGTCCACGGTAAAATTGCCGCGGGCACGCAGACCTTTGACGCTGCCGGTGGGCCAGGCTTTGGGCAGCGCGGGCAGAAGCTGGATTTCGCCTTCGTGGCTTTGCAGGAGCATCTCGCAGACGCCGGCGGTGTAACCGAAATTGCCGTCGATCTGGAACGGCGGACAGGTGTCGAACAGGTTCGGCAACACGCTGCCGCGAATCCATTCGCTGACGATCTTGTAGGCGTGATCGCCGTCGAGCAGGCGCGCCCAGAGGTTGATCTTCCAGGCTTTGCTCCAGCCGGTGGCGCCGTCGCCCCGCGCGGTGAGCGATACTTTGGCGGCTGCGGCGAGCTGCGGATTCGTCAACGGCGAGATCTGCCGCCCCGGATGCAACGCGACCAGGTGCGAAAGGTGGCGGTGCGTGTCCTGGGGGTCGTCGCGATCGACCATCCATTCCTGAAGCTGGCCCCACTTGCCGATTTTCGGCGCGAGCAGCTTACCCCGCAGCGCGGCAATCTTGTCGCGGTGCTCGCGGTCGATGCCGAGCGCGTCGGCGGCTTCGATGTAGTTGGTGAACAGTTCCCACACCAATTGCTGATCGTGCGAGACGCCGTCCTCGCGGGGGCCGTGTTCGGGCGAGTAACCGTTCGGCGCCACCAGCGTGCCGTCGGGCAGCGCCTTGAGCCGGTCTTCCCAGAACTCGCAGATTTCCTTGAGGATGGGATAGGCGCGGTCGCGGAGGTAGGCGCGGTCGCGCGTGAAGGCGAAATGTTCCCACAGGTTTTGCGCGACCCACGCGCTGCCCGATTCGACCCATTGCCAGGTCGAGCCGCCAAAGATTCCGTTCTCGGCCCGCATCGTCCAACCGCGGGCGTGGAACGCCGCCTTCGTCGCCGCTTTGCGAACGTCGCGGATGGAATCAAGCCACTCGGCGTAGGGCAGGAAACACTCCGACAAGTTGGCCGCTTCGACGGGCCAGTAATTCATTTGCACGTTGATGTCCGTGTGATAATCGCAACGCCACGGCGGCCGGTTACTCTGGTTCCACTTGCCCTGGAGATTGGCCGGCAACCCGCCCGGTCGCGACGAACTGATCATCAGGTAGCGGCCATACTGGAACAACAACATTTCCAGTGCCGGATCCGGCACGCCGGCTTTCTTGTAATTCGCCAGGCGTTTGTCGGTCGGCAGGGCCGTCGCCGCGCTGGCGACCGGTCCCAGATCAAGCCTCACGCGTCCGAACAGCCCCTGAAAGTCCTCGACGTGATCGGCCAACAGTTTTTCGTAAGGCGTTTTGGTGGCCGCGTCGAGACGGGCCGTGACGGCGCGATGGGGATGTTCGCCGCGCCAGCCTTTGCCGCGGTCCTGAACGAAGTCCGTGCCGGCAGCGAGGAAAACGGTCAGGCTGTCGGCGGCCTGGAACGCGATCTTGCCGTCGGCGATTGCGATCGAGCCGCCGTCGTTGAGCACGACGACTTGGGCTTCGTATTGCAGGGCGATGGCATACGGCGTTCTTGATTTCGCGTAGGTGTAACCGGCCAGCGAGCCCGACGAGGTGAGCCTGTTCTTCTGCGCGGTGATTTTGCCCGCGTGCATGTCGGTCAGCGCCAAGGTGCCGGTGCAGGCGCCAGGCTTGTCGGCGGTGAACCGCAGCACCACGGCATTCGCCGGATGACTCGCGAAATACTCGCGCCGGTAGCGAACGCCGTCGCTCGTGTACGTGACGGCATGCACGCCGCGCACGATGTCGAGTTCGCGCCGATAATTCAGTCCGTCGGCGTGCGCGAACTCGATGTAAATGTCGCCGAATGCCTGGTAGGCGCCCGTGTCGTTTTCGTCGCCGACCCAGAGCGTTTCTTCGTTGAACTGGATGTGTTCCTTCTGCATCCCGCCGAAGATCATGGCGCCGAGGCGGCCGTTGCCGATCGGCAGCGCCTGGCTCATCCAGTCCTTGGCGGGTTCCCGATACCAGAGAGTCAAGGGCGGCTCGGCGGCGTGCGGCGCGGCCAGCGGCGCCAGCAGTACGGTGAGAAAGAGCGAGGCGATGTAAGTGACTTGTCTCGGAAATCGATTTCTCCTGGTCGGCAGGCGTTGGATTGTGGCGTCAGGGCACATTGGCAGGGCCTCAGTTTGGGGGAAGCAGGGGAAAGAACCGGAACAACACGGGGCTATTATGGGCAGCCGGAGTTGGCATCGCAAGCACTGCGGGGGTAACTGGGGCATAGCGACCGTTTGCTGCAAGGAAGACGTGAATTCATCTTCCTTTCCGCCATCTCTTTTTTGAGCCATAACTCCATACGCCGCTATAGGTTGCGCCAGCTTCCCAGTCTTCTCTTGCGTTTTCGACGGCCCCGTTTTCCGTGCTGATCCGCTAGGAACTGCAGGAGAGCATAGCCTCTTCTTGCGGTGAACGTGCTGTACATTGATCGGGTGCCCCAGTATATTCAGGGCAGATTTGTGCAAGCTCGCGAGACCCATTTACCCTTACTTGCTCGGATTGGAGAAAAAGTCATGTCGAGAACGAATCGGTTCGTAGCAACCTTGGTCGCCGCCCTGGTTGCGTGTTCTGTCACCGGCCGTCTGGCAGGCCAAGCCCCCGTAACCGGCACCGAAAAGGTGGGCACGCGGATTACTTACACTCCGCAATATCGATTGAAGATCATGGTGGCGTATTATCCCGGGCAGGGATTGCGCGTCGTCTCGGTCGAAGACAACGGTCCGGCCACCAAACTTGCCAAGCCGGGCGAGCCCGACACGCATGGGGCCCTGGAACCCGGTGACACGATCACCCACGTCGACGGCCGAGTGGTCGAGAGCCTGCAAAGTTACTACGATCTTCTCAAGGCCGGCGCGAGCAGTCGTGGGAAAGTCGTCATCCGCGTCCGCGACGTAAATACCGGCCAACTCATCGACTGGGAGGCCACGCCCGTTGGCGGGCAGGGCCCGGTCGTCCCGCCCGTGGCGCCCGGCACGCGGCGACTGCACGTGCTGTTGATCGCTCTGACCGGCGATCCGAGCCTCGGGCCCGCGCAGAATATCAACCTCCACGAAATGGAGGCCCTGATTCACAACGAGATTCCGGCCCAGAAGCTCGCCAGTCTGCCGCACGCTGCGCGACCAAGAGGTCACGGCGCCGGGGATCCTCGACGCCGTGGATAGCGTGCCACTCGGCCACAGCGATACGCTCTTTGTTTATTACGGCGGGCATGGGGCCTATGATCCGCAGCGTGCCGAGGGCGATCCGTCCGGCGGACATCACTTCCAGATCCCCAACGGAGACCTGATGCGCAAGACCTTGATGAAGCACATGCTGGACAAGGGGGCGCAGCTCACGGTGCTGATCACCGACACCTGCAACGTGAAGAGTCGCGCCAACGTCCGCCTGCCCGAAGGGGTCTTCGTCCCTCCCCCTACACAACGTACCCCGGAAAAACCCACGGCTTTGGAAGTCCTTCTGCTGCAGAACAGCGGCGTGCTCGACCTCAGCGCCAGCTCGCGCGACCAGTACAGTTGGAGCAACGCGTATTATGGCGGATGGTTCACGCACGTCGCCTGCGACGTGTTCCACCAGGAGGAGTGTTCGACGTGGAGCGTCGCCCTGGAACGACTCTCCCAGCAGTCGAATGGTTTCTACCACAAGTTGCGGGACAAGACCCTGCGCGATCCCGGCGCGAATAGCGCCGATATACTCCAGTCGCTGCGCGATCAGCGCGACATGATCCCCCAGGCCTTTGTCGCGAACCTGCATCGCGACGGGCAGCAGGCGGAGCCCAAGTAGTATTGCAAGGGGAAGACAAAGAGGGACAACATGTTCCGGAAACTATCGACAGTCGCCTTGGTGGCCCTCGTGGCTCTCGGCGGTCTTACGTTCGCGACCGCCCAGGGACCCCAGCCGGCGAATGGCGAGACGCAAGCCCCGTCCCGGGAACTTGCCGTCGATTTGGGCGGCGGCGTCAAGTTGGAGATGGTCCTTGTCCCGGCCGGCAAGTTCATGATGGGCTCGCCCGATGCGGACACGGACGCCTTCAGCGACGAGAAGCCTCAGCACCGGGTGCGGATCACAAGGCCGTTCTACCTGGGCAAGTATCAGGTAACGAATGAGCAGTGGGTAGCCGTGATGGGCAGCAAGCCGGGTTACTTCAAGGGTCGGAAGAACCCGGTGGAACTCGTGAGTTGGAACGACTGCCAGAAGTTTTTCGACAAGCTCAACGCCAAGGCGCGTCCCGGGGGAGGCAAATTCCAGTTGCCCAGCGAAGCCCAGTGGGAATACGCCTGTCGGGCCGGAAGCAAGACGAAATATTGCTGCGGCGACGATGAGGCGCAGCTCGGAGATTATGCGTGGTACGCCGCAAACTCGGACGGCGAGACGCATCCGGTGGGCACGAAGAAACCGAACGCCTGGGGCCTGTACGACATGCACGGGAATGTGTGGGAATGGTGCCAGGACTGGTATGACGGCGGTTACTATGCGAAGTCGCCGGCCGACGATCCGGCGGGGCCTTTGACGGGCCCGGGACGCGTCGTGCGCGGCGGCGGCCGGGCCGCCGTCGCCAAGCTCTGCCGATCGGCGGTCCGCTACGACTTCAGGCCCAACTACATCGACTTCAACATGGGCCTGCGCGTTGCGCAAGTTCCGGCGGGCAAGTGAGAAGAACGGGCGATGGCGGCGCCTACCGCCATTCTGCGCCTGCGATCAGCTTTGGAAAGAGGAGTCGGGAGTGCTAGAGACGGTCGTCACGTCAAATCCGACCCTTCTTTGTTTCTGTAAGACGGATTGGCAATCCGTCCTGCAGGTTCAATGATCTCCTTTTTGTGCCGGAGTAATACTTTCTTTCGCGGCGACTTGCAGCGTGCAGCCGATGCGTGGTATATTGGCTGCGTCGGGAAGAACGGAGGCCTGCGGCAGGCGTTGAACAAGGAGCCGCTTCTCATGTTTTTCCAGTACGATCGCTATCGTTCTCTGCTTCGTGCGATCGCGATTTTCCTCGCGCTCTTCGCGGGCGGCCAGACCGTTTCCCGCGCCAAGGATCCGGCGACGGCCGGCGACAAACCGGCGACGCCCGTTACGCGGGGCTGCGCGTCTTTACCTGCGGCCATAGTTTCCACTATTGGATTCCCCCGATCCTGGCGAACATGGCCCAGGAGGCCGGCATCCACGGCCACGAGGCAGTCGGCTTGTCGGCGATCGGCGGGTCGCGGGTCATTCAGCACTGGAACGTGCCGGACGACAAGAACCTGGCGAAGCAGGCCCTCCGCGCGGGCAAGGTGGACGTTTTGACCCTTTCGCCGATGCACCAGCCCGACGACGGCATCGAGAAGTTCGCCGCCCTGGCCTTCGAGCACAATCCGCAGGTTCGCGTCACGATCCAGGAGTTCTGGATCCCGTGGGACAAGTTCGAGCTGGGTTGCCGTAACGCAGGAAACCCTGCAGTCTCGTAGGGACGATTGAACTGAATCGTAATCCTGCGCGGAAAGTTCATTCGTCCCTCCGGGACTAGGATTCCTTTGTTGTCCATCTTCCCAGCAGTAAACTGCTGGGCTATTCTCATTCGTCGCTCCGGGACGAGGCCCTCCAAGAGGCGAGGATGATCCAGCGACTTGTTCCACGACCACCTGGTCGATGATCGACGATGTCAAAGCCAAGCAGCAAGGCTAGGAAAGGAAACACGAAAGCACGAAATTCCGAACGCAAGGCGGTCGCGCAAGCGGAGACCGTTCCCCGCAATGCCCTCTTTCGCGTTTTCGTCCTTTCGCAGTTTCGTGATAACCCATCCGTGACGTTCCGGCGGTCCGGCAGGCAGGTACCCTTCCCGTGGAATTCCTCGTGACCTAAATCGTTGCAGCGAAACCGCTTGCGGTTCAATCGCCGGCCGCCGTCATGAGACAGGTTCCCATTTCACCCTGCTCGCACGTACTAATTAGGTGGAGAATCGTCGGCGCCGACGAGCACCCGCGGTCCCCCGGCGATGCACGGCGGGGACCGGCGCATCGTCTGCCCGTTCAGGAGCACTCGCGAAACGGGTTGTCCTTGATTAACGATTATATACTATAACTGTGGACTGTTACAGCGGCGCATGTCGCCGTACGGTCGTTTGCTCTTTGAAAATTCGGTTCGGCGACGCGCCGCGAAACGGCGCGTCGCGCAGACCGGGGCGGCCTCGACAACCGCTCCGGTCAAGAGGGGAACACCAATAATCACTAATCATCGCTAATAAGATTAGTGTTGATTAGTGAAGACTCGTGTTCCAGGAATTCTCTCCCGTGCCGAGCGCACGCGATTCCTCTGTAGTGGGGATTGAATAAAAAACGGAATTTCCTGAGCCTGCGTCCCATGCCTCGTCGCGAGCGCGCGAGCACAATTGCCTAACTTACCAAGAAGGGACAAAGTGGGCCGAAGTGGGTCAGAAAACGGCCTGGTTCAAATCAAGGTAACAGTTTTCTGGCTAGTTTGAGCGAGGGTGGCAAGGTCATGCTAGCATCGGCCCCACTTATTGGGAATTGAAGAAGTGTCTGTTTCCCCCTAACTGGTTTATAGAGCATCAACCACCAGTTTTTACGGAGGAAACAGACATGGTATGTTATTGTAACGCCTCGACGGTTCATCCGCAGTCGGGAACCAATTGTTTTTGCGCGGCCAAAGCGATGGAGCCGCGACAGCGGCAGGACCTGGCCCTTCAGGCCCTCGCGGGAGCCGAAAGTATCCGCGGGCTGGCCACAGAACACGCGGTCAGCCGCAAGTTCATCTATCAGCAGGTTGACACAGCGAAGGAGGCCCTCCAAGAGGCATTTGCCCCCGAACAAGACGACGCCACGAAGGTCCTCTTCTACCTGCCCGTGACCAAGCAATGGTTGGAGCAGGCGTTCCTGGGGCTGACGTTGATATGCCACAGCTCCATTCGTGGCATCAGTGAGTTCTGCCGCGATCTGCTGGATTATCCCGTCTCGGTCGGGAAGGTCCACAACGTCCTGCAAGCGGCGGTTGGGCAAGCCCGCGCCTACAACCGTCAGCAAGATCTTTCTGGCGTGCGGATCGGCGCCCATGACGAGATTTTTCAGAGCGGATGGCCCGTGCTGGTGGGGGCCGACGTCCGCTCCAGCTTTTGCTATCTGCTGAGCCGGGAAGAACAACGTGATGCCGAGACATGGGCCATCCGCATGTTGGAACTTCAGGATCGAGGCTTCCGCCCCGAGGCAACCATCGCCGACGCCGGCAGCGGTTTGCGAGCCGGACAAGCCCTGGCCATGCCGGGAACTCCCTGCCGCGGTGATGTTTTTCATGCCCTGCAACTCGTGCAACCGCTGGTCACATTCCTGGAAAACCGGGCGTACGAGGCCATCGCCCACGAAGCCACGCTGGCTCACAAAAGCCAGAAGGCCCAGAAGGCCCGCACGACACGGCGGCGACCACGCCGGCACCCCCTGCCGAGCAAAGAGAGCTTTGCCGAACAACTTCGCCTTGCCACCCAGACCAAAGCCCAGGCCATCGATCTGGCCGCGGACGTGGCCACGTTGTTCGATTGGCTGCGTCGCGACATTCTCTCGCTGGCCGGTGCCGATTACGCCACACGCCGCGAACTGTACGACTTTGTGGTGGCCGAACTGCGGGCTCGTCATCCGCTTTGCCCACACCGCATTGCTCCGGTCGTCAGCGCCTTGACCAACCAGGGTGACGATCTGCTGGCCTTCGTAGCCCAATTGGATCGGGACCTGGCGGTCCTGGCTACCCAGTTTCAACTTCCCGTTGCCACCTTGCGGGAGGTGTTTAACAATGAGGTTCTCGATGTGGACCATCTCCGTCGCTGGCCGCGAGACGCCGCGTTACGAGAGCGGCTGGGATGCCGCTATTTTGCGGTCAGCGTCGCTGTGGCCGAACTGGCAGAACATACGGTCCGTGCCAGTTCCGTGATCGAGAACCTCAACAGTCGGCTACGAAACTACTTTTTTCTCCGACGGCATTTGGGTCCAGACTACTTGGTCTTGCTCCAATTCTTTCTCAACCATCGACGATTTTTGCGCAGCGCGCGGCCCGAGCGAGTCGGGAAGAGCCCTGCCGAACTACTGACTGGCCAGTCACATCCCCACTGGCTGGAAATGCTCGGCTACACGCGGTTCTCACGGAATTGACTGGCCCGTTTGGCCCAAGATCTTCATCACTCCCTTGCGGATCGCGCTGAGAGTCCGCACTTGTTACCCAAAAACAGATGAAAATGAACCACGCCCAGAAAACCACAAAAATGGGCCAAAAGTGGGACGAAACGGGACGAATGTGCCTCAGTCTTCGTGCCATAGTGCAAACACTCTAAAGAGTGTCAAGGCGCGGTTTTTGCCTGGTTTTCGTGGTTGATACAACTACCTGTGGTTTTGTTTGTTTATATCGCAAGGTGTACGAAATGGTCAAGAAAACGGAAAAACAACATCAAGTGAGCAAATACGGGCAAGAAATCACGCAAATCAATACCATCGGGTGGTCTCGCGGGAAGGTGTCTCGATTCGGAAAACGCGGCCTACTGAACTTTTTGAGATTTAGTTCTTGCAGTCAAGCGGTGGCGTGTGCAGACTCCTCGGCAAGGAAATTATTTGTTCATCCAATCGTTGCGCGCCGGGCGGCTGCGCAGGGCGTTGGCCGCTTCGTCGCCAGGGAACGATTCGCTCGCGGGGTCCCACTTCAACTTGCGGCCGAGTTCCATGGCGATGTTGCCGACGTGCATCGTCGTGCTGAGCCGCTGATCGGCCTCGGCGGTGTAAGTGGTCGGCTGACGCGATTTGACGCAGTCGAGGAAATTGCGTTGCTCGTTAGGCGGCATCGGCCAGATCTTGTTGCCCTCGCGCGGATACTTCCGCCGCAGCAAATCGGCGGAGGTCCCTTCCAGCCGGCCGCGCCAGCCGTTGTTGCCGATCCAACCCTGGGTCCCGTCGAAACGGATGGCCACGCCGCCCGACTCGACGAACATCTCCACGCCGTTGGCGTACCGATAATGCAACTTGAAGGTGACGAACGTCGTGGCCATCGAGTTCGCGGGGATCACGCCGGCGCCTTGGACTTCCACCGGGCCGCTCTGTTCGGCGCAGTTGGCCACCTGGGCCGTGTCCAGGAGATGCGAGCCCCAATCGGTGAGCAGACCGCCGGAGTAGTCACGGACCTGCCGCCAGTGCATGGCCTCGGTGCGGGTGGGGGTGAACGGATGAAACGGCGCCGGGCCGAGCCAGAGGTCCCAATTCAGGTCCGCCGGGACCGGGGCCGGTTTTTCCAGGGGAAAGGCCGACCCGGCCGGCAACTTGACGTGGATCGTCTGCAACTGGCCGATTGCGCCGTTGCGGACAAGTTCCGCCATGCGGTAATAGTAGATCACCGAGCGGTCCTCGATGCCCACCTGGAACACCGCCTTGTGGCGAGTGACCGTCTCGACGAGTTTGCGTCCCTCGGCAATGGTCAGCGTCGGCTTCTCGCAAAACACGTCCTTGCCCGCTTCCAGGGCCAGCAGCGAGATCGGCACGTGCCAGTGGTCGGGCGTGGAGATGACCACGGCGTCGATGTCCTTGCGGGCGATGAGGTCGCGGAAATCAGCGATCTCCTTGCAGCCGGTGGCCGAGTATTGCTTGTCGACCGTTTCCCGCGCCCGCGTGCGGCGGCTGGCCATGACGTCGCAGACGGCCACCGCCCGGGCGTCGTTCTCGGTCAGGAATGCCTTCAGGTTATGTCCATAACCTTCGTTGCCCAGGCCGACGAAGCCGAGCGTGATCTGTTTGGAAGGGGCCGTTTCGCCGAACAGCCGCGCGGGCAAGACGATCGGCGCGGCCGCTGCACCGACGATGCCGGCCAGGCGGCGGATTGCCCGACGGCGGGAGATCGTGGTGGGGGATTGAGCCTGGGAATGAGGATTTTTGAATACCGACATGGTTTCACCAAGATGTGGGTTGATTGGTTTCCGCTAAGAGGCTATTTCAAGATCCGGTACGCAGGCTGGAAGCCTACGCTACATGCCCGATTTTGAAATAGCCGGCAAGTCTATTTTTGGGTGCGCATTTCCGCTGCCTCCAGTCGGATGCCGGATGGCTCGTTGCCGCTGACGCCCTCGACGTCCTTGCCGAGGTTGACCAGCGGCCCGAGCGAGGGCCCCGGCTTGCTGACCAGGTTGCCGTGGAGCGTAACGTGGCGACAGGCGACCAGGTTGACGACGTTGCCGGCGTGCGGCAAGGCCAGGGGAGATGGGGATTGAATGACGTTTCCGCTGATTTTCAAGCCGTCGGTGCATTCGACGTTCATCATGAAGAGTCCGTAGTTCTCGTCGAAGTGATTGTCGCGGATCTCCACGTCGCGATTCCCGATGGCCCCGTCGCCGTGAACCAGCACCACGCCGGCCCCGCTGCCGTTGAGGACATTGTGCCGGAACGTATTGCCGGCCACGGTTACGTTCCAGCAGTAGTCGGCCTCGTTCCACCAGTATTCCGGCCCGATGCTGACGGCCGACATGCCGCAGCCTTCAATGGTGCAGCCTTGGATAAGCCCGTTGTCCGCCTTGACGAGGATGCCGCGGGAGCGCGTGTTGCCCAGCGTGCAAGCGAGGATCTTGAACCCTTTGCCACAGCGTTCCGGGTTGCCCGCCTTGGCCCCGGCGGGCACGCCCAGCGCCTGGTCGAGAGTCAACTCCAACGCGTTTTCGGGCGTGCGCAGATGGCGGAGGGCCACGCACTTGGCCTGGCCGAAAAATCCGTGGTCGCTGGAAATGCGGACCGGCTCATTCACGGCGAAGTTGCCGCGGTTCCCTTTCTCCAGGATCAGCCTGGCTCCTTCGGCGCGGATCACCTTCTGGAAGCTGCCGTGGACGGCGATGCAGTCGTCAAGCAGCACTCCCTCCCAGACACAGTGCTCGAACGTCGGGCCGGTCCGCGTACCCGCGGAGTGAAAGCCGTCGGCTCCGCAGGAGACAAGTTGCTCCTCGGTCGCCCCCGGCGGCTTCGGCCCGCGGGCGACGCGGCAGCCAAGGTAGCGATGACCGCCATCGCCGCCGGTTTCGAAGAAGGCGGCAAAGCCGGAGTTTTTCAGAACGATCTCTTTCATCGTACAACCCTTGCAGTCGGCCATGTGGACGATGCTGCTGCCGCCGGGGGCGCGGGTGACCAGCCAGTCATCGACCGCCACGCCGGCCATCAGGCCATACATGCGACGGAGGCGGTAGAGACCGGGCCCGAGGACTTCCGCCGCCTGGGCGCCGCAGTCGCCGGTACTCACCTTGAGCAGGCGGGTTTGCCTGTCGATCACGTTGTAGGTACTCTTGGCTGGATCGATATTCGTCGGGTATCCGGCATCAATCTGCCAGTCGCAGTACTTGCCCTTGGCGTCCGCACCGATCGCCTTGACCCGACCCTGCGTACATGCGATGCCGGCGAACTGCAGCGTGGCTCCCTCGATGAGAACATTGGTGCAGTCCTTGAGCAGCACGGGGCGGTGGGCGGCCTCCGCGAAAATGATGGTGACGTCCCGTGCGTGAATCGCCGCGTCACGCCAGCCGATCAAGGCGATGCTGTCTTTCCCGGCAGCGGGCAGTTGGTAGGTGCCTGGGGTGATCGTGAGGTCACGGGCGCCTTGGTTGTAAGCCGCCAGGAGGGCCGCGGGCAGCGCGGCCGATTGAGCGGGATTGCCGACGGTGATCGGGCCTGGCAAGAAGGCAACCGGAGCGGCTTCGGCGCCCGGCGCCGGCGGCACGGCCGCCAAAACGAGCAAAGCCGACAGCCCCACGGCGACCGGAAACGACATTTCACGACTCATGGCCTACCTTCCAAAACGTCTGCGGAAAACTGGATCCTAATCATACTTGAAGGCGGGAATAGTGCAAGCATCTCGATCTGGAGATATAATACGCGGGACAAAGGACTTGGTCCGAGATAACTTCTTGCTTTCATTGTAGGGCGGACTAAAGTCCGCCCTACAAGTTATTCGTCGCCATTTCCAAGCGATTCGGGCAGGAACGAAACTGCGCAGGGAGGTCACGCATGAATACCAAACGATTGGACGTACAGCCACATTACCGAGGAGATTGCCGATGTTGTTGAGTTCGCAATCGCGTCGCATGGTCCTCGGCGTTGCGGCTTGCCTGATGGCGGGCGTGGCGATCGCCGGGCAAGATCGGCCGGCCGAAGTGATTCGGGTGGCCAGCGGTTTCGACAAGCTGGCCTTCAGCTACCGCATCGAGAGGGAAAGTGAACACGAGACGTTTCGCGTGTACCGGCTCACGTATCCTTCGCCCGTCCAAAGCCCCTTGGCGCAGAACAACACGATTCCCGCGGAGTATTACTTGCCCAAGGGGATCAATCCCGGTTCGAAGCCGCGGCCGGCCGTGCTGTGCCTGCATATTCTGGGCGGCGGTTTCGAGTTGACCCGCCTGCAATGCACGGCCTTGGCCGCCCGGGGAATCCCGGCGATCTGGTTCAAACTGCCGTACTACGCGGAAAGAGGCACGCCGAGTGGTCCGCGTGCCTTGGCTGCCGACCCACGGCTCTTTTCCCAAGCCCTGGCCCAAGGGGTCGAGGACGTGCGCCGCACGGTCGACGTGCTCGCCTCGCGACCCGAAGTCAATCCGCGGCAGATCGGCGTAATGGGAGTTTCGCTCGGCGGAATTCTTGCCGGTACGTCTGCCGGGCAAGAACCGCGGATCACCCGCGTCGCGTTGCTCCTGGCGGGCGGCGACCTGCTGCCGATCGTGCGTCACGCCCGAGAGACCCGCACGCTGAGCGAGACCATCAATCGTCTGTCGCCCGATGCGCGGGCCGCAGTCGAACGGGCCATCAGCCAGGCCGATCCCTTACGGCAGGCTGCGGCGCTTCGCGAGCGGGCCGAGCATGGCCGCGTGCTCATGATCAATGCGGGCGAAGATGAAGTCATTCCTCGGGACTGTACCGAGAAGCTGGCTTCCGCCCTGGGAATCAAGGATCGCGTGGTCTGGCTGGACGGACTAGGGCACTATACGGCCTTGGCGGCCTTGCCAAAGGCCCTGAAAACCGCCGTTGATTTCTTTGCTCAGGATCTGCCGGCCGACGCGGAACCGCCGCGCGCCGCTAAGACCGAGCGATCGCTGCGGCAGAAACTGGGCCAGTTGCTCCAGCAGTGCGGGTCATTCGGGAACCGCGAGCCGGCAGCCGGGCATTGTCATCTGGCGGACTTGGAAGTCCACGGCACGCTGAAAGACGGAAAGCAGATCCAAGGGCGAATCCGCCTGGTCCGCGGAGCAAAGCCGAAATTCAGCATTCAGGTAAAGCTGAGCGGTCTGGCCGAATTGTCGATGGGCTGGAGCGACGTTGCATGGATGGCTTCCGACAAAGTCCTGTTCCGTGGGGACCAATCGCCACAACCTGGCAACGGCGATCCGCTCGCCCAAGCCGATCCGCAGTATTTGAAACGTCTGAGCGTAGTCGACGGTCTCATCGCCACGGTGGCCCTTGCCCCCGAAATTCTCGACCAGTGGGTAACTGTCGACGCTTCGCCGGTCGTGGAAAACGTACAAACGATTCGTGTTGCCCGGCGCGACGAGAGCAGCGATCGACTGCAAGTCGTGATGCACGACGCCACGCCCGAACGGCTGGAGTTCTCGATCCAGGGAGTGCGCGGCGCGGTGATTTTCCACGCCTGGCAGATCGATGCACTGGCACAGGACGCGCTTTACGAACCGCCTCGCGGGCTGCCGGTCACCAAAGTGTCGGCCGTCGATCTGACGCGGATGTGGGCGGCCGTGTTCGATTTCGCCGCCGAAACGGTCATGCCGCGTTCCGCCCGGCCCGTCAAGACTACGCTGGAAATCGTCGCCCGAGACCCTGCGGGACACGGCCTGCTTTGCGAGTGCCAAGGCAAACGACTGCTCTTTGTCGAAGGGGCCCCCGAGCAGATGGGAACGGCCCATGGGCGACTCGTGCGTGAACCGATCCGCCGGCTCACGGAGCGGGTTGTCTATGGCGTCGGCGCGGCCGACAGCATGGCGTCGGGCCTTTGGTGGTTTGATCGAGTCGCGGAAATCGAGCGCCGCACGGGGCCTCATCTGCCGGCACGTTTCGCCGCCGAGTGCGACGCCCTTGCCCGGGCTGCCGGCGTCTCGGTTCGCGATGCCCGAGCGGCCAATCTCCTTCCCGAACGGTTCCATTGCAGTGGCGCGGCCGTGCGGGGCAAGGCGACGGCCGACGGACGCATCCTGCACGCCCGCGTGCTCGACTACATGCGCGACATCGGCTTGCAAGACTACGCTTGCGTGACGATCTTCATCCCGGAAAAAAAGCACGCCTGGATCAGCGCCGGGTATGCCGGCTTCCTGGGCACGGTGACGGCCATGAACGAACGTGGACTGGCCGTGGGAGAAATGGGAGGTCGTGGTGAAGGCCAGTGGGACGGCGTGCCCATGAGCTTCCTGCTCCGCGACATCATGGAACGTGCCGCGACGGTCGACGAGGCCCTGGAACTCCTCCGCAAATCGCCGCGGACCTGCGAGTACTACTACGTGTTGAGCGACAGGACGCGCGCCATGGCGGCCGTCCACTGCCAGGCCGACCAGATGACGGTCCTTCGCCCCGGCCAGCAACACCCCCGGTTGCCCTTGGTGCCGGAAGACACGGTCCTGATTTCCGGTGGCGATCGGGCGAAAGCCCTCAGCGACCGGATCCGGAAGGACTTCGGTCGGATTGACCCGGCAAAGCTGATGGAGATCATCAAGCGGCCCGTGGCGATGAACTCGAATCTGCACGACGCCGTCTTCAGCCCCGAGACGCTCGATTTCTGGATCGCCGATGCCGGACGCAAGACGGCGGCCTGCGACGAGCCCTATGCCCATTTCAACCTTCAGCAGTTGCTTGCGTTCTATCGGGACGCGATTGGATCTCGATGACAGATATATATTTCCCCGTCAAAAGGAGTCTTGCATTCATGAGAATGAGTTCGGTTCGTGTTGCGGCGTTTCGGATTCTTGCCTGCCTGATGGCCCTTGCCGGGTCTGCGGCGACCGTCGGCCCTGTGGCGGCGGCCTCGGCCAACCTGCCGGACCTGAAGGCCAAGTGGATCTGGAAGGACCAGGCCGATTACAACCAGTACAACCAGACGGTCGTTGCCCGCAAGCATTTTCCGCTGCCCGCGCTCGATTCGGCCAGCCAGGCGACGCTGCGGATCACGGCCGACAGCTTCTATCGGCTATATGTCAATGGCCGCTGGATCAACGACGGGCCGTGCCGCAGTTGGCCGGAGCATTTTCAGTACGACGTGATCGACGTGACGCCCTACCTGCACGCGGGCGAGAACGAGATCGGCGTGTTCGCGCGCTACTACGGCGTGGGCGACTTCCACAAGGTGCCGCGGCAGGCGGGCCTGTTGGCGCAACTCGACGTAAGCGGCCCGAACGGAGTGGTCCAATCGCTCGGCACCGACCGCTCGTGGGAAGTGGCCGAGAGTCTCGCGCTGTCGCGAAACGTGCCCAAGCAGAGCATCCAGATGGAACCGGCCGAGATTCATGACGCGCGGCTGGAAGACAGCCTGGATTTTGCCGCCGCCAAAGAACTCTTTGCCGCCTCCGCCGGCCCCTGGAAGGACCTTCACGCCCGCGACGTGGCACTGTTGACTCGGCAGCCGGTCGCCCTGAAAGGCTTCCTGGGGGCCAAGGTTGTCCGCTGCGAAGGACTGAACTTCTGCATGCCCGTCGCTCGGCTGGTCAATCCCGGCGTGATCGAAGCCAACAACCTGACCAGTTGCGCCTGCGGCATGGCCACGATCCTGGTGAACGCCAAGCACGTGACGCTCGACCTGGCGACGGAAAACATGCGAGTGTCGATCGACGGCCGCGCGGCCCGCGACGGCAAGATGGAACTCAAGGCCGGTCGGCACCTGGTCCTGTCCTTCGTCCGCAACGTATTCGGACACGACAAGGAGAAGGCCGTACGGTTCAAGGACCCGAAGGGATTCAAGCTCGTCAATCCTCTGGAGGCCGCCGACGCCAACCCCTGGTGTTTCATTCGTTTCCCCGAGTTCGCCGGCCCCAGCGACGACCTGGTGCATCCCGCCTTTCAGCACGACGTGCCCCGGCTGGTCAATCTTTCGACGGGCTATTCGCGAGCCGTGGACGAGGCCTTCCGCACGGTGAAGAACCCGGCCGATTTCACGGCCAAACTGGGGGCCCGGGCCGAACGCATGCCGGCCGACAAGATGTTCGTCGAAGAGATTTCCTGGAAGTTCGACGGGCGGCAGGTGGTCGGCGACGCGGCGACGCTGGTCGATCAGCCCACGGCGCTGATGCACGAGAACCCCGGGCTGACGACCGTGCGGCCGAGCCCCGAGGGGGGCGTCGAGTTGTGCTACGACGTGGGCGAACAGGACGTCGGCTACTGGACGCTGGAACTGCTGGCCGACGCCGGCGTGGCGGTCGACATCTTTGCCGTGGAATATATCACGCCTGACGGCCGCATCCAGCACACCGGGGCCGGCTATCGCAACGGCCTGCGTTACATCACCCGCCAGGGCGTCAACCAGTTCATCTCGTTGAAACGCCGCTCGGGCCGTTACTTGTTCGTCACGCTGCGGAACCAGAAAACGCCGGTGCGGATCCGGCACGTGGGGTTGGTCGAGTCGACCTATCCGGTTGCCACGGTGGGCAGCTTTTCGTGCAGCGACGCCCGGCTGGACAAGATTTGGGAGATTTCGACGCGGACGCTCAAGCTCTGCATGGAAGATACCTACACCGACTGCCCGCTCTATGAACAGACCCATTGGGTCGGCGATGCGCGGAACGAATCGCTGGTGGGCTACTCGGTCTTCGGCGCGACGGACCTGGGCCGGCGCTGCATTCGCCTCACGGCCCAATCGCTGGAGCATTATCCGCTGGCGGGCTGCCAGACGCCCTCGTGCTGGGACGTGTTGCTGCCGGCCTGGAGTTTCCTGTGGGGCATCTCGACCTGGGACTACTACTGGGCCACCGGCGACAAGGAGTTTCTCCGCGAGGTCTATCCGGCCGTGATCCGCAACCTCCAGGGCGCCGAGAAATATGTCAACGAGCAGGGACTCTTCAGCGGGCCTTTCTGGAACATGTTCGATTGGAGCGGCGCCGACCAGAACCACAAGACGGTGATCCACAACAGCCTGTTCATGGTGGGCGCCATCGACGCCGCGCTCCGCGACGCCGAAGTGCTCGGCGATACGACGCACACCGCCTGGCTGAAGACGTTGCGCGGCCGGCTGGTCGCGGGCGTCAACAGGCTTTGGGACGAGCAGAAGAACGCCTATCCCGACGCCGTTCGCGAGGACGGCGGGATCAGTCCCTCGACGTGCCAGCACACCAGTTTCCTCTCGATTCTCTACGACGTTGTCGAGCCGGCGCATCGCGAGGCGGCGCGGAAGAACGTCATCGATCCGCCCCCGGGCATGGTGCGGCTGGGCTCGCCGTTCGCCGCGCTGTATCTCTATGAAACGCTGGAAAAGCTGGGCCGCGAAGACGAGATCCTGCGGCGCATCTACGAGAATTATCTGCCCATGCTCGAGTCGGGCGCCACGACTGTCTGGGAGAGCTTTCCCAGCGGCACGACCGGCCGGGGCGGTTTCCCTACGCGGAGCCATTGTCATGCCTGGTCGTCGGCGCCCAGCTACTTCCTGCCGCGCATCGTGTTGGGCGTCAAGCCTACGGCGGCCGGCGCCGAGCAAGTGCAGATCAGTCCGCGGGTGTCCGGTTTGACTTGGGCCCGGGGCACGGTAGCCACGCCACGCGGCCCGATTACGGTCTCCTGGACACTCGTCGGCGACGTGTTGGACGTGAGTTGTCAGGCGCCGGAAGGCGTGCAGCTGACATTTGCAAAGAACCCGTCGCACGAGGGCAAGACGGTGAAGTTCAACGGCGCGAGTCTGCCTTAGGACCGGCGAACTGAATTGTTGGCTGGATTCGGCATGGCAACTTGAAGGTCATCCCCATCTTCGTTAACATAGGACCTTGTCCGATCTCCACGACGATCCGAACACACGAGCCTTTTATGGACATCACTCACTTTTTGGAAGAGCTGCACGGCGGCCACCCGTTGTTCGGCACGCTGATCGTATCGCCCTCGCCCATGTGGCCGGCGGCCCTGGAAGGCAGCGGGCTGGATTTCGTGTTCATCGACACCGAGCACAATGTGCTGGACCGCGGGCAAGTGAGTTGGATGTAGGCCTATACACGAATGGGTTTGCCGCCGCTGGTCCGCATCCCTTTGCCCGATCCGTTCGCAGCGACCCAGGTGTTGGATGGGGGCGCGGCCGGGATCATCGCCCCTTACGTGGAAACGCCGGAACAAGTGCAGGCATTGAGCGGCGCCGTGAAGTTGCGGCCGATCAAAGGTCAGCGACTCGCGAAGCGGCTCGCCGGCGCGGCCTTCGAACCGGTGCTGGAAGAGTATGTATGCCGACGGAACACGAACGCGCTGGTCGTGAACATCGAAAGCACGCCCGCGATCGAGGCCCTCGACGAGATTCTGGCGGTGCCCGGCTTGGACGCCGTACTGATCGGCCCGCACGACTTGTCGTGCAGCCTTGGCATACCGGAGCAATATGATCGGCCGGAGTTCCTCGCGGCGTGCGAGACCATCCTCCGCAAGGCCCGTGCGGCGGCCGTGGGCGCGGGAATCCATGCCTGGGGCACGGTGGAAGAACAGGCTCGCTTCCTGCGGCTGGGCGCCAATCTGTTGATCCACAGCGCCGACGTCATGCTCTTTCGGAAACACCTCCGCCAGGAACTGGAGGCGGTGAAACGGGCCGCGGGCATCGATCCGAATTCCCGCAGCGGCACGGAACCTCTGAGTATTTGAAAGAGCTGGCAAGGATCGATAGGTCGTATCCTCACTGCTTGGCGCCCGCTTCCAGTCGCCGCACGAGAAAGTCCCAGATGTCGACATGGCTTGCCTGGCGGCATCCCGCCGTTATGATTCCTTGAGGATGTCCGCAACCGACATCGTGATGGAGAATCACATGAAGCTTCCGGTCGAAGACCAAGAGTCGCTTTTCAAGCTCGTCCAGTCCGGCCCGGTGCCCCCGGAAGATCATGCCGGTCCGCGCCGCGAACGCGGGCAGGACGATATCTCCGAAGCCGAGGTGCTGGACGCCTATTCCCAGGCGGTGATCCGCGTCGTCGAGTCGGTGTCGCCTGCGGTCGTCGGTTTGGCGGCCAGCGAGGGCGGCAGAGGCGGATCGGGCTTCGTGGTAACCCCCGATGGCTACGGTCTGACCAATAGCCACGTCGTCGGCAACCATGCCGGACTGACGGCCACTACGGCGGACGGCGACCGGCTGGACGCCCAAGTCGTCGGCGACGACCCGGCCACCGACCTGGCATTGATTCGCCTGGCTGCGCGGGACTTGCCGTTCGCCCCTTTGGGCAATTCAGACGCCTTGCGCGTGGGGCAACTGCTGATCGCCATGGGCAGCCCTTTCGGCTTCCAATCGACGGTCTCCACCGGTATCGTCAGCGCCTTGAACCGCACCATGCGCGGCGAGGAAGGCCGGCTGATCGAGAACATTATCCAGCACTCGGCCCCCCTGAACCCCGGCAACTCCGGCGGGCCGCTGGTCGATTCCCGCGGTCGCGTGGTCGGCATCAACGCGGCGATCATCGCCATGGCCCAAGGGCTCGGTTTTGCAATACCTGCCAACACGGCCCGGTGGGTGATCAGCGAACTGCTGTCTCACGGACGCGTGCGTCGTCTGCATTTGGGAATTACTGCCGCCGTAACTACCCTTCCCCGGCGGCTGATTGTCGATCTCGACTTGCTCGGCGAACGGGCGGTCGAGGTCGTCGCCGTGGAACCGGGCGGACCGGCGGCAGAGGCGGGCGTGAGACCCGGCGACCTGATCGTAGCCGTAGGCGGGCGGCTCGTGGACAGCATCGACGACCTCCACCGCCTGCTCTCCGGCAGTGGCATCGACCGTCGTCACCTTGCCATGTCGGTCGTACGAGCGGGCCGCGAGTTGGATCTGCACGTTGACCTCGGGTTGTAGGGACCTCGGGTTGTAGGGCGACTTTGTTGCACGCGAGATCGGATCAGTTCTTGGCCACGAAGTCGATCACGAGCACCTTGTCGAGGTAGGGCCTCAGTACCTTCCCGAACGCCTTGTGGGCCGGATGCGGGAGATACGCATCGCGGCCTTTGGCGTCGTTGAACGTTACCAGGAAACAATGGGTGAAGCCTTCGGCGCGATTCTCCGGGCTGATGTTGGTGCCCCACTCGAACTCGACGATTTCGTGGATCCTCTTGGGCAGTTCGCGGAAGGCGTCCTCAACCGTCTTCTGCTGCTGGGCGGTGGTGCCTTCCTTGAACTTGAAGAGCACGACGTGCCGCACCTTGCCGAGTTGCGGATCGTTCTTGCCGCCTTCGGCAGCCGTTCCCCCCTCGCTCGCCATCAAGCCTGCGAACGTTGCAACCATTCCCAGCACGATAAAACGCATGGTCTCTCCTCTCGATTAGATTGATGAAAATCTCGATGTCCGATCTTAGTTTGGAAGCCGATCGCCGTCAAGAACCCGCAAAGTGGTTTACAGGCGGTGCGGCGGACCCGTGCGCCGGCCAGGCTCAACATCGTTTTCATCCCTATGGCTTCTTTTCCACGATCCAGATGTTGCGGAAGAACACCGGCAGGCCGTGGGCCTGGAGATAAAACCCCCTGGCTTCGGGGCTTTCGGCAATTCCACCCGGCGTCGAATGAAGGATCTCGACGTCATTGAGGATCGTCACGCCATTGAACTTCACGGTGCAGCGGGCGAGTTTCGTCTTCTTACCCGTCGCGTCGTAGCGGGCAGCCGTGAAATCGATGTCGTAGGTCTGCCAGGCCAGCGGCGGATAGCACATATTGACCGCCGGCGTGATCTGCGCGTAGAGCACGCCGCAATCGTGCTGGCCCATCACGACGCCGAAGGAATCGAGGATCTGGATCTCGTAGCGTTCCTGCAGGTAGACTCCGCTGTTGGGCCGCTGGTAGATCGACTGCGTGTGCGGCACGTAGGAGATCATGAATTCCACGTGGAGCGTGAAGTCCTGGTACTTGCGCTTCGAAATCGCGCCGACCGCCAACGTCTTCTCCGGGGTCAGCTTGCCGTGTTCCCACGCCTCGGCATTGGTCCCGTCGAACAAGACGATCGCCCCGGCCGGCGGCCGGGCGCCGAGCGTCGGGCTCTTGCGGTCGATCCGCCTCAATTGGAACTTCACATTGCGGTCCGTCCGGCCGTCGAGCGTCCGGCCGTCGACCGTGCCCTTGTAGACCTGGTCGATGACGACCTTGTCGCCCTCAAGCTTCGCGTCGGTGGGCGTGGTGTTGTCGGTGCTGGGGGTCTTCTGGATGATCGTCTTGCCGTCCCAGCCGTCGCCGGGCAGGCCGCCGGCAAAGAACATGGTGCGGAAGAGGCCGTCGCCCAGCGCACGGACCTGGGCGCCCAAGCGGGTCTTGACCCCGTCGGGCTCGACGACCTCGCCCGTGTATTCCCCCTGAAACTGGAAGTCGACATCGACCTGCGCCGGGTCGGTGTAGACCTTCAAAGGAGCCGGCTTTTTCGTGGGGCCGGCGGCCCCGCCCGGCGTGCCGGCTAGCAGTGCCAAGCTGCAAACAAGGGCGACAATTGCCGGACGGCGCAACATTCTCGTCTTCAAGAGGCTCATGAATTGTATCCTTGGGTGTTGGCGTTGGGGTGTTTCGATCTTGCTCAAGTCTGTTTCAGCAAGCGGCCGCGGTCAAGTGGGGGCGGCGCCGCCTTGGGCAAATCGAAAAGAATTGGCCTTGAAGCACGGCGCGCGTTTCGCTAAAGTGCGCGGTGCTTGAAACCTTTCTCTAACAATGGAGTGTCCCATGCTCGTATTCAAGAGGATGGCGGCGTTGGCAGCGAGCCGGTTGCTAGGCGCATCGGCCGAAAGCCGATGGAGCAATGAGCAACTGGCCAAGCTGCTGGAGGAGATGGCCCTCGACGACCCCGAGTTGGCCGCCCACTATCAACGCCTGGAGGAAGCCTTGCCGGCCTTGCGAGAGGTGCGCCGGATGGAAGATGCCGCCTAGCCGCGGCGCCTGTCCGGATCATGGATCAGCCGACGTCGGGACGCTTGGCGAATCGCCGAGCAAGGATGCCAGCCATTCTGCCCGGCGGGGTGTCCAGGCGGCTAGGCGTTGCCGCCGGAAGTACTCGTCCATGGCAGCGTCAAACTGTTCCTCGCTCTGCGCCTCGAGCACGCCGCGGAAGAGTCCGTCGGCACTCTTGTCTTGCATCCGCAAAGAAGCAGGTGCGGTGTCATCGCTGTCTTGCAGATACTGGCCGATCGCCTCTGCCATCTCGCGGGCCGATTGATACCGCTGGGCAGGATCTTCGGCCCGCGCCTTCCGGCAAATGGCTCTTAGCCGTGAGGCCGCTTCCGTCCGCGCGCCTACCCGTTGCGCAGCCTCTCCGCGCAAAGCGCGCGGAGGGCCGACCAGCAACTCGTGCAGGACCCGGCCCAAGCCTTGGACGTCCGTGCGGGGATCCGGCCCGTCCGCGCGACGACGCGGCTTCCGTCAAATCTCCAAACGCTGTTTCAGCAGCATCCGTCGCCTCCAGAATATGCCGGGCCGATCCAAATCCAATCAGGTACGGCTCCGCTACGGGATCGAGCAGAATATGACTGGACCGTACATCCCCATGGACCACCCCGGCCGCATGGATTTCCTCGACGGTGATCGCTAGTTTTTGAACCAGCTCGGCCGCGTGGCGCAGGGACCAGCGCGTTCCCTCCAATGTCTTGGCCAGCGATTTCCCCTGGATCAAGGGCAAGACGATGATCCACGTTCCTTGGACTTGCACGATGTCGTAGACCGGGCAGACGTGGGAATGGCGAAGGCGGGCTTGCAACTTGTGCCCACGCGCGGCCGACGGCGTCTGCACCTGCAAGACCTTGAGGACGACCTCGCGGTCGAGATCCGTGTCCTTGGCCCAATAGAGTGTTCCCGATTTACCGCCGGGCAGCACGCCACAAATCGCATACCGGCCCCAGTTCTGTCCGGGGACCAACGGATACACTACACTGGGCGCTTTATTGCTGGAATTCCTGTCCGCCGCTTCGCGGTGTCGCTTGCCCGCCGCGGAGGAAGTGGTGAGAGCGCTTCCCGCCGGGCGATCTGCGCCATGCTGGGCGCCGGGGACGTCGGCAAGGGACAACCGAACGGGGCAACTTGCTCCGCATTGGCAGCCCGTTGGCTGGGCACGGCGGCCGCAGGCATTCGCGGCGATTCCACGGTGCCCGTCATGCGGGCCAAAACTTCGGAACGATATATCGGGACCTCACCGGGTGCCTCGAATCCAAGCTGAACCCTGGCACCGTGGACCCCGATTACAATCACCGATATGTCGTTTCCAACGATGACCGACTCTCCCATTTTACGCGAAAGAACCAACATATTTCACTCCTATTCAGAGGGCCGGGCCGCGCGGCTGCGCTTCGCGATGCCGCGCGCCGAGCCTCAGTCTTGTCGCAGTTCTCTTGCCACAAGCGTCTTCAACAGTGCCTGTACTTCAACACATCGCAATCCCCTGAGCCGCTGCCGAGCGTATTCTCGCCACTGGCACAACGGCTCCGGGTCCGGTCCGTCGTCGGGGAAAGACGACCCTCCAGCAGGGCGTTGCGGTTCGCCCAGCAACGCCTCCCACGTTTCGCTGGCTTCGCGTGCCAACTGCTGCACGTATTCGATCGGCTTTTTCAACAGTCTGGCAGTACTCTTGACCGCGTCTTCTTGAGGAAGCGGATTGTGGGCGGGGAACATGCCTGTTGCCGGATATGCCCGCAGCCCCCACCAGAGCGCCCAAGCCACCTGCATGTGCTCTTCCGACTTTTGGCAGAGACGTTCAGTGGCCGTAAACATCAATGCCAGGAGCTGCGCCTCCTCGGCCGGCATCGCCGGGCAGCCAGGCTGTATCGAATTGGAAGTTGGTAAGCGGCGGCATAGAACCGGATCGCCGGCAACCTCCTGACGAATACGCCGGCAGAACTCTTGCCACCCCTGCTTTCGCTTGCGGCTTACTGTCGGTTGCGTCAGCGATAGCAGTTCGAGAATCGGTGTCTGCGGCAGTTTCCCATTTTCGGTGGTCCAGTGATAACCGAATATGTAAACCGCGCGGACCAGGAACCGCTCCGTCCGCGGGTACATGATCTGCACGATCGCCCTGGCGATCGCGTCCTCCTGGCGCAGACGGATTTCCGTGTCGTCAGCATGGCCGGGGGTGCCGTAGCCATCGATTTTTTCGGTCGGCAGGTCTTGATTTATCGTCCTGAAGTACTCGAGGACCAGATTCGATGCGACACCATACAAATAAGCCCGACATTTCTCTACGTCACGTAAATTCCCCCGCTCGACGACACGCTCCAACAGCTTCAGCATGATATCCTCGACGTCCGGATCATCCTTCGGCCGGTGAAGTCGGTTTGCCACGTAGCCACTGATCTCATCCCAGTGTGCAGTTGCCAGGCTCTCGGCGATTGCCTGCTTGGCGACGACGGACCGGAACCAGCCGCGGGGGTTTGGTGTGGGATCGAATTTTTCAGCCACGGCCAAGTCCGCGGCCAAGATCGATGCTTGACCGACGGCCCGCGTGATAATTGCCTCGCGGTTGGCCGGTTTTAATTTCCAAGGACGCAGGATGCGGTTCAATGCCTTTTCCCAACAGACTGCCCGGAACTCCAGCAATTCATGGAACACGGCGCCGAGGAACCATTTTCCGAAGTCTTCAGGCGGTTTGAAGTCCAGTTTGTAGGCTTCTCGTTTCTTGCTTGCCGCGGCGGCCCGAAACGCCGCTCGCCACCGCGCGCAGAGATGTGCCACCAGCGGGCAACGCGGCAGGCTGCTGCCTCGTATGCCATCATCTTCATGCCCGCTGCGGCACGGTGCGCCATCCGCTGCAAACGCGAGAGCAACGGGGCGCCCGCCCGCAATGCCTTCAACTCACCCAGTCGGTGTAGCCGCTGAACACCTCGCACTACTTTGGCCACCACGCGTCGCTGATCGCGTTCGCTCAGTCCCCAAACCGCGGCAATGCAACCCCAAACCGCCGGAATGCACTTGCCGATTTCCGTATGGAATTCACGCTCGTCCATGGCGTTGTACTGCTCGACCTCGGAATGGCTGCTATTACGGAACGCGGTGCCCATCGTTATCCCCTCCTTGCCTATCCAACCATCTTACCACGCCTGGCGCAGGCGACGCGACGCGCACGGCCTCTATGTAGTGACTTCTAGCAACGAAATATTCAGCCCCACACGCGAGAATTCGCAAGCTGGAGGAAGGAGCAAGTCGTATCGGCATGTCATTGCGAACTGAACGTCAATAGCGGGCCCTGGCACGTCGCCGACGTGAACAACCGGGCGACGTCACGGCCGCAAGTCGCCAAGTGCGTTGCCCATTTTCGGCTTTAGGCCGGAGATTCCGCGAGGATTCCGGCTAAAGCCGAGATTGAAAGCGCTGGCTGAACAAACGCGTGCAAGCGATCTGCGAAGAATCCCGCGAGATCCAACGGGGCATTTCATCCCGCGCGGTATAAGTCGTTGTACGGTAATGCCATAGGTCATCGAACTGCATCCAGCTCTGAATTGTTGCGAATTATTCTGGCAGTGTTCACTGTCAACAAAAATCTTCGTCGGTCCCTCTGGCTGCGGCATCTTGCCGGGACAACTCGCTGTGGGAACCGCATCCCCGGAACATGCTCTTGCAGCAGTGCGAGCAGTGCCGTAAGTGTTTGTATCGCATCGGGTTGAACAAATCGGTAATGGCTCCACGAGGGGCTGCCTTGTTCGCCGGGAAACAATCCGTGGGTAACGGAAAAGGATGCCAGCGATTACACATTTCCCGCTTGCGTCCCCGGCTAATCCCTGAATTCGACGACCCCTCGTTGAGTCGACATCGACAAACAGGGCCGTGCCAAAGGCAGCCGAGCGGCCGAGCCGGTCGAGTTTTCGATCGAACTTCCGATAGCCTTTCAGAGAAGGCAAGTGGAGAAAGGGCAGCTCGGCCCGTTGGTCGCGCTGCGCGAACAGAACCTGGATAATTACGATGAGATTGACGGACTGGGGAATATCGGCCGAGGTGGATCAAATCCTGAAACAACTCGCGAAGCCCGTCCAGACGTTAGTTGTGCGACGCTTGGCGCCTGCCGGTGGTGAGATTTCGATCGGCGGCGATTCCCCCTTTATTCTGAGTAAACGGTTAACCGACCTCCTCCTCTTTGCTGCATCGGGTCCGCCGGGCGAGGATGGAATCGTTGGTTTCCGCTTAGTTTCCGACGCGATGAAAGCCCTGAACATGAAGCGGCATACGCTTAATAATCTGATCCACCGTTTACGCCGCGCCTTGACGGCAAGAGACTGGCGACTCTTGGAAACGGTTGACGGCAATCAATCAATACCGGCGCGATTCAGGTTCCGAACACGGGCGCTCATCGTGGTTTCACCATAAAGTCGTACATGCGGTCCTGTGACTGACAACAGAGTGCATGTGATTTACCGACGATGCAAAGGGAGGCAAGTTCCAATCCCAACGACATTTTTTGCCAGTTCAAGCAGTGGCGATCGTGTGACCCGAGCCGAATCCGATCGAGGCCGGTTCGCGCGGTCATATACTCTTACGCTCAGGATCAGACGGCAACCGTCCTTGAATAAAACGATCGGCCCTTTCACTTATATTGCAGTTGCTGGTCGTAACCGATCCGAACCATCCCCAACCATCCCCAACCATCCCCAATCAACCCAACGACGCAGGAGGCGAAAGAAAACCGTGCAAACTACCCCCACATTCGCGGGCAAGGGTGCGCAAAGGAACAACGACATCGGAATCAGGCCGCGGGGCCTGGCAGTGAACCGTCGCCTTGGCGAAATAGTGCTTTTCAACCGCGACAAGTTGCTCCTCCTTACCGCCGCGCTGCTCGAATCGACGACGAACCTCGCGCGAGTGCAGCTTTCTTTTCCGGGCACGCCGGAACCCGTCGTCATAGCTGTTGTGCGTCTTGGCGGAAAGTTCGAACTCCTGGTCGAAATAGCCGCTGGCATACACATCACTCCCGGCCCACGGCAAGTCGTCGTCGGTGAAGGTCCGACGGGTTGCAAGATCACCGTAATCGGCGGGGATCACGAGTATTGCGTGTTACAACTTGACATCCCGGGCATCGGCGACCCAATCGTGATCGGCATCGTTCCGAGCCGTGGCCACGTCAAAATGATCATAAGCGCCAAGCGTGAGATAGAGATCACTCGGCCGGAAGCCGTCGAATAGAGCGAAGAATCCAAAATCTCGTGCGTGTAGTGAGCCAAAACCACTCGAAAAGCGTCTTAGATATAGGGTGGCCGGAAAATAAGGAAATCAAGGAGCACCGAATCCCATGGCACATCTTTGGACACGCTTGGAAGCGAACGAGGATTGGACGATCGTACCCCTGGACGGCGACCACCATCAACTAGCCCGGCGGCAGCTCTCGCCACCCTCCGATGGCAGCGGCGCGGACTCCGGCCGGCCATCGGTCCTGGTCGTCCGCCGCCGCTCGGGCAAGCAGGATCAATGGGTCCTCCTCTCACGGGTCGGCGGCAATGTCCGCGTCAACGGCCAGTTGTTGGTTCTCGGCACTCGAGTACTTCGCGACCGCGACGAGATCTTGCTGAGCGACAACGGGTCGGGCGAGTGGCGGCGCTATTACTTCTCGCTGGAGCGACCCGCGCGGGCCACGGTATTTCCAGCCGCGCAGGGCCCGATGGTCTGCCCGCGGTGCAAGCAGCCGCTCCGCCACGGTGAAACGGCCGTCCAATGCCCCAATCCCCACTGCGGGACATGGCATCATCAGAACGACAAGTTGCCCTGCTGGACCTACTCCGCGACCTGCGCGTTGTGCGACCAGCCGACGCCGCTGGACACGGGTTACCGCTGGACCCCGGAAACGCTTTAACCTTGGTAGGGTGGGCTTTAGCCCGCCTATCCATGCAGGCGGGCTAAAGCCCACCCTGATGAGTAATCCACTTTGACTTTTGCAAACATCCGATCATGAACGCCAGCAAGGAAATTTCAACGCAGCAGCGCCGCCTCAAGACCATCGTGCTGATCGGTCTGGGCAATATCGGCTCACACCTCGCTGGGCTAGCGGCCAGATTGCCCAACGTGGGCCGGATGATCCTGGTGGACTTCGATGAATATGAACCCAAGAACCTCGCCTGCCAGGAAATTTCATCCGGCGACGTGGGCCGCTCGAAGGTCCGTGTGCAGGCCCGGCGCTTAAGACGGATCAACCCGGCGCTCGACGTCGCCCCGCTTCGTGCCAGGGTGGAGAACATTCCGCTGGGGCGATTGCGCGGCGACGTGATCCTGGCCGGGCTCGACTCGCGGGCAGCTCGGCAGTATGTCAATCAGGCCGCGTGGCGCTTGGGCATTCCCTGGATCGACACGGCCGTCGATGCCGCGAACCTTTTGGCTCGGGTAAACGTCTATATTCCTAGTCAGGACGCCGCTTGCCTGGAGTGCGCGTGGGGCAATGCGGACTATGCGGCGTTGGAGCAACAGTACCCGTGCAGCCCGGTGGCCGCCGGGTCCGCGGCCACGAACGCCCCAGCGGCCCTAGGCGCAGTAGCGGCCGGGCTTTCGGCGATCGAGTGCGGCAAGTTGCTCGCCGGAGAAAGGGAGAACCTCCTCGCTGGCCGTCAGGTCCTAGTCGGCCTCCGCCATCACACACACTACGTGACCAGTTTCCGCCGAAACCTGCGATGTCGCTTCGATCACCAAACCTGGAATATCGAGCGCTTACTGCAACCGATTGAATCGCTGACATTGCACGGCCTGGTGGAATCGTCCTGCGCGACGGCCACCGACGCCGGCTGCCGCGTGGGAATGGAAGGGCACCGCTTTGTCAACAAGCTCGTCTGTCCGACCTGCGGCCAGGCCAAGTTGATGCAGCCCCGCTTGGCCCGGCGCCTACCAAGCCGTCAGCGGCGTTGTCCGCAGTGCGCTGCATCGTTGGAAGCGGGCGGCTTCGACCGCTTTGAGTGGCTGCCGGTGCCGATGGGCAACGGACGTCGGCCGGACATTCTGTTGGCCAGCCTGGGATTCAGGCCGAGCGACGTGGTCACGCTGCGTGGGCCGCGAGGCGAACGTCACATCGAGTTGGGCTGTCTAACGAGAACAGGGGAGATCGGCGATGAATGATCGGGTTCTACAAGGCTTCCTCCAGCAGCAGTTCGCCCAGGGGATGGCCCTGGCTGACAAGAGCGACCTGCTGGAACTGTTTCCAATGCCCAATGGCGGCGATCCGCCCGACCACTACATGGTGCGGTTCGGCTGCAAAGGGCTGGTCCGCACGTCGGGCGACGAGGTCGTCGAGGCCGCGGACTTTCGCTTGGGAATCGCCTTTCCTGCCGACTACCTTCGCCGCGTCGAACCGGCCGAGGTCCTGACCTGGTTCGATCCGCCGCACGTATGGCATCCGAACATTCGGCCACCGTGGATTTGCGTCGGGCACATCGGCCCCGGCACGGAGTTGGTAGACCTCCTCTATCAATGTTATGAAATCATCACTTACCACAACTGGGCTGCGCATGATGCTTTGAACCCGGATGCCGCGCAGTGGTGCCGCAACCATCAGGACCGCTTTCCCGTAGATCGCCGGCCGCTGAAACGCCGGACGCTTAGCCTTCAGCTCAAGGAACTTTCGGAAACGCCATGATCTACCTTGCCGAAGAACACGAAACCCGGATTGACGAGTGGCTGCATCGACAGGCAGGCCAGGTCGCCGTAGCCGGCCGCGGCCGGTGGGAGCACGCATTACCGGGGACCGTGCCCTTATTGGTGAGTCTGCGATTGGACGGCGACTGGCTGTTGGCTGCAGCCTCATTCCGCGGCCTTTGGGGCCATCGCAATCTGGCCAGGGAGGCATTCGGCCGGTTGCTGCAAGTCAACGCCTCGCTGGCGGGCGGCGTGAAGTTCGCCCTGGAAAACAGACCCGCGGCGGCTGGTGCTGGCGGCGGAGATTCCGCTGGTGGCGGAGATTCCGCTGGAGGAGGAGACGGATTTGGAGGAGCGGCTCGGCGAGGTGTTTGCGGGGCTGGCCCAGGCGGCTTCGGTCAGCCGATCGGCTACGCCAGTGGCTGAGTCCGCCGCGGGCCCTGCTTCAAAGCCCGACGGGGTGCCCGCGTGCGGGTCAGCCAGGAAGGCATTTTCCTCGCTTGCGCGTCGGGCTTCTACGAGCCAAGATGGCCACTCGATAGAGGAAGACTTGGCCGAGCGATGCCGACAGGGCCATTGGCCCACGGCGGATCGCGGCGACGGCCGATTGATGGTGCAGTTGGACGTGCCGGACATGTTCTGCCAGGCCGCCTTGGAACGCACCGTAGACGACTTCCTTCGGCTCGCCGTCTCGTTGGAAGGCCCCGGCGAGTCGGTGATCGCGCAGCGGGCCGTGGAATCGTTGCTGCTGGAAGGTTGCCGGGCCGTGCGCATGGCACGGGCGGCAGTCGCAACGAGCGGCGGGTTGCCGTCGTATCGTTGGGAAGCGCCGTTGGGCCGACAGCCGGGCCCCTTGGCGCTGGAACGTGCGTTGGTTGCTCTCTCGCTGGCATGCCGGTTGACCGCACGCGAGGTCCAATCGCTGGGCGACGAGCGGCTTGCGCAAGAGTACTTGGACATGCGAGGCTGGTCCTCGTAGACATTGCCTGGATCACCATTACCTGGATCACCATTTCGAAACGAAAGGAACGACGATGGTTGCTGTTTTGGAAAAGAGGCCGAAGGGGATCTCGCTGACGGCGAGAGACACCTCGCGGCAGAAGCTCGTCCACGTGGACGAGGTGCCCGCGGACGCTACCGTGGGCGAGCTGGTTGAAGGGCTCGTGACCGGCGGCATGAACCTGCCGCGGAACGACGTTGAGGGGCGCGCGATGACCTACCACCTCCGCCTGGAGCGCGAAGGACGTCACCTGCACGCCAGCGAGGTCGTGGGCGACGTGCTCCAAGAGAACGACGAAGTCGTGCTGCAGCCCAACATCCAGGCGGGCTCGAGCTCACCGCAAATCCGAAATCCGAAACTCGAAATCCGAAACAAATGCAAAATCCAAAAGAGGAAATGCTCGAAACGTTCTGGATCAGCTCGTTTCGGTCGTTGGTATTTCGTATTTGTGATTTGTTTCGGATTTCGTTGTTAGGATTTCGGATTTCCTGACGACATTCTATCGAAAGTCACACGCTCATGCACGAAAAGCACCGCCAGTACCGATACACATTGGAACTCTACCGCAACAAACCGGTAGAGCACCTTGGCAGCCTGCCCATCGAGCCCGATTGGGAGCCGGTGCTGGAGTGGGCGCGGTTCGAGTCGCTCCGCGGGCGGCGGGCCGAGCCGATTGTTTTCGGCACGGAGGGCACATGGATCGAACCGCATTGGAGCGCCCTGCTGGGTAGCCCGTATGTCGAGGCCCTGAAGGCGGTCGTTCCATGGGACAACGGCGACAGGGATGAATTCGACGTGCCGTTGTCCCACTTCGCGGCCGCGGCCCGGGCGGCCTCGATCGAGCTGGTTCGCGACGGCACGCTGGCCCGCGGCGAGTTGTTTCAGTACCTGGTCTGCGCCTACGCACCTGCCGAGGAGCCATCGCCTGCGCCCGCGGGGAGGTTCTCCGTCAGGCCCGTTGCCGAGGTGATGCCCGTCGTGGAGCAGCCCATCGACGAGCGGCTGGCAACCTCGGCGCCCAGCGGCACGCCCAGCGAAGATTGCATGCCCGTGTTCGTGCCCAGGACCGTACTGGACGAGACCGTGAAGCTGATGCAACGGGCGGGGAAGAAGGAGACGGGCGGAATCCTGTTGGGGCACTTGCAGCGGGATGCCCGTTCGGGAGAACTCTTCCTGGAGGTGACCGCGCAGGTCCCGGCGCGGCATGCCGTGGAGGAGTTGGATAGTCTCACGTTCACCCCGGAAACGTGGGCCGCCGCGGACGCGGCAAGGTCCTTGCGCAATCGGGGTGAAGTGTACGTCGGCTGGTGGCACACTCATCCGGCCCACGCCTGGTGCGACGATTGTCCGCCCGCCGTCCGCAAGCGGTGTCCCCAAGGAACCGCCACGGGCGATTTCTTCAGCACGCAGGACGTGGCCTTGCAGCGGGCCGTGTTCCCGCGGGCCTACAGCGTGGCCTTGGTCCTCAGCACCGGTTGTCGGTCGCCCGAGAGCGTCCATTGGAATCTCTTCGGCTGGGACCGGGGGAGGATGGCTGCGCGTGGCTTCCACATCCTGGATGCCGATGCAAACACAGTGCCGGTTGGATCACGAACCCTTGAATAAGAAGGATGACTCCATGTCGCGAACGCTCGAAGTCCCCGTCCGGGAAGTTCTCAACGCCATGCGCCGCCTGCGTGCCGTGGGCGACGACGCCCCGACCTTGGACGAAAAGTGCGGGATCCTCGCCGCCGCGCGGGCCCAGGATGCCGGTCTGGCGGAGCGGCTGGACCGCACGCTCCTGGAAGAAACCGAGCGGCTCCGTCAAGGGTTGACGGAGGCCCAGGCGAACCTTCAGCAGCTCAAGGAGCTGCTCGACAAGGTGACGGCGCCGCCCTGGCACGTCGGTGTATACCTGCGCCCGCTGAGCACGGGCGAGCAAGCGGTCGAGCGGGTCATGGTGCAACATGCCAACGCCCGCCGCCTGGTGAATCTGGCCGAAGACGTTCGATCCGTCTTCCTTAGTTCCGGGCGACCTGGTGTTTCTCAATGAGAGTCTGACGGCAGTCGTGGCCAAAGCCTTCAACCAGTTTCCGCAGGTGGGAGAGACGGCAACGTTCAGCCGCCGCACGGGCGACGGCCGGCTGGTCGTCCGCTGCCGCGACGACGAACTGGTGTTGGACGCCGCCGGCCCGTTGGTGGACGCGGAATTGAAGGAGGGCGACAGCTTGCGCATCGATCGCGCCGCCTGGATGGCTTACGAGAAGCTTGAGCGAACGGCCGGCCGGCGATACCTGATGGAGGACGTGCCCACCGTCCGCGCGGAGCAGGTGGGCGGCCAGCAGGCCAACCTCGATGCCCTCCTCGCGGCCCTGACCACGACCCTGGTCGCGCCCGAGAAGGCGAAGATGTACGGCCTGACCGGCCGCCGCTCGGTGCTGATGATCGGTCCGCCGGGCTGCGGCAAGACGCTCATGGCCCGCGTGGCCGCCGCCGAGGTCGCCCGCAGCAGCGGCCGGAAGTGCCGTTTCGCCGTGGTCAAGCCATCGGAATGGGAAGACCCGTACGTGGGTGTGACTCAACAGAACATCCGCCACTGCTTCCAGTCGCTGCGCGAGGCGGCCCAGGACGGCTTGGCCGTGCTCTTCATGGACGAGATCGAATGTGCCGGCCGGATCCGCGGTTCCGCGGTGGGCCATCACGGCGACAAGTTCCTCGCGGCGCTGCTCGCCGAACTCGACGGCTTCACCAGCCGCGACGGCGTGGCCTTGATCTGCGCCACCAACCGCAAAGACCTCGTTGATCCGGCCCTCCTCGAGCGGATCTCCGACTTGGAAATCCAGGTCGGGCGCCCGGACCTGCGCGGAGCCAAAGAGATCTTTCACGTCCACTTGCCGGAGTCGTTGCCGTACCACGCCAACGGGCAATCGTCGGGCGAGACGCGGCAGGCCATGATCGAAAACGCCGTGTCGCGGCTCTTCTCGCCCAACGCCGAGAACCAGCTCTGCACGCTGAAGTTCCGCGACGGCAAGACCCGCGCGGTGGCTGCCCGCGAACTCTTGAGCGGGCGCGCCATCGAACAGATCTGCCGCGCAGCCCGGCAGCGGGCCTTCTTGCGGGACGTGCGTCGGCAAGAGGCCGGATTGCAGCACCAGGACCTCGACGAGGCGATTTCCGCTGCCATCGAGCGGATGGGCACGATGCTCACGCCGCAGAATGCCCGCGTCTATCTGACGGACCTCCCGCAAGACATCGACGTGGTGGCCGTCGAGCCGGTTGTCCGCCACGTGGGCCGCGCCCATCGGTACTTGAACCAAGGTTAGGAACAGACGAAAAGAGGGTGGCATGCCTTCACGCGGTACGCGGATAGGCATGTCCTGCCAGGCAAGAAACATGCCTACCCGCCGACCATGAGTACATGGTACCCGGCGTGAAGGCATGCCACCGGAGAAACGACATGAAAGGTGATCTCCGTATGAAACGCGACGAACCGAACACGACCACCGGGCAGCGCGGCCGGCGCAGCAAAGGCTGCGTGCCGAAGGTGATCGGCGCCGACGTGGAACTGGGAAATTTCATCGAGGGCCTGCAGTCCCGCTATGGCAGCGGGCACGAGGCGTCCCGGCTGCTGCTGCGCGAGATTGCCGGTGTTCCGCAGTCGTCCTACTGGGGCGGACTCGACACCAGCCCCAGCAAGTATTCCACGGCGTACGCTGGTGGCAGCAAGGTGTCGTTCAGCGAATATGACGCGAAAGACGACTCCCTGTCGCAGGACTGGGGTCGGAAGTTTCTGCCTGCCAACGGCGGCTGCGTCTATATCGATCTCAACCACTTGGAACTGTGCATCCCCGAGGTCACCAGCGCCTTCGACTACGTGGCCGCCTGGCACGCCATGCTCCGCATCGCGCGGCAGGCCCAGCAGCAGGCCAACTCGCGCCTGCCGGCGGGCCAACGCATCCAAGTCCTGGTGAACAACTCCGACGGCCTGGACAACTCCTACGGCAGTCACCTGAACTTCCTGCTTTCCCGCCGCACCTGGGACGACCTGTTTCATCGCAAGCTGCACTACCAGGCCCTGCTGGCTTCGTACCAGGCCACGAGCATCGTGTTTGCCGGCCAAGGGAAGGTGGGGGCCGAGAATGGGGCGCCGGCCGCGGCCTACCAGCTTTCCCAGCGCGCGGATTTCTTCGAGACCATGACCGGCCTGCCGACCACCTACTACCGCCCGCTGGTCAATAGCCGCAACGAGCCGCTCTGCGGACTGCCGGGCCAGGGCAAGACTTCCGCGCGGGACTCGGGCCTGGCCCGTCTGCATTGCATCTTCTACGACTCGAACCTTTGTCACGTCGCCTGCGTCTTGAAAAGTGGGATGATGCAGATCGTATTGGCAATGATCGAGGCCGGCCGGGCGCCGGGACAACTGATCCTGGACGATCCGCTCGACGCGGTGCGGCGATTCAGCCACGATCCCACGCTTTGCGCCAGGGCACGCACGACCTGCCGTCAACGCCTGACGGCGGTCGAGTGGCAACTGCTGTTCCTGGAAGAGGCACGGCAGTTTGTGGCGGCGGGCGGGTGCGAGGGCATCGTGCCGCGGGCACAGGAAATCCTCGTGCTGGCCACCGATACCCTGGAAAAACTGCATGCCGGCGACCTGCCCGCCCTGGCCGGCCGGCTGGATTGGGTCCTCAAGTTGTTCATTTTGAATCGTGCCATCGAGCAGCACCCCGGGCTGACCTGGGCATCGCCGCAGTTGAAACACCTGGACCATGTCTATAGCAGTCTTGACCCCGACGAGGGGCTGTACTGGCTCTATGAAAAGGCCGGCGTCGTGGAACCAATCGCCACCCCCGGCGCGATCGAACGCCTGGTCCACGAGCCGCCGGACGATACGCGGGCTTTCACCCGCGCCATGCTCTTGCCAGGTTGGCCCGAAGGGCATCAGCCGCATGGACTGGGACTACATCAGCGTGAAAGTCCCCGGCCGTTGGGGCTGGCCCAATCAGCGCACGCTGGAGATGGCCGATCCGCTCGGGCTGACGCGCACGCTGGCCGGCCCTGCGTTCGGCGACGGTCAGGACGTGCCCGGCGTCATGGACACCCTGGAAGCATTGAAACCATTACCTGAAAACGACCACCAAACCCAAGGAGAACCAAGCCATGTTGTTTCGCACGCATCCTGCTGAGGACGCCGTCCAGACCCAGAACCCGCCGGCGGAAGGTCCGGCGGGCGGCGACGTGAACCAGGTCCGCGAGGCCGGCGAATCCCTGTTCCGCGCCGCCGACGAGGCCATCCGCCGCGCCTTGTCGGGCGATTCTCGCGCGTTTCTCGAAGCGACCCAGCAATCCGGAGGGCAGTAGTCGTGGCCCAGCGCATGTTCGGGTTGGAGACCGAATACGCCTTCGCCGCTCTGGGCGCCGGGGGAACCCGAGTCGACCCGCAACGGGCGACTTCGCTTCTCATGGACCTGGCCTGCCGCACCCTGCCGCACCTCCGCGGAGAGGAGTCGCGCGGGATCTTCCTGCAAAACGGCAGCCGGTTCTATCTCGATACCGGCATGCATCCTGAACTTTCGACCTGCGAGGTGCTCGATCCCTGGGACGCCTGCCGCTACGCCCTGGCGGGCGATCGCATCCTCGAAGACCTTACCCGGCAACTGCCCAGCGCGGACCCGGAAATCCGGCAGGTATTCGTGGGCCGTTCGAACGTCGGCTATGGTCCGGCCGATCCGACCACCTGGGCCGCGCACGAGAGCTATGGTCACCGGGCGGACCCGGAACTGCTGCCCGACGAGCTGATGCCGCACCTGGTCAGCCGCTTGATCTACACGGGCGCGGGCGGATTCGACAACCGTTCGCCCGGCGTCCAGTTCATGCTTTCCCCGCGGGTTGCCCACCTGGAACAGGTCGTTGCCCACGACGCGACCTCTTCGCGCGGGATCTTCCACACCAAGGATGAAACGCTGAGCGGCGGCGGTTATCACCGCCTGCACATCGCCTGCGGGGAAAGCGTTTGCTCGCAGACCGCACTGTGGCTCAAGACGGCAGTGACGGCCCTCGTCGTGGCGATGGTCGAGGCCGACTTGAGGCCCTGCGCGGGCATCCGGCTGCGCGATCCGCTGGACGCCATGCGGCGGTTCGCCCTGGACACGACCTGTACCGCCACGGCGGAAGACGTGGAGGGACGACCTTGGACCGCGCTGCAAATCCAGCTGCAAATCCAGCGGCGACTGGAACGCCACGTGAATCATCCCTTGATGCCGGTATGGGCGACGGAGGCCTGCCGGCGCCTGCGGGAAACCCTGGACCGCCTGGCCCAGGGACCGGGCGCGGTGGCTAAAACGCTCGACTGGGCCATCAAGCTGGCCGTCTATCAGGACTTCGCCCGCCGTCAGGGCGTCGACTGGGAACAGCCTCTCCGTCTGCGTCAGCAACTTTTCGAGCTGGACACGCGGTTCAGCCAATTGGGAGAGCAGGGGTTGTTTGCCGCGCTAGACCGCGCCGCCGCCCTGGAACATCGCGTGCCGGGCATGAAGAGCATTGAAGAGGCGGTGACGACCCCGCCGGGCGCCGGCCGGGCGCGGCTCCGCGGTTCGTGCGTACAACGCTTCTCGGGCCTGAATGGCCGCTACCATTGCGACTGGACGGGCGTGTGGGACCACCAAGACCGATGCCGGCTGGATCTCTCGGATCCGTTTGCCGCCGAAGAGAAGTGGCAACAGATGCCCGCGCCTGAAGAACCCGCCAGACCCCGTCCGCCTACGGCGCTGCAATCGCTGAACCGCGTCCGCGAACTATACAACGACGGCCGCTATGAAGAGGCCCACGAGCGGCTGCGGCGCATCTGTGTCCAATGGGAGGCATGGGATACGTTGCTGGAATCGCAGTGGGAGGCGGCCTCCCGGCTTTATGCGGTCCTCCGCAGCCGTCAAGGCGAGTTGGACGACTCCCAGGGCCTGCAACAACCGGATGCCGATCCCGACTCCTTTTCGACCATTCTCGGACGCGTGGCCGTCTATCGGTTCGCGGGCCTTGTTCCAGACCCGCAGATCACGATTTGGATCCAGAAGGGGCTGGAATTCATACGCTGCCATCCCGACATCGATCGGTCGGACGTTGCGGCTCTGGACGAGCACTATGGGTATCACCTGCTGGCCGAGGATCGGCTCCAACAGGCGCGGCGCGTGCTGGAGAGGGTCACGGAGGGGGCCTTGCCCGAGGCTTTGGAGAGCAGCGTCTGGTGCCGCGCCCTGGCCACGCTGGGCGAAGTCCATCGCCGCCTGGGCAACTCGGCAAGCGCCCTGCACCTGGTGGAACGGGCCGCGGGCGAACAGGGCGGCAGCGGTCTTCGCGGCGACCTGGCGGACTTCTCCTTGATGTATCTCGCCAAGCTGCAGCCCCAGCGGACTATGGCCTTGACCATGTTGGAGCAGGCCGAATCGATGCAGGTCCGAAACCGCAACCGGCTCGGCGAAGCGCGAACCATCCTCTTGAAGGCCCGGCTGGCGGAACCGGACGCGGAGACGACGGCCCTGCGCGAGCGGGTCCTGCGTTTGAAAGACGGCGTGCCGGCCCTCGGGCGCTGCCGGCTGCTGGCCAAAGTTCTCAGCCGCTGGGACGCTTGGGTCGAGGACAAGGACTTGCCCGACGAAAGCGGCGACGTTTTCTGGGGCGTGTGATTCGCCGGTCCTTAGCGTGGCGACGCTTTGGACTTGGCCCGCGGCGCGATGGCACCGCGGATCTGGGACATCAACTGCTGATACTGTTTGGCCGTGAGCATCTTCTCCAACGCTTTCTGTCGCCAACAGCGACCCGGCCCATCCACGAGAACGGCGACCTTCTCTCCGCGCACGCGGGCGAAGGTCAGGATCGCGGTGCCACGGATCAACAGGTACTCGCCCTGCCGGGCGATGATCTTCAACATGATGTTCTTGCCTCCTTGCCTTGGTGATAATGCAATCCATCGCAAACCAGGCGCTATTCTACGCGCAATGCCGTCAACGGTGCAAGATCAGTATTTTGTCAGTCAAGTGCCAATCTTGTTGCAGTCATGCAAGCGCGTCACCCTATCATACACGGATCGGCTAACGGCGAGAAAGCGCGATATCCTGTCGCACACCGTCGTCAACAGAGCATGGATCTGCGGAGCGACGAATCAATAACTGTCGTACTTGCGGAGATGACGCAATAGGGTGGCATGGGTGGCATGCCTTCACGCGGCCATCAAAGGCCTGGCACAGTCCGGAAAAGACTGGCCGGCCGCGGGTAGGCATGTTTGCTGCGCGCGTGGTCCGGCTTTGTGTCACGCGCCTGCGCCAACATGCCTACCCACGGCCGGTTGCCATTGGTCCTGTTCGCCCGACCTTGTGATGGCCGCGTGAAGGCATGCCACTCACCGCTCACGGCAAATACGCGCGCACCAGGCTCGCCACGGAGACAATTCGTGGCAGTCGTAAGCCAAGCACGGCAAACAAAGGGCGAACATGAGTTGGTAGCAGTGCATCTACGGATTCTCAGCCGGACGGCTGCAAGTCGTGTCTTTGCAATAGGTCAAGCCTGCGCACTAAGATGCTATTGACTCGCCCTGAAGATTGCCGTTTAATGGGGGGAAATCTCAGGAATCGCACGGATGCGCTGCTCCAAAACTTTACCCTCCGCTTCGCCTCGTACCGTCTACCACGTAATCGCCGAGATTCTCCAGGCGGGCAAGGACTCGGTGTTTTCCCAGAAAACTCTGAAAGACAAAGGGGTAGGCTCCAACCGGCAGGGGTTGACCTTGATGCGGTGGTTGAATCTGTTGACCCCCTCGGGGATGCTCAAGGAAGATGTCTTGGACCACCGCGGCGAATCCGACCTGACGCAACTGTTGCGCGAGCGGCTGAAGACGGCCCTCGTCGAAATCGGCTGCGAGCCGGACGCCATTGCCGGTCTAGGTTGCGGCCACATTCCCGACCGGCGGCTGGATGAACTCCTCCACTCCCTCCCGCCCGTGAAAGCGGCAACGCAACCGACCGTGGCCTCCAACATGACCTCATGCTTGCGGGCCGTCCACAGTGTCTTGGAACATGCGTGCGAGCGTGCGTGGCTGGAAAGAGAGTTGCGGGCCTTGGAGGCGCGGAGGGGCCCGTCGCCGTGCGGAAAGCCGCTTCGCTCGCGCGAGGACCGCCCCGCCGACGGCCCAAGTCATGATCCGCGGTCTCAGCGGTCCGATTCCGACACGACTGATGCGGAAGCCGGAAGCAGGGACTGCGTTTCGGAAAACCAAGAGCCGCACGCGACGGACTTTCAGAGCCTCATCAACTCCGTGGGGATCGTCGCGGAACCGCTCGTCGTCGGCTTCAAGGGCAACGACCCGTTGTACGAGTACGTTTACTACCCGGAGCACTTGAATGGCGACCAGCTTGAAAAGCTCGCCAGGCAACTCTTGAACAAGGCCCGTGCCAAGCAGGGCTTGAACGTCCCCTGTTCCGGGCCGTTTCGCGCGGCGTCTTGCGACTCGGCGGGGAAGTTCTGAATCAGCCCTACTTGGCTTTTCTTGGTAACGTCCGGTTTGATAATGTCCGGCAGCACGTCCTCCGTCCGACCACCGTCGGGCAACGACTTTTCCGAGGGTTTGTCTCCGTGTGGGAAAGAAGGAATTGACGGAAAGCCGGTAGGCCGCGGCAGCAGAAAGCCGGTGGATCGTGGCAGCGGAAAGTCGCTGGATCGCGGCAGCGGAAAGTCAGTGGACTGCGGCGGCGGGACCTCGGTAGGCCACGGCAGCAGGAAGCCCGTCGACCGCGACAGCGGGTAGCCGGTCCGAGCCGGCGGCCACTGAGGCGCGCTCGACGGCCGTTCCCATGGCGATGTATCAATCTTCGGCGGCGGCCATTTGGGTATCGGCGGCGGAATCTGGTAGGGTCTCGACGGCTGAGTCTGGTGCGAATCATGATTCACGGCAGCCAGCGCGAGGGATACGACGCCTGCGATTATTCCCACGAGAATTCTGCCGCCAGTTTCCGAATTGGAGTTGGAACCCGATTGCCTCGACTTGGCCGGACGGGGGCGCGGCGGCGTCGCAAGCCGGATGTCGCCGAGCTTCACGTCTTTGCCCTCTTCCTGCAGCACGAAGAAGCGGTCGAGCAGGGCCTGCGGCACGGAAGAGCCCGCGACTTCGGAGATGACGACGAATACCGCGCTGCCGCCGAAGACCGGCCGGCCGCGAAGCACCTTGCCGCGGCCGGCCTTGGCGGGAAACGAGAACTCGAACCGCTCCTCGAACCGCAAAGGCGTCAGGTTCGACGCGCGACAGCGGGCACAGCAAGGCCGCGCCGAATCGTAATCCTCGGCCTTGAAGGTTTCAGGGGGCTGCTCGTCCTCGTTCTCGCCCGGCTTCTTGCCCGCGGGCGCCGGCGTGCGCAAGGCATAGAAGAACTTGGCGGCCTGCCCGCAACTACAGCGCATCCACCACACGTCGCGGCGTGCCAAACCGGCCTTCCACTCATGGGCCGCGAAGGACACTTTCGCAACGCGGGCCGCGAGAAAATCGTGGATGACCCAATCTCGGCCCGAACGGACCAACGAGTCCATGCCCTTGGGACCCAAGACTTGGTTCTCAATGCCCGGATCAAAGCGAAACAGCCGGCAGCAGCGCTGCCAAAGGTCCTGGCGATAGTCGGAGAATGACGTGGCGAATTCCGGCCCGAGGCGGTCCTGAAACGCGCCGATCACGTCGTCGCAGAGCTTGCATACCGCTTCATACACGACCCTCCGTTGGCCGTGCGTCAGCACGTTGACGACCTTGCTGACCTCCTGGGCCATCGTCGGCACCTGCTCCGCCAACCGCGCGCCGGCGACGTCCACGTCCAGTTTGGAAGCGCCGCGAGCCAGACCCAAGGCATCCCAAAGGTTTCCCTCGGCCAGGGCGTTGCGGAAGCGGTAGGGCGTGGAGGTCAATTCGAACACGGTCAGAGACCTTGCTTCAAGGCAGACAGTTCCTTGCCGTCGATCAGTCGGCTCACGTGCAGCAGGTTCAGCAAAGCCCGCCCCAGGTCGCGGATGTGCGGCGTGCGGTAATTCGCGTCGGCCGCTTCATCGTCGAGCCACTGCTGGAGTTCTTGGGAGAGGCGGAGGATGTTGGCACGCGGTTCGCCCTTGGCCTGCTCGATCTTGGCCTGGACGGCTTGCTGCAACTGCGTCCCGAAACGGACCGCCTGCTGCAGATCGTTGGCGGACCATGGTTTTCGGTCAGGCAAGTTGCTGGGAATCGGGTTGTCGACCGGATCGAGAAACTCTTTGCGTTGCGGCTTGGCGACGGGATGGCCGTCCAGGCGGCTGACGTCGTACAAAGACATCGTGGCCCCGCCCGGTTGCATGACTTCCAAGTGCAGCAGTCCGTTGTCCGAGTACTCCCAATTGATCTGGTAGTCGATCACGTTCCGGTTGGGAATGCAGTCGAACTCGAAGACGCCGAGCTGGATGTATTCCTCGCGGCGGGTCTCGGGATTGATCGCTTGCCGCAACAAGCAAAAGCGGACCGTGTTCTCTTCGCCCCAATAACGATAACCGAGCACGCCTTTGGTGGGATAGCGTTGCCGCCGGGCGAGCAATTCATAGTAGCCGTTGAAGATCAGAATCCCATAGCCGTGCGGAGCGACCTTGCCCACCACTCCCAGGACGGCGCCTTGCGCGACGGCCTCCATGGGATGGACCGGAAAGCCTTGCGTCCGCAACCGGCCCAACTCCTCGGTGAGCTTGGGATTGTCGCGGAACTCCTCGCTGATGGTGCGCTGCACGATCGGCATCATGGTGGGGCCGCCGACCAAGAGGACGTGAGCGATGTCCTGCGGCACGAGGCCGGCGTCCGCCAAGGCGACGCGGATCGGACCGCGGCAGCGTTCCACGGTCGGCCGCACGGCAGCTTCCAATTCGGCGCGGGTCAATTTCAGCTTCATCGGTCCGCCCTTCCAAGCGAAACTGACCTCGGCTTCTTCCTTGGTCGACAATCCGATCTTGGCCCGCTCCAACTCCGTGCGCAGGCGCATGCCGGCCTGCGCGTCTTGCAACGCACGCTCCAGATTGAATCGCCGCGCCACGGAGGCCAGCAGGGCGTCGTCCATGTCGAGCCCGCCCAGCGCCGTGTCGCCGCCGTGGCTTTTTTCCACGGTCTGCAGTTGACCGTTGGCGTCGAGATACAGCAGGGCGACCGTCACGTCGAGCGTGCCGGCGCCAAGATCGACCACCACCACGTACTGGTTCTCTTGGGCCAGCTTGATGCGGTAGGCGGAGGCGGCGGCCGTAGGCTCGGGGAGGAGGTACACCCGCTCAAAGCCCGCATCCAGGGCCGCTCGCTCGGTCTCTTGCTTCTGGAGCGGGTCGAAATAGGCGGGCACGGTAATCACCGCCTCCTGGACCGCGCGGCCGACAGGGTTGAAGTCGGCTTCCGCGTCGCGTTTGATTTTCCGCAGGATCCAAGTCGTGACCTCGCGCGGGCTGTAACTACGGTTCCCCACGCAGATCGAGCAGCCGCCGTCGGCATCCTCTTCGATGCGATAGGCGTAACGGGCCACGTCGCCGGCAGCTTTGGCCGCTTGATAGGAACGGCCGATGAGCCGTTTAACGCCCCAGACGACACTGCGCGGATAGAGCGGCAGCGACCGCCGTGCCCGTTCCCCGGCCTGCACGAACTCGCCCGCATTGTCGAATTCGACCACCGAGGGAAAACACATGCCTTGCTCGGTGGCGCCTTCCTCGGGGCGCAAGAGCACCGGTTGGCCGCCGATCAGCGCGCAAGCGGCCGAATTGTAGGTGCCCAGATCGATCCCGATCATGGCCGGCGCTGCACTATTCATTTTCTTGATTCCTCGCATTCCGTGGGAGACTGGCTGACCACGACATTGGCCGGACGGACGGTTACCATCTCACCCGACGGCAATCGCCTCTGGTAGCCGGGCGTCAAGGTCGACAACACGACCCCTGACGGCGTGTCCGTCGTTGGTTCCGCCTTGGCGCAGACGTGGATATCGGGGCAGAAACGACTGCCTTTGGCGACGGCGATCGCCTCCACGCCGGACTCGGCGAGGAGTTTCTCCAGACGGGCCGTGAAGTTGCTCACTACGCCTTGGTCTTCGCCCAGCATCCGGCAGTCGTCCAGCAGCAGCAGGATCGCGCGGAGCAGGGCGTAGTAATCGCCGTGGGATTGGGCCTGTTCTTGCCAGGCCAGCCCGAGTTGTTCTTGGATCTCGGTAAGCCGCTCCTCCAGCAGTCGGGCCTCGGAGAAAAGTCGCTCGGTGAGGGCCGCCGCTTCTTCGGCCGCGCGATGGATTCTGGCCAACGGTCTGGCGGCGGTTGCCGTGATTTCGGTCGTCTCACCGGCCGAGCGGGGACCGGCCAACTGGTTCCCGGAGATCCAGTCGATAAAACCGTTCAAGAGTCGCATGTCGTGCCTCGCGAGGCGTTGATGGGCAGGCCAGGAATGAGCACTATTTTAATAAGTACCGATCGGGCAGTCCCATGTCAATCCCCCCGGAGTCCTCCGAGGCGTTCGGGCAAATATCGTAGGGTGGGCCGAGTGAAACGAGTCCCACCATGAGAAACGCTGGGGATGGTGGGACTCGTTTCACTCGGCCCACCCTACAATTACTTCCCAGCGTTTCGGCGACCAAATGAAGTGACCGGCGGCGGTTCAATCCAAGAACGCGACGTTTCCGGCGGCCTTGGCCTCGGCCTCGGTGTTCGGCAGGACCATGTGCCAGCAATCGAGGTAAACGGTCTTGTGATCGCGGTGGCGAATAGCGCCCCGGACCATGACTGCCGCATTCCGCTGCATGACCCGGAACGGCGCCAACGGCCCCTTGGCCCGTGCCAACACCCGCTGATGCTCTTTCTCAGTCAAGCCGTTGGGATACTGGGTACTCACGTAAACCGTTTCACCGCCGTGGCGGCAGAGCATCTCGGCCATGTGCGGCTTGCCGCGCCCCCGCTGCAACGGTTCATTGCGAAGAACCGCGCGGCCGTCGGCGGTCCAATCGGGAACCGGCAGGAAGAACCACTCGCCCTGACGCCGATAGGCGGCCGTCTTGCGGCGGCGTTTGTCCTTGTGCTTGACGCCCTTGTGGACCTGGGCCTGTAACACGCCAGGCGGCTTGAGGGCCTCCATGGCGCCGGCCACGTTCGCGGCCGGCCGGCTTTCGGGAATCGCCGCCACGAACCAGTCGCGCTCGTCATGCCCGCAGAGGAACTTCGATTTCAGTTCCGCTACGAACGGCCGGTCGGCGGGACGCCGGGCCAGCAGGAGCAAGTGGCGGTCTTGCGGCCGCACGTCGACCACTTCGACTTCGACCGCCGCGCCGGCGGTGATCTCGAAATACGAACCCTTGCGGTCGCGGCGGATGTCCACGGCCAAGCCGCGCTCGTCAACCTGTCCCCGCCAGTTCGGCCGCACCGGGACGAACTTGCGCGAGCACCCATCAGCTCGAACTTCTTGCAATTCAGCTCGTTCACTCCACAATTCCTTTTCGGGTCTTGAATGTGCGGTGCCTGCCGCACGCGGAAGCGTCGCCATCAAAAACGACACGCTTTGCAACAGGCAGGTTCGGCATGATGACCGAAGAGGAAGAACCAAGACCTATCACTACTGTCCGGTTATAAGTCGAATAGTTTCAATTGGTTACGACAAGCACTTTCCGGATTTGGGACAGAAATCGTGGAAAGTGCCTGAAAAATAGGGGTTTTCTCGAAAGGAGTCACACTCAGAATTTGCAAAATTTCGGAAAGGCTGCGGTCCACCCTCAGTTCCTTCCGGATGATGGCCACCAGGACGTAGACGCACACCGCGATCCAGACTTGAGTCCGCACCGCGTTGTCCGTGTTGCCATAAAATGCCTTGATCCGCAGGTTCTGCTTGATCCATTTGAAGAACAACTCGACCTGCCAACGGCAGCGATAGAGTTGCGCAATGGTCAGGGCGGGTAGTTCGAAGTTGTTGGTAAGAAAACACAATCGCCGGTCGTGCTCGGCATCGTAATAGGCAACGCGACGCAGGGCATCCGGATAAAGCTTTGAGGTCTTGACGCCTCGCAGAACAATCGTCTGGTCGCTTCGCAGGCCCGTGGACTTGTCCACCACACGGGACTCGCGGCGGTAACAGTCGATGTTCTTCTTGGCACGCGTGACGAAGAACGCCAACTGTGAAGTAAAGCGATGCAAGCGAGCAAAATCGACGTATCCTCGATCCATCATGTAGAAGGCGCCCGGTTCGATTGGCAGGTGATCGAGGACGGTCACATCGTGCGTTTTCCCGTGAGTTATGCGGATAAAACAGGGGATGTTGCCCCGCAAGTCGATCAGCGTGTGAAGCTTCACGGCACCTTTGTGACGACGAAATCGCGCCCAAGGAAACAGGGCAAGACAAAGATCGATAGTTGTGGAATCCAAGGCATAGGCGGCCTGCTTGAGCGATACTGCGAAGTTGTCCTTGGCGTACAGGGCTCGGGCGCGACGAATGAGCACTTGAGCGAAGTCGGCGTAGATCCGCCAGTCGCGACGCTTGTTGGCATCGCTGAGCGTGCTCCTGGAAACCCGGCCGCGAAGCCCGGCGTGGTACAATTTCGACGGCACCGCATTCAAGCAGGTTTCGATGTCCCGCAGGCTTTCGCGATAAGTCAACTGAGCGAAGGCCATGGTGAGGAACTGGTCCCGACAAGAGAAATCGCGGACCCGGTAGTTGCCGCGATAGCGTTTCACACATTCGTCGAAATCCCGCTTGGGAATGAAATCCATCAGTTGAGCAAAAACCAGCCTGCCCTCGTGCATCGCAATCTCCTTTCCACTTAATAGTGCAAAGGAGGGGGCGAAAACGCCAGGGGGCACTGAAATCGAGTACAAGCGGAAATCGCGGAACAACCCTAGAAATCACGATAGTTTCAACCACCTACTCATCGCTCAACCGGACAGTAGTGAAGACCTATTTCAAAATCGGGCATGCAGCATAGGCTTCCAGCCTGCGTGCCCGATTTTGAAATAGCCTCTAAGCAAGCGGCTGCGAAGCAGTCGGCAAATTCTCCGGCATCCCGTGCGACTGCGGCTGCCAGCGAATGATCTTCAAATTCTCGACGAACAGCACGTAGACCACCGGCACGATTCCCAGCGTCACGAGCGTGGCCAGCAGCAGGCCGGCGATCTGCACGTAGCACATCGGCTCCCAGAGCGGGCCGCCTTCGATCGCCAACGGTATCAGCCCGCCGACCGTGGCCAGAACGGTCACCAGTACCGGCCGCAAGCGAACCAGGCCGGAATCGACGACCGCTTGCCGCAACGGCTCGCCGCGCTCGCAGGCCTCCTCGATGTAATCGAACAACACGATGACGTGGCTGACGATCACGCCGGCCAAGGAGGCGACGCCGAGAAAGGCCATGAACCCGAACGGCGTGCCGAAGGGGAAGAGGCCCATCATGCCGCCGACCATGCCGAACGGCACGCCGGCAAAGACGACCAGCGGCTTCGTCACGCTGTTGAACTGCACGACCAGGGCCAGGTAAATCGCCGCCAGCGAGGCCAGCAAGGCCAGCCCCACGGAATCAAAGCCCTTGGTCTGCTCTTCGTATTCGCCGCCGAACTGGAAGCGGCAGCCCGGCGGCCACGTCCGGGCCATCCGCGCGAGGCGGGGCTGAATCTGACGGACGATGCTGCTGGCCAGTACGCCCGACGTGGTGTCGCACTTCACCGTAATGCAGCGCTGATGGTCCCGCCGCCAGATCTTGGGCGACGCCAGTTTCATCGACACGTCGACGATCTGGCTGATCGGCACCCGCAGGTTCGTCGCGGCACTGACCGCGTCGAGTTCGTTGATCTCTTCGATGCGGGCACGTTCGTCGCTGCGGAGCCGGAAGGTGATCGGTATCAGGCGGTCCTGCTCGCGGAGATAGGTGGACGCCACGCCGGAAAGGCCGGCTTGCAGGAGCATGGCCACGTCTTCGTTGGTGATGCCCGCCATGTTGGCCTTGTCGGTCTTGACGGTCACGGGGACCTGGAAGACCTCGCTGTCCCAATCGTCGTGGATGTTGTCGGTGCCGGGGATATCGCGAAGGGCCTGTTTCGTTTCGGCTGCCGTGCGGCGGAGCGTTTCGATATCGTCGCCAAAGAGGCGGATCTGCACCGGCACGCCCACCGGCGGGCCGGTTTCCAGTTGCTCGATCGTCACCCGCGCGGCGGCGACGGCCGGCGGCAAGCGGCGTTTCAGCCGGGCAACCACGGCGGCCGTCTCGCGGGGATGAAGCGTGTGGACCAGGATCTGGGCGTAGTTGTCGGCCCGCTGCTCGGGCATGATGGAAAGCCAGAAGCGCGGCCCGCCCTGGCCGACGAACGTCGTATACGCGCGGATCTTGTCGCCTTCCAGGGCTTCGATTTCCCGGATGACCCTGAGCGTCTCTTCCCGCGTCTGACGGATCGGCGAGCCTTCCTTGAGGAAGACGTTCACGCTGAAGACGCCGTGCAAGTCCTTGGCGAAAAACGCCGTGCCCAGCAGCGGCAGCAAGCGACGCGCCGCCGCAGAGGGCCAGCACGCAGACCGTGAGCGTGATCGCCTTGTGGCCCAGGCACCAGCCGGCGAAGCCGCGATAAACCCTGGCCATGAGTGCACTCCAGCCGCTCGCGCCGGCGCCCGATTCGAGCCCTTTCTGGCCCCGCAGCACGTAGTAGCCCAGCAGCGGCGTGAACGTCATCGACACGATGCGGCTGCTCACCAGCGAGGCCGTCACGACGACGGGCAGCGAATAGATGAACTCGCCCGTCTTTCCGCTTACCAGCAGCAGCGGCAGGAAGGCGACGCAGTTGGTGACCGTGGCGTAGAGGATGGCCCGGGCGAGTTTCTGCGGACCGAGCCAGGCGGCCACGTCGCGCGGCGCGCCGTGGGCCAACTCGCGATTGATGGCGTCGCCCGCCACGACCGGATCGTCGACCAGCAATCCCAGCGCGATGATCATGGCGGCGATCGATACCTGCTGCAGATCGATCCCCAGGAGTTGGCAGATGCCGAGCGTCATGGCAACCGTCAGCGGGATGGAAACGGCGACCAACAGCGCGCTCCGCCATTCCATGAAGACCAGCGCCACGAGGACCACGATCACGATCGCCTCGACCAGGTTCTGATCGAACTGCCGGATCTTCTCCTTGACCTCCTTGGGCTCGTCGTGGGTCCGCTCGATCTGCAAGTCGCTGGGCAAGACCCCCTTGAGCGAATCGAGCGCGGCCTGGACGTCGCGGGCGAAGGTTTCGATCTGCGTCCCCTTGATCTGCCGCACCGACAAGGTGACCGCCCGCGTGGTTTGCAACCTGGCGTGCTTGGGCAGCGGCCGATCCTCGCCGCCTTCGCCCAGCAGGCCGAACGTCGACTCGCCGGGCAGCTTGCGCTCGGGCGGATCGTCGCCGTCGACCTTGACCGAGCGGTAGTTCATCACGCCCGGAGGGTCTTCGTAGCCGCGCACGATATCCACCAGGTCGCGGAGGCACGTCGGATGCCCGCCCTGCGCGTCGATCGACCACCTCGCCCAACTCCTGCTCGCTCTTGAATTCTCCGCTGGGCTGCACGCTGAGCGTCTGCAAGGGCGTTTCCAAGCGGCCGCCGGGCAGATTGATGTTGCGGCGTTCCAAGCGGGCAGCGAGCGTCTGCGGCGAAAGGTCCAAACCGCTGAAGCGGCGGTTGCTGTAATAGAGGTAAATGGCCTCGTCCTGCGTGCCGATCTCGTCGATCTTGCCGATCGTCGGGTATTGCTTCAGCCGGTCGCGGATGGCGTCGGCGAAGCGGCGCAGTTCCCGGTAGCTGTAGCGATCGGGCCGGACCAGCGGATCGCGAGGATTCGCGCCGAGTTTTGCTTCCAGCGTCGTCCAGATCGCGGACCAGAATGCCTTGCCATATATCGGGGTGCGACATGCCCGTGCCGATCGTGTCGCGCTCCCAGCGCAGGGCCTCGCGGATCAGTTCCTCGTCCGACTTGCCGGCGACCAGTTGAAAATCGAGGCAGCCGGTGCTGGGAGCTTCCACGATTTGACCGTCTTCGATCAGCCCGCGCTCGGTCAGCCGCTGCAAGAGGCTGTTGCCCAGCCAGACGACGTAGGAGCGTCCCACGGTGTTGGGATAGACGAGCACGGCCGTGAGCCGGTCGCGGCGATACCGCTCCGGCCGGCCGCGGCGGAACTCGCCGACCACCGCGCGGATGCTCTCCGCCCGCTGGTGGATCTCGAAGTCGGAGACCTTGGGACTGGAGATCGTGAGCATCAGCGCGACCGTCTCGCCAAAGTCCTTGTTGAGTTGCGGGCGGATCGGGTGGCCGGCAATCGTCGGCAGGTCGGTCATCGATTCCAGCCGGCCTTGCAAGTCTTGCCAGACTTGCTCGGTGTTTTTCACGCGGTCGAACAACTCGACGAACACTACGGAGAAGTTCTGCCGGCTCAAGGAGCGGACCTTCTCGACGTTGTCGCACAACGCCACTTGCTTTTCGATCTTCCGGCGTGACTTCGCGCTCGACCTTTTCGGCGTCGGCGCCGGGATAGATCGTCACGACGGTGGCGATGCGGATGGGAATGATCGGATCGTGCCGCTGGGGCATGGCTCGGTAGGCGAAATAGCCCCAGGCCAGCGTGGCCGCCAACAGGGTCCACGCCACCGGCCGCTTGTACACGAAGAACTGCGATGTCGTCATGATGCCCTCACGAGCCGATCCGCAAGGCCGGTTCCTGCGAAGGCAGCACGCGGACTTCCTGGCCTTCGCTCAGGCGAAAGGCCCCGGTGACCACGATCACGTCGCCTTCGCCCGGCTGGCGCCGATCGCCTTCGACGAGCCGGATGCGGTTGTCGTAGACGCCGCCCAGTTTCACGGGCCGCTTGTGAACGATCTTGCGCCCGCCGTCGTCAACGACGGTGAAGACGGTCGTTTCCTCGGGCGTTTCGCCGCGACCGATGGCGGTCATCGGCAACAGGATCAGGCTCTGCTCCCGACCGGTAATCAGCGTGACCACCATGCCGGGGCGCAGGCCATGCGGCTCGTCGATCGTTACTTCAATCTCGAAACTCCGCGTCCGCAAGTCGGCAGCGGGCAGAATCTTCGATACCCGGCCGAGGAACCGCTTGCCGGGAGACGCGTCGGCCATGACGGTGAGCGTCTGGCCGTCGCGAAACTGATTGACGTTGGTGTCGGGCACGCCGAACGCGACGCGGACGCTGGACAAGTCCATCACTTCGAGCACCGGCTGCCCGGCCTGGACCCGTTCGCCATTCTCGACGTATTTCTTGGAAATCGTCGCCTTGGCGATCGGCAGAGCGAGGGCACAGTTCTTCAGATCGTCTTCGGCCTGTTGCTGGGCGACCATGGCGGCCGAGACCTCGCGGCCCGCGCCCTCCAACTCGGCCTCGGTCGAGTCGCGACGGGCCAACACGTCTTCGAATGCCTGCTGGGCCACTGATCCGCGTTCGCGGAGCGACTTCATCCGTGCGAAGTTCGCCCGCACCGCGGTCACCGTTGCCTCGGTTGCCCGCTGCCGGGCCTGGGCCTGGGCCAACCGCTCGCGGGCCGTCGTCAGACGCCGCTGGTAATCGGAATCGTCGAGCCGGGCCAGCGGTCGCGACGCGTCGGCAACGACTTCGTCGCCTTCGTGCAGATCACGCTGCTTGCCGTCGAAGCCGGAAACTTGCTCCAGCGCCGTCACCGTGCCGGGCACCTTGAACGAAAGCTCGATCCGTTGCAACTCGCGGACCGTCGCCGTGAATCGCGTCTCGCTGCTGACGGCCTCGCGCTGCAAGGTGATCACCTGCACGGCGATCGGCAAGGGAGCCTCGATCTCCCGCCGGCAACCCGAGCTTGCGGCAAACAACGCGAGCCAGAACGTCAGTATCAACTTGGTACGATCATCGATCCGCATACTTGACTTCTCGAAACAGAGTTGCGTGATTCCGTAAGTGGGTGGGCTGGTGAGCCGCGGTGTAGGGTGGGCCGAGTGAAACGAGTCCCACCATGTTTCAGCATATTCCTGGTGGGACTCCATTCACTCGGCCCACCCTGCCTTTACCTCTGATGCATTTCCGCTTTGCCATCGTCGTCGCTTTTGAGCATTCCATGTCTCAGCACTGCGGTTACAGTCTCGCAGATCTCGGCTTGGGGGATATTGGCGGCAATCAGGGCTGGATTCTCAATCAAACCTGCGATGCAAGCCCGGAACATCGCCTTCGCGACTTGAAGGTTGATGTCCTCGCGAAGCGCGTACTCCCGCGAGGCCGCCGTCACCGCCTGCTCGAAGATCTGGTCCAGCGCGCCTTCACGGGCCGCGCGGAACTCCTCGTAGACAGCCGGGTACAAGCGGCGAATCTCTTCGAATCGAGCCAGCAAATTGCCCGGCGGCAAGAGGGCAAGTTCTTCGCCGAACCGCTTCAGCCGCGCATCGATCTGGGCCGACGAATCGTCGGGGCCTTCGGCCGCTCGTCGGTAGATGTCGGCCAAGTGCCGGCAGGCAGCCGCGACTACGCCCTGCTTGTCCGTAAAATAGCGATAGACGGTGATCCGGGTCACCCCGGCCTCGTAGGCAAGATCGGTCAGGCTTGACCGCTTCACCCCCAGTTTGATGAAGACTTTCAGCGCCGAAAGGATAATTCGTTCCGCAGTTTCATCCACGCTCATGTTACAATAGTAACACGCATTGTATCATTCGTCAAGCAGACTTCACTTCATTGTAGAACATCATCGTCGGCGAGCCGCCGAAGGCGATCGCCATCCAGGCGGCTTCCTCGATTTCTTCCGGCAAGAAACCCTCTTCTTTCGCTTTGCGAAGATGATACTTCACGCAGGGGCGCAGCGAGCCAGCACGGACAGGGCGATGGCCATCGCCCGTTTCGTCCGGGCGTCCAGCGTGCCGGGCGCGTTGGCGGCTTCGAGAAACGCATGAAACATCTCTCGCGTTTTGCCTGCGCCAGCGGCCGGGGGATCTGCCGCGACGGCCGGGGGAACGTCTTTGGACGGGTCTTCATCGTGGCCACAACAACGCATGACATCGGTCTCCTTGGGTTCCGGCCGTCTCGGCCGCTTTTCTCCGCCGCACACGAATATCCGCCCCGTTCCTTCGGCCACGACGCGGCCGACGACGGCGGCCTCTTCCATCCCTTCCGCGCGGAGCCGCGCCACCAAGGCATCGGCTGCCTCGCCCGGCAGCGAAATCAACAAGCCGCCCGAGGTCTGCGCGTCGAAGAGGATGTCGATCCACGCCGGGTCGACGCCGTCGATCGCCGCTACCGCGCCGCCCGACGACTCCCGGTTTCGTTCCACGGCGCCGGGGACAATGCCCGCGGCCACGCAGTCGAGAACGCCGGGCAACAAGGGCAGGTCGTCCCACGCCAGTTCAACGTTCACTTTACTGGCCGCGGCCATCGACTTCAAGTGGCCCAGCAGTCCGAAGCCGGTGACGTCGGTGCAGGCATGAACCTCGAACTGTTCCATCAACTCGGCCGCTCGGCGGTTGAGTGCCGCCATCGAGCGGACGGCCGCGGCCGTACACTCCGGTTTGGCGCGGCCGATCCTTGTGGCAAAGGCGATGATGCCGGTGCCCAGCGGCTTGGTCAACACCAGGCGATCGCCGGGCCGCGCGGCCGCATTGGTGGCGACCCGCCGGGGATCGATCAGGCCGGTGACGGCGAAGCCCGCCTTGATCTCGTTCTCCTTGATGCTATGCCCGCCGATGACCGGCACGCCGGCTTCAGTCATCTTGTCCACGCCGCCGCGGAGGACTTGCCGCAAGATTTCATCCGGGAGCTTGCCCGCGGGAAATCCCACGATCGAAAGCGCGGTGATGGGCCGCCCGCCCATGGCGTAAACGTCGCTCAGCGAATTGGCGGCAGCGATCTGTCCGAAGGCGTAGGGGTCGTCGACCGGCGGCGTGAAGACGTCGACCGTTTGCACCAGGGCCGTCCGTTCGTCCAAGAGATAGACCCCGGCGTCGTCTCCGGCGGGCATGCCGATCAGGACCCGCGGGTCGGCATGCGCGGGGAGCCCGGCGAGGATCCGCTGCAAGGCAGCCTGGTCGATTTTCGACGCGCAGCCGGAGTTCTCCACCAGCTCGGTCAGGCGAATCGGCGTCTCGCTCCGCGGCGGCTCTTCCCCGGCGCAAGGACAGAGGTCCTGCTCGCGGAGGAGATCGCAGGGGCAGGGCTTGCGGGGATCGCAGATGCAATGCCCCAATTGCATCGATCGTTGCATGACGCGACGGCGCTTTTCGAGATCCTTCATGGGCCTTATTCTAAATGACCTTGCATTTTTTGGTAGGGTGACGATGAAGCGGTGCATCGCCGATCCTACGGCATGACTGCAAGAACTAAATTCCACAAAGTTCAGCGGGCCACGTTTTCCGAATCGAGATGCCTTCTCACTAAACCACCCAATGGTGTTAATTTGCGTGATTTCTTGCCCGTATTTGCCCACTTGACGTTGTTTTTCGATTTTTTTCGCCATTTTATCCACCTTTTGACCTATGCTAATCAACCACAGGTAGTTGTCTTAACCACGAAAACCAGGCAAAAACCGCGCCTTGACACTCTCTGGAGTGTTTCCATTATGGCAGATAGGCCGGGCCAAAATCGGCCCGTTTCGTCCCACTTTTGGCCCGTTTTTGTGGTTTTCCGACCCACTTCTGCCCATTTTGTCCCATCTTGGTAAATTAGGCAATTTTGCTCGCACGCTCGCGACGAGGCATGGGACGCGGGGTCAGGAAATTCCGTTTTTAATTCAAACCTCCGTGCCGTGGGATCGCGTGCGCTCGGCACGGGAAAGAACCCTTGGAACACTAATCTTCACTAATTAACACTAATCTTATTAGCGATGATTAGGGATGATTGGTGTTCCCCTCTTGACCGGAGCGGTTGTCGAGGCCGCCCCGGTCTGCGCAACGCGCCGTTTCGCGGCGCGTCGCCGAACCGAATTGTCAAAGAACAAATGACCGTACAGCGCCATTCATAGCTGTAACAGTCCACAGTTATCGTGTATAATAGTTACTAAAGGACAACCCGTTTCGCGAGTTCTCCCGGACGGGCAGACGAAGCGCCGCTCCCCGCCGTGAATCGCCGGGGGACCGTCGGTGCCCGTCTGCGCCGACGATTCTCCACCTAATTAGTACGTGCGAGCAGGGTGAAATGGGAACCTGTCTCATGAGCGCAGTCTGCGATTGAGCCGTAAGCCGTTTCTCTGAAGTGATTTAGGCCGCGAGAAATTCCACGGGAAGGGTACCTGCCTGCCGGACCACCGGAACGTCAGGAATGGGTAATCACGAAACTGCGAAAGGACGAGAGACGAATGAACTTTCCGCGCTGGATTACGATTCAGTTCAATCGTCCCTCCGGGACTGCCTGGTTTCCTGCGTTACGGCAACCCAGCGATAAATCGCTGGGCTATTCTCAAATGCCCCTCCGGGGCAGGCCCTCGATGCAGCCGATGGACCTATCCGAGGCGCAGGCATTAGCCCTGCAGCAGGCGCTCGCCAGCGGCGCGGCTCGTCCGAAAATCAGAATGGCGCCGCTACCGGAATACGAAGGCTGATGTTCGGCGGTTGATCGACATTCCCAGATCAGCGTCGGCCGCCTCCGATCGACGCTCAAGGCAGCAGTTCGGCAAAACTAAGTGTCCAGGATGAGCCGCAGTCCGCATCGTATCGCGTACAAGCCTTGCCAGTGAGATGGGCCGCCAAGAAAGAAAAGGGCCCGTTCCAAACCATTTTTAACAATTGTTCCTGTCTCTATTGACATAAGTCCCTGGCCAGTTACGATTACTTCCAATGAGCCATTGCTCTGAAGGGAATTTGGTGCAGCACGCATAAGTAACTATTCACGAGATCAAAATTGACTAAATATAAGTAGGCGAGACAAGCGGATCGCCAAAACCAACCGCGGGAGGAATGTCGTGAGGACACCACTGACGAGCTGTATGGCAACTGTCGCGGTCGGCCTGCTAGCCCTTGGCCACACGCCCCTGGAGGCCGCGGGGTCCGGCGGCGGCAAGAGTCATGCGGGTTCGAGCGTTCCTCATGCCGCCAGCCACTCACCGAGCCGCGCACAAAACCCGCCGACCAATGGGCAAAACTCGCCGGCCGTGGTCCATTTGCCGCAACGAACCCCGGCGTCATCGCAGGCAGGATCGGGAGGATCGGCCGGCCCACGTCCGTACGCGAAGACGGGCAATTCCCAAGGGCCGGCGTCCGGCCAGGTTCCTGCCGGGCCGAACAATCAAGCCGCTCAGCAAGCGCACCAGAAAGTCATTCAGCAATCGCCGCAGGGAAGCGCGCTGAAACCGGCCCAGATTGTCCATACTCCCGAGCAGCAATTGGCGATCTCCAACGCGAAAAACCAAGCGGCACATTTCAAGGCATTGCGACCAACGGCGGGCAACGGCAAGCCATCGGGCGCCACGCTGACAGCCCAGGATGTTGGGCTGCGGCCGGCGACTCCAGCAACCACCGCCACGTCAGGTACCAAGGTGGCCGCTCAGCGGGTGTTGCGGCCGGCGACTTCGACAACCTCGGCATCGCGAGCCACCACGCCGGCCGTTCAGCAGGCATGGCGACAGGCGATTCTGGCGAAGGCCGGTTTGGGCAATCTGAACAACGCGACGGTCGTGGCGGCTACGGGCCAGGGATCCGGCGGATCGCCATCGAATGTCGCTACGGTGAACCCGATTGCCAACGGCAATGGTGCCGCGGCCCACTCGTTCGTGCATGCCCCCGTAAGGTCAACCTTGAGCCAAGTGACGGGCAGCGGCAGCGGGAATGGCAACGTGATCACGAACACGGCCAATACTTTGGGCAATTATGCAACGACCGCCTATAACGGGGCCGCGAGCACCGTCAACAAGATCGGGGCCTCCGTGCAAATGCCCGGCGGAGGCAGCAACACGGCGTTCGGCGGCGCCAGCGGCATCTCCGCCGGTAATGTCGGCAAAGGAATCGGCAGCCTCGGCAACAGCGTGCAACAGCTTGGTACTTCTGCTCCCGCCACGACGGTCAGCAACGCGGTTTCAGGTCTCAATCCGACCAGGGGCGGCTTCTCCACGAGTAACGTCCCGACCCCCACCCTGCCGACATTCAAACCTTCGAGCATTACGGGCTTGGGTCAATCGGGCCTGCCATCCCTGCCGACGCCCAACGGTTCGACCATTAGGGGTTTGGGTCAGGCGGGCCAGCCCATTGTTGACGGCACGTGGCGACCAACGACCACAATTCCGACTCCGCAAGGACCAAACATTTATGATGACTGGTTTAAGAACTGGGGAAACGGTGGCGGCTCCACAACGCCAGGCACTACTTTCCAAGCTGGTGGTCAAGAATACGTCGTCGGAAACAACGGTCAGGCATACCCGGTTGTCGGTTCGGGCGGACAAGATCAAGCCCCCAACACACCCGCCAGCCAGCAACCGGGTTCCACCTCTCCTGGCCTCCCTGGGCCGTCAGACGGCAATGGAAACCCTAATCCCAGCTTACCGTACGATCCCAACTTCGTGGGGCCGCAGCCCGATCCCGGCCCGGACGAAAAGGTCGCTCCTCCAGACACTGTCGAGGGTGGTTACCTCACGGATCAGCGACGGAGCACGCCCGGGCAACCGAGCACGGCCCCTCCGGCCAAGCTGCTCCCCCCAGGCAACGGCACCGCAATGTCATCTGCCCACGCCCGCAGTAGTTTCGGCGGTTACTTGGGCCAGCAGTACTCCAGCGCGAGCAGCGGGGTATCCGCCTTCACCGCACCCGTGGCCAATGCAGCAACGACCGCCTATAACGGGGCCGCGAGCACCGTCAACAAGATCGGGGCCTCCGTGCAAATGCCCGGCGGAGGCAGCAACACGGCGTTCGGCGGCGCCAGCGGCATCTCCGCCGGTAATGTCGGCAAAGGAATCGGCAGCCTCGGCAACAGCGTGCAACAGCTTGGTACTTCTGCTCCCGCCACGACGGTGAGCAACGCGGTTTCAGGTCTCAATCCGACCAGGGGCGGCTTCTCCACGAGTAACGTCCCGACCCCCACCCTGCCGACATTCAAACCTTCGAGCATTACGGGCTTGGGTCAATCGGGCCTGTCCACGCTGCCGACATTCAACGGCTCGACGAATAGCGGTTGGGGTCAGGCGGGCCAACCCATCAACGCCGCTGCGATATTCCAGTGGGCGGCGAACACGAAGCCGTTCCCGCACGCCACGCTGCCGGCGGACATTCCCATCTATGACCCCGATACCGCGACGCCGATTGCTACGATCCATACGCGTGGCACTATCGACGGGCACTATTATGAGATTGGAGTACGCAACCAGAGCGTGGCTGACTTCGTCGTCGATGCCGCGTTCATTGCCGCGGGACCCAGCAACGCCGCGCTCCAGTACCTCAGCAATTCCGCCGACGTGACAGCGGAGGAAGCCGCGAATTGGGCCGAGAGTAAGGCCGCAAATGGAGGAGTCAATTATATCATCGATGGAAAAGGCAATACGGCCGTCAACAAGATCGATTCCGCCGCCCAAAAACTACCGAAATTGATCCCGTAATCGTTAAGTCCCCTTCGGCGGACGGGGCTTCCCGGCGTGGACCGACGCCGGATCGCTACAACGTGAATAGACTTGTGTTTGCGAGAGCACCAACCACGAATAGGAGCAACTTCATGACAGCGCGCGTACTGCGAGCAATCCTGGTCGCCACGGTCGGACTCGGCCTGGCTGGGCAACCCACCGCGGCCAGCGCCGCCAAGAATGGGGGAGGAGGCAGCTCCCACGGGGGGAGCAGCCATCAGAACAACGGTGGAGGAAACAATAGCCGCCAGAACAGCGGATGGGGAAATCAGGGCAACCGCCAGAACAACGGTTGGGGAAATCAGAACAACAACGAAGGATCCAACGACAGTCGTCGCAACCAGGGCCAGACCGCAACGCAACGCGGCAATCAGCAATTCCAAGGGCAGTCCGGCAATTTGCAGAACGGGCAGACCGTTCAGCAGCGTAATGTCCAAGGAAACCAGCAGTCCGCCAACCAATCACAACAAGCTGCCGCGGTCCACGCGCCGCAGCGCATTCAAACGGTGCAAACGCAGCACGTCCAAACGCAAAACACGCAGCAAGCGACGAATGCCGGCAAGTTCGTGAAATCGGCCACTCCCACGCGGATCGACGGCACACAGTCGAGTCAGGACAATCACGTCTCCCAATCAAGCCAATCCTCCCATCCAGCGGCGAACGCGGCGGTCGAGTCGGCCCGGCAAACCGCCATCATTCATGCCGCTCAGGCTCAAGCTGCCGCCAGACTTGCCCAGCAAACCTCGCCGCCGAACGAGATCACGAGCGTAAAAGCCAACGCCCAGCGCGCGGCCCTGCTCGCGGCCGTAAATCGCCAGGCCCTGCAAGCCAAGCTGGCGAACAACGGCGGCACGCCGCTGAACAACAGCAACGCGAGCGTGAAGGCTGCCGCCCAGCACGCGGCCCTGCTTGCGGCGGTAAATCGCCAGGCCCTGCAAGCCAAGCTGGCGAACACGGCCAGCACGTCGCCGGCCTCCACGCAGGGGCGCACCGGCAACCGATTGACAATGAAGCCGCTGACAACGATGACTCCCGCCACGCTGGCCCACGGGCAGACGACGGCTCTGCGAAATCAACCTGCCGACAAGCGAGTCGCCTACCAGCAGGCGATCAACAACAACATGGCCGCCCGCGACGCCGCCCGGCGACCGACGTCCCTTGCTTCCACGCAATCGAGCGACGGCAAGATAACCGCCGGCAAGGTCGTGCCGAAGAGCAGCGATCGGACCTCCAGCGGTCCGGGCGGCACGATCAACAACAAAGGTCCGATAGGCGTACCCATGGGGAAGAACTCGCTAATCACCCAATTGGAGAACACCAAGGACCCCGGCATCGCGAGTCTGGGACAATCGATGGCGGCCGGCGAAAACGCGCCTGTGACGCTTGGCGGCATCCAGGCGGCCAATAATCTGCTGAAGAGTCCGGGCGTCTCGCAAGCGGACAAGACCGCCATTCAGAATTACCTGACCAATAACACGACGCTGAATCACACTTCGCCGATTGGAGGCGGCCAGAACGGCACAGGCACCGCGGGCGCCGGCAATCCACCCACGGGCGCCGGAGGCGGCATCATAACCAATACGGTCGTAACCAGCACTACGATACCCTCGAACAACCCGGGCGCCAACAAGCCCTTCAACCCCGTAGTGGGCCTCGTCTCGGGCATTATCGGCGGCATTGGGCAGATGCTCGATGCACAGGGGGCCGCCGCTAGCGGAGTACCCGATTGCTGCAATGGCGGCGGCGCCTGCTTCGTTGCCGACGACGATGGCGGCGGCGGATGTTTCATGTCGGTCGACCAGGGGCCTCCCGAGGAGTGCTTGCCGGTCGACGGCGGCGGGCCGGCCCAATATGTGCAAGCGGACGAGACGTCGCCGGACCAAACCATGACAGTGACCGAAGGGGCGCAAGACGCCGGCGGTGTCGCCGCAGCCGGCGCCACCGAAGAGGCAAGTTCCCCGCCAACGGTTCCGGCCACGGCCGTCCCACAACATACCCGCTACCTGCGGGTGGCCAATGCCGGCAAGGAGAAGGCGACCTTGTACGTCAGCTATTACACCGAGGACTCCAATCACCAGTGGAAATGGTTCCCCGCCGCGCCGGACGCGAACAAGCCCGGCGACGAGGCCCTGGCCGTCGAACTCGCGCCGGGTGAACCGGCCGATCTGACCGACAACGGCTGGCAGATCAACGCCAGCAAGATCCGCATCTGGGGCAAGTCGGCCGACGGCCGGGAATGGAACAAGTTCAAGGACCAGGACCTCTTGTTGGTGCCCGAGACCGACGCCAACGGCGACAACCTCTACGCCGCCAGCGAAAAACAGACCTTCAGCTTTACCGTCAAGTGAACACAAGACAACCCAACGGAGAATTACCGTGAAGCGAGCGTTTCTTACGGGGATATGTTGGCTGACCATGGCCGGCAGTGCCGGCGCGTTGTTGGCCGCGCAACCCTTGCTGGGAGGCCATGCCGGCGCGCCGGCGAGCATCCATATTGTCAATCCGGAAAGTACCGGGGTCACCTGGAGCTACCTGATCGATGGCCAGGTGCAGAGCCTTCAGGCCGGTTACAGTCAACAGATCGATTCCGCTTGTACGATCGCCTTCGATCGCGGCGGCGGACTGGGCGCGGCCAAATACAGCCTGAGCGGCGGAACGTATACCTTCACTCAGGCTGACGGCCACTGGGTTCTTGTTCACACAGACACGCCCGCCGTCGTTGCGGCGGCGGAAGTCGGCGCGGTCGACGAGGGTACGAACTCGGGACCCCCGCTCCCAGCCGTTGGGCACGAAGCCGCGGGCGCGTCCTCCGTATTATTCGACGGCAAGACCATGAACGGATGGCATCTCCGCGATCCTGACGGCCCGAACTATTGGTCCGTAAAAGGTGGCGAACTCGTCGCTAAGGCGGAAGGGAAGTTCTTTGGAAAGAACCTTGTCACCGATTCACGGTATGGCGACTTCGAGTTGCGACTCGAGTTTTTGTTGGAAGACGGCGCTAACAGTGGCGTCTACTTGCGCGGACTATACGAGGTCCAACTTTACGACGACAACTGGAATACCGTGCCTCCCAACCAGCGGTGTGGCGCGATCTGGCATCAGGTTGCTCCTAGCGAGAGTGCGTATCTCGGGCCGGGAAAGTGGAACACTTTGAAGGTGAAGATGGTGGGGCAGCACATCTGCGTCACCATGAACGATAAGCGTATTCTGGACGACGCCGTTCCCAGTGGTCCGACCGACGGCGTGCAGAGCTTGAGCATCAAGGAAGGCGATCCCGGTCCGATCATGCTCCAATGCACGCCGATGGCTTCCACGGCACCTGCCTCCGGCGGCGCGGTCCGCTTCCGCAATATCTCGATCATCGCATTGGGCGGCGCGGGCGATCCGGCGGCCCCGCCAGTCGACACGGTCCAATCCCCCAACTCCCCGCCTCCCGTGCTGAGCGAGGAAGACAAGCGCATGTTCTGGGCAATGTACCGCGATGCCGGCCTGGATAAGGCGACCCTGAAAGCGGTCTCCGACGACTGGAAGAGCAAGACCAGCCCCGAGCGCAAGGCGGAGTACGACAAATTCATGAAGCAGGTCGAAGAGATGCGGCAAGCCGCCAACAAGCCGGCCAGGCAAACGGACGACTTGCCTTAGAGCCGGAGACCGTCAAGTGACCGCCAGACAACCTCAACGGAGAATGACCATGCACCGCTCGTTTCTTACAGGGATCCATTGGTTGATCATGGCCGGCTGCGCCGGCACGCTGTTGGCCGTACAAACCGCCCGGGAAGGTTATGCCGCCGCCCCGGCGGGCATTCAAATTGTCAATCCGGAAAGCACGGGGGTTACCTGGAGCTACCTGATCGACGGCCAGACGCAAACTCTGCACGCCGGTTACAGCCAACAGATCGATTCCGCTTGTACGATCGACTTCGATCGCGGCGGCGGATTGGGCGCGGCCAAGTACGGCCTGACCGATGGAACCTACACCTTTACGGAAGTCGACGGCCATTGGGAGCTATACCGCACGGAGGATGCGCCGGCCGGCAATGCGGCGGCGGGAATCGGCACGGTCGAAGAGGGCACGACGCCGGCCGACCCGGTGACGCCCAGTGAAGAGAAGATGTTTCAAGACATGTATTCCGCGGCCGGGCTGAACGCGGCAACCATGAAACTGGTCGAGGAAGATTGGCAGGGCAAGACCCACGCCGCGCGAAAGACCGACTACGACTCGTTCATGGCGCAGGTCCAAGCCGCAGGGCCCCAAACCCCGGGCACGTCTTCCGCATTGTTCGACGGTATGACCTTGAACGGGTGGCACCTCCGCGATCCCGACGGCCAGAACTATTGGTCCGCAAAAGGCCGCGAGCTCGTCTGTACGCCGCAAGGGGTGTGCTATCGAAAGAACCTCGTCACCGATGCGCGGTTTGGCGACTTCGAGTTGCAGCTTGAGTTTCTGATGGCAGACAATTCCAATAGCGGCGTCTACTTGCGAGGGCTTTACGAGATCCAGTTGTACTTCGACGACACGAACGTCGAGGAACCCAAGCAACGATGCGGCGCGATCTACAATCAGGTCGCTCCGAGCGAGCAGGCATACCTTGGGCCGGAGAAGTGGAACACGTTGAAGGTGAAGATGGTGGGGCAGCATGTCAGCGTCACCATGAACGGCCACTGTATCGTGGACGGTGCCTGTCCCAGCGGACCGACCGACAACACGGAGACCCTGGACATCAAGGAAGGCGAGCCTGGCCCGATCATGCTCCAATGTCATCCAGGGGGCGAAGTCAAGTTCCGCAATATCTCGATCACCCCGCTGGCGAGCGCTAGCGGTCAGCCGCCCCCAACGGATGTCGTTGTCCGGCCCCCGGACTCCCCGGCCCCCGTCGCGCCGAGCGAGGAAGACAAACGCATGTTCTGGGAAATGTACCGCGGCGCCGGCTTGGATAAGGCGACCCTGAAAACGGTCTCCGACGACTGGAAGAGCAAGACCAGTTCCCAGCGCAAGACGGAGTACGACAGCTTCATGAAGCAGGTCGAAGAGATGCGGCAAGCCGCCAGCAAGCCGGCCAGGCAAACGGACGACTTGCCTTAATTGGACACGACGCAAGCCGGCGTCGTCAGTTCGTCGTGGGACCGGATTTGGAAGCGGCGGCGGCCACGCCCGCGAGCTTCTCGCGCAGAAAGGCCACGCAGCCCGGCACCTGCGCCGGGCTCAGTCCGTGCAACAAGAGCGGCCCCTTGAACCCGTAAGCGTGCAACAGCGAGAGATAGCGGCCGTAGTCGAGCTTGCCGTGCCCCGCCGGCTCATGGCCCGCGTCGCCGTCGTGGCTGAGATCCTTGGCATGCGCCATGACGATGTCCTTGCCCACCAGGGCAAAGGCCTGGTCCAGCACTTCGCTCATGCGTGCCAATTCGCCGGCATGGAACAGGTTCGCGGCATCCATCGTGACCTTCAAGTGCGGGGAGCCGATCTCGTCCAGCAGTCGCCGGGCCTTCTTCGCCGAATCGACCACGTTGTTGACTTCCGGCTCGAAGGCCAAGGTCACGCCCCAAGGCCTGGCAATGTCCACCGCCGCGCGAATGCAAGCCGACCATGTCGCGCCAGGCCTCGGGCGAATCGTTGTCGGCATGGCGCCGCCACATGTTCCCGCGATCGCGGGTGCCCGTGCAGATATGAATCTTCGCCGTGCCCAACGGCTTGCAGGCCGCGGCCAGCACTCCCAACCGCCGCACGCCCGCACGGCGCTGTTCGGCATCGGGATGGCACATGTTGAAGGTGCCCTGCAGCGACGCGATCTCGATCCCGCGGGCAGCCGCCGCGCGGCGAATCCGCTCGGCACTTTCCGGGGCGATTTCATCCGGCATGGCCGGCAGGCCGGCGCAATCCAGGCTGAGTTGCACGCAATCCAGTCCGCAGGTCTTCACGGCATCCAGCCGCGCCTCCAGGGTCGGGCCCGCGAAGGTCCCCAGGAAGATGCCGATTTGGATGAGCGGGGCATCCTGCCTGGCGGGCTCGCCCTGGGGCGGGCGGAGCGGCTTGCCCGCGGCGTCGTCGGGCTCCGCTCTGGTGAGCTTTGCGAAAGTCGCCCCGATCGTCAGGGCGCCGGCCGCCTTGAGCCAGTGGCGGCGAGTCCAGGGCTCGGCATTTTCACGGATTCCATGGAACATAAGACACCGAGGGAGTACAGATTGCGGGTCGCAGGGGAGTTGGCACGAATCCCTCTCCTGTTTTTACGAAGCACGATGCAGTTTAACCTCTCAGCTTGCCCGCCACAAGCACTTAGAGGCTATTTCAAAATCGGGCACGCAGGCCGGAAGCCTACGCTGCATGCCCGAGCTTGAAGGGCATTGAGAATACTCCCGGTGAGTTCGCTATCGGTTGATTCCGGGCGTCTGGCAAGTCGTATCCTCATCAATTTCTAACAATTCCATCGGATTGCCACAGGGGGCGCGCGGCGGTAAGATTGCGTCACGTCAGATGTCGCATGTGCGCGTCCGTACTTTCCTTGACGCGTGATACAAAAGGAGAAAACCGTGGTACTTTGGGGTGAACCCGTCAGCATCGCCGTGGGCTTGTTCTTGCTCTTGGCCCTGGCCCTGTCCCTGGGTTTCGAATTCGTCAACGGTTTCCACGATACCGCGAACGCGGTGGCGACGGTGATCTACACCCACACCCTCAAACCGACCTATGCCGTGGTCTGGTCGGGCTGCTGGAACCTGCTCGGCGTGCTCTGGTCGTCGGGCGCGGTGGCCTACAGCATCGTCGCCTTGCTGCCGGTGGAATTAGTGCTCAATGCCGGCTCGGGCGCGGGATTCGCCATGATCTTCTCCCTGCTCATCTCGGCCATGATCTGGAACATCGGCACCTGGTACCTGGGATTGCCCGCCTCCAGCTCGCACACCATGATCGGCGCGATCATGGGCGTGGGCGTGGCCAATGCGATCATGGGGGGAAATAGCTGGATGGGCGGCATCAACTGGCACAAGGCCCAGGAAGTGGGCGCGGCCCTCCTGCTGTCTCCCTTGGTCGGTTTTATCGGCGCGGGGCTGCTCTTGCTGGTCTTGAAATTCCTCGTCCGCCGCAAGGATCTTTACGAGTCGCCCGAAAAAGACTCCAAGCCGCCGCTCTGGATTCGCGGCGTGCTGATGCTGACCTGCACGCTGGTGAGCTTCTTCCACGGCTCCAACGACGGCCAGAAGGGCATGGGCCTGTTGATGCTCATTCTCGTCGGCCTGGTGCCGGCAGCCTTCGCCCTGAACATGGCGAACGATTCCGCCCAGATCCAGGCAGTCGCCGAAGAGATGATTCAATTGGGGGGCACGCTGGCGCCTTTTGCCCAAGGCGTCAAGTTGGGCCACGACGCCAAGTCGAGCCAAGAGGAGGCGATCGCCGAGTTGACCCGCTTCGCCAAGGAGGGCGGCCAGCCGACCACCAAGACCTACGCCGCCACCGCGCTGGCAAGCACCGCCATCGGCACCAAACTCCACCTGCTGCCCAGCATGGATTCACTCCCGCACGAAGACCGGGTGACGCTCCGCACCGACATCTACCTGGTGGCCGACAGCCTCGACAAATTCATCCGCGGCAGGCATGCCGTGGAGACCGACGCGCTGGAAATCCCAGGCCGCCTGGCCACGCCCGACAAACTGATCACCGATCCGACCGTCATCGACACGCTCAAGCGCGACAAGGCCGACTTGGACAAGATCGTCAAGTACATTCCCAACTGGGTCAAGGTGGCGGTCGCCATCGCGCTGGGCCTGGGAACGATGATCGGCTGGAAACGGATCGTGGTCACCGTGGGCGAGAAGATCGGCAAGTCGCACCTGACCTACGCCCAGGGCGCCTGCGCCGAACTGATGGCCGCGGCCACCATCGGCCTGGCCGACTTCATGGGACTGCCCGTCAGCACGACCCACGTCCTTTCCTCCGGCATCGCCGGCAGCATGGCGGCCAACAAGTCCGGCCTGCAGAGAGACACCTTGATCAGCATCCTGATGGCCTGGGTGCTGACGCTGCCGGTATGCATTTTCCTGGGCGCGGCGATCTTCTCGACCGTGCTCTTCATGCTGCTCCACGTCTTCGGGATTCGATAAGGGCCGGTACGAAAGAAGATCACTGAACGTCTAGGACGGATTGCCAATCAGAATTGCCGCCGCGCGTGAGGATCATTCGTACCGGCGTAATATTACCCCGGCATGAAAGCAGATCAATCGTAACCCGAAGCGTAAGGACCGGCCGAAGAATAACTTCCGCAATTAAGCTGGGGTGGCTGGCGGCTGAGCTTGCGAAGCCCCAGCCGATGCCGGAAAAGCTGGGGCTTCGCAAGCTCAGCCACCAGCCACCCCAGGAAAACCGGGAAATTATTCTTCGGCCGATCCTAAGCGAGGAGAACCGCGCTTACGCTTCGGGTTACCGTGAGAGAACTTCATGCCGGGGTAACAAGGCCGATAACCCTCAATACGGGCTGGCCTCGCCGGCGGGCGGGGCAGCGGCGGCGTCTTGCTTCGCGCGGCCCTGCTGGAGATCCAGGAACGGCTTGATGTCGGGGTGACGACTCTCGTTGGCGCTGACGACCCGGATCGCCGGCTCGTCCTTGAAGGTACACTCCTTGACGCAACCGCCGCAACCGACGCAACGATCGGGATCGACCATCGGCTGGCTGACGACGATGGTTCGCTGCTGCTTGCCGTCATGCACCGAGACCTCGACGTCGACCAGGCGAATGGCCTTGTCCGGGAAGGGACAGGCCTCGACGCACGTGCCGCAGTCGCGGCCATAGGCATAGGGTATGCACCGCGAATGATCGAGCACCGCGATGCCGATCTTGACCTGGTGCTTCTCTTCCAGGCTGAGCGGGCCGATCGCGCCGGTCGGACAGACGTGGCCGCAGAGCGTGCAGTCGTATTCACAACGGCCCAGCCGCGGCACGACCCGCGGCGTCCAGAGCCCTTCCAGCCCGGCCTCGCTGAAGGCCGGCTGCAGGCAACCGGTCGGACAGATCTTCATGCACAGGCCGCAAGCGGTGCAGCGGGCGAGGAATTCCCGCTCGGCCAGCGAGCCCGGCGGACGGATCAACCCCTCGTTGCCCGTCAGGCCGCGGGACTGCGGAGTGGCGCGGAGCAGGACCATGCCGCCGGCGCTGCCCAGAGGGCGCCCGCGGCTGCGGAAACGCCGCGCAGAAAACCGCGTCGCGAGCGACTGGCGGGCCGGCCGGCTGCCGGCGCCGCTCCGCCCTGCCAGGGCCACGCGAAGCGGAAGCGTAGACCCCCCTTGGGACAAGACGACGTACAGTTGAGACAACCGAAACACTCGGCCGCCATCCAGGAACCGCCCTGCTGGGGACCGGCTGAAGCCGGAGTCGCGAGCGCGGGGCCGGCCTTGGCAGGGCCGGCGAATGCGGAGGTGGCGGCGCCGTGACAGCCCACCCCGCACAGATCGCACTGGTTGCACGTCTCCGGCTCGACGCTCCGCCGCAAGAACGGCCGCAAGGCGAACGCCCCCAACATCGCGCCCAGGGGACAGACGTAACGGCACCAGAAGCGGGGCCGGTAGCGATTCAACGCCAGCATGACGATGAAGAGGACCAGGATCAGGCCGCTGCCAAGGAAGGCCTGGCGCGGGACCTCGGTAACGTGCTCGCGCACGAAGGTCTGCGCCGGATCGGCCAGTCCCAGCGTCTGGGCGCCGCTCTCGACGGCCCACTGCCCGCCGGGCAACAGGGCGACCGTCGTCGTGCGATACAACAAGACGAGCGGATCGAGCACGGCGCCCCAGTGAACGCCGCAGGCCGCCATGACCAGCAGCGCCGCGAGCAAGTAGTACTTGGCCAGTTGCCCGCGCGACCAGTGCTCGGGCGTCTTGCGCCGCGGCCAACAGAAGTCGAGCACGCGGCCGGCGATGGCCTGAATCGTTCCCAGGGGGCAGAGCCAACCGCAGAACACGCGGCCCAGCAGCAGGGTCAGGCCGAGCGTCAGCAGCGAAAACCCCAGCGCCGTTGGCACGGCACGAGCCGCCAGCCAGGTCAAGAGCGCCACCAACGGATCGATCAGGAAGAACGTCTGCAACCAGCGGCTGGGCTGGTCGCCGGCAGGGCGGCGCGTCGCCAACAATAGGCCGAAGAACAACGCCAACGCCGCCAATTGCACGACGCGCCGGACGATCGCCCCGCGCGTCATGCTTCGTCTGCCTTTCATGAACAACCACTCACTGCGATGTCAGAACTGCTGTAGGTCAGGCTTTCCAGCCTGACGATAAGCCAAATATACTCAGGCTGGAAAGCCTGAGCTACGGGAGATTTTGCCGCGCGGCGGCTCACGAAACGGCGATCTCCTGCAAAGCCAGGGAACGGTAGTCGGCCTTGCCCAGACCGGCCTGCTCGGCGTATTTGATGATCGAGCGGGCTTTCTTGACCTGGCCGGGCTCCTTGCCGAGCAATTCCAGGCCGAGGGCGTCGAGGGCCACGATGTCGGTGCCGGCGGCCACGGTGGTCTTGACCACGACGTCGGCCGGGTTGCCGCCGACGGGGCCGTGGTCCGTCAAGACCCGCACGGCGTCCAATACGCACAGCTTGGGCTTCATGAACCGCGTCAGGTCGGCCAGGCAAGCGGAGAAGTCCTGATGGAACGGGGCCCGATTGTCCATCACGCCCATGTAGTTTTTCATGCAGATCGTGGCGTTCGCCAAGACGTGGTGTTTCACGATCGGGATATTGATCACCAGGTCGCTCTCGATGACGTCCGGATAGAGCCGCAAGGTCTTGATCCGCTCGCCGCCGATGTCGTATTCCTTGTAGCGGGCCTTGTCGAAGAACACGATCTTGGCGCCTTCGGCCTTGGCGGCCGCGGCGATGCCGCTGGTTTCATAAGTCCGTGCCGCGGCATGAACCGAGTTGTCGCCCACCTTCACGGCCTTGGCACCCGCCTCGAAGCACATCTTGACGATCGCGGCCACGACCTCCGGATTGGTATTGCCGGCCAGTTCCGGCTTGCGGTCCCAGCCGATGTTCGGCTTCACGAAGACCACGTCGCCCTTCTTGACGAAGCGGGCCATGCCGCCGAGCTTCTCGACGGCCTCATGGGCAAGTTGGGCGGCGATCTTGGCGAGGGCGGGGTCAGCGGCGTCCTTGGGCGCGGGGCCTTTCCAGCGGGCAATGGTCATCTGGAGCGGGCCCCCGGCCGGGGCCTTTTCCGCACCGGTCTTTTCGGCCGCCGACGAGGTTTTGGGGGCCAACAACGTCTCGGCCTGCAGCGCCAACACCCCGGCCGCCGCCGAGTGGGCCAAGAAGCCTCGTCGCGAATACTGACTCATGATGCAATCTCCCTTGAAGTGACTGAACTGGAGGTTGGATGAAGTGGATTCGGCTATCTTAACATCTTGCCGGCTGTTCTGCAATCGATTTGTCGGATATGCTGGCAGCGTTGCTCAGTGCCCCACCCCAAAGTGGATGGGACCCATTTCCTCAATGCTTGCTGACGACGGACCAGAAAAGTGATTCATGCCACTCACACCGCATCCGAAGTTCGATAAACTGCGAAAAGCGTTGCATCGGTGTCTTGCTTTGGCGCGCCCGTGGTCGGGCATCGTGTACCGGTCAACGTCGGTCAGGTATGCGAGTTCAGCAGACCTTCTGTCAGGCACTGGCAGCAAACAGAACGGCGGTAGGTGGAACCCCGTGGGGAGCTTCGAAACGGTCTATGCCAGCACGATGCCAGATACGGCAATGGACGAAGCATTTGCCCACCACCGATACTTCGGAATACCGATCCACAAAGCCTTCCCACGCGTCTTCGTGGCGATCAGCGCGAAGTTGAACATCGTCTTGAATTTGATGGATGGCAAAGTACGTCAACATCTTCGCGTCTCCTTGAATAAAATGCTCAGCGAAGACTGGCGAGTAGAACAAGATCTGGGAAGGGAATCACTCACTCAGACGATTGGCCGTGCTGCGTTTGAGAACGGCTTAGAGGCTCTTCTCGTTCGTTCGGCAGCATGTAGCAACGGGGAGGGCTTGGTTGTCTTTCCAGCTAATCTCGAAACGACCAGTCAATTGACAATCCTCAATGCCGCGGATCTTCCCCCCTAATCCCTCTCACGAAGAGACTCCTGATTCCAGAAAGAAAATCATTCGCCATATACGATCCGTTTCTCCTCGTTCAATAACCTCCAGAGGCTTGAGCTGATCGAATGCCTCGTTGGGAGTTTCCAGCCATGCCCCAACGAAGTTCGGGTCCATCACTTTGGCAAGTGCTCCATGAAGTCGCATGATTTCTCGCATTCTTGCCTGACTGCCCGGAGCAAGTTTCTTTCCCGCTTCCCAATCAGCGATCGATCGCTCCGAGAAGCCAATCAAACGGGAGAAAATCTTCCGGCTAACACCCAGACTCTTGCGAATATCACGCACACTCATAGCAGCCTTGTTCGGCACAACTAGCTCCTTTGTATTCTTCGCACGAGTTGGTTTCATCTTCTCAAGTCCTCCGCACGACAAAGTATACCAGGAGCCTTGAAAATATTCAAGCATGTTTTCATGAAGTTTTTCCGCAAGAAACTGCATGAATTACTCTTGGCGGGGTGATTCCGACCCGTTGCAAGTTCTATTTCAGTCGGCGCTACGAGGCGAAAAACCGGCGCACCGGTTCGAGCCGACCGTGGCCTGAGTTCCACGGCTACCGTCAGAACGTCCCTGCACGACAGTTAGCTGGAACGAATCCCCTAGATCGTCGTCAGCTTCGTGAACGTAAGGCTCGTGGTCATGGGGAAGACGCCGTACAGACCGCGGGTGAAGACCAGGTTGATGAAGTCGTCGGCCTCCAGGATGTGGCCCTTGGGTACGACGATCACGTCGCTGTCGGAGAGCCAGATCTCGCCCTTGGGGCAAGGCTGCTTGCCGCGGAGGGCGCCTTGCAGGTCGATCATCGTGGCCATCAGCCGCCAATCGTCGCCGCGGCGGAAGACCACGACTTGCGCGATGTTCGCGCCGACGTTCCAACTGCCCGCCATGGCCAGGGCCTGCAGGGCGGTCGTCGGCCCCACCATCTCGAAACGGCCCGGCGCGTGGACCTCGCCCAGGACGTACACGTAGCGCGGCGCCCGGGCGGTGAGCACGGGAATGATCTCCATGCCCTCGATCATCTCGTGGTAGCGTTCGTTGATTTCCTGCCGCAACTCGTTGAGCGTCAGTCCCTGGGCACGGACGTAGCCGATGGCCGTCAGCGAAATCGAACCGTCGGGCGCCACGCGGACGTTCGCCCCCTGGCCGCCGACGCCGTACTTTCGATCGATGACCGCGCGCAGGTCGTCCAACTGCGTGTTCATTTTCGTGGGCGTGACCGTAATCGAAGGCACCTTGTAGTACTTCGTATACAGCTCCTCCAGGGTGTCGCGCAGCTGCGTGACCGTGCGGCCCGCGGCGTGGACCTGCCCCAAGAGGCGAAGCGTGATCATCCCGTCCGGCTGCAACACCAGGCTGCGGTTCAACTCCGGATCGGAAAACGACTCGACGCGGATCTCGTCGCCCACGTTCAGCTTGTACTGCGTGCGGGTCTCGTCGCGGGTAATGCGATAGAGCATGTCCAACTGGTCGTCGACGCGAAGGCGATATTCAGCGACGTGTTCGGTCCGCGCGTGGCCGACATATTCCCCCTGGGCATAGGCCTGCCAGGCGATGAAACGGGCGTCTTCCCAACGGCACCCGCGGCCGCGACAAGCCGCGCACCCGTCCACACAATCCACACCGCAGATCGGATACGGCGCCGCGGGCCCCAGGCCCTGGCACGGGCTGCGGCCGATGTACGGCTCGGCCGGCGTCGGCCGATCGACCGGATCACCGCCCGTGACGACGGCCGCGGCGGCGACTACCAGCAGAATGCCCGCCAGAACGACGGTCAGGCTGGGAAACAATTTCAACATATTGCGGAGCGGTTTCATGACGGCTGTATTGGCTTCCATGAGTTGGTCACTCTTACCCCCTGTCGAATTTATTCAAGTTGTCTTGGTGCGCACCATGCTCTCAACGCGGCGTCACCGGGCCGAAGGGTGGCGGCGCCTGGCCGACGACCGGATTGCTGGACGCGGGGTTCACCGTCGCGGGGGCCTGCGGGCCGGCAGTCGCTGCTGTCCTCGCCGGCGGATCGGCCCACTGGCCCGACGACTGCGCCAGGGCCGCGGGATCCACCCACTCGACCATGCCGCCGGCCGAGAGGTTGGCACTTTTCTGTCGGGCAAGTTCCGCCGCCTTGGCCGAATGGGCCTTTTCCGCGGCAAGGTCTGCCAGACGCGGTTGGCCCACTTCGCGGTAGACGACGCTCAAATTGTTGAGGTTCTCCGCGCAGCGACAGAGCAACACGCTGTGTTCCAACATGCGGCGGGCCTCCGTGTAGTCGCCGCTGTGCGCCAACAGAACGCCCAGGTCGTTGGCCGCCATGTAGTTTCGCGGGCAGACCAGGATGGCCGCTTGGAAGAAGACAATCGCCTTCGCCTCGGGGACCACGATCTCGGGGTTCGGCTTGCCGGCCAGCGCGGCGTGCAGCTTGCCCAGCGCACCGAGGGCCATCGACGCCGATACTTCCTGCCCGGCAGCCAAGGCAAGTTGCTGCTGGGCAAAGGTGAAGTACTGCTTCAGGGCCCGCATCGCCTGCAACTGCTGCGGCGGCACATTTTTCAGCACGGGCGTGCGATGGCTGGCCACCAGGGGCGGCAGATCGAGTTCACCCTCGAGTTTCCCACCGGGCGGAATGAAGTCCTGGGCCTCTTTCACGGCCGTCAAGGCGGCACTCAAGGCCTGGCTGTGAAGCGTCGTGTTTCCGTCGTTGTCCAACCCTTGGGCGATCAGGCGCAAGGCCGCGGTACACTCGGCCCGAGCGGCAAAATAGGCCCCGCGATCGGCCAGTTCGAGTCCATGGCGGATCTTCTGGTCGGCTTGCGCGGCGATCTTCTCCATGGCTTCCGAACGCATGGGTCGGGACACGGGCAACGGGGCGGGAATGGGCATGAAATCGGGCATGCCCATCGCCCCCGCCGGCCGAGAAGCGAATTGTAGCATAGGCATCCTGCCTGCGTCCGGTAGCGTAGGCATCCTGCCTGCGTCCGGTAGCGTAGGCATCCTGCCTGCGTCCGGTAGCGTAGGCATCCTGCCTGCGTCCGACGGCAAAGCCGCCCCGCCTGCGACGGGTACGAAAGGCTGGGGTCGCAGCGTTGCGCCAAACAATTCCGGTCCCGCCACGACTAACGGCGGCGGTGCAACCATTTCCTGCGGGCCGTGCATGTCGGCCCGCGTCGCGGTCGCGGCGTCAGCGGCTTGCGACGCGGCAGTTTGGCTGCTTGAAGGCGATTCACGCAAGTCCTTGGCTGATCTCGGCTTCCCCCCGTCCGACGACGGCGAGTCGGCAAGCCGCGGACTGCGGGGAAGCCAGGCCCACGCGATCACGACCAGGCCGAGCGCGACCAGGCCGATGGAAATGGCGATTCGCCGTGGCCGTGGGAGCTGTCGGAACCGAGTGCCGACTTGCCTGACGTGGAATCCGTTCATCGTATACCGCTCCGTCATCCGTTGACGATCCTGCTTGTTGTTTCCGATCGACCGGATTTTCACGGCGGGATAACCGAAATCGGCCTTCCCGGCGGCAGCACGGCAACCCCTTGTCGGAACAGGCGTTACAGGCGATTCCAGCCGCGTTGCGCAACCGCGCAAAGCGTTATAATTGTCAATGGCGAGCGGATTGACAGGACCACGGCAAAGTCGTAGCTTGGGACGAGTTTGCCGGGCGACGTCGGGCACCGCGGCGTAGCTGGGGCATGGCGGGAGTGGCTGGTGGCAAACGGGCACCATGTACCCATGGTCGGCGATGCCCCAATTCCCCGTTATGCCCCAGCCACCCGTCGGGCACCAGGCCTGCATGGCCGGCGAGCTCCGGCCCAGCATTATCCGCTGGAAATTACTAAACTCCGTTCCGACGAAGGAAAGGATGCAACGGAATGAGAGCCTATCCGAGAACCCGGTGATGATCCCGGGAGTCCAACTGGCTCAATCCGGTTCTCGAATAGGTTCTAAGTTCCGTTCTACGAAGTTGCCTTGGCACGAGTCTTGCTCAAACCGCGAAAAGCCCGGCCGTTTTTTGGCCGGCATCCCTGGGTCCTCGATTCGGCCATCAACCGCATCGAAGGCAGTCCGGCCGACGGCGACGTCGTCGATCTGTGCTCCGAAGATGATAGGTTCATCGCTCGCGGGATCTTCAACAGCCGCAGCCGGATCCACGTCCGCTTGTATACCTGGAACGAGGCCGAACCGCTGGACGAGGCCTTTTGGCGGCGGCGGTTGGAATCGGCCTGGCGTTTGCGTAGCGTGCTGGGCTACGACCAGCCCGACGGCGCCGCAAGATTGGTCTTCAGCGAGGGCGACGGCTTGAGCGGATTGGTCGTCGATCGCTACGGCGATTACCTCGTCGTCCAGGTGACGGCCCTGGCCCTGGCCGTGCGCTTGCCGCAGATCATGCCCATGCTCGTCGATCTGGCGCGGCCGCAGGGCATTCTGCTCCGCTCCGAGCCCGACATCGTGCGGGCGGAAGGGCTCGATCTGGACCCGGGGCTCTCCTGGGGCCACAAGCCGGAAGGACCGGTCGAGATTATCGACCAAGGACTGCGCTATGCCGTCGACCTGGCCGAAGGGCAGAAGACGGGCCTCTATCTCGACCAGCGCGAGAACCGCACCGCCGCCGCCCGGTATATGAACGGCCGCCGCCTGTTGGACATGTTCTGCTACACCGGCGGTTTCAGCCTGGCCGCCGCCGGCCAGGCCCGCGAGGCGCTGGGGTTCGATTCCAGCCAGCGGGCCGTGGCCCAGGCACGGGCCAACGCCGAGCGGAACGGCTTGGGCAACCTGCGCTTCGAAAGCGGCGAGGCCTTTGACACCTTGCACTCGCTTAAGGCGGCCGGCGAGCGATTCGACGGCGTCGTGCTTGACCCGCCCAAGTTCGCCCGCAGCCGCGGCGGCGTGGACGATGCCTTGCGGGCCTATGCCCGCTTGAATCGCCTGGCCATCGACGTGCTCGCGCCAGGCGGAATTCTGGTCACCTGCAGTTGCTCGGGCCACGTGACCCGCGACGACTTCTTCTTCATGCTGGTCAGCGTGGCCCAGCAAAGCGGTCGCGACATCCAGGTGCTCGAGCAGCGCGGCGCGGCGGCCGATCATCCCGTCTCGGCCACCTGCCCGGAGACCGAGTACCTGAAGTGTTTTGTTTGCCGGGTGCCGTAATCAGGCATGCGGCAACATGCTTACGCCTCGCTGCGCTCGGTGAAAGCATGCCACCAAAAACCCCCTCTGTCCGAATCACTGCACTAGCTGGCACAGCCGCTTTCTTGGCGGGGCCCGCCGCGCACCCTACTTCGGCGGTTCGACGCCAAGCTGCCGGAGTTGCTCGGCAAGCCGGTCAGCACGCTGCCGTTCCGCGTCCGCACGCTCAAGTCCGGTGGGGATCGGCATTCCCTCCGCGTCCACCCAGCGGAGCCAGGCATTGTCCCAGCCCTCATACGCGCCTTGCCAGACACGAAGCCCCAATCCGAGCTTCGGAAACCAAATCGGCTCCTCTATCTTGCGATATTCGCCCTCGACGAGACGATAAACGCGAAGCAATTCCGGGCCCAGCAACTTATCGGGATCGAAGATCGCATAGTCGCGAACCCCGATTTCGGCGTAAATCTCCAGTTTCTCCGTGTCTTCGCCGCCCTCGCGGTTGGAAACCACTTCGATGACTACGTCCGGGGGCTTGCCGTATTCCCAAGTAAAATAAGAGCGATGTCGCTTGGCGCGGAGATCCGCGGGCCGTACCACGTTCGCGCTCAGCAGCACGTCCGGCACCAGGGGAGGGCGATGAACGTCGAAGAACAAACCGACGTTGGACATTGCGACGAAGGACTGCTGTCCAAAGGGGCAGGTCCAGGAACTGTACAACGGCTCGGTGAGCAGCCGCATTTGTTTCTCGGAAAATACGCTGTCCACGGGGGTGTCATCCTCCGTCACGAGGTGATCGACGTCGGGATGAAGTTCCACCGGGAGCACATAGACCGGCTGATTGCTTACCGCGTCAGTAGCCATCGCTCAAACTCGCCAACTTGCAGGTACGGGTCTTCGGTTGCGGGCGATCCGTCACGCCTGGTAATGATTATAGCCGCTGTCTGCTCGCCGGTAAAGCGCGGCAGAAGACCTGTGTCAAGGCGCAGGCTTCTACTTGCCGCATGCTGTCGTCAATCCCAAAAATTCCCCGCGGTCTGGTTGCTCTTGGCTTTGCCGGGGCGATAGTTGGGATTGGGCCGCGGCATCTGGGCATCGACCGCAAGCCGCCAATCGTGGAACATGGCGCGGAGTTCGGCCGCCTTCGTCGGGTTTTCCGCGGCCAGGTCGCGGGCTTCGCCCAGATCGTCCTTGAGGTTGAAGAGTTCCACCCGCATGTCCTCGTAGTATTCGATCAGTTTCCAATCGCCGGCGCGGACCGCGCCGGCGGGCCGCACGCGATTGCCGCTCCAGTAATGCGGATAGTGCCAGTACAAGGCCGCGCGGGCGATCATGCCGGTTTGCTCCAAGAGCGGCACAAGACTCTTGCCGTCCACGTTGCCAGACAGTTCGACGCCGGCCATTTCCAGGATCGTGGGAAAGAAATCGACGCTCGACACGGGCGTCGAGCAAGTGACGCCGGGCTTGACCTTTCCCGGCCACTTGACGATCAGCGGCTCGCGGATGCCGCCTTCGTAAAGATACCCCTTGCCGGCCCGCAACGGCGCGTTCGAGGTCGAATAGGGCCATAGCCCGCCGTTGTCGGAGAAGAAGACGACCACCGTCCGGTCGGCGATGCCCAGCGCATCGAGCTTGGCCAGGATGCGGCCGACGCTGTCGTCGACGCTCTCGACCATGGCGGCATAGACGGCGTTGCTCTGCCCGCCGTGGGCCTTCTTGGCCTTGTACTTGGCGACGACGTCCGGCTTTGCCCTGGAGCGGCACGTGGACGGCGTAGTGCGGCAGGTAGAGGAAGAAGGGGCGGTCCTTGTTCTGCTCGATGAACTTCTCGGCCTCGACGGTCAGCCGGTCGCTGAGATACTCGCCTTCGCGGCCGCCCTGCCGCAGCCCGGCCACGGTGTGGCTCTTGCCCTCGTAAGGCCAGAAATACGAGGCCGGATGGCCGTAATGCGTTCCGGCGACGTTGAGGTCGAAACCTTGATGCTCGGGGTAATAGTCCCGGCCGCCGAGGTGCCACTTGCCGATGCTGGCCGAGACATAGCCGGCCGCCTTGAGCGCCTTGGCGACGTTCATTTCGTCCAAGGGCAGATACTGCCGCCACGCCGGCACGAGCAGCCGATGGGCGGGCGAGTCGCCTTCGCCGGGGATCCAATCGGTCAAATGCAATCGCGCGGGCCACTTGCCGGTGAGGATGCTGGCCCGCGTCGGCGAGCAGACCGGGCAGGCGGCGTAGGCGTCGGTGAACCGCATCCCTTGCCGGGCCAGGCGGTCGATGTGCGGCGTCTCGTAGAACTTGCTGCCGTAGCAGCCCACGTCGGCCCAGCCCAGGTCGTCGGCAAGGATGAAGACGATATTCGGTACACTGGGTTTGGCCTCGCAGAGCCCTATGCTTGCCGAGCCGGTTAACAAACCGACGGTGGCGGCAATAAGTATGGGTGTGATTATTCGGTGCATTCCGTCAGTATCCTAATCCTATATCTCCGATCACAGGCTTATCCGATTCGTTCCAGTTCTCCCGTTTCCGCCGCATCGTAGCCGGGAAGATCGTTGAGCATGCCGCGGTACAATGCCGAGCGCACCGTTTCCACGAGCGCTTGGATGCGGGGATCGCCTTCGAGTCCGGCTGGATAGCAGAAGTCGTATTCCTCCTCGCGCACGCTGAGAAAGCCCAAGCCGGCCTCCTCGCTTACCAGGCGGAGACAGACGCCGACGTCCGCCCAACCACAGCGAATGGCCTCGGCCACGCCTCGATGTCCGTACGCGATGCGCCGGGGCGGACGATGGCCGGACAACAGTTCGTCGAGCAACTCGCGGGCGGCCGAACCGGCCTCTCGCCCTACCCAGCGGGCGCGGGACTGGACCGCCGCACCGACACTCTGGAGCGGAAGTCCGGGGGCAACGGCCAGGCCCTCCTGCCAGCGGGCCCCGCGCAATAAACAAAAGCCGCCCCGCAATTTCTCTTTGGCGGCCGCCGTGTTTTGCCCTTGGCGGCCAACCGCGGCCAAATGGATGCCCGCCACGTGTACCAGTCCTTGCGCCACCAGGGCGAGGGCCTCGCGGCTGGATCGCGGGAAGGCAAGCAGGCGAAAACTGCTGCGACGGCTGAGTTCGTTGGCCAGCAACCCGATGGCCGGATCGCAGGAGGCAACCACCAGGGTGTCGGACGGCGCGGCAGCGAGCTGCTCGCGCAATTGCCCTTCCTGGCAGACGCCGTCATGGCCGATGACTCCCAGATTGGTGGGCTCGGTGGGATACATCAATTCGCGTCCGGCAACCGTAGCCCGCCAATACCGGCAAGGCTCGCACCGTGGTTGCCAGGCCCAGGCCGTCTCGCCCGCGGTCGCGGAAGCAAGTTGAAAGAGATCCTCGACGCGGCAATCCAAGGCGGTTGCCAAGGCCAGGGCGGCAGAGGTCGACGGCACCAGTCGATTGGTCTCGATCGAACTGACCCCGGCGCGGGAGATGCCCGCCCTGGCGGCCAATTCGTCCTGGGACCAGCCCCGCGCCACGCGGCAAGTCTTCACGCGATTGGTTAACGGCCGTTCCGAGGACATGCGACATCTTCCCTTTCCATGCGACTGCTGGCGCGAGACTGCTGCGATATTGTCAAGGATAGCGAGTTGGATGCCATTCGGCGAATTTATTGCCAGCGCGGGACTGTTTCTTCAAGAACATAGGTCATTTGGGACTAAAAATGCCAGGATCATTGAAATCAACGACATGAACGTGGCGCTGCCGGCCTGTTTTGCCCCGATCGAGTGAGAAAGAACTGTCAATTTCGCGCTGCGTGCGAACATTTTTGTCACCATCGCACAAGACGTTTACGGGCTTATACTTGCGCCGCAAAGTCAACAATGGGTGTGCGGGCGTATGCGTCTTGTATGACATTTTTCGATAAAAGGGGCCTGTACTTCCGTGCGACAAATATTATCATATCGTAGTGCGCCATGAACGTGGCGCTGCTCGGATTGCCACTCCGGCCTGCGCGACGTATTGTCTTGCCCGGTCGGAACATAGCATCGTCCCCCCGAATCGCTTCGTGGTCCAAAACCGATTTGCCCCCGTGCCGACGGAGTCCCGTTTCGATTTCGGAACGGCGCGTCCTGGCACAAAGCTTGCATAACTCCCACGTTCAGGAAAAAGAGAGCATCATGAAGGCAGTTTTCGTTGGATCAGCCATCGTTCTGTTGGCGACATCTCCGCCGGCCGCGGAGAAGCCGGCGTCGCTGTCCGCACACGTCGACAAGGGCTGCATTGTCGTGGAGAACACTCGGGCAGAGAAGGTTGTCACGCTCTCCGCCGCCGAACTGGCAAAACTGCCCCGTAGTGAAGTCGAGGTGGGCAAGGAGCACCGAAAGTATTCCGGTGTGCCGTTGGCCGAACTTCTGCGTGGCGCCGGCGTGGAGTGGGGCGGCAAGTGCTCGCCGCTGCTGACGTGCTACGTGCTCGTCGAGGGCGCCGACGGCTACCGCGTCCTATTCTCGATTCCCGAGATCGATCCGGAGCAGCGTCACAAGATGGTGATCCTCGCTGATCGCTGCGACGGCAAGCCTTTGACCAGCACGGATGGCCCCTACGAAACGGTCGAGGAAGACGCGAAACAGCACGGCCGCTACGTGAAGCAGGTCAAGACAATCTCGCTGCAAATGGCGGCCCGCCAGCGGCCGCGCAGCCCACAACGGCAACAACCGTGAATTCGACGCAAACCAGGAGAACTTCGATGAAACTGCCCGCCCAACGCATGCTTCACCGTCTGGTCATTATCGTGCTTTCGATGGTCGTTTGTCCCAGCCTCGCCGCGATAGCCGCAGACCCGTCCGCCGCGTGCGGCAAGGTTTACCTGGTCGGCATGGGACCGGGCGATGCCGAGTTGGTGACCTTCAAGGCGGCCAAAACGCTCAAGAACGCCGACTGCGTGTTCTGTTTTCGTTACCTGAAGGACGAAGTGGCCCGTTATGCGCCGCCGGCGAAGATCACCGTGGCCTTGCCGCTGCTGATGGGCAGGGTGTGCGGCCGCAACCCGGCCGATCTGCCGCCGGAAATGCGCAAGGAATTGGAGCAAAGCAAAGAGGAACTCGCGCCCTTCGTGGCGCAGGTTCGCAGCCTGGTGGCGGCGGGCAAGACCGTGGTCTTCGCCGACGCCGGCGATCCGACCGTCTATTGCCCCTGGTCGTGGGTCACCGAGGAATTCGCCGATCTTCAACCGGCCGTGGTGCCGGGACTGAGCTCCTTCAATGCGGCCAACGCGGCACTGGCGCAGAGCATTACGCGAAACAGCGGTTCGGTGCTCATCTCGGCCGGCGAGGACTTGGGAACGCCCGACAAAGAAGGACGTCTGAAGACGACGCTGGTGCTTTTCACGCACCGCGCGAAGCTCAAGGAGGTTGTGCCGAAACTGACCGCCCGCTATCCGGCCGACACGCCCGTGGCCGTGGTCTGCGAGGCAAGCTATCCGACCGAGCGCGTGGTGTGGGCCACGCTCGGGACGGTCCTGGAAAAGACCGCCGGCCAACGGCTGCCGCACCTGTACCTCGTGTACGTGGGCGACGGCCTGAAAGCGCCGGCCGCGAATGCAACCGTGCCGAAACGGCAGTGAAGGCAAAAACATGGCACGCGATCATGATAGGGCGCGAAATACAACGCCGAAAATGGGAGAGCAGCGGACGCCGCATCTCTCCGTCGCACGTAGGGGGATGACGTTGGTGGAGTTGCTGGTAGTCATCGCGATCGTTGGCATTCTCATCGGCCTGCTCATCCCAGCCGTGCAGTCGGCGCGGGAGGCGGGACGGCGGATTCAGTGCGCGAACCAGATGCGGCAATTGGCGCTGGCTGCCCAACTCTTTCATGACTCGTTGGGCAGTTTTCCACCAGGCGTCGATCGCAATAATACGTCGAAAAAGACTTCCATGTTCGTGTTCCTGCTGCCCTTCATCGAAAACGGCGCCTTTTACGAACTATGGACTAGTCCCAACGCCGATCGCACGGCTCTTGCCGGCACGGTTCTGCCAAGTCTCGTTTGCCCGGACGACCTGATCCCGAACAACCCGGTCCTGCACACGACGTACTACGGGTTGACCAGCTACGGCGGCTGCGGTGGAACGCGATCGTTCAGCCCGTGCTACGCGGTCGCCCCGCCCTGCCCCCAGCAGGCCGACGGCGTGTTTTTCGAGACGGGCAAGTTCTCGCGGCCCGTGGCCGGTCAGACGGCGGTAAGCATCAAGATGATTGGCGACGGTGCGAGCCGGACGCTGCTGTGCGGCGAACGAAGTCACTATGATCCGAATTTCGATTCGTTTACGAGCCAAGGCTGGGGCAAAGGGCAAACGCTGGGCGAATACGGCTTTTGGACCGGCTCCTGCGGCAGCTACGATTTGGCCGACGTGACGTTGAGCAGCTATGCCCCGATCAATTACCGCGTGCCGGACTCCTTTGCGAACCGCGCCACGATGAATCCTCCCGCGACTTCCTCGTCGGCCTTCACGTACTACGAAGATTTACGGCTGTGCGCGTTCGGCAGTCAACACCCCGGCGGAGCGAACTTCGCCATCGCCGACGGCGCCACGTATTTTTTCAACGACGGCATGGCCTTGAATGTTCTACAGGCCCTGAGCACGCGGAACGGCGGCGAGGTGGTCACGCTACCCTAGAAACCATGTCTTTCCAAACAACGCCTGGGGAACTCATCCCGAGAAGCGCTTTCCTGCCTCCCGCTCGCATTGCGCGATGGGTCCTGCCGACTATCGCCGTGATCGGACTGGCATCGACGGCCCGCGCCCAGACCACGGACGACATCCCCTTGCCTTCGACCACCTATATCGATTCGTACTACAACGCTCAGAACCTTGGCGGGGGGACCACGATGAAGAACGTCGTGAACGCCCCGGCTCACAACGCCGAGGGCTCGAGTGTCACGCGCAGCCTCCTGTCACTACCCTCGATACCGGCTCCTCCCGCAGGAGACGCGATCACGTCCGTTACGCTCAATTTATACTGTACGCAATACAACACCAACGGCGACACCACGACGAACTGGTCGATGGTCGCTTACCCGCTCAAACGCGGTTTCGTGCAGGGCAACGGCAAGTCGTCGAACGGCTACAACCCGACCGGCGCGACTTGGTACACCTACGACGGAAGCAACGACTGGACCACGCCCGGCGGGGACTTCGATTCATCCGTGTCGGTCCCGGCTTCCGCCACGCCGGTCATCAACTCTTGGACGACTTTCGACCTCACGAGCATCTGGACCAACCCGAGCTTGGCCGCGCAGAAGCAGGAGTTGCAGAATTACGGCGTGGAGCTCACCGTTTCCCCCGAGAATCCTAATCTCGTCCCGGCGTATCAGTGGGTAACGGAGTCGTTTGCCAACGATAACTATACGCCGCCGCCCACGCCCTGCAATCCTTATCTTGCCGTCACGTTTACCCCCCTGCCCCGGCCGCCTACGGCGGCGTGGAAAGACATCAGCGGCAACTGGTCGAATCCGGCGAACTGGAACCCCGGCACGCCGCCCAACGCCGCGGGCGCCGTGGCCGAGTTCCTCGGCAATGCGACGCAGAACCGGACCGCGACGGTCGATTCGCCGATCACCGTGGGCACGATCCTCTTCGACAACGCGGCGCACGACTTTACGCTGGCCGGCAGCGGCGGCCATTCGATCACGATGAACAGTCTTTCGGGCGCGGCGGCGATCACCGTCAACCACGGCAGCCACGAGATTTCCGCGCCGATCGCGTTGGCCTCCGACACGACAGTCACGGCGGTCAGCGCCACCGACGCGCTCACGCTGAGCGGCAACGTCGGCGGGGCGGGCGGATTGACCCTGGCGGGCAGCGGCGCACTGTTCCTCAGCGGCGAAAACAGCTACGACGGCGGCACGACGGTCGATTCCGGCGCCTTGTACGCGACCGATTCCGAGGCCTTGCCCGACGGGACGAGCTTGACGGTGGGCGCGGGCGGGATGTTGATTTTCGACCCGACGGCGGCCGCTGCGCCGGCGGCCGGTTTCGCGGCAACGACCGTGCCCGAACCGGGCACGGCGGCACTGCTTGTCGTGGGAGCGGGTTTCGCCGCGCTCGCGATGGGCAGACGCCGCCTGCGGGACGGCCTTGGCCGCTGCGCCGATTCAGTTTTTATTCGACAACACCGAGCTGACCGCGTTCCGTGCCCCGAGCGCGCGGCGCGGCGAACCGGCCACATTACTTGGGAAGTATTTCGAACGCCACTGGCCTCATCACCCGCCTGGCTCCCGCGACCATGCCATGCATGGCGCCGGGCGGAGAGGTATCCAGCAGTTGCCAAACCCCGGCGAGTATGGGTCGTCATCTAGAGGAGGCAGTGTCTTCGCGGTTCGGAAACGACAATTCGACGATCTTTGGCTTGGACTGCTCGCGTCGTGCGCCGGCCGGTTGTTTTCTCCACGTGGAGGAGGCCGCCCGCGACGACCCCATTGATACTTCACCTTGAGGAACTTCTCATGATGCGAAAGACGCTTTTGTCTCCTTGGTTTCACTTCGCGCTTGCCCGGCAAGCGCACGAACACATCTTTCCCGCCCGTAGCTCGCGCATTCCGCCATGGGCCCTGGCGACCATCGCCTTGATCGGAGCGGCATCGCCGGCCCGGGCCGACACCATCGACATCCCCTTGACTTCGACCACGTATATCGATTCGTACTACACCACTCAAAACCTAGGCGGGGGAACCTCCGTGAAGAACGTCATGAACGGCATGGGGCATGACGGCGGAAGCGTGACGCGAAGCCTCCTGGCACTCCCCGCGATCGTGGTTCCTGCCCAAGACGCAGGAGACGAAATCACGTCCGTCACGCTCAATTTATATTGTTCGACGTACAGTCCACCCACGGGTGGAACTACGACCTTTTCGATGGTGGCTTACCCAATGACCCAAAGTTTCGTCCAGGGCTCATGCACTTCGTCAAACCAAACCCTGACACCCGGTGCAACCTGGCTCACTTATGACGGAACACATCCCTGGGCCACGCCCGGCGGCGGTGGGGACTTTGATTCATCCGTGTCGGTCACGGCGAATGCCACGCCGGTCACGGGCTCTTGGACGACCTTTGATCTCACGAACATCTGGACCGACCCGAGCCTGGTTTTGCAGCAGCAGGAAATGCAGAATTACGGCGTGGAGCTTACCGTTTCACCAGAAAATCCTAATCTCGTGCTGCCTTCCAATTCATACGTAACAGAGTCGTTTCGCAACGACAACGCTTACCCACCGCCAACACCCGTAGTTCCCTACCTTGCCGTCACGTTTACTCCCGTGCCCGAGCCATCTGCCCTGGCACTGCTGGCGGCGGGAGCGGCTCTGGCGGCAATCGGGTTTGGCAGGCGATGCCGCACGGGCCGGCACCGGCCGATGGCGGCGGAGCCCGCGGAATAGCCGAGATTCATGCATGCCGGGCGGGCAAGGACGCCCGCCGCGCGTGCCCGCCCGCCCGCAACGAGTGAATGGCGGAAGATTGCCACGAAGGACCGGCCGAAAAACAACTTCCGCAATTAAGTGGGGGTGGCTGGCGACCGAGCTTGCGAAGCCCCAGCCCATGCCGGAAAAGCTGGGGCTTCGCAAGCTCAGCCGCCAGCCACCCCGAGCGGAAAATCGGGAAATCATTCTTCGGCCGGTCCGAAGTTGCCTTTCTGCCCCAAGAAAGCTAAAGTTGCCGGAAGTGGAATTCCTCCCGGCTGATCGGGCGGCGTCCTGCTCCACAATGTCCGCTATCGCGAAAGGGGATCGATTCATGAGACTCAGCGCCCGCAACGTCATCGCAGGGACCATCAAGCAAATCACCGTCGGGTCGGTCAACGACGAGATCATCGTAGAACTGCCCGGTGGACATGAACTCGTTTCGGTCATTACGAAATCCTCGGCGGAGAACCTCGGTTTGAAGAAGGGCGGCAAGGTATATACCGTCGTCAAGGCGAGCAATGTCATGCTCGGCGTCGATTAGGGCAATCGTGTCGCCACGAGGTTTCCTAAGAACCCCTGACACAACCCCGTTTTGCCCGCGACACGACTCGCTAAAGTCCGGTTGCGTCATGGGTTCTAAGAACGTGAGGCATGCTGGTCCCGCTTCGCGGCTTCACGCGACGGCAGAGTAAAGCCCAGCCTAGCAGCAACGCACTCACCGCCAAGAGAACCAGCGTCTCCGGTTCCGGCACCGCCGTCAACGCGGGGTCTGGCGAAACCACAAGTAACTGCCCGTCGAGAACGGGGGCCAGGTCCGCCGAGGGATCGAAGAGCACGACGCCGCCCGCGCCGACGGTCAAGCTTGTCCCGTCGGGCAGGGCGGCGCCGGAGGCCACAATCAGCGTGCCCGCGTCCACGGTCGTCCCGCCCGTGTAGGTGTCACTGCCGGAGAGGATCAGCGTTCCAAGACCGTCCTTGATGATGCCGCAGGAGGCAGTTCCGCCGCTGATGTCGCCGGCAATGCCGAGCGAATCGCCGCTGCCGCTGGTCGTGATCCAGGCGTCGCTGTCGAGCGTGACGGCCACCTTGTCGTCGATCGCCTGGCCACTGCCGGAGACGACCACCGCCGCGGGACTGCTGCCGTTGTCCAGCGTCAAGCGGCCGCCGCCGGGCGCGGTGCTGGTGATCGTCGTGATCGTGTTCGCGTCGAAGGTCAGGTGGCTGACGCTCGGGGCGGTGGAAAGCAGGTCTACGGTACCGCCGGTGGCCTGGGAACCGCCCAGCACGATCGCGGCGCCGCTGCCGGGAACGCCCGTTCCACCCGTCCAGTTGCCCGACGCCGACCAGGCGGCGTTGCCGGCGCCGCCGGTCCAGGTCCAGGGCGAAACGTACTGGATCGTCAGTTGCGGCGGCGTCTCCGGCGCCGCGGCGTCCTTTCCGCCAAATCGCTGGGCCGTTTGTCCGGCGCTTTCATTACCGAGCATGATCCAGCCGAAATTCGTGCGCCGGGCTGTCGAGCCATTGCTGCACGTCGGTCACCATCGCGGGACTGCTCGTGCTCGACCAGGAAACCAAGAGCCCCGGGGTCCCCGCATAAACCAGCGATGTCGCACTGATCGAAGCACTGTAGTCAACGCCGGATTCGCCGCCGGGAACCGTCCAGGTGGGACTGGCCGAAGGATTGGCGGCGTTGTAAAAGGTGTAGTACCAGGTTGCATCTCCATTGGTGGCCGGCGCTCCCTGACCGCCGGTAAAAAAGGAGGTGCCTTCGCCCCAATCCCGAAACATGCGGGAAAGCGTGACCGTTTGGTTCCCATTCAATCCCATGACGTCCTCCACGGTCAGGGTCACGCCGGTGATCGTCGCGCCGGCGGGAACATTATCGGCAATGTCGAAGGCAATCAGGCCGCGGCGAATGCTGATCGTCGCCGGCCCCTGGCCGTCCTGGTTCGTGCGGCCGACGTAAATGTCGCCCAGGCCGTTGCTCAATTGCTGGCCGCTCGCACTGGTGACTTGGATCAAGGTATTCGTCTTGCTCGGCGGCAGCACGATGCTCGCCGCCGTCGCGACACCGGTCCAGGCGAGCGTAGAAGCCAGGCAGCAAGCGGTTGTTTGCAGAGACATGATAGAACCTCGCACGTTACACTGCCGTCATTGGCTGATCGGGAAAAACAAGGGTTGGTCGTCGAGTTGCGAGACTCCGTAAGTGCTGATCCAGTCTTGCGTCTCGGGTTTGCGGAGGAACGCCGCCAAGGCCGCGGCGCCTTCCACGTGCGCCTGGGGAAAATGCCGCGGATTGGCCGTCGCCACGACGTACGGACGGCGCAGCCGCGGATCGCCGCGGACCATCAGTTCGAGTCCCTCGTTCGGCAATTTGCCGTTGAGAAAGGGAATCCTGCCGACCAGCGTGTAGGCGTGCTTTTCGGCGGCGATCTTCAGCACTTCGCGGGCACGATCGGTAAAGAGGATCGTCAAGTGATCGGAGGGCATGTTCACGTTGCCGGCATTGAGCACGTCGCGCATGACCTCCTGGGCGCCAAGGCTCGCATGGACGACGAAAGGCGCCCCCGCGGACGCGATCTTGGCAAAGGCCTCGGCGGCGTCCTGGCACCCGCGGATATGCGCCGGATCGTCCCGCGGACCGACGATGACCAGGTCGTTCTTGAGCCAGGGCTGCGGATCCACGGCGTAGCCGTCGGCCACGAGATTGATGATCGTGTCGCAGGCGTGCATCGTGATCAGGTCCGCCTGCCCTTTGCGAAAGGCGTCGGCGATGACGTGCTTGGGCCCCATGGCGACGACCTCGATCTTGTAGCGGTTCCCGCGTGGCCTGCTGGAAGCGCTCCGCCAAGGCCTGCCAGAATCCGGTTTCGACCATGCCGCCGATGACCGCCACGCGGATTTGCTGCGGACGACCCCGGCAAGATGCCCGCGGCGCTTCCGCACCCGGCGACAGGTCGCAGCGAGGAACAAGGCGGTCATGACTGACAAAGATGGCAATACGCGTGATCTTCATTGCGATATTGTCCGAGTTGGCCCGCGTGCAAAGGGCTTGCAACAAGGCAAGGTCCGTTTCGGACGCCAGGAACTGAACGCTCCCGTCGGCGAAACAAAAGTTGGCGCCGCCGGGGTGGCAACTGCCGAAGGCGCAGAGTCGCATGTCGATCCTACGTGGCCTGAAACTCGGCGTAGGTGTCTGCCGGAGGGTTCTGCCCGGCGCGGTTGGCGTAGGAAAACGGCAATTGATAATTGATCGGGACGTAGCCGCTCATCGTCACGTGGCCGATCATCTTGCGGTCCGTGGAAGCCGCCCACCAGCCCCATTGATCGAGCAGATCGCCCCAGCCCGCGGCATTGAACGACTTGTAGTTCGGATCGTAGTGCGATCTTTCGCCGAAGAGCAGGGTGTGGCTGAGACCGTCGGTGATGTCCTCCGGCCCGACGGCGGTTTGGTTCGGGGTCGGCTCCGATGCCGGGCCCGTCGTATGGAACACGCCGTCGGCGGTGGACGAGGTGGGAAAGTAGGATCTCGTCCCGCCGTTGCCGCCGTAACTGCTCAAGGCATAGGTCCAGTTGCCCGTGACAGAGACGATCGGATTCTGGGCGATCTGGTCCGAGGGACAGACCAGATTCGGCATGACCACCGCGGTATTCGAGTTGTTCCCTTGGTTTGCATTGAGCATCGGATCGCCGTATTGCCAATTGGCGAACAGGCCGTTCTGTTCCATGAACGGCAGCAGGTAAACGAACAAGGGGATCCCGCGGTAGGTGACGGAACTGTTGAAGAACCACTGGTTGATCCCGGGCGGAAACAGTCGCGTCGCGCTGACGTGGGCATTGGCCGCAATGCCCAGTTGGTGCAATTGGTTCATGCATTGCACGCGCCGCCCGGCTTCTCTGGCCCCCTGAATCGCCGGCAGCATCAGGGCGATGAGGATGCCGAGAATCGCGATCACGACCAGCAGCTCGACCAGCGTAAAGGCTCCTCGACCGGGTCGGTTCATGCGCATCGTCTCGCCTGCATTTCTCGGCAAGAAGCTGTTTCCAAACCGAACAGGCAGGCGAAACGCCCGCGCTACGAGGCCCGGTCTGCACGACAACTTCTCGGCCCATGCGACGCAAGTGGCGAATCCGTTCCCCAAGGCGGTCAGCTCTCCTTGGCCAGCCAACACGTGACATGAAAGTGTCGTGTAATGCTACAATCATGCCAAACCCTACAAATCATGCACGTAGCTCGTTAATTACCTTCCGCCCGTGAGAGGCTATCCGGAAAGTTCGCCCGGTTATTTGGGACATCGAAGCCCGACGCGCAAGCGAGGAATGTGCCATAATTAGCGAAGAAAGCCAACTCCTCGCTTGCGCGTCGGGCTTCGATGTCGACTTGCGGCCGAGAACTTTCCGGCTAGCCCCTGAGTGATTTTCCCGAAAAACGGGCCGTCTAACGCGCCGATCTTCTCGCGGGACCGGCGGTTCCTGCCATGAAGAGGTGACAAGTTCGTCACCGGCATGCGGATCAATAGCGATTACAACCCCGTAAGGAGTGCCGATCTTCAAGCAAGGCAGGGAGTTGTGTCGAAGGGACAAAAACGTCGCGATTGATTACATTCTTGGCCGGCTTACTCGCAAGTCCTTCGGCCGCAAAAAAAAGCGGCGACAAATCGCCGCACTCCAGAGTCCGGCGACCAAGAGCGCCAGTGTACCCGGCTCGGGAACCGGCGAAACCACCTCGTGGGCCGAGGCCGCCGACGCGGGAACGGCCGCCGCGCCGCTGACGGTGGGATCGAAAATGAACGTCCCGCCCGCTCCGACGGTCAAGCCCGAATCGTCGAACAGGGCGCCGGAGTTCTGGACGTAGAGCGTGCCCTGGTCGACGCGCGTTCCACCGGTGTAGCAGTTGGCGGTACCGCCGAGGACCATGGCGCCCGCGCCATCGAGCGACAGCGAATTGCTGCCGCTGATCACCCCGCTGAGGTTGAGCACGCTCCCGGAGTCGGGCTGAAAACGGTTGGTGCTGGCCGCCAAGACCAACGCGCTGGCAATCGTCTGCGTGCCGCTGGCGACAAGCACCGTGGCCGTTCCCGCACTGCTGTTCAAGGTCAGGCTGCCGCCCGAAAGGACATAGTTCGAATTGCTGAAGCTCAAGGCCGCCAGGCTGACGGGTTGGTCGAGGCTGATCGCCGTGACCGAGCCCGCACCACTGAACGCGGCGGTGTCCGAATTGACCGGCCGGGGCAAAACACCGGGAACGCCGGGCTGGTTGTTGCCATCCCGCCAGTTCGAATTGTTGTTCCATGTAGTACCGCTGCTGGAAACCCAGGTAGCGGAACCGGAGAACGTCGCGGCACTGGCCACGACCAGGTCGATGAAGCCGTTGTCGGCCGTGGTGCTCAGCGATACGACGTCGCCGCTGGCCGCGGGCAGGGTGAAGTTGCCCAAGTTCGGGCTGCCGAAATTGGTTCCTTGGAACAGGCGATAGTCGCCGGTCGCCGTGATCGTGGGGTTCACGGCGATCGTGCCGCCCGTGACGGTCAAGGAAGAACCACCCAGGTTGATCAGGGCGCCGCTATAGGTCCCGCCGGAGACCGGCGCGCCGAGGCTGAAGCTGAGCGTGGTGTTGGCGTTGGTGTTCAGCCCGCCGTTGAGGTTCAAGACGCCGTATCCGGAAGCTGATCCGGCCCCTGGGGCGATGGTGTGCGGGCCGCTGCCGGCCTGGACCAGCGCGCTTACGGTGCCGCCCGAAATCGCGCCCGCCAACGTACCGCCGTTGACCGTCAGGGCGCCGGGGCCGGTCAGGGCCGCGCCGTTGCGCAACAGCAACATGCCCGCACTAACCGTAGTGCCGCCGCTGTAGGGGCTCGCGCCGGTGAGCGTCAGCGTGCCGCTGCCGATCTTGGTCAAGGACCCGCTCCCCGACAAGACACCGCTATACAAGGTGCTGGCGCCGTTGTTTCCGACGCTGAGATTGACTCCGTTGCCGTCGGCGTTATTGAGCAAGAGCGCGGAAGTGCCCTTCAGTCCGCCGAGCGTGGCCGTGGTCAGGCCGCTGGCATAGCTGAGCGTATCGTCGTGACCGTCCACGTCAACCGTGCTATTCTGCAAGGCCAGCGAATTACCGATGACAATCGCGCCGTCGTTCGGCTTGGTGATCCCACTGAACGTGCCGGCGCCCACGAGCAACAGGCTACCGGTCCCTGTCTTGGTCAGCGCCAACGGATTAGTCGGCCCGTCCACGAGCGTGCCGCTGAAGGTCGTCGTGCCGCTCTGGCTTACGGTCAACGTCGCCAGGCTGCCGCCGTTGTTGGCGATCGTGCCCGCGGCGCCGCTCAGGCTAGTCACGGTAGGGTTACAGCCGGCCAGGTCGACGACGCCCACGTTGGCCGTCAGGCCACCCGTGCCGAGGGCCGAATCGTTGCCCAATTGCAGCGTACCGCCACTGACCGTCGTGCCGCCGCTGTAGCTGTTCGAGTTGGAGAGCACCCACATTCCCTTCCCGCTCTTCGTCACGCCGCCGCTGCCACTGCCCATAGCGCCACTGTAGGTGCCGTTGCCGTTGCCCTGCAAGGTCAGCGGATAGGCCCCGTTGCCGATGCTGCCGCTGAAATGCGCCGTGTTTCCGGCGGTCCCCGTATCGAGGGTTCCTCCACCGGGGTTGAGCGTAATGGAGCGCACGGTGGTGAAGTTCGTGGTCCCCGTGCCGCCGTTCAAAAGCGCGCCGCCGCCGAAACCGAGGGTCCCGCTCGATCTGCCGAGGTTATTATCGGCCGTGACGGCAAGCACGCCGGCGTTGATCGTCGTGCCACCCGTATACGTATTGCTGCCCGAAAGGGTCACCGTGCCGGCCGTGCTCTTGGTCAGGCTGGCCAAGCCATCCAGGACGGCCGAGACCGAGCCGCTTTGCAGGGTAAACGTGCCGCTGTTCTGCGTCAGCGTGCCGCCGCTGATCAAACCACTGTTCAGCGCGACGCTGCCGGCGGTCTGCGCGTATCCGGCCAGGTTGAGCGTGCCGCCCGAGAGGCTGATCGTGCCGGCGGTGGGCAGGGCGTTGGCGATCGCGAGCGTCAACGCGCCGGCATTGAGATTCGTGCCGCCGCTATAGTCGTTCGTGTTGGCCAGCACCAGGGTACCGCTGCCGGCCATCGTCAACGACGTGGCACCGCGGATCGAGCCCGGCCCTCTAAAAGTATAACTTGCAGTGTTGGCGTTCACGGTGACTCCGGCCGGCGTCACCGCGCCCGAGAGGTTCACGGTGCCCGCGCTCGATGCCGTGTCGTCGAAGGTAACCGCATAGCCGTTGACGAAAGGTCCGTGCTGGCCGCCAACGCCCGACGCGCCGGACAGGAAGTTGGCCGTGGTCGCATCCCAATTGCCGTTGACGTTGCCGTCCCACGTGAACGGCCCCTGGAGTGCCGCGACGAAGTCGATGTAACCGGGATCCACGCTTGACGAGAGTGCGTAGATATGGCCCGGCGCCGCGGGCAAGAGGAAGTTGCTCAGAGGGGTTCCGCTGGCAAGCGTTCCGCTCGACACGCCGAACAGGCGATAATCGCCCGGAACCGACGGGAGCGTCACGAAGCTGATAGTCGAACTGGAACCGATGGTCAGCAGGCCCGCAACATTGATCATGTCACCCAGGTAAATGCCGTTGGTCGCTGTCGCGCCCAGATTGAACAAGAGCGTACTGTTGGAGGAGGTCGTCAGGCCGCCATTGAGATTCAACGTACCGTAACCGGAAGAGAGGCCGATGCCGGGACCAATGACGTGCGGTCCGCTGCCGGCTATGAGGAGCCCGGCAAGGGTGCCGACGTGCGTTGCCGGCCCGGCTGAGAGAGTTCCGCCGTTGATCGTCACGACGCCCGTGCCGGTCACCGCGGTGCCGCCATTGTCGGCCACGAGCAGGCCCGCATTGAGTGTCGTGGGACCGTTGTACGTGTTCGCGCCGCTCAGGATAGCCGTGCCGGCAGTGCTCTTGGTCAGACCGGCCGGTCCCGAGAGGGCGGCCGAGACCGAGCCGCTTTGCAGGTCGAAGAAGCTGCTGTTCATCAGCAGCGTGCCGCCGCTGATCGTGCCGCCCTGGAGCGAGACCGCGCTGCTAGTGGTCTGGTTCAGCCCGCCGAATTCGAGTTGGCCGGCATAGACCGTGACCGGACTGTTGGGTGACATGCCGTTGGCCGCGGTGAACTGCAGGGTGCCGCCGCTGAGCGTGGTGGCCCCGGAATAGCCCTGGTTGCCGTTGAGGGTCAGTGCGCTGTTGCCGACCTTCGTAACGGCGACCGATCCGCCCGCGCCGGTATTATCGACGATCGTGCCGCTGAAGGTCCCGCCCCCGGCATTGTTGATGCCCAAGGTGAGGATGCTCGTACCGGAGCCGTTGTTCGCCACGGTCCCACCCGTGCCGGTGAAATTGCCCACCCCCTGGTTATTGGCGTTCAGGTCGAGCAGGCCGCCGTGAATCGTCAGCGTGGCGCTGGACGAACCGAGGGCGAGCAAGCTGCCCGTGCCGATCTGAAGCGTTCCCGCGTTGACGATCGTGCCGCCGGTATAAGTGCTCGAACCCTTCAATGTCAGCATGCCACTGCCGATCTTGTCGAGGCTGCCGCCGCCCTCCAAAGCGCCGTTGTAAGTCGTGTTGGCATTATTATTTCCGACGCAGAGCGCGACCGGGTTATTGTCGGCGTTTTGCAGGAGGTACTGATTCGTGCCCCCCAGGCCGCCGAGCGTGCCCGACGTGATGCCGCTGGCAAAGGTCAAGCCAAAATCGTTGCCGCCGCCGATGGTACTGTTCTGCAAGGCCAGGGGATTGGCAATGCTGATCGTGCCGTTGGAAACAACCGTCTTCCCGCTGAAGGTATTGGCCGCCGTCAATGTCATGACGCCGCTGCCGGCGTATGTCAGGGCGAGATTTCCTGTCCCGCCCCCTGTCTTGTCGGCGATGAAACCGGCGAACGTCTCGTTGGTCGACGAATTATCGCCAAACGTAAATGTGCTCGTTCCCGAGCCGTTGTTGGCCACGGTCCCGCCGCCGCCGGTGAAATTGCCCACCTGAAGGCTGGTGCCGTTCAGATCGAGCAGACCGGCATTCACGGTCAACGAGCCGCTGGTCGAACCGAGCCCACCGCCGGTGCCGAGCTGCAGCGTTCCGCCAGCGAGCGTCGTGCCGCCGGAATAGGAATTGCCGGAGTTGGAAAGGACCCATATTCCGGTCCCACTCTTCGTCACGCCGCCGCTGCCGTTGCTGATGACGCCGCTATAGGTGCCATTGCCGCTGCCCTGTAGGGTCAGCATGTTGGTGCCGTTGGCGAGGCTGCCGCTAAAACTCGACGTATTGCCGGCCATGCCCGTATCGAGGGTTCCGCCGCCAGTCTTGAGGGTAATGGAACGGCCGGAAGCGAAATTGTTGGTTCCCGCCCCGCCGTTGAGCAGGTCGCCACCGCCGAAGCCCAGGGTTCCGCTGCTGGCGCCAAGGTTGTTGTCGGCCGTAACGGAGAGGATACTGCCGTTGATTGTAGTGCCGCCCGAGTAGTTATTAGAGGCAGTAAGGATCTGGCTCCCTGCGCCTTGCACCTTCAGACCAACGTGGGCGGTGCTGCCGTCCTTAATCGTGCCGGAAAACGAATTGGCACTGTTGGAAGCACCGAAATCGACCGTCAAGATCGTTGTGCCGCTGCCGCTGGAGTTGTTGGTGATGATGGAACCGTTCGCTCCGCCATTCAGGCCGCCCACCGTCTGGCTGAAACCATTCAGGTTCAACTCGGCGTTGGTCAGTGAAAGTGGTCCGGCTACCCCCCCGCTGTTTCCGAAGCAAAGCGCCTTGAGAGGCGTGAACACCATATCCGCCACGGTGTTGCCGGTGTAGGTGATGCTCGTGCCACCCGAGTACGTGTTGGCGGCGTCGCCTGCAGTTCCAAAGTCGAAGACGCCGCCCGAGTTTTCTGATAGGGGATTGTACGTGAGCGCCAGCGCCCCGGTCCCGCTGATAATCCCGGTCAAGGCTGAAACCCTGCACTGATCGGTGAAGGCAATGTCGAGGCTCGACGAGAGAACCATATTGGCGTAGATGCCGCCACGCAGGGGATTGCCGCCTGTATTCGCAAAGGTACAGGTCGCCGCCGTATTGGCAACGCCCGAATTCCAGGTGATCGTCGGTCGGGTTGTGTCATCTCCAATGTAAAAGTTGGTAGTGGTGCCCTGACTGACGGTCAGGTTTCCGAGTGTCAGGTTCTGTCCCAAGTTCAGGTAGAATACGGAAGTAGAAGAGCCGTTGATGGTCGCGGTAATCGTTGCGCTATCGCCTCCAGTCGTGGTTGTTCCCGGCATTCCGTTCGACCATATAACGCCATTGGTGCCCGCTGCAACATTCCAGACCCAAGCCGTGCCGCTGGAAGCCGTGCTGCTGTTGAGGAGCGTCGCCGTGCTCGTAATTGTCGCAAAACCGATATTGGGCAACAACACGCCCAAGAGCAATACCAGAAGCAATGCGCAAAACCTGTAATGACGGAGAATACTTGAGTTATTCAAAAGGTGGCCCTTTCTGCGCAGCAAAATCCTCGAGACGGATAGTCCATCGATCCGGGTACAAACCCAACTTGCGGTCGTGAATGCTAGCGATGCTAGCAGTCTATAGCGACGGCGCAGCCACGGCAAGATGTGCTGGCGGAGATGGTGTGCGTCAGTTATCTCACTCCTGGGGCTGGAAGTGGCCCCTGGAGAAGAGCCTGACGAACGGCGAAGTCGAGTCGCTCAAGAAGGAGGCGAAGACGAAGGAAAAATGGCCACGGGGTTCATCGCCCCGTGGCGGCATTCCTGGCGCACGTGAGGGGTGATTACTGCGGCGGCTGCTTGCGGGACTTCTTGTAGTTACCGCCCACGGCAATCTCGCTCACCGTGCCGTCGGCGGCGGCCGTCACCTTGATCGAAGCCCCGACACTCACCACGGGATGCTTGAGGCCCTCTTTGCCCGTCAGCTCTTTCGTCGTGCCATCGGCTTGCGCGACGGTGATCTTGGTACTGTCGGCGACCGTGAAGTCCCGGTCCTCCGTCTCCTTATGCTTCTTCACGGTGACCGTCACTTTACCGGCGGCCGCATCAACGGCCTTGATGGTTCCGATTACGGGCTTTACCTTCTTGTCCTTGGCCAGGGCCACGTCGCCGCAAACGAACAGAGCGACGGCGGCACACAACATCGAACGCAACATGAGGATTTTCCTCCCTTTCCAAACAACCGAAAAACGTCTTCCGACACCACGCCGGCTTGTACACCTTAGAATAAACCCCCGAGCATGGCAAAGGTTCCGCCCTGCTAATCGCTCGGCTTCGCTTTGGCTCTCCGCAAGTATTCTCGCAGGGCCGCTGTCAATGCGCCGCACTCGCGCTGGATCGTGTTGACGGCTTCCTCGGCTTCAGGCAGGCGGACGGTGAAGTGGACGGTGCTCCCTTTTCCGACCTCGCTTTCGACCCAGATCCGCGCGCCCATCATCTCCACCAGGCTCTTGCCGATGGAAAGCCCGAGGCCAGTACCGCCGAAACGGCGCGCCACGGAAGTGTCGGCCTGGGCGAAGGGCTGGAAGAGACGCTCCAGGCCGGTTTGTGGGGTTCCGATGCCGGTGTCCCGCGAAAAACTCGTCGCAACTTCATGGCCGGCAAGCACTTGAGAATTCCCGCTCAAATCCAGCAGCAGGAAGCGAACCAGTGAACCGCGGCCTACGCGGCCGCCAGACCGGTCGTCATCCTGTCGGACGTTGAAAACCGGCCGGCCGCGAATTACATTGGATGCTCATCCTGTTCGCACAGCTTCCCTCACAACCACCAGGAGCCTTTCGATGTCCACGCCCCGATCAATCGCCATCGCCATTACTCTCGCGCTTGCCGGCCTGACCGCCGCGGCCCGCGGAGACCAGAGCTTGACTTACCCCGACCTGATCGGCCGGCTGACCGACCTCGCGCGGCTGGCTACGCTGCCCGAGCGCGGCGAGACCTGCGCCCAATGGTCCAGCTACGACCGGGCCAGCCGCTACGACGAGAAAACCGGCAAGTACGTCGCCTGGGACGCCAACGGCGACGGCAACGGCGTGATCCGCACCGAGGGCGACCAGGTTGTCATGGCCGAGATGAAGGGGCCGGGCTGCATCTGGCGGATCTGGTCGGCCGCCCCCGGCCGGGGACACGTCAAGATCTACCTCGACGACCAGCCGGAGCCCGCCGTCGATATGCCGTTCGCCCATTACTTCGACGGCAAGCACGCGCCCTTCGCCTACCCCGCGCTGTCCTACAACCTGGCCGACGTCCATTCCAGCGGGCAGAACCTCTTCGTGCCGATTCCCTATCAGAAGTCGTGCAAGGTAGTCGCCGACAAGAACTGGGGCGCCTATTTCCACTTCAACTACGCGACCTACCCGGCCGGGACCAAGGTCCCGACCTTCAGCGCCGCGCTTGCCGCTCAACATGCCGATCGGCTGCAGGCGGTCAACGACTACTTTGCCAGTGGGCTGGGCACCGATCCGGCCGGCAATCGGGCCGATCAGGGAACGATCGAAACAAACGTCCGCGCGGCGCCGGGACAAACGGTCCAGGTGGCCCGGATCGACGGGCAGCGGGCGATCACCGCACTGTGGGTCAAGATGAAGCTGGGCGATCGGGCCGACCAGATGGCCGCCCTCCGCAAGCTGGCCCTGAAGATCACCTGGGACGGCCAGTCGGAGCCGGCCGTGTGGTGCCCGCTGGGCGATTTCTTCGGCACGGCCCCCGGCATGAACCTGTTCAAAACGCTCCCCCTGGGCATGACCGACGACGGCTTCTATTCCTACTGGTATATGCCGTTCGCCCGCAGCGCCGTGGTCGAGCTGGTCAACGACGACGCGACCGAACGGGCGGTCGAGTTCCGGATTATCCACGCGCCGTTGGGGCGGCCGTTCGAGGGCCTCGGTTATTTCCATACGAAATGGCATCGCGACACCGTCGAGTTGCCCAAGGACCGCTGGCCGGATTGGATCATGCTCCGCACGGAGGGCCGGGGACGGTTCTGCGGCGTGTCGCTGCACGTTTGGAACCCGCGCGGCGGCTGGTGGGGTGAAGGCGACGAAAAATTCTTCGTCGACGGCGAGAAGTTCCCGTCCACGTTCGGCACCGGCTCGGAAGACTACTTCGGCTACGCCTGGTGCAATCCGAACCTGTTCCAGAAGCCCTATCATTGCCAGACGATGACCCAGGGCAATCGCGGCCACCAGTCGGTAGCCCGCTGGCACGTGGTCGAGAACGTGCCTTTCCAGGAATCGTTCGAGGCCTGCATCGAGAAGTATTACCCGAACGAGCGGGGCACGCTCTATGCCTGCACCGCGCGGTGGTACCTTGGGGCCGGCGGCAAGGACGGCTACGGCCCGGTGCCCGCCGAGCAGCGCGACGGCTATTACACCCGCCCGCAACTCGTGGTCAACGGCTTCACGGTGCTCAACGATCCGCCGGGCGATCCGCAGGTCCAGAAAATGGACCACTACGGCGCCCTGAAATGGAAGAACGACGCGCAGCTATGGTGGACCGGAGCCCGGCCGGGCGCCAAGCTGGAACTAGGCGTACCCGTGGCCGCGGCCGGCCGTTATGAAGTGAGCGTCCGCCTGACCAAGGCCCGCGACTATGCCATCGTGCAGTTCTCGTTGGACGGCAAGAAGGCCGGCGAACCCATCGACCTGTTCAACCCGAGCGTCGTTCCCACCGGCCCGATCACGCTGGGCGCCTACGATCTGACCGCGGGCCGACATGTCTTGACGGTCGAGATTCTCGGCGCTAACCCACAGGCCCAGAAGTCGTACATGTTCGGCATCGGCCAGCTCGATCTGACTCCGGCGCCGTGAACCTGCGCCGGGTCGTAGTCGTAGCGTGGGACTGGCCGGCGCAAAGTCGGATTCTGTGATGTTGGCGTTTTGGGGTCGGTTTTGTTCCGCACCGGGCGATCGTGTCGTCCGACCCCGCCTGGCTTGCGGCTTGTCGATTTAGTCCCGCCCCCGCTGGGCCGGGCACCATGTACTCATGGTCGCCAGCGGGGGCGGGAGGGCAGTCTTCAACTAAGGGTCGGCCGAAGAATAATTTCCCGGTTTTCCTGGGGTGGCTGGTGGCTGAGCTTGCGAAGCCCCAGCTTTTCCGGCATCGGCTGGGGCTTCGCAAGCTCAGCCGCCAGCCACCGCCGCTTAATTGCGGAAGTTATTCTTCGGCTGGTCCTAAATCGACAGACCGCTTGCCCAGGCGGCGAAGAAGGCTGGACAGCTACACGGTTTGCTCCCGAATCGCGTAGCCCCCCTACCCTTGCGGCGGCAACGGCTGGCTCCTACACTGAACGCCATGCATCCGTTGTCCCAATCCGGAAAAACCGATTTCAAGGCCCGGGCCCTGCTGGTCGGCGAACGGATCGATCTCCGCTCGCTGAGCACGTCGGACCGGCTGGCGACCGACCCGGTGGCGATCGCGGCGGGGGCCAACGGCATTGCCGTCCTGTTCCGCTACGGAGCGGTCGTCCTCTTCAACGTGGCGCCGCTGGAGGAAGCCGACCTGCTCCGGCAACTTCAAGCCGCTGGTCCAACAGCCGTATGCCAACCCGGAAACCGAATCGCTCGAAATTCACATCGATCCCGGCACCCGCGAGGGCATGACGGGCAGCACGCTCACCCTGGCCGACTACGCCATCGAACGCTTTCAACTCGTGGCCGACATCCTCAGCAAGAGCACCGTGCTGGCAATGTACGAGGCCCGGGCGAGCCGCAGCTTCGACCTGGTGGAACCGTTTGCCGTCAGCCTGCAGAAAGACTCGCAGAGCACCAGTTCGGGCAGCGAATTGCTGAAACAAATCGGCGTGGCCTTGCTGAGCGAACACAACCTCGTGGGACGGGTCGAGGTGATCGACAAGCCGGAGATCATCTGGGAACATCCCAATCTGGAACGGCTCTATCTGCGGCTGGAAGACGAATTCGAGATCCGCGAGCGACACCTGGCCCTGGAGCGAAAGCTGAACCTCGTATCACACACGGCGCAGACGGTGTTGGAAGTGCTGCAAAGCCGCCGCACGCTACGCCTGGAATGGTATGTCGTGATCCTGATCCTGGTCGAGATCCTCTTGAGCCTCGTGCAGCTCGTGATGATGGTCAAACACCCGTAGGATAGGTTTGCAACCTGTCGCCACGACCGAACGGAGCAGAACGGAGACAGGTTGAAAACCTATCCTACACCTCGGTAGGCTCAAGCTTGTGGTCGATCCAGTAGCGCTCAATGCGCAAATCGAATTCCCGATAGGGCGGAAGCGTGCGGACCTCGACCTCGTCACCACATACGGCAAGCACTTCGCAGGTCACCGCCTGTTTATTCCGCCGCAACGATCCGATGAACGGCGCCACGTTCACCAACACATGATCCCCTTCCCGAATATCCATTTCCAGCCTCCTTGATGCAGTCGGCAACTCCTCAACACCCCTCGTCCAGCGGAGGATTCGCGTTGAGCAGTGCTATCATTGTATTCATCGAAAGGTCCTTGGATAGGTCTGCGGAAAATCACCATGGAAGAAGTAATGGAATTCCTGAGTGAAAAACAGGGGAAAACCCAGTGAAAACCGCAATTTGACGCAGCTTTGGCGGTTTTGTTAGCTTTCAGTTAGCGTTTTGTTACCGATCCGTTAGTAACATCATTGCCGTATGCTCAAGAAATACGGCCAGAGGCACTCTGAAGTCGTAACCCATTACAGGCAAGTCACCTTGGACATGAATTACCCAATGGTGGATGTTTGAAAATAGCGAAACACTACCCGTTCAGTAGTTATTTCGCCGTCATTTCCCGACACCGCTGCCAGATCGCGTCCAACGCCGTAGCGGCGCCCAGCGCTATCTTCACGTCCACCAGCGACGATACCCGCGTTGCGCCGGGATTGATCTCCACGGTGAACCATCCGCGGCGACGGGCAGTCTCGATCGGCCCGGCGATATAAGGGAAGGAGCTCGTCGTGCCCACGCTGAAGACGGCATCGAACCCGGCATCGAGTTCCGCGTAGAACGTTTCGACCACGTCGATCGGCAGTTGCTCGCCGAAGAGCACGACATTGGGGCGGACCATCGCTCCGCACTCGGGACAGCGGGGTGGAATCGTCAGGCTACCGTAGTCCTTGACCTGCCGCTGATAATTGCATCGCATGCAGGAGAGTTCGTCCAGCCGGCCATGAATCTCCAGCACGTTCTTGGAGCCGGCCGCACGATGGAAGCCGTCGATATTCTGAGTGAGGGTCCAAACGCGCGGCAACTGCGCTTCCAGCGCCGCGATGATTTCATGCGCACGATTGAAGGTCGCCCCGCGGGCCGACCGTTCAATCTGGCCGAGGTACTTCCAGGTCAGCTCGGGGCGCTGCAGCATCATCTCCCCGGAGAGGATTTCTTCGATGGCGATTCCCTCCTCGGGATGCTCGACGTTGTAGAGCCCGCCGATGCCGCGATAGGTGGGCAGGCCAGAATCGGCGGAGACTCCCGCCCCGGTAATGAAGAGCAGGCTGTTGCACTTCGCCAGATGCTTCACCACCGTATCGATGGCGCGGTCGATCTCTGCCGTGCTCATGGGATCCTTTCGCCCGCTTTATCTGGGATCCTTATCGCGGTCCCGGACCCGCTTCTCCTCACCGCGATTGTCACTGCGGCTGGAATTGCTGTTCGCCGACGGCTGCGAATGGCTGGGCGGCGTCGAGGCCCGCGCCGGCGGCGGCGCAGTGCCCCCCGTCTCCGGCCGCATGACGGTCCGGACCTGGGGTTGCGGCTGAGCCTTCGGAACAGCAGGACTGGAAGCAACCACCTTCGAAGCGGCCGGACGTTCGACCTTTCGACCAGGCTCGTCATGCGACGCGACCGCCGGAGTTGTCGCCGGAGCGGCGGCCGGCGCTGGCGTAACCGAGGCCTGCGGTTTCTTCTCGCGATCGCGCGGATTTGCTTTCCCATTCGCAGGAGTTCCCCGCGCCGGGTTACCAGGCGTGCCGCGTGCGGGAACGCCCGGCGCGCCGGCGCGCCGCGTGCCGGCGCTGCATAGTTGCCGACAGGCCGGCCCGTGGGGGCAGCAGCAGAGCGTGCCGCCGCTGCTGCTTTGTAGGTGGGCATCGACGAGAGGCTCACTTTCTCTGCGCCGCGACCAGCCCCGCCCACCTGTCGCTCGACCTGCCGCCGTTCAGCCTCGGACCGAACACTCGCCCTGGCCGCCTCCTGGATATGGGCTCGCTCCATCGGAGAAACCACCTGGAGCCGCACCGACGCGCCAGGCAACCTGGCGACGACATGCACGTCGCCCACCATGCGAAGCTGGGCAATATCGGGCCGCCCCATCCCCTCGCGGCTGCGCCAACAGCCTCTCTTGCTCGGCCCAGGTGTGTGGCGGACGCATCTCCGGATGGAGCGCGATAGTAATCGTGCCAGCCAACCAGGTGCCGGTCCCAGTCGCGTTCGCCCATGCGATCGACGTGATACCAACGGTAGTAGCCGAACAGCGGATCGTAGCCAACCCGACCCGAATTGTAATAGAAATAGGGCCGAATGCCGAACGCCACGTAGCGATCGTCGTAGTAGTCGCCAAAGTAATAGTGGCCATAGGTCGGGCGGCAGAAAAGCGAGACGCTGAACACGCCCGCATCCAGACAAATCGCCGGCCGGTAAACGGCCACCGGACCGGCAAAGTACACCGGCGAAAAGACCAGGCCGCGACGGGCCAAAGGATAATCCCAATAGCCCGGCACGTAGACCCAACCGCGCGGACTCCAAGCATAAGTCGCCGGCACCCAGATCCAGTCGGGCTGGTATGCTGTCCAGTAGCCGGGCTGCCAAACATAACGGTCGCCAAGCCACTGCTAGTGGCCCGCGACCCAGAAGTAGTTCGGGCCCGGAGCGATTGCTGGTGGGACCGATGTCCATGCTCTGCGGCGGCTGGGGAAGATAGGTCGTTTCTTGAAGCTGAGCAGGCATCCAGTAACCGGAAATCCGTTGGATACCCCTGCCCCGGCGCGTCCTGCCAGTAGCCGGGCATCCACTGATAACCGGGCGGCGGCACGCGCCACACGCCGCTGACCCAGATGAAATCCCGGCGTTCGTCGTCCCAACTCCAGTAGCCGGGGATCCAGGTCGCATTCTGGCCCTCGGGCTTCATGTCGGGCGGGACTTCTTCGATCGGGTTGGCCGGCTGCCTGGGAACGATCACGCCGGCCGTCTGGCCCGCCGAGACAGGCACGGCATAGGCCTCGTGTACCGGCCCGCGGGTCAGGACCTCGACATTGGGATCGGCCGGCGCGGGGGCAGCCGCTTGGGGATCGCTGTTGGGATCGCTCGGCAGTGGCGGCGGGAACATCCTGTGCGCGTGCCAGCAACAGCAGCGGGCCAAAAATCGCCAGCAGGCTAACAATACAGAAGCAACGGAAAGCAACCGAAAATCTTCGTGAACCCATGGATCCTACCCTTTCTTGATCGAGACAAGCGACTATCCCCACCGGACAGCTTGGCAAAATAGATGCCGAAAAGACTGAAGAACGGGAAGAAATCCTCGGCAAATTATTGACACGAAACAACTTATGCCACTTCTCCAGCCGTCTTCCGGTTCTCGGCACGGGGGTCCCGTGCGCCGTCATCTCTTGGACACTTCGTACCATTATCGCGACACGCGAGAATCGGGCAATACGAACTTTTCGGCTCTTCCGGGTTGACCTGCGTCGTAAGCCGTAGGGTGGGCCGAGCGAAACGAGTCCCACCAATCAGACTTCAGCACGCATTTTGGTGGGACTCGTTTCACTCGGCCCACCCTACAGCTTCGATCAATACGAACTTCGCCGCAATAAAAGACGGCTGGGTGCGTTTACAATGATAGAACCCCAACCGCGAAGACCCCGACAGATGAATTTTACACCGGGCAGACTTGGCGACTTGCTTGCGGCAGGAGTTCTGTTTTGATGGCTGCCGACCCTGACCATGGACATCAACAACGTTTTGCCGAGTGGGTCCGCGACCACGGCAAGGCCGTGCGCGGGTTCCTCTTGGCCTTGGTGCGACGCGGCGACGTGGCCGACGACTTGTGCCAGGAGGTGTTCTGCCGGGCGTGGCAGGCACGCGAGCGTTATACCGACCAGGGCAAGACGCGGGCCTACTTGCTGCAAATCGCCAACCGCCTGGCCTGCGATCGCAGCCGCCGCAACGAGCCGCAAACGAACCTTGACGACCAGGCCTGGAAGATTCACGAACCGCCCAGCCCGGCGCCCGAGCCCTCGCAGGCGGCCATGCTGAGCGAACAAGTCGAATTGCTGCACGCGGCCTTGGACAAGCTTGCTCCCATGCAGCAACGGGTGTTGCTATTAAGGTACTACGGTCAGATGGATTTTCAGGAGATTGCCGACACGCTGCAAACGCCCTTGAACACGGCCTTGAGCCATTGCCGCCGTGGCCTGGAAACGCTGCGTCGCCTGCTCGTGGGAACGATGCCATGAACGATTCAACAGATCAAGACACCCTGCGGCTGAAGCAGATGCTGGAAGAAGTCACCGCGGCGGACGCTACGAATTCGGCCAGTCGGACTTCGGCAGTCCACAATGCCGAAACCGCTTCCCTGCGCGAGGCGTGGCTGGCCTTCGACCAGTTGATCCGCGCGGCCGACGCCTCGCTTCCGACGATGACCAAGATTACGGCGGCGATCGCGCCGCGGAAACCGCGCCGCAGTCGAGGCAATGGTAGCTGGTGGGCTGGCCTGATGGCTGCCACGGCCGCCGCGTTGCTGGTTGCCGTCGCTCTTGGATGGTGGATCCGTCGCGACGGCAAGCTGGGCAATAACGAACCATCGGTTGCCGAAACCGCCATACCCGAGCAGCCCACGAGAAAAGCATCGAATTCCCAGGGTCCGCTGAAGCAAGACCTGCCCCGGAACGCGGTCGCGCGGGTGGAGAAAGCCATGAACAGGCAGCCTCAGGCTGGCATGACGGCAACGCCCCAGGGAACATCGTCAACTTGGGAGGAATCCGCTGGAAACGCAGATCGCCTCCGTGTCGCAGCAGATCCGAACTGTCGAACAGAATTGGCAGCACCGCGTGGATGACGTGGACCTCATGCAGTACCGTATCGACGAGGTCACCGATTCGCTGCAAAACGATAAACTGTGAAACGCCAACGTGCTCATCACGCCGGCCAAACCGCCAACGTACTCGCCACGCTGCGCCGTGGTGGATGAACAGCGCGACGCAGCATGGCGAGTACGTTTTCCATCACGCGGGCGCCGTCCGCGGGATGGTCGGCATGACGAGTACGTTGCCCCTCCCCTGCCCTGTCATGAAAAGGAGTCGAGTCGATGTCTTGCTTGAAGTTTTCCCTTATGTTGTCCACAGGCGTCTTGCTAGTTGGCCTTGGCAGCCGGATGGCAATGTCGCAAGACGGGCCACCGCCGCGCGATCGCGATACTGCCTGGGACGATGGGCCGCCGCCGGGCGGCCCGGAACAAGGCCGCCAACCACGTCGCCAAGGCGATGGGCGACAGGCTCGACCTCCCCGTGCAAACGAAAATGGTCCTCCGGGCCCGCCGGAAATGCACGGTGGATCCGATCGCGATCGGCCCGAGCGGCCGCAACCGCAGCGTCGTGCGGAGCGCCGCCAAGGCCGGCCATCGCGTGACGAGTTCGGTCCTCCCGGCCCGCCGGAAATGCGGGGCGGACCCGATGGCGATCGGCCCGAGCGGCCGCAGCCGCCGCGTCGTGCGGAGCGCCGTCAAGGCCCGCCCTCGCGTGACGAGTTCGGTCCTCCCGGCCCGCCCGAAATGCGTGGCGGACCCGACGGTGATCGGCCCGAGCGGCCGCAATCCCCGCGTCGTGTGGAGCGCCGTCAAGGCCCGCCCTCGCGTGACGAGTTCGGTCCTCCCGGGCGACCGGGAATGCGTGGCGGACCCGACGGTGATTGGCCTGAGCGACCGCAGCCGCCGCGTCGTGCGGAGCGCCGTCAAGGCCGGCCATCGCGTGACGAGTTCGGTCCTCCCGGCCCGCCGGAAATGCGGGGCGGACGCGATGGCGATTGGCCCGAGCGGCCGCGGCCGCCGCGTCGTGCGGAGCGCCGTCAAGGCCCGTCCTCGCGTGACGAGTTCGGTCCTCCGGGGCCGCCCGAAATGCGTGGCGGACCTGATGGTGATTGGCCTGAGCGGCCGCAGCCGCCGCGTCGTGCGGAGCGCCGTCAAGGCCCGCCCTCGCGTGACGAGTTCGGTCCTCCGGGGCCGCCTGAAATGCACGGTGGACCCGATGGTGATCGGCCTGGGCGGCCGCAGCCGCCGCGGGATGAGCAACAACGCCAAGGCCCTTCCCGCCAGACCAGTGCCGACGACAACGATTTCGATGCGATCTAAGGCGTTGTAAAAGAACGAAATGACCAATCACTGTAAGACGGATTGGCAATCCGTCCTACGAGCAACTGCGCAAGTTGTTCTTTTACGGCGCCTAAGTCGGCGTTCGTGATTCCAAAACGACTGAAAATGTCTAGCGTTGAACTTGCGTCGCGAACTGTCCGGCGCAAGCCCCAGAGTTAGACTCCCGGAAACGGGCGAGGCTATTTGACCCGGCAAGTTCGGCAATCGCTTTCACTAAGTGAAGTTAATCAGTGAGGAGATGAATCGATGTCCAAGTTGAAGTTTTCCATTTTGCTTTTCACGGGCGGATTGCTTTTTGGGCTCAGTCCCACGATCGCCCTGTCGCAGGACGCCGCCCCGCCCCGTGACCACGGCGACGGCTGGGACAATGCCCCTGTGGCGGGAGCCGCGGCGCCAGGCGGCCCCGCCGATGCACGTCGGCCGCAACCACCGCGCGGCGATCAGGACGGGCCTCCCGGCCCACCGGAGATGCGTGGCGACGCTCGCGACGACCAGCGGCAACCACCGCACGGCGCCAACCCGCGTCTCTTCCGCCAGCCACGCGCGGAAGGTCGTGATCGTCCGGCCCGGCTGGAAGGGCCCGGCGGCCGCGGCGAGAATGGCCCACCCCGCGCCGGCGGTCCCGAGGGCGATCGACCGCAACCGCCCGGCCCTCCGCACGGACTGCCGCCCGGTTTCGCGCCGCGCGGGCGAGAGGACTTCGAATCGCTGAGAACGACGGATCCCGAACTGTTCAAGGCCGTGCAGGAAGATCGCGACCTGGAGCGGCAAACCCGCGATCAGGCCGACCAGTACCGCCGCGCCAACAAGGACGAGCAGGCCAAGATCAAGGAGAAACTGGTCGAGATCGTCAACAAACATTTCGAGGTCCGGCAGCAGTTGCGGAGCCTGGAAGTGAAGCACATCGAACAGCAGTTGAAGCAGCTTCGCGACAGGATCGATCAGCGGACGAAGAACCGCAAGGAAATCGTCGACAAGCGGATCATCGAATTGACCGGCGCCGACGAAGGCGAGCACTTCTAAGTGGATTTCTCCGGGCGGTTCGCGGGGTGGAGCACGACGGTGAAGGTGCTGCCCTGGTCCAGCACGCTGCGGACCTCGATGCGGCCGCCCATTTCGGCAATCAACATGCGGCACAAACCGAGTCCCAGGCCGGTGCCGCCGCGATCGGCGCGGGTGGTGTAGAAGGGCTCGAAAATCCTCTCCAAGTCGACGCGCGGGATGCCCACGCCGGTATCGCTCACGTCGACGGCCACCGAGTCCATCTGGTCTTCGTCGCGACCGCCCATGGGGTAGCAACGCAGCGTGAGCGTTCCCCCGCGGGGCATCGCGGCCAGGGCGTTGGTGCAGAGGTTGAAGAGTACTTCCTGGAGCGTGTAGAGATCGCCCTGCACCGGCGGCACGTCGCTCAGTTCGCGCTGGATCCGCACGTTGCCCACGCTGGTCGTGCCGAGCATCTCCAGCGTCGCCTCGACCGCCGCGCGGACGTCGGTGCTTTGCAGCGTGATGCCACGGGGCCGCGCGAAGGCCTGGACCCGCGTGGCCGTACGTTCGATCCGCTCGAGGGCCTCGGTCATCATCTGCACGTATTCGGTGAGGTGGACGTCGTGCTTCACGCGCTCGCCGATCCGCCGCAGGCAGTTCTGCACGCCGTCCAGCGGATTGGCGATCTGATGGGCGATGCCCGCCACGAGTTGGCCGATGCCCAGCATCTTTTCCTTCTGCCGGATGGCGGCGTGGGCCCGATCGACGTAGCGGCGGATCGAGGTGGTGAAGTAGACGGTGATCCAGAGGGCCCCACTGAAGGCGCAAAACAGTCCGGCAAGCTGCAGCCGGTCCAACGGCGGCGGCCCGGGCGGTTCGGAGGGAAAACGAATGGCGAAGCGCGGGATCCACTGCAGGTATTCCAGGAGGATGATTCCGCCCACGGTGCAGGTGACGACCGCCGCCAGGACCAGCGGCGCCCGGCCGCGGAGGTACATGCTGGCGATGATCATGTGGAAGAGGAAGAAGAACAGGAACGGGTTGCGGGGCAGGTCGGAAAAATAGACCAGGAGCGTCAAGGCGGCTAGGTCGAGGACGGCCTGGAGGAAGATGTTCTTCTCCGCATTGACTTCGCCGGCGGCCGCCTCGGATTGGTTCCAAAGGAAGGCCAAGTTATAGACGACCATGGCCGCGGCCACGATATACAGCCACAGCGGTTGCGGCACCACGCGCAGGACCGACGACGTCAGCCAGATCACGAAGAAGACCATCGCGCAGGCGATCCAGCGCAACGAGACGAGCCAGCGGGCGCCTTCGGGGGGAAGTTTCATTTTGTCGGAGTGACTTTAGTCGCCCTGTTGCCGTCAAGGGCGACTAAAGTCACCCCTACAACACGAATAGCGTCCCGGTCCGCTCTAATACCGGTAGTAGTCCGGCTTGAACGGCCCGCTGACCGGCACTTTCAGGTACTCGGACTGCTTGGGCGTCAGCTTGGTGAGCTTCACGCCGAGTTGTTCGAGGTGCAGTCGGGCGACCTCTTCGTCGAGATGTTTGGGCAGGCAGTGGACGCCCAACGGATACTTTTCGGTTTCGGTCCACAAGGCAAGCTGGGCCAGGACCTGGTTGGTGAAGCTGTTGGACATCACGAACGACGGATGGCCCGTAGCGCAACCGAGATTTACCAACCGGCCTTCGGCCAGCAGGAGGATCGAATGGCCGTCGGGGAAAGTATAGCGGTCCACCAGAGGCTTGATGTTCGTCCTCTTGATGTTCTTGTGGGTGTTGAGGTAGCTGACGTCGATCTCCAGGTCGAAGTGCCCGATGTTGCAGACGATGGCATCGTTGGGCATCTTCTCCATGTGCTGGCCGAGAATGATGTCGCGGCAGCCGGTGCAGGTGACGAAGATATTGCCACGCGCGCAAGCCTCGTCCATCGTCGTGACTTCGAAACCTTCCATGGCGGCCTGCAGCGCGCAGATGGGGTCGATCTCGGTGATGATCACGCGGGCCCCGTAGGACCGCATCGAATGGGCGCAGCCCTTGCCAACGTCGCCGTAGCCGCAGATCACGACGACCTTGCCGGCGATCATGATGTCGGTCGCCCGCTTGATGCCGTCGGCCAGCGATTCACGGCAGCCGTACAAGTTGTCGAACTTGCTCTTGGTCACCGAGTCGTTGACGTTGATCGCCGGGAACAGCAGGGCGCCGCGACTGTGCATGTCGTAAAGGCGATGCACGCCGGTGGTAGTCTCTTCGCTCACGCCGATGATGTTGGCCACCATCCGCGTGAAACGCCGGGGGTCCTCGGCCAGGCTGCGGGTGAGCGTGGTGAGCAGGGCCCGCTCCTCCTCGTGCTCCGCTTCGGCGGGGTCGGGCACTTCGCCCTTGGCTTCGAACTCGACTCCCTTGTGGGCCAGCAGCGTGAGGTCGCCGCCGTCGTCCAGCAGCAGGTTCGGCCCCTCGGCGTCCTTGAAGCTGAGCAACTGGGTGAGAATGTTGTCCCAATAGGCCTGGAGCTGCTCGCCCTTCCAGGCGAAAACGGGCACTCCGCCGGCGGCAATGGCGGCAGCGGCGTGGTCCTGGGTCGAGTAGATGTTGCAGCTTGTCCAGGTCACTTCGGCGCCCAGTTCGACGAGCGTCTCGATCAAGACGGCCGTTTGGATCGTCATGTGCAGGCAGCCGGCGATGTGGGCCCCGGCCAACGGCTTGCCCGGTCCGTATTTCCGCCGCAGGGCCACGAGGCCGGGCATTTCGTTTTCCGCCAACTCGATTTCCTTGCGGCCCCAATCAGCCAGCGACATGTCGGCAACTTTGTACGGCAAATTCGTTTCAACCTGAGACACGGGCATTCTCCTAAAGTGAAAGACGTATGGTCCCGTTATCATAGGGCACGAACCGGGCGGTTGGCAAGAGAGCTTGCCAAAGGGAAAATTTATACCCATAATCAGGGTAGGGAGGAATCATGAACTTCACGACAGAACAGATTCAGGCAATTCGGCAAGGGGAGCCCGTTCGGGTGGTTTTGCCGGAAATCGGCGAAGAGTGTGTCGTCGTTCGAGCAGCAGACTTCGAAGTTGCCACCCACACATCAGAGGGACTAGACCCCAAGCAAGCTTATCCGGCTATTGATGAGGCTTGGAAGGACGACTGGGAATTCCCGGGAATGGAGGATTACGACCATTACGAGGAGCACCGGAAATGACATTCCATCGCGGGGACATTGTGCTGGTCAATTAACGGTTCTGTCTCGCTCGATCTCACAGGAAAGCCGATATAGGCCGGGATTTCCGTTCGTCCCGGGGGCCTCGGATGTCCTTGGTAGCGTACCACGCGAAGACTGCCAACGCGGCGCTCCACGTGCGTGCTTCGGCGTTAGAATCACCACCGCCGGCAATCGGCACAAACGTCGCGAATTTGTCCGTCGCCCTGGTTTCTGTCGCCGACGATTCGGTCCGGCTAGCGCTGATCGCGTCCGAAGTCTGTCCGAACAACCAGTCGGCGGCCCGTACCGACTCGTTGCCGCGCCAGGCATGCGATCCAGGCAGAGGAGAGTCGCCGAAAACAGTCGCCGCTGCGGCGCCATGCTGCAGGAGATAATCCGTAGCTTGGGCGGCAACCAATTGAGTATCTGCCTCTGCCGCGGCCAGTCCGGCGGGTATGCCAGCCACAGACTGAGCAAACGAAAACGACATCACGACTGGCGTCGGAGTCTCGGCGAGAAGGAGACCATCTGCGCCGCCGTTCTCCGTTCGCATTGCCGTGAAATCGGACATGGCCGTCGCGGCCGTCGCGACGATCGGCAAATCCGCGGTCCTCGACGCAAGGTCGCTTGCCAGTGGCGCCCGCGGCGTCGCGCCAATCGCCGTGATCGACATCCCGTCACTGCTGTCAGCGGCCCGTTGGACCGCTAAAGTCGATCCCCCCGTCAAACCGGCCGGCGTGGCCGAGGACGATGCCGTCAGCGCCGTCAGCTCGGGAATAAGCTTGCTGGCAACGGGCGAGCCGATGCCGGTCACGTAGTCGTAGCCTGCCTTGGCTTGGTAGCCGTTGCTCCCGCTGGTGATGTCATGGAAATCCGCCGTGGAGCCCGAGTACGTGGTGATCGAGTACACGTCAGCCTCGACATCTTGGAGCGGCGTCGAGCGGCCCTGGTCGGCCACGGCGATCAGCGCGCCCAGATCGGTGTTGACGAACTCGTTCCGCCAACTTCCCACCAGCCGGACGCTCCGCCGTACGGCACGGAGTCGTATACGTAGTAACCGGTACTGGGGTTGGCATTGAGTGAAACGTCGGGCGTCGTGCGCTTGCCGGTCTTCTGCACGGACAACTGATAGCTCGGCTCGGCCTCATAGCGGCTCACGCCGCCGCCGCTGCCGCTCCACGCCGTCTCGCTCTGGTAGGCGCCGGAACTATTGACAGCCGTCAGCGACGTGCCGCCCACGGCCAGCACTTTGGGTGAGACGGCCGGCCAAGTGGCGGGGGCGCCGTTGTCGCCCGTGGCAGCCACGTAACTCACTCCCGGCGTGGTGAAATAACTGTCGTAACTGGTTTCGCCGCTGAACTCGCCCGCCCCCCAACTCATCGATACGACAGTCACCGGGGAACCGTTCAGCGAAGCGGTACTGGCATACTTCACGGCCGCCAGGAGGTCGGTCAAGCTGTTCGAACTTGCTTCCACGAGCAAGATGTTCGCCTGCGGGGCGATGGCGTGCGCCCATTCGATGTCCAGGGAGATTTCCATCGCCCAACCGGAATTGACTTGCAACCCCGCCGTAGAACCGCCCGTCTCGCTGACCTTACCGAAATCCGCCGCCGGCAGCGCTGCCAAACCCCACTGGTTGTCGAACGTCGTCAGATCGTTGAAGGCATTCGGATCGTCGTAGGCATCGATCAAGGCGATCGTTTGGCCGCTGCCACCTGTCGTCGGGAAACCGTAGGCCGTATCGATCTGACTGGGAGCGTAGGGACCCGTGTAACCCGTGACTCGGCCCGGACTAAAGCCGCCCCTGAAACTCACCGAAACAAACGGCATCGCGGAGATACCCGCCAGACCCGACGCCGACAGGAGGCTCCGCGTTTCCAGTTGCTCGAAGAATCGCTGCCTCCGCTTCAAGCTGCGGGGCTTTCTGATCCGCTGTCGTGAATGCCTCGTAATGAACGATTGGATCGCCATCTGCATCTCCTTTGAAAAGCGGGAACTGGATCCCGGGTTGCGATGTTCGCCCGGTTAGACGATGAATTCTAAGGACGCGGGGAATTTAGTCAATGATTCCTGTCGAAATTCACGCTTCACAACTTCGAGGCTATTTCAAAATCGGGCACGCAGGCTGGAAGCCTACGCTACATGCCCGATTTTGAAATAGCCTCTTGGGCGGGCTGGAGAACTTGCGGCAATGCCAGCCATGGAGATGTCGGACGCTTCCGGCGCGACGGTTCTTCCGGCTTTAAGAGACTATCCGGAAGGTTTTTGGCCGCAAATCGACATTGAAGCCCGACGCGGGCACCATGTACTCATGGTCGGCGAGGAATGTGCGCCAACGAACGAGAAAAGCCGATTCCTCGCTTGCGGTAGAGTCGAGAGGTGGCGCGGTAGGGGAGGCTTCGACATATTCTGGGTCGGGGTTTCCCCGTCTGTGTCTCAATAGTCGCATGCCATGCTCCGTTTCCACCTCCCGCTCATCGAACCGGACGGGCGGATTTCCCGCATCCGGCTCTCGGACAAGGGTCATGGTTTCGCACACGGGTGACGACGCCGGAAGCGATTCAGGTTCAGCAGTCCGAGCGTACGCTCCAGATAGCTGTCGGGATATTGGCCGTATCCCAGCCCCTTGGTCTCGAACTTTCGGCATAGCCACTGACGAACTCGACGGTTGACGTGGATGTTCACGATGCTAAACGCCGAGGTGTAGGTTCCGTAGCAAAAGTAATTGGCCCACCCACGCAACACCTGATTGACCTGGTAGACCATCGCTTCCGGCCGGATGAACGTCGGCAGTTTGCGCACCAACTCGTTGAGCCGATGGCAGACCCCAAGCACCTTCTTGCGCGCCGGTCGCGCGCCGAGATAGGCCCCGCCCGTTCGCGGTGAATACATCTGACCGAACGTATACCCAAGGAACTCGAACGATCCGATAGGTAAGCGGCTGACATGCGTTTTCGTCTCGTTGACCGTCAATTTCAGCCGTCGTATCATTTCCTGCATCGCCGCCAGGGCGTCATCCGCCCGGCGACGACACAGGATTACGAAGTCATCGGCATAGTTGACGATCCGGGCCTGATAACGGGTCTCATGCCCAAGGGTCTTCCAACCCACTACGAACCGTCGCATGTACAGATTCGCCAACAAGGGGGAGATCGGCGCGCCTTGCGGCGAGCCGCGCTGCGTGTCCTTGTTCCGCGTGGTACGTTGCACTCGGCCCCGCTCGTCGGTTTCTTCTACCGGCGCTACCAGCCACTGCTTGATCAGATGCAGCAGGGCCTTGTCGCTCACGCGACGGGCGACGCACAGCATCAGTTCCGGGTGCGGGATGCTATCGAAGTACCCGCTCAGATCCGCATCGACTACAGCGCGATAACCTTGCCCCAGCAAGCGATGCACTTCTTGCACCGCCTCCAAGGCACTGCGGTTCTCGCGGTAGGCGTATTGTTCAGGTTGCAGGTCGGCTTCAAAAATCGGTTCCAGAACCACGAGCACGGCGGTTTGCACCACGCGGTCTCGGATCGTAGGAATCCCCAGCGGCCTCTGCTTCCCATCCGGTTTCGGCACATAGACCCGCCGCACCGGTTGCGGTTGATACCTTTTCGTTCGCAATTCCTCCGTCAGTTCGTCCAACCAGCGTTCCACCCCAAGGCGTTCGATGTCCGCGAAGGTTTGGCCGTCCACGCCGGGCGCTCCGCCGTTGGCACGGCATTGCGTCCAGGCTGCTTCCAGCACGTCGCGGCGATATACCTTGTCATAGAGGGAGTAGAAGCGAAAGTTGGGCGCACTCTTCGCTTTATCATGCAGCGCCGCGCGGAGTTTCTGCAGCTCGGTGGTGTTGGTAGGCTTGTCGCCAATCATCCTGTGCCTTCCTCCTGCGTACGCTGATCCTTGAACTGAGGCCCCTTCGCTCCGCCAGCATTACCCGGTTTCAACGCTACTACGAGCCTCTCCGCCACCGATGCGACCGGGCCTGGCCCTCGCGGGTTGCCCATTGCGGTTGCCACCGCTGTCGTCGTCGGTTTCCCATGCTTCGTGTGTCTTCCTTCGATACATGCTGTCGCTCTCTACCCCGTTGGAACTACAGAGTGCATTTGTCACTGACTTCCTCTGTAACATTGGCCTTCCCCGTCCGACGGTCAGGTCGGCTTCCAAATCATTGGTTTCGGGGCCTCGTCGAGCGTTTACTTGCGTTACGGCCTGCATCTTCGCGGGACCACCAACTGGTCCTTTCCATCGAAGGCTCCGACGGATTCGTTGCCTCCTCCGCCGCTCCGATTACTACTGGGCAAGTGACCTTTCCCAGGCGGGACTCTCACCCGCTGAAACACACACGCATTCATGGCGCACCGTCGGGCTTCAATGTGCCAAGTAACCGGAAAGACTTTCCGGATAGCCTCTAGGACCCACACGACGGCTGCCCCAGAACCGGAAGAGCCGGCGTTACTGACCGAGGCGATCGGGATAGATGACCAACTCGACCCGCCGGTTCCGCTGCTTCCCTTCCAGCGTGCCGTTGGAAACGACCGGATGATTCGGGCCGTGGCCGACGACGAAAAGCTGCTCGGGCCGATAACGCTGGCTGCTGACCAGCACGTCGTAGACGGCCAGCGCCCGAGCGGCGGAAAGCTCGTGGTTCGTGCGGTATTGGCCGCCCGTAACCGGATCGCTGTCGGTGTAGCCTTCGATTCCCAGACGCTGGTCGGGATAGGTGCGGCGGATCTCGATGGCCACGTCGGCAATCATGTTCGTCGCCGCGGGACGGATCCGGGCACCGCCCGGTTCGAAGAGCTGGTTGCCCGGCAGCTCGATGCGAATCACGTCGCCGTCGCGGCGGACGTGGACGTCCGGATAGCGAATGACCGGCAGCGTTTGCAGGAAGCTGTTGTTGGGCGTGATCGACACGCCCGCTTGCCGGCGCAGGCTGGCCGTCAGGGCCTTGGACTTGGTGTCGATTTCCTGCTTTTCGCCCTGGACCTGGGCCAGTTGGGCCGTCGTGCTGCGGAGTTGCTCGGTGACGGCGGTGAGGCGGTCTTCCAGCAGCTTGGTTTGCTGCTGCTGCTGGGCCAGAAGGGCTTCCTTGTGCTGGTTGTCGCGATCCAACGTGTCAATGCGCGTCTGATACAGTTCGTTCTGCTTTTGCAGGGCGGACTGCTGCTGTTGGTACTGGGCCACGCGGCCCTGCAGCACCATCGGATTGTCGGCACAGCCGGCCAGAGCGATCAGCCCCAGGGCCATCGCTCCCGCCGCCCACGTCGTGCGTGGCATGGCAGAAGACCTCCCTCCAATCCACCGCGGAAGCGCCGCTTTTCCGGTTCCAGGTCCGCAGTAGGGTGACTCAGCCCATCCTTTGAAAAATACGCCGCCGAGGCGGGAAATGCCCGACCCACAGACGCCTACCGCAACGGGTGGGCCGGATGTTAACAAGCCCTTGATCAGCAAGCAAGAGCAGTTTCAGGTGGACGAGCTCGGCCATTTGACCCTGAGTCCCCCTCTTGTGTAAATTAAGGGAACGATGACACTTCTCTATCGAGATCCGCGATTTCTGGGCCACGAGACGGGCAGCCATCCGGAAGGGGCGTTGCGGCTGCGAACGGTGGAAACGCATCTCGATCGAACGTGGCTGGCCGCCCAATGCCGGCAGCCGACGGCCGAAGCGTGTGATCGGAATTGCCTGGCCCGGGTCCACAAGCCGGCCTATATCGAGGAGATCTGGGCCTTCGCCCGCTCGGGCGGCGGCTATCTCGACGCCGACACTGTTTGCGGCCCGAGGTAGTTTCGACGTTGCCGCACTGGCCGCCGGGACCGTGGTCGACGCGGTCCGCCGCGTGGTCGGCGGCGAAGACTCGACCGCACTCTGCCTGGTGCGTCCGCCGGGGCACCACGCCCTGGCCGGCCAGGCGATGGGCTTTTGCATCTTCAACAACGTGGCCGTGGGGGCGGCGGCGGCCATCGAGGAATTCGGCCTGGATCGCGTGTTGATCGTCGATTTCGACGTCCACCATGGCAACGGCACGCAGGCGATTTTCTGGGAAGATCCGCGTGTCGGATTTCTTTCCATCCACCGCTGGCCGTTCTATCCGGGCACCGGCGCTGCCGACGAACGCGGCGGCGGCGACGGCTGGGGCACGACCGTGAATCTGCCGATCGAGGTTGGTACGCCGCGCGATGAGTATATGGACGTCTTTACCGCCCGATTGCAGTCGTTTGCCGACCACATTCGTCCGCAACTCGTGCTGGTCAGCGCCGGGCTTCGACGCCCATCGCAGCGATCCATTGGGCAACTTGGGACTGGAGGCCGAGGATTACGCGACCATCACCGATCGGATTCTGGAAGTTGCCGCCGCGCATGCCGGCGGGCGCGTCGTGAGCGTGCTTGGAAGGCGGATACAACCCGCCGGCATTGGCCCAGTGCGTCGAGGAACACCTGGGGCGGTTGATCGACGGCGCGTCGTGACGAGGCTGCCACAATTGCCGGCTTTTCCGGCCTGGTTCAAATCAAGGTAACAGTTTTCTGGCTAGTTTGAGCGAGGGTGGCAAGGTCATGCTAGCATCGGCCCCACTTATTGGGAATTGAAGAAGTGTCTGTTTCCCCCTAACTGGTTTATAGAGCATCAACCACCAGTTTTTACGGAGGAAACAGACATGGTATGTTATTGTAACGCCTCGACGGTTCATCCGCAGTCGGGAACCAATTGTTTTTGCGCGGCCAAAGCGATGGAGCCGCGACAGCGGCAGGACCTGGCCCTTCAGGCCCTCGCGGGAGCCGAAAGTATCCGCGGGCTGGCCACAGAACACGCGGTCAGCCGCAAGTTCATCTATCAGCAGGTTGACACAGCGAAGGAGGCCCTCCAAGAGGCATTTGCCCCCGAACAAGACGACGCCACGAAGGTCCTCTTCTACCTGCCCGTGACCAAGCAATGGTTGGAGCAGGCGTTCCTGGGGCTGACGTTGATATGCCACAGCTCCATTCGTGGCATCAGTGAGTTCTGCCGCGATCTGCTGGATTATCCCGTCTCGGTCGGGAAGGTCCACAACGTCCTGCAAGCGGCGGTTGGGCAAGCCCGCGCCTACAACCGTCAGCAAGATCTTTCTGGCGTGCGGATCGGCGCCCATGACGAGATTTTTCAGAGCGGATGGCCCGTGCTGGTGGGGGCCGACGTCCGCTCCAGCTTTTGCTATCTGCTGAGCCGGGAAGAACAACGTGATGCCGAGACATGGGCCATCCGCATGTTGGAACTTCAGAATCGAGGCTTCCGCCCCGAGGCAACCATCGCCGACGCCGGCAGCGGTTTGCGAGCCGGACAAGCCCTGGCCATGCCGGGAACTCCCTGCCGCGGTGATGTTTTTCATGCCCTGCAACTCGTGCAACCGCTGGTCACATTCCTGGAAAACCGGGCGTACGAGGCCATCGCCCACGAAGCCACGCTGGCTCACAAAAGCCAGAAGGCCCAGAAGGCCCGCACGACACGGCGGCGACCACGCCGGCACCCCCTGCCGAGCAAAGAGAGCTTTGCCGAACAACTTCGCCTTGCCACCCAGACCAAGGCCCAGGCCATCGATCTGGCCGCGGACGTGGCCACGTTGTTCGATTGGCTGCGTCGCGACATTCTCTCGCTGGCCGGTGCCGATTACGCCACACGCCGCGAACTGTACGACTTTGTGGTGGCCGAACTGCGGGCTCGTCATCCGCTTTGCCCACACCGCATTGCCCCGGTCGTCAGCGCCTTGACCAACCAGGGTGACGATCTGCTGGCCTTCGTAGCCCAATTGGATCGGGACCTGGCGGTCCTGGCTACCCAGTTTCAACTTCCCGTTGCCACCTTGCGGGAGGTGTTTAACAATGAGGTTCTCGATGTGGACCATCCCCGTCGCTGGCCGCGAGACGCCGCGTTACGAGAGCGGCTGGGATGCCGCTATTTTGCGGTCAGCGTCGCTGTGGCCGAACTGGCAGAACATACGGTCCGTGCCAGTTCCGTGATCGAGAACCTCAACAGTCGGCTACGAAACTACTTTTTTCTCCGACGGCATTTGGGTCCAGACTACTTGGTCTTGCTCCAATTCTTTCTCAACCATCGACGATTTTTGCGCAGTGCGCGGCCCGAGCGAGTCGGGAAGAGCCCTGCCGAACTACTGACTGGCCAGTCACATCCCCACTGGCTGGAAATGCTCGGCTACACGCGGTTCTCACGGAATTGACTGGCCCGTTTGGCCCAAGATCTTCATCACTCCCTTGCGGATCGCGCTGAGAGTCCGCACTTGTTACCCAAAAACAGATGAAAATGAACCACGCCGCTTTTCCTCGCTTTTCGAGAGCGCCGCAGCTTCCGGCCGCCATCGGATTGCTGGATGTTGTCCTTGTCGATCGCCGAAGAGCACGGATGACGGCTCGTTGTCCCGCTTCCCAGTAGATCGTCGTCCGTGAAAACTCTCCCCTTGGTCCTGATCGCGATTTGTCCGGCGGTTGCCGTGGTTTGGCCGTCATCGGTTGCGCCGGCCGCACAGACTCCCCATCCTGCCGTGGTGCGGGTTATCGCCGCGGAACACAACGGCGCCTCGCTGGGCAGCGGGGCGCTGGTGGCCGTCGATCAAGCCCATGGACTCGTCGTGACGAACTGGCACGTCGTGCGCGATGCCACGGGACCGATTACCGTAGTGTTTCCCGACGGCTTTCGCAGCGGTGCCCTGCTGCTGAAGACCGATCGCGATTGGGATCTTGCCGCCCTGGCCATCCAGCGTCCGCAGGCGCCGCCGTTGCCAATGGCCACCGAGCCGCCGCGGCCGGGCGAACCTCTGTCGATCGCCGGCTACGGGCCTGAAGGGGCTTATCGCGCGGTAACGGGCCGTTGCGTCAAGTACCATACGCCGGGGGGAAACCTCCCGCACGAGATCCTGGAGGTCGACGTCGAGGCGCGAAGAGGTGATTCCGGCGGACCAATTTGCAACAGCCGCGGCGAGATTGCCGGCATCTTGTTTGGGGCTGCGGGGAACCTTTGGTCCGGCGGCTACACGATGGGCAGCTACTGCGGCCGCGTGCGGCAATTCCTGGCGGCGGCATACGTCGATTTCCAGCGCCTGCCCGGCAATACGACGATGGTTGCCCAAGTTCCGGCCCCGCAGGCTCCACCCATGACGGCGGCCGCCACGCCGCCACCCCCGGCGGAAAACAATTCGGCCGCGGTGGTCGGCACTCCACGGCAAACTTTGCCTGAACCTCCGATCTTTCCCGCGGGAGGAGTCGCGGCCGGCTCCCCACTGCGGCCGATAGCGAAAACCGGCCCGGCGGGCCCGCCGCCGACTTCGGGCGGCAATATCGTCGTCAATCGGCCCAGTCCGCCCGGCTTGGCTCCGCCACCGTCAAGCAGCCCGGTTGCCCAAGTTTCGCCGGCCACCGCAGTTCCGCAGACGGAGCCGCTTCCCAGCCGGGGCGACCAGATCAAGACGCTTTCTGGCGGTGATCGGCATCATTGCGATCCTTTTTCACGGCCTGCGCCTGGTGGGAGCGTCGGTTGGCTAGACCCTATTCCGGCCGTGCTGGAGAGGCTAAAATAGAAAAGCGCAGAAAAAAATGAGGGTCCCTGCTCGCCGGTACAAGGGCCCTCACTTTCGGCTGCTCGGATTACTTCGGCTGTGACGCTTCCGTTCTCCGTAGACCCGCAGCCTTTACCTGACCTATCGGGCTAAATGACACTCGGACTTTAGAGTGCCTGACAAAACGATAATGACACAACTTGCAAAGCTCGCTCTGGAAGACGGCACAGTATTTACGGGCAAGGCGTTTGGAGCAAATGGCGAAGTCGACGGTGAAGTCTGCTTCAACACGTCGATGACCGGATATCAGGAGATCCTTACCGATCCGAGCTATCGTGGCCAGATTGTCACGATGACCTATCCCGAGATCGGCAACTACGGCGTCAACGCCGAGGACGTCGAGAGCCACAAGCCGCATCTGGCCGGGTTCATCGTTCGCGAGCGGAGCCGGCGGGCGAGCAATTTCCGCGCCGATGGCCAACTGCACGAGTATCTCGTCCGCTATGGCATCGTCGGCATGGAGGGCATCGACACGCGGGCCCTGGTCCGCCGCATTCGCATTCGCGGCGCGATGAAGGGCGTTCTTTCCACGATCGATCTCGACGATGCCAGCCTGGTGGCCAAGGCCAACGCCAGTCCCGGGCTTGGTCGGCCGCGATCTGGTGCGCGAGGTCATTCCCGACAAGCAGGTCCAATGGAGCGAAGCACTGAGCCCGTGGACGCGATTGCGATCCGGAGAGACCGTGGCGGTCTCGGCCGGCGGGCCGCACGTCGTGGCCCTGGATTACGGCATGAAGTGGAACATCGCCCGGCATCTGTTCGACATGGGCTGCCGCGTGACGATCCTGCCCGGCACGGCCACGGCCGACGAAGTGCTGGCCTGCCAGCCCGACGGCGTGTTTCTCTCCAACGGTCCCGGCGATCCGGAGCCGTTGACCTACGCCCAGCAGACGATTCGCGACCTGCTGGGCAAGAAGCCGATCTTCGGCATCTGCCTGGGCCATCAGTTGCTTGCGCTGGCCTGCGGGGCCAAGACCTACAAGCTCAAGTTCGGCCATCGCGGGGCGAACCAGCCGGTGATGAACCAGCTGACGCGGCGGGTGGAGATCACCACCCAGAACCACGGCTTTGCCGTGGCCGGCGATTCGCTGCCGGCCGATCTGGAAGTGACGCACGTGAACCTCAACGACGACACGATCGAGGGCCTGCGGCATCGCCGCCTGCCGGCCTTCTGCGTGCAGTATCACCCCGAGGCCTCCGCCGGCCCGCACGACAGCAGTTATCTGTTCCAGCAGTTTCGCGAGATGCTGCCGAAGTAGTTTAGAAGGAGGACTGGGCATGGCAACTGTTTGCACCCGTTTCGCATGAGTCTCGCAACGTGCTTTACGAGGTTCCGTGGCACACTTATGTCGAGTTGCGCGAGAAGCCGGAGAACTACCACCTGCGCATGACTTATGATCAAGGGACACTGGAAATTATGTCGCCATCGCCACGTCACGAAAGATACGCACGCTACATCGATTTGGTCATTGGGGTTTGGACTGAGGAGTTGAATATTCCCTGTTCGCGGTCTTCGCCAGATGACCTGCAAGCGCGAAGATGTCGAGAAGGGGTTGGAGCCGGACGATTGCTACTATGTCCAGAACGAGGCGAAGGTTCGAAACAAGATCGAGATCGACTTTGCCGTCGATCCGCCGCCCGATCTGGCCATCGAGGTCGAGGTCAGCCAAAGTTCGGTAAAGAAGGCGCCGATCTATGCCGCTCTAGGTGTTCGCGAACTGTGGCGCTATGACGGTCAGATCCTGCGGATTTTTGAACTGGTCGACGGCCAATACCAGAGCCGCGAAGCAAGTGTTTGCTTTCCGAACTTCCCGGTTGCCAAGGCGGAGGAAGTAGTTCAGCAGATCGGCGAGATCGACGATACCACGTTCAAACGGAGGTTCCGCCGCTGGGTGCGGAAGACGTACGCGAGCGAAGAAACGTGAGAAGAACGGGATCGTAAGAACAACCTAAGCGGAAACGAAAAATGGCAACCGTTTCACTGTCACAACCGGAATCGCGCACCGTGCTCTATGGCGTCGCATGGCGTACGTATGTCGAACTGCGCGAGAATCCAGACGACGATCATCTTCACATGACCTACGATCGGGGAACTTTGGAAATCATGGCGCCATCGGCTGCACACGGACGTTATGGCCATATCATCGGCAACGTCATTGACGCCTGGTCGGACGAACTCGACATCCCAATCGTTTGCCTTCGCGACATGACTTGCAAGCGGGAGGACATCGAGAAGGGGTTCGAGCCCGACAATTGCTTCCACGTGCAGAACGAGCCGCGGATGTGGCAGAAGCTGGAGATCGACCTGGCGGTCGATCCGCCGCCCGATCTTGCCATCGAGATCGATATCTCGCGACGTGCGGCGCAGAAAATCACCTCGATTTATGCGGCATTCGGCGTGCCGGAGGTCTGGCGGTTCGATGGCCACCGGCTCCAGGTGCATGAATTCCTTGAGGGCGGCTATCAACCACGGGAGTCAAGCCTCTGCTTCCCGGAGCTGCCGATGGAAAAAGTCGAAGAGCTTGCCCGCCAGATCGGGCAGGTGCGGGAACGGACGCTGATCCGCGGCTTTCGCGAGTGGGTACGGGAGAAGTTCGCGGGAGAAGGATCGTGAGAAGAACGGAGGTTCAAATGAGCGTGCGCGGTAGGGCAATGCCGCCGAATTCGTTGCTCCATCTACCGTGGTCGCGTAGCGATGCTTGAATCCTCGCCGCCCACGATGCAGTTCTCAATCGTCGCTACGCGACGAACAATGCTTGGGGGCAGCAAACCGCGAGTTAAAACCCCGCGGCTACCCTCGTAACGTCGCTACGCGACGACCAAGACCGCCCCTACTTCCGCGCCGTCTTCTCCTTTTCCGGCAGCAGCTTCGGCGGATGGCCACCTGCGAACTGCTTGACCAACGCCTGGGCCTTCTCTTTGGTGCCAAAATCCGGATAGGCAACCGGCTGCGTATAGCCGTGCCGAGCGAGAACCCGTGCACAGTCCAAGCGCGCTTGGCCAGCCAGATCGACCGACCCGGCGAGAATCCGCAGGGCCTCGGCCGGCGAATGGAAACCCATGCTGTTGGAGGCGGCGATGTAGTCCCACTTCAATTGGGCATGGCGGATCTGCCGGCGGGCCGCGGCTAGTTCCGCATCCTTCGCCCCGGCTTCCATGGCCGCGGCAACGTCCAGGTGGGCCTTGGCCAAGGCGTCCTCCGCCTGGCTGCGGGCCTCGCGGACCTTGTCCTGGATCAATTCCACGCGGGCGCGGATCTCCTGCTCGCTCCAGCGGTGGCAGACGGCACACGAATTGGAAATGTTGTGCAAGGGACTTTGCAGGTGGTGGTCGGTGAACTTCACGCCCCCTTCCGTGCGATAGGGCATGTGGCAGTCGGCGCAGGCCACGTTGCGATAGGCATGAATGCCCGTGCTGTAAAGTTCGTAGTCGGGGTGGCGGATCTTGAGATTCCGCGTCTTGCTCACGGGGTTGGTGAAGTCGGCAAAATCCTCGCCATCGAAGTTCTTCTCGTCGAAGTACTCCTGCATCTTCTCCGGCGTCGTCCCGTTGTCCCAGGGGAAGGTCAGTAGTCGAAAAGAGCTTATTGGTCTCGCCTGCGAGCATCCTGCTGCAAGACTTCGCGAATCAGTCTCGGATCAATCTGAAACGTTGTCTTTGTGAGTGCGCTCATGACGGTTGGCAAATCCACGAGCCGGCTCTCGGCAGCTCGGGCTAGCACTCCCAATGTTCCAACAACATTGAGCCCACGCTGTCTTGCGGCAGATCGAGCGGCAAGCTCGTCAACAAGAACAAGATCGGCCTCGATCTCCAGGGCAAGGCATATTGCTTCACGTTCTCCCGAATCCAAGTTCAATTGCTCATCGATCTTCTCTGGCGATCGCACAGTCACCCAATCAGGCAATGCATTTGCCCAATTACGAACGATGTCCGGCGCCCCGTCGTTACGCAACTCCGCCAACACGGCCGTCGGCACAACGACTTCGCCGAATAGCTTCGGCAAGAGGTCGGCGACCTGGCATAACAATAGATAGTTCAGCGGACCGGTGTCGGAAACAACAACTGTCACGAGGGCTTCACAATCCTGTCCAGGGTCTTTAGATCTTCCTCGAAATCTTCAGCGGTATAGTGATAAACCATCCCATGTCGAGCCAAGAACACTTCGGTCTCGTGCCAGGTCAGCCCCAAAAGTCGTTGCACCTCGCCACGCGACAGCTTCTGCGACCGATAACCCTCCAGGGCGACTGCCTCCAGCACACAACGTGAAATTGCGCCGGGAGCAGTTTCCAACTCCTTGATAATCACGTCGGGAAGTTCTATCGTAACAGCAGACATGGCGAAGATTTCCGTTATCGTCAAGATGGGACGGCACGGGCGAGTAAGATAGTCCAGCCTACTGGAAGATTACGCCGTGCCAAATCCCTCGTTCTCTCCTATTATAGCAGATCCCTCAAAATCATGGAATATTGCAGGCCGCCTCGCCGCCTCGCACCCTTCCCTTCGGAAACGCGCGCCGCATGGTGCGCGCGTTCCCTCCGCCGAATAGTCTGATCACTGCCAGCCTTACACCGCCGTTCCCAGCATCGCCGCGATGTCGGCATCGGCCGTGGTGATCGGCTTGATGTTGAACTTCTCGACCAGCACGTTCAGCACGCTGGGCGTGACGAAGGCCGGCAGGCTGGGACCCAGGCGGATGTTCTTGATGCCCAGGTGCAGCAGCGACAGCAACACGGCCACGGCCTTCTGCTCGTACCAGCTCAGCACCATCGACAGCGGCAGGTCGTTCACGCCGCACTTGAACGCCCCGGCCAGGGCCACGGCGATCTGGATCGCCGAATAGGCGTCGTTGCACTGGCCGATGTCCAGCAAGCGGGGAATGCCGCCGATGTCGCCGAATTCCAGCTTGTTGAAGCGGTACTTGCCGCAGGCCAGCGTGAGGATCACGCAATCGTCGGGCAGCTTCTGCGTCAACTCGGTGAAGTAGTTCCGCCCGGCCTTGGCCCCGTCGCAACCGCCGACGAGGAAGAAGTGGCGGATCTGCCCCGCCTTGACGGCGTCGATGACCTTGTCGGCCACGCCCAGCACGGCATTGCGGCCGAAGCCGATGGTGATCGTCTTCGGCGGGGCGTCGGCCGCGAAGCCGGGCGCGGCCAGGGCCGCCTCGATCACCGGCGTGAAGTCGCGGTCGCGGCCCACGTGCTGCACGCCCGGCCAGGCGACCAGCCCGCTGGTGAAGATGCGGCCCTTGTAGCTTTCCCGCGGGCTTCTGGATGCAGTTGGTGGTCATCAGGATCGAGCCGGGGAAGGCGTCGAACTCGGCCGCCTGGTTCTGCCAGGCCCCGCCGTAGTTGCCCACCAGGTGCTTGTACTTCTTCAGGCCCGGATAGGCGTGGCAGGGCAGCATCTCGCCGTGGGTGTAGACATTCACTCCCTTGCCTTCGCTCTGCTTGAGCAGGTCTTCCAGGTCTTTCAAATCGTGGCCGGAGACGAGAATCGCCTTGCCCTTGATGGGCCGAACGTTTACGACGCGTCGGCTCGGGATGGCCATACGTCTCGGTGTTGGCCCGATCGAGCAACTCCATGACCTTCGAGATTCAATTCGCCGGTCTTCAAGACCCAGCCCAGGATGGCGTCGACGTTGGTCGGCTGCCCGGCGAGGAAATCGAGGGCCTCGTGGAACAGGGCATACAGGGCGGCGTCTTCATAGCCCAGCACCAGGGCGTGATCGGCGTAGGCCGCGGCCCCTTTCAGCCCGTAGAGCGCCAGTTCCAGCAGGCCGGCGATGTCGGTTCCGAGGGTAGCCTGGAACCTGGGGACGCCCACCTCTTCGCCCTGCCGGACCAGGCCCGCGCGGTCGGCGGCCGGCTGCCAGGCGGCAGGGCCCGGAGAGCTTGCTCCGGCGTCTTGCCCGCCTTGACGCAGGCCGCCTCGTAGAGCCCGCGGGCCTTGTCGCGCGCTGCCGCGACCTGGGCCAGGTGCTCTTCGATTCGGGCGGGGTCGAAATCGACGTTGGTCACCGTGGCGAACAGGCCTTCGAGCATGGCCCGATCGACCTGGGCATCGCGAACGCCAAGTTGGGCCGCGCGGTGGGCGTACATCGACAACCCCTTGGTGGCATGGACCAGGAGGTCCTGCAGGGTGGCGGTTTCCGGGTCTTTTCCGCAAACGCCGACCTGCTGGCACCCGGCACCCTTGGAGGTCTGTTCACATTGGTAACAAAACATAGTAGGAAATCCTTTATGCTGGACGGAAAGAAGCTATGGGTTCGTCAATTACTACCTTATAATACCCCTGTATCACACTGCCGGAATTGATCCAGATCAAGACCTGGGAAACTTTACCGCGAATGACGAGTGTCATAGAAATCCTCACCGATTGCCGATTATTTACGGCCGTCCCGGCGAAGAGCTTCCAGCGGCTGGCGGCGATGGCCCGGCTGGCCAAGTTCCGCAAAGGCCAGACGATCTTCCGCGAAAACGACGAATGTCCGGGCGTTTACGTCGTCGGCAAGGGGATGGTCCGCGTGTTCAAGACCGGGGCGGGCGGGAAAGAGCACGTGTTGCACATCGTCGAGGCGGGCGGTACTTTCGCCGAAGTGGCGGCCTTGGGCGGGTTCAAAGTGCCAGCCTCGGCGGAAGCGGTCGAGTCGACGCTTTGTGCCCTCCTCCCCCAACCGTTGTTCCGCAAGGCGCTCGAAGAAGACCATCCGCTCTGCCTGGGAATGCTTTCCGGCCTGTCGCTGTGGGTGAAGCACCTCGTGGGGCTTTTGGAAGACGTGGTGCTTCGCGACGCCGCCGGCCGGATTGCCAATTATCTGCTCGATGCGCGGCGGGCTGATAACGGCGACGTGGCCTTGCCCAGTCTGAAGCGGTATGTCGCCAGTCATCTCAATTTGACCAGTGAGACCTTTTCGCGGACCTTCCGTCGCCTGCTGGATGCCGGTTTGATTTCTCTCGGCGAGAAGAACCACGTGCGGATCGTCGCCCCCGAAAAGTTGCGGCGCGTTGCTCAGGGCACGATGTAGGATAGGTTTTCAACCTGTCTTCACTTGCTGGAAGTTCTTAACCTGTCTTTCCGAAACCTGCGTCGAAGCATTATGTTCACCATCAAGATCTGCGGCATCATGCGGCCGGAAGACGCTCGGGCAGCCGCCGACGCGGGGGCCGATGCCATCGGGCTGAATTTCTATCCGCAGAGCCCTCGGGCGATCGATCATGATCGCGCACGAGCGATCATCGCCGTCCTGCCCGGCGAGATGATCAAGGTCGGGCTGTTCGTCAACGCGCAGCCTGCCGAGATTTGCCGGACGTGCGATGTCTTGGGCCTGGATCTGATTCAACTTCACGGCGATGAGCCGCCGGAGTTTCTCTTTGCCCTTGGCGGCCGGCCCGTGATGAAGGCCTTTTGCGCCGCCGGGGCCGAGGGCCTGCAGGCGGTGCTCGACTATCTCGCAGCCTGCCGGACGCTAGCCTGCCTGCCGCGGTTGATTCTCCTCGACGCGCCGCTGGCCCGCGGTTTCGGCGGCAGCGGCAAGCTGGCCGATTGGTCGCTCGCCAAGGAGTACCAGGAGAACCACGGGGCCCCGTTGTTGGTGCTTGCCGGTGGGCTGAAAGCCGATAACGTGGCCGAAGCGATTCGGACGACCGGCAGCGGGGCCATCGATACGGCCAGCGGGGTGGAGTCGCAGCCCGGCATCAAGGACCCGGCTGCCTTGGCGGCCTTTGTTCGCGCCGCGAGGGCGGCATGGGACGCTAAAAGCTGACGTGGACAGGAAGGCATTGGTATAATTACGATGCGGTCAGACTGACAGTGCAAGGCCGCGATTGCACCGTGGACGTGGTGGAAGTGCCGGACGAAGTGCCCGTTCTGATTGGCCAGATTCCGCTCGAGATTCTCGACTTCGTGGTCGACCCCGCAAATCGCAAACTCATCGGCAATCCGGCCCACGGCGGCGAACACATGTTCGAGATGTACTAGAGAAGCGGAAGCGAGCCAACCTGACAACGCCCCCGCTTCGGTTTCACGGTCCCGGAGGGACCAGCGAGAATAGCCCAGCGATTTATCGCTGGGTTACATGACGTTAAGACGCCGTAAGTCCCGGAGGGACGGCTGAGATGTTTCGCGTCGCCCCAATTTCAGTCGTCCCTCCGGGACTGTCGGGCTTACTCACCTTCCCGACCCAGCGATAAATCGCTGGGCTATTCTCAGTTACCCCTACGGGGCAAGAACTCACCATCACCCCCGCTGCCGGTGTGCCATCGCCCGCAGAATGCCATCCAGCACGAGATCGAGATTCTTGCCCACGTCTTCCGCCAGGAAACGCAAGACGAAATAACCGTTCTCTTGCAAGAGTTGGTCCTTCCGCCGGTCGCGACGATAGGCGTCGGCGTCGGCCAGATGCTGCCCGCCGTCAAGCTCGATCGCCAACCGCGCTTCCTCATCGAGAAGATCGACTTCCATTTGCCCCCAGCCGTCAAAAGGAATGGGAAGCGGCGCGTTGAGCCGGAATCGACCGCGGGTTAGCTCAAGCGTTTCCAGCCGCCGATAGAGAAACGCCTCCGTCGCGCTTCGCGCTCGCCCGGCGCCTTCGGCGTCCGCCGCCGGCTCCCGCGCGACGTGTACGAATAGATCCGCCAGCGGCGCATCGACCCCGTCGCGAACCAGCCGCCGCACGCTGGCCGCATAATCGTTCTTCCACTGGGGATCCACCGGCAGCGGAACATCGGCGGGCCAACCGGGCACGGCACTGGCCGGCAGCAGGATCGTATAGCCCACCGCTTCGTAGCCGCGGCAGCGACGGTCGAACATCCGCGCCAGCATCGGCACGTTCAGGTCGGCGTAGTCGTAAACGCGGACCTCGCGCTTGCGATCGTTGAGCCGATGCAACCTGCCCGCATACTGCGCAATCGTTCCCCGCCACGAGACGGGCAAGGTAAGAAACAAGGTATCGAGCCGCGCATCGTCGAACCCTTCGCCGATATATCGTCCCGTGGCAAGTAACACGCGCTCCTCGCCTTCAGGGATGGCCGCCAGGCGGGCAGCAGTCCCGCGGGTCTCCTTGAGGCCCGTCCCGCCGCGCAGCACGACGAGGTTGCGGACCACGGGCGACAACCGGCCGGCGAGGTCGTCGAGATGTTCGTTGCGCTCGGTCAACACCAGCGGCGAACGGCCTTCTCGGACCGCCTGCACGATCTCATCGCAAATCAGCCGATTGCGCTGGTCGTCGGCGATCAGTTCTCCATAGAGGGCCTGGAACTGCAGCCGCGCGTCGGGATCGGCCTCGCGGAGCGGGCAAAACGCGGTGGGCCGAACCAGGACGACGTGCCGGAAAGGGCGGGCGGCGGCCTGCGCCTTCGCATCGACTACGTGACGCACCGGCCCGCACTGCATGAAAATGATCGGATGGTGGCCGTCCTTGCGGGCGACCGTGGCGGAGAGCCCCAGGACGAACCTGGCCTTGGCCCGGCGGACTACCTGCTCGAAGCTCTGGGCCGACAGATGATGACACTCGTCCACGATGACCTGGCCGTACTCCGCCACGCAATCCTTGACGACGCCCTTGCGCACCAGGCTTTGAATGACGGCCACGTCGAGCGTACCGGTTGCCTTCTTCTTGTGGCCGCCGCCGATGCGGCCGATCGCCTTGGGCGGCTGATCGAGGAACGCGGAAAGCCGCTCGACCCATTGTTCCAGCAATTGGCGGCGATGCACGAGCACCAGCGTATTGACGCCGCGCTGGGCGATCAGCCAGGCGGCAACCACCGTCTTGCCGAAGGCGGTCGTGGCCGCCAAAACGCCCGTTTCATGCCGCCGCATCTCCTCGGCGGCGACCGCTTGTTCCGGCCGCAGTTCGCCTTGAAACTTCACGTCCAACGCGACGCCCGCGAAGCGCTGGTCGCGCAGCACGGCCTTGACATGGAGGTCCGCCAGGAGCGTTTGCACTTCTTCCAGGCAACCGCGGGGCAGACCGAGGTAGCGGGCATGGTCTTCCGCGCAGCCGATAATCCGCGGCTTGTCGTAAGTGGGAAGCCGCATCGCCTGGGCCTTGTAGAACTCGGGATTCTGGAAGGCGGCCAGCCGCAGCAGGCGATTGCGGAGGCCCGGCGGCAGGCCGTCCTTGGCGATGTAAATCTGGTCGCCCAGCGTCAGTTCCAAACTCTTGGGCAGCGGTCCGACGAGGGGAAACGCGTGGCGGCGCGAGGGCGAGAGGGTCCACGGTTCGGCGTCTTCCTCGTCCGGCGAGGCCATGCGCACGCCGACGATGCGTCCGCGTCGTTCGGCGTCGCGGACGATCTCCTCGACGGCGGCGCGGCCGATCCTGGCGACCTGCGACAGACCTGCCCAGGGATCGGCATGCGGCTGCCCCGCGTCGTCCAGAAAGACGCTGTTGCCCCGTTCCCGCGGTCCCTTTTGCAGCGGCAGGGCGATCAGGTTGCCGAACCCGCCGTGGGGCAGCGTGTCCTGATTGGGAAAGAAGCGGTCATAGGAATCCAGGCCGATGTCCGGCCGGCGTTCCATGGTCTCGGTGAGAATGTGCGAACCCAGGCGGCGGGCCAACGCGGCGGGGACGGCCTCGGCAAAGAACCACCAGACGTGCCCGCCGTTGCCCGATCGCGATCGTTCCAGGGCGGCCGGCAAGTCCAGCGAGCGGCACGTCTCGAGGACGGCTGCGGCGTCTTCTTGCCAATCGGTCTTGTCGAAGTCGGCGGCCAGGAAGAAGCAGGTTTCGTCCTGCAGCATGGGATAGACGCCCATCACGAAATCGCGGCCGTCGTCGTCACGGCCCGACAGGTGCCAGCGCACGACCTCGTCGGTAACCGGCAGGAAACGGCGCTGCGGGCAGTCGGCGCACTTGATCTTGGGCTTCTCGCACACGCCGCGGACCCACTCGTTGGCGCACGCCGGGGAGTAGCCGGCCTTGCCGGTCTTGCGGCTTTCGAAACGGCGGGGATAGACGTCCTCGCGCCCGCGAAAGAGCGAGCGGAACAGCGCGATCTTGGCTTCGGGAGTGGAGCGATGATGGACGAGGGAGGAACGTGGAGTCATGACAAATCTCCGCCACGAGCGGCAGACATACCCAGCCGAGGTTTCAATGCCTCATGATAGCTTCCCATAGTGAAGATACAACAAGTTGACGTTCGACCATCCCCATTTTCCTCATCCGTTGCGACACTTTCGTTGCGAATATTGACCGACAAGACCACGAACGCTAGGATAAGCCAATGGTCGCGAACGCAAAACTCCCAGAATTGGGATCAGGGGGGTTGAAATCAGGAGAATCCATCATGATCAACACAATGCACGGCAAGGTCCACGGCAGGAACATCGAACTCGACGAAGATCCCGGCGTGGCCGACGGCCAGGAAGTTGAGGTTCAAATGAAGCTGGTGCAGCCGACCCGAAAATGGGGCGAAGGCATCCTACGCACTGCCGGTGCGTTGGCCGACGACCCTGATTGGGATTTGATCATGGAAGAAATCCACAACGCGCGCAAGATCGAACGTCGTCCGCAAGGGGAGTTCGAATGACGCACCTTCTGGACACGAACATCTGCTCGGCCCACATGCGCCGTCCATCCGGGCTGGCTCACTGTTTTTTTCAATATGCCGGCGGTATCGCCATACCCACGGTGGTCTTGGCGGAATTGTATGCCGGCGCCTACAAGCATCCAAACCCGCCAAAGCTGCTGGGCCTCATTGCGGATTTGCTTCAAGAGGTTGCCGTTTTGGACTTCGACTCGGCATGTGCCGAGCAGTACGGCAAGGTGCAAGGCGGGTTGCTGCAGCAAGGGATCACGATTTCCGTGGCGGACCTCATGATTGGGGCCGTCGCTCTGGTCCACGACTTGACCCTTGTTACGCACAACACGGCCGATTTTCAGAATATCCCCGGCCTGCGTCTGGCCGACTGGCTGAATCCATAATGCGGAAGCCACTCTTTGGCCCGTATCGCTGTTGTGGCCTCGCCGAGCTGCGGTGCGCGAAAATGGCAGGGCTATGATGCCCCGCGTCGAATCACAAATCGTCCTTCTGCCCGGTCTTGGCGCCGATGAGCGACTATTCGCCGCACAACTTCAAGCATTTCCCAACCTGCTCACGCCTCGCTGGCTGCCCCCGGATCCGCACAATGGTTTGGCCGATTATGCGGCACGCATGGCGGCCGAGGTTCCTCTCGCCAGGCCGCTGGTGTTGGGAGGATCTTCGTTTGGGGGCATGGTTGCCTGTGAAATGGCGCCGATTCTTCGACCGGACGCCGTGGTTCTCATCGGCAGTGCCGGCGCGCGATCTGAGATTCCGCGGTATCTTCGGGCGCTCGCCCGACTCGCGCGGATCATCCCGCCGGCAGCATTCGGGATAAGCAAGAGTCTTGCTCCCACCCTTGGGCAACTTTTTGGCGGGCGCGAAGTTGCACATCGACAACTTGTGGCCGAGATGCTGCGCGATACTTCACCGACGTTTCTGCGCTGGGCCTGCATGGCCGTCGGCAGTTGGAAGCCGTCACCATTGCCGGGAATTCGAATCTTCGCTATTCATGGTTCCAAGGACTGCGTCCTTCCCCTCGGCCATCGCGTTGTCGATGTCGTGGTCCAGGGAGCCGGACACCTTCTCGCCGTGACCCACGCTCGGGAAGTGAACATAGCTTTGGCGAAATTAGTCGAACGACTCGGTGGTGCCATCGAAGCGTAGGACATGGTCGGAAAAAACGTCCGCGTTCTGAATTTCGGATGCCACCGGTTGCCCGGCGGCATTGAAAGGGGAAGATGCGTATACCCAATTTCTCACCGCGCGATCTGCAGATTCTCGACCGCCAGCACGGCGTTCATGCTGCCGCTGCGAAAACCTTCCAGATCGACCGACACGAACTTGAAGCCCAGCGACTTGAGCTTCTCGACAACCTGGCGGCGGAAGTCCGGCTCGAAGAACCGCGGCAAGGCCTCCGGCGAGACCTCGATCCGCGCCATGTCGCCCTTGTGATAGCGGACCCGCAAGGGCTGAAAACCGCGCTCGCGCAGGAATCGCTCGGCCGCGGCGATCATCGCCAGCCGCTCGGGCGTCACCGTTTCGCCATAGGCGATGCGGCTGCTCAGGCAGGGCGTCGCCGGCTTGTCCCAGATGGGCAACTCCCAGGCCGCGGCCAACTGGCGGATCTCGGCCTTCGTCAACGCGCACTCGGCCAACGGGACTGCGGACCTGCCGCTCGCGGCCCGCTTGCATGCCGGGCCGATGTTCGCCGCGGTCGTCGTGATTCGTGCCGTCGCAGACCACGGCCACGCCCAAACGATCGGCAAGCTGCTGGACCTTGACGAATAGTTCGGTCTTGCAGAAGTAGCAGCGATTGCCGCTATTGGCCTGGTAGCCGGGAATGGACAGTTCGTCCGTATGGATCACTTCGTGGCGAATGCCGATCTGCCGGGCGAGCGTGACGCACTCTTCCAACTCGCCGCCCGCCAGGCTTTCGCTCACGCCCGTCACGGCCACTGCCCGATCGCCCAAGGCCAGTTGGGCCGCCTTGGCCACGACCGTGCTGTCCAATCCGCCGGAGAAGGCCACGGCACAACTGCCGTAGCCTCGCAGCAGTTCAAGTAGGCGGTCGCGCTTGGCGGCAAGATCAGGAAGAAGGGAAGGCATGAGGCTGCTGGCGGGGGAACGAGGGCGAAGTTAAGGGAAAATCCGAAATCCGAATATCGAAATCCGAAACGAATCTAAAATACAAAGCAGGAATGACCAAAACCGTTTTGAATTTCCATCATTCGAGCTTTGTATACTTCGCGCGGTTGCAACTGACACTAACCCGAAGCGTAAGCGAGGCCGCTAAGTCGTTACCTCGCTTACGCTTCGGGTTAGTGTGAATCGTATCATTTCACACCGCGCGAAGTATATTTGTTTCGGATTTCGGATTTTTCCTAGCTCCCGGTCCCCTATTCGCTAAACGAAAAAAGTCCTCCGCCGTAATGCCGTGGCGATGGGTTTTTGAGAGCCCGTTTTGCTTAGGGGGGCGCCTGGAACCCGGGTTGTGTGATCCGTTGTCGGCACGAGGCCGATCAGCGGCTATACACGCGGCCAAGTTCTTTGGTTCAGGCACCCTACGGGCATCTTATCGGCTCACCAAAAATATGCATCTACAGCACGAACATGGAAGAGGACAAGGGTAATAGTATCACAACCGGAGCCCGGTGACAAGCCACACCGGTTGAAATACCCCGAAGTGGTGGCAGAGAAAGCCTCGTACCCCGAACTAAATCCCAAATCTGAAGCACGAAATCCCAAACAAATTCAAAGCAGAGAATCCAAAGCTCAAAATAGGCGTTTTGGATTTTGCGGTTTGAATTTCCCATTTATCTCGGATTTCGTACTTCCGATTTCGGATTTCCCTTACCCCACATCGCCCAAGTCCAGCGCCTTGCCGTACCGTGCCAGCATCCGCTGCCGCAAGGCCGAATTCTGCGGCAGGGCCAGCCCCGGATCGGCGGCCACCAGGGCCAGGGCATCGCGGCGGGCCTCGTCAGCAAATCGGTGTCGCGGAGCAAGTCGGCCACCCGCAAGGGCGGCAGGCCGTGCTGCCGCGTGCCGAACAACTCGCCGGGACCGCGGAGGCGGAAGTCGATCTCGGCCAACTGAAAACCGTCGGTCGAGGCCTCGAACGCCTTCAGCCGCTCCTGCGATTCTTCGGATCTGCGGCGCGGCGAAGACGCAGCAAAAGCCCGGATACTTGCCGCGGCTGATCCGTCCGCGAAGCTGGTGCAGTTGGGCCAGGCCGAACCGCTCGCCGCTCTCGATCGTCATCAGCGTGGCGTTGGGCACGTCGACGCCCACCTCGACCACCGACGTGGAAACCAGCACCTGGATCTCGCCCTGGCGGAAACGGTCCATCACGGCGTCTTTCTCCTCGGTCGTCATGCGGCCGTGGATCAGCCCCAGGCGAAAGGCCTCCAACTCGCCGTTGGCCAGCGACTCGTAGGTCTCTTGCAGGCTCACGGCGGCCGACTGCTCCGATTCCTCGACCAGCGGCACGACGACGTATCCCTGCCGCCCTTCGCGGAGCTTCTTGCGGAAGAACTCCCACCACCGCTCGCGCCGCTCGTCGCCGGCCAGATAGGTGTTGACCTTCTGCCGGCCCGGCGGACTGTCGCGCAAGCGTCGAGACGTCCAGATCGCCGAAGAGCGTCATGGTGACCGTCCGCGGGATGGGCGTGGCGGTCATCACCAGGTAATGCGGATCGGGGCCCGACTGTTTCAGCGTGGCCCGCTGCCGCACGCCGAACTTGTGCTGCTCGTCGATCACCACCAGGCCGAGCTTGGCGAAGCGGACGTCTTCCTGCATGATGGCCTGCGTGCCGACGACCAGGTCGATCCGCCGGCGGCGATCTCTTCCAGCAGGGCCGCCCGCAGTTTGGGCGGCATCCCGCCGGTCAGTTCGCGCGCGGCGGACCTGGCTGCCGGTCAGCAGCCGCTCGATCGTCAGGGCATGTTGCCGGGCGAGGATTTCGGTGGGGGCCATGAGCACGGCCTGATGTCCGTGGGCCACGGCCAGCAGCATGGCGTACAGGGCCACGACCGTCTTGCCGCTGCCCACGTCGCCCTGCAACAGGCGGTTCATCGGCTGCGACTGGCCCATGTCGGCCGCGATCTCGGCGATCGCCTGCCGCTGGCCCTCGGTCAGCTCGAAAGGGAAGAGGCGGCGGATCCGGGCGTCGATCTGGGCCGTGGCCTCCAGCGGCGGGGCCTGCCGCAGGTCGTGCTGTTGCTGCCGCTTGACGGCCAGCGCCAGCCCGCAGCAGGAACAGCTCCTGGTAGACCAATCGCCGCCGCGCGCCGGCCAGTTGTTCGGCGTTGTCGGGAGCGTGGATCTGCTGGATCGCCCGATCCAGCGGCCAGAGGTCGTGGGCCTGGCAGATATTCGTCGGGAAAGATCTCTTCCAGCAGATGGCCGAAGGCGGCGACCGTCTCGGCGACGATCTTCCGCATCTGCCACTGCTGCAGGCCCTCGGTGAGCGGATAGACCGGCAGGATCCGCCCCTTCGGCTCTTCGTCCTCGTCGCCGAGCCAATCGACCTTGGGGTGCGACATCTGCCAGACCAGCCCTTGCAGCTTCGGCTTGCCGGCGAACATCACCCGCTGGCCGATCTTGAACTTCTCCTCCATGAAGGGCTGATTGAACCACAGCCCGCGGAGGTGCCCGGCGCCCGAGCGGATGAGCACGCCCAGCACGCATTTGCCGGGCTGGCTGCCGCGGAGTTCCATGTCCTCGACGATGCCGCAGACGCTTTGCAGCTTGTCTTCCTCCAGTTGGTTCACGTCGCGGAGGTCGGTCATGTCCTGGTAGGTCCGCGGGAAGAAGAAGAGCACGTCGCGGGCCGTTTGCAGTCTCGAGCCGCTGGAGCAGTTCGGCCCGTTGCGGCCCCACGCCTTTGAGAAACTGCACCGGCGTGGCGAGCAATTCAGCAGGGGATTTTTCGGGGGTGGACATGCGGGTATTTTATCGCGGCGAGGTGGGAAATGCAGCGGGGGGCTCGTTGTCGCAGGGTGGGCTGACGGGCGCCGTCGGCCCACCCTACAACTCCCTCCGCGTGATATCTTCGCTACAATTACGCCTGTGAAGTTGTTCGTTTCCAGGTTCTTGCCGGTACAGGTGGATCGTTCAACCCGGAGCCAACGGCGACGGTGATGATCACTCACGGTCGCCGTTGGCTCCAGGTTAAACGAACTGTAGCCGGAACCGGAAGAGTCCGTCCAATTCCTAACCCGAGAGGTGTAATGATGAGAACGTCTCCTGCCCCTGGCGGCGATTGCCGCCGCGCTCTGTTCCGCCCCGGCGGTTCATGCCGCCGATGCACTGCCGTTTGGCCAAAAGGTGGAGGTATTCCGCGAGAAGGACAGCGACGTCGCGGTCTTCACCGTGCGCCTGGAGCAGCCGTTCCTGGCCGAGGAGTTCGAAAAGAGCAACTACCTCCGCCTTCGCTCCAGCGACGATCGGGCCTATCTCATCTACCCCAAGGAAACTACCTTCCAGCAGAAGCACGCCGAGTTTTATGGGCGGCTCCGCGGCCAAGGGACGGTCAAGCTGCAACTCGCCTACGAGATCGTTTCGGAAAACCCCGACGGCTCCCGCCGCGTGCAGACCCGACAGGGCGAGATCGAAGTCGCGATCCCGTCCGGGCCGACCGGCCTGCCGAGCCTCTTCCAGCAGTGGGCGCAGCAGCAGAACCTCTATCTGGCCGGCCTGCTGCGTTATTACCCGGAAGACAGCTTTTCGCAGTATGTACTCTTGCAGTCGGAAGCCCGTTATGGCGTCGCGGCGCCGCCGCTGCCGCTGCGCGCCGTCGAGCCCGCGAACCTGGAAACCGACCTCTACCAGGTCTTCACCGGTTCCGCGGCTATCCAGGGGGCGTTGCAGCGATCGGCCTTGGCATCGAGCGGCCGGGCCGGCGATCTGAACATCCCCATCAGCAGCCTGGCCTCCCCCGAACTGGCCTCGCTGCCCTATAAGGAGCTCCTCGAACAGAAACACGCGCGCGACAAGATCGAGCCCAAGGTGGCCGAGATCGCGCGGCTGGTGCCTGCCGATCAGTACTTCCTCCAACTCAATTCAATGCAGTCGCTCGGCGAGCTTCTCGATCTTTCCGCCAGTTGGGGCGGAAGTCTCTTGCGGCTCTTCACCGTCGAGGCCCAGGACCAGCAGGTCGAACGGAAACTGGAAGAGCAGCTTTGCCTCCGCCGCGACGTGCTGACGCGGCTCTTCGCCGACGCGGTGATCAGCGAAGCGGCCTTCACCGGCGCCGACCCGTTCGTCCACGAAGGGGCCGACGTGACCGTCATCTTCCGCGTCAAGCAGCCCGCCGTCTTCCAGAAGGCCGCCGCCGGCTGGCTGGCCGCTGCCCGCCAGGCCCATGCCGATCTTACCGAGGCCGATTTCAACTATCGCGGCCACAAGGTGCTGGCGCGCTACACCGCCGACCGGGGCGTCAGTTCATTCGTCGTCGAGCACGACGATTACGTGATCTATTCGAACTCGCACCGGGCCGTTCGCCGTGCGGTGGACGCAGCCGTGGGGGCCTCGCCCGCCCTGTACGACAGCCTCGATTACCGCTACGTGACGACGGTCCTGCCGCCCGCCGCGGCGGCCAACAGCGGCTACTTCTTCGTGCCGGAGGCGATGATCCGCCGGCTGGTCGGGCCGGCCGCGAAGATCTCCGAGAAGCGGCGGCTGCAATGCTACAACAACCTGGTGATGCTCAACAACGCCTCGCTCTTCTATCGCATGGAGTTCGGCCGCTCGCCCAAATCGCTGGCCGAACTCGTTCAAGGGCGGTTCGTCGATCCGGCCAAGATCGTCTGCCCGCACGGCGGCGCCTACGCCTACGATCCGGACCGCGACGCCTGCACCTGTTCGCTGCACAACCGCTTGAAATATCTCACGCCGAACATCGAGCTGAACGTGCTCGGCGTCTCGCAGAACGAGGCGGCCGAATACGAACGCTACAAGCAGCGTTACCAGGCCTTCTGGCAGGGCATGTTCGATCCGATCGCCGTGCGGATCGCGGTCGATCGCCGCGTGAAGCTGGAGACCTGCGTGCTGCCGATGGCCAACGGCAGCCTGTACAACGAGCTGCGGGCGATGGTCGACAAGACGCCGCGGCCGTTGGGCATGGCCCGCATCGCCCCCTCGGCCCTGGCCTCGCTGACGATGGTGCCGGGCCGCAAGGTACTCGCCGCGCAGTTGCGGGAAGTGCCCGGCGTGGCCGAAGTGTTGCGATCCAATCCCACGCTCGCCGACATGGCCTGGGTGGGCGACCGCGCGAGCCTGCACTTTTGCGACGGGGACTCGATCCTGCAGGTCGATCCGGCCCTCATGCATCCGCTGCAACTGCCGTTGCTAGGCAACGTGTCGATCGGCCAGCAAGGCGCGGCCACGGCCCTCTTGATGGCCTTGACGATGCCGGTTTATGCCACGATCGACGTTGAGAACCGCGACCAGGCGGCAAAGTTGCTCCAGCAGCTTTCGCAGCAAATCATCCTGCAAGGGGCCGACGTGGGCGGGTTCCGGCTCTCGGCCGACGCCTATCGCCTGCCCGACTACAAGGGCCATCCGCTGTACGTCTTCGGCGTCGAGTTATATGCGGTCAAGCTGCGCCTGCACGTCGCCGTGGTGGGCGATCAGCTTGTCGTGGCCACCAAGCCGGAGTTACTGCGCGAGGTCATCGACGCCAGCACGGCCAAGGACGGCCAGCCGCCCGATGCCGCCCACCTGCTGGTGCGTCTCAATCGCCGCGGGCTGAACCGGGCCTACGACGACGTGCAGCTTTACTGGGAGGAGAAGGCCCGCACGGCCTGCAATCGCAACATCAGTTCGATCTCGAACCTCGTCAAGCTGTACGGGGTCAAGATCGACGACGTGCCGCGGCTTTCCGAGGCGAAGTACGGCGTGCGGTATTTTTGTCCGGACGACGGCGACTATCGTTTCGACGCCGAGCAGAACCAGGTCGTGTGCAGCGTCCACGGCAACCGCGAGCAATCGCGGCAGAACCCGCATCCCGATCGCAAGGCGTCTTTCGCCCGTTTCATCGAGAATCTCGACGAACTGGCGGTCTCGCTACGGTTCCAAGAGGATGCGCTGTTGACGACGGTGGAGATCGTGCGGAGTGAGAAGGCGAAGCCATAGGGATGGGACGAAGGCTGAATTCCGTGCTGGGGCGGCAGGAAATTTTTGCCCCGGAGGGGCGTTTGAAAATAGCCCAGCGATTTGTCGCTGGGAGCGAAGCATCAGGGCTCACGCAGTCCCGGAGGGACGGTTGAAACTTCCGGCGTGGCCCTGTTTCATTCGTCCCTCCGGGACTGTCGGTCTCACTCGGCTTCCCCTCCCAGCGATAAATCGCTGGGCTATTCTCAATCGTCCCTCCGGGACGGGAAAACCCTTAAACTTGTTTCATCACTTATGCCCGAGGCCACCAGAGTCAAATCCGCAATAATTCAAGAATTTGCCTTGAGGCTATTTCAAAATCGGGCATGTAGCGTAGGCTTCCAGCCTGCGTGCCCGATTTTGAAATAGCCTCAAGGCGGGGTCTCGTCCTTCCCCACTTCACCGATCTGCGCCAGGTACGAGAAGATTTCCTCGGCCTCTTTCTCGTCCACGCGGCTGATGGCAAAGCCTACGTGGACGATGACGTAGTCGCCCACGACGGCTTCGGGCACGTAGGCGAGGCAAATCTCCTTGCGGATGCCGCCGAACTCGACCTTGGCCATGGCCAAATCGTTCTGCAGATACGTTTCAGCCACTTTACCGGGGATTCCCAGGCACATCGATCGGTCCTTGCATTTGTCGCGCGGCGACGAAGATCTGTCCCAGGGCAATCCCGCCGTCGCCGGGCGGAACCCGCTGATGAGAATGAACCGCGAACCCTCCATCCAGTAAACGCTGTCGGACCCGTTCGGTCAACAGGGCGTTCTGGAAACAACCGCCGGTGAGCACGACCTGGCGGCAATCGACCGCACGGGCGAGGTCAAGAGCCCACCCGGCGAGAGCATTGTGGAAACGAGCGCTGATGCGGCCGGCCGGTTCGCCACGGACGCGTTCGTCCAGGATCTGCCGGATCATCGGTTCCCAATCGGCGATGAGTCCGTTTTCGGCCAAGTGATGCGGGATGGAGTAGGATTCACCGATCTCCGCCTCCGCGGCGAATTCCAGTTTCATCGCCGCCTGACCCTCGAAGGTCATTTCCTGCCAGAATCCGCACAAGGCGGCAACGGCGTCGAAAAGCCGGCCCATGCTGCTGGTCCGAGGGCAATTCACGCTGCGGGCGAGCATGGCGCTCACCACCCGTTGCCCGGTGTCGGAGAACCAAGAATCACCCTCACCCCCCGCCCCTTTCCCATCCTGCCGCGGACCGCGGACGGGAGAGGGGATCTTCTCGAACGCCTGGGGGCCGAATATCTCGTAGAGCAGTCCCAATGCCGCCCGCCGCGGTTGTCTCGCCGCCCAATCGCCGCCCGGCAGCGGAAACGTCCGCAGATGGGCCACGCGATAATACTCCTCAGCGTGGCACAAGAGGGCCTCGCCGCCCCAGATCGTGCCGTCGGGACCATAGCCCGTGCCGTCCCAAGCGAGCCCCAAGACGGGCCCCTCCAGGCCATGTTCCGCCATGCACGCAGCTACGTGCGCGTGATGATGCTGTACATGTACGATGGGGATATTCCAGCTTCGCGACAATACTTCAGCATGGCGCGTCGAGGCATAATCCGGATGCAGATCGCAGGCCACCGCTCGTGGTTTCACCGCAAAGAATTCCAGGAGATCATCGATGGCCCGGCGGAAGACGTTCAAACTCAGCGGACTTTCCAAATCGCCGATATGCTGACTGAGGACCACGGCGGTGGGAGTCTTGCTTGGGCCACCAACCGCCAGGGCCACGGTGTTTTTCAGGTGCCCGCCGACGGCCAGGATCGTAGGGACAGCGAAATTCAGCTTGATCGGCAGCGGGGCGAAGCCCCGAGCCCGCCGCAGTACCTGGAGACCGTCGGGGCCGACGCGGGCCACGGAATCGTCCACTGGCCGCACGATCGGCCGATCGTGGACCAGGAACAGATCGGCGATGGCTTCTCGGGCCTTTTGTCCCCGCCCGCCGAGGCGGTGCAGGGCGTCGTCGATGTCGATGGCCATCGGTTCCTCGGAGAGATTGCCGCTGGTGCAAACCAGCGGCCTCGCGACGGCTGCCATCAGCAAGTGGTGCAACGGCGTATATGGCAGCATCGCGCCAAGATACGGGTTGCCCGGCGCGACATTCGCGGCGATGTCACTATACTCATCACGCTCCGCGTCATGAGTACGTGATCCAGCCACCCTCCGCCGCAAGAGGAGAATGGGAGCGGCGGGCGACGACAACTCACGGGCTTCGGCTTCAGAAACCAGGCAGCATTGCCGCACGGCGTCGAGAGCGGGAAACATCAGCGCAAAGGGCCGGTCAGGGCGATGTTTCCTTCCCCGCAGACGATCGACGGCCTCGACGGCGGTCGCGTCCACGAGAAGTTGAAAGCCGCCCAGTCCCTGCAAGGCCACGACTTGGCCCGCGACAAGAGCGTCTACGGCCGCCCGCAACGCCTCGTCGCGCTCGGCCTTGGGCCGGCCGCCCGCATCCAAGAGACGTAATTGCGGCCCGCACTGCGGGCAAGCAACCGGCTGGGCGTGAAAGCGGCGGTCGGCCGGGTTGTCATACTCGGCCTGGCAGGCGGGGCAGAGGGGAAACTGGGCCATCGAGGTCCGCGGCCGATCGTAGGGCAATTGTCGGATGATCGACCAGCGCGGGCCGCAATTCGTGCAATTCGTGAAAGGATAGCGATAGCGCCGCTGGTTAGGGTCGCCGATCTCTTCACGACAGGCATCGCAGGTGGCCAGATCGGCCGGAATAGTCGGTCGCGGCCGCGCATCGCCCGTGGCCGGGCGAATCTCAAACACGGCGCCTGCCATGGCTTGGGCGGAGACCGGCGGCAATTCCTCGATCTCCACCGAGTCGATCCGCGCTTGTGGCGGTGCCCCGCCGCGCAGCAATTCCAGGAAGTCGGCAACAGCGGCCACGGGCCCCGAGACTTCCAGACGCACCGCGTCGGCCTGGTTCTGAACCCAACCGATCAGGCCGAGATCGCGGGCCGTTCGATAAACAAAGGGGCGAAACCCCACGCCTTGGACAACACCGCGAACGGTAATCGCCACGCAACGCGTGTTCGATGGTTGATCAATCGACCTCAATGCAGTTGGTCAGATGCAGGCTGGCGGGGACGGTCATGGCGGCGTGTTGGGCAAGCTGCTTACAGTAAAAGCTGCAGCACGAGCCATGCAGCCAGACGTGATCGCCGTGGACCACGACGGCCAGATGAGCCACCCCCCCGGCAGTTTCTTGCTGGACTGCCTTTTCAATCGAGGCGGCCAAGGCGTCAGCCTCGGCCAAAGTCTGGGGAATGAGCCCCAGCAACTCGGGTGATACGGGTTGAACCTCCCGCAACTCGTCCATGGGATCCTCCCTTTACCGCTTTGGCGGTCTTGCTTGCCTGCAAGAGCCTTTCCGTAAGCACTTCACGCGCGGCCTTCCGTGCGGATGCAGAATCCTGACGAAAGATAATTTAACCACTCCTCGCCCGTCTTGTCAACGGCCTTGGTGCTCTTTTTTCCGCCAGATGCCAAGATTTCAAGACCGCGACGGGCAGCTCCCTCTTGCGCGGAGGGACTATTGCGCGATGTTTCGGTAAATAACGGCGAGTTTTTGCTTGGCGCAAGACTTGTTAGTCGCCGGTCTCGTCGATGACGGATCGATCCGCCGGACTTCGGCGGCACCGTGCGGGCGTGGATCTCGGCAAACTCGTGGTCCAGGCGGTGCTTGACGAACAGTGGCTCCTTGCCGTTGTAGTACTGCAAGCGACATACGTATCGCGGCATGACCAGTTGCAGGAACGCGCGGGCCCGCTCGTAGGCCGCCTGCTCGTCGATGTAGATCGTATCGACCGCGACGGTGAAGATGTCGCGGATGGTGCGGATGACCACGTCGCTTTCAAGTCGTGCGGCCCCGACATTCCCGCACCTTCGGCCGATTACGTTTTTTGCTCTCTTGGCGGATCCGGTCGTCGAGCCACTGTTTCATCAGCACCTGATAACCGATTCCGGCCTGTCGGGCAAACTCCTTGAGAATCGCAACCATCGGCTGCGGCAAGCGTATACTGATAGGCACCGAGCGCTTGGCCGCCGGCACGGCTTCGGGAGCATCCTTCCAATCCGCAGGCGTGAGCTTTCTCTCGTCCCAGAGCCGGGCCTCCTCTGCCAAATCGTCCACTTTCCGGTTGTTGTTTTTCATTGCCTACTCCAATACTCTTCCGCCCTCTTCGGGTTCAAAGAACGATCTCGACGCCCAACATGTCCGCATTGAGCGCGATCTTGCCGCTCAGGTACCGGTTTCGACAGAACCTATATCGTGTCCGCCGATTTTCTTCACAGATCCGGATCGCGGAGATCGACGAACCTCGCAGGTTTGGACTGCTCTGTCTCATGGAGAGAGAAATGCTGCATCCGGTAGTCGACTTCGAGACGCACTTGGGCGCTACATAGCGCCGCTTGCCCGAGGAGCGGTGCGCTTGCCGTGGCACCGGGCGACCGCCGGGGAAACGCGTAGAGTCCCCGTGGGAGTTCAACCTTTACGGTTCCGCGTCCCTCGACTTCCGAACGAATCCACAGGTCGGCTTCAAGTCTCCGCGCGGTTTCGATTCCTCCCCGATGCGCCAATTGCTGGAACCCCAGGTACAGAAATCGCTCGTGATAGGGTACAAGCCCCAGATGCTCTTGCGCGATGCAGAAAGTTCCGTTGAAGCCGGTATCGACGACGCACGGCAACCAGACCGCGTCAGACTGGAGGTCGTATTGGCTGCGAAGTTGAAGAGTTGCCCAGACAACGAGTTGGAAAGGCCGAAGCAGAATGCCAGCAGATCCGATCGATACGATGGTCTTTTCCACCTCAAGCGGTTTCTCTCGGACGATCGGATTCGCCACGGAACCCTCCTGTGGCACCTACCACTCAAGCGAGACGTCCACGTCTTCTTGGATCTTTGCGACGAACAATCCGTCGTCAGAATATCCCCGCGAGTAGCAAGCCTGGAGCAGGTCGGTTTTGGTGCCGCCAAACCCCAACAGTTTCGCGCCATGGTAGATCACCCACTGCCCCCGCCGATCCTTCAGTAGCTCCGGCAAGTCGTGTTGAAACTGCGCGGTCGCCGCCTCAATCATCGGCAAGACGCCGGAATGCACTGCACATGGGACCTCACTCGCCCCACTGGTCATCGTACCGGATTCATCAAGCATAGCAAGTGATACTACTAGGATCTGATAAAACTACGACCCGCACCCCCCGATTATACCACTGAAACGAGTGGTGAATCAAGGGGCAGGAGATGGGCAGAGGGCGATAGACCGTCCGCCACACTCCAGAACAAGACAAAGCGGCTCCGCAGCAGACAAAGCGATGCCGACCAAGCTGCGCTCGGTACTCGTCGGTGCCCGTGCCGCATTCCAAGTCCCTCACCTCCTGCCCCTCTCCCGAGTACGAAAGAGGGGGAGGAAGCGGCAGCATCAAGGAAACTTCACGTCCCGGTTCTCGGCGTCCCAGCACTCGAAGACAAGGTGCTCGGGACCGGCGTGCTCGTCGCCGACGATCTGCACGGTCATGCTGCCTTCGTCTTCCAGCCGGGCCAGCTCGTGCCGCTTGCGGTTGTTCAGGTAATCGGCCACGTCGGCGGCCACGGTGACGCGTGACCTGGACGATCGCCGGCTTCTGGGCGATCACGATCAACAGCCGCACGACGTCGATGGCCATGCTCTCGGGCGTCTTCACCACCGCCGAGCCGCGGCAGCAGGGGCAATCCTTGTAGGCGCTCCGCTTCAGGCTCGGGCGGATCCGCTGGCGGGTCATTTCGATCAGGCCGAAGGGGCTGGTGCGGAGGATCTTGGTCCGGGCCCGGTCGCGGCTGACCGCGTCGCGCAAGGCCCGCTCGACGCCGCGGCGGTGCCGCTCCTTGTGCATGTCGATGAAGTCGTTGACGATCACGCCGCCCAGGTCGCGGAGGCGGATCTGCCGGGCGATTTCCTTGGCGGCCATGCAGGTTCATCTGGTAGGCGGTCTCCTCGGCGTAGTCCTCGGCGCGGAAGCTGCCGCTGTTGACGTCGATGGCCACCAGGGCCTCGGTCTGGTCGATGACGATCGAGCCGCCCGACTTCAGCGGCACCGTGCGCGGCGATGGATCTTGGCGATCTCCTCGTCCAGGCGGTACTTGAAGAACAGCGGCTCCTTGCCCTCGTAGAGCTGCAGGCGGTTGACGTAGCGCGGCATGACCAGTTGCAGGAACTCGCGGGCCCGCTCGTAGGCCGCCTGCTCGTCGATGTAGATCGTGTCGACCTCCGCGGTGAAGATGTCGCGGATGGTGCGGATGATCATGTCGCTTTCCTGGTAGATGTCCACCGGGGCGGGCATCTTCTTGATCCGCCGCACGATGACCTTCCACAGCCGCAGCAGGTAGGCCAGGTCGCGGGAGAGCTCGCGCTTGGTGCGGTCGGTGCCGGCGGTGCGGACGATGAAGCCCACGCCCTTGGGCGGATTGAGCTCGAGCATGATGTCGCGCAGGCGGCGGCGGACGTCTTCGTCCTCGATCTTCCGCGAGACGCCGATGCGGCCCAGGGCCGGCATGAGCACCAGGTAGCGGCCGGGGATGCTGATGTAGGTCGAGAGCGTCGGCCCCTTGGTGCCGATGCCTTCCTTGATCACCTGCACCAGCACTTCGTCGCCGCGGCGGAGGATCTCCTGGATGGGCGGCTTGAAGCGCGGGCCGGCCGCCGGAGCGGTGGCTGCGCGGCCGCTGCGGCTCGGTCGTCTCGACGCTCGTCGTCGAACGTCGTCGTCCTCGCCGATCGTCGCTGCGTCGCGGCGGCGCGGCGGCGCGGCCGCCGGAGCCGAGCGGCTTGTCGCGGATCGTAGCCGCCCTGGCGGAAGTACTGCGGCTCGACGTCGCTGATGTGCAGGAAGCCGTTGCGGCCGACGCCGAAATCGACGAAGGCCGCCTGGATGCTCGGCTCCAGGTTGACGACGACGCCTTTGTAGATGTTGCCGACGTAACTGTCCTGGCCGGTCCGCTCGACGTACAGCTCTTCCAGGACCCCGTCTTCAACGATCGCGATCCGGCATTCTTCCGGCTGGGCGACGTTGATCAGCATTTCCTGTTTCATGGTCTCGCTTTCTTTGGCAAGACCGACGAGCGGGCATTCGAGCGACAAACGGTCGGCGGCAGGAGGATGGCGCCGTCATGAATCGATCTCCACGTCGGTGCGGGTGAGAGCGATCCCTTCGTGCTCGAGGTCCTCCAGGCCCAGTGCGGCCAGCACGTCGCGCGGTCCGGCGCTGCCGCCGGGGTCGGTCTGCAGCCGCATCTCGCAAACCGCCTTCCCGCAAGCGCCAGCGCCAGCAGCGAGCGGCCTGAGGTCGATCGGCGCGGCACGATTCGGGCGCCGCACGGGCCAGGTGGATGCGGCGAGCAACCGCTGGATCCGTTCGTCCAGCCCGGGCAGACGCGACAGCGGGAACGGCGATCTGGTAGGAGGCGCTCGCGGCCCGGGCCTTGCGGCTGCCCGGCGGCAGGACCTCCAGCCGACTCGAATGCGCAGCCCCGGCGGAGCCTGCGGCTGAAGTCGAGCGCAGCAGTTCCTCGGCTGGGGGCGCTTCGGTCAGTTCAAGTTCCATGACTTCATCGACGTCCTTCGATGCCGACCGCCAAGGCCAAGGGGAAAGTCATCCGCGGCTTGGGATGAAAGCCCTCGCTCATGCCCAGCGCAGCCCGGCGCGGCGAAATAGCCGCTCCAGACACCGCATCAAGTCCCGGTGGCCGATCAGTCGCAGTGCCGACTGTTTTGAAAATCGAATGCGTACTCGCGGTCGAACCATGGGTTCGAATCAATCTGCTCCGCCAAGACAAGAGTGGCGGAAAACTCTATTTCTTATCCGTTGTTTCCAAACCCGGCACGCAGGCTGGAAGCCTACGCTACAGGCCGGGTCTGAAGACAAGTATTCACTCATTCCCGAAACCGGGAATGCGTCGTTTCAGCTCCTCGCGGAGGTAGTTCGTGATGTCTCGGGCGTTTTCCATCGTGGCCACGCGGCCGGCGACCGCCTTGCACTCGGCGATGGTCACGCGGCGGCAGATGTTCTTGATCTCCGGCACGGCGGCGGGCGTGACGCTGAAATGCCGCAGCCCCATGCCCAACAGCAGCATCGTGTAGATCGGATTGCCGCTCATCTGCCCGCACATGCTGATCGGGATCGGCTTCTTGTCGGCGGCCTCGATGGCCATGGCGATCAACCTCAGCACGGCCGGGTCGGCCGGGTTGTACAGCCCGACCACGTCCTTGTTGCTGCGGTCGACGGCCAGGGTGTATTGGATCAGGTCGTTGGTGCCGATGCTGAGGAAATCGACCTCCTCGACGAAACGGTCGATCATCATCACGGCCGCCGGCACCTCGACCATCATGCCCACGGGCATGTTGCGATTGAACTCGATGCCGTGCTCGTCGAGGTCTTCCATCACGTCGGCCAGCACCATCTTCGCCTGGCGGAGTTCCAGCAGCGTGGAGACCAAGGGGAACATGACCTGCACGTTGCCCAGCGCGCTGGCCCGCAAGATCGCCCGCAGCTGCGTGCGGAACATCGTCAAGTGCCGCAGGGCCAGGCGGATGCTGCGCAGGCCGAGGCAGGGGTTGCGCTCGTCCTCGGGCGGGGGCAAGTGGGGGACCTTGTCGGCGCCCGAGGTCGAAGGTGCGGATGGTGACCGGCTTGTCGCCCATGGCCTGCGACGACCTGGGAGTAGGCCTGAAAGTGGACTTCCTCGGTCGGCTCGACTTCGCTGCCCAGGTAGAGGAACTCGGTGCGGTACAGGCCGATGCCGTCGGCCCCGCGATCGATGCAGTGGTCCACCTCGTAGGGAAACTCGATGTTGCCGTAGATGGTCGACCTGCACGCCGTCGGCGGTCGTGGCCGGCAGATCGCGGAGGGCCTCCAGGCGCACGGCCGCCGATGCGGTTCTCTTCGACCTCGTGGCGATAGCGGGCCAGCGTCTCTTCGTCGGGCTGGAGGATCACCAGGCCCTTGTCGCCGTCGATGATCACCAGTTCGCCGCCGGAGACGTCGGCCAGGAAGGGGCCGGTGCCGACGACGGCGGGGATCTCCAGGGCCTCGGCGACGATCGCCGTATGGCTGCCCGGCCCGCCGATCTCGGTGACGAAGCCGCGGACGAAGCGGCGGTCGAGGTTGGCGGTTTCGCTGGGCGTGAGGTTGTGGGCCAGCACGAGCACCGGCGAGGTGAGATGGGCGATGCCTTCGCGGCGGCGGCCCAGCAGGTGCCGCAAGCAGCCGCTTCTCGATGTCGAAGATATCGGTGGCCCGCTCCGCCAGGTGGGCGCTTTCCAGCCGCTGGAAGACCTGGGCGTAGCGCCGCAGCGTGCGGCTGACGGCATACTCGGGCGAGTAGTGCCGGTGCCGGATCATGTCTTCCAGTTCGCTGCGGAGCCGCGAGTCCTGGAGCATTTGCAGATGGGCGTCGAAGATGGCGGCGTACTTCTCGCCCAGTTCCTGGGCGATGGCGTCGCGATGGCCGGCGATCTCGGCCGCCGCCGCCGCGATGGCCTTTTCCAGCCGTTCCAACTCGTCGTCCACGGCATCGCGCGCCACGAACCGCCGAGGGATGCGAAATCCCTCGTTGTCCATGACCAGCGCTTCGCCGATGGCGATGCCCGGCGAAACGGCTATTCCTTGTAGTTTCTGCATGCGTTTCGTTGGTTTAATCCTCGTCGAACTTCCGCAGGAAGAGTTGTTCCAGGGCGTCCACGGCCGCTTGCGCCTCGTCGCCGAAACCTTCCAGCGACAATTGCTCCCCCTGGGCGGCCCCCAGCGTCATCAACTGCAACATGTCGGTCGCTTCGACCTCCTGTCGTCCCTTGGCAATCACCACCCGTGCGTCGAACTTGCGGGCTGCGACGACGATCATCGACACGCGCTCGCATGTGCAACCCTGCACGGTTGGCGACAGTCACGGTTCGCTTCAGAGCAGGCTCGGGCATGGGGCACGTCGCCGCCAAACAACCGCCTGGGAATCCCCGCAACATTCTTCCGGATTCCCGCCAGCGTTGCGTCAGGATCCAAATTGATGGTTGTCGGCTTCGTCCAGGAGCAGGGCGATGTCTTCGGGCGATCTTGGCCTGCTTGAGAAAGCGGCAAAACGTGTCGTCGCGGAGTTGCCGCGAGATGTTCTCCAAGGCACGAAGGTGGTCGCCGGGCCGGTCGGGCGGGGAAATCAGGAGGAAGAACAAGTTGACCGTCTCGCCGTCGAGGCTGGCGAAATCGACCCCGGCCGGACTGACCGCCACCGTGCCGATCAGGCGATCGACGCTGGGGTGCTTGGTGTGGGGGACGGCCACGCCCCGGCCGATGCCGGTGCTGCCCAATTCTTCGCGCTTCAAAATCGCTTTGACAATGCTCTCGAACTCGGCCGCATTGACTCGCTTGGCCTCGACCAGCGACTGGACCATCTCGCGGATGGCCCCTTCCTTGTCGAGCGCCGCCATGTTCGCGCGAATCGCGTCACGGCAGATAAAGTCGGAAAACTTCATGCACCAATCTCCCTTAGGATCTCATGTGGGCAAGGTTCTCAGGCCCGTCTTCTCCAGCAGAATCGGCCGCGCCGGGAACTTCCGGCGTTTCCAGTTGCCGGTGTCCGGGGCCGCGATGGCGGTCTTGGACCTTTTGCTTGTATTTGCGTAGTTGCTGTTCCATCTTCTCGACGACATCATCGATCGAAGCCATCAACTCCATCGAACGGCACACGGCCACGAAGTCGTGCTTGTGTTCCGCCGATACCCGCAGATCAACGTCGGGCGCATCGCGATGTTCGAGATCGACGGTAACTTCGATCGCCGTCAAGCGTTCGAAAAACCGGGACAATTTCTCCAGCTTCTCTTTGATCTTGGCCTGCGTCTCGTCGCTGAGATGCCCATGCCGAGTGGAAATCTTTATCTGCACCGAGAAAACTCCTTTGCATTCAAACCACAGATTCTAGCAGTCGGGTCGGGGTGAGACAAACGCAATCACGTGGCTAAGCATTGCTGCTCCCTACGTTGCCTCCCTATTCCAGTGTAGCTTCTCCCAGCGAAAGGATAAGGGGGAGTGGCGCTTAGCAGGATTAGCTTAATTACCCCCCAGAAGACTGGACAACGGCGCGGTTACGGCCCATTTTCCGGTTGCGGTTCGGGAAACACGATTTGGGAACGCTTTTCCCTTGGCTCCGGTTCAGGAACGCTGATGGGCGATCGACGCTGCGAAAGTGCGCCGGCGGCTCCTAGCTCTGGGGTTAGAGGGTTGTCCGACAAAGTTGGCCGGGGCCCAAGCGGCCCAGGCGCAACGGGCTCGGTGGCACTCGTCTGCTTTACTTCGCCCGGTGTGCCCCCCTCCAGGGGCTTTGGCGGATTGGGAATACCTTCCTTTGAAGGTACCGCAGGCGTGCTTCGCGGCTTCACATCGGGCACGTTGAAGCGGATCCTGCCCGTTTGCAAAAGCCGCTGCCATTGTGGCACCCACGCGGAACGCTTCGCCGCCGTGGGGGCCTCGGGGTGGTAGTAGAGAGTTTTTTGGGTAATTACCCGCAAGTTCTCGAAGGCCAGCACGCGGAACGCCGTGACCTCGTGGTCGAGAAACTTGACCAACCGGGCGTCCTCGCCATCCTCGAGATCCTTGTCGGTATAGCCCCACAGCATCCGGTATAACGCCGCTGATTCGTTGCCGTACTGTTTGTCCAGCGACTGACGAATGCCGGCGGCCGTTTCCGGACCTCGGGCGATCGCTTCCTTGAGCTGATCGATGTAGTCGGTCCACTCGCGACGAAAGTCGACATTGTTCAAAGCGGCCGTCATGGGATCGAACTGCCCCAGATAACCCAGGCAGCGGGTAGCCAGCCAGCGGTTCTCTTTCCGATGTTCCTGGGGATCGGCCAATTCCATCAGGCCGAGGCTTGCGGCGCGGTTGGCGGACAGGGCCTGCGATACCGACAGCGCCGCGCGTTGGTCGAGATCGTTGATGGTGTTCGTCGTAATCCACTTGGGCATTTCCTTCGCCACGCCCGGCGGCCTGTCGGCTTCGACGCCATCCAACATCAGCTCCGCCGGCGCCGTCAGCCGCACCGGCGGCTTGCCCTCACCTTCTTCCCAGACGGCACCGCCACGGGCCACGTAGAGCTTCGTCAGGGCGTGCGAGAAGACCTTCTCCGGATCGGTGCCGGGCTCGTGAACGCGAGTCACTTCCAACCCGGCAATCGATTCCACGCCGGTCAGCGTGATGGTGCCGGCGTGCGAACCGACCACCACCCGCAGACGAGTACCGGCCTGGGCCAGGGGCTTGATGACCATGCGCCCGAAATCGATATCGACGCCCGGCAGGCCCTGGGCGTTATCGGGCAGCAATTCGATGCGCGTGCCGTTGATGAGTTCCAACGTGGCGTTGACATTCAGGACCGCCACTCGCGACCGATAGGAAGGCAGCGCCAAGAGCGGCTGGTGACCGCCGAGAAACTCCTCCGGCAGCACCCGCCGCCATTCGGCATTGTCCTTCTTCAGCAGCACGTCTTGTCCGTCCGACATGAAGCGGCCGATCTTCATCTTGTCTTCGTCGCTTGGGGGTGGATTGGCGGGGCCGACTGCCGGCTTCGTCAGCAAGGCACCGACCACGGGACCGCCGGGCAGAGTCTTGGGTTCGGCCCCTTTCAGGTCGGGGCTTGCCAGGTCGGGGCCCGCGACCGCAGGCGGTGATTTTTCACCGCCGCCGGGCTTGGTTTCCGCCGCTGGTGGCGTCGTTGCCACGCTGGCGGTGGACCCAGCAGTGCCCGCCGGCGGCAAACTCGGGCCGCCCACTGCCGGAATGGGGAGGCCGGCTGCCCCCGGCGCTTTGCCAGGCATTGCCACCGCTGGCTTTTCCGAAACCGGATTCCCGGCAATTGGATTTTCTGGTGTTTTCTCCAGTGGTTTCCCGGATGATTTCTCGGTGCCCGGAACCTCACGCTTGTCGGCAATTGCCGCAGGATTGCCCATACTGTTGCCTATGACGGGCGCGACCAGTTCGGCGGCCGGCGCGTTGGCAGCCGATTCGCTGGACTTGGGAGCGACCTCGCCATTGACTCCGGCAACACTGTCGATTCCGGCAACACTGTTTGATCCCGTGATACCGTTGCCCGACGAACTGCCGAGCTTCTTGCCGTCACCTTCATCTCGTTCTTCGTCGCCAGCCTGCTGGCCCTGGAACTTCGCTTGAACCCACTGCAGAGCATTTGGATAGAACATTACCAGCATCAGTCCGATCGCGGCGCCGACAAGGAGCGTGATGGCCGCGGTGGGCAGGAGTCGCGACTTCTTGGGCTGATCGCGGAGATACTCAGGCACGACCGGGCGGGGTCGGGCCTTCGTCGGCGGAGCGGAAGGAACCCCTGCCGCGCCGTCGCCCGAGAGCATGCTGGCGGCCTCGACGGCTGCCTGTCGCTCTTCGTCGACGCGGTTGGCGACGGTCGGCAATTGGTACATCCGCTGCCGGCTCCCCGGATCGATCTCGGCGGGCTCGCACAGAACCATCGAGAGAATCTGGTGGCACGACGCCACTTCCGCCAGGTGCATTTCCGAGGTCAGCGTAACTTCTTCGAAGTCGGATACGCGATCCGTCGGCAAGGCATTATCCAAATACTCGGCGACCGTGTTGCAGTCGAGGTTTGTCCCCCGTTCCGTAAGCGATGGCGCCGCCAGCCGGAGTCGTCGCATGACGTCGCGAATCTTATGGAACAACTCCGTGGCATACTTGCTTTCCTCGATCTTCTTGCCGATCTCCTCGGCATCCTTGGGGTCCTTCAGTTGACCGTTCATGTAGTTCAGAAGGGCTCGCAATGTCAATCGCATGATGAATCTCCCAGTGGGGGGCATTAGCCTCGTTTTTCACGGGTCGGCGATCATGTCGCGGAACGTGTCCACCTAACCCGAAGCGCAGGCGCGTGATTTTGCTTCGCGATCCGCGCTTGTGCTTGGGGTTGATGTGCCTACCTGTATTAGTGCCCTCCGAGAGAAGATTCCGTGCAAATCTTCGACTGAAAAGGAGAATTCTTTTGAAGTGCCAGCATTGCAGTCATCGTCAGGAGGGCCTCGAGCGAACCGACTATGACGGGATGTAGCACCGGCCGACGATAGGGAATTGCCGGACGCAGGAGTTCGATCCGCTGCCATCCCTCGCGGGTCCGGCGCCAAGGTCCAGACATGTCCTCACCGCCAACGGCCCGACCCGGAGTACCGGGTACGCCGCCGGTCTCACTTGCCAACCACGGGAGCAAAAATACGGCGATGATGAGCCAACGGAACCCGCGCACGGCGAAACCTCAGAACTTGGTTCAAGATCCCCAATCGCATGCGGAAAATGGCCGCTCGAACCTGTTGTCGAAACAAGTTCTCCGGGGATTGGGGTTTGTCATGCCGGAAGATGCAACCGGGAGGCCAATTCCTCGCCAAGCCGCGCAAGTGAGGCCGGAAATCGTTTGCCCGTCAAGCAATTCGCAAATTGTTGACTTCCGCGCCTGCCGCCTTGTAGGTGGAGAAATTGCAACAGGCCCACGCCCGGGCGTTGCCATTGGACAACAAGATGCCGCAAAGCAGTGTGCGGCGATCCGGGATCGCGCTGGAATCGCTTGCCTGCCAGCACGCTTTGGCGTAAGTTTTCCTTGACGTGGTCAGGAAATTTCTTGACCGCAAATCGACATCGAAGTCAGACGCGCGTTTCAATAACCTATTCGCGGGAGTAGAAAACATGACCGTTCTTCATGATAACGCCCGCCCGAATCTTCAACAGATGCTGGCGACAACCCAGCTGGCCGCCTTGCCGCAAAGTGCTATCCGGCTGCTGGAACTGTCGCGCGATCCGAACTTCGGTCCGGCCGACTACGCAGCGCCCATCGAGGCCGACCCGGGCCTTACGGGCCAGGTGCTGAGGTTCGTGAATTCGGCGTATTTCGGCTTCGCGCGAAAGATTTCCAGTGTCAAGGTCGGCATCTCCCTGGTGGGCGTGCGGACGATCAAGAACTTCGCCCTGTGGAACGCGGTGTTCAGCCTCGTACCCAATCCCCACTGCGGGCCGCTCGATTTGAAGGGCCTATGGCAGGACTCGTTGCGACGGGCCCTTTTCGCCCGGGCGGTGGCAAAACTCCGAGGCCTCAAGACTACGGAAGAGATCTTTACCGCGGCCCTCTTGCAGGACATGGCTGTCCCGCTGCTGGCCAAGGAGTTTCCGCAGGTTTACGCTAAGCTGCTGGAAGCCCGAAAACAAGGGCAGCGCCGGCTTTCGCATCTGGAAAGCGAGATGTTTGGATGGACGCACGGCCAAGCCGCAGGCATGCTGGCCCGGCAGTGGAATCTGCCGGACGAGTTCGCAGTCCTGCTCGATGGACATGCGGACAGTCAAGCTGACAGCCAGAAAGCGGCCGAATTGGGAAAGTGCATCGTGGCCCTCTCGGCGCTGCTGCCCGCGGCGGCCGACCCACTCTGGATCGAATGTTCCCAATGGGAAGCATCATTCGGTCAAATCCATGTTTCCACGACCACTCCCGAGGATCTGCTGAATCAGGTCGACCAAGAGTTTACCGAGTTTGCTCCCGTGTTGAAATTGACCACACCGCGGAAATCGTTGGTCGAGAGCCATCAGGAAGCACTCCAGTCGGTCTGAGTGAGAGGCTGTTTGCAGGCATGTCCGGCGGCAGCCAGGGAACGCCCCGCAGCATTTTCCGCTTGGCGGCGTGCGACTTACGGCCGAACTTGGGGAATGCTATTTGGGCTTGTTGACAGGGGCCGCTATAATGGAGTGTAAAGGGCGTTGGTGCGCCTTCTCCAATTGTTCAGTCTGTTCATTTTGCGGCGGTGGGTTCCGACGTGACCAAGTCGAAAGAAGATCGAATTCGTCGCATGAAGCTTCAGCATCAGGCTGAAGGCTACCTGGAACTCGGTCTACCCCAGCAGGCCCTCCGCATGCTTGCCCGGCTGGGTAGTACGGGCCGTGCGGGCGGGGTTGACAGTGCGGGGGCCGACACTGTGGACGGGGCTGACGGTTCCAATGGGGTCGATGTGCGGACCTTGTATCTCCAAGGCGAGGCCCTGCGATCGCTGGAGCGATACGTCGAGGCCATCGTGCCCCTGCGCAAGGTGGCCGAGTTGGAGCCGGAGAACGTCCGCGTCTTGTTGGCCCTGGGGTGGTGCCACAAGCGCATCGGGCGGATCGATCTGGCGATCGAGGCCCTGGAAACGGCCTTGGCTGCCGACAGCGACGAGCCGTTGATTCGCTACAATCTGGCCTGCTACCACAGCGTGGCCGGCGACAAGCAGCAGGCATTGGCCTATCTCGAACAGGCCCTGACTCTGGACGCCAACTATCGCCTGCTGATCGATCACGAGCCCGACTTCGATCCGCTCCGTGCCGACCCCGAGTTTCAGGCCATCTGCGAAGGCTCGCGGACGCGGGGATAACCAAGAAAACACAAGGGACAGCCACACTTGCGTCTGGCTGCCCCCGGATGGTGATTCTGCTGGAGAATGCTTACCAACTAAACGTCAATCCGCCGAAAACCCCGTGCAGGAGTAAACTGTCGTTGTGTTTGATGTCGGCGATGGATTGCGTGTCGTTGCCATAGAACGGGACCTGGCTGTCCGACAACGCCATGCCCGTCATGGCCACCACGCGATAGCCCAACTGGGTCGAGATGTGCTGGGTGACCTGCCAATCGAGGCCCAGGTCGACCTGGGTCAGGAAGGCGAAGTTGTCCGACGTGGAATGAACCGGGTAGTTCGGGGTGTTGTACGTCTGCGAACACCCCTCGTACCGCGTGCCGCTGGTGCAACTCACGGCATACAAGTTGTAGTCCAGGGTGGTGTGGTTGTTGAAGACGCCGAACTTGGGCGTCAGGAACACCTTCCAACAGTCGGCGAAACGGTAGTTGGCGTTGAAGCCTGCCTGGAAACCGACCAGGTCATTGGTGATGCGGTCGTCCAGATAGAGCCAGTCGCCGGCATAACAAGTGCCGTCGGCCTGCCGCTGGGCGCCGAAGAGGAACCCGTCCTGGAAGCGGAACCAGCGAACACCGGCGAGGAAGTCGACGCCGAAGCGATTGCATTCGCCGCAGCCGCCACAGCCGCCACAGCCGTCATGACCGCCACAGAGAGTCCGCACGAAGTTGACTTCCACGTTCTGGGCGTCCCAGTTCCGCCAGATGTGATGATCCGGCGACTGGTCGGTGTATTGGTTGGCAGTCCCGCAACCGCTGGGATTGGTGCTGGTGCAGAGGCCGCCGGTCGTGCCGAGAATGCTGGTCAAGCTGAAGGTCATCGGCGTTACGTAAGGACAGGAGGGAATGCCCTCCGGGCCGCCGTTGGTGCAGGATTCGGAGAGGCCCCAGTAGGTGCCTTCCACGGCCCAATCACAGTTGCAGCCGAAGCGATAACCGATCGTAGCCTGTTCACCCCAAGTCCAGTTCACGTCGTTGAAGTAACCTTGTTGAACTGGCGGCGAGCCGTTCGGCGGAGAGTAGGCCGAGGTGTACACCGGCGTCGGCTTGTTGCGAGTCATATAGAGGGCGTCGAACGAGGCATACCACGGCGAGCAGCAGCCGTGTCCGCTGCCCAAGACGTTGCCGCCGCAGGCATCACCGCTGCCGGCGTCCTTCATGTAGCCGCCGGCGGGCATCACGTTGCAACCCGCGGGCGGGTTGGCCATCGTGCCGGGCTGGTTTAGCATCCCGGCGACCGCCGAGCTTTCCGAGGGCGGTTGGGGGATGTTGGCAGGGGCGGGGGTCAGCGTCGGGCCCGAGCCGTCGGACGCAGCCGCGTACGACGTGCGGTTGGCCGTGGCCGCCACGTAAGCATCCCCTGAAGCATTCTGCCCCAGGGGGATCGGATCCGGGGAGCCGTAGGTCCCCAATTGCGCCTGCGCGTCGGTTGCCATCCAACCGATCAACGCACAGAGCAGTCCCATGCGCATCGCGTTCATGTTGAGCTTCCTTTCCGACTGGTTGAGAACTTGTTTCCAGAAGGCAATCGCCTGCCAAGGAAATGGCCGGCGAGAGGTGTTCTTGAAACGAGTTCCAAGTTAATCCGTTACCACCGGGGATGCCTGACAAGAGCGGGAATCGGCCAAATCCTGGTACGTCCCAATCGGGTCTTGCCAAGCATCCTCAGAAATCGGATCGTCGCGTGGCCTGTCGGGGATTCGCTCAATTCACGCTTCGCCGGGCTATTTCCCGATCTGCCGGCGCATCAACCGGTGCTCGCGGCGCGATACACACAAGCCGTTCGACGCACTTGTCGAAGCATCTCGGCAAATCCCGAATAAGCCTGCGTTGCAAGCGATAAACGCGGCACAGAAGGCCGGTGGAAACCGGTTGGTCCCCAAGGGCACAAGCGCTGGACGACCGGCGCGGAACGTAGGGAAACACACGGGAATTCCGTGCGTAAGGGCCGTAATGCCGCATTCGGCATGAGCAAAAGACGTAGAGCGCGTGGCGCACGGAAGCACTACGAGGTTGGTGCATTGCGAGAATCGGGTCAACACAGGTGGCGAGTTTCCCGATTGTTCGGTCCGTGCGCAACTCACCATCGCGCCGCCGGCTCGCTCCACGCAGCCTGCAGGAACCTACCCGGCCTTCTTGACCTCTTCGGCCAAACGGCGGTAGTCCTCGGCCCCGTGCGAGTCGGGCGAGTACTGGAAGATCGACTGTCCGAAACTCGGCGCCTCGGCCAGCCGCACGTTGCGGCGAATACGAGTCTGAAACGTGCGGGCGCCAGACCAGGGCGTGGTCTTGTCGCGGGCACCAAGGAAGAACTGGTCGACGTTATCGCTCACTTCGCTGGCCAACCGAGTATTGACGTCGTACATGCAAAGCACTACGCCGCTGATCTTCAGCCGCGGGTTCAGCCGCACGGAGACCAAGTTGATCGTCTCCAACAGTTTGCCCAGGCCGTGCAGGGCCAGGAAGTGCGGCTGCAAGGGAATGAACACCTCGTCCACCGCCACCAGGGCGTTGAGAGTCAGCACGCCCAACGACGGCGGGCAATCAACCAACAGGTAATCGAAAGGTTGCTCCTCGACATTGAGCTTGTCGCGAAGGATCATTTCGCGGCCCACCACGCCGGCCAATTCCAGGTCGGCGGCGGCCAAGTCGAGCGTCGAAGCGACAACCCACAGGTTCTCGGCCACCTGGCGGCGGACTTCCGAGAGCCGTGTCTTGTCGGTCAATACGTCGTAGATCGAAGGCTGGTCGGCCGCCAGTTCGATTCCCATGTGCAGCGTGGCGTGGGCCTGCGGATCCAGATCGATCAAGCAGATGCGCAGGCCGGTTTCCGCCAATGCCGCGCTGATATTCACTGCGGTGGTCGTTTTACCCACGCCACCTTTCTGGTTCATAATGGCAATTGAGCGCATAAATCCCTCCATGGAAAGCGCTGATTATAGACAGGGAAACGGTTTTCTCCAAGAGCGAAGCGGCGACCGTCCAGCGTTAACGCAGATGCTCAAGGGGGGGTAGCATCAGACCGTCCGGTGGAAATGCACGTGCCGCCAGCGTCCGTTTTGCCGTTGCCATACACGCGTTTCCTCCGACCGGTTGGTAATCGGGCTGCCGCTGCCATCGAGCTTCTGCACAATACGGATGAAGCTGATCACCGCCACGTCGCCCATCACCCGCACGTGCGGGCTGCTGACCGTGATGTTCACCGGCCCTCCGGCTCCACCCAGTTTGAAATAGAAATGGTGGAAGTCCATGCCTTCCACCCACTGGCCGCGGGTCTCCGGTTCGAAACAAGTGAGGCTCGGGTCGCAGAGCTCCTCGTAAGTGGCCCAGTCGCCCGCAGCGATGCTCTCCAACAGGCGGTGATTGAGGGCCAACAGTTCAGTCGTGGTTACATCGGTCATGGGGTTGCGTCCTCCTTCTAATCGCTAAGTTCTAAGAAACCTCCCGTCGCCGTTGGCTTCGGGTTAAACGATGATACCCAGGCGAAACAGTTTTTCACGGCACTCGTCGCGTTCGCGGCAGTGAGCCAGGTCGGCCCAGGTGGGATCGCCGGCGGCCAGGAAGGCGGCTTCGTCGGCCGGGATCTTGCCCGCGGCGACCAGCCGTGCAATGACGGCCTGCTCCAGCCGCGTCAGCAGCATGCCTATCTGCGCGGTAGTCGAGAAACGCCTCCCAGACCAGGGGCAGCAGCGGCCCGACAATCTCACGGCCCATTGTCTCCGCGTACTGGCGGATCTCGAACTGCGCGTGGATGTCCATCCGCAGTTCGAGGAAGTGCAGCAGGTTGTGCAGGTCGATCTTCCAATAGGCCTCGGTATAAGTCGCCAGGGGCAGATCCTTGCGAGCCTGCTCCCGCGCAACGCCCTGTTCCAGCCGTTTCTGATAGACCGCGCGGGCCTGCTGTTGGATCGCCGCTTCCTCCGCCGTCAACTCGGCGCCCGTCGCTTCGTCGAAAAATCCTTCGCTGCCCTGGCGATTCGACCTGGCCTGTTTGCGCCAGGCGTCGGCGGCGGTCTGCTGCGCCGCGTCGATAGCCACGGAGTAGCGCGTGCTGGTCTCGTTGACCGAGGCCGTGCGATGACGGATCCATTGCCGCCAGCAGTCCATGGGCACGCGGACGAGGAATTTCAATTCGACCATCTCGAAGGGCGTCGTGTGTCGGTGCCGCATCAGGTAGCGGATCAGCGTGCGATCGTCGGAGACTGCTCGCGTGCCCTCGCCGTAGCTCACCCGTGCGGCCTGGACCACTGCCCGGTCGTCGCCCATGATGTCCACCAGGCAGACGAAGCCATCGTCCAGGACGGGAAACTTCTTCCACCGTAGTTGCTCGACTCGTTCGACGTAGGTTGACATCGGCAGCCTGCTAGTCATCCTTCTCCAGCAGACATGTAGGGTGGGACAAGCGCAGCGCCGGCCCACCAAATCTGGTAATTGGTGGGCCGGCGTCGCGACCATGCTGCGCATGGTGCCCGCTCGCTGGTCGTACCCTACTATCGTCGTGCAAGGTCATTTAGTCATCCTTCTCCAGCAATTCCTTCAGCACTTCCGCCACCAGGGCCGGGTTATCGCTCTGGCAGACGTGCTGCACGCGGGCGTTGGGAATCTCGAGTTTTTCCAGGATTTCCGCCGTCCGTTTCCAGAGGCGGACGCGGTTCTTGCCCTCAGCCAGGTAAAGGTCGGTAACGAGGTCGCCTAGGCGCTGAATCAGGATTTGGTCCTGGTTCTGATAGTAGCGACGGATGATCTTGTCTTGGTGCGGCGTGCGTTTGGCCATGGCATGGACGGGGCTAGGGGCTTGTATTCAGAAATTGGAGATCTCAGATTCTCGATGGTAAATTCTATTGCCCTTGATTCTAGCTCCCGGCCACGCGGTCGTAAATCCCAGGCAGCAGACGCACTTTGGAGTGCGGAGGCCGGGCACCAGGGTCCTGGTGCCCGGCCTCTGCACTCCAAATCGCCGACACTCCAAATTCGCCGCCTTTCCCCGTCCGCCAATTTACATTAAACTGATACTAGGGAGTCCGCGCCGTGAAACAAGTTGTCGCCATCATCAAGCCTTACCTGGTCGAGAAGGTGCTCGAAGCCTTGAAGCACGCGCCGCTGGAGGCCTGCGGCGTCTGCGAAGTCAAGGGCTATGGCCGCCAGAAGAGCTATCTGGACGAATACCGCGGCAGCGAATACTCCTTGGCATTCTTGCCCAAGGTGGAAGTCACGCTGTGGGTCGACGATCTCCGCGTCGAAGAGGTGGTACGGGTGATCGTCGACGTCGCCCGTACGGGCCGCATGGGCGACGGCAAGATCTTCGTCATGCCCGCCATGCCCGGCGGCGAGTGGGACGGCGACGGGTGACCGACAGTGGCTTATTTCGCTGCCGTTTCCAGTTTCGTCGTGTCGACATAGCGGTACTCGCCCCCGCTCTGCTGGGCGAGTTTCCCCATCCAGCCCTCGCCGCCACGTTGCGGGCCGTCGCCGAACTGGATCGTATGGATCGTAATCCCCGGCCCGATGCGATCAATGCGATCCAACTCCCGTGCCGTGACGAACGGCTTGTCGCCATCGGTGAGGAGAAAGACCACGTCGGGCCGCATACGGATGGCCAGCGACAAGGCGGCCATATGATCGGTGCCGCCGTCGGCCTCGATCGTGCCGAGGAACTTCTTGACCTCCGCCCGATTGGCATTGGTGCCGAACGCCAATTGGCCGCCGGACCCCGCCGGGTTGAACGCCTTGGGACGCTCGTTGTAGACCACGAGTTGGAACTGATGCACGTCGCCGATGGTTTCGATGCTGGCCAGGATTTCCGCCTTGGCCGCAGCCAGCAATTTGCCTTCGGTGCTGCCCGACCGGTCCAGAACATAGACGAACTTCTTCCCCTCGGCCTTCACCCCGAACAGCGAGACCTGGACCTTCTCGCCGGGCGAGCCCAGCGTGGTTTTTCCGCCGGAGGGCTCTTCTTCCGGGTCGGCGGCCAGGGCGACCATGCCGAACCAAGGCGCGGTCAGCGCCAGGAACAGCCCTATTCGAAAGGACCAGCAGAACGACATGGGCGTACTCCCAAACATCTATGGTTCAAGGACTTGCGCAATATGACCGGTCTCGGCAACCGCCCCTCGCACGATCATCATTCCAGTCTAAGACAGGTGGCCCCGCCCGTCAACGCGCGGTCGCCCTACGCACGCCAGCGGGGCATGCCTATAATAATTCGGCTTTCTTTTTCTCCGGAGTCAGAATCTTGCGGATTGTCAAGTATCCCCATCCCGCGTTGCGTCATAAGTCCCGGCTGCTCAGACGGGTCGATGCCGAGCTGCGCAAAGCCATCGACAAAATGTTCGAACTGATGTACGAGCACCGCGGCATCGGGCTGGCCGCCAATCAGGTCGATCTGCCGTACCGTTTCTTCATCCTCAACGTCACCGGCGACGCGGCTGCCAAGGATCAGGAACACGTCCTGCTCAACCCCACGATTCTCAAGTGGAGCGGCAACGTCGAAGCCGAGGAAGGCTGCCTCAGCTTTCCCGAGATCTTCGCCCCCGTGCGACGTTCCGAACGCATCGTCGCTGTCGCCTACAACCTTGCCGGCGACGAGAAGCAGTACGCGGTTGATGGTCTCTTGGCGCGGGCAATCCAGCACGAGAACGACCATCTCGACGGCATGCTCTTCATCGACCGTCTCAGCCCCAGCCACTTATTGAACATCAAGGACGACCTGGCGGCCTTGGAAGCCGAGTTCGAGGGCGAACGGCAGCGCGGGGTAATGCCTGACGACCGGAAGATCGCTGCCCGCTTGGCCGAGTTGGAACGGCTGCGAACGTAAAGGATGAATTCATCCTTCATCCTTCATCCTTCATCCTTCATCCTTCATCCTTCATCCTTCATCCCTCATCCCTCATCCTTGATCCTTGATGCGTCTGATCATGATGGGCACGGGGCCCTTCGCCGTGCCGACTTACCAGCAGTTGTACGAGGCCCGGCACGACATGGCATTGCTGGTTACCCGACCGCTCCGCAGTCACCGGGGGAAGGAGGTCGAGCCGGCCAGTGCGATGCGCGACATCGCCCACGAACACGCCACGCCGATCTACGACCCGGAAAACATCAACCTGCCGGAGGCTCGGCAGCATTTGAGCGAGATCGGGGCCGATCTGCTGGTGGTTTGCGATTACGGCCAGATCCTTGTGCCGGAGACGCTTTGCACGGCCCGCCTGGGCGGAATCAATCTCCATGGTTCCCTGTTGCCCAAGTATCGCGGCGCGGCGCCGATCAATTGGGCCTTGCTCAACGGCGATACGGAGACGGGCGTGACCGTGATCCACATGACTCCGAAGGTCGATGCCGGCCCCTGCATCGCCCAGGCCGTCACGACGATCGATCCCGACGAAACCGCCGTCGAGTTGGAGGCCCAACTGGCCGAATCGGGCGGTTGGCTGGTACGGCGGACGATCGACGCCTTGGCCGCGGGCCGTCTGGAGGCGTTGCCGCAGGATCCGGCGTTGGCCTCAAAGGCGCCGCGGCTGAAGAAGACCGACGGAGCCATCGACTGGGCCCGGCCCGCCTTGTGCATCAAGAACCAGATTCGCGCGCTGGAGCCGTGGCCGCGGACTTACACCTTTTGGCATCGCCCTCACGGCGCGCCGGTCCGCCTGATCCTGGGGCCGGTCGACGTCGTCGATTCGCCCGAGTCGCCGCATTCGCCCGGCACGGTGCTTGAAGCATCCGGCGATCGGCTCGTGATCGCTGCCGGGCAAGACGCCGTTGCTCCGCGAACCGTTCAGTTTGCCGGGAAGCGTCCCATGTCGATCGCCGAAGTCCTTCGCGGGCACAAGATCCAACCGGGGGATCGGTTCGGGCCGGAGTAGACGTTTTTTTCCCGCCAAATGGCCTCGCCACCGGCGGGCGACTTGTGTTAAAATAGGTTGTTTGCCCCTTGCGGTTTTTGCCCAACGGTCAGGATGACGGGAGCCGGAAGAACATGGATAGTTGGAGCATTGCCCTGTGGGTCGTGGCCGGGTATGTCGCCGTTGTTGCCCTCATGCGGCTCATGGCCCACAAACGCGACGAGGTGATGGCCGAATTCCGCGGCGAGGTGGAAAAGGAAAAAAGCCGCCGCAAGCTCGCCGCCGCCAAGCAGGCCAATGCCTCACGCGGCAAAGCGGCGTAAAATGGATTTTATCGTGGAACAACGTCCCCACTGACCCGGGGCACCGCCTTGCCGAGTACCCACCTGCGGGTGTCGGTGGAACGAAGACTGACCGGCTATGACCAAACGCCTCTACATCGAGACCGTCGGCTGCCAGATGAACGTGCTGGACAGCGAACTGATCGTTTCCGGCCTCGTCCAGGCGGGCTACGAACTGGTCGATAGTCCGCGCGAGGCCGACACCATCCTCTACAACACCTGCAGCGTGCGGCAGCATGCCGAAGACAAGATCTACAGCGCCTTGGGCCGCCTGCGGCCGCTGAAAGAGCAGCAGGCCGGAAACGATCATCGGCGTCCTGGGCTGCATGGCGCAGAAGGACCAGAATTTGATTTTCCGCCGTGCCGGACACGTCGACCTGGTCGTCGGGCCGGGCCAGTTGAACCGCCTGCCGGAGATCCTGGAGGAGGTGGCCGCGCAGCGGTGCCGCGAGCCGCGATTGGAAGTGAGCCTCGACCGCATGTACCAGCGGCGCTCGCTGGTCGAGGAGAGCTTCGCCAAGTTCGATCCGCCGCGGCCGCCCGCGTTGCGGGCCTCGCCGTTCCAGGCGATGGTGCGGATCATGTTCGGCTGCGACAAGTTCTGCACCTACTGCATCGTGCCCAAGGTCCGCGGGCCGGAGCAGAGCCGCCCGGCCGCCGAGATCGTGGCCGAAGTCCGCCGCCTGGCCGCGAGGGCTGCCTGGAAATCACGCTGCTGGGCCAGACGGTCAACAGCTACAAGGACACGAGCGAAGGCCGGACGCTGCGGCTCTCCGACCTGCTTGCCCGGCTGAACGAGATCGACGGCCTGCGGCGGATCAAGTTCGTCACGAACTATCCGCGGCACATGAGCGACGACCTGTTGCAAGCCGTCCGCGACCTGCCGAAGGTTTCGCCCTATCTGCACGTGCCGGCGCAGAGCGGCTCGAACGAGCAACTGAAGCGGATGAAGCGGGGTTACACGGTCGAGGACTATCGCGAGATGGTCGAGCGGATCCGCGTCGATCGTTCCCGGCGCGGCGATCACCAGCGACTTCATCGTCGGCTTCTGCGGCGAGACGGAGGAAGATTTTCGGCAATCGGTCGAGCTGGTCCGCTGGGCCCGGTTCAAGAACAGCTTCATCTTCAAGTACAGCCAGCGGCCCGGCACGAAGGCCGCCGGCGCTATGCCCGACGACGTGCCGGAGGAGGTCAAGCGGCGGCGGAACAACGAGCTGCTGGCCGTGCAGAACGCCATCAGCCTGGAGGACAACCAGCCGCTGGTGGGCAGCGAGGTCGAAGTGCTGGTGGAAGGGCCGAGCAAGAGTGCGCAGAAGCGAGCCGCCGCTACGGACGAAGTCGTACAGCTTGTCGGCCGCACGGTGCGGGACCAGATCGTGGTCTTCGACGGCCCGCGGACGCTTGTCGGGCAGATCCTGCCGGTGGATCGAGAAGGCGGACGCGTTTACGTTGTTCGGACGGTTTGGAGCAAGTTGGTTGCGAAGCACGGATCTGTGATCGACGTCCATGATGCCTGGCTTACCCCGACCGCTTGATCCGCATGGACATCGCCGACCCTCCGCCGCTGCCTCGACGACGCCGACGCCGCGCAGGAGTTGCTCTGACGCGCTTGGGCGTGGTCGATCTCCGCCGCGCCCACGCGGTCCTGGTCGAACATGGCCATCGGCCGGCGTGACGCTCGATCTGCTGGCGGTGATCTGCGACCAACTCGGCCAGCACCTGGCCCGCTGCCCCGATCCCGACATGGCGCTGAACAACCTGGACCGCTTCGTGGCCGCAGGCCCGCAATCCGCTGAGCATCGGCACGCTCTTCGAGCGCGACGCCACGGCCCTGCCGACGCTGCTGCAGATCTTCTCCACCAGCCAGCACTTCTCGCGACCTGCTGATCGCCGACCCGGAGGGCTTCGACCTGCTGCGGCTGACCGAAGGGGCGCCGGTGGCCCGGCAGATGCTCGTCGAGGACCTGGTGGCGGAAATCGCGGCCCTGGAGCACGAGCAGACCGTGCTCCGCGCGCTGCGGCGATTCAAACGCCGCGAGACGCTGCGGATCGCCTACGGCGACATCATCCGCGACCAGAGCCTGCAGACGGTCACGGCGCAGATCTCCTACCTGGCCGACGCCATCCTCGAAGGCGGCCCTCCGCGCGGCCTGGCGGAAGCTCCGCACGCAGCGTGGCGACCCCATCGGCCCGGACGGCCAGCCGGCCCGCTTCGTCGTCCTGGGATGGGCAAGCTCGGCGGCTGCGAGTTGAACTATTCCAGCGATATCGACCTGATCTTCCTCTACGACGGCGAGGGCAAGACCGACGGCCCGCGGCCGGTGACCAACAACGAGTTCTTCGAGCACCTGGCCCGCGAACTCGTCCGGCTGCTGACCGAGAAGACCGAGCTGGGCATGGCCTACCGCGTCGATTTGCGGCTGCGGCCCGAAGGGCAGCGCGGGCCGATGGTGATGGGCCTGCCGGCGATGCTCACGTATTACGACATCCGCGGCCGCACCTGGGAGCGGCAGGCCTACATCAAGGCCCGGCCCGTCGCCGGCGACCTGGACCTGGGCCGCGAGTTCCTCGCCCAGCTCTCGCCCTGGATCTACCGCCGCTACCTGAGCCGGGCCGACATCAGCGGCATCAAGGCCCTCAAGCGGCGGATCGAGCAGCAGGTCCGCGGCGACGACCAGGCCCGCGACGTGAAGACCGGCCACGGCGGCATCCGCGACATCGAGTTCGTGATCCAGTTCCTGCAACTCCTCAACGGCGGCGACCTGCCCGCAACTGCGCACCGGCAACACGCTGGAGGCCATGGCCCAGCTGGAACAATGCCGGCTGCCTGACGCAACCAGGAGCGGTCGCTCCTGGAAGAGAACTACACCTTCCTCCGCAAGATCGAGCACCGCCTGCAGATCATGTTCGATCTGCAAACGCATCTGCTGCCCGGCCGACGACGACGAGCTGCGCAAGCTGGCCCTGCGGATGGGCTACGCAGACGACCGCACGGAGCGCAGCCGGCCCTGGAGGCTTTCTGGCCGACTACCGCGACAAGACCGAGCTGAACCGCAAGATTCTCGACCACCTGCTGCACGACGCCTTCAGCGACGACGCAGCAGACCGAGGCCGAGGTCGACCTGGTGCTCGACCCCGATCCGCCGCCCGAGCTGATCGAAGCGGTGCTGGGCAAGTATCCCTTCCGCGACGTGAAGCAGGCCTACCGCAACCTGATGGCCTTGGCGGAGGAGAAGATCCGCTTCCTCTCCACGCGGCGCTGCCGGCACTTCCTGGCGGCCATCGCCCCGCAGTTGCTCGCGGCCATCGCCGCCACGGCCGATCCCGACTCGACCCTGGTGAACCTCGACCAGGTGAGCGACTCGCTGGGCGGCAAGGGCGTGCTCTGGGAGCTGTTCAGCTTCAACCCGCCCAGCCTGCGGCTGTACGTCGAGCTGTGCGCCTACAGCCCGCTACCTGTCGGGCATCCTCACCAGCAACCCCGGCATGATCGACGGCCTGATGGACAGCCTCGTGCTCGACAAGCTGCCCATCGCGCGAGGGCTTGCAGGAGACGCTCGCCGAGCTGTGCTGGGCGGCCGAAGACATCGACCCGATCCTGCACAGTTTCAAGAACGACCAGCAGCTTCGCGTGGGCGTTCGCGACCTGCTGGGCAAGGAAGACATCCAGGCCACCACCGGCGCGCTGTCCGACATCGCCGAGGTCTGCCTGGCCCAGATCGCCGCCGGCGAATATCAGAAGCTGACGGCCAAGTTCGGCCGCCCGCAGATCGGCGACGGCCCGCGGGCGGGCGAGCCCTGCGACATGGTCGATCCTGGCCCTGGGCAAGTTCGGCGGCCGGGAGATGAACTACCACAGCGACCTGGACATCGTCTTCCTCTACGAGGCCGACGGGCAGACGGCGTTCGATTTCGGCCAATGGTCGGCCCGCAGCACCTCGAACCAGCACTTCTTCAGCGAGCTGGGGCAGCGGATCATCAAGACGGCCAGCCGCCTGAGCGCCTACGGCCGGCTGTACGAGGTCGACGCCCGCTTGCGGCCGACGGGCAAGAGCGGCTCGCTGGCCATGTCGCTGGGCGAGTTCGGCCGCTACTTTGCCGCGGGCTCGGGCCAGCTTTGGGAGCGGCAGGCCCTGTGCAAGGCCCGGCCGGTTTACGGCTCGCCGCGGACGCCGCCGCGGCGCCGTGGCGGCCGTGCAGCGGGCCGCCTTCGGCCATCGCTGGCGGCGCAAAGACGCCGACGAAATCCGCGACATGCGGCACCGCCTGGAAGACACCGTCGGCGGCCGGCGACTTGAAACGCGGGCCCGGGCGGCATCGTCGATATCGAGTTCCTCGTGCAGATGCTCCAGCTCCAGCATGCCCGCAAGGATCCCCAGCCTGCGGACGGCCAACACCCTGGCCGCCTTGCGATCGCTCCACGAGGCCGGCCTGCTGGGCGGCGACGAGTTGGCCTTCTTCGATTCCAGTTACCGCTTGTTGCGGACGATCGAAAGCCGGCTGCGGCTGATGAACTCCACGGCCCGCGACCAGCTTCCCCGCGATCCCACGGAACTGAACAAGCTGGCCCACTTGCTGCGTTATTCCAGCGGCGACGCCCTGCTATGCGATTACGAACAGACGACGCGGCGGATCCGCGAGCGTTTTGACGAGGCCTTCGACGCGGCGGGAAAGTGAAACGGCACGCACCAACGGCCGGCTTGCGCCGGCCGTTGGCCGTTTTTCGTGATTCCGCTCAGAAGCTGAAGATCAAGTCGGTCGCAAAGAGGAATTGGCTGCTCTTGGTGCCGTCGCCGAAGGGCAACTGGCCTTGGACGTTGGGGGTGCCGCTGTAGCAGTCCCAGCGGGTCTCGGGGCGGACGACGAAGTTGGGATGCGGATGCCAGTTCAAGCCCAACGTGACCTCCGTGAACGTGCCGGCGAATCCGGGGTCGGCCGGCCAGCCCTCGATACCCACGCTGCCCAAGCCGGCAACCCGCGACCCATTCTGGTCGCGGAAAACCTCCACGCGGGCGCCTGCCGACCAGCACGGATCGATGGTGTAGATCAAGTACTGGTCCAAGCCGTACCACTTGGCGTATCCATCCTTGATGGTAGAACTGACGTTCTCCGTGCCGCCCAGGACCTGCTCGAAGGCATAGAGCAGCTTCTCGCTGATTTGCTTCTTGAACACCAGGGAATACAGGAACTGGTTGTCGTCCGCGGCAAATTGCGGGCCGATGTCGGTCATCAGCGAGAGGCTGACCTTGTGTTCCTCGTCGTGCCACTTCGCTCCGCCCAGGAAATGGAACATGCCGTTAGGGTCCTCGAAGGCATTGAACCCGTCGTGGAAACCGGCGATGAAGTTCCAGTGGTCGTTGAGCTTGTAGTCGGCCGAGACTCCGGTGACCAGCACGGGCTCCGAATAGCCCAGGGCATAGGAATGGGAATAGAAGAAGTTACCCGGCGCCGCCACGACCTCGTAGCCGATCGAGGGAGCATAATGGCCGATCTTCACGGTCAGGTCGTTGTAGCCCACTTCGAGGTAGAACTGCGGCATGATGAAGCCGTAGAGATGGTTCGGCGCGTCGAGGTTCGTCTCCAATCCGTAGCAGTCGCCGTAGCGCCAGTCCGAGCCGTACATCAGGTCGATTCGTCCGCCGATGTCGAAACCGCAGCCGTCGGTCTTGACCGGCTTCTCCCAGCCAAGCCACAACTGATTCATCTCATACTCGTTGCTGCGGTCGTTGCAGATGACCGACCCGTTCCAACGATTGGTGGGGCTGAGCGAGTTGAAGGTCGTGCCCTGTTCGAGCCAGCCGTACTGTTGGATCTTTAGTTCCTTGAGCACGGACAACTCGGGAAGGGTCCAGGGCTTGGGCGGGGCTGGCGGTTCTGGGGAGGCTGGCGGCGCCGCTTCCTTGACCTGGGCCGTCTCCGCGCCGGCTTGCTCGGCGACGGCCGGGGCGGCCAGGGCCGGGGCATCGCTCGGGGCGCCGGCCTCGGCCACCGCGATGACCTGCGGCCGGTCGCCGTCCTGGGCCATTTCCGCAACCGGCGGCATCGCCGCCACGTCGGCCCCGCGTGCCGGCATCTGCCCGGCTGCCAATCCCAGTACAACCGCTACGATCGTTGCGACTAATACCCTCATCGTTCTTCCTCGTGTCCAGCCAGAGTGTGGTTCCATCCCAATCGGCGCCAAGGCGGAAAATCCAACCGGAACGCACGACGGAGCGCTGCGCAAGCGGTAGACGGTTTTCGCCCACGGCTATCTATCGGTTGCCGTGAACGGGGCGCCTTTACCGGAACGTCCCGCAATTCCGCGAGGAAACACAACTTTGGACCGCGGTCGTGCAGCTTCTAGGATAAGTGCCGGATCTACCGCTCTTTCACCGTGAGTAGACGGCGGAAGCTGTAGCGGTAATGCTTCGAGTCTATTTCAAAATCGGGCACGCAGGCTGGAAGCCTACGCTACATGCCGGATTTTGAAATAGCCACTTAGCGGGCGAACAACTCGAGGTTGCTCACCAATTTCAGATCGCAGCCGGTCAGGGCGGCCACGGCGGCGTCGGCGTTCTCGAAGCGGAAGACCAGCATGGCCCTGTCGTTGCGCCTTTCCGAAAAGGCGTACATGTACTCGACGTTGATGCCCGATTGCTCGATCACCCGCAGCACGTCGGACAGTCCGCCGGGATGATCGGGGACCTCGATCGGCCAAGACCTCCGCCACGTTGACGACGAAGCCGGCCCGCTCCAGGACTTCCTTGGCCTGCTGCCAATCGGGCACGATCATCCGCAGGATGCCGTAGAGATGCGTGTCGGCCAGGCTGAGCGTGATGATGTTGATTCCGGCCCGGGCCAAGGTTTCGCACGGGGCCCGCAGCCGGCCGGGCTTGTTCTCCACGAATACCGAGAGTTGATGGATCTTCATCTTCGGGCTCCTCTGAAGTCTGTCCTCAAGCAGTAGGGTGGGCGGCCCTTTACAGGTTGCGTTGGTCAGTCACGCGGCAGAGCTTGCCTTCGCTCCGCGGCAGCGTGCGAGGCTCGGCCAGGGTCACTGCGACGTGCAAGCCGATGATGTGCTCGATCTGCTTGGCGAACCTGGCCTGGAGTTCCTCCATGGCGCCGATGCGGTCGCTGAGGATCTGCGCGTCGACCTCGATCTGCACCTCCATCCGGTCTAGCCCCTTGGACCGCGTGAGCACGATTCGATAGTGCGGCAAGGCACCGTCCACTTCCAGCAAGGCCGTTTCGATCTGCGAGGGGAAGACGTTGCACGCCGCGAATGATGAACATGTCGTCGGTGCGGTGCGAAATGCGGCGGATGCGGCGGATCGTCCGCCCGCAAGGGCACGGCTCGCGGCATCAGCGACGTCACGTCGCGCGTGCGGAACCGCAGGATCGGCATGGCCTGCTTGCTGAGGGTGGTGAGCACGAGTTCGCCCGTTTCGCCGTCGGGCAGCGGTTGGCCGGTATGCGGGTCGATGATCTCGGGATAGAAGTGGTCTTCGAAGATATGGATGCCGTTCTGGCAGTGGCACTCGGCCCCCACGCCGGGCCCGATGATCTCGGTCAGCCCGTAGATGTCGTAGGCCTTGATGCCGGCGGCCTGCTCGATGTGCAGCCGCATGGCATCGGTCCAGGGTTCGGCGCCGAAGATCCCGGCCCGCAGGGGAAGCGCGCGCAGGTCGACGCCGATTTCCGCCGCGCGGTCGAGGATGTGCAGGAAGTAGCTGGGCGTGCAACTGATGGCGGAGACGCCGAAATCCTTCATGATCATGATCTGCCGGTCGGTGTTGCCGCCGGAGGCCGGGATCACGGTCGCGCCCAGCCGCTCGCCGCCGTAATGCAACCCCAGGCCGCCGGTGAACAGCCCGTAGCCGTAGGAGTTCTGCAGGATGTCGCCTTCGTGCAGGCCAAAGGAAACCAGGGCCCGCTGGATGGCCTCGGCCCAGAGGTCGACGTCGTGGCGGTCGTAGGCCACGACGATCGGCTTGCCGGTCGTGCCGCTGGAGGCGTGCAGCCGGACGATCTCGTCCATGGAACTGGCGAAAAGGCCGAAGGGATAGGTATCGCGCAAGTCGGTCTTGACGGTGAAGGGCAGACGCACGATGTCGTCGATGCTCTCGATGCATTCCGGCCGCAACCCGGCCTCGTCGATCCGCTTGCGGTAGAGTTCCGTGCGGTCGTACACCCGGCGGACGACCGCGCGGAGTCTTTGCGATTGCAATTCACGCAGTTGCGGCGCGGGTACGAAGTCGGGGCTGCTGGCTGGGTGAAAACGTGCGGTCATCGTCTGGTTTCCCGGAAAAGACAGAACTATTATGGCATACCACGGCCGATTTGAGAAGCCGAAGGCAATTCTGCCATCTCCCGTCCGATATCAAAGGCCTGGAGATTGTCGACATGCAGGTTTTCGCGGAAGTTGTTGCGGATGGCCTCGTGCCAGAAGCACGGCTCGATGGCCAGTCCGCGGCTCAGCACGCCGAGCAACGCCACGTTGATGCTGCGGCGATTCGGCAGCCGGTCCGCCGCGATCGAGTCCGGCGTCAACAAGGTCCCGCCGGACCGCAACACGCCTCGATGCGGTTCTACTTGGTCTTCGGCCAGCACGACGAGGAAATCGGCCTCGCCGGCGGTCACCATGGGGCTGAAGACTCGCGGGCCGAAGCGGACGTTGCTGCGGACCGATCCACCCCGCTGGCTCATGCCGTGTACGTCGGCCTTCTTCACGTCCCAGCCGGCGGCGAAGGCGGCTGCCGTCAGGATGTCGGAGGCCTTGAGTACTCCCTGCCCGCCCAACCCGGCGACGACGATATTGATGACACGGTCAGACATGGTGACTAGCTCCCCTCACGCATTGGGAGAGGCGTAAGGGTTCGAAGGCGGCACACTGTTCATACTGCCGAATCTTGCCGGCCGCCAACAGGCAGGTTCGCCGCGTAATGATCACGCTCAAGGCATCGCGATTCAGGCTTTCGACCAGGGCCTGCTCGAACTCCTCCGGCGCCGCCACGGGGTCGACCACCGTGACGTGTGGGATGCCCAGCGATCGGATCAGGTCCTCGAACACGATCTTGCCGGTCGCGGCGTGGTCGAGCCTGCGCCCGGTGCCGGGATGCTCTTGCAGGCCGGTCATGGCCGTGGTGCTGTTGTCGAGGATCAGGACGACGTGGCCGCCGGGCGGCGGATTGTAGACCATCTCCACCAGGCCCGTGATGCCGCTGTGAACGAACGTGCTGTCGCCAATCACGCTGACGACCCGCCGGGCCTCGTCGGCGGGCAGGGCGTGGCGGAGCCCCAGGCCCATGCCGATACCGGCGCCCATGCAGACCAACGAGTCCATCGCCCCCCAGGGCGGCAGCACCCCCAGCGAGTAGCAGCCGATGTCGCCCGCCACGATGCAGTCGAGCTTCTTCAACACGCCGAAAACGGTGCGGTGCGGGCAGCCCTGGCACAGGGTCGGCGGCTTGCCGGGCACAGCCGGCGGGCTCGGGCGAAGTGTCGCCAGCTACGATCCGCCGCACTCGCGCGACGTTCAATTCGCCAAAGCGATACATCTCGGGCTTGCCTTCCACCGCGATGCCGGCAGTGCGAAGTTGCTCGACCAGGTACGGGTCGCCTTCCTCAATGACCAGGCAGCGCTCGACGCCGGCGGCAAACCGTCGGACCTTCTCCAGCGGCAGCGGGTAAGTGAGGCCCAATTTCAGCACGGTTGCGTCCGGCGCGGCTTCGCGAACGTGCATGAAACTGACGCCCGAAGTGACGATTCCCAGGCGACTTTCGCCGGCCGTCACCTCGTTCGGACCACACGCTTCGTTCCATTGGGCCAATTCGGCCAACTTCTGCCGCAAGCGGCGATGGGCGGGCCGAGCGTTGCTGGGAATCATGACCCGCGAGGAAATGTCGTGATCGAAATGCGGCACTACGTTATTCTTTTCCCACGGTTGAGGACAGACCACGGTCTGCGAGTGGCAAACCCGCGTAGTGGTTCGCAAGATGAACGGCAAGTGCCAGCGGGCGGACAACTCCAACGCCAGCAGGGTGAAATCATACGACTCCTGGGCGTCGGCCGGTTCGAGCATCGGCACGGCCGCAGCCACGGCAAAGCGGCGGTTGTCCTGTTCATTCTGACTGGATGCCATGCCCGGATCGTCGGCCGAGAGGATCACCAGCGGCCCGCTGGTGCCCGTGTAGGCCGCGGTGAAGAGGGGATCGGCAGCCACGTTCAGGCCGACGTGCTTCATCGTCACAAGCGCTGCCGCGCCGGCCATGGCCACGCCGAGACCGACTTCCAGGGCCACCTTTTCGTTCGGGGCCCACTGGGCGCGGCCGCCATGAGCCGAGAGGTGTTCGAGGATCTCCGTCGAGGGCGTACCGGGATAGCCCGTACCCAGCGCAACGCCGTAATCCAAAGCGGCCAGGGCGACCGCCTCGTTCCCGCTCAACAACAACCGCTTCGTAACCGTAGCCAAAATCCGCACGCTCTTCCGGAAGGAAAAATATAGGTTAACATACTTCGCGACAAAATTCCAGGGACGGAAGAAAAGGTGTGCGCTGTTACAGAATTCGGTATAATACGTTGCCGACAACACCAAAGCCTGTAGGATAGGTTTTCAACCTGTCTTCGTATTTGACAGGTTGAAAACCTATCGAATTCAAAGACAGGTTGAAAACCTATCCTACAGGCCGGGTTTTCGAACCTTACTGGAGCATCGAGCATGAGTTTGCAAGGAAAAATCGCCTTCGTTACCGGGGCCAGTCGCGGCATCGGCCGGGCCATCGCCGTCCGACTGGCTAAGGACGGGGCCTTGGCCGTCGTCAACTACCAGAAAAATGCCGAGGCTGCCGTCGCCGTGGTCCGTGAAATCGAAGGAGCCGGCGGCGAAGCCTTGGCCGTGCAGGGCGATGTCGGCTCCGTGGCCGGGATTCGCCAACTCTTCCAGGCCCTCGACGGCGAACTGACCAGGCGGCGGGGCAGCAATCAGTTCGACATCCTCGTGAACAACGCAGGGATCGGTCGGGGCGGCACGGTCGAGACCACGTCCGAAGAAATCTTCGACGAGCTGATGGCGGTGAACGTCAAGGGTTCCTTCTTCGTGACGCAAGCGGCGCTTCCCCGTTTGCGAGACGGCGGCCGGGTCATCAATCTTTCTTCGGCCCTTTCCAGGCACGCGTATCCCCGAATGACCGCCTACTCGATGGGCAAGGCGGCGATCAATCATTTCACCGTGATCCTGGCGGCCGATCTGGGCAGACGCGGCATCACGGCGAACTGCATCGCTCCCGGGCTGACGGTCACGGACTTCACCGCCCCTATCCGGCAAGACCCCAACGTGGTCGAGGGCGTGTCGGCCAACACGGCGCTCGGCCGCTTGGGAGAGGCAGAAGACATTGCAGGCGTGGCCGCATTCCTGGCCTCGGACGACGCCCGCTGGGTGACCGGCCAGTACATCGAGGCCAGCGGCGGCGCGGGATTGGTAGCGAGATGACGACCATGCCCAGGCTCAGTGCCGGACTGCTGATGTACCGCGTCAAGGATGGAGTCCTGCAAATCCTGCTGGCGCATCCCGGCGGTCCCTATTTCGTCAACAAGGACGATGGGGCCTGGACGGTCCCCAAAGGCGAGCCGGACAGCAGCGAAGATTTGCTCGTCGCCGCTCAGCGGGAGTTCGCGGAAGAGACCGGACTGAAACCGCAGGGGCCGTTCACGCCCCTACGGCCGATCAAACAAAAAGGCGGCAAGGTCGTCCACGCGTGGGCCTTTGCGGGCGACTGCGATCCGATTGCCCTCAAGAGCAATACGTTCCTGATGGAGTGGCCGCCGAAATCCGGTCGGCAGCAGGAGTTTCCCGAGATCGACCGGGCCGAGTTCTTCGACATCAAGACGGCGCGGAAGAAGATCAAGGCGGGGCAGGAAGGGTTGATCGAGGAGCTTGAAACGATTGTGAGAAAGTAGTAGATTGAGAGGAGTAGGATACGATGCCCATTACCCGTGACCAAGCCCTGCAACAACTCCAGGTCTGGACCACTAACGCCTCGCTCCTCGCGCATGCCCGCTCCGTCGAGATCGTGATGCGGGCGGCAGCCGTGAAGTTCGGCGGCGATAGCGAAGTGTGGGGCATCACCGGTTTGCTCCACGATGCCGACTACGACCAGTGGCCCGAAGGGCATCCCCAGCGGATCGTGGACTGGCTGCGGGAGCAAGGCGAAGAGGAAATCGCCTACGCCGTCTCCTTCCATCAGACTGCCTGGAACCTGCCGCCGAAGACAATTTTGGACAAGTGCTTGTTGGCCTGCGACGAACTGACGGGCTTCGTCATCGCCTGTTGCCTGGTTCGGCCCGAGGGCATCGCCACTCTTGAACCCAAGAGCGTGAAGAAGAAGCTCAAAGACAAGGCCTTCGCCGCCAAGGTGGACCGGGAGATCATCAAGAGCAGCGTCGAACTGCTGGGCGTGGATTTCGACCAGCATGTGCAGTTCGTCATCGAGGCATTGAAACCCCATGCCGAAGAGTTGGGGATCGGAGGCAGACGATAACATGCGAAAATGCCCAAAGTGCGCTCGGCTGTACGATGATCCCGTGAGGATTTGCCGGCCGTGCGGCGCGTTTCTGGAAGCCGTTGCCGATGGTGGCGTGCAAGAGGAAGAAAACTTGGAAGCTCCTCCCGACATGGCTGAAAGCCCAGCCGTGCTCACGCCGGTGGCGAAAGAGCGGGCGCAACGCGAGGAACCCCCGCCCGACATGGATGGGCCTCCGCCGCGCCGGAGCAACCGGTCCTGGCAGTGCCCGCAGTGCCAACAATCCGTGCCGGGCACCTTCGACGTCTGCTGGAATTGCGGAACGAGTCGATCTGGAATCCCCGATGCTGATTTCGTCAAGGCGCCCTTGGATAGTCCCCCGCACGGGGCCGAAGAGAAGCCTGCCGCGCAAGAAGCCGCGCGGCGTCATGGGCGTCAGTGCGCGAAGTGCGGGTCAACCAAAATCATTCCGAAAGTCAGGGTGCTCGACCAGGGACAACACTCCAACGGCGATCTCCAGGTCGTCGTCTACGGCAACCCCGAAGCACTGGTCTTCAAGGACCGGCTGTACGGGAAGTTGACGGCGGATATTTGCGGCGAGTGCGGGCACGTCGAATTGCGCGTGGAGAACCCCGCAGAACTCTTCCAGCATTATCGTCAAACGGTGAAATGAATGAAGGTGTTGCGGCCGTTAATGGCCGTCAGGATGCGGTTGATGGCAGGCCGGGGCTGGTTACTGCAGCTTGGCCAGGATATGTTTGGATGTTTGCAGGCCGGGGCCTTCCTCGCCGCCAACGAGCTTGTAGAATTCGCACTGCAAGCAGTTGCCGAGTTTGCTGGCAAAAGTGCCTTGGACTTTCCCGCCACATAGCGTTCCCGTGATCGCCCAACATGCACGGCCGCCATTCTTGCCCGAGTTTGTGGCATCCAGGCGGTTTTCCACCGCCGCCGGACAGATTCCCAGTTCTTTCGCCTTGGCGCCCCCAGGCTCTCTACCGCACTTCTTGTACTCCCAACAGTTCTGTTTCATTTTTTGTCTTCGTTGTTGCCGAGGTTCCCTCGTAATTGACCGCCAGGCGGACAGGGCAGCGTGGTCGGCAAGGTCCCGACAGTGCCCTCCCCAAGATCGGACGGCAGTGCCCGAATTCGCTGTGAATCGGCGCGCCCCGCTTGTAGTTCATAGCTTACGAATCGACGAGGTGCAAACCGCCCGCTGCTCCAGTCGCCATTTCACGGCCAATTCCGAGGGGGCTAGATTTTTTGTATCTATAACGGCGTTATCGACCGATGCGCCGGCCGGTTTGAAAAATCTGAAAGACCTCGGGATAGGCCCGCACGTTGAACTGCGGCATGAGCAGTCCGCCCTCGGTGTTGTGCTCGTCGTAGTCGCTCTGGCCGGCGTCACTTTGGCCGTGCCCCGAGAGGATCGACGGCTGTGGCGCGAAGTAATTGGCAATGAACAGCGATCCATCCGCGTTCCGCTTCAGCCGGCCCGCGTCGAGCGACTCGAATTCCAAGGCCACTGTCCCGTCGTGCCAATCGGAGCGGGTCCCGGGCGTAGCGAGCAAGAAGACCTTGCTCCCCTCGGCGGCAAGGCTGGAACCGTCCAGAACGCTGTAGCCGAGTCCCTGGGCGTCCTTCCTGCCGACCAGGGTCCCGACGAATCGCCACGTCGCCGCATGGTCCTTCGAGGCCAGCAGCACGATCCGGTCCGGCCCGCCGGGCTTCAGCACGCTCAGGCTCAGATAGATCGTCCCGTCCTGCACGATGGTTCCGGGCTCGGAATAGGCCACGGCGTCGGCCAGGCTCGGATCGAGCCCATTGAGATCCACCTTGGTCTCATGGTAGGGATCGCGGGGAAACCGGCCGGCCTCGATGAACCCGTACAACACGACCCGGCCCGCGCCTAGCAACGGCACCTCCTCCGACCACGGACCGGCCGGATCGCTGGCCGTGCGGAGGGCGATCCAGCCGTAGTCGGGCATGCGGTCCTTCTTGGCATTCCAAAAGTATTTGTGGACAAACAGCTTCCACTCCCGGCCATGATCCGTGGGATCGCAGCAGAGCGACGGCACTTCGTATCGCCAGACGCCGGAAAGCGGTTCGCTGCCGGGCGCTGGAGCGAACCGTTCACCGACTCGCACACGGCCTTCACGAAATGCCAGGTCTTGCCGTGGTCGTCCGATCGGGCCAGATGGGTGTGGACAAAAGGCCCAACCGGCTTGAAATCCCCGGTGATCGACGAGTAGGCCAGCCAGCCGGTCTTGCCATCGGGCGTGTATTCGAGGCTGGGGTCGTAGATCCCGCCTTCGAGGTGCTCGCCGACGATCACCAATTTCGTGTAATGCACGTCGCCCGCCTGCCGCTTGAGCGGTACGATGGGGCCGTTGGCCGGGTTCGGCTCTGCCGCCGCATGCCATGCGCCCAACGCACTGATCGTAAAGAACAGGAGCAAGATCGACCGTCGTCGATGGAAGCGGGACCGTGTTTTGTGAGCATTTGGCATATCACTTCTCAATAGAACTGTTGACTATCCTATCGGGTTCCTCGGCGAACTTCAGACCTGGGCCAAGAGTACCACGTAGTTCTTCCCGAACTTCTTCGCACACTGGGGACAAGTCTTGTACAGGATGTAGATGTGCTGTAGCTCCTTACCCAGGAACGCGACGTGACTTTTCATCTCCTTGATCCAGGTCGGGATCTGTCGATACGGTCCCTCGAAGACTTTAGTGATGAAGTCGCCCGAAAGCCGGACCATCTGGGCGCCAGGCACATCCTTGGTGACGGCAAGGTACATGTCGGCCCCCCATAGCGAGTTCTCGTCGCAGACGACAAGCATTTCCTCCGGCACGGCGCCGGCCGTTTCGATCAGATGGACGTTCCTCGCCAAGACACTCGAGAAGTTCAAGGGGACGTGGAGGAAGCTGCGGACCCGGTCCTTCACGAACCGCTTCTCCTTCCAGGTAATTTCCTTTTCATTCCAGGCCTCGGGAAAACCTTCCGGGCAGCATGGTCGTGTTTCAGTCGCCATGGAATTATCCTCCGCTGAGCTTGCTATGTTATTCGCTCGACAATAGCAATTATTGGAATTGGATCCTCATTTTCCTTCCGGCGGAAAAGGTTCGTCCTTGATGAAAGCGGTCCCCTGGAACAAGGCGATCAGTTCCCCGGCCTGGTCGGTGACCCGAACCGTACAAGTGGAAATCTTGCGGCTGCGGGCAACCTCGGCGGCCTCGGCATGAAGCGTGCCCGACCGCGTGGCTTTGAGGAAGGAAAGGTTCGTGTTGATCGCCACGGCCACCTTGCCCGCCGAATTACAGGCCATGGCAAAGGCCAGGTCCGCCAGCGTGAAGATCGCCCCCCCTTGCACGATGCCGACGCTGTTCAAGTGCCGGTCTTCGACTTCCATGCTCGTTCGGGCGAAACCGGGTCGCAATTCGACCAACCGCATTCCGCTGGAGGCGGCGAAGCGGTCGTTCGCGAAATGGCGTTTGATGGCGTCAAGGTCATGCATGTTTCAGGTTCCAACTTCTGCTAGAAATTGCTGCTGAAGCCGAGATTCTACCCAGAAGCAGGAGGCATGTCCATGTATATGGCATCGGCCGAAGCTTGCCATAGGGCGTCCCGCCGAACCTGTGGCGCATCTCCTGGCTGGAAATCCCGCCCTCCTTCTTCTGCCATGCCCTCGACCGGTCAATCGGAATGATATAATATATGCAAGCTGGCGTTCGTTCACGCTCTTCGCGAGTGTTGCACTTGCGGGAGAATTTAGCGTGAGCACGCGAGTGCTTGAGCTTCAACTGCAAAATGCGGGCGAGCGTCTTGCTTGCAATCAGAATCACGACTTGAAATACATCGACGAATATCGCAACGCCGCCGCCGCCAGGCAACTAGCCGCTGCCATCGCCCACGCCACGACCCGGCTCTGGAATATCATGGAAGTCTGCGGGGGGCAGACCCACGCCATCCTCCGCTTCGGGCTGGACGAAATGCTGCCGCCCGAAATCACCTTGATCCACGGACCCGGCTGCCCGGTCTGCGTGACGCCGATGGAGATGATCGATCGGGCCTTGGCCGTCGCCGCGCGGCCGGACGTGATCTTCTGCTCCTTCGGCGACATGCTGCGGGTGCCGGGCTCGACCAAGGACCTCTTCACGGTGAAGTCGGAGGGGGGCGACGTGCGGATCGTCTACTCGCCCATGGACGCCGTCGGCCTGGCCCAGAAGAATCCGGGCAAGCAGATCGTCTTCTTTGCCGTCGGATTCGAAACGACCGCGCCGGCCAACGCCATGGCCGTTGTGCAGGCGGCCCGGCTGGGACTGCCGAACTTCTCCGTGCTGGTCTCGCACGTGCTGGTGCCGCCGGCAATGCGGGCCGTGCTCGCTTCGCCCTCCAACCGCGTGCAAGGTTTCCTGGCCGCCGGCCATGTCTGCACGATCATGGGCACGGCGGAATACGAAACGATCGCCGAAAAATACGGCGTCCCCATCGTGGTCACGGGCTTCGAACCGCTCGACATCCTCCAAGGCGTGTTGATGTGCGTCCAGCAACTTGAAGCCGGCCGGGCCGCGGTCGAAAACCAATACGCGCGGGCCGTGCGCCGGAAGGCAATCGGGCCGCGCTGGAGGTCTTGAAGGACGTCTTCGAGGTTGTGCCGCGGAAGTGGCGCGGGATCGGCGAGATTCCCGCCAGTGGTTGGGCCCTGCGCGCGGCCTACGCACGGTTCGATGCCGATCGCCGTTTCGGCGTCGGCCACATCACGGCCGAGGAACCGGCGGAGTGCATCGCCGGGCTGGTCTTGCAGGGTCAGAAGAAGCCACACGAGTGTACGGCCTTCGGTACGCGCTGCACGCCGGACCATCCGCTCGGCGCGCCGATGGTGTCGTCGGAAGGGGCCTGCTCGGCCTATTATCGCTATCGCCGGAGGGGGAAAGAATAGGTCTTAGGTCTTGGGTCTTTGACCTAAGACCTAGGACCCAAGACCTGCCATGTCCCAGCCCAACTCCCAAGACTTCACGCTCTCCTGTCCCGTGCCGATCATCGAGCACGCCACGGTCCAACTGGCGCACGGCGGCGGGGGACGCTTCATGCGAAACCTGATCGAAGGCCTGTTCCGCCCGGCTTTCGCCGCTGGCCCGCAGCCGCCGGCCCACGACAGCGCGGTGGTGCCGCTTCATTGTTTTCCAGATGACGGCGCGGGCGGACGCCTGGCCATGACCACCGATACCTTCGTGGTCCGGCCGTTGTTCTTTCCCGGCGGCGACATCGGCAAGCTGGCCATTTACGGCACGGTGAACGACCTGGCGATGTCCGGGGCCAGGCCGCTCTATCTCAGCGCGGGTTTCATCCTCGAAGAGGGCTTGCCGATGGACACGCTCCGCCGCGTGGTCGATTCGATGTCGGCGGCCAGCCGCGAGGTGGGCGTGCGAATCATCACCGGCGATACCAAGGTCGTTGACCGCGGCAAGGGCGACGGCATTTTCATCAACACGGCCGGCGTGGGGCTCGTACCGGCGGGTATCAACATCGCGCCGCAGCACGTCGTTCCCGGCGATGTGGTGATGGTCAGCGGCGACCTGGGCCGGCATGGCATGGCCGTGATGTCGGTCCGCGAGGGGCTCGATTTCGAGAGCACGCTGCAAAGCGACTGCGGATCGCTGGCCGGGCTGGTCGAGGCGATGTCGGTGGTCGGCGGGGATCTGCATTGCCTCCGCGACCTGACCCGCGGGGGACTTGCCGCGGCACTGAACGAGATCGCCGTGGACGTGGCGGTGGGCATTGAACTTGACGAACCGGCGATTCCCGTTTCGGAGCCCGTCGCGGCGGCCTGCGAGATTCTCGGTCTCGACCCGCTGTACGTGGCCAACGAAGGCCGGTTGGCGGCCTTCGTCGCGCCGCGGTCGGCCGAGCGGGTGCTGGACATCTTGCGCCAGCACCCGACCGCATGCGGCCCGGCGATCATCGGCCGGGTAACCGACGCGCATCCGCGGAGCGTCGAGGTGCGAAGCCCCATGGGCGGCGGGCGAATCCTCGATCTGCTCTCCGGCGAGCAGATGCCGCGGATTTGCTAGGGGGGTGTTTATTTTGCCCGGCGGATTTGGTATGCTATATCCTTCCTATCTTTCCCGCCCTTCGTCACCTCCGGAGAATTCAATCATGTTTCGTCCTCTTCCGCTGCTCGTGGCCTCTGTTATCGTCCTGGCGACCATCGCCTCGGCGCTTGCCGAAACAAAACCCAAGGCCAAGAATGCCCGTCCCGAGGCGATTACGGATATCGCCGCCGCCGGGCCCGATTTCGAAGTTCAGGGCGAGTACGTGGGCGAAGTCAAGGTTGACGGCAGCGGCACAAAGTTCGGCGTACAGGTCATTGCCTTGGGCGACGGCAAGTTTCACGCCGTGGGCTATCCCGGCGGTCTGCCCGGCGACGGTTGGGATGAAAAGACCCACAACGAAGCCGACTGCCAGACGAAAGACGGCGAAATTACCTTCAAGGCCGATAATGACACCGCTACGATTCGCGACGGCGTGATGACGTTCAAGGATGGCAAGGGCGCAACGCTCTGCACGTTGAAGAAGACGTTGCGCACCAGCCCCACGCTGGGCGCGAAACCGCCGGCCGGGGCGATCGTACTCTTCGACGGCACTTCGGCCGAGGCCTTCGTCGACGGCCGCGTCAAGGACGGCCTGCTGTTGGAGGGCGCGACGACCAGGCAGAAGTTCCAAAGCTACACGATCCACTTGGAGTTCATGCTTCCCTTCATGCCCACTGCCCGCGGACAGGGCCGGGGCAACAGCGGCTACTACGCGCAAGGCCGCTACGAGACGCAGATCCTCGATTCCTTCGGCCTGGCGCCGAAGGACGACGATTGTGCGGCAATCTACAAGATCAAGGCGCCGCGGATCAACATGTGCTACCCGCCGCTCTCGTGGCAAACCTACGACGTCGACTTTACCGCAGCCGAGTACAAAGACGGCAAGAAGGTGAAGAACGCCCTCCTGACCGTCCGGCACAACGGCGTCGAGGTGCAGAAGGACACCGAGGCCACCCACGCCACCACGGCCGCTCCGTTCCGGGAAGGTCCGGAGCCTAGCCCGTTCTATTTGCAGAACCACGGCAATCCGGTCCGCTTCCGCAATATTTGGGTGGTGGAAAAGAAGTAGCATGTAGAATAAGGGTATGGCCGAACCGCATGACGAGCCCTTGCAGCCACCCCCGTCGCCGGACGAATATCCGTTATCGTCGGAGGAACCGCCGCCGGAGGTCGAACGCCCGTTGCCGGCGCCCTGATCGAGCCTGGCGAACCGCCAAGAGACGCCGAGGCGTATCAATTCACGCTGGGCGAATTGCTGGGATTGGTGGCCGTGATGGCCCTCCTCCTCAGCGCGATCAGCAGCCTCGGCCGCTGGACGCCGATGGGAAATTCTCCGGCCAGCCTCGCCAAGGTGTATGCCTTGGTATTCGGGTTCGGGGCCTTGGCGAGCATGATCGTGCTGGCCTTCATGCCCCAGGCGCGGCAGATCGTCAAGCTGGGCTGGTGGGCACTGTTGATTTTATATATCGTCACCGTGGCGACCGCCATTTTGATGTCCCAGTGAAGCGCCAAGGCAAAACAACGTGTACAATTCTACCAGGGGCGGCATGCCTTCACGCCGGGCACTATGTGCACATGGTCGGGCATGTTCTTCGCCCTGCAAACATGCTTACCCGGCTACGCCGTGAAGGCATGCCACCTTCGTCTTGATTTCCCAGTGAGTTTTTCGGATGAGCACCAATCAGCGATTATCAACCGGCATTGACGGCCTTGACGAACTCCTCGGCGGCGGCCTGTTGCCGGGCACGCTGACCGTCGTCGTCGGTTCCACCGGCATCGGCAAGACCCAGTTCGGCCTGCAATTCGCCCGGGCCGGGCTGAAGCAGGAGGGCCAGCCGGGCATCGTTTTCGACATGACGGCCCGCGGCGATTCGCAGAACCATGCCGATTATGCCCGGCGGATGTTCGGCTGGGAACTGGCCACCGGCGACCCGGAGATGCACGTCGAGTTGTCCGAGTTCTTCGCCGCCGACCAGCCCCGCGACGAATGCCTGCACATCTTCAACACTCGCGGCCGCCGGGTCACGCGGCAGGACATGGATTTCGACGCCTGGCACGATTGGCAGGCCGAACTGGCCCGGCGGCTGAACACGACGATCGCCTTCTTCTACCGCAACTTCGTCCGCGGCGTGCGCCGGGCGGTGGTCGACGGCATCGAGCCGGTCGATCGGCCGAGCGATTCGGTGCAGATCGAGCTGTTCGAGTATATCTATCATCAGATCTTGCGGAAGGACGCCGAGTGGGTGGCGCGGGACCTTTTCCGCGAGCATTACCGCGCGAATGCGGCCGCCGTGGCGAACCACACCTACGATCCCCAGTCGATCGGCTGCATGTTGCTGTATACGTCGCACGAAACGACGCTCGACGGCCTGATCGAGCGGCTCGTTGGACGAGGGCGACCTGCTGGCCAACGCCAACACGGTCATCCACCTGGGCAAGATCCGCGAAGGAATGCACTTCCGCCGGGCGATGTACGTGAGCAAGCACCGCGGCAGCGTTTGCCCCGACGAGATCATCCCCTATACGATCGGCGAGCGGGGCATAAGCCTGGGCTAAGCGACTTGTGCTCATCATGGCGAAACGTGACGAGTGCGTTGGAGAACCATGTCCGGCCGAATCATTGCCATCAGCGACATCCACGGTTGCCTGGCCGCGCTCGCAGACGGTGCTGGCAGCCGTCGACCCACGCCCGGAGGACACGATCGTCACGCTGGGCGACTACGCCGATCGCGGGCCGGACGTCTGCGGCGTGCTGGAAACGCTCATCGCCCTGGGCAAACAGACGCGGCTGGTGCCGCTGTTGGGCAATCACGACGAGATGATGCTCAACGTCTGCCGCGGCCGCACGGACCTGTTGCCCTACTGGCTGTTGTTCGGGGGCGACGCCACGCTGGCCAGTTACGGATCGCCCGATCCGGCCGATATCTGGCCGGTCCACCTCGAGTTCCTTGCCCGTTGCCCGCTGGCATTCGAGACCGAGCGGCACTTCTTCGTGCATGCCAACTATCGGGCGGACACGCCGTTGGACCAGTTGCCGCGCAAGGTGTTGCTGTGGGAATCGCTGAAGCAGCAGGTGCCGGGCCCGCACGTTTCGGGCAAGACGGCGATCGTGGGCCACACGGCGCAGAAGAACGGCGAGATCCTCGACCTGGGCTATCTGAAGTGCATCGACACCTGGTGCTACGGCGACGGCTGGCTGACGGCCCTGGACGTGGAATCCGGCCGCTGCTGGCAGGCAAGCAAGGAGGGCCCGTTGCGAAGGTAGCGTTAATCCCTCAAAAGGCGAGAAATAACCCCCTTAACCGCTACAATCGCCGCCATCAGCCCCCTGCTTGGCCTGCGAAGCCGTGATCTGGGACTACAAGCCCGGCCGAGGCCGATTACAATGGAATTTAGCCGATCTTTCCTTTTCAAATCCTCTCGAGGCAAGTATGTTCCGTGACAAGAAAGTGGTCGTCGTCATGCCGGCCTACAATGCCGCGCGGACGCTGAAGCGAACCTACGACGAAGTGATGGAGCAGGGCGTCGTCGATCTGGTGATCGTCGTTGACGACGCCAGCCGAGACGAAACGACCGCCGTCGCCCGCACGCTTCCCAACACGATCGTCCACGTTCATCCGGTGAACTCGGGCTATGGGGCGAACCAGAAGTCCTGCTATCGCCTCGCCCTGGAAGCCGGGGCCGACATCGTGATCATGGTCCATCCCGACTATCAGTACACGCCGCGGCTCATCCCCGCGATGGTGGCCATGATCGGCTCGGGCCTATATCCGTGCGTGCTGGCCTCGCGCGTCCTGGGCAGACACGCCATGAAAGGCGGCATGCCCATCTGGAAATACTTCTTCAACCGCTGCCTGACGCTGGCCGAGAACTTCATCCTCGGCGCGAAGCTCTCCGAGTACCATACGGGCTACCGGGCCTTTTCGCGGCAACTCTTGGAGCGGCTGCAACTCGACGCCTGCTCCGACGACTTCGTCTTCGACAACCAGGTGATCGCGCAGATCCTCTGGCTGGGCGAGATCGTTTCCGAGGTAAGCTGCCCGACACGTTACGAGAAAGAGTCTTCGTCGATCAACTTCCGGCGGAGCGTGGTCTACGGCCTGGGCTGTTTGAAGACGGCCTTGGCCTATCGCATGGCCCGCTGGGGGCTCTTGAAATCGCCGCTGTTCCCCAAGTAGTTAAAGTATCGGCAGCGTGGGCATGACGGGACGGCGGCGACGGGCGCGAACCAGATTGCTGACCAGCGCGTGGGGAATGGCTTCCAGATACTCCCGCGTGGGAGCGTGGTCGAACGAGGCAAATACCCGCCCTTCGTCGCCCAGGATGCGAAGCTGCGTATCCAGCGGCACCTCGCCCAGCAACGGCACTTCCATCTCGGCGGCCCGCCGCTTGGCCCCGCCCGAACCAAAGATCTCGTGCCGCGTGCTGCACGTGGGGCAGAGGAAGAAGCTCATGTTCTCGACCATGCCCAGCACGTCGATCTGCACGTTGCGGAACATGGTGATGGCCCTGCGTGGCGTCCAGCAAGGCCACGTCCTGCGGCGTGCAGACCACGACCGCCCCCGTGACGCTGAGCAACTGCGAGAGCGAAATGGCCACGTCGCCGGTGCCCGGCGGCATGTCGACCACGAGGTAATCCAGGTCGCCCCAGAGCGTGTCGCGGACGAACTGCGTCAGGGCGCTGTGCAGCATCGGCCCGCGCCACACGACCGCTTCCCGCGGCGGGATCAAAAGGCCCATCGAGAGGATCTTCACGCCGGCGGTCTCGACGGGCTGGATCTTGCCTTCCACCAACCGCGGCGTCTCGTGGATGCCGAAGAGGTGCGGTATGCTGGGGCCGTAGACGTCGGCGTCCATCAGGCCGACCTTGGCCCCGCAGCGGGCCAGGCCGCAGGCGAGATAGGCGGCGATCGAGCTCTTGCCCACGCCGCCCTTGCCCGCCCCCACGGCAATCACGCTCTTGGCCGTCAGCCCGAGTTGGCCCGAGGGTTCGGCCGGGCGGCGGTGCTCCTCGACGTTGACCTCGACTTCCTGCCCGGGAAAGCGGCTGGAAAGCAGCGTGCCCAGTTCATCGCGGATTTCGTTCCACAGCGGCGCCGCCCAAGTGGTCAGCCCGAGCGTCACGGAGAGCTTGCCATCGCTGAAGCTGGACCTGGTGGATCTGTTCGAGTTGCACGGCGCTGCGGCCGGTTTCGGGATCCTGGAAACTCGGAAAGGGCGTTGCGGACGGCAGGTTCGCTGACAGTGGGCATTTTCAATCGGTTCCTGGGGGTACGTGGCGATTCAGCAAGTCGGCTTAGTGGTCCGTTTCAGAAACAATGTCACAGATAGGACTGTAGGGTGGAACTGTGACATCACTTGTGAAATTGACCACCTAGCATAGAAGCCCGACGCGCAAGCGAGGAAAATGCGCAACCGAACGGAGAAAGCCGATTCCTCGCTTGCGCAGTCGGGCTTCTATGCGGGTTTGCAGCCTGGAGCTTCCCGGATGGCCTCTGAATCCTACCATTCTACGTTCCCGGCGGAGTCCAGGGTAGGCTTGCCCAAATCCGTTCCAGCATGGTTTGCGAGGGCAACGGCACATTGGCCAGATGACGGACGACCAGGCCGGCCAGCGGCGTCAGTCGCCGGGGCGACGCGAGAAAATGGACGGCCCCCGCCTCGCGCAAGAGCCACTCGAAACGGGCCATGTCCCGTTGGGCCACGATGGCCATGCGAGCCTGGGGAAAATCGCGGGAGAACCAGGCCATCCGCCGCAACAGGTCGCCCAGGTTCTCGCGGGCGGCTTCCGCGATCACGAAGGCCGCCGGTGTTTGCGCCAGGGCCTCCCATGCCTCCGGCAAGCTGCGGCACTCCCAAACCCGGATGCCCGCCTCGGCCAGTTCACCGCGCAAGGCGGCCGACCACGAACCGCTGCGTTCGCAGACGATCAAACGGGCGGGGGATAGAGTAGTATCTTTGCTCATAATCTCTGCAAGCAGATTCAACACGCGTCGCCACCGACTTGTCCCGGAGGGACATTTGACAATAGCCCAGCGATTTATCGCTGGGACCGGGAAACCAAAATTCTTAATAGTCCCGGAGGGACGGCTGGAAAAGAGTTCCCGCGGTCATTTCAATCGTCCCTCCGGGACTGTCGTTCGCGCGATCCTTTCCAACCCAGCGATAAATCGCTGGGCTATTCTCAACTGCCCCTCCGGGGCAAAGGCATGCTCACGTCTCTTCTCCTTCCTCCGCCAGGCCAAGTTGCACCATCCGGCGATATAGCCTCGGCCGATTCAGCCCCAAGAGCCTTGCGGCCTTGGTCTTGTTTCCTTTCGCGCGGGCCAACGCCCGGCGGATCAACTCGCGTTCGATGCGTGCCACGAATTCGTCGAGTTGGATCGGTTCCTCCTTGCGGCGCGGGCGGGCTGCGGCCTCGGCGGCCAGGCGAAGCCGCTCGGGCAGATCATCGCGAGCGACCAGGCGGGTGGAGGCCCGGACATGACTCTCGGCGACCACTTGCGCCAGTTCGGCGACGTTGCCCGGCCAACCGTACGCGCAGAGACGGTCGAGCGCTTCGGAGGAAAACCCGCCGAGCTGCTTGCTGCTGCGGGCGTTCTGCTCCTCCAAGAGTGCTTGGGCCAACAGCGGCAGGTCGTCGCGGCGCTTGGCCAGCGGCGGCAACTCGATGGTGATCGTCGACAACATGGCGGCCAGATCCTCGCGATAGAGTCCCCGCGGCGGCAGGTCGACCAACGGCGTGGCGGCGGTCGCTATCAGGCGCAAAGGATACTTGGCCGCCGGCAGAATCGGCAGCCAACGCGGCCTGGCCCTCGGCGGAGAGCTGATCGGCATCGCACAACAGCAGCGTGGCTCCGCTCGGCAGACCGACGGCAACGCTGCGGAGCGTAGTTTGGATCAATTCGACGTCCAAGAGCCCGCATTCCAACGGCACCAGCGCGCCGCGCGATTCGGCCGGACCACCGTAGTGAATCACCTCGGCCAAGTGTCGGCGGCCGCTTCCCGGCGGTCCCAACAGCAGGACACTGGCCCGCGTGGCGACCGCTACTTGGGCCTGGGCGCGGGCCCGCCGTATGGCCGGCGAAACGCCGACGACCCGCGCCGCATGGCAACGCAGAGCCGTCTGCTGCCGGAATCGCTGCAATTGTTCGTGAAGTTCCTGCGATTCGCTGCCCTGGTCCTGGGGCGGCGCGATTTCGGGCGATTTTTCCGCGCGGTCCTGCGGATCGACCAGGGCAACGATGCACAGGATCTCGTCATCGAACCGGCGGAGGGGCACGAAATGAGCGCGGCGAAACAGCGACGGCAGGGTGGGCTTTAGCCCGCCGTCTGGTTGTTGCGTGGAGGGCCTGGCCACGTCAGCCGAAACTTCGCGGCCTTCCAGAACGGCCGGCGACGGACAAAGCCCTGCGGCAATCGCATCAAGGCCGGACAGTTCATCGCCGGAGTGATAGACGCACTTCCGCCCCAGCAATCCTTCCGCGTCGGGCCCGAGCCAGTTGCGGCAGGCCTCGTTCAGGTAGATGATCACCAGCGCGTCATCGAGCACGTAGAGCGGCTGCGAGGCCGACTCCAGCAGCTTGACGAGTTCGGCGGTATGCAAGCGATTGCGAGCCATAGGCGGAAAGGACGAGGGATGAGGGATGACGGTCGTTTAACCCGGAGCCGACGGCGACGGTGGAATCACGAATAGCGAATGACGAACATGTGCGGGATTTTGATCTCAACTTGCCAAGCTAGTTTTCTTTTGTCCCACCGAACCCTAGGAACGCGAATGCGCCGATCAAGCTCCCTACCAACCCCGACGCAAGAACGTTCACATTCGAACTCCCACCAGCCAGCGCGCCGAAGATGCCCGCCAACGTTACGGTAATCAACGCATAGGGGATGACTCGCAGTGACCGAGGCGAAATCCCGTAGCTAAGCGATGTGCCCAGGAACGCGAAGGCCCAAACAGTCTCCTCATGTCCACCGAGGGAACCGCGACTGAGGATCACCGTTCCCAGGACTCCTGCAACGGCAGTCTGCAAACGAAAGAGGCTGCCCAGGGAGAACTTATACGGCCCCGGTAACTTTGTTAGCCTGAAGCTTCGATGCTTTGCCATCGGACGAATGGCTCCCAATCCTGCAATATCACCACGTCCCATTGTACTCCGCGGAAAAGGGAGGATACAAGATCTCAAACGCCACAAAGGTCCTCAAGATAAATCCCCAGCGCGGTGTTGCGGGCGCTCGCCAGATTGCTGCGCGCCCGATTAAGCCATTCTCGCGGGTCGTGAGGAGGCAGACGCTTGCGAGCCATAGACGACCATTCCTTCTCTTAGGGCCGGACAAATCACCAGGCAATTCGTATCGCGATAGCGATCGACCTCCTCGGGCGTGACAATCACGACATCGACCGCCGCGCGCACGCCCTGAAGCCTGCGATAAACGGACGCGATGAGCCGCTCGCGGCTGAATTTGCCCGCCTTGACAACCAACAGATCCAGGTCGCTGTCGCGCCCCATCTCGCCCCGTGCAGCCGAGCCGAACAGAATGATCTTCTCCGGCGCCGCCGCCTCGACGACGCGACGCACGACTTCGCTTAGGACCCGCCGCTTCACGCCGCCTTGTCTGGTGCGAATTTCATAGCCGTTGCCCAACATCAGTCGTCCCCCGAAAAACGGTCCTCACCCGGAACTTTGCGACAAGCCGCGTGCGCAGCGCGCATCGATCAAGTCCAGGGTTTCCTGTTCCATGAGGCGTGACCGCAGGATATCCAATCGATCCTGGTCGGTCACCTCGATGATTTCCGCGACGCGCTGTCGTACAAGCTCGGCCGTCTCCGGTTTTCACTCCCGCAGCTTGCCGTCCAATCGTTCCGCCAAGGCATCCATCAATAACAAACCTCCCATGGCCTGCATTACGCCCTAATTATAGCATGGGGTTCCGTCAGCGAAAAGGCCGCGGCGTTGCGCTGCGCGAGCACTATGGACAGCACATGATACGAGCGTTACAATATATGTGAACAGCGGCAAGGAAGCGTGTATGGCGTATCTCGACATCGTCTGGGACTTGGACGACGACCCGACGGGAAATGTTTGGCATATTGGCGAGCACGGATTGAGCAAAGAAGATGTCGAGCAGGTGCTGTGCAATCCGAGCAAGACAGGGGCCAGCAGGTCGAGCGGCCGCCCGATGGCCTTTGGCTATACCGATTCGGGCACGTATATCGCCGTCGTTTATGAAGAGGTGGACGAATATTCGGTCTACCCGGTAACCGCCTTTGAATTGGAAGAGGATTGAAGCCATGGCGAAGAAAGTGCCAAGACGCCGATCGCGGGACCGCTGCTTGACTGCCGAGGAGGCGGCCAAGTACGACACGATTCGCCGACAAGTGGAGGAAGAATTCGCCGGTCGCATCCTGCGGCGCGAGGCGAGTCCCGCAGTCCAACGCGCCATCGCCGCCCTGAAATCCGCGCGAGAGGCCCAGGGCCTGAGTCTCGCCGACATTCGCGATCGGACCGGGATCGAGCGCTCGGCCTTGAGCCGCGTCGAGAACGCGGTCGCGAATATCACCGTCCGCACGTTGGAACGCTATGCGGAAGCGGTGGGGAAGAGGATCGTGATTCAACTTGAAGATCTTTGATGACAGGCCGGCACGCCACGATCATCCAACATTTTGGCGGTCCGCTCCGCCATCGCTCGGTCCTCGCTGGAATCACGGAACTCCGTTCAGGCACGATGCATTTTGTGATACCAACGGCTCCGTCTGTTCCTGGCTCAATCGGAATATGAACTCTTTCCCCACTTCATCCTAGCTGCCGCCAACTCCCCGCTCGCTGCTGCCTGCGCCGCGCTTCCGGCATGCCACCCTGCGTTTCCTTCGCTTTGTTCCCTGCTCTCCGTTCCCCGCTCCCCGCTCTTCCCGGCCTCGACGCACCCTTTCATCAGCAGTGGGGGATAGAAGAACAACACCAGTACGGCCAAGCTGCATAGCAACGCCGCGACGCAGGCGCCGCGGCCGCCTTCGGCCCGCGGCGCGGCCAGCGGTTCGCGAAAGTACATCAGGCTGACGATGCGGAGATAGTAGTAGGCCGCCACCGCCGCATTCAACACGCCGATGACGGCCAGCGCGATGAACCACGGCCGCAAGGGACCGCCTTGCGTCCTGGACGTTCAAGGCGCTGCCGAAGAGCATCAGCTTGCCCCACAGGCCCGCGGCGGGCGGCAGGCCGGCCAGGCTGAACATGCAGACGGCCAGCGCGGCGGCCATGGCGGGGTGCGTGCGGCCCAAACCGGCCAGTTCCTCGACAGTCTCGACCTGCTGCCGTTGGCGGCCGAGATACGCGAAGACCGCGAACGTGCCGAGCGTGGCCGCGGCGTATACGCAGAGATAGAAGAACGTGGCCCCGATGCCGTCCCACAAGTCGCCGACCATGCGAGCATGGTACCCGGTGCCCGGCGCCACGGCGACGGCCAGGCCGATGAGCATGTAGCCCGCATTGGCGATCGAGGAGTAGGCGAACAGCCGCCGCACGTTCTCCTGCCAGAGGGCCAGCACGTTGCCCAGCGTCATCGTCAGAATCGAGAGGAGCAGGAAGATTTTCCAGGCGTACGGTCCCATGTCGGGCATGCCCAGCACGACCAGCCGCACCAGGGCCAGGAGTCCGGCCGCCTTGGGCAAGCACCGAGAGCAAGGCCGCGTTGGCCTGGATCGTACCCTGATAAACGTCCGGGGCGTAAAAGTGGAACGGCACCGCCGTAACGCGGAAGCAAAGCCCCGCGATGACCAGCACCAGGGCCACTTTGCCCAGAGGCTGGAACGCCGCGGGCGGACGTTGAATGCATGAATTGGGTCAGTTGCATGGAGCCGGTGGTTCCATAAAGGAAACTCAGACCGTAGAGCAGAGATTGCCGAGGCAAGCACGCTGAGATAGAAATACTTGGCGGCGGCTTCCTGGCCGGCCGGGTCGCGCCGCCCCAGCGACAAGAGGATGTAGGTCGGGATCGAGACCAGTTCCAGTCCCACGAACAAAAGCACGAGGTTCGCCGCCGAGGCCACCAGCATCAGCCCGGCCACGATCAACAGCAGCGAGCCGAGATACTCGGGCGTGCCGCCAGTGGCCAACGGCCGCCAAGCCATCAGCACCATGACCGCGCCTACTCCCAAGGCGAACCAGCGGCCGAAGGCGGAGAGCGGGTCGGCGATCACCGGGCTGACATGCGGATTCATGGCGTGTTGGAGATACCGCTCATTTCCGCCGTATGAGGCGAGCGACATCGCCGCCAGTACGATGGCGCCCAGGGCCAGCGGGGCCCAAACCTTTTGCGACGCCGAAAAAGCGCCGCCCAAGTAAATGGCCAGCGCCGCCACGACGAGCACGATTTCGGCACTCAAGAAACCGACGACTTCAAGGGACACGAGCGGTCTCCGTTGCTAATTGATCCGAACAGCGTCCCTCCGCATCGAGATTACAAAGTCGGTCTACGTGGGACTGTTGGCAAGGGATGACTGGACCGACTGGATCTTCACGCAAAGGCGCAAAGCCGCAAAGGCGCAGGAAGCCAGGAGGCTGTAAAGGGCATGAGGGACGAACCGCTGAGAAACGATCAGCTTTCCTGCTAACTGCCTCCACGGAATTCCTTTGCGCCTCGGCGCCTTGGCGCCTTTGCGAAAAATCGCCCCCATTCAAACTTGCAGGATTTCCATCAAGCCCATGCGGGAGGGCGTCTCTTGCTTCGTCTGGCGGTAAGCGGTTCGACGCAGAACCGGTCGTGTCTACGGCATGCATCGCCGGTTCGGCCAACTGATCGAGCGCGGGGCCCATGCGATCGAGGAAGAACCTGGGCTGCACGCCGATCCAGACGATGACCAGGCACAAGGGAACCAAGGCCAAGACCTCGCGGAGGCCGAGGTCGGCGATCGGCTCGGCGTGCTTCCGCTCGCGCAAGAGGCCGAAGAAGACACGGGCCACCAACGACAACATGTACCAGGCGCCCAGGACGACGCCGCTGACGGCCAGTACGGAAATGACGCGGTACTGCGTGGTCCACTCGGTCGCCGCCGTGCCCCAAGCCCGCTGGAACATACCCATCAGCAAGAGGAACTCGCCCACGAAGCCGTTCAGCCCCGGCAGTCCGATGCTGGCCAGCGTCATGAAGACCATGAAGAAGGCCAACACGGGGGTCTCGCGGGCGATGCCGCCGAAATCGGCGATCCGCCGCGTGTGATAGCGTTCGTAGATCATGCCGACCAAGGCGAACAGTCCGCCAGTCGACAGCCCGTGGTTGATCATCTGCAAGGCCCCGCCCTGCACGGCCACGCGATTGAGGGCGAAAATGCCCAACATGCAAAAACCCAAGTGGCTGACGCTGGAATAGGCGATCAACCGCTTCAGGTCGGTTTGGGCCAACGCCACCAGGGCCCCGTAGATGATGCCGGCCACCGAGAGCCAGAGCATCCAAGGCATGCAGGCGGCCGTCGCCTCCGGCAGCATCGGCAGGTTGAATCGCAGGAAGCCGTAGGTGCCGATCTTCAAGAGCACGCCCGCCAAAAGGATACTGCCCGCGGCCGGGGCCTCCGTGTGGGCCAGTGGCAACCAGGTGTGCAAGGGAAACAGCGGCACCTTGATGGCAAACCCGGCAAAGAGGGCCAGGAAGAGCCAGACCTGCAGGCCGTAGGGCATGGGGTGAGCTTGTCTGCGCGAGCTGCAACTGCTCGACCAGTTTCGGAATGGAAAATGTCAACTCGTGCTCGCCGTACGGGTTGTGCCAGACCCAGAGCACGATGGTCAACAGGCCCAGCAACGTCAGCACGCTGCCGGCCAGCGTGAAGAGGAAGAACTTGATCGCCGCGTAACGCCGCTGTTCGCTTCCCCAGATGCCGATGAGGAAGAACAGCGGCACGAGCGTGAACTCGAAGAACAGGTAGAAGAGAATAATGTCGCGGGCGACGAACACGCCCGAGCATGCCCGTGCCCAACACCAGCAGCAAACGGTAGTACAGCGATTGCCTGGTCTTTGATCGCCTCCCAACTCACCAACACGGCGACGAGCAACAGCAGGGCGGTGAGTGCGAAGAGCCAGAGGCTCAGGCCGTCCAGGACGAGACTGAAGCTGGATGTCCAAGGGGATGCCGGCGGCGGCGAACCAAGGGCAATCGGTGGCGGTGCGGCTGAAGTCAACGGCCCCGGCAGGGAACTTCGCCACCAGCACGATCGCCCCCACGAGCGTCGCCAGCGACGCCGCCAGCGCCCAGCAGCGGGCCTGCATCCGCCCGACAGCCGGGCAAGATCGCGGCCGCCGCCGGGCAGGAACAGGGTTACGAGCAACAGGGTTTGGTTTCATAGGTCTTACCACAACAATGCTCCGATCAGGCCAGCACGCCCAGCGCCATCACCAGGGCATAAAACTGCACCAGCCCGCCTTGCAACGGACGAAGCATCGCGCCCAACGCCCGCGGAACGCCCCGCAGGTTCACGATGCCGTCGATCAAGTAGTGATCGATCTAGCGCCAGCAGCCACGCCAGCGCCTCCAGCGGGCGGACGATCAAGGCCGCGTAGATCTCGTCGATGAAAACTTGCGGTACGACAGGGCATAAAGGCCCAGCGACTTGGCCGAATTCGACGGTCGCCTCGGCCAGGTCCGGCCGGGCGACATAAAACAGCCAGCCAGGCCGATGCCGGCCACGGCTACGACCGTACTCGTCAGGGCCACAGTGAGATCGAATGCCTTGCGCCGGCCTCGGTCTCGCAAGGCTGCCAGCGACGGCGTCTGCATGAGGAACCCGTTGGGGTCGAGGAAATCGCCCGTCCACTGGAAATAGGCCCCCACCACCAGCGCGCCGATCGCCAGGATCATCAGCGGCCCGGTCATCGGCCGCCGGCGACTCGTGGGCGTGATGCCCGGCCTCCTTGGGAATCCGCTCCTCGCCGTGGAACGTGAGGAAATAGGCGCGGAACGTGTAGAACGCCGTGAGGAAGGCCGTGAGCATGGCGCCGTAGTACAGATATCCATAAAGCGAACTCGCATGGGCCTCAATCGCCTTGTCATGCACCGCGTCCAGGATGGCGTCCTTGCTCCAGAAGCCGGCAAAGGGAAAGATGCCCGACAGGGCCAGGCAGCCGAAGAGGAAGGTCCAGTGCGTCGTCGGCATCTTCCGCCGCAGGCCGCCGAACTGGCGCATGTCGATCACGCCGCCCATCGCGTGCATCACGCTGCCGGCGCCGAGGAACAGCAGGGCCTTGAAGAAGGCGTGCGTGAACAGGTGGAACATGCCGGCGCGTCACGCCCAGCCGGCGTGCCCGTGCCCAGGGCCAGGAACATGTAGCCGAGCTGGCTGACGGTCGAGTAGGCCAGGATCCGCTTCAGATCGGTTTGCGTCAGGGCGATCAGCGCGGCCAGCAGGGCCGTGAAGCCGCCGATCGCGGCCACCACGTCCTGAGCGTCGGGCGAAGCCGCATAACAGCGGCGTGCAGCGGGCGACCAGGTAAACGCCGGCCGTGACCATCGTCGCCGCGTGGATCAAGGCGCTGACCGGCGTGGGGCCTTCCATCGCGTCGGGCAGCCAGACGTGCAGCGGGAACTGGGCGCTCTTGCCGCACGCCCCCAGCGAGCAACAGCAGGCAGATGGCGGTGACGACTGCGCTTTCCTCAAACGGATGTTTCGTCAGTCGCCAATGCCCGAAGATGCCATGCTCGACCGTGCCGGGAATGTTGTCGTCGTCGATCGCTTTCGGATCGAGGTGAACAACGGTCGTCGCCGCGTGGCTACCAGCGGCGGGGACCGTCTGGACTTTGGAATCGTGGAAGTCGAGCGTGCCGAAGGTGGTCCAGAGCAGGAACACGCCCAGGGCGAAGCCGAAATCGCCGACGCGGTTGACCAGGAACGCCTTCATGCCGGCCGCGGCCGCCGCCGGCTTCTCGAACCAGAAGCCGATCAGCAGGTAGCTGCACAGGCCCACCGCTTCCCAGAAGACGTAGAGCAGCACGAAGTTGCTCACCGACACGAGCATCGTCATCGAGAAGACGAACAGGGCCACGTAGGCGAAGAACCGCCAATAGCCCGGATCGCCGTGCATGTAGCCGCTGGCGTAGATCACCACCAGCGAGCTAGATGAACGTGACCATGCCGAGCATGATGGCCGTCAGCGAATCGGCCCGCAGCACGATATCCATGCGGAAGGCGGGAGACTGATGTACTGGGCGTTGAGTGCTGGGCACCGGGTCCTGCGTGCTGAGTACTGGATACTGAGTACTGAGTACTGTTGTCCACGACGGCCCAAGTCCACAGCTTCACGAAATGCTCGTCGTGGTCCTTCTCGGCCTGCTGCTACGGCAAAGATCAAGCACCACGCTGGCCAGGCAGGAGCCGGCCAAGGCGACCGCGACGGGCCAGTGGCTTTGCTCGCGCAAGACCCGCTTGCCCAGCACGGCGACGACCGCGGCGGCCAGCAAGGGCAGCGCGGGAATCAGGATCAGCAGCTTGGGAATGTACGATTCCATGTTCTGACTCAGACCTTCGGACGATACGAATCTTCCTCGGCGACCGATTCCGGCAACACGCCCGCCGGGGTCAAGTGCGGCCAATGTGCGGGTTCTTCGTCGTTCTGCGGCGGCAGCGGTTCTTCTTCGAACGGCGGCTGGTTCGACTCGCGCAGTTCCTGCCACATGGCGATATCGAGATGGCCTCTTGCGCTCGAAGAGCATGAGCACCAGGGCCAGGGCGATGGCCGCTTCGCAGGCGGCCACGGCGATGATGAAGACCACCAGCATCTGGCCGCCGAGGTCGTTGTGATAACGGCCCCAGGCCACCAGGCTGAGCGACACGCCTTGCAACATCATCTCGGCCGAGAGGAACATGACGATCATGTTCCGCCGGCTCAAGAAGCCGATCAGCCCGACGCCGAACAGCACGGCCCCAATCGACAAAAAGCTCTGCAAGGCGGCCAATCTATCCGGCAGTTCAGGAGGCATGAGCGGTTCCTCCTGCGCCGGTTGCAGCCGGTCGTTTCATGGCCGCGCGACCTTGGGTCACGATCACCGCGGCGCCCACCAGGGCCGCGAACAGCAAGGCCCCGGCCGCTTCCACGGCGACCAGGTAACGGGTGAAAAGCTCGGCGCCCAGCTGCGAAATCGTGGGCGGGACGGGGCGGTCCCTCTCTCCCGCCGGGAGAGGACTGGTTTCTGTAGGGTGGGCTTTAGCCCGCCTTCGCGCTGGGCGGGCTAAAGCCCGCCCTACATCCCCCTGCCCTTGTCCTGAAAGGGTAGAGGAAAGACTCTCCGCCTCGTTGATGGCCCTGCCGATCATCGTCGTCAGAACGCCGACGAGCACCGCGCCGGTCAAGGCCGAGACCATGGGCTCCCAACTGCGGCGATCGTAGGACGTGTGGCCTTCCGGCTGGGAAAGCATGAGCACGAAGAGGAACGTCACGAGGATCGCCCCGGCGTAGACGACGATCGTGGCGACGGCCAGGAACTCGGCCCCGGCCAGGAGGAACAATCCGGCCGTGCCGGTGAGCGTCATGCCGAACCAGATGGCGCAGTAGACGGGACTGCGGCAACTGATCGTGGCCACGGCGGCCACGATCGTCGCTGCGGCGATGGCGTGGAACATGCCCTTGGTGAACCAGTCGCCCACAGCGGGCACTTGGGAGCCAAAGAGTGCGAACCCCGCGACGGCCAGCACGCCGCCCAGCATCCGCCAACGCAAATTGCTGCCCGGCAAGAGCCACCACAGGCCCGCAGCCGCCAACGCGGTCCCCAAGGCAAGCGTCGCTTGCGGTGAAATCATGGCGAGCCTCCCTCCGTAAGATAGGTTTCCAACCTGTCTTGCGTAGGATCAGTTTCCAACCTGTCTTGGGCAGCATCGGTCGCTCGCTTCGAAGGCATCGGCTCGCGGTCCTTGGTCTGGTCGAAAACGCTCAACAGCTTTTCCTTGTCGAAGATCATTTCCTCGCGGCTGGACCCCGTCAGGTCGTAGAAACTCGTCAATTCGATCGCCTCGACGGGACAGGCCTGCTCGCACATCCCGCAAAAGATGCAACGCAACTCGTCGATGTTGAACACCTTGGGGTATTTTTCCCGGTCGGGCCAGGGGCTCGGCTCGGCCACGATGTCGATGCAATGGGCCGGGCAGGCCGTGGCACAGAGGAAGCAGGCGACGCACTTCACGCGGCCCTGCTCGTCCTTGTTCAAACGATGTACGCCGCGATAGTTTACCGGATCGCGGATCTCGTGTCGCTGCTCGGGCGACTGGAGCGTGACCTTCTTCTGGAAGAACAAGTGCCGCAGGGCCGTCGTCAGGCCCTTGATGAACAACATCAGGTAGCTCTTGCCCAACATGCCCAGCTTGGGCGGCTCGACCCAGCGGACTTTGGTATCGTCGGTTTTCATAGTTTCGTAGGGTGGAGCGGATCCTATCATGAGGATCTGGAATAATTGGGACTCGGATCGGCCGATCCTACGACTCGATCGCCGGATTTCTGTCATTGTCTCATTTCGAACTGTCCACTTCGAATCGGCGATCTCGACCTGGCGGCGGGGCCGGTTGTCGCTCATCGGCGGCGTCATCTTCGTGGCCACGTACCAGGTGACCAAGAGCACGGCCCAACCACAGACCGTCATGGCGACCGGTGGCGAAAAGCCGGCACTGCGGGCCCACGACCCGCCGTACTCTTCCCAGATCGCCACGTAGACCAGGTTGACCATGCCCAGCGGCAGCATCACCAACCAGGCCAGCGACATCAATTGATCGTAACGGAAACGGGCCCAACTCCAACGGGCCACCATGAAGAAGAAGATCATCGCCCAGCACCTTGACGTTGAGCACCACGATGCGCAGGATCGCCTCGACCCAGGTCACGTTGACTGCTCGCTCCGGTCAGGCCCCAGAAGTGCCAACCGCCGAAGAACAAGATCACGATCAGGAAGGCCGCCGCGACCATGTGCAGGTACTCGCCCACCAGGTACATCATCAGCTTGATGCCGAAATATTCGGTGTGATAGCCGCCGATCAGTTCCTGCTCGGCCTCGGGGAGGTCGAAGGGCAGGCGGCTGGCCTCGGCAAAGGCGGCCACGCAAAAGACGAGCATCCCCAGCGGCTGCACGAAGGCGTTCCAAGCCCCCGTGCGCGCCTGGTGCTCCATGATCGCGTCCAATCGCAACGAGCCCGAACTGAGCACCACGCCCAGGATGCCCAGTCCCATGGGCAGTTCGTAGCCGATCAATTGGGCGCTGCTCCGCAGTCCGCCCAGGAAACTGTATTTGTTGTTGCTGGCCCAACCGCCCAGCACCACGCCATAGACGGCGATGCTGCCCATGGCGAAGACGAAGATCATGCCCACGTCGACGCCCGGCGCGATCACCAGCTCGATCGGTTCCTGGACGCCCCAGCTTGCCGGGAAGATATGGTCCGGCAAGACGCTGCCGAAGGGGATGACGGCGAAGACCGCGATCGCCGTGACGAAAATCGTCATGGGGGCGAAGAAGTACAACCCCTTATCGACGTGAGCGGGCGTGTACTCGGCCTTGAAGAGGAACTTCACGCCGTCGGCCAGCGGTTGGCCCAGGCCGAACAGGCGGATCTTGGTCAGCGGAATGCCCACGCGGTTCGGGCCTCGGCGGTCCTGGATCCAGGCGGCGATCCAGCGCTCGCCCAGCACCAGGTAGGCGGCAGCCGTCATCAGCCCGGCGATTACCAGGCCGATCTTGATCAGAGCGACAACGATGATGGGGAGCATGGTGTTCACGCCAACTTGTTGCCAGCTTGTTGATCTTCATATCGAGGCCGGTTTCCGGCAAGGGGCCGGCGGCGGGGGCGAAATAGAGCACTTCGCGACTGAGATCGTCCAACACCGCACGGGAATTGTAAAGCCCCTTGCGGCCGAGCATCTGCCAGAACAGGCCGCCCTCGGCCCGCACGCCCCACGGCGGACGCACGGCCATGGTCGCGGTTTGCAGCCGGTCGCTGCGGTTCATGTACGAGCCGTCGCGCTCGGCAAAGGCCGCGGCGGGCAACGCGTAGGTGGCCCGCTCCGAAAGCGGCGAAGGGAACAGGTCCTGCACGATCAAGAGCGGGACCTTCTCGAACCGCCGTGCAACCGGTTCCTCGATCCACGGTCCCTTGTAACCGCCGGAAACCCACACGCCGCCGAACTCGGTTTGGTCAAGTCCCTTGAGAAAGTCTTCGAACGAGAGCACCTTGTGCATGAAGTAACCAAGGATCTCCTCGACACCGCGGCGATTGGGCGCCTTTTCGGCCGAGATGATGAACCCGCCGGGAAACTTCTGGTCTTCGCCGACCGTCGGCACGGGCCCCATGGCCAGCACCGCCTGCGGATCGATCGACCGCAGCAGCTTGGCCAGCAGGTAGGCCTCTTCCACGCTAAGAAACGGCGAGAGCACGCCGCCCAGTCGGCCGGCGGCGGAAAGTTTGCTCTTCAGTTCCTCGGGCAGGCCGTTCCAGTTCAGATCGACCGTCTTGCCGTCTTGGCGAAGCCGCGGAGCGGCCAGCCGCTTCTCGTCGTGGACGTGATGGTAGCCGTAGCGGCCCTGGTTGCAGATCCACCACTTGTTGACGTAGCGGATTCTCGCGGGGCTTGAGGCGATAGACATGGTCCTGGTTCTCCTCGATCCAGATCGAGCAGCCGACCGAGCAGCCGGTGCAAACGCCCGCGTGCCGCCGCATGAACCAGACCCGCTGCTGGTAGAGAAAATCCTTGTCGGCCAGGGCCCCGACGGGGCAGAGGTCGACCACGTTGCCCGAAAGCTCGTTGTGCAGCGGGAAGCCGGGCACGACGTCGATTTCTTCGTGGGCGCCGCGGTTGGCGACCATCAGTTCGGCCGTGCCGCTGACTTCGCGTGCAGAAACGCACGCAGCGGCGAGCACATCACGCAGCGGTCGATGAACAAGTTGACGTCGCCCAGGTCGCGTTTGCGGCTGGTGAAGGGCATGACGTCGGTCCGCCGGCTGGCCTGGCCGTAGCGGAAATGGTAGTCCTGCAACACGCACTCGCCCGCCTTGTCGCAGATCGGGCAATCGATCGGGTGCCGCAGGAGCAGGTCCTCTTCGACCATCGCCCGGGCCTGCCGCACTTTCTCGTTCGCGGTGACGATCACCAGGCCGTCGGTGGCCGGCACGGTGCAGCCGGGCACGAGCTTGGGCTGCATCTTGATCTCGCCCGTCTTCGCGTCGCGATTGCCCGTCTCGATCAGGCACATGCGGCAACTGCCCACGACCGGCAGGCCGGGATGGTAGCAGTAGTGCGGGATCTCGACGCCGGCCCGCTTGGCGGCCTCGATGGCGTTGATGCGCTGGCCGTCGGGCAGTTCGATTTCGCGTCCGTCGATGGTGATCTTGGGCATAACGGAATAAATTCCAAATTCTAAATCCGAAATCTCAAACAAATTCCAAGTTTGGAATTTGTTTTTCACCTGTGCGGTTTTCCGTTGCTTCTCGCCAGCGCCTTGGCGGCTTCCGTGCTCGCATAGCCGCTGGGGTTGGTCCGCTTGATATACTCTTCCAATTCGGGCCGGAACTTGCGGATCGTGGTCTTGATGGGCCAGGCGGCGCCGTCGGCCAGACCGCAGATCGTGGTGCCGGGAATGATGCCGATCGTGTTGCCGATCTCGGCCAGGTAGTCCAGGTCGATCAACCGCCCGCGGCCGGCCTTGATCCGGTCGAGGATCATCATCGACCAGTGCGTGCCTTCGCGGCAAGGCGTGCATTGGCCGCAGCTTTCGTGGGCGAAAAAGCGGCAGCTATTATACAGGAAATCGATCATCGGATAGGTCTCGTCCATCACGATCAGGCAGGCCGTGCCCAGGCCGAGACAGCCGACCTTCATCAGGCTGGAGAAGTCCAGCGGCGTGTCCAGTTCGTCGGCCGTCATCACGCCGGTGCTCAGTCCGCCGGGGACGACGGCCTTGGCCTTGCGGCCTTTCCACACGCCGCCGGCCAGCTCGTCGATCGCCTGCCGCGCCGTGATGCCCAGCGGGGCCTCGTAGCAGCCGGGCTTGTTGACGTGGCCGCTGATGCCGTACAGCTTCGGGCCCAGGCTGCCGACGTCGCGGGGATCGTTGGGATTGGGCGGCACGCCGATCGAGCGGAACCACTGCGACGCCGCGATCGATGATGTGGACCACGCAGGCCATCGTCTCGACGTTGTTCACCACGGTCGGCTTGCGGAAGAGGCCTTCCACGGCGGGAAAGGGCGGCTTGATCCGCGGCCAGGCCCGCTTGCCCTCCAGGCTCTCGATCAGGCCGGTTTCTTCGCCGCAGACATAGGCCCCTGCCCCGCGATGGATGAACAGATCGAGCGAAAAGTTCGAGCCGAGGATATTCTTGCCCAGGTAGCCGGCCGCGTAGGCCTCGTCGATGGCCGCCTGCATCCGCTGGTAGGAAAGCGGGTACTCGTAGCGCAGATAGAGGTAGGCGGTCGTCGTCTTGGTGGCGTAGGCGCTGAGGATGATGCCTTCGACGATCTGGTGCGGATCGTGCTCCATCTGCACGCGGTTGACGAAGGTGCCCGGCTCGCTCTCGTCGGCATTGACGCAGAGATAAATCGGCCCGGGATGGTCCTTGGGCAGGAACGACCACTTCAAGGCCGTGGGGAAAGCCGGCCCCGCCGCGGCCCCGCAGTCCCGGCCGTCCGCACGGCGGCAGCCACGTCGTCGGGGCTCATTTCCTTCAGTGCCTTGCGCAGGGCGCGATACCCGCCGCCGGCCTCGTAGACGGCCAGCTTGTGGCTGTTCTCCTTGTGAATGTTCGCCAGCAGTACGGGTTCGTAGGTCGGCACGGGGAAAGGTCTTAGGTCTTGGGTCTTAGGTCTTGGGTCTTAGGTCTTGGGTCTTAGGTCTTGGGTCTTAGGGCTTGGGACTTGGGGCTTGGGACTTGGGGCTTCAACTCTTCTCGGAGCGGACCATCTCCACGAAGGCGTCGATCTTCTCGCGGGTCATGGTCTTGTACAGCGTATCGTTCACCAACATCGCGGGGGCGAAGTCGCAGGCCCCGAGACATTCGGCGGCGAGCAACGTCACGCGGCCGTCGCCCGTGGTCTCGCCGGGCTCGAATACCGAGCTTCTGGGCCAGGTAATCCATCAGCACCTCGCCTTCGCAGCACGAGCAACTGATGCGAACGGCACATCCACACCTTGAACTTGCCGCACGGCTTGTCCTGGGGGAAGAAGTGATAGAAGCTGAGCGTGTCCTGCACCTGGGCCGGCGCCAGGCCGAGCATCTGGGCGATCTCGATCACGGCCTCCAGCGGCACGTAGCCCAGCCGCTCGTTGACCACGTGCAGCGCCGGCAGCACGACCGCCCGCCGCGACGGGTAGCGCGGGTAATAGGCCTCGATCGCCGTGCGGATCTCACGGCTGAGAAACGGCCTGGTCGGCGTTTCGGTCGGTGGTGCTTGTGTCGTTTGCATGTGTGTTTTCTGGCAGGGTGCGGCTTTACCCCCGCTTGTACGTGCGGGCGGGCTAAAGCCCGCCCTACGGTCGTTTAGCGATCCAACTCCGCCGCGATGATGTTCAAACTGCCCAACACGGCCACGACGTCGCTCAGCGTATGGCCGCGGATCAAGTGCGGAAACAGGGCAAAATGGATGAACGAAGGCGGCCGGCAGCGGGCGCGATAGGCCCGCGGGCTGCCGTCGCCGACGACGTAAAAGCCCAACTCGCCGTTGGGCGCCTCGGTGGCACAGTAGACTTCCTCGTTGGGCACGGGCATGCCGCGGTTGGGCATCACCAGTTCGAAGTGCGAGATCAGGCCCTCGATCGTCGTCCAGACCTTGCCCGGCGGCGGCAGGATGGAACGGCGGTCGGGCCCGACGTTGACCGGCCCCGGGGGGATGTTTTCCACGGCCTGATGGAGGATCTTCAGGCTCTCCTCCATCTCGGCCATGCGGACCTGGTACCGCGCCAGGCAGTCGCCTTCACGGGCGCAGCAGACCTGGAAGTCGAAATCGGCGTAGGACAGGTACGGTTCGTCGCGGCGGAGGTCGCGGACCACGCCGCTGGCCCGGGCGACCGGGCCCGTGCAACTGCGATTGATCGCCTCTTCCTTGGTCAACAGGCCGACGCCCTGCATGCGATCGACGAAGATGCGGTTCTTGCCCATCAGCCGGTCCATGTCGTCCATCACCCGCGGCATCCCGGCGAGGAAGTCGCGGATCATTTCCACGACCAGCGGCGTGATGTCGCGCATCACCCCGCCCACGCGGGTATAGCTGTTCGTGAAGCGGGCGCCGCAGAGGGCCTCGCAGATGTCGTAGATCGTCTCCCGCGGGTTGAAGGCGTAGATGAAGTGCGTGAAAGCGCCGATGTCCAGGCCCATCGCGCCCAGGCAAAGCAGGTGGTCGCTGAGCCGCATCAGTTCGCAAATGATCGTGCGGATGTAGCTGCACCGCGGCGTGACTTCGATGCCCAGCAGCTTCTCGACCGCCATGTGCCAGGCGACGTTGTTGGACATGGGCGAGATATAGTTCATGCGGTCGGTGACCGTCACGTACTGGTTGAAATCGAGGCTCTCGCCGATCTTCTCGAAGCCCGAGTGCAGAAAGCCGATGTCGGGGATGGCGTCGGCCACGCGCTCGCCGTCCAGCTTCAGCACCAGGCGCAAGGTGGTATGGGTCGCCGGGTGCTGCGGCCCGAAATTCATCGTCCACAGGTACGGCTGCCCGCCGTCTTGGGCATGGTCGTCGGCAAGTTCGGAGAGCGTCAAAGGCATGGGGAAAATCCCAAATCGCAAGTCCTAAATCTCAAAGAAATCCCAAATTGCACATCTGAAATCGCAAACAGAATTTCGCAAACCCCGCACCCAAGAGGAACTCAGAACCCGAACCAAGAAGACCCAATACCGTTTTGGTCATTCCGATTTGGAATTTCGAATTTGTTTGGGATTTCGGATTTCGGATTTGAGATTTCCTCATCGTTCAGCTTTCCCCTCTCTTCAAAACGGGGAAGTTATGCCGCTCGCCGAGTCCTTGCAGCGGATAGTCCTTGCGGAGCGGGAAGGCCGTGAACTCCTCCGGCATGAGGATCCGTCGCAGATCCGGGTGGCCTTCGAAATGGATGCCGAACATGTCCCAGACCTCGCGTTCCAGCCAGTTGGCCGCTTCCCACAGGCCCACCACCGAGCGGACCGTCGGGGCACCCGGTACTCCGGGTCGCGGCTCGTTGACGAAGGTCCGCACCGTCAGCCGCTGATTGGCGACCGTGCCGGCCAGCAGATACACCAGGCCGAAGCGGTCCTTCGCCCCGGGATAGTTCAAGTAGTCGACGCAGGTGATATCGACCAGCAGGTCGAAGCCGTGCTTTTCCTTCAGCAGCTTGAGGACGTCGTAAATCTCTTCCGCCGGCACGACCACGCGCGTATCGCCGCCAAACTCGCTTACGGGCAAATCGCCATAGGCGGCGCGCAGGGCATCGACGGTCTCTTCGATCGGCATATCACGGCTCCTGCAAGGCCCGCTTGGTCTGCTGCCGCGATGCCGCGTAGAACTCCTTGCCGAACATCGTCCCTTCGCGCTGGATCTTCTCTTGCAAATCGACCACCGACTGGATCAATTGCTCCGGCCGCGGCGGGCAACCCGGGACGTACATGTCCACGGGAATGAAGCGATCGATCCCCTGCACGACGCAGTAGGTGTCGAACACTCCGCCCGTCGACGCGCACGCACCCATGGAAATACACCACTTGGGCTCGGGCATCTGCTGCCAGATGCGCTGCAGCACGGGCAGCATTTTCATCACCACGCGGCCGGCGACGATCATCAGGTCGCACTGCCGGGGGCTGAAGCGAAAGACCTCCGCGCCGAAGCGCGCGATGTCGTGACGACTGGCGCCGGCGGCCATCAATTCGATGCCGCAGCAAGCCGTGGCGAAGGGCATCGGCCAGAGGCTGTTCTTGCGGCACCAACTGACCAACTCGTCGAGCCGGGTCGTGGCGACTTGATCCATCAGATCGGCTACCGCCATTGAAAGACGCCCTTTCGCCAATCGTAAACGAAGCCCAAGCCCAGCAGCGCGATGAACACCATCGCGCCAGCAAAGACGATATGCCGGTCGCTGGCCAGGCCGTCCTGCACTGCGGCATCAATGTCGTACTTGTAGCGTAGGCTTCCAGCCTGCGTAGCATCCTCTTCGTAGCGTTGGCTTCCAGCCTGCGTTGAATTTGACAAACGATCCCGCAATGCCGAATCGCCAGCCCGTCCTACGGAGGCCGCCACCGTATCGTCCGGCCGCTTGGCGGCCACCGCCCAAGGATAGAGGAACAGGACTTCGACGTCGAAGACCAGGAAGGCGATGGCAATCAAATGGAAACGGACGTCGAATCGCCGGCGGGTGTCATGGATGGGGTCCATCCCGCTCTCGTAGGGCATTTTCTGCACGGGGCCCACGTACTGCCGCGGATTCAGCAGCGCGGCAATCGCGAACAACGCGACGGCCAGCCCCGCCACGCAGCCAAACATGAGAAATACCGGGACGGCGTTCACCGTTTCCATCATCAACAACCAGATTGTGTTCGTCGGGTAACTTTTCGACAGGTATTCTAGGGGTTCGACCCCAACCTGGCAATCAGCTTTCCGAATTAGAACACGTCCAGATTGAAGTGGTGGCCGCCATAATACCGCCTGTCTTGGGGGTATTCGTTATGCCATTGGCGGTTATAGACGGGAATTTGCATTTCGGGCGGATACCGATAATACATGTTCCCCGAGCTGCGGTAGTAGTCCGGCCCCCAAAAGTTCTGGGGATAATAAACATAGGGGTAGTGATACATGCGGTTCCAGTCCTGAGTGCTGTAGGACTGGCCCCACTGTTCGTTGAAAGCCTGGGCATTGGCTTTGGGTGTAAGGTAGACCGCGGCGAGGGCGGCGGTACAGGCCAGCGCGAAGATAATGCGGCGAATCATGGATTTCCCCCCTTCGATGCAAAGCATATTTCGGTTGCTTACCTTTGTGCATCGGCAGCCGTCGCCATCGGCATTGAAAGAATATTGGGCATAATCAGCACAATTGGAAAAATCCGCCCACATGGAGTTTACTTTTTTTCAGTTTTTTTTGAAAAAATATTCCATCTTCTGAAAAAAAAACCGACGAGATGAATTCTGGGTACGAATGTTAGAAATTGATTCAACTCGTTTTCAGGGATGGACAAACGGGGTCTTTGGCTTTACAAAGGAAAGCAGTTGGTGGTGTCGGAAAGGCGATTCGCCCTTAGTCCTGCCTCCCCCCTCACTCAAAGGGGTGCGGAGAATGTTTTCGTAAGAGAGCCCAAATTCGAAGGATCCAGGGATGAACTTATTTCCTTCTTGTCGGCAGTTGTCAACCCGTCACCAGCCTTGCGGCTTTACACTCGTCGAGCTTCTTGTCGTGATTACGATCATCGGCGCTTTGATCGCAATGCTGCTGCCAGCGGTCCAGGCCGGCCGGGAGGCGGGGCGACGCGCCCAATGCGCGAACAATCTGCGGCAGATCGGCCTCGCCCTGGGAAGCCACGTGGAGGCGTTCGGCACATTTCCACCAGGCGCAACGCTATGCTCCGACCCAACCATGTCCTGGTGTTCCAGCGGCGCGTACAATTGTGTCCAATGCCAGGGCCTGAATTGGAACCATTTCCTTATCGCCTATCTCGACAACCCAAAGCTTTACGACGAGATGGTGTCTTTCGCCACCACTAACGCAAACGAAGTCGACGATCTCGAGTGGGGATTCGACCTCGACCACACAGGAGCAAGCACGCAGAACATCGCCGTCTATATCTGCCCCAGTTCCGTGAGGCGGAACCCCGCCTACGACACGAACGATTGGGACATCGAAGGCCCGTACATCATGTCTCGGGGCAACTATGCGGCCTGCTGGGGCGCGGGGATCTATATCAACAAGACCAACTCGGACGGCACACCCGCCTCTTCGCCCTTAGACGGACTGTTTGGCGTGACCTACATTCCCGGTTGGAACACGACCTACAGTGCTACAGCGCTTGGCAGCCAGGCATACCTAGGTGCTTGGAAGGTCTGTCCCAACTGCGGCGTCCAGCCGGCATCGGTCCATGACGGGCTTTCCAACACGATGGCCGTCAGCGAGGTTTGCTTCATCAACAGCCAGGCGGAAGGGCGGGGAACCTGGGCCATCAACATGCCGGGCGCGGGGGGATTCATGGCCAAGACGCATCCCAATGCCAATGGCTCCAATTCGACCGACCAAGCTTTCGACGTGGTGCCGGTCTGCGATCTGACGATTCCGGTCAGCGATCCCATGCACTGCACCCAGAACCGCTCGAATGCCAACATCTGGGCCGCCGCACGCAGCCAGCATCCCGGAGGCGTGAACGTCGTCATGGCCGACGGCGCGGTCGGTTTCGTCTCCAATTCCGTCAGCATCGGCGTCTGGCAGGCATTGGCGACGATTTCGGGCGGCGATGTCGCGGCCCGGCCGTTCTAGTCCGCATTTCTCACGGTAGGGTGGGTGGAGCACAGGAGAATCCATGGTGCGTTACGCGAACCGGTCCAGAACAGCGATAAGCGTTTTCAAGGGTTGGACACCGTGCGTAACCCACCGTTTCCCCGGCGGTTCGCTTCACACACCCTACGCGTTGGTGAGGAATTTCTCTTAACCACAAGCCTGCGCGGAGAACGTCAGTCATGTACAGTATTCACCCCGAGACTCGCAAGCTCGCCGCCTGGACGCTTCTGCTCCTGCCGGGCATCGTCACGTTGGGTTGTGATCGTCCCCCACCGTTGCATCCCGATGTCCCCGTCGAGATGCGAATTCTCAGGCTTGTCGCGGACGTCGATGACTTTGCTCAAACCCCCAGCGAACTGAAGATCATCGGAAGGCTATTCGCCGCCGGCTGCGCACCATCCGGCGAGGCGTTATTGCGCTACTCAGCTTACCGCTACGAAGGTAAGCCGCCCGTCATATCCGGCGACTCGGCCACGGTTACCGTAATCGTCAAGGATGCCAAGACGGGCGAGTCCGCCGGCGAGGTGCAATGGTCCATGGTGAAGATGAACGACGTTTGGAAGCTCAAGGACGCGCCGTTGCCGGCCAGGTAGTACGGAATTCCTCGTCATGGTCGAGGTCGGCCAGCGTCAGGCCCAGCGCCTTCAGGCCTTTGCCATGCGCGCCGGCGTACTCGGCCGGATAACGCTCGCCGGGCCGCGTCTCCATCCAGACGGCACGGTTCAACACGTCGTCGTCGATCAGGTCGGGCTTGGAGAAATCGAAGCGCGGCGATCCGCGCGGCCAGTTTCTTGTCGGCGCGTCGCTTGGCCTGCGCGTGAGGCGGCTTGGGCACGTTCAGCGGGAATTCCGGCACGAGGCAGCGGTAGGGCGTCGGGTCCGGCGTCGCTTCAAAGCAATCGGCCATCGTCGGCGCCGCGGCGACCATCTGGTTCAACGGCGGCAGGCCGAGAATCCGGCCGATGGTGTGGAGCACGGCGCTTTCGTTGTAGAACTTGCTCACCACCGCGCCACGCTTGGCCCAGGGACTCGCCACCAGGCAGATCGATCGATGACCGTCCACGTGGTCCTGGCCCGATTGCGGGTCGTCCTCGATCACGAAGACTGGCCATGTCTTTCCAGAAGCGGCTTTTCGACAACCCCTCGACGCAACGGCCTAGCGCAAGGTCGTTGTCGGCAAGATAGGATTGCGCCTTGAGTTCGCCCGCCGGTGTGGTCGTTGGGCAGATAGAGGATGACAAAGTCCGGGTATGTCCCCTGCCGCTCGAACTCTGCAAGCTCCTTCAGGAACGCATCGGCCCGCACCTGGTCGGGGATGGCCAGGTCCCAACCGGGAAACGTCGGGCAACTGTAGCTGCCGCAGGGCCTCCAATTGGTAGACGCAACGGAACCCCGTCTTGCCGGCCTTCGTTTTCCAGTCCGTGTAAAAATCATGGTAGGTGCTGCCGCCAGTCCTTACCGGGAAATCGAGTTCGCCGTAGTTGCGGAACGAGCGGCCCGCCAGCAACGCCAGGTCCCACGTGAACCCGCAGGCCGCGTAGCACAGTTCGTCGGTGCCGAAGTCGTAGGCGCAGCGGTGGCCGTCGCGATCCTTCTCCCGGTAGGGCGTCGTCAATCCCTGCAAGCACCACGCATGGCCGTCGGCCGAGTTCACGCCGTTGCAGTAATAATTGTCCAACAGCGCAAACGTCGTGGCGAGGGACTTGTGATTGGGAATCACCGTGCGGTCATAATTGCAGAGTTTCGGATCACTGTTCCCCTTGCCGATGTCGCCCAGCAATTGGTCGTACGTCTTGTTCTCCTTGATGACGTAGACGACGTGCTTGATGACCGACGGCTCGCCGAGTCGAGCCGGCACGGGCACCGCCGCGACCGAAGACTGGGAGCGCTGGGCCGAGCGGACGGCGAAGGCCAGGTGCGCGTTGCCGCGAGCGCGGGCGTCGCGCGCCATGACCTCCGCCTGGTCCTTGGCCGACAGGACCTTTTGCAGACCGTTGCGCACGTTCGACACGAACAACTCCCGCCCGCGCACGCACAACCCGCCCGGAAACCAGCCGGCCGGGATGAGTCGCGGCGTTTCGGCGGGCTTGTCCAGGCGGATGCAGGCCACGGCGTTGATCCCGGCGTCGGCGACGTACAGCGTCTGGCCGTCGGCCGACAACGCCAGCCCGTCGGGCAGCGAACCCCACGGCAGCGACGGGTCCGGCTTGGTGTCGAGCGTGCCGACCACGCGGCGGGCTGCCGGGTCGATCACGCTGACCGAATCGCTCGCCGACATTGGACACGTACAACCGGCGGCCGGCCGGGTCCAACAACAATTCCGAGGGATGCAGCCCGACTTGGATCTGCTCGATCTCCCGCGGCTTGCCGGCCAGATCGATCACGCTGACCGTGCCGCCCAGCGGAATCGAACGTGCGTCGACCGCCACCGCGGCGCCGGCCGACCTCTCCGTCTGCTCGCCCTTGACTGGCCGACGGCCGCCGTAATTCGAGACAAACGCCCAGCGGCCATCCTTCGAGATGGCGACGCCGTAGGGGCAGGTGCCCAGCGGCACGCGGGTCTCGATCTCACCGCTGGCGAGGTTTACGACGACAGCGTCGTTGGCGATGGAACGCGCCACGACGGCCCGCTTTGCATCGGGCGTCAATGCCACGCCGAGCGGATTGGTCGGCCGGCCGGCATCGGCCAGATTGATTTGGCCGCTGAACTTGAATGTGCCGCTGGGGGCAACGTCGACCACGAACAGCCGGTCTTTGCCGCCGCTGACGTAGGCAGTCGCATCATCGGCGGCGACGGCCAGCCCGTGCATCGAGCCGCCGTTCTTAGCGGGGAAAACGGTTTGTTGGACGGTCCTGAACAGCTCGGCGTCGACCGACACGAGCTGGCTTGAAGTCTTGACCAGCACGAACTTGCCGCCGCGTGCCAGCGCGATCGAGCAGAACCGTCCACCGCAGTCGATCATGCGGCCTTCCGGCTCGAGCTGCCGGCTCGAGTATAGCATGTCCGAGCCGTGTCCCATGCGGAGGTCCATCCAGGCCTCGCCCTGCGCGGCGCCTTGCGGCCGAACCAGTGGTCCGCGGCCTGGGCGGTCACCGCCGCCACGGCGGCGAACAGCGCCGCGATCACCACCGGCTTCATCCTTCTCATTCGTCTTCCTTACCGTTTGGGTTCACACATTACTTTACAACCATCCGCCAAGACCGCAAGTGCGGCCGCAGACCTGCAAGTCATTTGCTGACAAGGGCTTGCGAAGATGGTCTGATGCGCCCTTTTGATCTTGCCCCAAGCCCCCCCTCCTTGATCGATTCGCAAGCGTGGTACAATTAGGGTGTACCTATCTACTCTCCCCGCCATGCCAAAAAGGCGGGCCATGCACGAAACCTCTCAGCAAAGCCACGACGAACTTCAAGCCATCTACGATGGCATGGTGGACGGTCTGCTGATTGCGGATGTCGAAACGAAGCGTTTCGTGAGGGCGAATCCGGCAATCTGTCAAATGCTTGGTTACTCGGAAAAGGAGTTGCTGTCCCTGTCGGTCATGGACATCCATCCCAGGGAGGAACTGCCCACCGCCCTGGAGAAATTCCAGGCTCAGGCGGCAGGTCGCATGCGGATCCACGAGGATGCCCCTGTCTTGCGAAAAGACGGCGCCGTTTTTTATGCCGACATCACGGGCGAAGCGATTACTTACCATGAACGTCCGTGCCTCATCAAGTTCTTTCGGGACATCACTGACGCAAGCGCGCTGAAGCCGCGCTGCGCGAGAGCAACGAGCGGGTCCACACGATTTGCGACTCGGCGCTGGATGCCGTGGTGATGGTCGATAACGACGGCAAAGCCGTCTATTGGAACCCGGCCGCGGAAAGGATGTTCGGCTACTCCCGCGATGAAATGCTGGGGCGCGACGTCCACGCCATCCTCACGCCCGCCCGCTATGCTCGACAGGCGATCAAGGCATTCGGCAACTTCAAGGTTTCAGGACACGGCAAAGCCGTGGGAAGCGTCTTGGAGTTGACGGCGTTGCGGAAAGACGGCAGCGAATTCCCCATCGAGATTGCCGTCTCCGCCTTCAAAATGTCGGATCTGTGGTGTGCCGCCGCTATCATTCGCGACATCTCGGAACGCAAGAAGGCCCAAGCCGCCCTGGAACGGGAACGCGGCACCCTGCGACACATGCTGGAATCCAGCGACCACGAACGGCACCTGATAAGCTGTGAAATACACGACGGATTGGCCCAGCTATTGGCGGCAGCGCTCATGCAGTTCGAGGCCTACCAGTCGTTCAAGGATACGACTCCCGAAGCGGCATCCGAGGCATTGGCCCTGGGAATGCGACTGCTGCGTGAAGGCCATGCCGAGGCCCGGCGGCTGATCGGCGGTCTTCGCCTGCCGCAACTTGACGAGGGCGGAGTTCTCGCTGCCATCGAGAGTCTTGCCAAGGAATGCGGCAAACAGAACAAGGTCAAGATCAAGTTCCGTTCCAACGTGCCGCAGCTCAATCTGGCCCCCATGCTGGAAAACGCGATTTTTCGTATCGTTCAGGAGTGCCTCACGAACGCTTGCCGCCACAGCCAGAGCAAGAAGGTGAAGGTCGAGCTGATGCGGCACGACAATCAGCTGCGGATCGAGGTTCGGGACTGGGGAGTGGGGTTCCCAGTGGACCACGTGGGCGAAGGCCATTTTGGCCTGGAGGGCATTCGAGAGCGGGCCAAGGTCTTCGGGGGTCAAGCGGTCATCAAGAGCAATTCTCGCAAGGGAACGGACATCATCGTGGAGTTGCCGCTGCAGCCTATCTCCGACTGAGAACGTTCGGAAGAAATTGGTGCGAGCCCCGCGTTTTTCCTAAGCTTCCGCCCATTTCTTCCGAACGTTCTAGGGCAATTCCCATGGCGAACAAAACCTTTTACAATGAGTAACGAAGGGCCGCAATAAGCGATTAACAAAGGAAAAGGCAATACGTCATGCAAGAAAGGGCCGAGAACGGCAATCCCGCAATCGCCATCATCGACTATGGCATGGGCAACCTCCGCTCCGTGCAAAAGGCATTTGAAAAGGTCGGCCATCCGGCCGTCGTCACCAACGACCCGGCGGTCGTGGCCAAGGCGGGCAAGATCGTCCTGCCAGGCGTCGGCGCCTTTGAGGATGCCATCGCCGAATTGCGGAACCGCAAGCTCACGGGCCCGGTGTTGGCGGCCATTGATGCCGGCAAGCCGTTCCTGGGAATTTGCCTCGGCCTGCAAATGCTCTTCGACGTGAGCTACGAAAACGGCCGCCACGAGGGCCTGGGCGTCCTCCGCGGCGATGTCGTCCGCTTCGAGTTGCCGCACGGCTACTCCATACCCCACATGGGCTGGAACCAGGTCGACTTCGCCCGGCGGCCTCCCGTCCTGGAGGGCATGGACCCGGCGCCTATTTCTACTTCGTACACTCGTATTACGTAGTCCCGCAAGACGCTAACGTCGTCGCCACGACGACCGACTACGGCAGCCCGTTCTGCTCGATGATTTGGCGCGAGAATGTCTTCGCCTCGCAGTTCCACCCCGAGAAGAGCCAGGCCGCGGGGCTTGCCTTCTTCCGTAATTTCGCCACCATGGGCGAATAATCCGCGCTACACTTCATCCCGGTCCACGTTGCGAATAGCCTGTAAGAACTTCTCCATCGTCGGGCAGCGGCGGGCTGGTTCGGCTTCCAGGCACCAATGAATGGCCTTGGCCAGCTCGGGATGGAGTTTGGGCCGGAGTTGACGGATGTCGATCGGCGGCTTGTCGTGCGACATGGCCGCCATGCCCGTGGTCCCCCGCGGCCACGGCAGCTCGCCCGTGCAAATCTCGTAGGCCGAGACGCCGAAGGCAAAGACGTCGACCCGCTGGTCGGTGACCTTGCGGCGAACGATCTCCGGGGCCATGTAGTTCGGATTGCCGGTGCGGACGCCCGGCTGCTGAAACTGCGGCTGGCACGGCAGGGAAACGCCGAAATCGATCAGCTTGAGTTCCAACTTGGCGCGGTCGGCCAGAAGGAAGTTGCGCGGAGAAATGTCGCGATGCACGAAGCCCGCCGCATGCATCGCCGCGACGGCCTCGGCAACCTGGCGAATGAACCGCACGCGGTTGCCGTCCAGCACGGGGTCGCGGGCGATGATCAGGGAGTTGAAGTCGGCGCCGTCGATGAACTCCAAGGCTATGTATTGGCTGCCGCTGGTTGTAGTACCGTGTTCCAGCGTTTGCACCAAGCGGGGGTGCTTCAATAACATCCCCACTTCGCCCTCGGTCGGCTTTTTCAGACCCCGGAAACGGTCCTCGAAGGCTGCCGTCTTTTCACGGTCAAGGACCTTCAGACCCACGATCTGGTTGGTGCGCAAGTCCTTGGCCTTGTAGAACTTCGACATCGTGCCGGATACGGCCTCCCGCAGCAAGGCGTAACGCTTGGAAATGTCAACGCCGGTATTAGCGACCTTGGCCTTGAAAAAATCAAAGAGTCCCATAACGTCTCGCCCCAAAAACGAACTAACCAAATCCTAACATTCAATCCTGCCTATATCTCTATTCTAATACGCGCAGTTTTGCAAGGGATAAGTTCGTAGAAAGGAATTTATTTTCCGCAGTAGTCGATCGTGCGGGCGATTTCGCTCTGCAAATCGCAACGTCGAACGATGCGGTCGATGAAACCGTGCTCGAGCAGGAATTCGCTCGTCTGGAAGCCTTTGGGCAGTTCGATGCGAATCGTGGCCTTGATGGTCCGCGGGCCGGCGAAGCCGATCAGGGCCTTGGGCTCGGCGAAAACGACATCGCCCAGCGAAGCGAAACTGGCTGCAACCCCCCCCATCGTTGGGTTAGTGAGCACGGAAATAAACAATCCGCCGGCCGTATCGAAACGTGCCAAGGCCGCTGAGACCTTGGCCATTTGCATTAGCGAGAGCATGCCTTCATGCATGCGGGCCCCGCCGCCGGAGCCCGATACGATGATCAGCGGCAAGTGCTGCTGCGTGGCCCGCTCGATGCAACGAGTGAGCTTCTCGCCCACCACGCTGCCCATGCTGCCCATGATGAAGGCCGAGTCGGTCACGCTGAAGGCCACGCGGCGGGCGCGGATCATGCCCGTTCCGGTCAGAGCGGCATCCTTCAGCCCGGTCCGTTTCTGCTCCTCCGCGAGCTTCTGGCGATAGGGGGCGTTGTCGACGAACTCCAGCGGATCGGTCGGCTCCAGGTCGGCATCCCACTCTTCGAATGTGCCTTCGTCGAAGAGTTGCCGGATCCGCTGCCGGGCCGAGACATACCAGTGGTAGTCGCACTCCGGGCAGACGCCCAAACGCTTTTCGGCTTCCTTGCGAAAGATGGTTGCCTCGCAGCCGGGACAACGCATCCACAACCCTTCCGGCACGCCCCGCTTGGGGCGCTTCATGGCGTTTTTCCAACTATTGGAATCGGTTGAACTGTCAGACATATTCGAGTCCCTGGTAGGGTGGGCTTTAACCCACCTCGTATATAAGGCGGGCTAAAGTCCACCCTACGGTCTTAGCTCAGTACGGGAACTTGGGCCGGTTCCAGATCAAGCACTTCCCAGCTACCGTGGCCGGAGAGGGCCTTCCACAGGTCGCCCAAGTCGTCGTTCTTGAGGTAGCGGCGGACGAGACTGGCCAGCGGCTCGGGAATCACCAGGCCGATCACCCCCTCCTTATGACGCCGCAGCAGTTTGTTCAGGGCCGTGCGGATCCGCTGCTCGGCCTTGTTCGATCATTTCGCCGTCGGGCGGACAGACGTTTTCCGGCTGCTCCTGCCATTGGCGATAAACCTTGGGCTGCTTGTGGCGGACTTCGGCCACCTGCATGCCCTGCCACAGGCCCAGGTTGAGGTTCTGCATGCGGATCGAGTTTCTTCGAGCGGACGTCGAGATCCTTCGACAAGATCTCCGCGCTCTGCACGGCCGACGCGCACGGCGAGGCGTAGAGGACCTCGATGCGCTTGTCGCGCAACTGATCGACGGTCCGGGCCACTTCCATCAAGCCCTGGCGGTTCAGCGGAATGTCCAAAACACCTTGAATCCGTTCTTCGCAATCGTAATCCGTCGCCCCCGGACGGATGAGCACAATGCGCAGCATATTCAAACCTGAATGTTCTTGTGAGCAAGTGCCAGGCGGCGGAATTCTTCCATCACCTGGCGGTAATCGTGATGTGCAAAGAGGGCCGAGCCCGTGACGAACAGGTCGGCGCCGGCCTCGGCACAAAGCCCGATCGTGTGCTCGTTGACGCCCCCATCGACCGAAAGCAGCAAATCGTTTCCGCCCGCGGCCCGCAGATGTCGCAAGCGATCAATGGCCTGCGGCTCGAATTCCTGCCCGCCGAACCCGGCCATCACGCTCATTACCAGCACGAGGTCGCAGTCGCGTAGATAGGGCTCGACGGCCTCGATCGGCGTGGGCGGATTGAGCGTCAATCCGGCGACCGCCCCCAGGCGGCGGATTTCCCGCAGCAACAGCCGCGGATCGTCCTCCGCTTCGACGTGGATCGTCAGCAGGTCGGCGCCCACCTCACGGAAGCGTTCCAGGTAGCGGCCCGGTTCGGAAATCATCAAGTGGCAGTCCAGCGGCAGGCGGGTTGAGCGGTGAATGGCCTCGATCACGGGAAATCCGAAGCTGATGTTGGGCACGAAATGCCCGTCCATGATGTCCAGGTGCAAGACATGGGCCCCGGCCTCTTCCAAGCGGCGAATCTCCTGGTCCAGACAAGCAAAATCGGCTGCCAGCAGCGATGGCTCGATCACCGGGGCAGACGCCCGTAGCTCAGCGATGATATCGTCGGCCGCCATCGTATCGATTTCCTGAGGATATCCTAAACCCGAATTAGACGCGCCAGGATTGGCCGATTCTCGGTTTTGTCGGGCACCCTGGACCTTGGTTCGGAAGCAACTGGCGAACTATCAATTTTACCAAGCCGGACAGGATACGTCTGCGCGTCCTTGGAAAGCAAGCACAGATACCGCCACCTGGACGGTAAGTTAAATTATTCGTAAATTGACAATCTGGTCTCAACTTACGGGGCGGCATCACTCAAAATCGGGCAATCGATGCCCAAGGATGACGGATCCGCCAGTGGGACGTATCGGCCATCGACCACCTGCCACCGATAAGCAAAGGGGGCGCTACTGGTGGGAACGTAACGGCCATAGGTCCACTCCCAACGGTTCTTCGTCTGGGCATCAAAGACCGTGGGATGACCTGCGTTCGGATCCAGCGACCAGGTATCATCCTGGTTCAGCCTGAAATACACCGCCCCATTGTAGCGATTCAAGCGCTTGAGCAGTTTTTGGTCGGCCTTCGTCAGTTGTGCTCGTTTCGCCGCGTTCTCCGGTTTCATGAGGATCGTCCACGGGATGTCCAATGCCGCCACCGATTGGCTCGTGCCTTCGCCCAACGCATCGAAGAACTGGCCGTTCGCCAGTCGGATGGCCCACACACGGCGATTCAATCGGTCGCTGAAATGGCTGTAAGCGCAGCCCGTTTTCGCTTCGTGTTCAGCAACCGGCATCAAAGTTCCGCGATCCGGGGCCGCCGGCGCATGTTGAAACGGATCGTATCGGAACAGGGAGCGATCGACTTGCGCGAGATCGGCCCCGTGCAATGTAGTAGCAGCCGCGGCAATTACCACGAGGACAACGGCCGCGGCGGCAATTTGACCGAAGGCCATGCGGCAAATGAATCGCGAGTTTGTCCCTGCTCTCATGGCGGCCCTCCGCGGCCAGCGAAATGTTTGTCTTGATAGAGAACCACAGCGCAGACGTGGCCTAAATCGACTACTTCCGCCAACCGCGCAGACGGAATCTTCCGTTGTAACGGCTATGCCGATGGGCGAAGATCGGCCGGCTATAACGATTGTACCGAAGGCCAGGGCTTTTCCTTAGCTCCATCGGGGGGAAGCGTGCTTTTCCACTAGACTCATTGGCCCATTCCGCGTAGGATGTGCCCGTCACAAAGTGTTGCTTTTGTCCCTTCGATTGGATCTCGATGAACAATAGCCCTGCACAGCGCTATCCCAAGCTTTTCGTCCTCGACACGAACGTCATCCTGCACGATGCGGGCTGTATTCGTAATTTTGAAGAAAACGACATCGCCATCCCGATCACGGTCCTGGAGGAACTGGACCGCTTCAAGAAAGGGCACGACGACATCCACTTCCAGGCCCGCGAGTTCCTCCGCAGTTTCGACGGCATCACGGGCGACGTTCTTTCCGGGCAGGGAGCCACGTTAGGCCCGGGGCTGGGGTCGATCCGTGTGGTACTCGGCGGCGAACTGGAGCAGCAACTCAAGGCGGCCTTCTTGAGCGATGCGCCCGATCATCGCATCCTCAACACGGCCTTGCTGCTGGAGCGGCAGGAGTCGCACCGCCAGGTCGTGCTCGTCACCAAGGACACGAACCTGCGGATGAAGGCCAAGGCCCTGGGCGTGACGGCGCAGGACTATACCAGCGACAAGGTGGACAGCGTCGACACGCTGTACTCCGGCAAACGGGTCGTGGAGAACATGGCCAGCGAGTCGATTGACGCCTTTTACAACGAAAACCACGAGGTGCCCCGCGAGAATCTGCCGATGGTCGCCGAGCCGAAGGCCAACGAGAACTTCATCCTCCGCAACGGCTCGAAATCGGTGCTGGTCGCCTATCGGCCCGCCAGTCGCGGCTTCGTGAAGGTGAACAAGGTCTCGGCCTACGGCATCAAGCCCCGCAACGCCGAGCAATCGTTCGCCTTAAGCGCCCTGCTGCACCCCGACATCAAACTAGTGACGTTGATGGGCAAGGCCGGATCGGGCAAGACGCTGCTGGCCTTGGCCGCGGCGTTGGAATGCCGTTCGACCTATCGGCAGATCCTGCTGGCCCGGCCGACGGTACCCCTCAGCAATCGCGACCTGGGCTACCTGCCGGGCGACATTGCCGCCAAGCTCGACCCGTACATGAAGCCGCTGCACGACAATCTGACGGTGATCCGCCACGAGTTGGGCGATAAAGACACTAATTCGCAGCGGATCGGCGAGATGCTGGAGTCCGAGAAGTTGGTGATGACGCCGTTGGCCTACATCCGCGGCCGCAGCCTGCAACGGGTGTTTCTGATCGTGGACGAGGCCCAGAACCTCTTGCCCCACGAGGTCAAGACGATCATCACGCGGGCCGGCGAAGGCACGAAGATGGTCTTCACCGGCGACATCCAGCAAATCGACCATCCCTATCTGGATTCGTTGTCCAACGGACTGAGCTACCTGGTGAGCCGGATGATGGGGCAAGCGATCTACGCCCACATCACCCTGGAGAAGGGCGAGCGTTCAGCCCTGGCCGATCTGGCCAGCGACCTGCTGTAAGGGGAGAAGAGAAAGGGGGAAAGGGAGAAGGGGAGAATTCGGCGTCTCCCTTTCTCCCATTCTCCGCCGCTGCCTCCCTGCCCCGTTGAAATTCCTGCCGTGTCAGCATACGATAGCAGGAAATCTGTTTCTTTCGACCTCATGCAGGAGCCCAGCCATGTCCTCGACCCACGCCCCGAACGATTTCGCCCCCCCCTTCCAGAGCCGCCGCCAGATGTTGCAAACGGTTGCCGGCGCGGCCGCCCTCACCGTCGCCGGACCACTGCTTTCGCCGGCCTGGGCGGCTGAACTGAAAGGCAGAATCAACCACTCGGTCTGCCTTTGGTGCTATAACGATTTCATGAAGCGGGCGAAGATGGACCTCGACCAGTTCGCCGCCGCCTGCGTGAAACTGGGGCTGAAATCGATCGAACTGACCGGCCCGAACCAGTGGCCAACTTTGAAAAAGCACCGCCTGATCTGCGCCATGAGCGGCAGTCACTCGATCCCCAAGGGCTTCAACCGCATCGAGAATCAAGCGGAGTGCATTGAAAAGGTCAAGAAGGGCATCGACGATACGGCCGCCGCCGGCTTTCCCAACGTGATCTGCTTTTCCGGCAACCGGGCAGGCATGGACGATCAGGAAGGCCTGGCCAACAGCATCGCCGGTCTGAAGAAGGTGGCCGGCTATGCGGAAAAGATGAAAGTGACCATCTGCCTGGAATTCCTCAATTCGCACGATCACAAAGACTACATGGCCGACTCGACGAAGTGGTGCGTCGGCCTGGTGCAGGGCGTCGGCTCGCCGCGGGTCAAGGTGCTGTACGACATCTATCACGCCGGCATGATGAAGGAAGACATCTTCGCCGACATCAAGGAGCATCGCGACTGCTGGGGCCACTACCACACCGGTGGCGTGCCCGGCCGCCACGAGATCGACGAGACCCAGACGCTCGACTACGCAAAGATCCTCAAGGCCATTGCCGACAGTGGTTTCCAGGGCTACGTGGCCCAGGAATTCATTCCCAAGCGGAAGGACGCCTTGAAGAGCCTGGAGCAGGCGATCGGGATTTGCGATGCGTAGGATAGGTTTTCAACCTGTCGACCGAAAAAGACAAGGCAACGGAATAAATTCCGTTCTACGAACATGGATTCCCAACCCCTGTTGACGTTCCCCAAGTGGTCGAACAAGGTGGCCCTGGGCTCGTTGCTTTTGCTGGCCACGGGACCGGTCTACCTCGGCCTGCTGCTGGTCTACGGGGCCAACCCGACGACGCTGAACGTGGGCTACGCGCCCGCTCAACCGGTGCCCTATAGCCATGCCCTGCACGTGGGCAAACTGGGGATGGATTGCCGTTATTGCCACACGACGGTCGAAAAATCGGGTATGGCCGCCCTGCCATCGACCGAGACTTGCATGAACTGCCACGCGGCCATCCTGCCCAATTCGGCGAAGCTGGCCCCGGTTCGCGAGAGCTATGCCAGCGGCCTGCCGATTCCCTGGGTCAAAGTCCACGACATCGCCGATTACGTCTACTTCAACCACAGCGCCCACGTCAACGCGGGAGTGGGCTGCGCCGAGTGCCACGGCCGCGTGGATCAAATGGAGCTGGTCCAGACCGTCAAGCCGCTGAACATGGGCTGGTGCCTGGATTGCCACCGCAATCCGGGACCGTCGCTGCGTCCCAAAGACCAGGTGACCAACATGCTCTGGACGGTGCCGACCGGTACTCCGGGTCAGGCCGCCTTGGGCGAAGAACTCAGGGACAAGTATCACGTGAACCCCAGTACGGACTGTGTGACATGCCATCGATGACACCGCCCGATATGCCGAACAACGGTCCCGATCAGCGTAGGATAGGCTTTCAGCCTGTCTCTGAAAACGCAAGCACGCCGAACAATGGTCCCGATCAGCGTAGGAGAGGCTTTCAGCCTGTCTCTGAAAACGCAAGCACGCCGGGCAACGGTTCCCCCGCGCCTTTCGGGAGCGACAGGCTGGAAGCCGATCCTACGATGGATGACAGGTTGGAAACCTATCCTACGGGTGCGCCACGGTATTGGCGGAGCCTGGAACAATTGGCGGATACGCCGGAATTTCGCGCCGGGCTCGACCGCCAGCCGGCTCTGGGCGCGGAAGAAGCCCTGCACGCCTCGCGGCGGCGGTTCCTGAAGACGATGGGGGCTTCGCTGAGCCTGGCCGGACTGGCCGGGACGGGCTGCATCCGTCTTCCCGAAGAGAAACTCGCCGCCTACGTCCATCGTCCCGAAAATCGCACGCCCGGAAACCCGGTCAGCTATGCCACGGCCCTGGAGATCGGCGGCGTGGCCCAGGGCCTGCTGGTCACCAGTTGCGATGGCCGGCCGACCAAGATCGAGGGCAATCCGAGCCATCCGCTCAATCGCGGCGCCGCTGACGTGCTGGCCCAGGCGAGCGTCCTGGAGCTATACGACCCCGATCGCAGCCGCGGCGTGTCGCAACGCGACAAAGATGGCAAGCTGGTGGAAGCATCCTGGGACGAGTTCACCAAGTGGGCCAAGGAACATTTCACCGGCGACGGCGGCGACGTTTGCATCCTCAGCGAGGCAAGCAGTTCGCCCAGCCTGGCTGCGATGCGGGACAGGTTCCAAGCGAAATTCCCCAAAGCCGTGTGGTACGAATACGAAGCGGTAAGCGACGACAACGTCCGCGATGGCACGTTTGCCGCCTTCGGCCAGCGCATGCTGCCGGTACTCGAGCTGGGCAAGGCCAAGGTAATCGTAAGCCTAGATGCCGATCTGTTCGGCAGCGGCTTGCCGTTGGCCGTTAAGTACGCCCGCGACTTCGCCGCCGGCCGACGGTTGCACGACAAGACGAAACAAAAGCCCGAGGACATGAACCGCCTGTACGTGATCGAGTCGTTGCACACGATCACGGGGGCCTCAGCCGATCATCGCCTGGCCTGCCGGCCGACAGAAATCGCGGCCATCGCCAACGAATTGGCCGCTGGCGTGGGCGTGGAAGGCGTTAAGGCCCCCAATCGCTCGAAGCTGCCGCTCTTGGACTCGATCGCAACCGATTTGCAAAAGCATAAAGGCCATGCGGTTGTTATCGCCGGACCGCGACAGCCGGCCGAGGTCCATGCCTTGGTCGCGGCGATCAACCACAAGCTGGGCAACATCGGCCAGACGGTGGTATACTATCCCGACCCGCGGCCGGATCGGCCATCGCACGCGGCAGCTATCGACGCCCTGGTCAAGCGGATGAACACCGGCCAAGTCTCTGCGCTACTGATCCTCGGCGGCAATCCAGTTTACAACGCCCCGGAGAATCTGAAATTCGCCGAGGCCCTGAAAAAGGTTCCCAACAGCATCCACCTGGCCCTGCATGAGGACGAAACGTCGCAACATTGCGCGTGGCATCTTTCACGGACCCATTACCTGGAATCGTGGGGCGACGCCCGGACCTTCGACGGCACGGCCAGCATCGTGCAGCCGCTGATCGAGCCGCTGTTCGATGGCCACAGCGCGATCGAGGTCCTCTCCATGCTCGTTGACGAGAAGCCACAGCGTGGCTACGACATCGTCCGAGAAAAGGTCAGACCGCTTGTAGGCGGTCCCTTCACCGAGTTCCGTTGGAAGACGATCCTGGCCGAAGGCGCGATCAAGGGTACGGAGCGGCAGCCGGCCAAGATCGAGAAACTGGCCGACGGCGCGACCAAACCTGTGCCGGAAACCTTGCCAGCCAATGGCCGGTACGAACTGGTCTTCTACACGGACAAACTGTACGATGGCCGATTCGCCAACAACGGCTGGCTGCAAGAACTGCCCGACCCGATGACGCGGCTCACCTGGGACAACGCCGCGGTGATGAGTAAGAAAACGGCCGACGACATCCGCGTCATGCAGGACGAACTGGTCGAACTGTCCGTTGAAGGGGCTTCGATCTTGGCCCCGGTCTTCTTCCTGCCCGGCATGGCTTATGGTGTAGTTGGCTTGGCGGTGGGCTACGGCCGTACGGTAGCGGGACACGTCGGCCAAGGCGTCGGCGTCGATGCTTATGCACTTCGTACGACTGCCGAATCCGGTTGGCAATACGTGCAAGCCAAGCCCACGGGCAAGAAGTACCGCCTGGCCACGGTGCAGGACCATCACATCGTCGATTATTACGGCAAAAAGGCTGTCCAGGACCGGATTCCCGAGTTGATTCACGAGGTCCCGCTGGCCAAGGCCTACTCCGGCCGCCGCGAACCGCCCGCCATGTCGATCTTCGACGAGCACAAGTTCGACGGCACTTCCCCGCCCTCGGGCGATCAGAGCCACGTGCCGCCGCACGATCGGCACCGCTGGGGCATGGCGATCGATCTCAGCGCCTGCGTCGGCTGCGGCGCGTGCGTGGTGGCCTGCCAGGCGGAGAACAACATTCCCATCGTCGGCAAAGAGCAGGTGCTGCACGGCCGCGAGATGCATTGGATTCGCGTCGACCGCTACTTCCGCGACCCGCGACCCGCTAGCGGGTTCCCCGGTGCCCCGCCCGACGAAGCAGTGGCCGTCCACCAGCCGGTGCCGTGCATGCAGTGCGAAAACGCCCCCTGCGAGTCGGTCTGCCCGGTGGCCGCCACCACGCACAGCCAGGAGGGCCTGAACATGATGACCTACAACCGCTGCGTGGGCACCCGCTATTGCTCGAACAACTGCCCGTACAAGGTGCGGCGGTTCAACTTCTTCGACTACAACCGCGGCACGCTCACCGACGAGTACGTGCCGAACCAGCTCCGCCAGCCGGTCAGCGAACTGATCGAGATGCAGAAGAACCCCGACGTGACCGTGCGCATGCGGGGCGTGATGGAGAAATGCACCTACTGCATCCAGCGGATCGAGCAGGCCCGGATCGCGGCCAAGCGGGAAGGCGATCGCCCGCTCCGCGACGGCGAGATCCGGACTGCTTGCCAGCAGACCTGTCCGGCGGAGGCGATCGTTTTCGGCGATTTGAACGACGCCGACAGCCGCGTGTCGAAGCTCCATGCCCTGCCGCGGACCTATGGCATGCTCGATGCGGAATTGAATACCAAGCCGCGAACGCAGTACGTGGCCAGGGTGCGGAACGAGAGCTTAGAGCTTAGAACTTAGAGCTTAGAGCTTAGAGCTTAGAGCTTAGGAGCAACAAAATGGAACGTACTAACTTTGAGAATCTGCGGGTGTACCAGTTAGCCGAGAATATCGCCGACGCCGTGTGGGACATCGTGATCCAGTGGACAATATTCGCCCGTGATGTTGTGGGAAAGCAATTGGCGCACGCTGCCGACAGCATTAGCGCGAACATTTCGGAAGGCAGCGGACGGGGCACCGTTGCCGAAAATCGCCATTTCGTAAGAATCGCCCGTGGCTCGTTGTATGAGACCCGCAATTGGCTTCGGCGGGCATTTCGCCGGAAGTTGCTCACCTGTGAGCAAATCGAATTGCTCAAACGGGACCTCGATGAGCTAACTCGCACCCTCAACGGCTACCTCCGTTCGCTCAATAATAAGACCTAAGACCTAAGACCTAAGACCTAAGACCTAAGCGCTTCCCCCATGGTCGAAACCGACAATACAATCGACGATCCGCGCCGCCGCGCCACCCTGATCACGGGCGAGGCGGGGCAGAGCCTGCACGCGGTCACTGCCGGCGTGGCAGGCGTGGCCGAGGCCCCCCACGCCCCGCGGGCCTGGTACGTGGCCATGGCCTTCGCGCTGGGCCTGCTGGGCACCCTGGGCCTGATGGTCCTGTACCTGTTCATCACCGGCGTGGGCGTGTGGAACCTCAACCGGCCGGTGTGCTGGGCATTCGACATCACGAACTTCGTCTTCTGGGTCGGCATCGGTCACGCCGGCACGTTGATCTCGGCCATCTTGTTCCTCTTCCGGCAGAAGTGGCGGACCAGCATCAATCGCTTCGCCGAGGCGATGACCATTTTCGCCGTGATGTGCGCGGGCCTCTTCCCCGCCATCCACGTCGGCCGCGTGTGGGTCATTTACTGGGTCTTCCCCTATCCGAACCAAATGGCCATGTGGCCGAACTTCCTCAGCCCGCTGCTGTGGGACGTGTTCGCCGTGAGCACCTACGCCACGGTCTCGGTGCTCTTCTGGTATCTGGGCATGGTGCCCGACCTGGCCACTTTCCGCGACCGGGCGAAATCGAAAATCGCCTACTATGCCTACGGCATTTTCGCCCTCGGCTGGCGGGGCAGCAACCGCCACTGGCACGTTTATGAGAAGGCTTACTTGATCCTGGCCGCCTTGGCCACGCCGCTGGTGCTCTCGGTGCATAGCGTGGTGAGCTTCGACTTCGCCGTTTCGCAACTGCCCGGCTGGCACACGACGATTTTTCCGCCATACTTCGTCACCGGGGCCATTTTCAGCGGCTTCGCCATGGTGGTCACCCTGGCCGTCCCCGCCCGCGAATGGTTCGGGCTGAAGAACTTCATCACCCTGCGGCACATCGACAACATGGCCAAGATCATCCTCTTGACCTCGTGCATCGTGGGCTATGCCTACTCGATGGAGTTCTTCCTGGCCTGGTACGGCGGCAACACCTGGGAACAGTTCCACTTCCACAACCGCCTCACCGGGCCGATGTGGTGGGCCGGCTGGACGATGCTCACTTGCAATGCCATCGTGCCCCACGTGCTGTGGTTCAAGAAGGTCCGCACCAGCGTGTGGGCCTTGTTCGTCGTCAGCCTCCTGGTCAACGTGGGCATGTGGTTCGAGCGGTACGTGATCATCGTCGTCGGCCTGTCGCGCGATTTCCTGCCGTCAAGCTGGGGCTCCTACGCTCCCAGTTACGTGGAAGTCCTGACGCTGGCGGGCAGCTTCGGACTGTTCCTGACGCTGTTCCTCTTGTTCTGCCGCTACCTGCCGATGGTGGCCATGGCCGAAGTGAAGGGCGTTTTGCCGTCAGAGCAGCAACCTAGTGAAGAGCATGGACACGAGCCTGAAAAGGAGTTGGAAGTCGCAGGCTGATTTTCGTATAACTAACTCAAACTGCAAACGCCCCCGCTGGGCTTGCCCCAGTGGAGCGGAGGATTGGTCACTATAAGACACTGCTTCCCCGCCCCTTCGCGTTTCCGCTGTCGCCGCTCGGCCCTTCGGGCCGAGCGGCGACAGCGGAAACGCGAAACGTAGGTCGGACGGCAGCCGGTGCGTAGTGGTCAATCCCTCGCTCCGCTGGGGCAAGCCCAGCGGGGGCGGGAAGGCGTTTACAAAACCATGGAAACCATAACCCAAGAAGAACCCAAGCTGTGGGGACTGTTGGCCGAGTACCCCGACGCGAACGCGCTGAAGGCCGCGGCCGAAAAGGTCCGCGACGCCGGCTACCGGCAGTGGGATTGCTTCACCCCCTACCCCGTCCATGGGCTCGACCAGGCCATGGGCGTCCGGCCGACGATCTTGCCTTGGCTGGTGTTGGGAGCAGGTCTGACGGGCTGCGCCGTGGCGACCGCTTTGCAGTGGTATTGCAATTCCCCGCAGACCGCCAGCCAGGCGGCGGGCCTGCTCTCCGGCTATCCGCTGGTCTTCAGCGGCAAGCCCTACTGGAGCCTGCCGGCGAATATCCCCATCATCTTCGAGCTGACGGTGCTGTTGGCGGCGTTGATGGCTTTTTTCGGCGTGTGGGGCCTGTCACGCCTGCCGCAGCCGTATTTTCCGGCCTTCAAGAACCCGCGTTTCCGGCGCGTCACCGACGACAGCTTCTTCATCATCATCGAGGCCCACGATCCGGGTTTTGCCCTTGAAGCAGCGCGGCAATTATTGCTGGAAACGAATTCCACCGCGGTGGAAGAGGTCAAGGAGTAGGATAGGTTTTCAACCTGTCGAAAAAGTAGCATAGGTTTCTAACCTGTCGAAAAAAGTAGGATAGGTTTTCAACCTGTCGCAATTGGTAGGAAGTTTTCAACCTGTCGAAAAAATGAAAACAATTTTGGGTTTCATCCTGGTTGGATTGCTCGCGGGCCTGGTGCCTTTCGGCCTGATCGCGCTGGCCCGGTCGCAACCGTCGGCCCAACCGCCGATCCATCCGATCCAGGACATGTTCAAGCAGCAGAAGTTCCGCCCGCAGCGGGGCAACCCGATGTTTGCCGACGGCCGGGCAATGCGTCCGCGCTTGCCGGGCGTAACGGCCGGCAGCGATCTTACGGTGGACAACGAAATGGTCGATGATCCTGCCGATCCGCACATGATCGACCTCCGCGGCCCGCTTAAGCTCGATGACGAGCGGACCTACCAGCGCGTGATGGAAGGCATTGAACCGCAGGCCGACGGCAAACCGGGCTACGTGAAAGAGATTCCCGTGAACGTGTCGCTTGACGGTGCGAAGGATCTGCTCCAGCGCGGCCGCGAGCGGTACACGATCCACTGCGCGGTTTGCCACGGCCAGGGCGGCTACGGCGACGGCATGGTGGCCCTGCGGGCGGCCGAGATCCAGGCCGCCAACGGCGACGCCGCCGGCTGGGTCGCCCCCAAGAACTATCACAGCGACGACATGCGGCAGCAGCCGGTCGGCCAGCTTTACAACACGATCACCAACGGCGTCCGCACGATGCCGGCCTACGGCAAGCAGATTTCCGTGCTCGACCGTTGGGCCATCGTGGCCTACGTGAGGGCCTTGCAGCGGAGCCAGGATGCGAAGGCCGACGATATCCCGGAATCGGAAAAAGGCAAGTACAAGTAGATCGAATATCGACAGTCTTAGGTCTTAGGACTTAGGTCTTAGAAATTCGAAGACCCAAGACCCAAGACCTAAGACCCTTTTCCCCATGCAAACAGAACCAACCACCCTCAGTTCCGAAAGCGAGACGCTCCGGCTGGGACCGGCGGCCCAGCGGATGATCGTGCCGGGCCTGATCCTGGCGGCGATCGGAGGCGTCATGGCCTTCCTGTGCGCGTTCCGCCTCGATAATGCCTCGGCATACGCCTCGGTGCTGTTCTATCATGCCTACCTGGTGGCCTTCGTCTTCTACCTGACGATCACGTTGGGCGCGTTTTTCTTCGTGCTGTTGCATCACCTGTCGCGGGCCGGCTGGAGCGTCACGCTCCGCCGCCTGGCCGAGGCACTCGGCGGAAACGTGGCCCTGATGGCCGTCCTGTTCGTGCCGCTGGCCTTCAACCTGAGCGACATTTACCCCTGGGCGGAACAGCAGGCCGGCGAACGGCAAGCAGCCAACGAGTCACACCCTGCGACAATCGAACCGATCGAATCGGCATGTGGCGAATCGCACGTAGTGGCCGGTCACGACATTTGGTTGACGCGAACGAACTTCATCGGCCGCTTCGTCATGTACTTCATCGTCTGGGGCTTCCTGGCCTGGTACTTCCGCAGCCGTTCGATCCTCCAGGACAGCACGGGCAACGTGGGACTCGGCAAGAGCATGGAACGGCTCTCCGCGCCGGGCATGATCCTCTGGGCGGTCACGATCACGCTGGCCGCCGTCGACCTGATCATGAGCATGAATCCCCGCTGGTCTTCCACGATGATCGGCGTGTACCTTTTCTCCGACGCCGTGCTCAGCAGCCTGGTCGCGCTCACCCTGCTGGCGATGGGGTTGCAGTCTTGCGGCCTGCTTCGCGGCGTCGTGACCAAGGAGCATTACCACGACCTGGGCAAACTGACCTTCGCCTTCGTCTTCTTCTGGGGATATATCGCCTTCAGCCAGTACATGCTGATCTGGTATGCCAACATGCCGGAAGAGACGCAGTTCTACATGACGCGGCAGATCGGCCCGTGGGCGGGAGTTTCGCTGGCCCTGATCGTCGTGCATTTCGTCCTGCCGTTCTTGGGCCTGATGTCGCGGCACGTGAAGCGGCTGCTGCCGCTGTTCGCCTTCTGGCTGGTGTGGCTGTTGGCAGCCCACGCCCTCGATTTGTTCTGGCTGATCATGCCGAACGTCTTCGTACGCCAGATTCCCGTCGATGCGTCTTTGGCTCCCGGCGCACCGCTGCCGGAGGCCTTCAAGACGATCCTCCAGTCGCCGCAAGCCGTCTATCAGCTTCGGGAAAGTTCGACGCTGATGGAGGCCGTCAAGGGGCCGCTGCAACCGGCGGCGATTGCGACGGTCGTCGGCTTGCTGATCGCCATGGGCGGTCTCTTCCTGGCCCACACGGCCTGGCTGCTGAAAGGTGCCGCACTGGCGCCCGTGAAGGATCCGCGGCTGAACGAATCCCTGAATTTTCATAACACCTGATTCGAACCATGAGTGATACGCACAGCGAACAAGACGTTGCCCCTGCGCAGGCGGACCACGGCGAAGGCGTTTCGCACATCGAGCCCGACGACGTCGGCGTCGGCCTGCTGACCGTGCTGGGCGCGCTGGTTGCCGTCGTGGTGGTGCTGATCGTGGTCTTGCTGCAGGCCTGGTTCTATAATTGGAAAGTGGAACTGTCGGCCCGGCAACCATCGGCCTGGCCGGCGGAGAAGCTGCCGGCCACGATCGCCAAGACGCAACTCCAGCAAATCGAAAGCTACGGCTGGGCGGATCCGAAGACCAAGAAGGCGCGGGGCATTCCCATCAGCCGGGCGATGGAGTTGGTCGCCAAGGAGTTGGCCACACCGGTGTCGGACAAGGAGACGGGTGGAAAATGAGCGGACTTGCAATTCCCCGTCCCGGAGGGACGATTGAGAATAGCCCAGCGATTTATCGCTGGGATAGGATTTCTTCGGTTTCTTACTCAGTCCCGGAGGGACGATTGAACCGCTCTTGGTTACCGTTTTTCAATCGTCCCTACGGGACTTTCGGCCGCACTCGCGTTCCTAACCCAGCGATAAATCGCTGGGCTATTCTCAAATGCCCCTCCGGGGCAGGAACGGGTCGCTTGCGTCGAACGCCCACGGTCGCTTGGCTTGGCTGTCACAGCGTGCTCCTTCTAAGCGCTGTGCTGCTCTGTACCCTATTCCTGTCCGCCGCCCCTGCGATGGCCCAGGCCAACGATCCGGCGCCCGGGCCGACTGCCGGGGCAACTATCACCGTCAAGCCCGATGCCCAGGTGCCGCTGGATTTGCAGTTCAACGATGAGTCGGGCCAACCGGTAAAACTAGGCGACTACTTCCAGCCCAACCGGCCGGTGGTGCTGATCATGGTCTACTTCGGCTGCCCGCAGTTGTGCAGCCTGTCGTTGAACGGCCTGACCAAGGCCGTGCGGAAGGTCGGCTTGCAACCCGGCCGGCAGTTCGAGATCATCACGGTCAGCTTCAATCCCAAGGAGGGACCCGCCTTGGCCGCGGCCAAGAAGGCGAATTACATCCAGTCGTTGGGCAAGCCCGAGGCCGCCGCCGACTGGCACTTCCTCACCAGTAGCGATCCAGCCGCCGCCCAGACGCTGGGCGACGCCATCGGTTTCGGCTTCCGGCTGAATCCCGAGACGGGCCAATACCTGCACCAGGCCGGCATTTATATCTGCACGCCCGAGGGCCGCGTGTCGCGGGTCGAGCAAGGCATCGAGTTCGACTCGGAAGTGCTTCACGACTCGTTGCTTCACGCGGCGGAGGGGAAGATCAGCTCGGGCCTGTTCGGCGTGGCCCTGGCCTGCGGGTTCGCGCACTTCGACGTGCAAACGGGAAAATACACGTGGGCCGCCATGACCATCGTGCGGGTCACGGGAATTACGACGTTGATCCTGTTGGCCTCCGGCATCGGCTGGATGGTCTACCGCGAGTCCCGGCACAAACCGATGGCAACCCCGCTGGGAAATGACGAATGATGAATGAGTATTTAGTACTTAGTACTTAGGTTAACCTCTAAGTTCTAAGCTCTAAGTTCTAAGAACTAGTATGCTGTAACCGCCCCCTTAGCCCTAAAATCCATGATATCATCGCCCCTGGCGCAAGGAACATTCTGGCTCGAGCCGCCGGCCTCGACGTCGGCCCAGAACCACGACCTGGTGTTCTACGCCCTGCTGTCCGTGATGGGCTTTTTCTTCTTGCTGGTCGTCGCGATCATGCTGGCGTTCGTGGTTCTCTACCGCCGCCGCAAGGGTCAACAGCCCGCCGCCGGCCCCGCGCACAACACGCCGCTGGAGATTTTCTGGACCGTCATCCCGTTGGGCATCGTCATCGGCTTCTTCGTCGTCGGCCTGCGGTATTACGTCGATCTGGAAGCGCCTCCGGCGGGGGCCGACGTAGTGGACGTCGAGGCCAGCCAATGGCAATTCAATTTCAAATACCCCAACGGGGCCGAATCCAACGAGTTGTACCTCCAGGTCGATCGGCCGGTGGTGCTGAAGCTCACTTCCAAGGACGTCAACCATGCCCTTTATATTCCGGTTTTCCGCGTGCAGCGCAACGCCGTGCCGGGGCAGAATACGGAGATCTGGTTCCAGCCGACGGTAGTTACCGAAAAAGATCCGACCACCGGCGAAGAGGAGTTCTATCACGTCTTCTGCACGCAGTACTGCGGCAACGGTCACGCCGAAATGAACACCAAGGCGTTTGTTCTGAACAAGGAAGACTACGACAAGAAACTGGCCGAGGCGGCCAACATCTTCGTCGACAAGAACACCAAGCAGCCGCTGCCCTACGTCGAGGTCGGCAAGAAGCTGTACACGACGATGGGCTGCTCCCAATGCCACTCGATCAACGGGGCCGACGGACAAGGCCCGACCTGGAAGGGGCTTTACAAGCGCGACGTTGAGTTCTCGAAGTCCAATGAACCGGGCTACGCACTCAAGGAAAGCGACGACGACAAGAAGTGGGACGATTACCTCCGCGAGTCGATCCTCCACCCGGATTACAAGATCGTGCAGGGATTCCAAAACGTGATGCCTTCCCAGGAATCCGCGTTCAGCGGATCGCCGTACAAAGAGAAGAAGCTGGCGGCCGTCGTCGAGTACATCAAGAGTCTGGGAGATCCCAAGTATTACAAGCCGATGCAAACGCCGGAACCCCAGGGCAACGAGAAACTACAAGCAACAGAAAAACCGCAAGCGCAAGATCGCTTTGCCGGTCGGCCCGCGGACCTGCCAGTCGACAAGTCGGCGCCGCCGGCGCCGGCCGAGAAGAAGGAGCAAGGAAAATGATCGCCAAGAGCCAAGAACCGGACAATTACCTGACGCACAGCCGCGGCATCTCCACCTGGATCTTCACGCTCGACCACAAGCGGATCGGCGTGATGTACCTGATTTCGGTGCTCACGGCCATGTTCTTGGGCGGCCTGTTCGCCATGCTCATCCGTACGCAGTTGCTCGACCCCGCGGGGCTGCTGTTCCATAAGACCGAAGTCCTCAAAGACGCGTTGGTCTACAAACCATACAACCAGATCTTCACGCTCCACGGCGCAATCATGATCTTCCTCGTGTTGATCCCGGGCACTCCCGCGGTCTTGGGGAATTTCGTCCTGCCGCTGATGCTGGGGGCCAAGGACGTCGCCTTCCCGCGATTGAACCTCGGCAGCTATTACTTCTACGTCTCGGGCACCGTGCTCTTCCTGGCCTCGATCGTGATCGGCGCGGTGGACACGGGCTGGACGTTCTATACTCCCTATAGCACGCAGACCTCAACCGCCGTGACCTGCGTTGCCATGGGCGTCTTCCTGCTGGGCTTCAGTTCGATCCTGACGGGCCTGAATTTCATCGTCACGATCCATAAACTGCGGCCGCGGGGCATGACCTGGGGCCGCCTGCCGCTGTTCGCTTGGGGCCTGTATGCCACGGCCCTGATCCAGATCATCGCCACCCCCGTGCTGGCGATTACGGTGTTGCTGCTGATCATGGAACGGCTGTTTCACGTCGGCGTCTTCGATCCGGCCTTCGGCGGCAGCTCGATCTTGTTCCAGCACTTCTTCTGGTTCTATTCGCATCCGGCCGTGTACATCATGATCCTGCCCGCCATGGGCATCATGAGCGAGATCATCGCCACCTTCAGCCGCCGCGAGGTCTTCGGTTACCATTTCGTGGCCGTGAGCAGTATTGCCATCGCCCTGATCGGTTTCTTCGTCTGGGGACACCACATGTTCCCCAACGGGCAATCGGCCCCGGCCAACGTGATCTTCAGCGCCATGACGCTGTTGGTGGCCATTCCCTCGGCGGTCAAGGTCTGGAACTGGCTGGCCACGCTCTACAAGGGTTCCGTCTGGCTGCGAACGCCGATGTGTTACGCCCTGGGCTTCTTCATCATTTTCTCGATTGGCGGGTTGACGGGATTGCCTTTGGCGATCCTGCCGACGAACTTCCACGACCACGACACCTACTTCGTCGTGGCCCACTTCCATTACGTGATGTTCAGCGCGGTCTTTCTCTTCGTGGGCGGGCTGTTCTACTGGTGGCCCAAAATCACCGGCCGCATGTACAACGAACCCCTGGGGCAGTTCGCCTGTCTCTTGGAGTTCGTCGCCTTTCACTTGACGTTCATCCCCCAGTTCCTCATGGGCCTGCACGGCATGCCGCGGCGATCTGCCGTCTACCTCAACGCGCCCGAGTTCTACCCTTATCACGTGATATCGAGCGTCGGCGCATTCCTGCAGTTCATCTCGTTCTTGCTCGTGGCGGCGTGCCTGCTGCACTCGCTGTTCCGCGGCAAGAAGGCCCCGGCCAACCCCTGGGGCGGCTCCACGCTGGAGTGGACTTGTTCCTCGCCGCCCCCGCACGACAACTTCCCGGTAGCGCCCAGCGTCGGCCAGCCGTACGACCACGAGGGCCTGGAATGGGATGAAAAGACGGAAGGTTTCCAGCGCAAGGAAAAGGAACTCGTCCCCCACGAAGCGTGAGAGGCCGCAGAGCAAGAAACACGAGACCTATGACCCAAGCCACTATCCCCGCAGCTCCCCACGAGCATCCCGAGCACCTGGCGCACCACTTCGAGTCGCTCGATCAGCAGTATGACTCGGGCAAGCTCGGCATCTGGCTCTTCCTCACGACCGAGATCCTGATGTTTTCCGGCCTGTTCTGCGGCTACGCCGTGCTCAGGGCGCTGCACCCGAAGATCTTCCTTTTTGCCCATCACTACTTGTCCGTCGAGCTGGGCGCGCTGAATACGGTGGTGCTGATCTTCAGCAGCTTTACGATGGCCTGGGGGGTCCGCTGCGCAACTCGGCCAGACCAGGCTGCTCGTCCGCCTGCTCACGATCACGCTGCTGTGCGCCGGGGTCTTCCTGTGCGTGAAGTTCGTCGAGTACAAGAACAAGTGGGAAGAAGCCCTCTTGCCGGGCAAACTCTATAATCCGGAAAAGAAACCGGAGGACCTTTTCATGCCGAGTTTGCAGGCGGAAAAGGAAAAGGCGGGCGAGAAAGCCGCCGAGAAGTCGGACAAGCCGGTTGCCGCGAAGCCGCCGGCAGCGTCGGGGGCCGTTGGAGAACGATCGACGATCCTCCCCGCGGCCATCGGTCCCACGGGGCTTTCACCGATCTGGCTTGAGCGAAACCAGCTCCGTCGCGACGTCGTGTGGCACGGCCCGGAGCCGAACAACGTGCAGCTTTTCTTCGGCATCTACTTCGCCATGACCGGCCTGCACGGCATCCACGTGATCGCCGGCATGATCCTGATTGCCTGGTTGATCAACAAGGCCCGCAAGGGTGTTTTCGGTCCGGACCGTTTCGCCCCGGTCGATTTCGTCGGTCTGTATTGGCACCTGGTCGACCTGGTATGGATTTTCCTGTTCCCGCTGCTGTACCTGATTTCCTGAGTCTCGGATCGCTAAACCGCAAGCGATCGGCAAAGTTGTTCCCGATTCTTCATCTGAATTCCCTATGTTTCTGCTCTCCATCCTTCTGTCCGATCTTCCGACTTTCCGTTCTTTCCCCTGATTTTCTGAGTTCCACCGTCATGGCCTCCTATCAAACCGATTCCTCCTCGTCGCACCATTCCGCACACGCCAGCCTAGGGCACGTCGTGCCCGTGTGGCTCCTGGCCGCCGTATTTGGCGCCCTGCTGGCATTGACGGGCTTGACGGTGGCCGTGGCCCACGTCGATCTCGGCAACTTGAACCTTTACCTGGCCCTGGGCATTGCCACCATCAAGGCATCGTTGGTGGTCTTGTTTTTCATGCATCTCTTCTGGGACCGCCCCTTCAATTCGATGATCTTTATCGGCTGCCTGCTGTTCGTGAGCCTTTTCATCGGCATCACCTTGACGGACCAGCGGGCCAGCAAACCCTTGGCGATCGGCGGGGAAGGTTCGGCAATGCAGGGCGTCCACACGCCGCTCGGACTGGAGAGTCCGAAGAAATAAGCACATTCGTGTCAATGGCGATCATGAAGTTGATCTCGCGTTAGCCGATCTCCGTGCGAATCGATGGGAAGTTCATCGCAAAGTTCATCCAACGCGTCGCATGCTCCCACGGCTTGAGCGGCGGAATCATCGCAAGGTTCGACGGTCAGGCGAACTTTCGTGCCGGAAGACAAACCTATCTCCCGGTCGGGCTTCGATAGGCCGTTTTCAACCGTCGCAAAAATGACTTGGCTCATGGCATTGGGCTCTGGTGCTGAATTCCGTGTCGACAACATCCTATCATACCATTTTATCCACCGTCACGGACAATTAGAAACACGGCGAAGGGTGAGGCCAGATGCGATGGTGGCCGGCGCTTGCCGACCCACTGCGCCGGTGCCCCGGATCTTGTCCCACCCTACCGCGCAGCCACGCTGACTTCTGCCACGGGTCTTGACGAACCTGCGGCCGTCCCAGGATGCCGGTCGAGAACCAGGAACAACATCAGCAGTGGCAGATAGGCGAGACTGGCCAAGAAGACCCGCCGGGCGTTCTGCGGCGTCTTCGCCCGTCGCAACTGCACGGCCAGCAGGAACAGTCCCAACCCCAACAGTAGCGACACCGCGCCGAACAAGTATCCCGCCAGCCCCGCGAACGTCACCGCCAGCCCCATCGGCAGCAGGGCCAGCGAGTACAGCACGATCATCAGGCAGGTGAGATGCCCGCGGGGATCGATCAGCGGCAGCATGCGAAAACCAGCCTTGGCATAGTCGTCGCGGCAAACCCAGACCAGGGCCAGGAAGTGGGGAATTTGCCAGAGAAACAAGATCGTGCCCAACAGCAACGCGCCCAGCGAGACGCTGTTGGCGGCCCCTGTCCAGCCCATGATCGGCGGCAGCGCGCCGCAGATTGCCCCCACCAGCGTGCAGAGCGAGGTCCGCGGTTTCAAAGGCGTATAGACCAGCGAGTAGATGATGATATTGGCCAGTCCCAACAGGGCGGTCAGTGGATTGACCAACTCGTTGAGAATTCCTATTCCCGCGGCGGAAGTAACCACGGCAAATAGCAGGGCCGCCAGCGGCGAGACCTGCCCGGCAGGCAGCGGCCGGCCGCGGGTCCGCCGCATCAGCGCATCGCGGCGGATTTCCAGAAGCTGGTTCATCGTGCTGGCCCCGGCTGCGGCCAACCCGGTGCCCAGGATCGTCCACAGCAGACGACCGTATGCCACCGGCCCCACCGAGCCGAGAATGAACCCGACTGCGGTGGTGACCAGGACCATGGCCGTCAGTCGGATCTTGGCCAGTTCCAGGTACGGCTTGAATTGCATTGCGGCGGGGGACTAAACTATAGCTCTAACAATAATCTTATGATACGTGAGGCGACGATGGGTGTCCAATCCCTGGATGGGGAGCATGCGACCAATTTGAGTGATTTGCTGGCCATTAGTTTCGGTACGACCGTGGCGATGTGGGCCGTGGGATACGTCGGTTACATGCCGCTGATCAAGGCGTCACCATTGCTTGTCGCAAGTTTAGTGCTCCTCTGCCTCGTGGGCGGCGGGTGGACCATCGTGAGGAGAACTCATCGGGGCGTTCGTGGCGGCCTTGGGCTGGGCCTGATCGTCGCCCTGCTTAATCTGCAAATCCTCGGTAGTCTTCTTGTCGATTCCAACACGCGCCAGATTGTGCCACGGGCCTGGATCTACGTGCTAGGGTACTTCGTCGTCTGCTTGGCGCTGGCATTCGCTGGGGCCGTGGCGGGAAGCGTCTTCCCGTCCAAATCTGACCGATCAGCCCCCGTCAAGGCCGTGGGCGCCGGTGGTTCCGCCTCGCCCGACTGGCTCGTTGTTTTTGCCTGGACAGCCTGCCTGACCATGTTGTTGTTGATCGCCGTGGGCGGGTTGGTGACCGGTTTCCGCGCCGGGATGGCGGTAAAAGACTGGCCGAATACGGACCGCAGCCTCATGTTTCTTTTCCCGCTCGCGGAGATGATCGGCGGCGTTTTCTACGAACATGCCCACCGCTTGGTCGGTTTTCTGGTCGGGGTGACGACGCTCGTGCTGGCGGTCCTGATTTCCATCCGCCGCCGATCGATCGGGGCGACGCTCCTGATCTGGACCGTGGGAACATTTGTCGGGCTGCAAGGCGTCATGGGCGGACTCCGCGTGACCGACAACAACACGTATCTGGCCGTCCTGCACGGTTTCTTCGCCCACGTGATCTTGGCCGGGATGGTCGGCGTGGCCGTGTTGCTGGCGTACCCACGACGCCCCGCCGCAATGTCTTTCATCACGGCGGAAGGTGATGAGAACGCCTCTTTGCCGAATGAAACCGATGGTTTCCTGGCAACGCTCTTGGTGGCGGCCATCCTTGGGCAAACGCTCCTGGGAACGCTCGTGCGGCAGATGGACGTGGGATTGATCCCCCATCTCTCCATGGCGATGCTGGTGGCCATGTTGGCGATCCTGGTGGGCGTGCGATTATGGGGACTTTATCCGCAGATCGCCGTCTTTGCCCGTGGAGGTTTGGCCTTGATGGGCGTGGTGATCTTGCAACTCTTCCTGGGCGGGATTTCCTTGGTATTCCGTACTCCGCCGGCCGCGGCTTCCCCTTCCGCCGAGCAGTTGCAAGCCCAGGCCAATGCCCTGCGTCCCGCCACCCACGCCATCCTGACGACGGCCCACCAGACGACGGCCGCCGTGTTGTTGGCGATTGCCGCGCTGCTGGCGTTCTGGACCTGGCGTTTCGTGATCATGAGGGTATCCGTTGCAGCAGCAGACGCGCCGGTCGTCAACGCCGAGACGGCGGCCACCGCGCGCTAGAGATTCCCGCACCCGCGGTGTATACTGGCGCGCTCAATCTCGAAGAACAAGTTCAAGGACATGCCCACCATGAAAAACACTTTCGCAGTGCAGGTCTTCGCCGTTTCGCTTCTGGCCGTGGGGTTGCCATCGGCAGGCACGGCGGCGGAAGACCGTCCCAACGTCATCATCATCCTCACCGACGACCAGGGCTTCGGTGAGCTGGGCGCGACCGGCAATCCCGCTCATCCGCACGCCGCACATCGACCGCCTGGCCGCACAGGGCGTGTCGCTGACGCAACTTTCACGTCATGCCGGTCTGCTCGCCCACGCGGGCCTGCCTGATGACCGGACGCTACAACTACCGCACGGGCGTCACCGATACCTACCTCGGCCGCTCGCTGATGCACCCGGACGAAACGACGCTCGCGGAAATGCTCGTCCGCGGCGGCTACCGCACCGGCATCTTCGGCAAATGGCACCTCGGCGACAATTACCCGATGCGGGCCATGGACAAGGGTTTTCAGGAATCGCTGGTGCTCAACGGCGGCGGCCTGGCGCAACCCGGCGACCCGCCCGACCCGGTCGACGAACGCGGCGCCTATTTCAACGCCACGCTCCGCCACAACGGCACGTGGGTGAAGACCAAGGGCTACGTCAGCGACGTGATCACCGACGCCGCCATGCAGTTCATCCAGCAGAAAAGCGATCGGCCGTTCTTCGTCTATCTCCCCTTCAACTGCCCGCACGCGCCGCACCAGGTGCCGGACGAATATCGCCGCTATTACCAGAAAAAGGACTTCGGCCCGGCCCAATTCCCCAAGCAGGGGCACCCCATGGCTGCCAAACGCGACCCGGACGACCTGGCCCGCGTCTATGGCATGATCGAGAACATCGACGACAACGTGGGCCGACTGCTGGCGAAACTCGACGAACTCAAACTGGCCGACAACACCATAATCGTCTTCTTCTCCGACAACGGCTGCCAGCAACACAACGGCTACAACGCGGGCTTCCGGGGCTGGAAAGGCACGCCCTTCGAGGGCGGGATCCACCAGTTCTGTTTCATCCGCTGGCCGGGGCAATTCCAGGCCGGCCGGCAAGTGGACCGCATCGCCGCGCACATCGATCTTGCTCCCACGCTGCTGGACCTCTGCGGCGTGGCGAAACCGGAAAAAGTGAAGTTCGACGGTCTGAGCCTCGCGCCGTTGTTGCGCGGTCGGGATGTCGCATGGCCCGAGCGAACGCTCTTTTTCCAGTGGCATCGTGGCGATGCCCCGGAGCGGTATCGGGCCTTCGCTGCCCGCTCGCAGGATTGGAAACTCGTCCAGCCGCTGGGCGGCGGGGAAAAGTGGAACGGCAAGACCGCCTTCCAGCTTTATGACATGGCGCACGATCCCTTGGAACTGCACGACCTGGCCGCCCAGCATCCGGACCGCGTGGCGGAACTCAAGGCGGCTTATGACGCCTGGTTCGACGACGTGACTGCGGCACGGGACTTTGCCGTGCCCTCGCGCATCTATCATTGGTGCGGCCGAGGAGAATCCGGTGCTGCTCACCCGCCAGGATTGGCGCGGCGGCGGCGCGAGTTGGGGACCGAAAGGCATCGGCTTCTGGGAAGTGAAGGTTGTCGCTGACGCCCGTTACGACATCAAGCTGCGCTTCGACCCGCTGAAAACCGACGGTACGGCGACGTTGTCCTGCGGCGCTTTTTCCGCACGTCAAACAGTCAAGGTCGGCCAGGCAGAGTGCGTGTTTCGCGGCGTCCGGCTCCCGATGGGGCCCGGCCGCCTGGAAGCCCGCCTTGCGGAAGGCCCGACTGAATTTGGAGTGAAATACGTGGAAGTCAAACGAGTTGAAAAGTAGCGTCTACTTGCCAAGATCAAAGGGGTCCTCTGCGGCGCCGGCGTCCTTCTTGGCGGCGCCGGCCTTGGCCTTGGCACCGCCGGCCGCCTTGGCCTTGGCAGGGGCAGGCTTGGCAGGCTTGTCGGCCGGCTCCTCGCCGAACCCCGCGGCATCGTCCGGCTTGGCATCGTCCTTCTTGGCGGGCTTCTTGGCGGGCTGATCGTGCGCTACCTTCGGCCCACCCTCCGCGGCGATCTTGGACTTCATTTTCGCCACGTTGGGCTGCTCCTCGTCCGGCGGCGGCTTGCGGCTCAGATTGTAGACGATGGGAGTGGTCTGTTCCACCTCGCGCAAACACTGGATCGTGCCCCCTTCCGTGGCCAGATAGATCCGGTCCGTCTGGCCATTGCTGACCATGATCGGCATGGCGGTTGTCGGCAGCATGTCGACCAAGGCCCCGGTCCGGGAATCAAGGATCCGCAAGCGGCCCTGCTTATCGGCGGCATACACCCGCTGTTTCCCCGCCGCCACGAAATGCAGCACTTCCGGGGCCCACCAGATCTGCTTGCTGGTCTTGGCGTCGAGGCAGAACATGCCGCCCAGTTCGGTGGTGGCATAGACGCGATTTTCGAGCACCACGGGCGAATCAATGACCGGGTCCGACATGGGGAACTTCCACTGCAGCTCGCCGTTGCGTTCCGCCAGGGCATACAGGTAGCCGTCACTCGAACCACCGTAAATCATGCCCGACTCGCCGATGTCCTTCTTCTTCGGATCGGGCGGCAAGGGCGGCAAATAGGCGGGCGGGCTGCTGAAAGTCCCGTTGGTCGTAAGGCGGTACAGGGAAAGGAATAGATCTTCCGAGCGGCGATCGATGCGGCCGACATACATGAAGCCGCGATCGGTGACCCAGGTCACGTATTCTTCTTCGTGGTTCTGGGTGATTACCACCGGCGGAACCAGGATGCGGCCTGCCGAACTACAGGCCAACGGCGGTATGAAGTCCTGGCGGATGCGGATGTTCTCGCGGCGCTCTTCCTCGTCCTTCTTGGCCTTTTCCTTCTTCTCGTCTTCCGACATTTCCGCTTCGTGGGGATCGTGTTTGGCAAGTTCCTTGGCCGCATCGGTGACCGGATCCAAGCGATAGGCGACAATCATGCCGGTGACCATAGGCACGTAGACCCGCTTGCTACTCAAGGCCGGGCCGCCGCCGGGAGCGCCATTGACCAAGGTCTGGTACAAGATATCGCCCGTATAGCGATTCATCACGAACAGCGTGGAACCGTTGATCGTGGCCACCAGGTCGCGATGGGCGCTGGGGGTGGAAGTGGGATGGGTGGGCTGCCCGATCATTTTCGACCAGAGCTTCTGGCCCGTCTCGGCGTCGATCCCTTCCAGGACCGCGCGGTTCGATTGGGCATAGAGTGTGCCCTCGTACAAGACGAGCGTCTGCAAACGGCCTTGGGCGCGGTTGACCTGGGCCTGGGTGACCCACATGCGGGTCAGCCCGTAACGCTGGGCCGTCACTTCGGGAATAATTTCATCGTTCAAAGCGGCCGCCAGTTGCCCCGTCGAGGATAACAAAGCGCCCGCTGCCGCGACCAACAAGAAATGCCGCATCGCCGTTCTCCCACGTGCTTTGGATGGAAATCTCCTTTCATAATACTTCAAGTTACGGAAAAAAGCACGCGGAAAACCGGCCGAGCGACGGCGTTGCGGGATTTCAGCACCCCTCATAATACCCAAGACCTACACCCAAGACCTACTTCACCGCCTCGGCCAACCCCTCGCGATACGTCGGATATGTCAGCTTCAATTGCAACTCGGCAAACATCCGCGCGTTGCTCGCCCGCTTGTTGCCGCCGCGGCGCCCAACGGCTTCGCCGGGCAATGGATCGCGGAACAGAGGCGGGGGCAGGCCGAACTGCCGGGTCAATTCGGCGAGGTACTCGCGACGCTCGACAGGATGGCCGTCGGCGATGATGTAGGTCCGCGGCGGTGACGCGTATGCCTCGGTGGCCAGGACCGCGGCGGCGGCATCTTCGACATGAATCAGATTCACGTACACGCCGGCGGCGATCGGCAACGCCTCGCCGGAAACCAACTCCGCACGACGGGGCAGACGGCCGGGACCGTAGATTCCGGCCAGACGCAAGACGATGCCCAAACCGCCCAGACGATGTGCGGCGAGCACCTCTTCCGCGGCGAGCAAGGCCCGGCCTGACTCGCGCAAGGGTTGACACGGCGACGATTCATCGACCCACCCGCCTCCCCGTTCCTCATAGACGCCCGTCGAACTGATAAGGATCACGCGGCGGACCTGCGGCGATACGGCGTCGAGCACGGCCCGCAGTCCATCGACGTGCAAGGCCGATCGCGACGCGCCGCCGGCCGGGTCGTAGCCCACGGCATAGAGCAGGGTGTCGGCGGCGGGCAGGTCGCGCAAGGTAGACGGTTGCGTGACGTCGGCCACGATCGGGCGGATGGATTCGCGGGCGAGCGATTCGGCACGATTCGCGCTGCGCACCAGTCCGGCAACCTCATGACCGGCGGCCATCCAGCGCCGCGCCACGCGGAGCCCCAGATACCCGCAACCGACGATCAGCTTCGACATGCGTGCTCCGACTTCATCCGTCAATTGCCCCCGGTTCCGCTTGGCCCTTGGTCTGCGATTCGAGATACGCGCTGAGCATGATCTGGGCAGCCAGCTTATCGAGCCGCTGCTTGCGTTGTTTGCTGGTCAATTCGGCGGCCATCAGCAGTTCCTCGGCCTGGACCGTGGAAAACCGCTCGTCGATAGAACTCGACGGGCAGCGACGTGATTTCGGTCAGCCACTGCCCGAAGCGACGGGCTTCCTGCGATTTGCGGCTTTCGCGACCGTCGAGATGGACCGGCAGGCCGACGACCCACAGCGCGATCCGCTCTTCTTTGGCAAGCTGCTGAAAGTACTTCGCGTCAAGCTGCGCAGTTGCGGCGGGTGTAAATCTCCAGCGGACTGGCCATCGTGCGATCGGGATCGGTCACGGCTAACCCGATCCTAACCGTCCCGTAATCAACTCCGCCGATTCGGCCAGGCGCAGGTCGTGAAGATTCGGTGCTCATCAAATGCTAACGTCAATTCAGGTAGTTCGAGCCAAGGAAAATATTGTCAGACAATCCATCCTATGGTAGGCTCCAGGGCTAACGCAAACAAGAGAGGTGCCGAATGCCATCCCCTATTTCGCGAAACATTTTCGACTGGACTGCCGTGACGTTGATCCTCGCCGTGTTCGCCGCTCCCGGCACGGCTCGTGGAGAGACCGGCACGAAATTGTTCAACGGTTGGACCATCACGCCGGCCGGAACCGTGATTCCATTGGACCATCTGGAATCGGTCGTACAGGATCCCGCATTTCATAAACCGGCTGGTGGAATGACCAGCGACCTGCCGCTGAAGATGATCGTCTCGCCCGACGGCAAGGTGCTGCTGGCTGCCTGTGCGGGCTTCAACAACACGGGCCTGGCCGTGATCGATCTGGCGGCGAAGAAGGTCGTGCAGTTCTTCCCCTTGCCGCAGGTTTGGAACGGCCTGGCCTTCAGCGGCGATGGCAAACGTGTTTTCCTGGCCGGCGGCGGTTCCGGTACGATTCACGTCTTCGCGTATAAGAACGGCAAGCTGACACTGGGCAAAGTCGTGAAACCGGACGGGGCGTTCAAGCCGCGCAAGTCGCAAAACGTATTCCTGGCCGGCATCGCCGTCGATTCCAAGTCGGGCAAGCTTTACGTCGCCAACGAGGCCAATCACGAAATCTGGGTCCTTGATTCACCGGACCTGAAGCTGGAGACATCGATCCCCGTCGGTCAGCATCCCCATTCCTGCGTTTTCGGCGGCGACGGCCAGCATCTCTATGTCTCGAATTGGGGCAGCCGCAGCGTGAGCATCGTCGATACGGCAACGGGGCAGCGTGTCCGCGATCAGGCCGTCGGCATCCGGCCCAACGACATGGCCCTGGCTCGGCCGACGGCCGGCTCTTCGTGGCCTGCTCGGGCGACAACACGGTCCACGTGATCCAGACGCAGACCTTGGAAAAAGTGGAACCGGGCGCCAGTCCGCAAGCGGCGGCCGCCGGAAGGCGCGCGGGAGATCCTGGCGACCTCGCTCTATCCCTCCTCGCCGGAAGGCAGCACGCCCGACGCCGTGGCCGTCGCCCCCGACGGCAAGACGCTGTACGTGGCCAACGCCGACAACAACGACGTGATGGTGGTCGATATCTCCGAGCCGGGCGAGTCGCGGATCGCCGGCTTCATTCCCGTCGGCTGGTATCCGACCGCGCTGGCCGTGTCGCCCGACAGCCGCACGTTGTTGGCGGCCAACGGCAAGGGACTGCGTTCGCAGCCGAGCTATCCGCCGCGGGTGCCGCGGAAGGCCGCGCACGGCGTGGCGTTCGATCATCCGGGCAAGCTCTTCGAGGGCTCGATCGCCGCGATCCCGCGGCCCGACGCCGCCGCCCTGGCGCGTTACACGCAGCAAGTCAAGCAGAACTCGCCCTATACGCCGCAGACGATGCACCGCGCGGTGGCCAAGAGCGACTGCTGCATTCCCGACAAGACCGGCGGCGATTGCCCGATCAAGTACGTGCTCTACATCATCAAGGAGAACCGCACCTACGACCAGGTGCTTCGGCGATTTCAAGGACGCCCAAGGCCGCCCGGCGGGCAACGGCGATCCGGCGCTGGTGATGTACGGCGAGAACGTCACGCCCAACCACCACCAGTTGGCCCGCGATTACGTGCTGCTGGACAATTTCTATTGCAACGGCGAAGTGAGCGTCGACGGCCACGACTGGTGCGACGGCGCGATCGTCACCGACTTCAAGCAGCGGGCCTGGATCATGAGCTATTCGGGCCACGGCGACCTTGCCCGGCAACGACGAAATGGCCACGCCGGCGGCCGGCTATCTGTGGGACCATTGCCGCCGCAACGGCGTGAGTTTCAAGTGTTACGGCGAGGGCGCGGCGCGCGTGCCCAAGGAGAACCGCGGCACCTGGAAGCCCGGCCGCGACATGGAGCGGGTCGACGGCTGGATTGCCGACCTGCACGCCGCGGAAAAGGACGGCGAACTGCCGCAGTTGGCCATCATGTCGCTGGGCGAAGACCACACTGCCGGAACGTCGCCCGGCCGGCCGACGCCCGAGGCCGCCGTCGGCAGCAACGACGTGGCCCTGGGCAGGATCGTCGAGGCGGCCAGCCGCAGCCGGTTCTGGAAGGAGATGGCGATCTTCGTCGTGGAGGACGACGCGCAGAACGGTCCGGACCACGTCGATTGCCATCGCACGGTGGCGCTGGTGATCAGTCCCTGGGTCCGCCGCGGCGCGGTCGACAGCACGCCCTACACGCAGGTCGGCATGGTGCGGACCATCGAGTTGATCCTCGGCCTGCCGCCGATGACCCAATACGACGCGGCGGCGACGCCCATGTTCGGCTGTTTCCAGAAGCAGCCGCAAGTCGTCGCCTATCAGCCGCAGCAGCCCAAGGTCGACTTGAACGCCGTGAACGGGCTGAAGGCCTTTCGGCTGCGAAGGTCTCGGCCAAGATGGATTTCGACGATTACGACCGGGTCGACGAGGACCAACTCAACCGCATTCTATGGGCGCGTGGCCAAGGGGCCGGAAACGCCCTATCCGCCGATCGTGCGGCGGGCGGTGGTTGGACCATGACACAAATCAGGTCACCGTCGAGTTCACCCCGGCGCGGCGGAGCTTTTCGCGGGCCCGGCTGAGAATGGGGCCGATGCTGTTCTCGGGCATGCCGACGATCGTGCTGATCTCTTGATACGACTTGCCTTCCAGGTGGAACATGCGGACCACGAGGGCCTCGGTGCCTTGCAGGCCGCCGAGCAACTGCTCGACCTCCTCGCGGTCGCTCATCCGCTTCTCGACGCCCGCGTGCGGATCGGGAATCGTCTGCGGCGAGTGCTGCCCGCCGGCGTCCAGCCGCGCGCCGGGGCCGCGGGCCAGGAGATCGCGGACCACGACCCGCCGCGCAACGACGGTCAAATAGGTCGCCAGGCTGCTCTGCCCGCGAAAGTTCCGCAGCACCGCAAAATCATTGCGAATCACTGCCAAGAAGACCTCGGCGCAAAGGTCGTCGCGGTCCTCCGGCGAGAGGCGAATACTGCGGGACTGGGCCGTGTGCCGAATCACGTGCATCACCAAACCCATGAAACGGTCGACAAAATCTTCCCATGCCCTGGGCTTCTTTTGAAGACAGCGCTCCAGCAAATTCCGATCGATCTCTAGAAAGTCCCACGCTATCGGTTCCCTGCTAAACGAACCACTGCCCTCTTGCGGTACTGTCCCTGCAAGGCCGTGTCGCGAAAGGCATCCGCCCGGCGCTTCCTCCTCCGTGGCGAAGGCGCAGACGGCACCCTCCCGGCGACCCAAGTCCTCATTCGATTTTAGACAGGATGGAGCCAAGAAACAAGGCCCATCCTTCGCTGAATAGGTCACCCCTGGTATCGGGGGGCAAGTGAAGGCGATCAGTCCCGCGCCCCGACTTCCCAACACACCCCGTCCAGCCACATCCGCCAGATCTCGTACTTGGGGTTCTCTAATTTCAGCGTCAGCAAGGGGTTACGTTTCGGCTTCGCCGGGCGGCGGACGAGTTTCATGCGGGCCTCGTGGGGCGTGCGGCCGCCCTTTTTCACGTTGCATGCCAAACACGCACAAACAATGTTTTCCCAGGTGGTCGGCCCGCCGCGACTCCGCGGCATCACGTGATCGAGGCTCAACTGATGAATGGGAAAGTGCCGGCCGCAGTACTGGCATTGATGTCCGTCGCGAGCCAAGACATTGCGACGATTCAGATGGACCCCCTGCTTTGGCAAGCGATCATAACGCAGCAACCGGATCACGCGGGGAACTTGGATCTCGAAATTGACCGAACGGACCCAATCTTCGTGGGGTTGTTTGCAACTGGCCCGCTCCTGGCTGGCCTCCAACCACGAGTCGAAGGTGTAATTGGCAAAAGACCCTTGTTCCGCCAGATGAATGACTTCCGCCAATTCCCTGCACAAGAGGGCAAAAGCCCGGCGGACGCCGATTACGTGTACGGCCATATAAAGCCGATTGAGCACCAATACGCTGGCGTTTAACGCACTAGAGGGATGCGGCAACGTGGCAGGAGAATCGGGCGGCCCGGAAGATCTTTGCATCCCGGGCGGCTTGGCCGCACGTTGATTGGCCGGATGTGTTCCTCGCACTGGCAAATTCCTCCAGTTGCGCCCGAACCGAGCTAACGTTCCGAGCAATGCCCTTTAGGACCGCCGACCCCTTCATTTTATCGCATCCTCTCCCGGCATGCCAGACCACCGCCCGCTTCGAAGCACGGAATTCATTCCGTTGTTCGCACTGGTCGTTCTGGGCCCGGCCGCGGGGCCGTAGGGTGGGCCTCAGCCCACCTTTGCGTTGTACTTTAGCGGAGGTAGGGCAAAGCCCACCCTGCGGCTGCACCGAGAACCGGAAAAGCCAAAAATTTTTTCCGAGACGTATTGCAACACATCCGCTCGGACCATTAGGATGAAACGTAGATCCTATGCGAGAACCTTGCGACGACCGTGGCTTGTGCCGGGTCCGATCGGGTTCTCGGGTGGGTTTTCAGGACTTACCATCTCACGCCCGCCGGCCGCCCGCCGGCACTGCTGAAGGAGCGGGTCAATGATTCGGTATTTGTGTGATCTGTGCAAGCGAGAACTCGATCCGCAACACGATCTTCGTTACGTGGTCAAAGTGGAAATTTTCGCCGCCATCGACACTGCCGCGGACGACGACAACGACCATCTGCAAGAAATTCAGGACGTCCTTGAGCGTTTGGAAGATGCCGAAGATGATCGGATCGGCGAAGAAGTCTGCCAGCAACTCCGCTTCGATCTCTGCTCCGAGTGCCGCCGCAAGTTCGCGGAGAATCCGCTGGGCCGCGAGAACTTCGCCGCCAAGGTCGCCGGGTTCAGCAAGAACTGAGAGGCTATATCCTGCCGAACCGAGAGCGAGGGCCACCTTCTGCCCGAAGTTGAAGGTCTTTTTCAGACCGCCGCCAGCGGATGGCTCCCTGCCCCCGGTGGCCGCCGTGCCGGACCTGGATACGCAATATCCGCTAGGCTGGCGCGCTTTCGCAACGGATTGCCGCGGGCGACTGCCGGAAGGTCATGCCGCTCTGGCGGCCGCGCCGCCATGGGCACCAGTGTCGGGCGTATCAATCGTGTCGCCGCGGACGGCTCCCTGCCCCCCGGTTGCCGCCGTGCCGGACTTGGCGGCGCAATTAAGGGGCGCGCACAACGTGGCCGCAGCAGATCAATCCTAATGAGCCAGGCCGCGATCCTATGCCACCGGCGTGCGCTGGCGATTGAGCGTCAGAACCGCAGCGGTGGGAAGAGCGGCCAGACATCGCGTCCGTCCATCACGGTCAAGAAACTCCACTTCCACACCATCGGGTGGCAGGATTTCCACGACCGTGCCCACGTCGCCGATTTGGACGTCCGCCCCTGCCGGCGGCTGTAGGACGGCAACAAGATCCAACAACCGGGGTGCTCTTGAAGGTGTCGTCATAATACGGCCTTGTGCTTGCCTTCCTCATGATCGGCATTCAGACAATAGTCGACGAGTTTCCGTTCGTCGATGATCGCTTGGTCGCCGTTGGGTAGCTTCATACGCAGCAGGAAAAGGAATTGCCATTGTCGTGCAGTACATGTACCGTGGCATGCACAATCAGACCGACCGTCGTTTCGCTTCGTGGCGTTGAAACTCGTGCGAGGGGAACGATATTATAGACCTCCTGCTCGACCTTGAACGCGGTATCCAGGGCGAAGACCAGCATCCTCGCCAATAACGGATGCCACCACGTGCGAGTCTTGCCCGGCTGGTCGCTGCGATCAAAAGAACCGGATTGTTGAAGGTCCGCCATGGCCTTACTGTACGACAACCCGGCCGATCTGACCAGTGGGTTCCGCGAGTGGTTGGAGGGCTACATCGAAGAACTGCCCCGGGCGGTATCTCCCGCACCGGATGAATACGCGATACTCGGCGGCGACGCGGGAACACCAGTCGAGTTTGAGCGTGGGTTTCGTCATGGTTTGAATTCGTGGCCGGGGGCAGGGCACTTCATTAGGGACCGGGCATCAAGACGAGCCTGTTCATCTTCCGGCGATGGGTTGAAGTCCGGTGGTTTGATGCCGTGCTGTTCGGTCAGCCCGTCGAGCATGTCCCGCACGGCCTCGCTACTGGCCTGCATGCCGTCGAGTACATCGGCGAGCGCCTCGCTGTTGGCCTCTGCCATTGCGGCTAAGGGGTCCAGCGTCGCCAAGATCAAGTCGGCCTCTTGCTCGTTCACGTCCAGGACGAGCACCGGGATTTCGGCATCGCCAGCAACTTCAGTCCGTAGGTGCCCGTCGATGAGTTGAAGGCCGTCCGGTGTGCCCCTTGTCAGTGCGGCGTCGGCGAACCCCACTTCCGCCAGCACTCCCCTCATTGCGTTCTGTTGGGGTTCCGGGTGCTGCCTCCAATTCTTCGGTGACGGGAGAAGCTCGCTCGCCTTGACCCGACGAAGTTCGATTATTTCCAGAACTCGCGGACCACGCGTTCCCATTCGTCGGCGAGGATTTGATGGCCAGAGTAGGTCGGATGAACATCGTCCCAAATCCAGTGGATCGCAGGTGCGCGTTCGGTCGCACGGTCGAGTGCGGCCTGGAAACGTACAAGTGCCGCACCGTGTTTCTTCGCGAGGCGGTCGACGATCGCCTGCCGCTGGGCGATGTCCGCATTCGGCGCGCCATGCTGCGGCGAAGTCGCACGGTGATCCAGGACGAACGGCTCGCAGAGCACGAGTTTTAGTTGCGGGTTCGCGGCTTTGGCGTCGGTGAGCAACTTGTCGTAGGTTCGTTCGTATTGGTCGAGCGGCACGCCGCGGCCCTTGTCGTTCACGCCAATGAGAACGCTAAGCACGTCGGGCTTCAAGTCGAGCGTGTCCTTCTGCCACCGCTTCTCCAGATCGAGCACGGTGTTGCCGCTGACGCCGCGATTGAAAAACTCCAGCTTCGCCTTTGGAAACGCGGCACCGAACTTCGCCGCGATGATGAAGACGTAGCCATGGCCGAGGATGTGGTTCGGGTCGGCACTGCGTCCGCGGTTGCCGTCGGTAATCGAGTCGCCCTGGAACAGGATTCTCGCTCCGGGCGTAAACGCGGGGATTGGCTCGGCGGCGTACAGTGCGGCCAGCGGAGCCAGCACGAAGGCGAGAAGGCTAACGATAACTGTCGTGGTTGTTCCCCTCATTTTCATCTCTCCGGCGAACTGGAATGTGTGCCGGCAGCGTCTTGCAGATCGCGATCCAAGGCGGCGCCATCAAAGGGCACGACGATGATCTTGCTGCCGTGCCCATTGTTGCCGGGTTGCTTCTCCTTCGGGGTATCGAGCACTGCTAACGTCATGGCGGTCACGTGGCCGTTTTCAATGAGCACGCCGGGACGTTCCAACTTGTGCCAGTGATTGACCGTGCCGTCGGTGTAGCGGATGAAATCCCTGGTCGGATCGTATGCCAGACCACGGTTGACCCAGTTGCTCTTGCCGTCCTTGGAGGTGAGGTGGTAGGCTTTTCGCGTACTCCAGGAATTGACGACGACGTGATAGAGGCCGCCGGAATAGAAGATAGCCGGGTCTTCGAGATTGGGGATGCCTTTGGGGAAAACAGACGGCCCCATCGACTTGTACGGCCCCAGGATGCCGTCGGCAGCCCTGCTGATGAAGACCTGCCCCGAACGCGGCACGATCATATAGTCGCCGTCCGGCCGCACCATGATGCTGATGTTGGAAGCCCGAAGTCCTTCACCTTTGATGGTTCCCAGCGGTTCCCACGGTCCATCCAAGGACTTGGAGACGAAGACGGTGCCCGGCCGCGTTTCGCTGATGACGACCCCATAACGGCCATCGGGCAGCACCAGGGCCGTCACGTTGTGGCCTTTGCCGCCTTGGTCGTTTGGCCAGCAAAGCCCCTTGTCGACGTAAGGCCCGGTGAGTTTGTCGCTGACCGCATGCACGGCCCGCGAGTTCCCCCATTCGTTGTGTCCCTTGGCCTGATCCCAGCGGCTGGCGAACATGTGGTATTTTCCGTCCGGCCCTTTGATGATTTGCCCGTCCCAATAGTTCCAGCGGGTCATAGTCGCGTCCTCCAGACCGTTCTTCTGGTCACGGGCACCAACCTCGGCTGCTCCCCAGACATCCTTGGAAAGAGAGCCGTTGATCGGCATCGGTAGAAAATAGTCGATGAAGGATTTCTCCGCAGGCGTCTGTGTCGTCTGGCAGAAGGCGGAACGAACAGCGGTTGACACGAGGAGAACCTGCAGGATGACAAGTAGAGATCGGACGATTTGTTTCATTTCTGCTTTTCCCTTTTTCGACACCAATCACGTTCCGCACAACAGGACGTGCCGCCATGCTACGATGGACGCCTGCGACTTTCCAGTCGGCGTGGTCAGCACCATCGCCTCTCGCAGCAGCCAGACACACCGAATCTCGATCGCCCGACTATAACGCGGTGCCTGCGGCTTCGTCTGGCGGGGCAGGAATCGGCTGCGGCGTAGGCATGGCTAGCGGCGGCGTAATCAGCGAGGGTGGTGCCAGCGGAGACGTGGCCATCATCGTCGGTGTGGTTGGTGGCGTGGTCGGCTGTGGCGATGGCGGCGGAATTAGTGTCGGCGGCGTGTCTGGTATCGGCGACGCTGACATGCGAGGCTGTGCCATCGATGGGGCCGTAAAGTACTGCGTCTGAAGCACCGGTGCCGGCCGCGAAAAGAAGAGGGGCGGCAAGGCCGCGTAGACGCGGGGCGTGGCTACGACCACCGGCACGTATGCCCGGTATCGATATGGGCAGGCATAGGGGCCGTAATACGGGAGCGGGCGATAGGCCGGGACGCCGACGCCGATCTGGATCAATTGCGACTGGGCCGACGAGGCGGCAAAGGACAGGGACACCAGGGCGGCACCGAACAGCAGCAGGGCCTTTTTGAGATTCATGACTAATACTCCTTTGGGGGCGGCCGGTTAGGGCCCGCACGGTTTCTGATAGAAATCCTTGGGACTCGATCATATCGCCGCCAGGAAAGAAAGGCAATGATAGCGGATGGATTCTGTCGGTCCTGGCCTTTCGCGTTGGCCCAAGCACCTGCATGTCGCCGCGGCGGACGCCCATTGATGATCGCGGTGCTGGTGGCCGGCCGGAATATTCTGCCCTGGTTGTTTACCATTATCCGTCGGCATAGAATCGTTGGGCGAGAACAGTTCTCAGGCTTTGTCGAGGTCCATCATGAACGCAACGTGCCGGTCGTGTCTGTGCGTCTTTTTCGTGATCGGCTGCATGTCAGCCTGGACGGAAGACAAGCCGGGCCCAAAGCGAAGCGAATATGACCGGTTCATCCAATCGTACACAGGGAAAGTCGAGCCAGGATGGTTCCCGGGGCCGAAAGGTGAGTTCGACCGTGTCCAGGTACCGCTCAAACTGATCGTCACCGCCATCGAAAACGATGGGCCGCAGGCGAACGCACAGGAGCCGGAATTCTTCCTGCCGACCAGGTATGGATGTCAAGTCGCGGCGGATGGACGGGTTTACATCTTCTACAAGGATTCCATGGGATCGAGGGGCGGCGGATATCCGACGATCCCCGACGTTGACCAGAAGCGGCTCGACAAGCTGCTGTTGAAGGTGCCAGATGATGGTGCTCGTCTGCCTCCTCCTGGTCGCCGCGTGGTCTTGCAAGTACCGGAGGGCGACCATTCGCGGGCTCACGTCTATGATCGGGCGAATGTACCTGATGAAGTCTGGGAGATCCTTCGCCGCAGCTTCTCGGGGATTCAGTCATGGGTGCCGGAAATAAAGTCGGAAAGCGATATTCGGGTCGGCAGTGACGCACGCCATGGCCTGCTTGCCCTCACCCCTGCCGGACAACTTGTTGTCGCCAGCCTGAATAGCTCACTCACGTTCTGGGATCCGACGACGCACAAGAAGGTGAACGAACGGCCGTGGCCAAAAGCAGACATGACACCGCAGTGGATCAAGTTCAGTCCTGACGGCTCCCTCGCCGTTCTCACCGCATGGGGAGTTGACCATTGCGTAGTGCTCGATGCGAAGACATGGAACGTCCTGCACGACTTTTTCGAGCGTGGGATCTGGTGTAGCTTTCCGCAATTCGTGGCGGATGGACGTTATCTTGTATACCTCTATGACCCCTGGAACGGTTACGACCCTCCGCGGGGCAAGATAATCTCGTCGCGAATTTACGATACCAGAACTTGGCAGAAGCTTGATCGACTGCCGGGCTTCCCGGACGATTGCCTTACGTGCGTTGAGGCTTCCAAGACTAGACGGGTGGTACTTTTCCTGAAGGGTAACGTCGTGGCACTTTGGGACTCCGAACGACACGCTGTGTATGCCACGCTTGACGAGGACGTCCGGATTCGCGAGGTCGCCTTCTCTCCTGACGAGTCGATGGTGGCAATGGCAACCGTGCATAAGCGAGACGACAAATACTGGACGACCTATCGCATCCGCGTCTGGAAGACGGACACCGGCGAACTGGTGCATGAACTGCGTCCTTTTGAGACCGCATCCTGCGAGAACGTCGTGGGCTTGCAGTGGACCGCGGATGGCCAGTATATCTTGGCGGAGACGAATGCCGGCTCCATCAGCGACCGTCCGAGCTACGATATCAAGGTCTGGAACGCCAGGAGCGGTCGCCATCGTGCGAACTTGGGCGAAGGTCTTTCGTCGCCTCTAGGAGTCGTGATGCTTCCCGATGGACGCCATCTCGCGGCTGGCGGCGACGACAATTGGGCCGCAGCCATTCGCTTCTGGGATCTTGCCGCCGCCCTGAAGCAGATCCGGGCGTTTGAGGATTCGCTGGCGGGACCGAAGGCAGGGAAGTGAAGAGGCGTGCCTGGCGATGACTTGTGCGTCGGCGCGCAGATCCGCGATTTGACAGCCGGCGGCGGGAGCGGGACAACGATCAAGAGCCACGCATTTTGCACGCAGCAAACCGCGTGTTCGCCATTGCCGAGATGGATGCAAAAGGAGCCTTCGCCATGCCGCAATTCGCTCGAAAAGGGCTGTGGGGAACCGCAATCGCGGCAATGCTCTTCGTGGGATTGTGTGGTGCCGGCTACGGCTGGTATCGCTACACGTACCCGTATGGTTGCAAGCACGCCTGCCTAGAATGTCTCGGCCTTTCGCTACTGGAATATGCCGAACGGCACAACGGCCATTTTCCAACAGGAGGCGGCTGCCCGGAGGCTTCGTTGAGCCTCCTCTATCGAGATAACGCCGATATAGGTGCCATCGTCCTGAGCGGAAAGACGAAATCGACGGAAGCGGCACAAAAACTGCTTGAGCGAGGCGAACTTCTCGGCCCCGACACCTGCGATTGGCATTACGTGGAAGGCTTGACTCTATGCGATGATCCACGCCTCGCCCTTGTCTGGGACAACGTTGGTCTCGGCCACAACGGAGAGCGACTGCCGGCCGGCGGTCATTCGATTTGGCGAGTCGGCCCTGGCCAAGAAGTGATACCTGAGTCCGAATGGCCCGAGTTCCTGGAAGAACAAGAGCGGCTCATGGCGACGCGGACGGAGGCCGCAAAAAAGGGTCTGCCCGCACTGACGGCAAAGGTCCGCTTGCCTTCTGGTGAAATCGTCGATCATTATGATGCGGCGTATACCATGGCGGAAAGCTGGTCTGGGGAGATTGCGGGAAGTATCGGCGGTGCCGCGCTCGATAAGTCGCGGCTTATCTGGCCTCACATGCATCACAACGGCACATTGACGCTGTCTCTTTCGTTCAACGGCTGGATATCCAAACCGGTGAACATCGACGTATCGCAGGGCAAAGCGACTCCCGATACAGTGGTCATCGAGATGCAAGCAGAAAAGGCCGATCCGTCGCATAAAGAGTCTCGGGCAGAATCTCGCTAATACGTTCGTATCGACCCTCTGGCATCTGTCCCAATTGTGATCATAAAATGAAAATCTCCAGGCGATCGACGGCCGTGACGACTGCGAACACGGCACAAGAGATCTTTCGGGCGGCTATTGTATTCCGGGTACCGATCTGCTAAGTTCCAACGGTGGCTTGCAACAGCGACAAGAACTTTTGACTTCTGCCCTTTGACTCCTCTTTGACCTTCCTGCGGCACAAGCCGGCGGGGCTGGTCGGCTGGTTCGCGTTCTGGCGCAAGCGATGAAACGTAGCTGCCTCGGTCGTGCTTCTTCTGGCCGTATCGGCGTTGGCCGCGTCCTGGCACCATTCCTGCTGGAACTTGTTCAGCGGCGACGACCTGGGCCTCTTCGTCCGTACGCAGCAACAGCCGGTTTGCATTGAGGTCATGGCCTTGCAGGCACCGCGGGTGATTCCCCAACCGGAGTTCAATCCATTGCGGTCGCCGCGATCGGGCGACGAGGTCCGCTTCGACGTAGAACGTGTTCACCGACACACGTTCTTCTTCACAGAATCGGGCGACGGAAAGGCCACTCGCCCGAAACCGCCGGAACCGAACCTCGGGTAAGAGAGGATTCTTCAGTTGCTGTTGTTTCATGCTTCCCCTGCCCAAAACTCGTCCGGAAGCGGTGCGTCAAAATCTTCGCTTGGCTCGAACGCGCCGGGATGCAGGTCCGGTACTCGCGGTTCCGTCACGGCATCCACCGGAACAAGGCGCGCGACCGGGTTTCCAGCTTGCGTGACGACCACTTGAGTACCGGAAATCACAAGAGAGACAAGCTCGGCCAGGGTCGCGTTTGGCTCGATTAAATCAACTGTCTTAACCATAGGAGTGCCTCGTCCATGGGCTAGGCCAGGCTGCGGGCAAGATTGGCTCATGTCGTGTAATCATACCGGAACAAAGTGGAATGGCCAAGATCGCGCTGGAGACAATCCGGGGGAAGATACTCCTATTCCGCGTGCCACCCGGCAGGGAATTTGGTATCATGCACGCGTATCAACTTCCCCGATGGCCCCGCGGATCATGGCCGCCGTCAACGTCCAGAGCGAAACGCAACCCAAGCTGACGCCCGGCTACCATCCGCTGGTCATCGCGCTGGCCGCAGTGACCGCCGGCATGGTCGTCGACCGCTATCGGCCGCTGCCGGTAGCGGCCTGGTGGGCGATCGCCGCGGCGGGGCTGGTCGGCTGGTTCGCGTTCTGGCGCAGCGCTGGAACGTAGCTGCCTCGGTCGTGCTTCTTCTGGCCGTATCGGCGTTGGCCGCGTCCTGGCACCATTCCTGCTGGAACTTGTTTAGCGGCGATGATCTGGGCCTCTTCGTCCGCACGCAGCAACAGCCGGTTTGCATTGAGGTCGTGGCCTTGCAGGCGCCGCGGGTGATTCCCCAACCGGAGTTCAATCCCTTGCGGTCGCCGCGATCGGGCGACGAGGTCCGCTTCGAGGTGGAACTACGGGCCATTCGCGACGGCGACCGGTGGCGGACCGCTACCGGCCGCGCGGCCATGGTCGTCGACGGCCTCGTTCCGGATCTGGCCGCCGGCGACCGCTTCCGGGCCTTTGCCCATCTCTTGCCGCCCGAGCATGCCCTCAACCCGGGCGAGGCCGATCGCGCGGCCCTCGATCGCGGCCGCCGCGTCACCAGTCACTTGCGGGTGAATTATCCGGAGGCGATTTCCGTAGTCTCGCCGGGCTTTGCCTGCGGCCCGGCACGGCTCCTGGAATCGCTGCGGTTGCGCGGCCGGCAGGTTTTCGCCAAGTATCTCCATCCGCAACAGGCAAACCTGGCTGTGGCCGTCTTGCTGGGTCTCCGCGAGCAACTCGATCCGGAAGAAACCGAGGCTTTTCAACTGACGGGCACGATTCACCTGCTGGTGATCGCCGGTTTGCATCTGGGCATTCTCGCCGGTTTCGCCGGCATGATCCTGCGCCGGCTGCTACCATGGCGATGGGGCCTGCCCGCCGTAGCTGCGTTTACGATCTCCTACATGCTGCTGGTCGATGCCCAGCCGCCAGTGGTGCGGGCGACCGTACTCATTGTGGCGGCTTGCACCGCAGTCCATCTGGGTCGCCGCCGCGTCAGTTTCAATGTCTTAGCCCTGGCCGGCCTGATCGTGCTGGCCCTCAATCCCGTCGATCTGTTCCACGTCGGGCCGCAGCTTTCCTTCCTGTGCGTCGCCGGGCTGATGGCGATGGGACCGCGCTGGCTTGGCATGGCGCCGGAAAGGGGCCCGCTCGACGTCGTGGAACCGACGGCCGAAGTGGGTTTCGTAGGGCGGACTTTAGTCCGCCTCTCACGCTGGCTGCCGCGCTGGCTCCTGCCCGAACGACAGCCGGACGCGATCGAGAAGCTGCTGGAACAAGAGCGACCCTGGCACGTTCGCATGCTCCGGCTCTTGGGGCGCGCGGTCCGGCGCTTGACGCTGGTCAGCGGGGCGATTTGGAAAGTCACGCCGTTTACACCTACTATTTTTCCGGGTAGAATGCGCTTCGGTATCCGAAACCTAGAGGCGCAGATATGGCTACTGTATTTTCGTACATTAGATTTTCGAGCGGCAAGCAGGCGAAAGGAAGTTCGACTGAACGGCAGCAGGGACTGGCTGACCAGTGGTTCACACGACATCCCGAACACACGCTCGATACGACGCTGCGAATGCGGGACCTGGGCAAGTCGGCGTTCCATGGCGCGTAACCTCGACCCTGAGACTGGCGACCTTGGCAAGTTCATCTGGCTGGCGCAGCACGACAAGAAGCGTGTCCCGCCCGGCAGCATCCTCTTGTTGGAACGGCTCGACCGCTTCTCTCGTGACAACGCACTCAAGGCGGTTCACATCCTGTCGGGGCTCGATTCTCGCTGGCGTTACGGTCGTGACCCTAGACCCCGAAAGGGTCGCCGACACGAAGACCGGCGGCAAGATGGAAGTCCTGCTGCCGATGGTCATGGACCTAATCATCGCCAACGAGTACAGCAGCAACCTTAGCACTCGTGTCAGCAAGGGTTGGGAAAAGAAGCGCAAGCGGGCGGAAGCGGGCGAGTGCAAACTGACGGCTCAATGCCCACGATGGCTGCGGCTCGTCGGTAACAAGTTCGACAAGATACCTGAGCGGGTCAAGGTGCTACGGCACATCTACCACCTGTCGGAACAGGGCATCGGCGCGAACCAAATCGCCAAGCGCCTGAATAAGCAGAGCGTGCCAGCGTGGGGCAATAGCCCGCTCTGGCAAGCGTCGTACATAGCGTTCCTGCTGCGAACCCGGAAGGTGCTTGGCGAGCACCGCCATGTCAAAGGACGTGGACACGACTCTGAGCCGCCGATACTCGACTACTACCCAGTAGTCATCCTCGTCCCGCAATTTGAGCGGGTGCAGAAGGGGCTATCGGACAGGTACTTCCAACGTGGTCGCACGGGACCGTCGCAGACCAACCTGTTCACCCGCCTCATCTATGACGCACACGACAAGTCCTCGATAACGATATGCGCCAAGTACCCCGGCGTTTGGCAGATGGCGAGTTCCGCCGCCACACGCGGCAGTCCGAACTCACGCTATCTTGGCTTTCGCTATTCGTTCTTTGAGGATGCGTTCCTTGCCTTCCTTTCCGAAGTCGAACCAGTAGACTTGGCACCAGAGACACTTGACGTTCATAAAGTCGAGGATGACCTTGCCGAAGCCCGGACGGAACTAGCCCGCATTGAGACGACCATGAGGACCGTCCAACAGAACATCTTTGACGGCGGCGACTGTGCGGCGCTGTCGGATACGCTCAGGCAACTCGATGCCAAGCGGCAGCAGGCTGCGAGCCGTGTCGATGCCCTACACCGCGAGCACCACCAGTCGCCCACTGAGAAAATGCTGGGTGACAGCAAGACCCTTATCGGCATGATACGCAAGGCGCAAGGCGACGACCTCGTGACGCTGCGGACGAGACTGAAAGCGACGATCAAGCATCTTGTCTCGGAAATCTGGATGCGGACGCTGGATGCCGAAATCGACGGTACGGAATGGCGTATTGCCGTTGCCGAAGTAAAGTTCATCAACGGTAGGACACGCTGCTTGTTCGTGCTCTACCATCGCTGGGCGAAGTGGCGTGCCAAGACCGCCCGGCACTTCGCCGTGACGACCACGCCGGGACTGGCGCTCATGGCGGACGTGCATCACGACACGAACGAACGGCTTGCCAAAGTCACGGCTGGACTGATGCAGCTCATCGAGCAAGCCGAAGCGGAAAAGAAGCCGCTGGCAGAGGCACTTCGTGAAGCCATCGCAAGCCAAATTGCCACGCCCACGAAGCGCCGCAAGAAGTAACGCCCTACTTGCAGCCGATAGCCGACACTCATCATGTCGAGCCATGCCAGCCGCGTTTTTTTCTCCCAACTCCCGCCGTATCGTTCCCGACAAAAACTGCTCATCACGCCGTAATAGCGAACCCCTCCGTCCTCCAGAATCTCCTCCCGAACCTTCTTCCGCCCGCCCCCGACCCTCACCGGGACCTCGGTGCCAGCTCCGATCCATCTCAAAGTTCGACACAGTTTGGACAGGAATTAGACACAAGTTCGACCGAGGTCTTCGCCGACGCCGCCCACCTCCCGACCCGCGCCGTGGTCTAGGTCCAACCCGAAGTCCAGGGCGGAGGTCGTGGAGATCTTCGCTGGGCTATCTACTCCGATTCTCGGAATATCAATAGCCACGCCGGACGAGTTCGGCAGCGATATGACGCTGCACTTGCTGCCGTCCGTATTCCTCCAGAACGGTGGCAGAGGGCTTTCGGGTTCGCATCTTTCCACCGCTCCAGACTGCTTGGCGGTAGCCCTGTTGCGACCGCACGAGGAGTGTACCCAGCCCGTTCCGTACCATCTTCCGCTCTTCTTTCGTAATGCCGGACGGACTCCGGCTCGCTGGCACCGTTGCGCCAGCAAGGCTCAACAAGATAATGTTCTTCTTGATCTCCTCTGGCGGTTCCCATTCCTGCCTCAGACACTTTGTTGCCTGTTGCCCCGCCGTAACTTGCTGGTTGTGTACGCTGGCGGATGCTCTCGCTTGCTCCCTCAGAATCATCACGATCACGCAGCGCCAGTGGTGGTACTTGCGAGCCAAGTCCTCGATCCGCACCCCGTTCAGCCAGTCTTGGTAAATCCGCTTCTTCTCTTGCTCCATCTCGTGCTTTTTCATGGTTCTCCTTAATGAAACTGCCTCGTGTGCGTTCTGGTTGGGGACCGAGAGCCGCACACGAGGCAGATCATTGTTTTCAGGTTATACGCTCTCGATCCCCAGCCCTTGTCTTACTCCTTCGCCTGTGAGCATTTCAAGCTCGTTGTTTCGTTATTCTTTGCTGCGAGTGACGTGAGTGATGCCGGGTCCTTCGTGCCAGATCCAGTTCAGGGCGGACGTACCACTACCTGCCCTGGACGATGTAGTGGTACAAGTCGTAGTGGTAGTCGTGGTTTACTCCGGATCGTACCACTACCGCAAATGGTCGGCGGGATCTCGATGCCGGGTCTAGTCCAGGGTGGTGGTTCCACTGCTTGCACATCATGGTGTAGTGGTACTCGTACTTGCAGTTGTAGTGGTCACCGACCACGAATCCTTGATGGACTTCTGGTTCAACCAGGAGTCCGAGGCGGTGGTAGTGGTACGCATGGTTCAGCCGGTGAACCTGCGCCATTCCAGGCACTTCTGACAAAGCCAGTGTCCGCAGGGATGGTCACAGACCGTCGCCTCCCTTTCCCGGCAGTCACGACATAGGCTGCTCTTGGCTTTCGGCTCGGCGTGTGCCGCATCATGGCACTTCCTACACAACAGGATCACGTCGATGCCTGGCTTTTCGTGCCATAAAGTCCGGTAATGGCGATGGTGGCAGTCCACGCCGTCCGCCGGACACCTGCTGCACTTTCCACCAGTCAACCGCGTCGTTGCCTCGACCACTTGCATCCAGTGCGTCGAAAGCAAGTAGACGCATTCGTACCATTCCCGCCATTGCTTCCTGTTCATTTTCTACCCTCGGTTGAAGTCCTTGAGGTAGGTATGCGCTTGGATGGAAAAATTTATGGCGAAAGGACTATATTACGGCTGGAGGATAAACCATGACCAAAACAGAACGACAGAAATACGACCGCAACCGCTACCAGGAGAAACGAGACCAGATCAGGAAACTTCAACGGCTCTACTACCAGCGGAACCAGAAACGACTTCAAGCCAAAAAACGACGCTACTACTGGAGGAAAAAACTGACGGCAGCTCAGTCCCACGAGGCTGCCTGAAATAGAGGAAGCCCGCCAGTGGGTCTGGCGGGCTTCTATGGGACTCAAGACTTCTACCGAGTGTATTCCCATGTCTAATTTAGTGAAGAACGGAGCAGAAAATCAAGCCTGGCGCGACAAGTCGAACGACCTGGCACAGTGGGCAATCGCCCACCTCTACGCCCGAACCGATGCCTTCCCCGAATGGAACGGGCAGCAGTGGTTCTGCAAGAAGGAGGCGGTCACGGCAGACCACCTCGCCTACCATTTCCGTGGATCATGGACGGTAGGCACCTACACCATCAAGCCGACCGAGGAGACCTGCGTCTATACGGCGTGGGACATCGACTGCCACGACCTCGCTGCGGACCCGGACGAAAACTGGAAGACAGCCGAAACCCTTTACCATCGCCTTTTCGCGTTGGGACTGCGACCCATCCTGGAGGACAGCAACGGCGACGGCGGCTATCATGTGTGGGTCATCTGGGATCAACCAGTCTCGGCGGCACTTGCCCTGTCCTTCGGAAGATGGATCGTGCAGGATGCGACCGTGGAAGTCGAGGTGTTCCCCAAGCAACCCCAAGTAGGCAACGGCTACGGCAACCAGCTCCGAGTGCCAGGACACCACCACCGGCGCAACCACTGGTCCAGGTTTTGGGATGGCGGTTTCAGGTGGCTGGAGAACGAGGATGCCGTCCACCTGCTCTTGACCCATCGCCCGGCATCGCCGGAGCGTATCCCGCACCGAGCAAGGTCGTACACGTTGCCGATGGTGGTAGCACCGCAACGACCTGGGCAGGGTTCGGACATGGACGCTGGGGACCAGTGGTGGAAGCAGTACAACGGCAACCTGAGAACCCTCGACATCCTGGAAATGTGCGGCGATCGGCTTACGGGCAAGGTATCGAGTGGCTGGCACGAAATCGTGTGTCCTTGGGCAGATGCCCACACGGATGGCAAGGAGGTAGCGTATGTGCGGGAAGCAGAGGGGGAAAAGTTCCCTGTTTTTCGTTGCCATCACCAGCACTGCGAAGAAAAGCGGCTCGGCGACTTGCTGGCTTTGTACGAACCTGCGCGGGTCGGTGAACACTGCACCGAGCATTTCGGATGCAACGGGCATGAGCTGAATGCAGCGGTCGAGGCGGTTGTCCAGCCTGCATCAACGACCGTGGACCGGCGGCAAGAGGCACCGATGGTCTTGAGGTCGGTCGATCAAACCATGATCATGGCACCCAAGGCGGACATCAAGGACATCATCGAGGCGGAAAAGGCACGGGGTGCCCAGCTCGAAAAGACCCCAGATCAGCCCGCAAAGCCCGCAGCCAAGCCCCGTAAGGATGGGCGTAGAGCGTACAAGGCTTCGGAGCTCGCCTCCCTGCCCAAGCTCGACTGGCTCATCGAAAAGCACTTCCAAGTCGGTGGCTATGCCTGCATCTACGGGATGCCCGGCTCGTGCAAGTCCTTCATCGCCCTTGACCAGGCATTGTCCATCGTCCACGGCTTGCCCTACTTGGGCAAGTGGAAGACCAAGCAAGCCCCCGTGGTCTATGTGTGCGCCGAAGGGCAGGAAGGGATACGCCACCGAATCGACGCATGGTGTATCCAGAACTGCAAGCCGGTTCCCGACGACCTGATCGTGGTCCCCTATACTTTCGCCTTGCTTCGGGCGGAAGAGGTGCAAGCAATGGCAGAGATAATCGGGGATGCCCTCGGCGACAGGAAGCCTGGTGCAATCTACTTTGATACGCTGGCAAGGATGTTCGGCGGGGGCGACGAAAACAGCACGAAGGACATGAACACTTATGTCGAGCACACCGCGTCCCTGGGGCGGATATTCCAAAGTGCGGTTTGCTCCGTCCACCACACCGGCAAGGATCTCGGCAAGGGGGCTCGCGGCTCGATCGCCCTGGAAGGGGCTTGCGACACGATGTTGCAGATCAGCGGCACGGTCGAGGCGGGCAGTATCAAGGTCAAGTGCTACAAGCAAAAGAATGCCGCGCAGCTCCCCACCTACTCCCTGACCCCGCAAGCCGTTTCCCTGCCGGACTGCGAGCAAGGCTCCCTGGTCCTCTTCCCCGAACATTGGGTGAAGAGCAAGCTCAAGGATCTTACCGAGCCGCAGCAGGTGTTGTATGGGGCTTTGACCGGCTGCGTTCAGCCCTTCACCTACACCCAGGGTTTCAATGCCTACAAGGGCGTGGGCAAGCCAAACGAGGCGGGGAAATCATCCTACAGCGACCGACTTGCCGCCCTAGTAAATTACAGACTGGTCACCAAATACAAGGACGGGAGTTACGAGGTGGTCAGGGCTAGGTCGGAGTAGGTCGGAACCCCCTCCGACCAACTTGGCGAGGCAGGTCGGGTTGGTCGGATCAGGGGGTCTCAAAACCCGACCTAAGTTAAGTCGTTATGTGACGGCACTTTGCGTCAGCATAGGTCGGGTTGGTCGGATCGCCCTCCGACCAACTTGGTGCAGTTGGTCGGTGTGGTCGGAATCCCTAGAGGGTTCCGACACCGACCTACACCCACCCTGCCAAGGAATCAAAAATGAATGTTTTGCGCCACACCGCCCCCAGCCACACTACTATTCTGCTGCAACCGGCGACAAGCCTGTGCCATTTGGTAAATGGCTTCGCCCCGGATGAACAGCAACCATCCCCGTGGTCTCCACCCCTGAGACCTCGTAGCCGGTCTATAAGATCTCGTCCGTGTTCCATTCGCCAAGCGGCAGGTCAATGGTGTCGCTCAGGTTCACATTGCTGGGCTTGTAGTCCTGGACCAGCTTCAACGCCTCGTCGAGCGACCCGGCGATCGCCAGGAGTGCCAGTGTCCTGGTGGCGACCTGGGACTTGGACTCGCCGCGGAGCAGCTCTTCGGCACAGTGGCGGTCGTCATCGACCGCATTCATAAGGCGAATAACAGCCAGCCGCGCTGTCCCCTCCCGCCGTTTCTGCCGCGGCAGGGGTGGCAGTTCGATCTTCTGCTTTTTCCTAATCGCATCCGCACGGTCGGTCACGCTGGCAGGTGACAGTCCGGTCTTGTGTGCCACCTCTTCCCGGCTATGGCTGGAAACGTAGGCTTCGATGAACTTTTCGTCGCTGATCTTCTTCATGCCGTCCATCGTACCGCACGGCAATTTCGCTGTCGATCCCGACCATGATCCCGACCCAGCCAAAACCAGTTAGCTTGTATATGGCGCTGGACATGGGAAAGCACTTCGCCGACCCGCATGAAGAACGAGGTCAAAACCATGCCCAAGTCCAAGAAAACCACCCCTGCCACCACCCCCGATACCACCACCACGCCTGAGAACACAACCGCTACCACCCCCGCCCCTGAGACCCTCGACCAACAGGCGAAGGACCTCTACGACCTCATCGAGGGGAACGAACTGCTGGCGGCGACGAACTACAGGAACCTCGGCGAGTTGCTGCGGCAGATCCAGGAGCAGCACAAGTGGAAGTACCCGAAACTGCTGGAACATGCTGTCAAGACCTTGAGCATGAACAAGACAAAGTTCACCCGCGCCTCGCGCATTTTCAAGCACTGCCCGACCGTTGAGGACTGCAAAGACAAGACCATCTACGAGGCTCTCGGTTACGCCCCTTGCGAGGACGAACCGAAAGCGAAGAAGCCCGGTCCCGTCACCCCCTTGCCCGTCAACCACCGCATCACCAGGACGGAGCAAAAAGCGGCGGAGGGGTTCGTCAAGCGGGTTGGCGACCCTCTTCGAGCCCTCTCGGTCCTGGTCCGCTACCAGACTGGCGAAACCCCCGAGGAGGACCACAAAAAGCAAGAGAAAGAGACCAAGGCGAAGGCGAAGCAGATGCTGAAGGATGGCGAGCCCCTCGATGCTTTGAGGAAGGTCGTTGGCAACGGTGACAACGAGAGCCAGAAAAAAGCGGTCGAGGTTCTGACCGCCCTGAAGGATGGTGCTGGAGTGGTTATCGGCAAGGACGACGACAAGACCCATGAGTACATCGCCGAGGTCCTGGACGGCATGAAGAAGGGTGAGACCGAGTCTCAGGAGGAGCCGGGCAAAAACGAGACCGAGACGCAAAGCCCACTGGTCAAGGTGGCAACCAAGACCAAACGGCAGAACAGGCAGCAGGCTGCTGTGCAGGTCGCCCGAAAGGCGGCAAACGATGTGGGCAGCGAGGTCAAGGCGGTCATCGCCAAACATCCCAAGTAGGAGGAACAGACACATGAACCAGCAAAAACGTATCAAGATTCTGCGGGACTGGGCGGCGGGCAAGTACCGTCCGCCAGCACCGGCAGCGGAGACCATCGAGATGTCCTGTCCGCCTGTGGTGCCGGTCAACAAGGTCTTCAAGCCGCATGGCGGAACGGCTCCCATCGCACTGAGTTTCTGTACCGGGGCGATGGGGTTGGACTTGGGCTTGGAGCGGGCAGGGTTCGAGGTCATCCTCGCATCGGAGACCGACCCGGACGCTCGGGCGACCATCGCCACCAACCGCCCCGGACTTCCCATCCTCGGCGACTTGCGGGATTACGCCGCAGCCGAAGTGCGAGCCGCCGCCGGTATCGACGAGGACACCGACATCGACCTGGTGGCAGCAGGAGTGCCATGCCAAACCTACAGTTCCGCAGGAGGACTGCGGGGAACGGCTGACGAGCGGGGCATGGTGCTTGTAAGGTTCGTCTACCTGGCGACGAGCCTGGCACCCCGATATGTCGTCATCGAGAACGTACCGGGGCTTGCGTCAAAGAGACATATCCACGTCCTCGAACATGTTTTGAGGATGCTGCGGGACGGCGATTACAGTGCGTCCTGGAAAGTGTATGACGCTGTGGACTTCGGTGCGGCGCAGCGACGGAAGCGGGTCATCATCATCGCCAGCAGGAGAGGTCGGGTGCCGTCCGTTGTCCCAACGCACCATCGGCACCGCGACGGGCTTTCGGCATGGCGGACGTTGAAGGATGCCATCGGCGACATGAGCGACATCGAGCACCACTACGCACGCTATACGGAAAAGCGACTCCGATTCTTCCGGCAACTGAAGCCGGGGCAGAACTGGCGGCACCTGCCGCACCCGGAAAAGGCATTGAGCGAAGCGACCATCGCAGCCACCGGGGGCAAGGCGGGCTACTACCGGCGGCTCGCATGGGACAAGCCCGCACCCACGCTGCTGACCAGCCCGACGAACTTCCTCGGCGGCTGTTGCCATCCCGACGAGGACCGTCCGCTCAGCGTCGAGGAGTACAAGAGGCTCCAGGGCTTTCCGGACGATTTGACGGTCTGCGGCGACCTCCAGAGCCAGTACCGACAACTTGGCAACGCCGTCCCCGTACCGCTCGGCGAGGCGATAGGCAAGACCATCATCGAGCACCGGCGCACCGAGTGGTCAAAAAGCCCGGTACATGGTCCCAAGCAGGAGGAAAAGACATGAAACAACAAGACCACATCAAACTTCTCGGGGACTGGGCGGAGGGCAGGCTCCGTCCGAGCGTCCCGCAGAACGGCAACGGGGTGGTCAAGCCCGCACTGCCCACCGAGACCATCTACAAGCCCACGCCCGACATCGAGTGCCATCTGTGCGACTTCCGCCAACTCCAGGTCGAGCCGGGCAGCGTAGCGGCGGTCATCACCGACCTGCCTTGGAAGAAGGAGTGGGTGAAGAACATCGACGACTTCGCCAAGTGGTGCAAGATAGTGCTGAAGCCGAACGGTGTGTTGGCGACCTGGTATGGGCAGGCACACCTCGACAAGTGCATGGAGATACTCGGTGAGCACCACCTTCACTATCAGTGGTTGTTCATCGCTCCGTTTTTTGGCAGTGAACCGGCGAAAGGTCGCTTCATCGTTGCCCGTTACCGACCAGCCCTGGTCTACTCCGTCAAGGAAAAAGTACGTCTAAGTCGAGCCGTAGACGATGTAACGCCCGGTATTAGGAAAGAGAAGAGTTGGCACCCGCACCAGCAGTCCCTTGCAGGCACTCAGTACCTCGTCGAGGCGTTCACCGAGGAAGGCGACTTGGTGGCTGATTGTTGCTCAGGTGGCTGGACGACCGCTGAAGCCTGTTGGCATACGAACCGGCGGTTCATCGGCAGTGAGATAGAACCAAAACACTTCGTCACCGCTCGCAAGAGGTTCGAGTGGCTGTTCCTGCAACCCTAACCCCATTTCAAGAGAGAGGTCATGGACCAGAAGAAACGCATCAAGATTCTGCGGGACTGGGCGGCGGCGGTCTTGGCTACCACTGGACCCGCAAAGAGGCGATTACCGATGTCCTGAAGCACCACGCCAAACAGCAGGAGCAGCAGGCGGAACTTGAAACGATGAGGGAGGACGTGCGATGAAAACCAAACTGCAAGGGAGCAAAGGGCGTTACGAAGTCATCAACCAAGACTCGGGCGCAGTGCTTGGAGTGGTCGTGCGGACCAGGGCGAGGTGGAACGGCAGAAACTACTGCTGGTGCTGGCGTGCCGTGATGAACGAGGAGGACATCCCCGAAGACTATCGGACACGGACGCAGGCGGTGAAGACCATCGTTCGGCTGGCGTTGAACCCATAATGGTCCCGGTGGGATAGGAACTTAGACTTGGTTGAGCCCCCGTTCGTCGCCGGGGGCTTTTCATTTACTCTCACGCGATGAGACCTGGGCGCATCACCCGTTCTTCCCACATCGCCGCCGTGCTGGAAATCGCGGTCATCCGCGGGATGCACCCAGCTCCGTTGTCTGAGGTAAGTCTCCTCGTGGTCGCCGCCGTGCCGGAGATCCAGGTCGTGCTTGGAGTGCATGGGGGAGAACCACTCCCAACGACCCTATCTACTCCATGCAGACTTTCATGCAGTGGGTGGCGAATCTCCGACTTGTCGAGACCTACTACACCTTCGACCCCGCCGAGTACAACCATCTCTTCGACCAGGAGCTGGAGAAGGTCATCGCCAGGACGCACGACCCCGCCCACCGCCAAGCCCTGGAGGGGATGAGGGGCTTTCGTTGGCTAGGTTACATCGCCGCTGCCGTCAGGAACTCGGGCTTCCGTGACCAGCGAGAAATTCAAGAGCGAAGCCACGACATCGCCGTGAAACTGCTCGTTGGGGGGCTGTTCAGGGACTATGACGAGCGGCGGCATGGTCCGATGGACTTGAGGTTCAAGAGGTCCGTGGGCAACGCCATCAGGAACATGGTGGAGAAGGAGAAGAACCGGCGAAGGCTCCTGCCCACCACGCCCCTCGACCAAGCAGCAGAACCCAGCAGCATGACCGGCGACGATGGTGGCGGCGAGAAGGTCATCCATGATTTCCGAAAACTCGTCCGCAAGCGGCTGGGCGGGCTGGGGGTCGCTGTCTTGCAAGTGCGCCTGGATGGCGGGGAGGTGAAATCTTTGGTGGGACTCCCGGCTTTGGGGTCACCGGGGAAGTGGGTCATCAAGAAGGTCGTTGGCGAGATCAAGCAGTTGGCGAGGGAGTACGCCGCGTCGCTGGGCGACCCGGAGCTGCTGCGGAGGATCGAGAGGGCGATGGCAGCCGAGGAAGAGACCATCGAGAAGAGGCGGGCTTCATTGAGGGCGAGGCAGGGGGTGGGGGTGTGAGGGTGTTGCCCTAACCCTTCTCATGCCCCTCAAGTATCTCGCAGTCGGGATACCGCTTCCGCAGCTTGTACTTCGCCTCTTCGATGTCCTTCGCCTCGATGACGATATTGCCGACAATGCTACCGGATTTCGTCTTGATCTTGAACACGAACCGCTTGTGGTCACTTGCCAGTGCCGCCGAAATGGGCAGCACCGAGGACAAGACCACTGCCAAAAACGTGCGTCTTTTCATTTTGACAACTCCTTTACCGTTCCTGTTTCATCGCCGCCCACGCCTTCTCAAGGTCGTCATTTGCCGCTCCCCAGTCCGCGTACAGCAGGGCGTTCCAGCGATCCCGCACGAACGTCTTGCCATTCCAGTACCGGGTCATGCGCCGATACCACGGACCGTCGATGATGACGAATCGCTGGAACTTCCTCTCGACGTAGAATACCTCCGGTCTTATGCCCGTCACCGTGGCAACTCCTTCTCTTCAGCCTCCCGTGGTTCCCGCAAGTCCCAAGTGAACTCGTGACCGCCGCCTTCCCAAGCCGCGTAGCCGTGGACGGACTTGCCGTCCGGCTCCAGCACCGCCGTGCGGGTCTGGGGCAGCCACTCATCGGGTGCGTGCTGGTGAGTGTGGACGAGCTTGGCGGTGACGTGACCATGCTTGCTGATCTTGCCCTCGGCACGCCAGCTCGCCTGCACATCACCGTCCTTGTAGGTCGCCGTGGCGACGAACTCGCCACCATACTGCCGCACATCGACGAACAATCCCTTCTCTTGCCACTCGCACCACCGCCCGGCGATCAATGGATACCCCTCGCCGGTCGTTCTCCAAGTGGACTTCACCGGCAGGTCAAGGGGCTTCTGCTGCACGGGCTTGTCATCGTGGAAAGCCGTTTTCGACAACGTGATGACCGCCCAAGCCCCGACCGCCGCAAGCAGCAACACGACCATAATCCAAAGCCACCGCCAGCTCCGGGGTGCAGCGTGAAGTTCCAGGTCGGAAACCAATGCCGTCGCCGATTGGTAACGGTCTTCGGGCTTCTTCGCCACCATCTTCCGGAAGATGCCGTCCAGCCACTTCGGCGCAGCAGGGCAGGCTTTGCGGAGCGATGGCACTGGATGTTCCCTGTGGGCAACGATCCGTTCCATGACCGTTTCGCCGCCGAAGACCGGCTTTCCGGTTAGGAGGAAGTACAACGTGCAGCCCAAGGAGTAGATGTCCGCCCGGTGGTCTGCACGTCGGGTGTTCATCGCCTGTTCGGGAGCCATGTAGTCCACGGTGCCAAGGACGCAGCCGGTCTTGGTCAGGTCTTGGTCACCGGCTTGCTCGGGCAGCGATACGATCCGGGCGATGCCCAAGTCCAGTATCTTCACCGTGCCATCATGGTCGAGGATGAGGTTCGACGGCTTGATGTCCCGGTGGACGACCCCTTGGGCATGGGCGTATTCCAGTCCCCGAGCTGCTTGGAGGATGCAATCCAGTGTCTGCTCGACGGGCATCAAGCCATGTCCCTTCACCAGCCGTGCCAAGTCCTCGCCATCGACCAAATCCATGACGTAGTAGTGCGTGCCATCGGCACTGCCAGCATCGTGGACAGCGACGACATTGGGGTGTGACAGCCGGGCGAGTGCCTGCACCTCCCGCCGAAACCGCTCCACGGACTCCGGGGACTGGACGAGGGACTCCGGAAGTAGTTTCACGGCGACCGTGCGGTTCATCCTGCGGTGTCGAGCCTTAAATACCCGCCCCATCCCACCACTGCCAAGCTCCTCCAGCAAGTCGTACTCGCCGAGTGTCTTGTGCCTCTCCTTCTCCTCGGCGGTCAAGGTGCCTACCTCGCCGATGGTCTCGTCGGCGACCTCCTCAGCACGGCGGTTGAGCCAGTCGGAGGTCTTCAGCACCCGCGTCCACTCCCGCAGCCGGTCTGCAAGGTGCGGGGCATCATGGCACAATTCGTCCACGCTGGGCTCCTGCCCCTGCTCGCGCAGCTCCTCCCAACGGTCGAGGATGTCATGGAACCGGTCGTCGTCGGTCGTAGTCATGGTGGTCATTCTTCCGGCAACGGTTCGCCCATACGTGCCTTGCAGACTCGGTAACGGGCTTCCCGCCATCGTCGTCGGACGGTTCTCGTTGTCACTCCCAGCACCTCGGCTGCTTCTTCCTGGCTAATCTGTTCGTACCAGATGAGATTGAAAACCTCCCTTTCTTCTTCGGGCATCGCCTCGACCTGCTCGTGGAACTCGCTCCATTCCGCCAAGCCCGAAGGTTCACCCGACACGTCAGCCTGCTCATATCTCGGCTGCACTTCGCCTTCAGGGTTCCTTGCCGCCGTATCGTGATGGCTCCCCAGCCCATCGGGACCGCAGTACCGGCGGGCAAGGTCGATGAGGACTCTCCGGATCTGGGTCGCCGCCAAATTGTAGAAGTGCCTCGGGGATTCGGGCTGGACGGTCTCCAAGGATCGGTGGAGCCTGACCACCGCATCCACGAACACGTCGTCGGTTTCCTCCCACCGATGGACTTTCGGGTAGTGACGCACCATCTTCCTTGCCAGCCCCCGGAGCCGCTCGCAGGCGAGCTCGACCATTCGGCTGACGTGCGGTCTGGTCGCCTGCCCGCATGAGGTCGAGCAGATTGGCGAGCTGCGCCGTGTGATCCAGGGACTCTTGCATCGGGGTGGGGGAAGAAGGTGGAAAGGCTCTGTTTCCACCACCATCCTACCCTCCCCCCACAGGAGTCGCAATTCAGAAGCAATCCGCACTATCCCAGCCATCATCCTGCCCTCTACTTGTGCCGTGCGTGACCGGAGTGTGCTTGAGCTGCGTGCTGAGGATGTGGCTGGGCGTGGGCAGCGTGTTGTGGACGGGGAGCGTGCGGCTGAGGCTTGGCATGACCGGCATGCGCCGCATGGGCTTGCGGATGAGGGGCGTGGGACTTGGCTGCCTTCTGGGCTTTGGGCGGACGAGAAGCGGGAGCATGGGTCGCACGCACCTTTTGTGCTTTGGGCGGACGTGCTGCCGCGGCATGGTTGAGCTTCTGGTGCTTGACGAACGCCTTGTTGGTGAGCTGTTTCCCGCCAAGAGCTTTTTGCGGGTGGTAGGCATTTGCCGACAGGTTGGGTGTGCCAGCTCGCTTCCGTGTGCCAGATACCATGCGGGCAGTCTGATTGCGGTAGCCGGTGGGCGAGTTATGTACCAGCCGGTCGTGTGCCAACGTCTGATGCCAGTCGCCATTGTGCCGCAGCCAGTTGGCATTTCGCTTCGCCAGCTTGACGCTGTGGTTGACGTAGACCTTGTTGGCGACGTTGTGGTAGCGCCCGTAGAACCGGCTGCCGTGGTCGTAGTAGGCGTTGTAGACCGGCACGCCCCAGATGCCCGCGTAGGCGGCATTGAAGCAAGGACCGACGTAGCAGCCGTTGTCGTAGTACCAGTCCGGGACGAAGCACTGGGCGTGGCAGCACCAGCCCGGCACGCTGGCGTAGCAGATCTGGGCAAGGTACTGGACGGGCTGCGGCATCGGGACGAACTCCGAGTAGCACGCCACGGTCTGGTCGTTCATCTCGGTCAGCAGGTCGGCGATCTGCGCCTTTGCGGCGTTGACCTGCTCGTCGGCGTAGCCCTGCTGCTGGAGGGAGTAGAGGCTGGCATCCTGCTCGGTTTTGCTTCGTGTCAGGAAGTAATACTGTGCAAGCAGCGCCACTTGGTCGTCGGTCAGGGCATTGACGATGCCGGGCACTTTGGCGAGGGTGTTGCCGTCGAAGGTGCCGAGGGCTTCCATGTCGGTGACCAGATGCCCGACGAGCCAAGCCCGTTGCTGGTCCGGCTCCTGGGGCGGCTGGTCGATGGCAAGTGCCGTGCCTGCCATGAGCAGAATTAGCAGCAAGCAAGTCGTGATTCGGGTCTGGTTCTTCAGGCTTCGGGTTGCCGGGTTCATGGCACGTTTCCTCTCAGGATCGTGGACTGGGATTTCGGTCTTGGCAGGCGGTTTTCGTTCCTCCACCTGTTTTCTGCGGATGGGACTACCCGGTGCGGACAAAGATTCTGGATTTTTTCCCGGAATCCGTGTCCGCGCCCAGCCCCCTATTCCGCACTGAACAATGGAATGCGAAAATGCTGGAAACGAGCCCGACACTTTGGCGTGAGGTACGCGACTCCGTGCCGAGCCCATCGGGTACATGCCCAAGAAGATGGAGCCGGTGGGGGCTTGACCAGGGGTTTTCGCACAATTAGAGTAGCGAGAAATGGTCTGTCGTGGGGGATTCGATACCCCTTCCACGCGGTAACCACCCGAGGCGGAGATAGTCGTAGGGGGGAATAAGCCATGAGCGAGTTCCAGTCAATCCACGTCCTGTCGCTGGAAACGGGCGGCATTCTCGCAGCGTTTCGTGCGAGAAGAACGCTGTTGCTTGCGTGCCTAATCGGGCTGCACCTGCTATCCCAGTCGCCAGCAACGGCTGCGGAGGAGGGGCGAAGGACCGGCAAGCACCCCCTCATCGCCGGGACGTGGCAGGAATGGGACGGTATCTTCGTCAACATCGCCCAGCACAAGGACAAATTCGTCGCCACTTGCACCTACAGCAATGACGAGGGCGTTGAAGTCCATTGGCGGGCGGAAGGGACGGTCACCGAGGACGGCGACATCACGGCAACCCTCGCCCACACCAGACCGGATGGCTACAAATCCCAGACCCGCACGGCGAAGCTCGACCCTGACGGCAAGACCATCACGGGACACGCCGCATGGGACGATGGCGGACATGACTTCACCTGGACGCTGAAGGAGCCTGCCGGGGCGAGCAGGTCGCTTGCCCACCACGCCTTCGTCCCTCCGCACGGAAAGTGCCTGCTGCTGGTCGGTCAGGACAACAAGAGCATCGACGACTACGTTGCGGCAACCGGAAGCGTGCCGGGCGGCGTGATGGTCTACACGGGAGTCCACGACTTCGGCAACGTCGGCGACTTCGACTACCTGCTGAAGAAGTATCCCAAGTGTGCCTTCCAGATCGGGCTTTACATGGTGGACTCGCTTGACAAGGTGGTCAACGGCGAGTGCGACGAGAACATCCGGCGGCTGGGCGAGTGGATCAAGCGGTCTCACCGTCCAGTCTACCTCCGGGTCGGCTACGAGTTCGATTTCCCAGAGCAACAAGTACGACCCCGGCAAGTACGTCAAGGCGTACCAGCACGTCCATGACAAGCTCGACGACCAGGGGGTTACGAACGTCGCCTACGTCTGGCACTCCTACGCCGCCGGGTCGCCGCGGATCGAGGACTGGTATCCGGGCGACGGGTACGTCGATTGGGTCGCCGTTTCCTTCTTCACCCAGCCGGTCCAGCAGATAGCCCCGGTCGCCGAGTATGCCAAGCGGCACGGCAAGCCCCTGATGATCGCCGAGTCCACGCCGCGTGGTCTGGGAACCGGCAAAGGGCAGGAATCGTGGGACAAGTGGTTCGCCCCCTGCTTCGCCTTCATTGACCAGTACCACGTCAAGGCGTTCTGCTACATCGACTGGGACTGGGAGTCGCAGCCGATGTTCCGAGGGCAGGGTTGGGGCGACTGCCGGGTACAGATAAACGACGTGGTCAAAAGCCGCTGGCTGGAAACCACCGGCTCCGAGCGGTTCCCGAAGAGTTCCAAGGGGCTCTACAAGGAGTTAGGATATCGCGAGTAGCAGCGTCAGATTACATGGACTCTTTACACGACAAACCGAATACTGATGGAGGATACTGACATGGCAGCAGAGTGGCATTACGGTCAAGGAGAAGAGCAGCGTGGTCCCGTCCCGCTGGAGGAACTCAAGCAGCTCGTGGCATCCGGGCAGGTCAAGCCGACCGACATGGTTTGGAACGAGGACATGCCGGACTGGCTCCCTGCAAAGGACGTTGAGGAGTTGTTTTCGAAGCAGAAGACCACCAGCGAGCAAGCAGCAATCAAGCCGGTGCCGGAACCTTCGGCATCCCTCCCTTCAAAGCAATCCTTCGATGCAGTTGCTGTGATGCGAAAGGTGCTGTCCTCTTGCCGGAACGTAATCGGCATTGCGGCATTATGCGCCGTCTTGCTCATTGTGGTGATTTCCGTGATCTTCTCCGGAAGTCGCAAGCAGCCTGACAAGTCTGTGGCAGAAGACTTGCCAGAGAATGTCGAGGATGCCATGGCGGTCCTGAAGACCAACCCGACCGATCCGGAGGCGAACCTGGCTGTCGGCAGGTATTACTGTTTCCGGAAAGGCGACTGGGACAAAGGCTTGCCAATGTTCGCGCAGGGAAGTGACGCATCGCTGAAAGAACTTGCGGCGACTGATATGCAGAAGCCAACGGCACCTGCGGAGCAGAAGAAATTGGGCGACGGCTGGTGGGATCTGGCGGGAAGCAAGGTTGGGGCAACCTGGAAAGGTTCGCTGCAACGGGCAGTCTATTGGTATCGGAAAGCGGTTGCTATTGACCCGAACATGAAGACAGAACTTGAGGAGAAGCTCGCCGCCATCGAGCACATCCCGGATGGTTTTGAAGTCGTCAAACGGCAGGTGGGCTCACATCCTGATAAGGACAGTCACGAGGTGCGATGCACGCATCTTTCGCTGGAGGTAACGAAGACCGAACAAGAGAATCCCCGAAAGCCGCGCGCATTGGGTGCGGGAATCGCCGGTCTGGAACTCAAGGGTGTCCGCCTTTTGGAACTCAAGGTGAAAGCCTCGCCTGACATGGAAGGTGCGAGCGAGGGAAAGAAGACCCAACAGAATATCTTTGCGGGATTCATGGTCGATTACCAGACGGCGGAAGGCTACGCCAAGCGTGTAGCTCTGTGTCTGACGGCGTTCAGCAAGAATCGAGATGCGAATGTGCCCGGTTGGGGCAAGAAGTCGGTTCCGGATGATTATGTGGACATTGGCAAGAACGATTCCTACCAGTTGGACTTGCAAAAGTGGGCTCCGCCGGGGTGGACAGGTCAGGTATGGTTTGGCGTTGTGTTGCAACAGCGAAAGCCCAATACGTACTTGAAGGCTGTCCTTTTCCCTAATTCGGCAAGCCAGGCAACTGGCAGCTCAAAGTAGAAAATCGCGTACAAGCCATGGTCGCCGTAACACGGTGCGAACGAGCGAATCCAAGGCATAAGTGGCGTATGTGAAGATTATTCCAGCTCGTTAGACCGGCATCTCACGCCATCACTTGAAGGTGAACCTCATGCCCGACCTATGGTACTACGGCAAGAATGAGCAACGGCTCGGTCCCGTTCCGCTGAAGGAGCTGCAACGGCTCGTTTCATCACGAGACCTTGACGGGACAGATCTGGTCTGGTCGCCGGGCATGGCGGACTGGACAGCGGTGTCCGAAGTCGAGGTATTGTTCTCCGCATCTGCTTCATCGGCGATCGCCACGCCACGGTCTCCCTCGCCGAAACCGCCGTCACCTCCTTCTGCTCCATCTGAGTCGCAATCACCGGTCGCAGAAGATCGCTGGCATTACGAGTGTGGGGGCGAACGTCGGAGTCCCGTGTCATTCGAGGAATTGAAGCGGCTTGCTGCTATGGGGCAGCTCAATCCGGACAGCCTCGTGTGGAAACGGGGCATGGCAGAATGGACTCCCGCAGGGCAGATCGAAAGCCTGTTCTCCTCCCACTCGGAGCCTGTTGCTCAACCAGCAGCTCAGCCCGCTGATCTCTGGTACTACGGCGACGGAGAACAGCGGCACGGTCCAGTCTCGATGGACGAACTGAAAGCACTTGCCCGTTCTGGTCAACTAGCGCGAAGCGACCTGGTTTGGAATCGCGGCATGACGGAATGGACTCCCGCAGCAGAAGTGGGCGGTCTGTTTTCAGCCCTAGCAGAACTTCCCCTTCGAGCCCGCCGCCGAGATTGCCAACCTCTGGTACTATGGCGACGGCGAACAACGGCACGGTCCGGTCTCCATAGATGAGTTGAAGGCACTTGCCTCTTCCGGGCGACTTCAGCCGGATCTCCTGGTCTGGAATCGCGGGATGGCGGAATGGACACCGGCGGCAGAGGTCGAAGGGATTTTTCCTGCTCGAACAGAACATCCCTTTCAGCCCGCAGCCGAGATTGCCAACCGCTGGTATTACGGCAAGGGGGAACAGCAGCGTGGTCCGGTCTCTCTGGATGAACTGAAGGCACTTGCCTCCTCCGGGGCACTTCAGCCGGACCACTCGGTCTGGAATGGCGGGTCGGCAGGATGGATTTCGGCGGCAGAAGTGGAAGGGCTCTTTCCTGTCCGAACGAAGTCCAGCCTCCGGTCAGAAACACCGGCTCCCCAAAAGCCTCGTAAGCCTATCGTCCCGCTGGTCCCAACTCCCACTCTCAAGGAGCAAATGCAGGATATTGGCAACGCCCTGTCTAAGGTGGCAACGGCAATCCGAACGAATCTGGAGCGGTTCCGGAAAGTCGTCCATCGTCAGCACCTCGGCACACACCTCCGCCTCCTTTCTGCCAGCATCGCTCGTGGTGCGGTCTGGTGCTACAACGCAGCCCGTCCTCATGTCATGCGGGCTTGGAGCAAGAAACCGTCCAAGCAGGAGGTGCGAGACTGGTCGGCGGCGAAAGCCCAGCAAGCCTCCGAAGCCTGGAAGCGGACGGCACCGCAAAGGAGTCGTCTCGCCCAGCGGATTTCAGTCCGATTGAACCATGTACGGCACGGGCTTGTCTACTGCTGGCATTCCCTCGGCAGGTTCGCCGCTTGGTTCCGGGGCAAAGTAAGTGGCTTTGGAGCCGGGGCAGCAAATACCTTGCAAAATCTCAAGGCGAGGGCAGAAGCGAAAGCGGCGAAGGCGAAGGCAGAGGCGGCGAAGGCAGAAGCAGACGCCGTAAGGGCGAAGGCAGAGGCAGATAAGGCAAAAGCAGAGGCGGAGGCGGCAAGGGCGAAAGCAGAAGCGGAAGCAGTAAAGGTGAGGGAAGCGGCTGAAGCAGAAGCGAAGGCGAAGACAGAAACGGCAAAGGCAAAAATTGAGGCAGAGACAAAGGCGAAGGCAGAGGCGGACAAAGCGAAGGCGGAAGTTGCAAAGGCGAGGGCGGAGGCAGATAAGGCAAAAGCAGATGCAGAGGCGGCGAGGGCGAAAGCAGAAGCGGAAGCGGTAAAGGCAAGGGCAGCGGCTGAAGCAGAAGCGAAGGCGAAGGCAGAAGCGGCAAAGGCGAAAGCAGAGATAGAAGCAAAGACAGAGGCGGAAGTAGTCAAGGCGAAGGCAGAAGCACAGAAGGCGAAAGCAGAGGCGGAGGCGGCAGCCAAGGCGCAAGCAGAAGCAGAGGCAGCCAAGGCGCAAGCAGAAGCAGAGGCAGCAAGGGCGAAAGCAGACGCGGAAGCGGCAAAGGTGAGGGCGGAGGCAAATAAGGCGAAAGCAGAGGCGGAGGCGGCAAGGGCGAAAGCAGAAGCGGAAGCAGTAAAGGTGAGGGAAGCGGCTGAAGCAGAAGCGAAGGCGAAGGCACCCAAGTCTGAACCAGTGGTTCCGGCTGCCCCAGTTCCATCACCCAAGCCGAAGCCGGAGGGTACGGCTCCGCGGATTCCGCCACCCATGCCGAAGCCCACAATCGCGGCTCCTCGGGTTCCACCACCCATGCCGAAGCCCGCAAGTCCAACCGTTCGGGTTCCACCGCCTATGCCGAAGCCTGCAAAGGTTGCCCAAGAGCAGGTTGCCAAAATGGAGGTGAAGCCGCCCCAGCCTGCGCCGGTTTTTGTTTCCAACCCTGAATCGTTGTTCCCTTCGGCTCCCGACGTAGCGGCTGCGGCTCCGAAGCCGAAACCGCCGAGTCAGGACACAGGGACAGGAAAATGACGACTGGAACTTGCGAACAGCGTTGCACCATTGGGAGACGAAGATGAATGTCACGATACCTGTGCTGCTGGCGGTGATGCTTTGCTGGGGCTTCGTCTCGGTCGTCCTCGTCGAGACGTTGGTCGTCTTTTTCCTCGTCTTTAGGAAAATGAATGCAGCCCGCTTCCCGTTGAAGTCCATTCGGGAAACGAGCGCCGACGCATGGCACATGAACCAGAGGAGCGTCATGCAGGTTCTGGCAACGGCGGTCATCGTATGGGGCTGCATCGGCATCTGCTTGTGGCAGGAAAGCCCGCGTTTTCTCGAAGGCTCATTTTCGATTCCAATAATCGCCATTGCGATGGTTCTCGTGCCAACCGTGGCTATCGTTGTCCTTAGACGAAAGCAAATGGACGCGAGGTCGGCTGTGCAGGTGATGACGATTTTGTGCGGCAGCACGTCTGCGTGTTGGGCATTGCCTTTCGTCCTGCCGAACCGGCTACCGCTCTTTGCTGTGCTCGTCTTGGCGATCACCCCGGCTGGCACAATGCTAGTTCTTTTCGCCGTGGTGATCATACTTCTCCTGATGCGACAAGTGACAGCAACCGGCAGGCAGTCCGCAACTACCGCTGCCTACCAGTCGTCCAAAGCGACGGAAGGCGCACCGTGGTACTATGGACATGACGGGACTCGGCTCGGTCCAGTGTCGATCGGCGAACTTCGAAAGTTAATCGCCGCGGACAAGCTATGTGCCGATGACTTAGTGTGGCGGAAGGGAATGATTGAGTGGGCTCCGCTTGGGCGAATGGAAGGACTGTTCCTGCCGCCGCTGTTGCCGTCCAAGCGGCAGGTTGCGGGAGCGGATGCCGCTATTTTGCCGCGACATTCTGATGGTGTCGTAGTTGTGGAACCCGTAGCAGATTCGACTCGATTTCAGCCGCTGGGACCGCGACGGAATGCGGCAATGCTCGATGACAAGGGAATTTTGGCATTGGGGCTCGGCATCACTGGAACCTTCGCCTGGTTGGTCCCCATACTTGGACTGCCGGTTACGGTCACGGGACTCATACTGGGCTTGAAAGCACGGCACACACGAACGCATACGATAGGGACTGTTGGGGCGGTACTGTGTGCGATCGCGTTTTCTGCAACTTTGATCAACTTTGTCATGGCTTTCCTATCGGCGGGCGGCAGGTATGGAAACAGCCGAAGCCCTCTCCCCTATTACTCAAGCCCCATGTTTGGAACATCGGGGAAGTCTGATCGTAATAGTGGTCAACCCATCGACCCTCGTGAGGCTGCTGGGCAGCCAGTCGGCGCTTCCGCGAGTTCTTCCTCGATCACTTGTGACGCTCTCGCAATACGTATCGCCAACCTGTGCGGTAGCTCGAACGTCCAGGTCGCCTTCCAGCCGCAGAAGCCGGGGTACGATAAGTCTTACATGTTTCCGGGCGGCATGGTTACAAAAGCACGCATTATTTCGGCTATCGGCGAACCGGATTCAGGCGGCGGGGTAAAGACGGGGGAGTACGGGTACATCGGCGACGAGGAGTGGATTTACCAGTGCAAGGATGGGGAGGTGTGCCTGCAACTTTGCAGGAATCCGAACGCCGGTTACGTGACGATCCCCAATTTCGCGGTCCATTCACGTTCTCGCTAGAAAGAGTGAGGTACTTCCTCGATTGTCACCCGCATAGTTAAACAGGTTCGCTGGTTCGTGTTCAGGTTCGCTGGTTCGTGTTGCAGGACATCGGTTCCCAACCGCTACTGCTCGGGAGCACTCGCAACAACACACCGACTAATACCATAGGTCGCCGATTATTGGTTTTACGGTTACGGGCGATGCTTTTTCAACGTCCGAACTAAAAGGAACTACTAATGCAAAAGAGTCTATTATCGACCGGTTCGGTTGCACTGGCGACCGTCATTCTCTTTGGGGCGACTGCCCATCTTATCGCCGGGCAGAACAACATGTGGTACGACGAAATGCAGAGGCAGATGGATCAGGCAGATGCCCGAGCGGCGCAAGAGCAAAGAATGCGGGACATCGCAGGGCAAGAGGCAGATCAAGTCAGAAGGGGAAGTGATGCAAAAGAATCTGAGGCACAGCAGAGGACGATTGCCAGTCACGCATTGCTGCTTGATGCAGCGGAGGTGCTCGTGGTGGCGATTATCTGCGCACTGCTCGTGTTCCTCGGGTATCAGGCGATTGTGTTCACAAGAAAGCGTGGTAAAGAAGTCTCACGAAAAGCCTCTGAGTCTTCGCCATTACGCAGCGAGTTCCCGGACGAACCGCCTCCGTTTCCGACAAGCTCCCGCATGAACAGGACTCTGCAATGCCAATCCCCGGACGAACCGCCTCCTTTTCCCCCTAATTTCCGTGGGAACAAGATGTCCGGGACCGGGCACCGATAGGACGAGCCCACACGTATTCGTTCCATAGAACAGCATCCACCACAAGGAGCCGTATCGTGAGCGACTACCCGAAGAATACCGGCATGAATGCCGACGAGCCGCCGCCGCTTCCTCCGCGGGCTGTGCGCAGACCTGCTCAACCCACGGCTGACGATGCAGCAAGACTTGCGGACGAACCGCCGCCATTTCCATCGAGGCGTGTGCCCACATCCTCGCCCGCCTCCACTGCCGCTCCCGTGGAGCCTCCCAGCCATGTCGCCACAGCATCGGCGGCAAGGATGGCGGCTGGCTCGCGGCAAGCAGGTGAAGCGAGTCCCGAGGATGCCACGCTGATGGCTGTAAAGGCGGTCGCTGCCGAAGTTGAAAAGATTGTAGCACGGCATGGCGGGCAGGGGTTAAAGCCGTACTTGGATCATGTTGCCCACGACATCCCTGTTTGGCAGCACATGGCGGATGCCGGATGTGCGGACGCACAATATCTGTTAGGGCTCTGCTATGGAAATGGCAGTGGCGTGCCGCAAGACACGGTGCAGATGACCGAGTGGCTGCACAGGGCTGCCGAACAGGGTTATGCGCAAGCGCAGTTCGAGCTCGGCGGTTCCTACTACAATGGACAAAGTGTCGTTAAGAACTATGCCGAGGCGGTGAAGTGGTATCGTAAGGCTGCCGAGCAGGGACACGTTCAGGGACAATGCGGTCTGGGTGCGTGCTACTACAACGGTCATGGAACATCACTGGATCGTGCCGAAGGGCTGAGATGGTTGCGTAAAGCTGCCGAGCAGGGAGATCTGACCGCAAGAAACTTCCTGGAACAACTCCAAGCACAGCTTAACATTCCCAAGAATATCGCCGTTGCCATGACGATGGCGACATTGTTGCCGTTACTTATCAGCTGCTGCGGCATTATTGCATCGCAAGCCAATCATATCGGCGTGAGGAGCGCTCTGGCGTTCTGGATGTCCTTCCTACAAAACGGCTTTGCATTCTGTGCGTGCGTATTGACGTTCCGCAGAACCAAACGCTATTGGCTTCCGGCAGCCGCAAGCATCCTGACCATCGTTTCCTGGTTCTGGCTTTCTTTCACCATGTTGCCCTTCAGGCTGCTTGTGGTCGGAACAGCAGCGTCGTGCGGTATCGGGGGCTGGGCTTTTTACACGGTGCGTAAACCAGAGGTCCGCTTCGCCTTTGGTTCGCAATTCGATCCGGTGGATGCTGCCGGGCGATTCATGCTTTCACGACTGGCTGCGAATGTCAGTCCCACTCCGGGGACAATAAGTCGGACCGTCGTTTTCAGCCTGTTGGGCTTGTGCGTGATCGGACTTTTGCTCGGCGGCACCTTGCATACCGTCGATGACCAGCTCCGGACAAGGGAAGAAGCGCAGGAACGGGCGAAGAGAGATGCAGAATTTCAGGGGCAAAAAACGAAGCAGATTCAAGCCATCAAAGAAAAAATCCAAAGGGCTTTGACCCAATACGACGTTAACAATGGCATGGCGGCTGACACCCTCTACGATGCTTCGGGGGACGGATTCTATTCTGAGACGCTGGAGCAGGTAGCCGGGACGCTGACGGCGGACCAGCAACAGAAGCTGTTCCAACTCAAACAGATGATCCAGCCTCGCATCGACAAGAGGCACGCGGAAACCGAGGAAGCGTGGCGGCAACTGCGTGAAGAGCGAGAGAGGCGTGAGGCATCTGCACAGCAATCAAACCCAACTGCCGGTGGTAGTTATCCGTCACGAGGTTATAGCGGTCACACGCCTTCGTACAATTCTGGTGCCGATGACGACCCAGAAACGGAACGGGCAATTCAGAACATGAGAGATGCAGGAACCTACAACAGAGCACAAGCGGACAACATTCGAGAGTTCAGAAAAGGACTGAAAGAAAAGCTGGAACAGCAACGACGGGAAATGCCGTAAGACCGTCGAGAAGTGGCTGTTCCACCTCGGACCAAACCGCACCCGACGACCCTACCTACTGCATGAAGCAATTCGACGAACAGGCAGCAGGAGTCCTAGAACAGTGGACTGAGAAGGAGTACCGAAGAACCGTAGGGGCAAGTCCACGCAGCGAAGTCACGGAGGACAACGAGTTTAATCCGAGGGGACCGCACAAGTGGTTCGCCGAAGCCATCGCCTTCATCTCCGCCATCATCGCCATGCGGAAGATGGCGGAGACATGGAAAAAACGCCCTCCTTATCTTAGCTGGCGTTCCTGTGCCCCGGAGATACGCCGGAAAGCCGATGAGATGGTCGCCGCCGCCAAGCTACCACCCGGCACGACGCTCGCCCAGTGGTTCAGCGAAAACGAGCTGCTGCTCCAGCAGGACCCCACCCCGCAGGAACTGGTCAGGGTGGTGGCAGTTGCATTGTTGCCGTTGTTCGAGCTTCAGCCACGTTGCCATGAAGCGGCGGGGTGGCTCAACGACGACACTCATGGCAGTTTCAGCGAGTACCTGGCGGAATGGCACGCCCGCGTACCGGAGACGCACCGCTCGGTCGTGCGGCGGATAGCCGGGGAGTTCGGGCTGGAGATTTCAAGAGAGCTATAGAGAGTAGGTGAAAACCCACGGTTCAAGGAGTCCCAAAGCTCCCCTCATAGAAAACCGGCGACCGTTGCCACCAAGGAACCCCCGGCTGATGGAACCAGCCGTAGGGTTTTTCCAATATATTCTTTCCGATTACCGAAGGGTAAGTCGGTCTTCGTCAACTGGATACAGCCTAACTGGTCGTCCTCCACGCCTGGTAGATCCACAATCAGGTCAACTGGAGTTGAAGCTGGTCATGCCTGCGACCGGAGGATCGCAAAGATCTCGGTTTCCTGGTTGACGAATAGCCCAGCGAAGTTGCTCGCAAAGAAAGCCGCCTCCATCTGCCACACCGATTCCTTGCGTGCCTTCAGCCGCTCCTTCTCCTCCATGAGCCGCTTCTGGTAGGTTTTACTGTCCATTGCCCCGCTACGGAGCTGCGCCCGCAAGCCACGCCGGACCGCCCGGAAGTCGTCCTCGGTGGGGAACCGCTCCCGGTCGAGGTGTTCGATGGCTGAATCCATCTCCGCCAGCTTCTGCCGCAGCATGTCCAGGTTCTCGTAGAGGTGTTTCCCGACGCGGTAGAGGTGTTCCAGGATCTCGATGGCGACCAGTTCACCCCTCGGTCCAGCCAGCTCGTCCCCGAAGATGTGCAAGAAAGCGGCGCGGTATCGACCGCCCGACAATCCCGTGTACGGCGAAACGATCCGCACATCCACGCTACGAACCGTGCGTTCGACATCTCCTTCGACCCTGGTTCCATCGACTTCGATTACCATTCTCTCTGAAATGACACGACGAGTAGACATCAGCAACTCCTTGTACGCCTGCCATCAAGAGCAACGGCAGGCGTTGCCCATTGTCCGGTCACAAAGACCGCCCCACGGAAACCACCGTGCCGAGGCAGGCATTCGCCGATGGCTACCATGTTCATTGCTCCTGGAAAAACGACAAGCTTGGCGGACGATACAACCTGACTGGTCGCCGATGCCTTGCAGCACCCCCTGCTTGACCGGCAGGGGGGCTGGGCTTGTCGGCTATGCGGCGATCTCGGCAACGGGTTCGGTGGGAGTCTGCTCGATGGCGGTCTTGTCGGGCTGGGGCTGCTCGGCGGTCTGGTCTACGGTGACCTTTTTACCCTTGCCCTTGCGGGCGGAGGGCGTGCAGCCGGTCAGGGACAAGAGGGCGTTGCGTGCCTCCTCGTCCATGCTGGCGACGATACTGCCAGCCTGACGCTGCTCGGGGGTGAACACGACGACCTCGCAGGAGGCGGGGGCGACAATGCTGGAGCGGTCAAAGGTGAAGATACGCATGGTCTGGGTCTCCGGTGAAGGACAGGGGCGGCGACCGGCAAAGTGCCGGTCGCACAGGAGATTGATATACAGCCTAACCGGTTAGCCGCTTGGAGGCTGCCCATTCCTTGTTCAGTCGAGCGATCACCTTGCGATAGGCAGTGATGCCTCGCTCCCCAATGTCGAGCGGAATCCCGCCCGGTTGCGGCAAGTAGACCCCCGTGTAGCCTCGCATATTGAAATACAACTGCCCGATCTTCTCGCCATACAGGAGAACGTCGTATCGGGGACGGACTTCCAGCATCTCGCAGCCGGTGTACGTCTTGACTAACTTAATGGCTCTCGACATGCCCTTGCTCCGGTGTGTTCTGACGGTCATGTTGGTGTCCCTTCAAGTTTGCGGCGAGTATCCCGACGACATCGGCACCGAGGTGCCGGACCAGGCACTTGCCCTCCACGACAACCTGCGGCAGCCCACAACACTCGCCGTTACTGGCGTGCAGCCAGTCGTAGACGACGTGCCATGCCTTCCCCTCGTGGGTCCCGCTCAAGCAGCGGTTCGCATAGGATGAGCTGATGCCGTGTTTCGCCAAATCACGCTGGATGCCCTTGAGCAACTTGTACTCGATCTGGTGCTTCTGTTCAGTGCTGATGCCTGCCGCCATGTCATCGCTCCCTCGCTCTTGGGTACTTTCCTTCCTCTACGCCCCAACCTGCCTGAACGCCGATACCACGACCTGAAACTCGCCTTCCTCCGTGATGGCGAAGCCGTGGCGGGGATGGCGCAGGAGGTATCCTGCAAGCCGTCGCCGGAACTGCCGCCAGGTCAGGGCAGGCTCCCACGTTTCCCCATGCCCGATCTTATCCACGAACCACGACTGCCCGGACTTTCGCCAGCCACGAGGCTTCAACGAGCCGATGTTGGGGCAAAAGAACGGCGAGGTCGCTTCGTCGGCACTGAAGGGGACGTAAGGCACAAGTCCTTCCCTTGCGGCTTGCTGGGCGATTTCGTTGTTCACGGCGATGAGAACATCAATGGACATCATGGGGTGGTTCCTTTGTTATGGGCGATACGGCTCGAAGCCAAAGTAGAAACGGGGGGAGGCTTGGAAGAGGAGGCTTCCCCGCTGCCCATCCGCTTTGCGGCGGACGATGCAATACGGGGCGAGGAAGCCCGTCACGTCAAAATCCCGGCGGAGTTCGTCGGTGTCCCATATCTGCCCGTGTTGCGATTCCAGGGCTTCACGGCTGCCCGGCTCGGCGTTGATCTCTGCCAGGTGAAGGCGGCGGATAGTTTCGGTTTCGTCGTTCATGCGTAACTCTCCGTGAAGTAAAGGTCCCGGAGGTGCGGCTCGCCGCCGAGGGTCAAGTCCGTGGGATGTATCCGGCACAGCTTGGCAACGAGTGCCTCAGTGTCCTGACCTCGCTCAAAACAGTCGGTCTCAAGTAGCAACGTGACCTGCCCACGGTTCCAGTCTTCGTTGGCTCCGCGGAGGGCATAGAAGCCCGACCAGACCATGATTTGCGGTACACCGGCACGGGGCTTCCGGGTCCGCAAATACGGCTGATACTGGTCGCCGATCATGTGTCCATCGAGCTGCGCCCTTTTCTTGATGAGGTCAAAGCCGTGGCGGTTCAACCAGTTGGCGATGAACCGGAACAAAGCGTGTTCGCCTTTGGCATACTTCATCCCGTGGAACTTGCGGTCACCAGGCTCCCGGTAGAACGTGATACAGGTGCATCCCTCGGAAATCGCCGCTTTCATGGTCGTGTCCTCCGTTTCTACACGACCGATATACAACCCAACTGGTTTTGACCCCGGCTGGGCGAAGGTCGGACTGGAGGTGGCTCGGAGGTGAACCGGAGTGGCGGCCGGGACGGACCAGGATGACCTGGCAGGTGCCGGGGCTGGAGCAAGCGGGGGTCACCTCGGAGCCGATGCCGGTGCCGGTCCATGTGTATCCTCGTCCATGCGTGCAGATGAGAACCAGGCGTTACCAGGCGGTCACTTCTGCGGCGCACTGCCGTAGAACCCTGTAGATCGTGGGTCGAGACAACCCCGTAACCCTGGAGATGTGGGCGATTTTCTTCCCCGCCGCCTTCATCTCGTGGACGGCGACTACCTGCTCGTCGGTCACCTTCCACCGCCAACCCTTCTTCGATCCACCCCACTTCTTACCCTTGCGGCGTGCCACAGCCTGACCAGCAGCGACCCGCTCAGCCCTGACTTCGGTTTCGTACTCGGCAACCGAGGCAAGAATACGGGCATGGAGCCTACCAGCAGGGGACGCAAGGCGAGAAACCATCCTTGAGCGACACGAGATCCACTTTCCGCTCGCCCAATTCGTCGAAGAGTTGGCATAGCCCCCTGGTCGTCCGCCCCAGCCTATCCAACCTCCAGACCACTATCCGCTCGACCTGCCCAGCCCGCAGGGCTTCAAGCAGTTTGTCCATGCCGGGGCGGTCCATCGACTTGCCGGTGAATTTGTCCTTATACCACTGCACGTTGCCGTCGTAGGCGGCAGTCCACCGCTCCAAGGTCGGGGAGCTGGCTGGCGTGGTCTTGCTGTTTGCTGGACACCCGGACGTAAATTGCGGTGTGCTTTGTCATGGTCGATGAACCCAAAGTGTAAAATCTGAATTAAGCTAGACCTGTTGCGCCGTTCCTTGTTCTCTGGGCTGGTGTTTTCAGGGCTTTTCGGCTTGTGTTTTCGTGGATAATGACCATTTACATTTTCTGACCAGGATTGACCTGCCGATGGGCAATCCCCTACTTTCGGTTCTTCAGGTGAAGGAACACCGACCGAATCACTTCGCCGATCTCGACTCCCCCCGTGCCGGTTGGAAATGTCGCCTTGATTGCGGAAGCAACTTCCACCGGTGTTGCCATCAATCCCAATGACTTCACCGCCTCGACGATGGGGGCGTGATCGGCGACCACCTCGACTTGGCTGGGTTTGGGGTGGGGCGGACGGCTCGATACCGGCTTCTTGTTGAACAGAACCGGCTTGCCGTTCTGCCCGATCCCGATGTGCCTAATTTCAAGACACTTGTTCTGCGCTTCCAGGTCGTAAAATGGACGATTGCTGGACATATTCTGCACGGGCGCAGGAAAGACGCCACACTCGATCAGGGCATAGAAGCGTGACCGAGACAGAGCGCACATCCGAGCCATCTCGGAAACGGATACGGCGGCTTTCGTCGGTGATAATTTGACGTTCATAGGACACTTCCAAGTCTGGAACAGGACGGTTGTTGCTCTGGAACAGGACAGAAATAAGACATCAGTAGGACGATTGCAGGACGGCAATCAGACAGTTTGAGGACGGTTCCTCGACAGATGTTCTCTGCCTTTGGCGGTCAATTCTCGGATGCCCTGATGGTCTTTCACGACCAATCCCACCCGAATTAGGAAGGCTTCAATCACCTGACTGACGGTGCGGGTCGGCAGGCTGAGGGTAGATGCAATGACATTCAGCCGGGACGGAGCAGCGGCAAGGATTTGCAGGTATCGCTGTTCGTCGGGACCGAGACCTGCATCGTCGAGTTGCTCCAATTCGCAGGCTTCGCGCAGGTGTTCGAGCGTGATGGTGCTTTCGCCAAGCGACCGGCAGACCCGATGGCACGATTGGAGAAGCCGCAATGCCAGGCGGGGAGTGCCACGGGAACGACTGGCGATCAGCGGGAACACGGGGTCTTCGATGTTCCAGGCTAGCCCCTTACAGCGAATCCGTAGTATCTGGGTGAGTTCCGCCTCGGTGTAGAACTCGAAGCGAAGCACGAGTTTCATTCGATCCCGAAGCGGTTGCAAGAGGGCGTATTCGTCGGTCGTCGCCAGCAGGAGCGTGTAGTCGGCGATGGGGATGGGCAATGGCGTGTTATTCGTCCCTGTTCGCACGAAGACACATCGCTTGTCGAGAGCGAGATAGAGTGCCGTCTGGAAAGACCGCTTTAATTCGTGGGCTTCGTCAATGAAAATAATGTCCCGTTTCCTTGCCGCCAGAAGCAGGCCGTTCAATTCCGCCAAGCTGTTCAGAGATTGCCCGAGGACTTCGTGAAAGCCGGTCGCCATTTCTTTGGCGATGACGGCGGCAAGAGCCGACTTGCCTAAACCTGGACCACCGACAAGGAGGGCGTGGTCAATCTTCCGACTGTCTTGCTGGCAGGCGTCCAGTGCGACTTGAACCTGCTTGACGACGTGGGTTTGGCCGGTCAAGTGCCGGAGAGAGGTCGGAACGCAGCCGCCTATGTCGGTGGGGGGATTCATGCTTTTGCCGGTCGGGTGCCAGGGGAGATTGGATTCGGCGAAAGATTCGTCCTTTCGCCCTGCCCGTAGGACATCAGTCGGGAGACTTGTCCTGGTCGCCGTGAAAGAGAAAGCGGCCGTAAAGGCGGCATACAGACCGGGGGGACCACCTTTCCGTGGCAGGGAAAGTCAGATTATTTAATTGGAATAGATTTTGCCACGAAGCCCAGCGCAAATCGGAGGTCTCCTCGCTGCACACAATCAGAAAAGACATTAGCCGACGACGGCAAGCGGGCTGCACAGGAAGACGATGGTGGTTTTGTCAAGTGCAGCATCGACGTGGGAACGGAACCGGGGAGGTTCATTGCCCGGCTGGTCTAGGTTGCACAGAATCGCTGCACAGAAAAAGCATCAGGCGACGGCCGGTTCCGGTGCTTCAAGATACCGGGCGTAATTCGGGCCGGGGACATACCTTACCCCCTGTTTTGCCAGCACGCCATCCTCCAGCATCCTTGCCAATACGTCAGCCAAACGGTTTGGGTGCGGGCTGTTGGGGTCTCTTGGCTTTCGTTCAAGCCACCGCCGCCGAACTTTGCCAAGCACGAGCATGGATACGCTTCTGCCGTGTCCCTCCAAGACCTGCACAATACTGCGATAGTCCTGTTCATCAGGTGGATACGACGGTCGTGGTGGCTTCGGTGGCTTCTCCACTTTGGGATGGCGACGTGGATCGGGCTTATTGCCGCTGAAATCACGGAAGCGGTCTAGTAATTGTACCAGATGCCAGTTCTGCGAGCGTTGTGCATAGTCCTGGATAACTTGCACAATAATTCTGCGACCCATGTCTGCCTTGCTGTGACCGAAGCGGGCTCGCTGCACACGAGTTCCCTCGCCAGCAAGGATCGACTTGAACAGATCGACGAGGTTCAGATCGGGCGTGGAATGGTGCTGTAGCAATTTCGTGATGTCCTGCATCATCTCTCGGTCGTCGCTTTCCTCCCTGCCTGGAATCTCCTCTGCCGACACTGATCCTCTGTCGTCTCCGCCATAGCCGATTGGAACCATGCCAGGACGTTGGGTCTTGCGAAGGGCGGGGATGCGACCGCCCATGATATTTCGGATGTCGTTATTCAGATAGGTTTTGAATATGACTTCGACTGGGTTGCCGACACGCAGATCGTAGGGGCGGCTTTCATCGAAATCGAAAATTGTCCTTTTTCGCATTCCTCTTTCGCCGATCGGCGACAACATCCGAAAGATGATCCGTTGGAGGCAGTCTTCGACATCATACTGATGGTGACAGCCGTTCTTCATCAATGCACCTACGATATAATCGACAAACCTGCTGCACCGACCGCTTTGATTTTTCACGGGGCATTGTTGCATACCCTCAAACGTGCGTCGTAATTCCGGGTCTTTCGTGCGCTGGATGAGCGATTCCAAGCCCTGCTGGAATGCCTGCTCATAAGAGTCCAACACGTCGGGATCAAAATAACTGCGTTCTTCGAGAATAAGCCAATCTGCAAAACCGATCATATAAATATGTATGTATCGACAAGCAGATTTTCGTTAAGATCAGCGGGCTACAAATCGCACCAAATCGGCTGTTTCATCTTCACGGCCGTTTCGAGAAACTCTATTAGCCGCCGCCGTTGTCGGCGAAAATGATTGTGCCAATCGAAGATGTCGTTGGTTACACCAACCCGCCCGCCGCTTTTCTCGATTTCGTGGCAACTGGGCAGGTCTTGCTTGGCAGTCCGAACCATCCCCAAGAACCTTCGGACATTGCGAATGGGCATGTAGCCCTGCCCGAACTGCTTGGGACGGATCGGAAAGTGAGTCGATGGCATCGACGAATGCTTCTTCGTCACCACCCATCGCCGCCGTGTCGATGTCTAGCACCCGTGCAATGGCCTGCTGGATCGCCGCTCTTGCTCTGGCTGCACCGGCCTGCATCCGGCTGTATTGGTCTTCACCGCCGCTCCGGTTCGATGTTGCGGTCTGCACAAAATCCGATTGGTCGTCATCCCCATGCAGCCGACCTGATTTTTCCTTGGCCTGTGACGGCCAGCCTTGCGAGGCGAAACGGCGGGCCAGCATCATGGCCGTCGCCCGGCGAAATCCAAGATTGTTCCGCCAGTCCTTGCAAGCACCCGTGCGGTTCAGCATCCCCATGACGACATCCTGAACGAAATCATCAATCTTTGAGGGGTCATCAATCCAGCCCTGCTTTCGGAGCCAGCCAACAGCATCCCTTGCGGGCTTTTCCAATTCCAGACGGACGACCTCGGCCGATTCGGGACTTCGGCTCCGATAGAAGGCATTGATCTGTTCGTCTCGCACTTCCGATGAGGGGGCGTCAATGGTGTATTTGATGCCGGGCATATCTTCGGCGTCGTCCGGCCATTGAAACTCCTCCGGCTCGTTGTAGTCATAGGGGACTCGCCTGCCACTTGGGTTCAGCCGGGTCTTGTGGCCCCTCGTGGTCATGCCAGCGATCCGCTGCGCCGCACCAGGTTCATGGGAAGGATCGTAGAACCTTGATGCCGGAAGATAACCTCCCCATGATCGTGCAGCACTGTCCCTCCATCTCTTGCGATCTGGCTCGCTTCCCTGCGCCGAGGAAGGGACGAATGCATTGTTGTTCCGAAGATCGGCGAGGACTCTGTTAAGATACAGGTCTTTGGCCTCGTCATCGGTGATGATCTCCACGCCATATTTCCCCGTGAGGAGGTCGTAGGCCGACTGCGCCGATAATTGCAGCGGACCTTGAACGACATCAGCGTTCTCGTTCTTCTGGCCGGTCAGTGCCGAATACAGACGGCGACGATCAGCCAAGCTCATGGGAAGCCGTGACCGGCCGACATCAGCTTTGGGGCCTGCCGCCAGGATTTGGTTCGGCTCCCCATCCTCGCCCCGCAGTTGGGTTTCAAGGGTCCGCCAGATGCCGAGAAGTCGCTGCTCCTGGGGATTGGCAACGGGCTGGCCCTGCTCCACAGCCGTCTTGATGCGTTTCAGCCGCTCGATCCCAAAGGCGCGTTTCCAGTCATCGGGAACACGAAACGACGGGCCGAGTTTGGCCTTAACATTCGGCACGGTGACATTTTGCCAATTCACCCGGTCGATGGCGGCGAACCGTTGGGCCGGGGAGGTGTTCGGATCGTCGAGAATCGCCGGATCAACGCCGCCGAGTTCAAGTGCGGCCTTCGTCACGGCCCATTGTTCCCAATTCATATCGCCGAGAACTTCACCTTGGGTCAGAACGCTGCGACGGATGAAATCGCCGTAGGGCTTGCCTGTCGATGACTGCTGCCCAAGCCGTTGGGCCAGTCGCCCTGCGAAGACGCTGGTTTCAAGATCGTCGAGCGACCGGCTCTTGAACGCTACGCCTTTCCTGGAATCCTTGGCTGCTTCCGAGAACAAGCCCGGATGCCTTGCCGTTTCCGCCAACCTGCACAGGAAATCTCGGCAGTGGCGATGACCGGCACTCCCATCGGGAAAGATGGCTTGGGCGGCTGAATCGAAGGCCAGGAAGTCGGTGAAGTTCATACCATATATCTATGATCCCCATTGGGCGTTTTGACGGGATTGGGCCTGCCTTTTGTCCGACTGTCGGACGTGCGAGGAAAGGTGGAAACGTGGAATCCCCGCCCTAGTTTCCACAGTGGAAAGTCGGGATTGAGGTCGATTAGCGAGCCGTCATGGAAATGACGGCTCGCTCTCCCCGATGCCCGTCAGAACCACCAGGATTGCGCAAGGAAAGAGAAAGATGCCTGGGCGGTGCCTTTGGACGGTCAAACAAAAATGACGGCTGTGTGGGCGTCCTGGCACATCGAGCCGTAGCGAATTACCGACACGATTGCAGCACCCCATTGATGATGGATGTCCGATCTGCTATAGGTAAGGAATCCATTGAGCCGTTTTGAGGACCGTGCGGGCATTTCCTTGCTGTCGAGGGACGAAAGATGGGCGATGACTCTGGAATGATCGACGACATTTGTTCCCGATTCGAGGCGGCGTGGCAGACCGGCCAACAGCCACGAATCGAGGATTTCTTGCCTGCGGACAGGAGCGAGGCAACGCTGCGTGACCTTCTGGTGGCACTCGTTGGCATCGACATCGAATGGCGTTGGAAGATAGCGAGCGTGTCTGCCCGGCAGCAGGCGGTTGCAAGTAGCCTTTCGTTTCCTCCACGTCCACGGTTGTCCGACTACGTTGCCCGCTATCCACTGCTCGGTCCCGTTGAACAACTCCCCACTGACTTGATCGTCAACGAGTATTATGCCCGACGCTGCTGCGGTGATCGGCCAACCCATGCCGAGTATCTGGACGCCTTCGGGGCATTTCATCCCGATCTGGCACAACAGCTTCAGGCAATCGACGATGGAATGGCTTCCGACATCCTCGATCCGTCGTCTAAAGGTCTGCCGGGAACACGCCTATGGCAACCGGGAGAACCTGAGTCCCGGAAAACTGGCGACGACACCACGCCCAGGCAGTCCCAACCGGCACCGGAGGAAAGTGTCGGGCATCCTGACCGCATTGGCAGATACCGGATCGAACGGGCCTTGGGCAAGGGAGCGTTCGGCACAGTCTATCGAGGTTATGACGACACGTTGAAGCGGCCCGTTGCCATCAAAGTGCCGCACCGCCACATGGTCGATAGGCCGGAAGACATCGACCTTTATCTGGAGGAAGCCCAGGTCGTAGCCAGCCTCGACCATGCAAACATCGTCCCCGTTCACGACGTGGGTCGAACTGACGATGGACTATGCTACGTCGTGTCCAAGTTCATTGAAGGGAAGAACCTAGCGGAAAGGATCAGAGAGAATCGGCTATCGCACTGCGAGTCAGCGGGGCTGGTTGCGGCAATCGCAGAAGCCTTGCACCACGCCCATCAGCACTTGGTCGTGCATCGGGACGTGAAGCCCGCCAACATCCTGATTGAAACCACCGGCAAGCCCTACCTTGCCGATTTCGGGTTGGCACTCAAGGAAGAAGATTTTGGCGGTGGCTCTGGCATAGCCGGTACGGCTGCCTACATGAGTCCCGAACAAGCCCGTGGCGAGAGCCATCTGGTCGATGGCCGGGCAGACATTTTCAGCCTGGGCGTGGTCTTCTATGAATTGCTCACGGCCACTCGTCCTTTCTGGGGTGCCAGCCCAGAGGAAATCATCGAACGCATCCGCAGCCTGGAAGTACGCCCGCCACGCCAACTGGACGATTCGATTCCCAAGGAGTTGGAACGGATATGCCTGAAGGCACTCTCGAAACGGGCCAGCGACCGCTACACCACTGCTCTCGACATGGCGGAAGACCTGCGGCACTTCCTCGCCCAGACAGCGGAAGTGAAGCCGGTTGACGCTGCGAAGGTGGAGATACAAGTCGGTTGCTCCCGCAGCGGCGACACCCTCACCCGCTGGATTGGATTCAGGCAAGCCCATAAAGATCGTCCCCAAAGGGCTTCGCTCTTTCGATGCCCAGGACGCCGATTTCTTTCTGGAACTTCTCCCCGGCCCACGAGACCGGGACGGACTGCCGGAGAACATCCGTTTCTGGAAATATCGGATCGAAGAGACGAACGCCGACAAGACTTTTCGAGTGGGCTTGATCTACGGGCCATCAGGCTGTGGCAAATCGTCGCTGGTGAAGGCAGGGTTGCTTTCTCGGCTGGCCGGGCATGTGCTTTCCATCTACGTCGAGGCCACGGCTGACGACACCGAGGCCCGTTTGCTCCGGGGATTGCGAAAACAATGCCCTGGGTTGCAGGAGAATCTCGGCCTCAAAGACAGCATCGCCGCACTTCGCCGTGGACGAGGGATTCCTCGCAGGCAAGAAGGTTCTCATTGTCCTCGACCAGTTCGAGCAATGGCTTCATGCCAAAAAGAACGAGACGAACACGGAATTGGTCGAAGCCCTGCGGCACTGCGATGGGGAACGGGTGCAGTGCATTGTCATGGTGCGGGACGATTTTTGGATGGCTGCAACTCGGTTCATGCAGCAGCTTGAAATTCGACTCTTGGAAGCCCACAACTCTGCCGCCGTCGATCTCTTCGACTTGGATCACGCAAGGAAGGTACTGGCCGCATTTGGGCGGGCGTTCGGCAAACTTCCAGGAAAGTCCGACCACGAAGGAGCAGAAGCACTTTCTTGCACAGGCCGTGTCCGGCTTGGCCGAAGATGGCAAGGTCGTCTGCGTTCGTCTGGCCCTATTTGCCGAGATGATGAAAGGCAAAACCTGGACACCGGCCACGCTCAAGGAAGTGGGGGGCACTGAGGGCGTCGGCGTAACCTTTCTTGAGGAGACATTCAGTGCCTTGACCGCACCCCCAGAACACCGCTACCACCAGAAAGCGGCCAGGGCCGTGTTGAAGGCCCTCCTGCCCGATTCCGGCACCGACATCAAAGGCCACATGCGGTCTTATGCCGAGTTGTTGGCGGCATCCGGCTATCTTGACCGCCCGAAGGACTTCCATAACCTGATCGGCATTCTCGACGGCGAGATCCGCCTCATCACGCCGACCGACCCCGAAGGGAAGGAAGATGCCGACCCATCCAAAGTACAGGCCGGTGCGAAATATTACCAACTCACCCACGACTACCTTGTGCCCTCGCTACGGGACTGGCTGACCCGCAAACAACGTGAAACTCGGAAGGGCCGGGCCGAATTGCGTTTGGCCGAACGCTCGATGTTGTGGAATGCCAAGCCGGAGAATCGCTATCTTCCATCGCTATGGGAATTTCTCAACATCCGATTGCTGACCGATAGAAGAAACTGGACCGAGCCGCAACGGAAGATGATGGGCAAGGCCGGACGAGTGCATGGAATTCGTTCGGGCATCGTGGCGGCGGTACTGGTTGTCGCATGCATTGTGGGTACGAGCGTTCGCCATGCCGTTGTCGAGAAGCAGAACGCCACCCGTGCCGAAGGGCTCGTAGATGCACTGGTTCACGCACCCGTCACCGAAGTGCCCTCCATCGTAATCGACCTCGGCAAATATCGAGCATGGACCGACCCATTGCTCAAAGCCAAGTTCGAGCAGGCGAAGGATGGCTCCAATCAAGGTTTGAACATGTCCTTGGCCCTGCTGCCGGTCGATGAGAGTCAGGTCAATTATCTTTACAAGCGGCTGCTCACGGCCACACCGGACCAAGTAGCGGTCATTGTGGCAGGACTGGCAGATCATAAGGCAGAAGTCGTTCAACGTCTCTGGAGCGTCCTGGACGATCCGAATGGCGATACGGACCAACTCCTGCGTGCGGCCAGTGCCTTGGCGGCCTACACGCCGGAAGACGCTCGATGGAAAACAGTTGGCGGCGACGTGGCAGCGAAATTAGTTACCGAGAACTCGCTCGTACTCGGCAAGTGGATTGATGCCTTGCGTCCCGTATCTGGATTCCTGGCCGCACCGCTGGCCGACATTATTCAAGACGAAAAGATAAACGAATCGAGGAAGATTGCAGCTTGCGAGGCTGTGGCTGCCTTTGCAGCGTATGATCCCACGCAGTTTCAGGAGTTGGAGAAGCGGTTGGCAATGCCGGTGTCTGCTGCGGCTAGCGATGAGCAGAAGATCATCTTGGCAAAACAGCAAGCGAATGTAGCAGTGGCTCTCTTGCGTATGAACCAATATGGAAGGATGCGAGAAGTTCTGAAGCATAGCCCCGACCCAACGGCACGAAGTTATCTGATCCATCGGTTCAACCCCTTGGCAATCGACCCCAAGATTGTCTGGAAACAGTTGCAGTTGGAGAAGGAAGTCTCAGTCCGCAGGGCTTTGATACTTGGATTGGGTGAGTTGGCCCCAGGCCAACTAGTTCCTGCGGAACGGGAGGCCGTGATTTCGCAGTTGATCCACTGGTATCGTGACGACCCCGATCCTGGGATGCATGGTGCGACAGAATGGCTGCTGCGTCATTGGAAACAGGACGCAAAGATTGTTGCGGTCACGAAGGAGTGGGTGACGGACAAGCAGCGGAGAGAACAGTGTCTCCAGCATATTGGGCAGGAGTTAGCGACGGGGAAAGCGAAGCCGCAGTGGTACGTCACCAGCCAGGGGCAGACGATGATAGTCATTCCCGGCCCGGTCGAGTTTATGGGTGGGGAGCCACTGGAAAGGAAACGCATCGCCCTTGGGTTTGCGATTGCTGCCAAAGATGTGACCATAGAGCAGTACGGTCGCTTTCGCAAGGATCATCAAGCAGAAGGGAAAGACCCCGGTTGCCCGTTTGTCGAAGTGAGTTGGTATGACGCTGCGGCCTACTGCAATTGGCTGAGCGAACAGGAGGGGATACCCGAGAATCAGTGGTGCTATGAACCGAATGCGGCGAAATCCTTCGCAGAAGGCATGAAGATTCGTGTGGGTCGGCAGGGTTATCGCCTGCCAAGTGAATGGGAATGGGAATATGCGTGCCGAGCGGGAAGTGTCACTGATTACTGCTGCGGAAAAGGCGAGGAATTGCTTGGGCGGTATGCGTGGTATGCTGTAAACTCGGTCTACCGAACGTGGCCTGTGGGAACGCTGAAGCCCAATGATCTTGGGTTGTTTGATGTGCATGGGAATGTGTGGCAATGGTGTCAAAATGGTTACGGGGGGGAGGCTGCGATGGATAGCATTGTGCAGGACAATACTTGGCGTGTGTTGCGTGGCGGCTCGTTCGACAGTCAAGCGTCGAACGTGCGTTCTGCCGACCGTCCCGGGACCCAACCCGTGAACCGTTTCAACCCTTTCGGTTTCCGCCCGGCGAGGACTTACAACTGATCCCCTTTACCCCCTTACCGCCTCCCGCCGAAGGCGGGCGACATAAAACCCTGTATTTTACACACCCCCCCTCGCACAGTGGATTCATGTAATGGGCAGTCGAAAAGACGCTGAGGAACTGACGGTCATCACCAAGACCTACGATCTGATCCTCTGGTCGTGCAACCACACGGGCCGTTTCCCCCGCAACCATCGTTTCGTCCTTGGGGAACGGATCGAACGCAACCTTTACGACTTACTGGAAACACTCATCCGGGCCAAGTATACTCGCCAGCGACAGCCTTTGCTCGAAGACGCCAACCTAAAGCTGGAAATCCTGCGATTCCAAGTGCGGCTGGCGAAAGACCTGCAATGCCTCAAACCACAAAGCTATGCCTTTGCTGCCAAGGCCGTTGAGCCATGACAGACCAATCGCACAGGCAGTGGCAGCCGCAAGCAAATCTACTCCTTGGTCTTGCGAGTAGCGGCCAGTCTCGACCCATTCCCTACACGATCTTCTTGATCTCCAGAGCCGCCGCCAGGGCTTCTTTCGCCACGGCCACGCTTCCTGCGGCCTTGAGAAACGCAAAGGCTGCCTTGATCTCGGGGACGCCGACGCCGCCATCGGCAACGAGATTCTCGACGACCTGTTTCACCGCCCGCCGCCGCCTCTTGTGCTTCGCCTTGACGGTGGTGACAAGGCCGATACTGACCGTGATGCCTTGTTTGGCAAGGGCATCGACCACTTCCTGGGTTTTGGCCTTCTTGTTCGCCTTGAGATAGTCACGGATCGATTGGGATTTGTTCACGCCGCTCTTCTTCGCCGCTGTGGCCTCAGCTACCGGGCTAGTCGCCACTTTCTTCGCCGCTTTCTTGGCGGCCTGCTTCTGGTTGTGCTTGGACTTGACGTTGGTGACAAGGCCGGTAGTGACCGTGATGCCTTGTTTGGCAAGGGCATCGACCACTTCCTGGGCCTTGGCCTTGGGGTTCGTCTTGTAATAGTCACGGATCGCTTGGGACTTGTTGACTTCGGGTTTCTCTGCCATCATTCTGGCTCCTTGTTGGGTGTGGAAGTGGAGAACATCAGTTTGCCAAGTCTCTTGATGATTGTCAAGTGTTAGGGGGCCGGCCTGGGCGTCTTTCGCCTTCCTCAAGACCGGATTGGACCATTTCGGGGCAGTCGTTGCCAAGTTCATCGAAGCAAGACGACCGCCAGCCTAACCTCATCCTTCCCCACCCGACATTATTAAGACCGGAAGCCCCTCGACGCCGGGCCTGCGGTCATCGATAGCGCCGTCTAGGCCGTGGAATTGGAATGTCATTTCATATTGTCGCATTGCCGTTTTTTCTAATCTATCTATTCTGACCCTTCCCCACCGAAACGGCATTAGCGTGTTACTCTCGGCAATGCAGCGCTATCAACCTGATCGTCGGCGTTATTGAGGCGGAAGGGCAGCGGAAGGTTTGGGAATAACGTGCAAGAAATGAAACCTGCTGCATAGATATAGTAACCAACGCTTGAACCCTGGGCTGGGTGTTTCCTTATGGAGCATCCAGCCCTTTTCTTTTTCTGCCGTCCGCAAGGTCGCCGTGCTGTTAGTTCAAAATGCGTCTAGTTGTTTTACTTTCTCTCGAATCTCTCGTTTGTTGCTGACTTTCACCTTTGCACCCGACTTTCGGAATAGCGCAATTAATCCAGAAAATCTTCTTGGGCACTGAACTTATTTTCCACTATTGTCGATACTATATTAGGGGGGTTACTCATATATACCATAACCCCATAACTAAAAGGAGTCGAATATGACGCACGATGATTTATTGACTGTCAGCCAAGTCGCAAATGTGTTGAATGTATCAGCACAAACAGTTAGAGAGTGGAGTATGACCGATGTGCTTTGTCCCGATGAAGTCACATCGAGAGGATGGCGGCTTTACCGCCGTGAGACCGTTGAGAAATTTATGAATGAAAGAATGAATGAGGTGAAAATATGAAAGTAAGATTAAAAGTGCAACACACAATCCGGCGAACCGGGTATGTGACCTACGAGTGTGACTTGCCGTTCGGTAGCTCCCATGAACAAATAATGGAATGGGGGCAGAAACACCACAAGGATCATATATGGGAGAAAGAAAACTCCGACAATTGGTCCGAAGGCGAGAACATTGAGTTATTGGACGCAGAAGCAGTCGAAAGGAGGATTCTCTGCATCTGGCACAATCCGACGGCCGGTCGCTATGAGGCGGCTGAACTCTATCAGGAAATGGATGCGCAAGGATGGGATGGTGACAAGTGGAACACCATCGACGGAACTAACATTACGGACGATAGGCCGCAAGAAGAATGGGCGGCGGAAGCCACGGGATCAACAGTATCCGAGCAAGACATGGAGGACGAGGAACCATACGGAAACGGATATGAGTTGGTCGCTTTGCGGGTGCTGGAGCGGAAAGAGGTGACATCATGAACAAATGCGGAAACTGTCGCCTTTGCTGCAAGCTGTTCTCGATTGACGATGGTGAAGTCCAAAAACAATGCAACGAGTGGTGTAAGCACTCCTGCGATAAGGGCTGTGCCATCTATGACGAGAGGCCGGAAACATGTCGGAAGTTTTCTTGCTGGTGGCTGGATGGGGGCTACTCCGAAGAGTGGCGACCAGATAAGGTTGGTATTACCATCGTGCCTCAAAACGTCACTAACAACAGCACTGGCGAAACCGTTGAGGTGGCAATGGCCTTTCAACGGTATCCAGGTGCGGCGATGGGAAAGAAAGCTCAACTCCTGCTCCCCGTTATCAGAAACGCAGCCGAGAAGGTCGGCATGGGATTCGGCGTGGCAACGCCAAACGGCAAGGCGTGGAATACCGTCACCGAGTATAGGGTGACCGACTCGGCCTGATTGGCAGAGAGAATGCAAAAGCAAATCGCCCTCTCCGAAGTCGGAGAGGGCGATTACTATTTTATTTTGACTTGCCGAACGTAACGGCGAGCCAAGTCAGTTACAAACAATCATAAAGAACGAAAGGAGGCATCAATGCCTACTTCTAATATAGTTATCGACCAGCAAGACATTTTTTATGCGCCTAAATTGGCGGATTTCGCCCAGACGCTTCTGGGCGACGACACCTCGTTCCTTCCGATCAGGTTGGACGGAACAAAAGAACCCGACACCGATGTTCTGCCACTCAACGAGCATGGCAAGCGAAAGTGGAAACCGTTGGAATCCCGCCTGCCGACAAAGGACGAAGTAGAACGCTGGTTCGGCAACGGCACGCCTCGTGGCATCGGCATAATCCAGGGACGAGGGAGGGAGCTTCTTGACCTCGACGTAAAGAGGGACGCCAAGCGGGCGGAACTTGCCGTCAAGTATCTGCAAGACCCTCGAATCAAGGACATCATACTTCGCTGCCCCGTGGTCGCCACACCAAACAATGGTTACCATGTCTATTACCGATGCAAGGAGAACGAGGGAAATCAGGTTCTAGCCAAGCGGCTGGACGGGTTTGGCACCTTCGTTGAGACTCGTGGTCCTGGTGGGTATGCGGCAGCACCGCCGACCCCTGGCTATCGGCTCGTAAGTCAGGTGCCAATCGAGCAAACGCCGACCATTTGGCCGGAGGAGCGGGCATTGCTTTTCGCCGTCGCTCGTGAGTTCAGTGAAATCATAATCCCGACCAGGGAGCATCGGGAAACCGTGACGGAATATGATGACCCCGACCCTACAAGGCCGGGAAGCATTTTCAATCGTGCCGCCCTCTGGGACGATATTCTTGAGCCGAAGGGATGGACGTATCTTTTCGGCGACGATGACGTTGGATACTGGGAACGACCTGGAAAGGCAGAACGGACGACTTCGGCCCAAACCATCGGGAATGTCCTGCTCGTGTATTCGACCAACGCCTCCCCGTTTGAGGCTTGGAGTTCGACGAACAGGATTGGTTACACGAAGTTCCATGCCTTCACCCTGCTTTACCATGATGGAGATTTCAGCGAAGCCGCAGGCGACGTGGCGGAACGGGGGTTCAATGATACCGAGTTCTTCTGTCATGGTGAGGCTGACCAAAAAATCGAAGAGCTATTCGCCGATGTGGGGGTTGAAGACAGCGGAAACGATCTGATGCGAGGCGAAGTGGTTGAAAACCACGAGCCGAGCGGGACGGCAATGCAAAAAGTTTGCAGCGATGCAAAGGTTTTGCCCAATATCAAGGACAATCCCCTCTATGCCTACCTTTGGCGTGGTTATCACGGTCGTTATCTCAGCGATGACCAACGGGAAAAGCGGATTGCTTCCACGAACGAGGTCTTGCAGTTCGTTCCGCCGGCCTCCATTTTCACGGATTATCTGGCCGGGGCCATGCCCACGACCGATGCCCCAGTCTGGTTTCACGTCGCCTCGGCCCTGTCGCTGGCCGCTTACTTGATAAATCGGCAAGCCTATGTCATGGACGGGAACCGACGATGCTACCCGCTATTCTGGATCGGCGTACTGGCCGGATCGGGTTCGCTGCACAAATCGGCATCCGTCAATCCTGTGCGAAACCAGCTTCGTGATGACCTGGACCTCGGCCGCACTCTGGTTCGTGCGACGACCTGGGCGCAGTTGATCGACAAAATTGGCATTGAGTTGAGCCGGACCGTTGGCGATGGGAAGCCAACAGCCGCCGAAGCCCGAATGATGTGCGAAATGGAAGATCAAGACGGCCGATGCCGGAACGGTCTTGCCTACTACCATCTCGGCGAAATCGCCACCCTGCTGGCAAGTCTGAACAAGACTTACAATGAGGAGGCCAAGCCGACTTTGACGGACTGGTGGGACTGCCCGCCCGACGATTCGTATGAAACCAAATCGCAGGGGAAATACTACATTTACCGCCCGTTCGTCTCCATCCTTGGTGCATCCACTGTTGATTGGTTTATCGCTGGGTGCAAGCATTCGGACCTGATGGGCGGCTTTCTTCCCCGCTGGCTGTTCTTCGCCAACGGTGTGCAAGATTTCCAGCTTTCCCAGCCTGATGGGACGGACGAGGGAATCGCTGCCCGCCTTGCCCGGCGGTGTGTGGCGTTGAAGCAGTATCGGGGCCGAGTTGCGTTCTCGACGGAAGCCGAAGACTTCTACAACGACTGGTATCTTCGGAACTGCAAGGACGCTGACAAGGGCATCACGGCATGGCTGGCCCGTTTGACTGTGTATGCCAAGAAGATTGCCCTCGTGTTCGAGGCCACTTCCACCGGCAGCACGACGATCTCGGAAGCCTCGACCGTCCTGGCCTGCAAGTTGGTAAGCCGGATCAAGGACGAATTATGCCGCCTCCTGGACGAGCAGCTTGCGTTCAGCGAGGCCGATGGACAGGTCAAGCGGCTCCTGGAACTGGTGCGGTCCCACGGCGGGCGCATTGAGCATTGGCGGGCATTGAAGGACATCAGGCTCCACGCACGGCCGTTCAAGGAGGTCGTGGAGACGGCGATCCAGCAGGGGCGTATTGAGCGGGTTGTGGAGAAGAACCCGAAGAATGGAAAGGAGGCACTGCTCTACGTTGCCCTGTAGGAATCCAATTTCACCAACTTCGCAAGCGATTTGCGAAGTTGGTGCGAAGTTGGATTTGGTGAAGAAACCCTTGAAAACACGGAGAATAATAGGTAATTATATAATATATTTAATCCAACTTCTCAACTTCCCGCTGTCTCTCTCTGTGCCGAAGCAACCTCTCCCCCGATGAACACTCTTAATAACTGACGAGGGGGACGGCGGCGCATTTGGACAGAGACATGGAGAAGCCGGAAGTTGAGAAGTTGGATTGGATTTTTTCAATACGTATAGGCACTTTTTGCGAAATCCAGCTTCGCACGAAGTTCCGCAGCTTCGCAAAAGTAGGAAGTTGGAATGGGGCTGTCTGCCAAAGCCGGTGTTCTCTCCCTTTGGTCGGCGATGACGATGCCCGCCGCCTCCCTCACTCTGCTGCCGCAGAGTTCGGTCGTCAGGAGATCGAAGATCGTCATCGAGAGGCGGAAACCTTTGGAGACGAAGGGGATCGTATTCCTGCGATAGTGTGGAAGATGTATAAGGAGACGATTAAGAGTTTCAACGCCCATGCAAGGACATTGGCTGGCGGCGGTCTGCGGGCAGTCGTCGAGGCAATCGGATCGTCCATAATTGTTGCTCGCCGTTGAGGGAATGGCCGTGATACACGGCCACGACGGAATAACCCAGGCGGCGCAGGAGCCTGTCGCCGCCACTACAACAATGCTTCTCGGTGGGCCTTGAACCGGGCCAGGGCCTCGGCGTTCTTCCGGGCCTGGGTTTCTTTCTCTGCCTCGCTCGCCGCCTTCTTCTTGGCGGCTTTCTTTGCCTACTCCGGCTCATAGCCAAGTTCTTTTGCCCGTGCGAAGTCCTGCGCCGCTTTCGCCTCATCGCCGCTTTTCTGGTAGGCAACGCCTCGCAACTTATATGCCTCGGCATCCTTCGGATCAAGCCGGATAACCTTGGTGTAATCGGCAATGGCCCTGTCGTATTCACCCTTGCGCACGTAGGCATTGGCCCGATTGTAATACGGCTCGGCGGCATACTCGGCAGCATCATCCGGGTCCAGTCGAATCACCTCCGTGTAGTCGGAAATAGCCCTATCGTCGTCGCCCTTATCCCGGTAGGCATCGCCCCGGTCGCTATACGCCCTGACATATTTCGGGTCCAGCCGGATTGCCTCTGTGAAGTCGGAAATGGCCTTATCGAAATCGCTATTGTATAAGTGGGTCCAGGCCCGGTAGCAATACAAACGGGCGTTCTTTGGGTCCCGTTGAATCGTCTCCGTGAGGCCGAGTTCTTTTGCCCGTGCGTAGTCCTCTTCCGCTTTGGCCTTATCGCCCTTGCTCTCATAGGCTCTGCCCCGAAAGAAATACGCATTGGCTTTCTCCGGGTTCAACTCGATGGCCTTAGTGAAGTCGGCGATAGCCTTATCAGCATCGTCCCTATACTTGTGAATAAGGCCCCGGTTGTGATACATTTCGGCATCCTCTGGGTCCAGGCGAATCGCCTCCGTGTAGTCTGCAATGGCTTCGTCAAGTTCGCCTTTATCACGGTAGGCACCGCCCCGAAAGAAATGTACCAGGGCGAACCGTGGGTCGAGGCGGATCGCCTCAGTGAAGTCGGCGATGGCGTTGTCGAAATCACCTTTGTCCATGTAGGCCAAACCCCGTTTGCAATACGCAATGGTATCTTCCGTGCCGCTTAGAATCGCCCCCTGATTGGCGATGTTCTTATTGTATTCGTTCTCTATCTTAAACCGCATGCTCGGCCTCGTCTTCGATCAACTTCAATAGTGGCTCGATGATTTTCTGCCGCAGGTTGCGATCAGAAATCTCTTCGAGCGGGTAACCAAAAGTCGTGAATCTGAGAATGCCGGGCGGCGTTATACCTTTGCCTTCCCAATCCCATTCCTCCGGCTCAGTCGGCGGCTCAGAAACAAACAAGGTGCCATCATCCTTTCGCTTATGCCCCATGAAGAGGTGAAAACGGGCAAGGGTGTGCTCAACCTTAACACGTTGCTTGCCCGCCTCGAAGATAATGCAACCGGCGGAAAGCAAGGCAATTGTGACGGGTGGTTCATTCTTGTCGGGATCATCAAGATTCACAGCGATGAAAGGCAAGCGATCAGGAAAAGCAGAGTTCTCAAAGAACCGGCAGAACTCATACGGCAGCCACCACTCGGGCCGACCGATGTCACGCTTGCCCTCGAAGACAGCATCGGGTTTCGTGACAGTCCAGCCTTCATCATCCATAAGGCCAGTGGCCGTTTTAAGTAACAGGGCCACCTCTTTACAAAAGTCCCGCAATGCACGAAATCCATCAACAATGTTCGTTCCAGTATTGCTCATGCGTTAGACCTCCACTTGCAAGTAATTGGGGCCATGTCAAAGTGCTAGCCAAGCCCTCGAAATGTCCAGTTGGCTCGGATCGGGCCGATGGGGCCAATTCCGTCAAAGGAAGCCCTGGCAGGTGCATCGCATGATTGCATCGGCCCTCGAAAAGTCCAATCGGCATGAATCTCGCCCACGTCGGAAAACCCCTCAAAGAAAGTAAGTTCCATTTCTTCGGCGAGAGCAGCGAGATGGGCCAAGTGCGGATCAAGACTGCCCCGAAACAGTCCTGGCAATTCTCGCCAGCTAAGCCAGCAGATCGTCGGCGTGGGCGACCCAGGGGAAGGCTTCCCGCAGTCCTTGATCGAATCCAGGAGTTCTTCCTTCGGGCAATGCAGGTCTGCCGTAAGGTAGATGAGGACGGGCTGGGCTTGGAATTTGGACGCCTTAACGACAAGGTTTTCCCATTCCTTTGCGAGTTGGTCGGAAGGGTGCCTCACGCTCTCCTCATCTTCGGGCTGGTCATCGGAATTGTCGTCCGGTTCGCCTTCCTCTTCCTCATTCGGCTCGTATGCGTCTTGGTCAGCTACCCCTGGTTCGTCTTCCTCAACCGCCCTGGACGACTTGCCCGACCAGTATTTCGCTTCGACCCCCACCAAGTATGATGACTTGCCACGGATGTCCAGTTCAAGATCCGGCTCGCAGTTTTCCCACTGCGGCCAGAAATCATATTCGACCGTGGCTCCTGCGGTTTCGTCCTGTTCGACAAGAGATGCCAGTGGGCGGTTGCCGTCAATCGTCGTCGCCCTGGCTAAGAACCGAAAGAGGCCAGACTTCGGCTGGGCATGATACATGAACATGCCGAAAACATTGGAAGTTAAAATATCTTCCATGTTCTCCTGCTTGAACGACAACTTGTGGTGGAGCAGAGCGGGGATCACGGCGATAGGCACGTTCGTGGTTTTATACTACTCCCGCCAGCGTATTCCCCCGCCATGCCCCTGTCAAGCGGGGGGCAAATCGGGCCAGCCGCACCAGGGGCACGACGACCGCCAGGACCAGGACGTTGCTCGGTCGGCTTGCCCCGGCAGGCGGAAGACCAGCGGCGGCGGCTCTCGCTCGTGGCTCGGGCCGCCAGCTACGGGATCGGCAGAATCCATCGCCAGAACAGCCCGCCAGGATCGCCAGAATTACCCCGGATCGGCGCAGGGAATCAAGACGATGTTTCGCCACTTTCTGCCTTGCCCTCCCCGGTGCCGGTCTAGCGGTGTTTAAGGGTGGGGGCGGCGTTACTGCAAATATAGAAAAGGCCGGGTGGTTTTCCAATATGCCCGCCAATGCCCCAATGGTCGTTTTGCAGCCCGTTTAATGCTTGGACCGAACTCTCGCCCTCTTGACTTCTTAGCAGCCCGGCTTTACCGTTGTTATGTTTCGTCCCCTCAACAACGCAATGGAGACCCAAGCCAATGGCAAAGAAAAAGTCAACCGGAAAAACACCTTTGCAGGGCCGAGAGCCTTTGCAGGGCCGAGAACGAAAACCCCGAGTGCCTTTGCAGGGGATAAGGCCCGTCAAGCCGCTTGAGACGAAAAAGAAACCCTCTTGACCAGAGAAGTAACGTGCTATCGGGTGAGCCAAGTGATCTCCCATAGCTCGAATTCTAATCGTCATCCAGTGAGAAGAGTAGCTGCTGCGGATCGTCGGTGTCGAGTTCGACCCTTGCCCGGTCCACCAGTAATTCTTTGATAAGAGCCTCCGCCTTGGTGACATTAACCAAGGACTTGGTGCGTAGGTAGGCATCATGGCCCGCAAAGTTCACACCACACACATCCTGAATCTTCAGGAGAACCAAGTCCGCTACCGTTTTGGATTCGCCTTCAGGTACTACAACATCATTCGGCCCGAGTGCCTCTAAAGGTTTTTCTCGGGCACGTATCACTTGCCATCCGGCCTGGACCAGTAAGGCAGTTTTATTAAGATCAGTTTTCTGCTTTTCTCTGTGCCAGTAGCACCCATCAAACTCAACTACGAGCCGCAAGTCGGGGACCAGTATATCGACATCAAGGATTCGTTCTCCAATTAGCAGCTTGTGGTCATTTGGGTCAAATGTCAGGAAGGCCAACAGTTCACAGGCGAGAATGATCTCATCCCGTGACCGAGGAGCCAAAGTGCAGAATGGACAGCCTCTTCCGTAGGCTCGGTGGGCAACGGTCGCTTGCCATTCGTGGGATGGATTTACGGGGCACTGCCACCACACTTTCTGGCCACTTACGGGCCGAACAGAATCTGGCGTTAAATCGCCGTTCTTGTTCGGGTGCCATTGTGCTGCAAGAACCGAATTCAGAGCCTCCAATGAGGTCTCTGGGGTAACTAACCTTCCCGTACAAATTGGGCACCCCGAGCCATTGACCCGAGTATACACAGTTGCTTGCCACTCATGGGTCGGGTCGGTCGAGCATCGCCACCATATCTTCTTGTTGCTTTTAGGCTTTACATCGCCGGGTGTAATATCTACGTTTTTTTCCTTATCCCACTCGGCAATAAGCTCGGGGTAGAGAGTCATCAACGAAGTCCCCTTCGTGGCTATCCTGCCAGAACAGATTGGACAGCCGCTACCGTTCACACGATTATAGGTCGTCGCTTCCCATTCGTGTGACGGATCGATGGCACATCGCCACCATACTCTGCTATGGCTTCCCGGTCTTACTTCGTCAGGGGTAAGATCACAATTCTTCTCCCGGCACCACTCCCTGGCCACGTCGGGATACAGTGCTTTCAAGGATGTAGTGGGAGTGACCAACTGACCAGCACAGCACGGACATCCCCTCCCCTTCGCCCGATTGACAATCGTTGATTCCCATTCGTGCGATGGGTTCACAGAGCATCGCCACCAAACCTTCTTGTTGCTGCCAGGTCGCACATCGTCCGGCGATACTGGCTCGTTGCGGTCAGGATGCCATTCTGCTGCGAGTTGCGGATACAACGCTTTCAGTGAGGTAGTCGGTGTGGCAATTCTTCCCGAACACATCGGGCAACCATTGCCCGCTGCACGGTTCCCTATCACAGCCTCCCATACGTGGCTGGGATCGACGGAGCATTGCCACCAGACTTTCTTGGTACTATTAGGCATCACCTCGTCTGCCGTTAGTGGCTGATTCCTTTCCGAGTGCCATTCGTCGGCTAGGCTGGGATGACGAGCCCGTAGCGATGTCGAACGTGTTGGTAATTGCCCAGCACAGAATGGGCATCCCGCCCCTTCGGCCCGACTGGCAATCGTGGCTTGCCATTCATGCGATGGATCGACAGAACATCGCCACCAGACTTTCTTGCCGCTTCTGGGTCTTACGGTGTGTCGGGCGAGCTTCCCGTTCTTGTCGGGGTGCCATTGGATGGCGAGTTCAGGCCGGATGGCGAGTAATGAGGTTGATGCGATTGCAATCCGGCCAGAGCAAATCGGGCAACCACTACCCTTCACCCGGTTTGCGATGGTGGCCTCCCATTCATGGGACGGGTCGAGGGAACATTGCCACCAGACTTTCCTATTGCTGCCGGGTTGTACCTTGCTGGGAACGAAGTCACCATTCTTGATCGGGTGCCACTCAGTGGCGATGGCGGGATGAAGTGCTTCGAGAGATGTTTCTGGGGTGGCCGATCTGCCCGAACACATCGGACAACCATTTCCGGCAACCCTACTAGATATGGTGGCCGGCCATTCATGGGATGGGTCCGTTGGGCATCGCCACCAGACCTTCTTGCTGCTGTTGGGCATTACCTCATCTGGTGTTAGCGGCTGGTTCCTTTCCGAGTGCCATTCAGCAGCGAGAGCCGCGTGGGTCGCACGTAGCGACGTTGTTGGTGTAGCAATATGCCCCGCACACATCGGGCACCCCCGGCCAATCACTCGGCTCGCAATCACTGCCTTCCACTCGTGGGTGGGCTCTCGTGAGCACCGCCACCAGACTCTTTTGCCACTTCCCGGAGTCACATTCTGAGGCGTCAGACCGCCATTCTTTTCCGGGTGCCATTCGGCAGCCAGTCTTGGATGCAATTCGGCCAGTGATTTCCTTGACCTCGACTTGGCCATGCCAATACGACCTTTTTCCCTTCTCGCTCAACGCCCATTATTGCTATTGCCCACTGACTATTCTATCACAGCAATCCTCTTGCAGGTAGAATACGAGGTGTGGGTTGAATCCTTGTCTTGCATGCCAACCCACGCCCGAAACCCTGACCAGCATCATTGAGCGAAAATGGCTTCGTCGTTCAGAATTGCCGTCATGGCTGACGATTTCAAATGATCGACCTGACCACCGTATCGTCGAGCACCCATTGTCGAGAGTAGTCCTTGGAACGGTAGCGTCCCTGTCGCCGGTCGGGGGAACCGCTGCCGGGGCCGAGAATTGTGACCGGGCTGGCAGGGATCGCCGTGGTGCTGGGGGCGAAAATGCGGGCTGTGGCAGGGTCGAGGGGAGAACCGGATCAAGTTCACAATGTCGGCGTCTGGCTGGCATAGCCTGGGCATCGGGTCGCTACGTCCCCGCTCCCACTCGTCTACCTCTGGTCGTCGCCGTCCGTCGGGCGACCGTTGCCGCCTCTAAATCCATGAGTTTCTCCACCCGCCAAAGGAAATCAGGATCGTCCAGTCTCTCGGCGAAATCATGGGCGGCGGTCTTGATCTGCTGAACCACTCGCTTGACGACCCACCGCCCAGGGCTGCCCAACTCTGGCATGCTTACGAGGTCTTTCGTCTGCCGACCCGCCATGCGGGCGTCGAAGATCCCCACAGCCAACTTGCCAAGTCGGGATTGAAGCATTGTCCTGAACCGATCTATCAGTTTCGGATCGTGGTTCCATTCGGGACGGTCGGGTAGTTCCCCCGCACTCATGCCACCATGGACGGAATCGTTGTCAATCGGAATGGATGGGAGATACCGTCGGCGGTTCCGCTCTTTTTCCACGATGTTTCTGACGGCGTTGGCGACTGACCGCTTGAAGCGGAGGTCCAAGGCACCATGCCGCCGTTCATCATAGCCCCGAAAAAGCCCGCCTGGCGAAACCAGCAACTTGACCACAATATCATGGATTCTCTCTTCAAGATCGCCTTGGTCACGAAATCCGGCGTTCCGCAAGCAGGCGGCGATGTAATTCGTCCATCCGTTCTGTAGGGCGAAAAGCCGCTGGCGGTCATCGGCATTGCGGACCATCGGCAATACGGCGTCAAGTTGTCGGTTGAACAGGGCATCGTAAGCGGCCGGGTCGAAGTTCTCACGCAGGAGAAGCCAACTGTGGAAGCTCATTCTCATCAGGAATATCTATCCCTGCGGATTCCGATTTCGGCATCCTTCGCCTCGGTTTGTCCCTGTTTTGCGCCTGCTCTTTCGCTGTCTGCCAGCAAACATTGGTCGGCTCATAATTGCTGTCGTCGTCGAGTCTGCCCAATGAATGTGATGGCGATGGTGCCAAACCAACATCGGCCAGAAAACTCTCGAAACTCTGCTGCCATCGGTCGCACACGGAGATGCCACGACCGCCGTAACGATCATACGCCCAATATCCCCGGCGATAGCATCGTTCTTTCATCCCCAACCACGATCTGTATTCTTTGCTGCCGGTTGCCCGATGCGTTTTCCTGCCGCTGTCCTTGCGTTGCACCGGCGTTTCGAGAGCCGCCTCCGGCGACCACCCCCTTCTTATTCTTGAAAGCAGGGTGTAATAGCGGATGCCGATCAGCGCAGCCCAGGCACCGATGCTGGCTGCAATGCCGTGATATTGGATTGTGATTCTGTCGCCCATAAGAGTATCTATGGGCGTCGAGCGACATTTGGTCTGCCGCTGCCTAGTTTGCCTTTGACAACATCAGGTGTTGCGGCGGGGATGAGGGCGGCGGATGATTGCCCCCTGACTCGGCTTCATCGCACACCCCCCCAGGAAAATAATCCAGATTTCATAAAGGTAGGGGTATGGTTTGGTCGATAATAATGATAGTAGGGCTAGGAAGCCCTGAAAAACACCACAAAAGCAAGGCATGGACGCCGCCCCATATCTCATTGAGATATGGGGCGGCTTTTGTTTTTAGATTGGAAGAGGTTTGATTATGAGAATAGATTATTCTTGGATAGTGGTATTAGAAAATGGTGAGACGTTCTCGGAAGTCAAAGGTTGTAAATTAGTTATATTACCAGATGCCGCCTTTGATACGGATGGCGATGCTTACGACGCCGACGACATAATTGCCAAGGCAGAAGAACTAGGGCTTGAAGTTCGGTCTTTCGACTTAGAAAAGATTGCAAGTATTTGCGAAGACCAACTTGCCGATATGCCAGACAATTGCCGGAGTTTTTTGGAAGACCCAAACGACGAAGACGAAATGGAGTTCGTGCGGTGTAACAGGCACGAAATTGACTCTTCTGAGTCGGCATTGTCCAAGTAGTTCGGTTGTCAGGAATCTGGCACATGAAATCCCCTCTCTCCGAAGGTCGGAGAGAGGGGATTGGCTTTACCGCTCCGCCAAGAGTTTGCATAGGTGCAAACCTACCAGTGCGCCTCGACGAATATCAAGGGACTGGGCAGCAGTTTCCAGCAGAACCAGGCGGTTAAATGGAAGTGCTTTCCTCCCTCCCCGGTAAAATCCATCCGCTTGCTCGGTACCAGAAGCTCAATACCGTGCCGCAGGAACATCCGGCAGCGGTCTCGACCGGCAAGGCGTTCAATCGGCATCAACAACGCAAACGGTTTACCGATGGTGTAGGCGTGACGCAGAAAAGCATCCGTCCACTTAAACGGCGGGTTGGTCACGATAAGATCGAACCTGAAATCGACATGCTGGAAGAAATTGATGTCCGGCCCACCGACGACCCGCAGACCGGCATCCCGCATGTGTTGGGCGAGAATGCCTCGCCCCCAGGCGGATTCCCATATCCTCTTGTCTTTCGGCAAGTAGGGCAAGAGGATGTCGAGGGCGTATCGGGGCGTAGCCAACGACATATCCAACAGTGCGGAAGAGATGCATGATTCTCTTTACGAGGCGTCCGCCGCCCATCGATAGCAAGCCTTTGACGTTCTCGAAAATGAAGAGCCTCGGCTGGAACTCTGTCAGGACTCTGAGATATTCCCAGAACAGTTGTCCCCTCGGATCGTCGAGAGATCGAGTGCCGACACCCGAATATGCTTGACACGGCGGCCCGCCGAGAACGATGTCGATATTTTCCACGCCCAGATCACTCCTGACTTCCTTTGCGGTGAAATCCTTGATGTCTTTCATGTAGAGAAGGATATCGGGATTGTTAAGGCGATACGCTTTTGCCACGACCGGCACGGCTTCATTTGCGGCGACGACTCGAAACCTGGCGTCATGGGCGAAGCCGTAGCTCAACCCTCCGACGCCTGCGAACAGGTCTATTACTTTCAATCGTTTGTGGGACATGATGATCCTTTGAGGCCAAAGAAAAACCCTCTCTCTGCGGCAATGCAGAGAGAGGGTTAAGAACAAGGGACAATAGGGAGTAGCCGCTAGGCAGCCGCCTTCTTCGACACAGACTTCTTGCGGCTCACCTTCCTCGGTGGCATTGCCTTCTTGCCAGCATTCTGCGACACCTTGATCTTCTTGCCGATCTTCTGCTCGATCAGGTCACGCATCTGTTGCAGCGGTAAGAGCGCCTCAACGAGCTTGTCGCCGTAGGCAACGAGTTCGTCGTCGGTCAGCTTGCTGCCAATCGTCTGCAACTCCATGATGGCGGCATCGATGACATCGAGCTTGCGGAGGAACTGCTCGCTCTGTGACAATGCGGCATGGGCCACCACCTGCTCACCGTGCTTCTGCTCACGGACAAACCGTAAGGCATCGGGCAGCGACATTTTCTCTGCCTGCTTCTCGGTCAGGTAGTGGGCGATGTCTTTTGCCCGGCTACGGCGGGTGTCATCAATCTCGTAGGACTTGCACCACTTGCGCCACGTCTGATTTTGCGGCCACAGACTGCCGCTACGAATGTCGGCGAGGGCGAGTCCGAGACGATGATATGCAACGGTCACTGATTGGGAGGTGTTCTCCCAACCCATGATGGTCTTCATTGCCTTCTTGATGACCGGCAGGTATTTGGCGAGCTTTTGGCTGGCAGGTTGGATGCCCGTCCATGCTAAAACACATGACATCGACGCCTCTGGCATTTCTGGACGTGGGCATAGCATTCCAGCCGAGTACCGACAACTTATGGCAAACGTAGAAGAGACCGGCGTTGCCGACGATCTGGGGCGGGAGCTTGGGTTTGTTGGTCTTCATAAATGCCTCAACTGGTGAAGTCGGCGTCGTTCTGAAAAATCAGGGCGGGTTCAAGTGGCATGGGACTGTCCTTTCTGGCTGGCTGGCAATTCAATCGCTGCCCTTTGGTCGCCTTTCTTCCAGGCTTCCACGAAGAGCTTGCCCTTGTCGGTTAGGGCCACAACATACATTTCAGTCAGGGTAGGCCACGGCCCACTGCTTCCAGCCGGTCGCTTCACCTCACTCACGCTGACGAAACTACTGGCAACTAACGGAGCGTAACCAGCAAGTCCGTCGCCAGAAATCTTGGTGATCTCACCGAGTCGATCAACCATCAAGAGCAAGTCGATTGCCCGTTGGTCAAACGCCTCGTTCAACGCCAGCAGCAGCATCTTCCATGCCCGCAACGACTCGGTGGGAATATGTCCGTTGTGATGCTCGGTATGGCAATTCGGACACAAGGGCAAGAGATTGTCGGCCGAGTCGCCTCCGCCCTCCGACACGTAATAGAGGTGATGAACTTCAAGGGTCAGGGGGTAGCGGCAGGCCGGATTAGAACACTTGTATCCCGACTCGTGCAGGACCAGACGCTTCACGTCCAGCGGGACTTTTCTTGCTTCTGTGCCGAGTTTTGTCGATTCCTTAGCCATTACCCGTCCTTCCCGCCTCGGAAATGCCAGTTGCCCGCAAGTTCTCGACCGCCACAGAAGCCAACCATTCTACCAGTTTGTCCCGTGGCCGGAGTTCAAGGCGGGGAGCAAGGTTCGCTGCGGCCTCCAATGCACCGGGCGTGAAATCCGCCGTCGTGGTAATCAGCCCTTTGCTCGCCTCTGGATGATCGAGCAGCACACCCTTCATTTCTCTGATTTCGTCGGGGCCGATCAAGTGGCCGGGCTTGTATGCCTTCATCTGGTCGAGGAGCAGGAAGCGAAGCTGGCCCCAGCCCTTCCTCTCGGCGATCACGTCAATGCCGTGATCGCCTCGCTTCGGCGTCAAGACGACGGTCTCCCATCCATCCTGTTTATATGCACCGGCAAGAAGCTCCTCCCATTTCCAGCAATCGATCTGGTGGATGCTGTCGGGATCGGCCTCAATCATCCGCATTATCTCAAACCAAAGTGCGCTGACACCTTTGACCAGCGTGCCTTCCTTCGTCTTGTCGCCAGGGATGATAAGGGCTTTGACGATGATGCGAGGGGCGTCGGCAGCGAAGGCTGCCGATGATCCAAGCTCAAATGGGGGAGCCAATTGAAGAAGGTTGAGGAGGCTGGGCAGTGGCATATTCCTGTTGAAGCCACCCAAAGGTCTCTTGTCTTCCACGCCAAATCTCCCTCTACGCCGGATACTTGGCGATGAAGTCCCTGATCCCCGTAATCATCTGCCGAACCTGATTGTCGTCGTAGTCCCCATATTTCCCGTGGGCAGCGGCGTTGCGGATGCCCGCCCAGGCCGTCACTTGCTTCTGTTCGATCTTGCCGTAGGCCGACGCCTTTGCCAAATCCGTGTTCATCCCATCGATCATCTTGGGCTTGGTGTCGCCACCGGGCGTCGTGAAAGTCGTGTCGATGCTGTGTTTGCGGCACAATTCCCGCATGTGCTGTTCAAGCACGCCCCCAGCCATGACCGCCGCCGGGTCTTTGTAGGACTCGCCGAGCAGGTAGTCGGCCGCTTCCAGCATGTCGGCGAAGAGATCGGAATGGACCAGTTCTGCGAAGGTCTTGATCCGGTCGGCAGCATAGTCTGCACGGAGGGCTTGGAGGATACCTTCCAAGGAACGAATTACGTCGGGGCCTCCTCGTGCGGCCTCTCGCTTAACAACTGCCTCTGCCTGACTAGGATATGCTGAACGTGGTGGCGAAATACGGGCAATGATCGCACTTAGCAGCGCAGTCATCCGATTGAACTCCGACAGCGATTCGCTGCCCCAGTCTTGGAATGCGTGACGCTCTTCGGCAGCTTTGTATTCCGCCAGCACGGAGTCGATTTCCGCCAGCACTGTCTCGTTTGCCATGATGTATCCTTTACGCTGCTCCTCGCTTTTGCAGCAGGTCGGCAATCTCGTAGCCCTTTGCCGTTACCTCGACGAGTGCGCCCATACCTTCCATCAGGTCGTAGGCCAGGAGGTCTTTGAGTGCCTTCTTCCAAACTGCTGTCGATCTCCGATTGCTAGGATCGTTAAGAACCTGCTCACCCAAACAAATGAGGTCACCACCAGTTGTCTCGTGGTAATGCACCAGACCGCCGGTAGCCGCCGCCGTTACCAGCAACTTCCTTGCTTCGGCTGACAATTTGTAGCCAGCCAGAACATCAGCTTCGGTTTCGACAAAATCAGCAGGAGCGGCCACGTCCATGCCGAGTATTCGTTGTAATTCCGTCTCAAACTCCGGCCATCGGGTCTCAAAGTTGCCGGTGAGCAAGCCTTCATCATGCGGTGTCGCAAGGGCCTTGTTCAGCGAGCGAATTAGGGCAAGCGTCTCTTCCTTCGTCGCCTCGGTGCATTGATACTGCGCCAACGGGCCATCGGCGATCATGCTGACGCCGACGCCGACAAGGTAAGGACAAACCAGCACGTCCTGTTTCTTGGCGGCGATTGCGCCCATCTCGTAGTAAATCCAAGGCGACCGGACGTTCTCGGCAGTGACGCAGATGATGCAGGAAGTGGCCTCGCCCAAAAAGTCCTGCAATTCGCCGAACCACTGCTTGCCCTTGTCAATGTCTTTGCTGGACATCCAGGGCTTAAAGCCGGGAACGACCTTGGGCAACCACCCGTGGAAGATGGATGCCATCTCACGGCTCTGCTTCTTCGACCAGCTTATCAAAACGCCCATTGGGGACTCCTAGATTCGATTCAGTCGCTTGCTCTTGATCCAGCCTTGGACGACGCCGCCAGCCTCGTCTTGCCATTCGACAAGACACCATTCCTTTTGCTTCTCCACAAGCCGCACGATTGCCCCAGGCATCAGTCGCCCAATCCTCCTCGACTTCGACTTCGGACGCTGATAGGCGATGACATTTCCTTTGCCGACAACCCGATAATTCTTCGCCTCTTCTCGGAGGGCAGGCACCTCTCGGATAATGGTGCGGACTTCATGGACGACCTCAGAAGGTTTTGGGGCGGAGAATAGACCGACAATTAGGACAGCGAACCACAACCAGAGACGCTCAACGACCACCTTAATGACAGCCTGCAAAACACTCAACTTAATGTCTTTGCGGCCAATTCTCTGGCCGGATGCGGCCTGCTGATTCAGAAGTGCTGTCTGTTGTTGGAGTGCCTCAACGAGCCGGTTCATTTGATCGGCAAGGTCTAAACTGGCAAAATCGGGCTGCTGCCAAGGCATTGCGGATAACGATTGCTCGACTTCTTCCTCGATCGAGACTGCCTCTAAATCGATCACATTGACAGAATCCCCAAGTGTTTGTTCTAACGACGCCCACTTTATTCTGTCAATGGAAGCGGTCAAGGCGGAGATTTCGGAAAGTCGGTGGTTGAACATCGACGCCGCCGACAAGCCCGACAGGCCCTTCATCGCTGCGCCTGGCTTCGGCCACCTGCTTGCCTAACATCGACGCCGCCGACAAGCCCGACAGGCCCTTCATCGCTGCGCTGGCTTCGGCCACCTGTTTGCCGAACATCGACGCCGCCGAAAAGCCCGACAGGCCCTTCATCGCTGCGCTGGCTTCGGCCACCTGTTTGCCGAACATCGACGCCGCCGACAAGCCCGACAGGCCCTTCATCGCTGCGCTGGCTTCGGCCACCTGTTTGCCGAACATCGACGCCGCCGAAAAGCTCGACAGGCCCTTCATCGCTGCGCTGGCTTCGGCCACCTGTTTGCCGAACATCGACGCCGCCGAAAAGCCCGACAGGCCCTTCATCGCTGCGCTGGCTTCGGCCACCTGCTTGCCGAACATCGACGCCGCCGACAAGCCCGACAGGCCCTTCATCGCTGCGCTGGCTTCGGCCACCTGCTTGCCGAACATCGACGCCGCCGACAAGCCCGACAGGCCCTTCATCGCTGCGCTGGCTTCGGCCACCTGTTTGCCGAACATCGACGCCGCCGAAAAGCTCGACAGGCCCTTCATCGCTGCGCTGGCTTCGGCCACCTGTTTGCCGAACATCGACGCCGCCGAAAAGCCCGACAGGCCCTTCATCGCTGCGCTGGCTTCGGCCACCTGTTTGCCGAACATCGACGCCGCCGAAAAGCCCGACAGGCCCTTCATCGCTGCGCTGGCCTCAGGCGCAGGAGCAGCGGCTTTGAGTGCCGACATCGAAGTTTCGGTGGCTGATTTTTCAGACGACGGCTTGTCCATACAACAACCTGCAAATTACGAAGGGTTTGTGGCGGCGGAATCCTCAATATCAACGGTGCCCCAATGCTACCCCTCTGATTCGACGGGTGAAAGGGGGGGCAAGACTACCACCTTTCTCCTTGCCGTGGAGGTCGGTCGTCGGCGTGGCCGAACCGTGATTCTGCAATGAACCGCCTTGGCAGCGGCCACCTTGTAACCACCATCGGGCGGGGTTAGACTGATCGTTTGGCCCGGAAAATCGAGCCAAACGATCATCGACCTGGGCAGGAAGACAACATGGCGAAAAACGGGAACGGGAATGGCAAGAAGCTCGACGTGGCGGCACTGGAAAGCTGGCTCTGGGAAGCCGCCTGCGTCATTCGGGGGCCGCTGGATGCGCCGAAATATAAGGACTACATTCTGCCGCTGATCTACCTGAAACGGCTGTCGAATGCTCTCTGTGGTGCTATGCTGAAAGCATCAGGAAAGGTTTAGGAGGATCACGTCCAATGGGCAAAAAATGCCACTCCAAGCAGTCAATCATCCAGACTCTCCAAAACCTTGCGAAGAGTCTCGGCAAGGCAACTCTGACAAAGCAAGAAGCCCAGACCGTTGTTCCAGTCTCGTCGGTCAATAGTCACTTCGGGTCGCTCGGTAATGCGTTGGAGGCGGCTGGTCTCGAACGAAGATCGGCAACCGAGCATTTGGAGGAGTGCAGGCAGGTCTTGGCCGACGACGAACTTTTCGGGTCGATGTTGGAATTGGAGCGGAGTCTTGGTCATCCACCGGGGCATAACGAATACAACAGCGGAGGAAAATACTCGGTGAGACCGTTCAACAAGCGTTTTGGAAAATGGCCTGATGTTCTCGCCTACTATCGGAAGTGGAAATCCGACAAAGGTATTGGAACTGCCGATACGACAGCATCAGCCAATCAAGACCAGCCAGCCGAAGAGGGCTTTGCGGAAAAACGGAGACGCTTAACAAGCATGAACGTCGTTAGGAGCGGCAGCACCCCAGCGCAACTCTACGGGGAGCCGATTGATTTTCGAGGGCTTCGGCACGCTCCCATCAACGAACAGGGCGTTGTGTATCTTTTCGGGATGGTAAGTCGAGAATTGGGGTTCTATGTGGAGGCGATTCAGCAGGGCTTTCCTGACTGTGAGGGCAAGTATCTCCACGACCCCAGCAAGAACCTCTGGGCGAAGGCACGCATTGAGTTTGAGTTCAAGGCATCGAATTTTCGAGAACACGGGCATGATCCAAACCAGTGCGACTTCATCGTATGCTGGATCAACGATTGGCGGGAATGCCCGATGACAGTAATCGAGTTGAGTCGAGAGATCGGCAAACTCCCCCAAAGGTAAGGGCTTCTCACACGGTCGATCTACTCATGTTCGCCTCTGCTCAATGTCGTTGGAGCATTCCCGATGGTCGTGCGAAGGAACCTTCTTGGAGAAGAAGCGCACCAGTTTATGGCTTGAGAAACCTGCTTGGTGAGGTTCGGCATCGAACCAGCCAAGGTGCATATCCGCCCCATGACTCGGAAGTGGGGTAGTTGCTCGACGGCGGGCCAATTTTCGTTCAATGACGAGCTTCTCAGCGCCCCCACCAAGGTCCGAAAGAGGGTCATTGTGGAAGAACTCCTCCACCTGAAACTCCCAAACCACGGCAAGCTGTTCAAGGCTTTGTTGCGGGCCTACCTGGCAGAGTAGGGCGAGAACCTAGTCCGCTACGCCACGAGGGACGAGGCGATCCAGGCGGGGAAAAAGCCGTGCCACGAATGCAATCCCTGACGGACCCCGCAGCCCAGCGATACTAGGTTATAATAGAAATATAATCAGCATCGTGCTTTCCGTGGAGTATGGCGGTCGGCGGGTGTTCTTGCCGGCCGATCTGCAGTCGCCCGGCTTGGACGACGTGTTGGCCGAGCGTCCGCTGCATTGCGACCTGTTGTTGGTGCCGCACCACGGCAGCAAGACAAGCATGCCGGCGGCGCTTTCCGCCTGGAGCACGCCCGCCTGGTCGGTCTTCAGCGCCGACCATCGCTACGACACCAGCAGTGTCGAGGCGATTTATGGAAAGTATGGCCACACCCTTCACACGGCCGACACCGGGGCCGTGATGGCACGGCTGGATGAGCAGGGCATGAAGGTGGAGACGTTCGTGGGAGGGAGGTAATGCTGGCCTTACGACGCACCCGCTCGGGACCTTCTTGCCGCAGCGGTCGATAGGCCCAGTTTCCCAGATGTGCGCGATTGGTGTTGTGGTGTCACATCTGACCGGCGATGGGACCAGCCATTTCCGGGGCCAAAAGCGACAAGCTCGTGATTGGGCATGAAAAGCTCCCAATACGGCACATCGTAGCGACGATCTCTCGCACCAGGTGTCACGAGTAGACGCCGCTTGTTGGTAAAGTAAATTGTGATGGCGCCGTCAGGCAGACTTATCGCGACATTCGTGATCGTAGCACCTTCAAGTTCCTTGATCTGCTGTTCCAGTTCCTCTTCAAGATGATTCTCCGAAGATACTGAGCCTTCCGAAGTGACGAGATGCCAAGGCGTCCCACAGGTTCCGAATATCCAAGCCCCCTTGCTCTCGCCCGCCATGTCCGGATTGTGACAAGGGATGCGGGCCCCGAAGTGGAGGTGGAATTCACCGCCATAACCAAATGCCGCCTTCCAGCACTTCTTCCCCTGTAAGCCTTGTACGAGGCCGTAGAGTTGCGGAAACCGCATCGTTTTGATGAGTTGTGAAAACGAGATCTTCTTCGTTGCCATGCTATTATTCTTCCCCACGGAATTCCTTGAGAAGCAACTTCATTTCATCCAAAGTAAAATCCCCGTTTTTCCCCGGCCCTTCTCGCCTCGCTCTTTCAAGCCGTGAAGATAAGCGCTAAACTCGTATCTCTCTTCATCGGATATTCCGTTTCTGCGGCAAAAGCTGCGAAAGCGTTTGATATCGTCTTTCCTGGTCGCGTGAAACGTGGCCTGCCGCGATCGAGAGGACGCGATCCGCGAATTTCGGCGCGCTCGCTTTGCCGGAAAGAGGGATTGCCTTATCGCTTCTCGACTCCTGCATGAATTATACTGTCAACGGCCAGATTTTGGAAGTACAAAGCAGGCGGAATTGACGCGTTGCTAGGACGGCTCCGATCGCTCGGGCGAATGAGCGTGCCCTACAGGTGCTCGATCTCCACGTCGCCCCATTTCTCGCGCAGATACTCGGCAACCAGCCGACGATGACAATGCTCGGCCGTGGGCTCGCTGCACAGCAGGCACCCGCCCGCGACCAGTCCCTTGTCGACCGTTTCCTCGACGTGGCGGGCGGCCAAGAGAGCCAAGAACTGCTTTTCGTAGACCGACCAGTCGCCGCCCCTATTTCCAAGACATCCGTCAGAAGGCGGGCATGCCGCGATAAGCGATCTGATCTCCGCCCTGTCAAGCCCCTTAGGTCCGGCCGAAGAATAACTTCCCGGTTTTCCTCCTGGGGTGGCTGGTGGCTGAGCTTGCGAAGCCCCAGCCGATGCCGGATAAGCTGGGGCTTCGCAAGCTCAGCCACCAGCCACCCCCGCTTAATTGCGGAAGTTATTTTTCGGCCGGTCCTTACGTTGCGGCCAGGAGTTCATGCCAGTTGGAAACGTGCAGCAAACGGCGACCCAATCGGCGGAGACGGTCTAAATCGGCAATGAGGCCGATTGCCCGCTTAATGTCATCAGTCGGTTCGCCGAGTCGCTCGGCGCCGAGATCCAGGAGCATCTGGCGTGCCGCTTCCAGTCCGCCCTCGAGCCTGCCCTTCTCGACGCCCTCTCCAACAATCGCCTGATAAGTGACCGATTCTTTGATGTTCTTTACTCCCCGTAACAACTTGCTCACCAATTCCCTGGAATAGTCGCTCGCGAAGGGCACGGCGGTCCTTTCCCGTTTCAACTCGTTTTTTCATTTCCCGGTTTAGACGCCCTTGCGATCTGAAGCAGTTCCGATCGCGCCCAGGCGGAACTATCCAGCCCCATCTCTTGGGCCAGCGTGTCTAGTTCCGCTCGCTCGGCCTCGGTCAGTCGTATCCGCAGGACGTTTTCGCGACGCTCGGACTGTTTCTTCTTGGGTCGTCCTCTCATAGCTACATTATGGCCACGGGAAATCTTTTGTCGATACCCGCAACTGCCCTTGTAGTGTGGCTACAAAAAGGCTACAATCACATTCGGCGTCGAGGGCCGTGAACCCAGTTACGGCCTCTTTGTCACGAACCACCGAAAGGATATACTGACAGCATGATCCCCGTTTCCAAGTATGAACAGGTGAAGATCGGCAAATCGGTGGTTGTTCACGCGGATTGCTTTGATTGGCTTTCCGAACAACCCGAGAACGCCCTACACGCTATCGTCACCGACCCCCCCTACGGTGTAAAGGAGTACGATGCGGACCAATTGGAGAAGCGGGCCAACGGCAAGGGAGGCATTTGGCGTATCCCGCCTTCGTTCGACGGGCATGTTCGTGCCCCGCTTCCCCGGTTCACTGCGTTGAATCCCAAGGAGCGAGCGCGCCTCCGTGAGTTCTTTATCGACTGGGGCCGGCTTGTCTGCCGCGCTATTCGCCCCGGTGGCCATGTCTTTATCGCAACCAACGCCTTCATTTGTCAACTCTTGTACGATGCCTTGGTTGACGGTGGTCTGGAGTTTCGCGGGGAGATAATCCGTCTTGTTCGCACCCTGCGCGGCGGGGACCGGCCAAAGAACGCTGAGGAGGAATTCCCCGGCGTGTCTTCTATGCCCAAGGGTTGTTATGAGCCCTGGGGCCTTTTTCGTAAGCCGATTGGAGACCTGAAGGTTTCCGATTGCTTGCGCCAGTACCAAACCGGCGGTCTGCGCCGCTACCCAGACGTGCCTTTCGAGGATGTGATCCGCAGCGAGCGCACGTCACAACGCGAGCGGGAGATTGCGAACCACCCTAGCATCAAACCGCAATCTTTCTTGCGCCGGATCGTCTATGCCGCACTGCCCTTAGGCGAGGGCGTGATTGCCGATCCTTTCATGGGGTCAGGTTCAACCGTTGCCGCTTGTGAGGCAATTGGCGTGCAGGGTGTCGGCATCGAACGGCACCGCGAATACTTCGAAATGGCGCAGGAAGCAATCCCCCGGTTAAGAAACCTGGAAACCGATGCTGATGAATTGGTCGGGGCCGGCCAGCGATTATTCTGAGCGGTAAATCCAGTTGGCTTCCATCTTTTCGTAACCGGTGCGAGTTACACTGGCCGTAATCGTCCGACGACTCGTTGCCGACCGGCCAGAAAAGGCCCAATCCGACTTTTCGAGTTGCGCCCGACCACCTTCAGGAATCTGAACGGCTTCGGCTCGATTTCCAAACTCATGTCCCGTGCACTGTTGGCATCGAAGACGAAGACCATCAGCCAGGTGTCTTCAGCATTGTGGCCCTGCCAACCACTTTCGTGCCGAGAGGCTTTGATTTCGATTCCTTCCGTTCCATGCTGGCAGGCATTCTTGGCAAACTTGCCCGCCGGTACCAAGTCAGGATGGCCATTATGGTAGGTGTTTTTTGCCAGTTGCCGGCAATACTTCGGAATCGTGGCCGACATGAATTCCCCGACCATGCTGGAAAAATTGGCCGGCATCAGGAACGATTCCAGCCGCGGCAACTCGCGAGTGTTCAACTGCTGATTTAGGAACCCCAGGAAGTCCAGAAAATCGGCCATTGACTTTTGGACGTGCGTCGTCGTCAGTCCACAAGGCAAAGTTACCTGCTTGTTGAAGCCTCGCGGATTCAGGGGGTTCGGAGTACAAGCAGCACGTTCTTCCATAGACTCTCTCCCGGTGTTCTTTCACCGGGGCGAAACCATACCCATATCTAGGGGTCGATACAAGGCCGACCTGCCTCCGGGACATTTCAGTGCAAAACGTACTAACCATACCACTTCCCAACTCGTCCCATCTCGTGTTAGAATAGGAGGATTTTACACAGTACCCCGTCCCCCCAAGCGGGCGGAGATTGCTAGGATCGTACTGATCGTTGAATAGGAAGCTTCCGTGCCCCGACGTACCGACATCCAGAAGATCCTGCTGATCGGCTCCGGCCCGATCATCATCGGCCAGGCCTGCGAGTTCGACTATTCCGGCACCCAGGCCTGCAAGGCCCTGCGGGAAGAGGGCTACGAGGTCGTCCTGGTCAACTCGAACCCGGCCACCATCATGACCGATCCGGAAATGGCCGACCGCACCTACATCGAGCCGCTCACCTGGGAAATCGTGGCCAAGGTGATCGAGGTCGAGCGGCCCGACGCCCTGCTGCCGACCCTGGGCGGCCAGACCGGCCTGAACCTGGCGATGGACCTGGCCCGGCACGGCGTGCTGGAGAAGTTCGGCGTGGAGATGATCGGCGCCAACGCGGCGGTGATCGCCAAGGCCGAGGACCGCGACCAGTTCAAGGCGGCCATGGAGAGGATCGGCCTGGAGTGCTGCCGCGGCGAGACGGTCACCAACCTGGACGAAGGCCGCCGGCGTGCTGGCCGAGATCGGCCTGCCCTGCGTGCTGCGGCCCAGTTTCACCCTGGGCGGCACCGGCTCGAGCATCGCCTACAACCGCGACGAGTTCGACCGCCTGGTGGCCCACGGCCTGGAGGCCTCGCCCGTCCACCAGGTGCTGCTGGAAGAATCGGTCATCGGCTGGAAAGAATACGAGATGGAGGTGATGCGCGACAAGGACGACAACGTCGTGATCATCTGCTCGATCGAGAACTTCGACCCGATGGGCGTGCACACCGGCGACTCGATCACCGTGGCCCCGGCCCAGACGCTCACCGACAAGGAATACCAGCGGATGCGCGACGCCTCGATCGCCGTGATGCGGGAGATCGGCGTCGAGACGGGCGGGTCGAACATCCAGTTCGCCATCGATCCGCAAGACGGGCGGATGGTCGTGATCGAGATGAACCCGCGCGTCAGCCGCTCCAGCGCCCTGGCCTCGAAGGCCACCGGCTTTCCCATCGCCAAGATCGCCGCCAAGCTGGCCGTCGGCTACCGCCTGCACGAGCTGCCCAACGACATCACCCGCGAGACGATGGCCTGCTTCGAGCCGACGATCGACTACGTGGTGACCAAGGTCCCGCGCTTCGCCTTCGAGAAATTCCCCGAGGCCGACGCCGTGCTCACCACGCAGATGAAGAGCGTGGGCGAGACGATGGCCATCGGGCGGACGTTCAAGGAGTCGTTCCAGAAGGCCCTCCGCGGCCTGGAAGTCGGCAGCTTCGGCTTCGGCTGCGACGGCAAGGACCTCTGGGGCACGGCCGAGCAGCCGTCGCTGGAAGAGGTCAAGACCAAGCTCACGCCAGCCCAACGAGCAGCGGGTCTGGTATCTCCGCTATGCCATCAAGTACGGCATGTCGATCGAGGAGATCTACGAGCTGACCGGCATCGACCCCTGGTTCCTGGAGAACCTCCTGGAGATCGTCGAGATGGAGGAGCAGCTCCGCGGGCTGGGCGCGCTGGCCGCCGTCGACGACGCCACGCTGCGGCAGGCCAAGCAGTTCGGCTTCTCCGACCGGCAGTTGGCCACGATCTGGCACACGACCGAGATGGACGTCCGCGCCGACCGCAAGCGGCGGGGCATCGTGGCCACGTTCAAGTCGGTCGACACCTGCGCCGCCGAGTTCGAGGCCTACACGCCCTATTACTACTCGACCTACGAAGACGAAGACGAAACGCCGCCCAAGCAAGCCCGGCCAGCGGCGGGTGATGATCCTCGGCGGCGGGCCCAACCGCATCGGCCAGGGCATCGAGTTCGACTACTGCTGCTGCCACGCCAGCTTCGCCCTGCGCGAGCTGGGCATCGAGTCGATCATGGTCAACTCGAACCCCGAGACCGTCTGCACCGACTACGACACCAGCGACCTGCTGTTCTTCGAGCCGCTGACGACCGAGGACGTGCTCAACATCTGCGACCGCATCCAGCCCGACGGCGTGATCGTGCAGTTCGGCGGGCAGACGCCGCTGAACCTGGCCCGGGCCCTGTCCAACGCCGGCGTGCCGATCATCGGCACCAGCGTCGACACGATCGAAGACGCCGAGGACCGCGAGAAGTTCGCCAACGTGCTGGAGCGGCTGAACCTGAAGCAGCCGGCCAACGGCATCGCCCGGAACATGGCCCAGGCCCGCATCGAGGTGGCCAAGATCGGCTATCCGGTGCTCGTGCGGCCGAGCTTCGTGCTGGGCGGCCGGGCGATGGAAATCTGCTACGACGCCAGCCCAGTTCGAGCGCTTCGTGGCCGCGGCCTTCGTCGTCGCCCAGGGCCAGCCGGTGCTGATCGACCGCTTCCTGGAAGACGCCACCGAGGTGGACGTCGACGCCATCGCCGACGGCCAGCAGGTGATCGTCGGCGGCATCATGGAGCACATCGAGGAGGCCGGCGTCCACTCGGGCGACTCGGCCTGCGCGATTCCGCCCTACAGCCTGCCCGGCCCGGTCGTCGAGCGAGATCCGCGAGGCCACCTGCCAGTTGGCCCGGCACATGGACGTCCGCGGGCTGATGAACATCCAGTTCGCCGTGAAGAAGGAAGACGGCCGGCCGACGGTCTACATCCTGGAGGTCAACCCGCGGGGCAGCCGCACGGTGCCGTTCGTCTCGAAGGCCACCGGCGTGCCGCTGGGCCAAGGCGGCGGCCAAGGTGATGGTCGGCGTGACGCTGGCCGAGCAGGGATATCACCCGCGAGCCGATCCCCACGCACGTCTCGGTCAAGGAGGCCGTCTTCCCCTTCGTGAAGTTCGCGGGCGTCGACATCGTGCTCGGGCCCGGAGATGAAATCGACCGGCGAAGTGATGGGCGTGAGCGACCGCTTCTCGATCGCCTTCGCCAAGAGCCAGTTGGCGGCCGGCACGGTGCTGCCCACCGAGCGGCAAGATCTTCATCAGCGTGGCCGAGCGGACGAAGGACCACGCCGTCGACCTGGCCCGGCGGCTGGAGAAGCTGGGCTTCGAGCTGCTTGGCCACGCGGGGCACGGCCGAGCGGATCGAGGCGGCCGGCATTCGCGTGCAGCGGTTGATGAAGCTCTCGCAAGGGCATCCCAACGTGCTTGGACTACATGCTCAACGGCGACTTGTGCCTGATCATGAACACGCCCAGCGGCAAGGGCGCGCGGACCGACGAAGGGCGGATCCGCGCGGCGGCCGTTTCGCACGGCATCCCCTGCATCACCACGCTCCAGGCCGCCGACGCCGCCGTCCTGGCCATGGAGGCCCTGCGGCAGGAAGAGATCACCGTGCAGGCCGTGCAGGACCGCTTTCCGGTCAAGCGGTGATGGCTCCCTCTCGTTCCGGGAGCGGGCGGGTAGCTTGCCGCGAATTGTGATGTGATAATGGATGGGGGGGAACTGACGGGAGACTAAGGTTATGACCACCAATTTAGCAGACGATACCAAGGGCCAGCCTTTGGGCTTGCGGCCCTCGCCGATCATGGTTGCCGAAGATGTTCTCCGGGTCGCGAAGCGGCTAGGGGTTGCAGAGCAGCTTCCCCGGGTGGTCGCACTTTCACGGGAACTGTTCGGCGATGCCATCGCTTTGCACGTGACAGAGGATCCGGAGCTTGCGGATTGGACGCACATTGCCGTTGATGCACGGCTGACGGGAACTGTAGGAGAAGCCGTGGCGAAGCAAGAAAGGTGGTGCGACGCCTTACGGGATAGCATTGGCGACGCGGCCGACTCCTTTACCCTGCTTGCGGGTTTCGCATGATGCGCAGCGACGAGTTTCTTGCCCTGGCGATTGAACTGGTTGCCGGTGGATCCGAAGCGCGGCACCGCACTGCGGTCGGCCGCGCCTATTACGGCGCGTTCCACTTTGCCAAAGAGTTGCTGACCGCCGCGGGGATCACTCTCCCCGATACCGCCGAAGCGCACCGCAAAGTTCAACTGTGCTTGAAAGAATCCCGTTTGGATGATGCTCGGAGGGCAGGTGACAAACTCGAATTGCTCCGCGGCCAGCGAAATCGCGCTGACTACGACCTGCACGTCACCGACTTCCGGCAGAAGGAAACGGCCGAGGCTTTGATCGGCGTGACGCAGAACCTGATTGCCGTGCTCGGGACGTTTCGTGCCGAGCCTGTCTGGTCGCAATTCCGCTTGAACGTGCGGACCTACGCCGCGCAAGTCTTGCGTTTGCCGGTCTCGACGTGACGAGTAGGATAACACTTTCCTGGACGGACTGGTTGGCGGCCCCACCCGAGATGCGGCAGCGATGGCGAACAGGGCGCCGACGATCAACAGGCCGCCAAGAATCTGACATGCCCGGAATACTGGAACCCAATACACAGGACGTGTGTCAACTAGAGGGAGGTTCGTCTTTCCCGAATCGTATTTTTCTGCGCCGTGGGATACAATTCAGTAATGGAAACTTCCGCAACCAGCCTGCCGGAGCGAAAGCCGGCCCCGCAAGCACACCTCTTGACCAACGCGGCCGAGTTGGGTCGCCGCATTCGCGGCGAATCGCTGGAACACTACGTCCACGCGGTGATGCGGACGATCGAGGACTTTCTTGCCCATCTTCCGGAAACCGCGGGAATGGACTTGCGAATGGCCCTGGCAATCTTCCCGAGCGGGCAACCGCTGGTCAACATCGAGTTTCGGCCGGATCGGCTGCCCCCGGCCGTCGTGGGCGACCTGGGGCGCCGCATCGAGTCGTTGGCCCGGCCGCCGGTCCGGCAAGGGCCCGTGGCGTTCCTGGCCTTCTGGTTGGTACGGGGCGGCTCGGACGACCCGCGCAATTCCTTCCGGCATGCGTTCGGGCCGTACTTCCGCGTTGAATGTCCACACCGTTTTGCCGCGGCAGTCAATCAGGCCGAAGCGGCTTTGCGTCCCCGTCCGCTGCCGCGCTGGCAGGTCCTTTGGAAAAAGGCCGGCCGTCTCGCCGCGCAGCCCCGCGCGGCCCTCCGCCGGGCCTGGTCCGCATTGTTCTCGGCCCCGGCATCATCTGCCTCGAAACCGAGCGCGAGGTATTGCAACCTCCGCAAAGGGCCTTGCAATGTTCGCGATGGCCCCTGCAAGCTGCCCGAAGACCAGTCTTCGCTCGACGACATCACGGCGCAGATTCAGCGTTGTCCGGATTGTGGATACCTCCATGCCTTGCGGGCACGGGTCTACAGCAACCTAGGCAAGTTCGATCTGGCCATCGCCGACTATACCCGGCAGATCGAGATGGGAACCGAGGTCCCCCAGGCCCACCTGGCCCGCGGCGTCTGCTACCGCATGACCGAAAAGCAGGACAAGGCCCTGGACGATTTCAACGAAGCCGTCTGGCGAAGGCCGCGCTGGGCGGAAGCGATCATCGCGCGGGCCTGGACGTACCAGGCGATGGGGAAAATGGAACGGGCCTTCGAAGACGCCGCCTTGGCCATCGAACTCGAGCCGGAGGAACCGAATTGGCTCGTCGCCCGGACCAGGCTGTCGGCCAGCGTCGGCATGTTCGACAAGGCGATGGCGGACCTGAACCACGCGTTGGCGCTCGATCCGCACCATTCCGACGCGCTGTTCCTGCGTGCCAGCGTGTATCGCGATCGGCCTTGCCCCGTGGAACAGGCCAAGGCCGATTTCGAGGCCTCGCTGGCCGACTTCACGGCCGTGTTGTACCTGCATCCCGGTCATGCCGAGTCTTACGCCTCGCGGGCGTCGATTCGCATGCGTTTCGAAGACGAGGCCGGCGCCCTGGCCGATTGCGCGAAGGCGATCGAGTTGGACGCCGAGTGCGTCTTGGCGTACCGCGTCCGCGGCAAGCTCCGCCAGCAGCAAGGCAAGTTGGACGAGGCGATCGAGGATTTTTCGACCGGCATCCGCCTGGCGCCTGCCGACGCCGCCGGTTATGCGTGCCGTGCCGAGGCCTATGCGGCCCAGAACCGCTTGGAGGATGTCGTGGCCGATTGCAGCCGCGCCATCGAGATCGACGCCCGCTATGCCCCGGCCTATGCCTTGCGGGGTCTGACCCGCTTCCAACTCGAACACTACGAGCAGGCTTTCGCCGATTGTTCGGAGGCGATTCGCTTGGGGTTCGAGTTCCCCAACCTGTACCTTTGCCGCGCCAACATCCATTTCCTCGAGAACCGGCTGGCCCAGGCCATGCTCGACTGCAACCAGGCCCTGCGGGTAGCGCCGGGCACGTTGACGCGCTCAGCGCGCGGGGGATGGTGCGCACGCGGCTGGGACTGTTCCGCGAGGCCCTCAGCGATTTCAACCAGGCGGTCCGCCAGTCGCCCGAGACGCCGGTGCTGTACCTGCACCGCGGCAATGCCTACGGGACGCTCGAGGATCACCAGGCGGCCCTCGACGATTTCAGCGAGGCCATTCGGCTCGATCCCAACTTCGCGATCGCCTACTACAGCCGGGCCGTAGCGTGGCTCCACCTGGGCGAAAACTCGCGGGCCAGCGAGGATTGCGATGCGGCCATCAGCTGCGATGCGAACTGCGCCCCGGCCCACTTCCTCAAGGCCAGGCTGCTCGACCAACTCGGCGTGTCCGGCGAGGCCATTGCCAGTTACAACGATGCCATCCGCTTGGCGCCGGACTTTGCCGCCGCCTACGCCGGCCGGGCCAATGCCTGGGTCAGCAGCGGGCGATTACGAGCAGGCGATCGCCGACTATCGCCAGGCCATCCACCGCGAGCCGGCCGCGGGCCAAATGCTCGGCCAGCTCGACGAGGAATATGCCGTCGAGGCGGTGGTTCGCGGGTTGGCCGAAGCGGAGCCGGGGCGCGGCAACCTCTTTCTGGCCGGGTTCCTGGCCCGTGGCCACTCCTTGGACGAGGCCCTCGATCAATGCGAGGCGGCCATGGAGCATCTTCCTGCGGAAGAGGTGCTCGGCGTCGTCTTGCAGGTGCTGCGTCAACACCTCGACGAGGCCGGCCCCGAACTGTTTCAGCGGATCGAAACCTGGTTCCAACGCGCCGCGAAGCCCGGAGGGAAAGTCCGCCGGGCTCGACCTCCTGCTGGCCTACTTCCGCGATCTGGAAGGCCGTTATGCCGAGCGCTGCGAAATCTACGGCCGGCTGATCGAACAGGCCGACGTGCCCGCCGTGCAGCGGGCCTTGGCGTGCAACAATCTGGCCTACTTTCTGGCCATCCGCGAGGAGGATGTCCGCCGGGCGCTGGAACTCGCCGATCGGGCGATCGAGTTGACCGGGCCGTATCCCGAGTACCTCGACACGCGGGGCGTGGCGTTGCTGGCCGCCGGCCGCTTCGATGAGGCCGTGGCCGAACTGCGCCGCGCGGTGGGCAACAAGCCCACCGGTCTGCGGTTGTACCATCTCGCTCGTGCGTGCCACGCCGCCGGCGATGCGGAATCGGCCCAGGAAGCCTGGCAGGAAGCCCACCACGAGCAAGAGTTGACGCTCCAGCAGATTCCGTTCTACGAGCAGCACCAGTATCGTGCCACGGCGGAGATTTTGCAGGGCGAGGAATGAGCCCGCTAGATCAGTTCCAGGCGACGGCGCGGACCGGCAAAGACACCGGCCGCAATCATGCCCTCATACTCTTCCAGCGACAGTTTTGCCGGTTCGCCCCGCTCCTGAAGATAGCCGCGAATCAATTCAATATGCCGCGGATGCCGCCAGTCGGTAAACACGCGTTCGGCTACCCCGGCCAAGGTTTCGTATTCTTCAAGCGTCCAGCGGAAAACAGTGCTCATGGTCTTATTATTCACCGTTCACACAAAGCTGTCCAGCGTCTCTTACCCGGCTTATTCACGGGATCCGCATCACGGCGCAGATACGACTCGTGCCCGACGTTCTCGAAAATCACCCTGCGGGCAGACCGCTGGAACACCTTGGCTTATGACCAGTTCGCTCGTTCCCTCTACTCGTTCGCCGGAACGAGGGCGACCCGGAAGCCCAGGAAACAGTTCCCCTTCAGCAGCTCGTTCAAGTCGCGGCGTGCCGACCGGCAGTACCTCGCGCCGAGGCACCAGCTCCCGCCGCGGGTCACTCGGTTCAAGCCGCTTCGCACCAAGGGATCCGTTCCGCCGGGAAGCTTCTTCGCGTAGAAGTCCCGGCACCACTCCCACACGTTGCCGTGCATGTCATAGAATCCCCACGGGTTCGGTTTCTTCCGGCCCACCCGATGAGCGTATAACTCCGCCTGGCAATTTCCGTCGCCGGTCAGGCCGCCCCACCACGCATATTCCCCCAAATCGCCGGCATCGCCACCGAACGAATAGGCCGTCGTCGTCCCGGCCCGGCAAGCATACTCCCGCTGCGCCTCCGTCGGCAACGCATAGACATACCCCTGCGGCAGCCGCCCCGCCTCGCGGGCGGTCAGCTTCCGGCAGAATTCCACCGCATTGTTCCAGTTGACGTGTATCGCCGGATAATCGTCCCCTTCTTTGACATACTCGCTGTCCGCCCAGGGCGATGCCCCCATGACGGACTTGTATTCGGCCTGCGTCACGCCGTGCTGCCCCAAGTAAAAACCCTTGCTGATCGTCACCGAAACCTGCGACTCGTCGTCAAGACGGCCCTTTTCGTCCGCCGGGCTGCCCATGGTAAACGTTCCGGACGGGCAATAGATCAGCGTCGCGCCGAGCGAGTTGGTAAGCTGATTCTTGCCGCCTGTTTCCTGGGGTTTCTGGGCAGTTGCGGGCGTAAAAACGCCGATTGCCAGGAAAATTGCCAACGCGACTGTCGATACTTGTTGGAACATAGACCAAACCTCCTTTTGAGCCAGCTACCGCCGCGGTACGCGTGGTTGAAAACTCCGGACGGTCCCGCCGAATCGTCCATCGGTAACTTAACGTAATATCCGTTATCATACTAATCTCCGGCTTGGCGCGATAGGACGACAGGGCCCCCAACGGGATTTGAACCCGCGATCTCCTGCGTGACAGGCAGGCGCGCACTCCAGGCTGCTCCACGAGTGTGGCGATTGCGGCTCAACGTGGCCCCCCAAGAACACCGCGCCGCGATAGAAACCTGACGTAGTGCGTCACGATTGCGGATGGTAATCCCAGGAAGACTTCTCGCGAGTCTGTGGCCGTGCTGGCTTGACAGCACGCGCGGCATCGTATATACTTGGTATAAACCAAGCGGAAGGACGGCCATGATTGCAAAGATTCGGAAATGGGGCAACAGCCTGGGGGTGCGCATCCCGAAGAGCCTCGCCCAGGACGCGCGGATTGAGGAAGGCAGCAGCGTCGAGTTGTCCGTTGAGGAGGGGCGTGTCATCATCGCCCCGATGAAAAGCAGGAAGTACACCCTGAAGGAACTGGCGGACAAGATTACGCCGCAAAACATGCATGGCGAAAGCGACTGGGGCCCTCCCGTCGGTAAGGAGGCATGGTAGTGAAGCGGCAATACGTCCCCGAGCGCGGCGACCTCGTGTGGCTCGATTTCGAGCCTCATGCGGGGCATGAACAGGCCGGCAGGAGGCCGGCACTGGCACTCTCGCCCAAGTACTACAACCAAAAGACCGGCTTGGGGATTTTCTGCCCGATCACCAGTCAAATCAAAGGATTTCCGTTTGAAGTCGCTTTGCCGCCCGGATTGAAGGTGACGGGAGCGGTTCTGGCAGACCATCTGAAGAACGTGGACTGGCGTGCGAAAAGAGCCGAGCACGTCGATCGGGCCCCCGCGGAGACCATCGACGAGGTGTTGCAGAAGATCGCCGTGCTGTTCGGAGTGGATTCGTGGGATTGAGGTACGGGATTGGCTCCGGACGCCTCCGCGGCATGAGCCGCGATGTGCCATGGCTTGTGGTACAGGGGTATTTATGCCCCTTGGCCGCGGAGCGGTCTAAGTCGCGTCCTTGACGACCGGTCCGAAACCCGCCGATTTATATCGATTCCGATCCGCCCACCGTTTCGCCGCATTGAGCGGCGAAACGGTGGGCGGATCGGAGGCCGGCTCATGGCGTCGCAATGGACCCGTCTGAAGGACGGGCCTAAGACCACCTACGGCGGAAAGGGCCATGAATGGCCCTGAAGAAGACGGCGTTCACAGTTTCGTGGTGCGTTAGTGACAGGCAGGCGAGCACTCCAGACTGCTCCACGAGGACGTATTCTATTGGGAGGCTGGATTCGGACTGCAAGTAACTCTTGTTTCCGCCTTGCATCTATCTAAGCGGCTGAACTTGAGTTTCGGGGGCACGGCTCTACCAGAGAAAATTTATTCCTGCCGGCGTGACAAACGCCGCCGCATCGGGCCTACCAGGATAGGGAAGATAGTAACCCGAATTCAAGGAGCAGACCATGACCCGGTCCCACTGGTTCTCTTTTGGGCGGCAAGGTACGTCCAGAAACCCTCGGCGGCTTTGCCTGGAAAGCCTCGAAACACGGGCCCTGATGTCGGCCGGGCCGCTCAAATTTCCGGCCTCCTGGCACATGGCCGCGGCGGTCGTCGGCCCACAGCTCCCCCCAATACGGGCGACGCACCTGGCCGCACCGCGGTTGAATTCGCCGCCCGCCGCTCCGATTGTCGGGCCGCAGCCCATGGTGACGACTCCCGTGCTGCAATCGCCGCGGGTTACGCATCCGCCCAAGGTCACGCAACCGCAACCCGCGTCACCCACCGACCAGACCGGCGGTTTCGATCGCTTTACTTCGCTCGACGACCTCCGCCAGTACCTCATCCAGAGCGCGGTCGATCAGTACCAGAGCCAGTTCGGAGTGCCCTTCAACGACTGCTACGTGACTCCGCTCTACAACCCTGGCCTGCTTTTATCAACCTCTGGGACGGCGGAAGCAGGCGCGGTCGCAATGAACGGTACGCTAGCGTCCGCCAACGCCCAGACAACTACGCACTCCGATACGAACATCCAGGTGGCCGGGGTCGAGGAATCCGACCTGATGGAGACCGACGGCAACTATCTCTACATGCTCTCGCAAGGCCAGTTGGTCATTGTCGACCTCCGCGCGGTCGACACCCCGACCATCGCCGCCCGCCTGACGCTCAACGATGCGCCAACCGCCATGTACCTGGACGGCGACCGCCTGACGTTGATTTCCGCGGGATACGACTACCCGAGCGCGGCAAACTCGGCGGACCCGTACGCTGCCTACGGCCAAACCACGGTTACGGTCGTCGACGTATCTGATCGCACCGCGCCCAAGATCATCGGCAGCACCCGGTTCGACGGGACCCTGTTGGACTCCCGCTCGGTCGGCGACCAACTCTACCTGGTATTTCAGCCCACCGACCTGGAATCCTCGCTGGGCGGACCGAACATCGTGCATAGCGACGGTACTCCGCTTGCTGCCGGCGAAGACCCGTACGCCTGCAATCCCAACCTGACGACCTCGGCTTCCGGCACCGCCACGTCGCAGGACACGGGATATCGCTACGAGACCGAACAGGAGTACGTTGCCCGGCTCACGGCCGCGCTTGGCGCCGACCTGCTGCCGAGCTTCACCTCGTACGACGCCGACGGCAACCAGATCGCCGCCGGCTCCGTCTGCGATCCGTCCGCTGTCTACAAGCCGACGACGCAGAGTCCGAATCAAGATTTCACGACGGTAGCCACGATCGACATGGCGTCGGACCAGCCCGGCCCGAGCAGCACCATCATGGTGCCGACGGGGTCGAACGTGACCGTTTATGCCTCGACGAGCAGCCTGTACCTGTTGGATTCGAGCACCACCGCGGGAACCCCGACGGGGATGGTGTTGACCACGTACGGCACTCCCAACCAATCCGTCGCTCCGACCTCCACGACCACCATCGACCAGATCGATCTGGTCCCGCCCGGCGGCAACTTGCAACTCACGGCCCGGGGCAGCGTGAACGGCGTCGTGCTCGACCAGTTTTCGGCCGACGAATCGGGAGGCTACCTCCGCATCGCCACGACCGAAGGCACGCCAGGCTGGTCGGGCACGCCCGACGTGCAGGGCAACTCGCAAACGCACGTCTTCGTGCTCCAGCAGGTCGGCAAGTCGCTCGACGTGGTCGCCTCGCTCGACAACCTGGCGCCGGGCGAGGAGATCTACTCGGTTCGTTTCCTGGGAACGGAGGCATTCGTGGTCACCTACCGGCGCGTGGACCCGCTGTTTGCGATTGACCTTTCCGATCCTACGGCGCCCCAGCTTGCCGGCGAACTGGACATGCCCGGCTACTCGGATTACCTGCAATCGGTGGGCGACGGCTTCCTCGTCGGCGTGGGCCGTGACGTCGGCGACGTGGAATACTCCGATCCGCAAGTCTCGCTCTTCAACGTGAGCGACCTCGCGAACCCGGTCCTCGTCGACCGGGTGACGATCCCCGCGGGGATGTCGGGCGGCATCAACGTGGTCAGCGACCCTCACGTGGTCGCCTACTATGCCGATCAGGGCATCCTCACCGTGAGCATGCCGCAGGAACTGAGCGACGGGGAGTCCGCGTGGGATGGGACGAGCGTGAACGACCTCTACGTCTTCCGCGTCGACACCACCTTCGCCACGCCGGGGCTGACGCTGATCGGCACGATCGCGCACGACGACAGCGTGCTCCGCAGCGTGGAGGTGAACGACCGGCTGATTTCCATCTCGCCCGATACGATCGAGATTCGTGATTTCACCCAGCCGGACGCAGTAATCGCAAGTTTGACCATAAATACTCCCGGCAGCAATCCTTCGCCTGTCGAGCCGCTTCCCATCTGGCTGCCGGCCGAGACCGCCAATCCGCCTTTGGAGCTGCTTGGCACAATCCCGGCGCAGGCGGTCCCGGCGATACAAGGACCGGCGGCGGTGTTCACTTCGGCCGCTGTCTTCTTCGCGTCGTCGTCTTCGGCCACGGCGCAGTCCACGCTGGATGCCGCGGCCGCGACGGTTACCGCAACACTGCCTGCCGTCGAAGACCTTTGAGGATCTTGCCCGAACCATGCCGCAAGCGGGCCTGCGTTTGCAGACCGGCTCCGGCGCAGCCGTTCCTAGCTCACGGTCCGACATTAGCGGTCTGGTTTCTGACTACTGAATCCAGCAAGAGTAAAGTCACTCAAGAACGCCACCACGGGGGCAGGCCCGGCGGGGGCGTCGACAGCTTCAGTGACTTTACTTTTGCTGGACTCATTAAGAGCGTACACGTCCATTCTGGGCTCTAACCAGCGTCCGGTTCGACAGGCTGAGCCTGATGAATCGCAAGGGAGTGGACCGTGCGGTGCCTCGGTTCGAGGTGGCCGCCGCCGAAGTGCATGACCGCGCGCATCCCCAGGGAGGCAGGTCGTTCGGCGCCATCCAGTTGGTGCCCCACTACGATGAGCCAACGGCCAGCGGCCGTGCCAACACCGACTCGGCGACGCAGGGGGCGATCCGCGGGCAGCCGCACCGCAGGCTCTTATTATCGCGGTTCCACCGGACCAGGCGGCAGCGCAGCCGCTGGCACGGCGCCGCCCAAGGGCGCCGAAGACATCGATCGGTCGGATTCCAAGCGGCATGGTGGTCAGCGACAATTTTGGTGGTCAATTTGGTCCTGCAGATGTTTCCGCTGCTGGGGCGTAAGGATCGCCACGACCCGCCCGCGCATTTCGCGGTCAATGCGGTAGAGTTGCCGGCGGCATTCTTCGCCGAGCTTCTGAAACAGGGCTTCCTGTTGCGCGGTAATGCCCACGGTCTTGCGCTTCTCGGGATAACCGAGCGCCAAGACGACCTGGCGGCGGAAATCGATCTCGTTGAGCGTCGTCAACTGCTGCGGGGTGAGGATCGCCTCCACCTGCTTCTTCCCCTTGTCTTCCCAGGCCCCTGGGGATGCCAGCGAGTCTGTCTTGCCGGAGACTTCTTCGCGATGCCGCTTTGCGGCGGCTTCCACGATGGCGTCCAGTTTCTGCGTTTGCTCGGCGCTGAGCCCGAGGCGCTGGCGTACCGGCACTTCGGCCAGCATGGGATAACCGGGCACGCTATGCTCAAGATCAAAACCAAGTTCCCAGGCCATCGCTAAGGTGGCCGAGGTCGGTCCCTGGTGTTTCACGACTTCCGGAAGCGCGGCCTGCTGCGGCGGCGTCAACAGGTCCCACTGCTTTTCGGCCTGCTCGATGGATACCTTCTGGAATCCGGCCCAGCGCTGCTTGGCAATGCGATGCAGCGCGTCCTCCTGCGCCGCGGTGAAAGCGATTTCCCGGCGTATATTGTCATCGTAAAGAAGGTCGACGACCGCGGAAGGAAACGCGTAATCCTTGAGCGTCTGCGCCTGGCGAGAAGTCAGCACCGCCCCGATCCGGGCGCTAACGTCCTTCTCGAATTATTGCTGCCAGGGCGACGGCTTTTCCCCCCATAACTTCGTCTGGGCCGCCTGTTCTTCGGCCGGCAGTTTCTTGAATCGCTCGGTCTCCGCATTCTCCTCGGCCAAGGCATTGGCATGGATGGCCGACAGTTTCTCCTTCTGCTTGGCCGTCAGGCCAAGTTCCTCTTGCCACTGCGGCTGCCAAATCTCCGCATAGGCGGCAATCGGGGGCGGCAGCGCGGCTTTTGCACCGGCTGCCTGCGGGCACTGGGAACATCCCTCCAGAGAAGTAGTTCCATGTCAACGTGCATCGCCGCATCCGGCGGCGCGGGATGAGCGGTCGCGCCGGTGGTTCGAGCACCGGCCGCCGGCGATTCCACGGACCACAAGCGGTGCGCAGGCAAAGCGACGACGAAGGCAGTAAGGGCCAACACGATGCGAAGGAAGTTCATAGTTCTACTCCTTTAGTGGGAAACAAGCCGGGGAAATCGGCATTATTTCTGCTCCAACGGCCGCAAGGAGGTTCCGCCCTTGGTCCGACGTAACCTCCTTGCGGATAGCTGTTGAAAACTCGCCTACAACGGCGGTTCGACATCCTCGGCGACCAGCGCGGCCAGATATAACGCGCAGTTCTCGCATCAATTGCTTTTCTCGGCCGCGGTAGGATAGGTTTTCAACCTGTCGTTTCCCCTGAGGCCGGTTTGAACCGACAATTTCCCCTCTTTCGTCGGGAATGGCACAGGGGGTGAGGGCGGCGTGTGCGGCCGTCTGGGCGATGCTGGCCTCGGTGTCGCCCGCGACAGGTTGAAAACCTACATAACCGGTCCAGCACCCTCTTCACGCTTTCGCAATATTCTTCCATCTCCCGCGCGTTCTCGAATACCGCCAGCCCGTAAAGTTCCGCCCGCAGCCGCCACAGCGGCCCATCGTCCTCAGTCAGGCACGCCTGGACGTAGGCGCGATAGCGTCGCCGTGCGGCAGCAAGGTGGCGCCCCTACTCCTTGTGCAAAGGGGTGCAGTCACTTCATTCGGTGGAATTACGCGGCTTTTGCATAGGCAAAGCCCTCATGTGCCGGTTTAGTTATGGGATTTGGGAGGGGGCGATTTTGTAGGAAAGTGCTGTACACGATCTTCCACACGCCGCTCAATTGGGCTAGACGGAGAACCAGGATCGTCTGGCCGCCCTCCAGCTTCCACGTCATTCCCGATTCCTTGAATCGCTGCGTGAAGACGGTCTTGCAAGCGGCTTCTGTCACGCCGCTACCGATCGGGAAACCCTGGCGGCGATACTCGCAGTAGTCCATCCACCCTTGGTGTGTGTTGAGGTAGTTGTAGGCCCCTTGGTAAACTTTCTGTTTGGCCGCCGAGAGCACCTGCTGCGAGCGATGCTTCGCCGCCGAGTGCAGAATCCGAAACACGGCGTTCCATTCGTGCTTCAGCCAGTGTCGCATCCGCTACAGCCAAGCGTGAGAGGCCCGCACGTTGGTAAACAACACTTGCGCCAACTTCGCGAAGTATTCGCAGGCGTGATAGAAGTCGACGATGCGGGTCCACGTCAGTCGCCGGCCAGGATGACGCGGGTCCTCCATCGACTCGATCACGTTCTCGAAGTATTCCGTGGGATGATAGCCCGCATCGGTGACATAGACCAGGCGCGGCCAGCAACCCGACCATTCGCCCAGGACTTCGCTCAACAATCGCGTCAATTGCTCGGACAACGTCGTTTGGTAGGCTTGGGGCATTTGGCCCAGGTACGCTGTACCCAGGCGGCGACCACGCCGGTCATGGATCGCGATCGTAGCCACGGCCCCTTCCTTGTACGTCTTTTCGCCGCGAATCGGCAACATAATGCCGTCCCGCCCCACCGCCAGCACGATCGCGCGCCGGCCCTTGCTCCCGTCGGCCTGACGCAGCCACTGCAGCAGTTGCACCTTCTGCGCTTGGTGGAGATGACTGGCTATGCCCTCGCTGACTGCGGCCGTCACTTTGCGCAACACGCCCACGGACCACAGCACGCCGTGGTCCTCGGCCAGTCGCTGGAGAACTTCCTGCTGCGTATGCGCCACCGCCAAGAACGCCACGCGTTCCGCCAGGGCGGGCGTGGCATTTCCCGCCACGATCCCCAACTGCCATTCCAAGGGTGCGAAGGACTTCTGCGCGTCCTCACGCGCTTCCTGGAGGGGTTCGCAGCAGAAGCGGCGCAGGGGAATCATTCCGAAGCGGGTGCCGATGCCGCCACGGTTGTTCGATTTCTCCTGTTTCCGGCTGTACTCCTGCTGTTGCTGAGTGAAGTGCTTCGGCAGGCTCCCGGGGTCTTCGGGCTCCAGGCGATTGAAGACCGTTTCCAGGGTCCGGCGGCCGATATCCCGCAAAAGTCGCTCCAACTTCTCCTCGAACTCGAATGTGGTCCGTGGAGTAACACCCTGCCCGAGAAACGCCATCACCACCCCTGTCATTTGTTCGCCCACTTCCTGTCGAATGCGACGAAGTTCTTCGTCGATTTCCTGAAAATCCTTGGAGACCAGTGTTGCCAGCAAAAGGCCGAACAGATTAGAATTCTGCATGGGAGGCGTCCTTTCCTCGAGAACCAAGTTGTTGTTGTTTTACGGTTTCTCGCGAAAAGCGCCTCCTTTTTCAATATCACTTGTTGCCCGAATGTCTCACTAAACCTCTGGGGCGTTCACAAATCTCCCATTCTCTCCGCATTTGGCCCGAATGAGACGATTGCACCCGTGCAAAGGGCCTAGAGGTCGACGGCGCAGAGATACAGATGATGCGCAACTGCGCGAGGAAGCGGCGGCGGTGGTCATCGCTGTGAAAAATGTCCGCGCGGCCGCCGCCGCGCCTGGTAAGATGATAGACGGCGCCAGGAAAATCAATGCGTGGTGGGCGAGGCATCTCTAAAGATCACCATCGCGCGTGTTTCTCCACAAGCCCTAGAGTGGAAAGTGCCGGTCTGACCACCACATGGGGACCCCCACATGGGACACATCATCCATCCTCCCGCACCGCACAGGGCGAGAGCCTTAATGAAACGAAGTGCTTTCCCGGGCGGCAATGGAATGTCACGCCGCTTTCCAAGCCCAGGACAATTGTCAGGGAGATATCTCCCCTGGCCGGAGGGATTCGTCGGTACCGATCTGCTTGAGGTGGTGCTTCAAACTCGGCCGGCCTATTTCGTTGCGGCAAAGACGAACATGAGACGGCCATCGTCGCCCCAGTTTCCACTGAAATTCTCCCTCTGCCCGTACACAGCTTCCACGCCCACAAACATGTCTTTCCACGCTGCGGGCTGCACCGGATACGTCTGGTTCGGCTTGGAAGTGTTGCTCCAGTCAACGTAATTTATGCTTTTGCCCTGCGAGCACTGGTATAGATGGTAGAGCAGGTTCAGCGAAAGCTCCTCGCCTTGATGGTAGGTGAGGAGCGGCGAGGCGATGGGATTTTCGAGCCCAATATAGCTAAACGCCACGGTGGAACTCCAGAGGTAGTTCGTCGATCCATCTGGTAGTAGCCCTTGTGCCCACTCGTGAGTGTAACCCATGTAGCATGCCATGAGTGGAGCTATGTAAAGCCCGGAAGCGCTGTAAACCGCATCGTTGGTTGGACTGACGATGTGTAAGTCGTTGAAGTAATGGCTGATGCCCTTGCCGCCGGTGACCGAGAAATAAAATCCGTCGCGCAGGCCCTCACATGGATTGGTATTGAATTCATAAGCCCCACTGAGCTGTAAGCCCCACCCAAAGCTGCTGGCCGTCGGCGTAGCGGATTGCTCGAACGACAGATCGCGAAGGACGGTTCCAAATTTCAGGTGCCAATTCTCGACTTTCGTGGGGTTTTTGGTGCATTGATCCTGCGCCATCGTGTAGTCCGAATAGCGAAGTGTCCACACAAGGTCTGGATAGTGCGAAAAGGTATCGTGGGTTTGCGCCGCGGCACTCGCGATGTCCGGCGATGCGCCCTCGATGCTGATTCCCGAGTAGAATCCGGTAGGGTCATGGGCAGGATCGTCGGGGCGCAGAAACATCAAACCAACCTGGGCTTGGCCAGTCTGAATGCTTGGACGCCCGACGGGGCCGAGGGCACCGATGGTGTTACACAGACAATCGGGGTCGGCGAAGGCCGAGTCGCTCACGCCAAACAGGAGCATGTCCCATTGTAGATAAGCCTGCGTGAAGGTTATGTTGGTACCGCCGGCCGATGGATCCGCATTCACCGCTTCAACCTTAAAGGTCCCGCTGACAGGGCCAGCGCGTACTAACCCTTTGTTCCAGTAAGGACTTGGAGCATGTATTCATCGTTCCAACCGCAATCGCGGCGTTTCATGGCCACGCTGTTTTTGTCGGGGTGCTGCTTCAGCAAGGACAACGTGAGGCGATTTAGCCACGCGAAGTTCTCGCGAAGATGCTCATCGCGGATGCGTGACTCATCCTCGCGATACGTGACATCGAGGCACCAATGACAACTGTTCTCGATTCCCCAGTGACTACGAACCGCGTGGGCAAACTGTTTTACTTTGACGGGCAGACTGCTGATGAAATAACGCACCTCGCTGGTCTCTTTTCCATCGCGGATGCTGCAGAGAAATGCGATCCCGATCGAGAGCAGTCCCTTCCAGTTATTGAACCCCGGCAGGCTCTTGGGAGCGGGCATCTGAACATAAGTTCGCCTTTCGATCCGGCCGTGTTTCTTTTCCACGGTGTCCAGCCGACGAGCGCCGATTCCCTGGAAGTCCGTCTTCGTGTGTTGGTGGATATAATCGATGGTTGCGTCGTGCAACGTTCCCTGATTTCCCTTCAACGCCAGGATGAAGTCCCCTCCGCCATCAATGATTTTCTCCGCGATGGCGGTTTGTGTCCCCATCGCATCGATGGTGATGATGGCTCCCTGGATGTCGATGAGCGACAACAGCGTGGGAATCGCCGTGATTTCGTTCGATTTTTCGGCCGTTGCCACCTGCGCCAGTGTCAGGCCAAACTCGCTTGCCCAAACACTCACGGAGTGCAAGGCCCCCAGACCTCGGTTGCGATCGTGACTCCGCCGCAACGTCTTGCCGTCGATGGCCAGGGTCGGTCGCTCTACGCCCGTGGCCTCCGCGGCCGCAGCCCGCAGCGCCGTCAGCCACATCGTAAAGCAGGCTTGAAAGGCATCGGGCTTCAAGGTGGCCAAGACCCGTCGAAAGACATCTTTCCTGGGAATGCCATGCGGAAGGTCCAACAGTTTCAGCAAAAGTTCGCACTTCATTTTGGCCCACTCAGCGATGGCTGTTGGCCCGTTGGCTCCGGCGAGCACGGCCATGATCGCAGTCACAATAACACTCTCCAGCGGATGCAGCCGGTTCACCGTCGATCGCGGATCTTCCAACTGCTTGAAATGCCGCACGACTTCTTTCAAATCTATCCGTACAATACTCGCCATCGCTCGTCCTCCGTTTCAGATCGAAAACAAAAACACAGAGACGATGGTATATCACATTACAGGCAAAAGCGCCAGTTCTTGCCTAAGTCACCCAATCTACGCAGAGTGCGCGCTGGCCCTGGTCCCGCTGATGGGCTGATTGCCCGCGACGGGCGTCGAAGTCAAAGATAATGCTGCGGCAGAACCGTTTCCTTGTACGGTCGCACGGCCGCTGTTCCCAAAAACGGGTCGCCTTTCACCGGTATCGCCGAAGTCAGAAAATAACCATTTGCCGCCGGGTTCATTCGCGTGGTATCGTAGTAGGGAGCAGCGCGGCCGGCGAGCGAAAAGTCTGTGATTCGCAGTAGTGGCTCCTCTTGCGGCGTCTCAGCAGTTCCGTCGGCAGCCGCTTCGGCAGGTTGTGTTACAGCTGGACTGTTCGATTGGCTCGGTACACCTCGTTCGGGTGCTCCGACATTGTACAAGTTCGCCTTTGGCGGATAATGCGAACCCGCGGGCCTGTGCTTGGATGGAGGGGAACTCTCGGGAGTGATACTCCTTTGCACTGCCTTAGCCCGGTCTGTCTCGTTTAACGGTTGGTAGGCTTGTGGCAGGAGTCGCAGTCCGCCCCGAAGGACGCCTGGACTTCGGCCTGAATTGGCGGGCGCCGGGGCTACAGGACTGACGGCGGTCGGTGTATAGTTTTGCGGATTGGCTTGCTGGAGCTGCGCGTTGGGCATCGCTTGCCGCTCGCCTTGCGGGGAGCGCGGTAACGGCTCGGGAATTCCCTGCGCCCAGACCTTTCCGGTCAGGGCCAGCGCCGCCGCCCCGATAATCAGATGAAGTAAAAGACGCACAACGAAAACACGCATTCTTTGCGCAGACATGTCAATTCTCCTTCCGAGATGTTGTGACGATTGCGGAAGTTTTGGCATGGCGTACGCTACCGAATGGACAACCACAGTCAACGTGCGGGTGTTGGTAGGGTGCGGTAATGCCTTGGTTGATCGGGTTAATACAATTGGTGTATCGGAATCGCCATATTTAGTGATTTACCTCGAAATACGACATATGCACGAATTAGGGTTTCTATGGGGCCCGTTGTATCGAATATTCCGATCGTTCCTGACGGAAGTTGCCGGCTGACGCCCCCGTACATCGTCTGGTGCTACGGGCTCGACGCGTACGACATCTCGCTAATGGAGGAAAATGGCCAACTGCCGCCGACGCACGTCGAGGAACTGCTGGATGTGCTGATCGACAAGGAGGCTCGTTACCCTACGGCAGAGGAAATCGTTGCATGCGACTTGGGCCCCAACGCATGCGACGGCTGGGGGCCAACGTTCCGGAATAAGCGGAGGCATCTCGTGTGACTCTTTCGGACGGCGGTGACGCTGGAGGAGGATGTGAGCCGAGGCTTCGTGGTGTGCTTCAAGTCGCCTGTGGATAGAACGGCGGTGGTTCTCCGCCATCGCCGACTTTTGGAGGAGCCGATCCGAACATTAGCAAGTGCCCACACCACATGGATCGCGACGATCTCCCGACCAGCGGCAGTTGGTCCTGAATCCCGAGGTCCTTGAGTCCGAACGCCTTGAGCGTCAGGCGGGCCCAGCCTACAAATTACAACTGGTGCTCGATCCCGACTTCCTGTACTCAAGCCTCCCTTCACCGGGCACCATGTGAAGCGAAGGTCGCGGGAGAGGACAATGCTTGCAATGACAGCTTCACGGGATGGGCTAGCCCGGCCCCGCCGGTTCCAGCGTCGTCCAGCGATGCCCTTGTTGGTCAATGTAGACAACGCCGGATGACGTGCGAACCTGCCAGAACGGGCAGAACATCGATAGCGAAGCCCGCCCCGGACTCCATACGAGGATGGGTGGCTCGATCAACGCAGCTCCAGCGAGTTCTGCCGCCCTGAGCGCATCCAAAGGCAGTTGCGGTGCAACGCCAGTGAGCCTTGCGTAGGAGTTGATCTCGCCCGATTGCGCGTCAACCACTGCCGCGCCTCTTGAATCGAAAATCACAAGGTAATAGCCTCTCCCCGGCCGATCGAGCCGCGAGACGTAGTAGGCACGCGCGGGCGTGTCTGTGTTGAGAGCCAGAGTTTCCCGCGCGCGCTGAATCGACATGTCTGCGGTGACTTCCATAACGGATCAGATGCCGCGATCGGTATCGTGGAGAGTCGTAAATACCATGCCATCGGTGCGCACGTAGATGTGCTGGCTACCCGCTGTGAACATGTGGAAAGGATAGTACGGGCTGAGCGATTCACGGCACGGTTTCCACACCAGGTGCGGATAGTGGCATAGCGCGTCAGGACGTACCTTAATACGGCCTGTTTGATCGGGGAGTTCGAAGCTCTTGTCGGCGACCATGCGCAACGCGGCATCGCGCTCAATCGCCGTGAAAACAGAGCCCTCGCTACCCGCGCGAATCGCAGACTGCCGATACACGCCCGTGAAAGCATCGACGCAAATGGCCAACGGAGTCGTCCGTGTGTTCTCCCGAACCGGAACGATGTAGTAGAACTTGCCGGGGGCATCCAGACGCTGAACTATGACGGGCGCTTCGGGTTGGGCTTGGCGCAGGATCTTGGCAATTTGAGTACGCTCTTTGAGCCCATAGACCTGCAATCCTGCAATGGCGCGGCCAGTGGCATCTTCGGCCGAGAGGAACTTGTCCCGTGCGAGGCGTTCCTCGATGAAGCCGCGCACGCCGGGACTCGACGGAGGTGGCTCGGGATCGCAGACGGCAATGAACTTCCCGTTCCAATGCCCAAAGTCAACTCCGGTCATGTACGTGTCTCGCCAAGTGGTATAGCTGATGTGCTCGTCGGCTACGCCTCGAACGCCGCCCGTGCCGCAGCCATCTGTGTCTCCGTGTGGCGGCGGAGCGGCGGCAGCAGGGTCCGACCAACTGGGGGTTGGGGGCCAAGGATTGTTGACATCGAAACCCGACAGCACAATGGCGTTGTCTGCCGCGTTATTCGGAGCGGCGCTGGCAGTGTAGCCACGGACGACGATCCAGTGCTGGGAGTGATAAACGAGGGCGATGGGAGCGACTCGCCAGAAGTGGATGGTCCAGACAATCTTGCGGGAGACTGTGTCTTCGTTGGTCTCCGCATCGATGACAAAGTACGGATGGCCGTGCGGTAGGCCGGTCGGATTACCGGCCGGCGCACGGTCGTTCATTGTGAACTGAAGGCCGTCGGGCGCAGTCGCCCATCCCAATTCGGTGGTGCTATGGCTGTGGTTGGAGGCGTAGAGGTCGTCCTGATCGATTAGTCCCGAGCCAATTTGACTCAGGACCATCTGGGCGCAAGCCGCTCCGCAATAGTAATCGGTGTCTTGCTGGTGATAGGACACGACAAGATCTTCATGAACTGACATTTGTAAGCCCTCCAGTTGATAGAAGTTTTGGTTCCACGCAACATCCTTAATCTAGGCATCGACACCGATCAAAGTCAAGAGTTTCCGGCAAATCACCCCCAATAAGTAGTTGCATCATGGAGACGTGACGGCAGGCGCCTGCCATTCCGGCAGGCCGCCGCTTGGCGCTCCGGCAGGGCCTGCTTCTTTTGGCAGTCCCGGTTTGCCGCGCGACGCGTCGCCGCCGCGCCGTTTCACGCTCCTCCGCGACACAACCCCTTCATCTATTTATAGTTATGGATTATTATGGAATACATGGCCGCGCTTGGCACGCGGTTTGCTTGCAAGTCGCATCCGGACTCTTTGCTGACAGGGAGATGGCCCCGTGAGTACAGGGGAGGACAGGAAAAGGAAACGCGGATCGAGCGCCGGCGGAGGGGAAGGCCAAGCAGACGGACGGGCGCCTTGCCCGGTGGTCATCTTCGCGTCGTCCTGCGTGCTCACGGGCCAGCGTCTTGTCGCTGCCGCCCGACGCCGGCCGGGAGTTTTCGTTCGTAATATTCTGTTATTGGTAATAACTTTGGACTGTTACAACGAATAACGTCCGGATACGGTCCCTTGTTCTTTGACAATTCGGTTCGGCGACGCGCCCGCCAAGGCGCGTCGCTTCAACCCGGGGCAACCGGCGCAAGGTTGCCCCGGCGAAGTAAGTCCCTGCGCAGGCGGCCGGCAATCGCCGCCGTGGAGCCAAGGAATGACAGGAAGATGCACGACAGGAAGATAGGCGCGGAAAGTCTCTCGAAGATAACTCCACTCATCTTCAATCAGAGATAGAAAACGCGGGGAATGCCTGGCTTTGGACCACATCGTGCTGGACCGGAGGGAACGCCGCAAACGCACTTAACTGCTTGATGGGAAAACCACTTGCGAACGTTGTGGCGGGCCACGAAGATAATCGGTCAACGGCCGCTTCGCGGCCCGGCTCGTTACCGTCTCGCGGCGGTCGTTGATCCGCCACGGCTGGCCTGACGATGGTAACCCGTAAGACGGATTGGCAATCCGTCCTACAAGTTCAGTGATCTTCGTTACCGCACCCAGTCCGGCAGGAGCCCCTTCAAGCGGTCGGTCCAACTCGGGGCTTCCGTGGCGGCCGGCGGGTCGGCCGATGTCGGCTCGGCGGCCGGCTTCGCGGCCAGCGCGGGCACTTCCTTCGGCAACGGCACGTTCTGCATGAGAAAACGCGGCCAGTAACCGTTCAAGAGCTGCAGGCACTCGCCCACCTGGCCGTTCTGCAAATTCAAGTCGGCCAGCGTGAGCAACTTGTACAGCGCCCGCAACTCCGATTCATTGAAAACCAGGTCGAACAGTTGCACGTCGTCGGCCCAGACCTCGCCGGCGCCCATCAGGTCCAATCGCACGCGCATCTGGGAAAGACCCTCCAGCGGCAGATCGTCGAACGGCACGATGTATTGGCCCCAGGTCGCGGCAATCGGCTTGCCGTACTGCCCGGGCCCCGGCGGCTGCCCGATCACGGCGTAACGATAGTAGTCGCGGCCGACCAGCTTGCCTTCCACCGCCAGCCGCAAGTTGGGCTGGCGCGCGGCATCGGCCACCCGCAGCCAGACCGAGATCGTGATCCGGCCGGTGCGCGGCGCGGCGAACGGCTGGCTTACCAGGCAGGCGATCGGCCCGTCGCTGGAGATCCTGGCCGACTGCGCCGGCTTGGAACCCTTCACGGTCGCGAGATCGGACTCGTGCCCCTGCGTGGTGTCGGTGGTCACGGAAACCCCCAGCCGCCTCGAGACGGCCCAGCCGGGCACGGGATCGGCGTCGCTGGGCTTGCTTTGGAAGCCGGGGTTGTCGAGGACCCTCATGAGCGGCGGATTGCGGAGGGCCACGGCCCGCGCGCCGAGTTGGCGAATCCGCTCGGCGATCGCCCCCGCCACATTGCCCGCCAGCGACGCCTGCGGCTGAAGCAACTTCACGTCGGGCTCGGAGAAAGCGACGGCCGCCAGATCGTAAGGCGCCAACTCGACGATCCAGGCGATGCCCTCGCCGTCGTTCTTCAGCACGCAGGGACGGTTGCCGCCGCCCAGGTCGTCGAGCGTACAGTTCGGCGAAGCGGCCAGGCGGACCTGGGCGCTGGCCGGGAAAGGCGTGGTGTTCACCGCGTAGGCGTAGGTCCTGCCGTCGACCGTAGCCCAACGGAACACGACCGGCTGGCCCGCATGACTTTCTTCCGCATCGGTGAAGGGGACGGGCGGCAATTGGCGGAAAGCGGCTGCGAAGCGCTGCATGGCCGCTTCCTGTCCCAGCGGCAACATCCAGCCGCCGTCGATCAGGATCCGCGCGTCGTGCCCGGCCAGGCTCTCGGCAAAACGCTGCCGGTTCTGCATGCCGGAAGGAACGGCCTGCGTCAACAACAGGGCACAGCTCGACTTGATCGCCGCCTTCTGATCGAAGGAAGGCACGCGGACTTCCTGGGGCGGATGGAAGAACAGGCTGCCCGCCTGCGGCAGACCGCGAAAGAAGACGGCGGCGTCCGACATCTGGGCCAGTTCCAGATCCATGGCCTGGGCGGTGAGCTGCGCGGCCGGCAAGACCCGTTGCGGCCGCAGCAGCACGACCTGCGCGTCGTCGTGATACAGGCGGAGATCGATGCCCGCGTGCAGGAAGGCCATCGCCAGCGAGGACCGCCGCGGCAGCGTGGGGCGAAGTTCGGCCTCGATTTCCGGGCCGGCCAGCATTTCGGCCCCGGCCAGGTAGAGCGGCATGTCGGGCCGCGCCGCCGCCAATGTCGCCTGCATGCGATGATAGAACTTGTGGCACTCCGCGGCCCGCCATTGCAGCCATCGCCCGCGTTGCTCGTCGGAGGCGAGAAACGCCGCGCGAAGGGCGAAACGATTTGCCAATTGGTCTCCCTCGCCTCCGTGGCGCGGGCCGGGGTGAGTGGCGAGTGACTGTAAACCACTCTCACCCCCTGCCCCTCTCCCGGTGCTAGCGGGGAGTCTGTCGCCGCCCGGCACTTGCACGCCGGTGTCGTGCTGGAAGCGGGCGATCGTGGCGTCGTCCATGCCCCACTCGGGACCGGGAAGCTGGGCGTAGCCGTAGGCCGAGAGCCGCAGGGCCAGGCCGCGGAAGCTCGGGTGGCCGGCATAGCGGTCAACCAGTTCCCGCACGACGGCGAGCATCGCCTCCTGCACCCGCGGATCGAGCGTGTTGTAGTAAGGGGCCAGGCCGCGGCGCGCGGCATAGGTCTGGCACCAGGTGCTGCCGTCGGCGCCGATCCACTCCAGCCCTTGGGCCTCGCTGCCGCCGCGGCGACGAATCGCTTCCAAGGCCGGCAGCGGCGTGGCAAACTCCAGCGCCGGGACCAGTTGCAGATTCTCGCGATCCATGAGCCGCAGCAACATTTCCAGCACGTCCTTCGGCATCGGGTCCTGGCCGCTGGCGAAGAACGCGCCCGTGTCGTAGCGCGGCGTCGGCTCCGAGGACCTGGCTGGGATAGATCGCGCTGCCGTCGGCGGCCACGGCGAGGACCAGGCCGTTGTAGCCGGCGTAGTGCAGATAGTCGACCAGCCGCGTGCCGGCCTGGTGGAATGTCCGCCAGTCTTGCAGCGTCCGCCCGCTCCAGGTGTCGAGCACTTCTTCGGCCGAGAAGTTTTCCGGCAGCAAGGGGCGGTCCATGTAGGCCGCCATCAACCGCGCCGCGGGACGCTCCTTGGAACCTATCCGAGAACCCTGCGATGATCCCGGGACTCCAGCGAGCCCAATCCGGTTCTCGGACGGTTTCTCAGCGGAGTCGCCGCGGGGCAATCGTTCCCAGCCGCCCAGCACGCGAATCTTGCCATAGACGGCCGGCGACCGCTCGCGGCGATTGGTAACCAACAACAGCGGCGAAGTGGTCCGCGGCCAGAACACCAGCCGATGCCGCTCCCAGTGCGGCGCGGCGGCGGCCGCGGCGTCGTCGGAGACGTCGATGCCCGAATCCAAGCCGATCGGCACCAGCGTGCCCGCCGCGTTGGTCTCGATGATGCTCAGCCCCAAGGTCTGCGGCACGTCGCTGGGATACTCGACCTCCAGCACGTAAGGCTTTCCGGGCGGGCTGACGTTCAGCGTATAGGCTTCCCAGCTCACGTCGGGCGACGCGGCGCTGGGCTTGAGTTGCGAGACATCGCCCAGCGCGTGATGGATGGTCTCGCGCATGCCGTTGCCCAGGGGGCCGTTCAGTCCGCGCGAGAAACGCGGCAACGGCGGCAACTTGACCTTCTCCCACCAGCGGGAACTGGCCGGGTCGATTTCAAGGACCTGGCTCAGTTCGCGGCCGGCGCGGACCGCAGGCGGCTGCCGCGAAATAACGACAAGCTGCACGCGGCGCTCGGCGATCGCTCGCTTCCAATGCAACGACGGACGCAGTGCCCGCGGCCAGCCGGCGTTCTGTTGGGCCGCGATTACCATGTCGTAGACGCCCTCCTCTTCCGGCAGCGTCAGTTCCAGCGGAACGGCCTCTCCGCTGCCGGCGCGAACTTCCTGTTCGCTGGACCACAACTGCCGCTGCTGGGCGTCGAGCAACTGGACCTGGATCTGCACGCGGGAGTCGGCGGCGACGGGCAAGAGATGTGGAATGACCTCGCAGCGCATCTTCTCGCCGGGAGAAAAAACCATCGACGGATGCGAGATGCGGACCAGCAGGGAATCGCCCGGTGCGCGGCGGACCAGCAGGCGATTCTCGCGATCGTCGAGTGGCAAGTTGCGGAACTCGGTGGAGATATCGGCCAGGGGCACTTCGATCTGCGGTCTCTGCCGCGAATCGTCGGGAACCGGGGCCGGCACCATGTACCCATGGCCGTGGTCGGCTTGCGGGTCGCGGGCGGGGGTGAGTTGCACGACAAGCTTGGCGTCGGCCGGGGCGGTGACGATGATGTCCACGCCGTCATAGGTCCGCGGCGAGCGCTGACGGATCATCAACCGGCCGTCCTCGAGCCACATCGAACCCGGTTCGTCGGCCTCGATCCCCAGCGGCCGGGGTTGGGAAATGGTGCCGCGGCTGACAGCGATGGAACCTTCCCAGGATTTTTCGCTTCCGCCACCCCAGGCGGCGCGAACCATAATGGCCTCGTCAGCGTAGGAGAAGGAATAGAACAACTGCAGCAGGCAAAAAACCGCGCCAGCCGATAGGTGACCGCGCCGCGGTGTTGCGTTGTTCGGACTTTTCAAATTTGCTGATCTACCGGGAACCGGCGCCGACCGTCTGCGAGAGTTGGCCGGTGAAGTGCCAGGAAGCAAGGCGCCGGTTCCCGCGGTATGTCGAGCCCCATTGAAAGGCGGATCATTTACGGTTTGGCGATCACTTCGTCGGGTGCGCGATGCCAAGCCGAATCGTAAGTGAGAAGAACCGGTTGCGCAAGCCTCGCTTACGCTTCGGGTTAGTATCGCACCGCAAGGAATCGCTTTACGAGCGCAGCCCGATCGTTGGGCGACACGGGAAGACCCGATCGCGGGGCAAAGATTTTGCGATGTTCGCGGACGTCCCTGTCCGGCCATCGTCGGCTCAATTTGTTGGAGAAGCAGTGCTCGTTACCGACTGCGGGAACGAGGCGCGGGATTATAGACGAGAGTTGCCTTGCACTTCCATGGCGGATTCGGGAGTTCTTTGATTTGGCAGCCGGAAACCTGGGAGTGGGATTACGGCGAAACCTGCGAGATAGTTAAAATACAAACGATCGGCTAATTGCGAGGTTTACGCAAGGCGTTATTGATTAATGTAGTTTGCCAGGCACAAGCCCTGCGACTGCATCGCCGGGGGGTTGAATTGCAACATGTTTCACCTGCGCCCCTCCGGCGATGCAGTGGCGGGGCTCGGTAAGCAAAGGCGGACTCAGTCTCTCGGGCTTGCTATTTCATATGAAATGGTGGCTGTCTACATCTTTCACGTCTTCAAAAACCACCCATTCGTGGAGAGCACCAAACGGGCAGGTACCATGGGGAGCTATGTCTTTTTGACTCTCAACGGCCTGCGTCTGATTGCCGATTCAGCCGATTTTGAGGAATTGGTGATGTCAGCAGCCCGAGGTGAAACGGCAAAATCCGCCGCAGCAAGTTTTTTTCGCGACAATTCGATTCCGGCTTCACGAACAATTTGAGAATCTTTTCGCTCTTGCCCCCCACCCCTTATTGCAAAACAATTGGAAGATGCTAGACTAAGACCTTTGTAGGTTGTTATAGAACATAGGTAGGAAGAGTTCAAGCAGAAACGGTAGGAGGACGGTGCTTCGCCACGAAGAGTGTCGAGCCAGCCCAAGTGGAGCCGTCGCGGTAGCAGATGACCATTACCAAAGAGCGGAAACAGGAATTGATCGGGGACTTTCGGCGGAAGCAGGATGATACCGGCTCCCCCGAGGTGCAAGTCGCCCTTTTGACGACCCGAATCAACGGGCTGACCGAGCATTTGCGAGAGCATAAGAAGGACTACGCGTGCCGACGCGGCCTTCTGATGCTCGTCGGTCGCCGGCGGCGGTTGTTGGACTATCTGAAGAAGGTTGACCCACGGCGATATCTGGAAGTGATTCGTCGCCTGGAAATTCGCAAGTAGTCGACTCCGCGCTGGTGGTCCAAACTGGGCTTCTGGTCCAAACTGGGAACCATGTGCGGGAAGAGCTCGGCCCACGGCGCTTTCGTGGTTATTTTCAACTGGAAGCCCCGCATGGGCGCACTCGGAGCGACCCTAGCGCAGCACGGTTGCCTCTCGCCTTTCGCCCGCGGGCCTTTGCGCTCTGCCGCATCTGGAATGGATTCTTCCCCAAGGAGGAAAGGTAGAAACTACGTTGAAAGTACGTGTTGAACGGAAAATTGGAGCACAAAGCCTCTCCATCGAGACCGGCGAATTGGCCAAGCAGGCCGCCGGCAGTTGTTTAGTCCAGTATGGCGAAACCGTAGTGCTGGTCGCCGCGGCATCGGGCCCGGCGCGAGTCGGCGGCGATTTCTTTCCGCTGACCTGCGATTATCGCGAGCGCGTGGCCGCGGCGGGCAAATTCCCGGGCGGATTCTTGAAGCGCGAAGGCCGCCCGACCACCAAGGAAATTCTCACCGCGCGGCTCATGGATCGGCCCATCCGGCCGCAGTTTCCCGAGGGCTATCTCGACGAAATCCAGATCCAGAGCTTCGTGCTGGCCTCCGACAAGCAGAACGACGGCGATATTCTCGCCATGAACGGGGCCTCGGCCGCGTTGACGGTCTCGCCGCTACCCTTCCAGGGCCCGCTAGGCTCGGTCCGACTAGCCTACATCAACGGTGAGTTCATCGTGTTTCCCACGCACGACGAACTGGAAGAGAGCGATTTGGACCTGATCGTCTCCGGCAGCAAGGACGCCATCCTCATGATCGAGGGGTTCGCCCGAGAGTTGCCCGAGAGCCTCATGACCCAGGCCATCGCCAAGGCCCACGAGTACATTCGCGAGATTTGCGAGTTGCAGATCGAGTTGGGCCAAAAGGTTGGCGTGGTCAAGGCGACCTATACCGTTGCCGAGCCGAATCCGTTCATTGAGACGATCCGCTCGAAGTACCTGCCGGAAATCAAGCAAGCCAAGCAGACCGAAGGCAAGCAGGCCCGGGCCGAGGCGGTGTCGGCGCTGAAGGATCGCGTCAAGGCCGAGTTGATTCCCGCTTCCGAGACCGTAGATACGGCACTGGCAGAGAAATTCTCCGCGGCCTGGCAGGCAGTGGTCACCCAGGGCATTCGCGAGTTGATTCTCTCCGGCACCCGGCCCGACGGCCGAGATGGCAAGACGCTGCGGCCGATCAGTTGCGCGGTTGACGTGTTGCCCCGCGTACACGGCTCGGCCGTGTTCCAGCGCGGCGAGACGCAGGCCATGGTCACCGTTACCCTCGGCACCGGCAAAGACGAGCAGCGGGTGGACGGCCTGGTCGACGAGTATGCCCAGAAGTTCATGCTGCACTACTACTTCCCGTCGTTTTCCGTGGGCGAAGTGCGGCCCATCCGCGGACCTGGCCGTCGCGAGATCGGCCACGGCGCCCTTGCCGAACGGAGCGTCAAGCCGGTCCTGCCGCCGGCCGAAGACTTCCCTTATACGATCCGCATCATTTCCGACATCTTGGAGTCGAACGGTTCCAGTTCGATGGCCACGGTCTGTGGCTCGACGCTGGGGCTGATGGCGGCCGGCGTGCCGATCAGCAACCCGGTTGCCGGCATCTCCATCGGCCTGGTCAAGGAAGCCGACCGTTGGACCCTGTTGACCGACATCATCGGCGACGAGGACCACTACGGCGACATGGATTTCAAGGTGGCCGGCACCCAAAACGGCATTACGGGCATCCAACTGGATCTGAAGATCAACGGCATCAGCGAGGAGATCGTGGCTGCCACGTTGACGCAGGCCCGCGAGGCCCGCATCGAGATCCTGCGGAAGATGCTCACGGCCATTTCCCGGCCGCGGAGCGAGATTTCCGCCTGGGCCCCACGGTTGTTGCGGACTCACATCGATCCGGAAAAGATCGGCCTCTTGATCGGACCGGGCGGCAAGATGATCCGCGCCATCCAGGAAGCGACCGGGGCCTCGATCGAAGTCGAGGACGACGGTACGGTCACCGTGGCCAGCAGCGGCATGGAAGGGGCCGAAGAGGCATTGCGTCGCATTGAAGCCTTGACGGCCACGGTCGAGATGGGCCGCATCTACACCGGCCGGGTCTCCAGCATCAAGGATTTCGGCGCCTTCATCGAGATCCTGCCCGGCAAGGACGGTCTCTGCCACATCAGCGAATTAGCCGAAGGCTACGTCTCCAGCGTGGGCGAGATATGCAAGGTGGGCGACGAGATGCCGGTGAAGGTCATCTTGATCGACGACCAGGATCGCGTGAAGCTCAGCCGCAAGGCCGCTTTGAAAGAACTGGGCATCGTCGACGACAAAGTGCTGGCCGGCGGCGGCGAGCGTCCCCCGCGGGACCGCGAGGGAGGTGAGCGCGGCGACCGCGGTGATCGCGACCGCGACCGGGGCAGTGATCGCGATCGAGGCCGGCGCGGCAATGGCCGCGGACGCGATCGCGGGTAAGCAACTCAGGAATTCCGAAGTCCGATGGTATCTGGCCACGGATGGAACACGGATAGAACACGGACGGAAATCCGCGTTTGATCCGTGCTTCATCCGTGGCCTTATGGGTTTTTATTTGAATTTCTCCTTAGTTTCGGCTTTCCCTTGTCATGTCTCCTGACGCCGTCAATCAGAAGCTCGTCGACCAGTACACGGAGATTGCCCGGCTGGCCGGCGGCCTGGCGCACGAGATCAAGAATCCGCTCTCCACGATCCGGCTGAACATGGAGCTCTTGGCCGAGGATTTTCGCGCGAGCGAAGCCCCGCGCGATCGGCGGGCGATGCGGAAGATCGACCTCGTGCAGCGCGAGTGCCAGCGGCTGCAGGACCTGTTGGACGGCTTCCTGGATTTCGCCAAGGTGCGGCGGCTGAAACTCGAACCAAGCGACCTGAACGTGCAGGTCGCGCAGGTCCTGGACTTCTTTCGTCCCAAGGCCCAGGAAGGGCGGATCGAGGTCATCGATTATCTCTCCAGCGATCTGGCCACCGTGCTCTTGGACCGCGAAAGTTTTCACGGCGCGCTATTGAACCTCGTGCTCAACGCCCAGCAGGCCATGCCCGAGGGCGGGCAGATGGTCATTCGTACCTACAACACGGCCCAGGGCGTGGCCTTGGACCTGATCGACACCGGCTGCGGCATGAACGCCGAGACGCAGGCCCACGCTTTCGACGCTTTCTATTCCACGAAGCGCGGCGGTTCCGGCCTGGGGCTGCCGACGACGCGGAAGATTATCGAGGCCCACGGCGGGCGGATCACTTTGCAGAGCGAGGTGGGCCGCGGCACGCAGTTCACGATCGCGCTGCCGGTGCCGCGCCGCCTGCCGGGCGACGGCGTCCGCACCGCGTTCTTGCCCTCGGCAAGCAAGGGTTCGTAATCCTTGGAAGCGGAAAGGTGACTGGCTGACGGTAACCGTAGGGTGGGCCGAGTGACGCGAGTCCCACCACCTTCCGGCCCTTTTCCTGGTGGGACTCGTTTCACTCGGCCCACCCTACATCTACGGTTGTTCAGAACTTCCGGCCCGCCCCGTCAGCCGCCCGAAAAACTGGGAGAGGTCGTCGAAGAGCGAGTAGGCCACCGGCGTGGCGATCAGCGTCAGCAGCAGCGAAAGCGTCTGGCCGCCGATCACCACGCCGCTGATGGCCTTGTTCGTCGAGGCGCCCTCGCTGTTGGAGATCAACAAGGGAATCATGCCGGCCACGAAGGCCACCGTGGTCATGAGGATCGGCCGCAGCCGGTCGCGGTTGGCCTCCAGGATGGCCTCGTAACGCGGCATGCCCGCCGCGCGAAGCTGGTTCGCATGGTCGATCTGCAGGATCGAGTTCTTCTTCACCACGGCAAACAGCACCAGGATGCCCAGCAGCGAGAAGATGTTCAACGACTGCCCGAAGAGAATCAGCGAAATCAGGGCGAAGGGCAGCGTCAGCGGCAGCGAGAGCAGGATCGTGATCGGGTGCAGCCACGACTCGAACTGGGCCGCCAGCACCAGGTAGACGAAGATCACGGCGCTGGCGAAGACCATGATGAAGCTGCGGAAGGTGCGGGCCATTTCCTTGGACTTGCCCAGCAGGCCGGTCGTGTAGTCGGGGCCCATCTCGAGCTTCTGCACGCTGCGCTCGATCTGGTCGAGGATCGCTTGCTGCGAGGTGCCCGGCGTCATGTTGCAGCTTATCGTCACCTGGCGATTGCGGTTCAGGCGGTTGATCTGGGCGGGCCCCGAGCCTTCCACGAACGTGACCACGTCGCCCAGGGCCACGACGTCTATGTCTTTCTTGGACGAAGGGATGGAGACCGTGGCAAGTTCCGTGAGCCGGTTGCGGAACTCGGCGGTCGCCCGCACGTGGACCTCGTACTGTTCGCCTTTCTCGTTGTAATCGCTGGCCTTGTCGCCGGCCACCAGCAGCCGCAGGGTGTTGGCCACGTCGGCGATCGACACGCCCAGATCGGCGGCCTTGGCGCGGTCGACCGTCACGCCGTACTGCGGCTTGCCCACCACCAGCGACGAATCGACGTCCACCGCGCCGGGCGTCTGGCGGAGGTCCTGCATCACTCTTTGCGAGTACTGGTCCAATAGTTTCATGTCGGGGCCGCCGATCATGAACTGCACGTCGGCCTGCGACATGCCGCCGCCGGAGAAGACGGCCGCCGGCGACACGCTGATCCGCAGGTCCTGCTTGCGGAACGGCGGCAGGATCTCCTCGCGGACGTAGTTCATCATCTCGAACTGGTCGAACCGCCGTTGGCCCAGCGGCGCCATCCGCACGTAGACCGTGCCCTGAATTGGCGATCCGCTGGTCGTCGTCCGCCACGGAAGTCAGCGTGTACTCCACGCCGCTCAGATTGCGGACCTCGCGGGCGATGCGGTCGAGGATCACGAACGTGGCCTCCAGCGACGTGCCCTCCGGGGCCCGGACCTTGATCTCGAACTCCGATTGGTCGTCGTCGGGCAGGAAGTTCTTGCGGACGTGGCCCATGAGCGTGGGCACCAGGGCCAGCATGCCGACCACGAGCAAGACGACCACCCAGCGATGCCGCAGGGACCAGCGCAGCAAGGCCATGTAGCCGCCCTCGATCCAGGCATAGACGCCGCCGCGCGAGGAAGCATGGGGGATGGATGAGGGATGAGGGCTAAGGGATGAATCCGGAGGGGGCGGAGCCGGGATGTTCTCTTCATCCTTCATCCTTCCGCCTTCCGCCTTTCCTTCTCCCCCTTCATCCTTCCGCCCTCCGCCTTCCGCCTTCTTTCTTAGCCACCGCGCGGCCAGCATGGGCGTGAGCGAGAAGCTGATGATCATGCTCACCAGGATCGTGGCCGACATGGTGATGCCGAACGACTTGAGGAAGCGGCCCACGATCCCGCCCATGAAGGCGATGGGCAGGAACACGGCCACCAGCGAAAGCGTGATCGAGAGCACGGCCAGGCCGATTTCCTTGGTGGCCGCGAAGGCCGCCTCGCGGGGCGTGCAGTCTTTCTCCTCGATATAGCGGTAGATGTTCTCCAGGACCACGATCGCGTCGTCGATCACGATGCCCACCGACAGGGCCAGGGCCAGCAGCGTGATGCTGTTGAGCGTGAAGCCCATGAAATAGACCACGGAGAAGGCGGAAATGATCGACGTGGGAATCGCCAGGGCCGAGATCACCGTGGTGCGGATGTTGGCCAGGAAGAAAAAGATCACGACCGCGGCCAGGAAGCCGCCCAGGGTCAGGTGCTCCTTGACCGTATCGACCGCCGCCTGGATGAACGGCGACTGGTCGCGGACGATCGTGATGAGACGGTCCTTGGGGGCCGTCTTCTGCAGTTCGGCCAGCCGCTCCTTGAGCAGCCGGGCGACCTCGATCGTGTTCGTGCCCGACTGCTTGCGGATGTTCAAGAGCACGGCCGGCGTGTCGTTATAGCGGGCCAGGCTCTTGATCTCCTCGGCGCCGTCTTCGACGTGCCCAAGGTCGCCGATGGTGATCGTGTGGCCGCCGCGATTGTCGACGGTGATCTGCTCGATCTCGGCCATGCTCGTGACGCGGCCCATCGTCCGCAGCGTGAATTCAAGCTGGCCGGCCTTGACCGTGCCGCCGGGCACTTGCAGGTTCTGCGATTGCAGGGCCTTGGCCACGTCGGCCACGGTCAGGCGGATGCGAGCGCATCTTCAGCCCGTCGAGATGCACGTTGATCTGCCGCTTCTGCCCGCCGACGATCAACACCTGGCCCACGCCCGACAGCGATTCCAGTTGCCGCCGCAGCACCTTGTCGCAATACTCGGTCAGGTCGCGGATCGACGAGGGCGACGGAGACGGCGATGGTCATCACGGGCATCGAGTCGGGGTCGAACTTCTCCACGAACGGCTGCTCGATGTCCTTGGGCAGGTCCGGCGAGGATGCGGTTCACCTTGTCGCGGACTTCCTGGGCGGCGATGTCGGCGTCCTTCTCCAGGACGAAGGTGATGAAGACCTGGGAAATGCCTTCCGAAGAAACCGAGCGGAGTTCGTCGATGCCGCTGGTGGTGTTCACGGCCTCTTCGATCTTGTCGGTGATTTCCGTCTCCACCTCTTCCGACGCCGAGCCCGGCAAGCGCGTGGTCACGGTGATGATGGGGAAATCGATCTTGGGAAAGCGGTCCAGCCCCAGGTTCATGTAGCCCACCACGCCGAACACGAGGAGGACCAGGGTCAGCACCGTGGCGAAGACGGGCCGGCGAATGCAGATCGAGGCGAGGAAGTTCATGAAGGACTCTCACGAACAAATCTCGAATTTCAAATCACAAATTCCAAACAAATCCAAAATGCCAATATCAAAGACTCAAGATGTCTTGGTCATTGTGATTTCCGATTTCGGATTTGTTTGAGATTTCGGATTTGAGATTTGGAATTTCTACAGCTTGTCGCCGTCGTGCAGGCCGTCGGGGGCCGTGGCCACGACGTCGCCCGCCGCCAATCCGGTGAGAATGCGGACTCGCGTCCCTTCCCGGTCGCCCAGCGAGACGATCTGCTCGCGGACCGTGCCGCCGCGAACCACGAACACGGCGGCCACGTCGCCGCGGTTGCAAACAGCCGATGCGGGCACGTACAGCTCGGTCTGCTTCTTGTCCAACTGCAACTCGGCGGTGGCGAACAGCCCGGGCAACAACTCGGCGTGCGGATTCGGGACCACGGCCTCGACGCAGAGCGAGCGATTGTCGGCAGGTGACCGTCGGGCTGATGTAGCGCACGGCGCCCGTGAACCGCCTGCCGGGGAAGGCGTCGGTCTGGAAGGTAACGGTCTGGCCGATCTTGATCTGCGCCATTTCCTGCTGCGGAACGGTAAGCGTGAGCCGCAGCGGATCGATCCGCAGCAAGGTCACCAGCTTGGCGCCGGGGAACATGGCGATGATCCGCTCGCCGACCGAGATGTTCCGTTCGGCGACCCAGCCGTCCATGGGCGCACGGATCGTGCAGTCGTCGACCGCCTTGCGGAGCGTGACCAGGTGCGTCACGGCCGACCGATAGCTGCGATTCAACTGCTTCGCCAGCCGCCGGGCCAGGTAGTAGCGTTGCACGGCCGCACGATAGTCGGTAGCCGACTGGTCGTAGCTTTCCAGGGCGATCGCGTTTTGCTTCTTGAGATTCTCCGCGCGGTGAAAAGTGTGCTCGGCCAGGTCCATGGCGACCTTGGCCGCCTCGACCTCGGGCACTTCGTCGACGCAGAATTCCTTCGCTTCGTCCAACCCCAGCCGCACGCGCAGCTCCTCGGCGGCGTTGAGGCCCTCGTCCAGGGCGTTCTGGGCGTCGCGCGGGTCGATTTGCACCAGCACGTCGCCCTTCTTCACGAAGCTGCCGCGCTCGACGCGGGTTTCGGAAACATTGCCCGCCGCGTTGCTGCCGACCTCCGACTTCTCGTCGGCGGACAGGCTGCCGGTAAGCCGCAAGGTCAGGTTGCGCACGACGGCCTCGACGGGCTGTTTGCGAATGTCGCGGGCGGCGGCCTTGGCCGCCGCTGTTTCGTGCGGCCCGATGGTCTTGAAATAGGTGGTCTCGGCGGCCGGCGCCGCCTCGGCACTGTGGCGGAATTGCCAGAAAATGACCGCCGACGCCGCAAACACGGCGCACGAACCGCCCAACAGCAGAAGACGTTTTCTAGGTAAACGCAAGGTCAACATGATTGCTTTGCTTTCTCCCTTTTTGTCAAGTGTGTCAAACCGTAGGGTGGGCTTTAGCCCGCCTTTGCATTGTGTATTAGAGAAGGCGGGCTAAAGCCCACCCTGCAATTTCCGGCAATCGCCCGAACGCCACCCAGCGAAAAACGGTAAACGTGTTCGGCCAGTTGCTCGATCGTCGCCGGGTCGTGGACATTCGTTCGGTGCAACCGCTGGATGATGGCTTCGCTGTGATGATACGACGAACACTGCGAGATGATGCTGTCGACGCAGTCGCGGACCACGGTCGGCTCGGCCGCCGGGCCCAACAATTCCGCCACGATCGCCGCCAGGATGTCGGTCAACGGCCGGGCCGCCTTCTCCACCGCCACGTCCAAGGCCGGCGTCGGTTCGACCATCTCGTGGGCAATCAGCCGCAGCAGTTGCAGGGGCCGATCGGCGCCCAACAAGTTGTGGAAAAGATGCTGAATGAAGTGCCGCAGCTTCTCATCGGGCGGCACGTGTTCGTCGGGCGAAATCTGCATCAATCCGTCACCGGCGGCCAACACGGCGTGCTCGAGCACCGCCCTGTACAACTGCTCCTTGTCGTGGAAATGGTAGTTCACCGCGGCAATGTTGGCGTTGCCCCGGCGACAGATTTCCCGCAAGGTAGCCGCCCGGTATCCGACCTCGGCAAAAACTTCGGTCGCGGCGGCCAAGAGCCGGTTGTTCGTTTCCCCCGTGCGCTGATCTTTAGACATCGCAAACCCCGAATTCCAGGTAAACGACTGATTCAAACAAACATATCAAACGCACGTTTGACTGTCAAGGGTAAATCTCAATAGAACAAATCTTACCCTGTCGCCCTGTCCTTCTTAGGCCAGAATAATGAATCCTTTTTTACTAAGGAAACTTTTTGGACGGAGGATTGACTCGCGAGCGGAAACAATCCCTAGTCCGGGTTCCGCGCTTGAGATTTCATGGTACTCGGCTAAAATAGGCATTTTCGTTTTCGGCCGGCAGCATGCAGGAGACCGTCTATGCAGGTGGACGTCCAACAGATCAAACACCGCGTCGCGGAAAAAGCGGACCTGATCCATCGCCTTCAAAGCGAACTGGGCAAAACGATCGTCGGGCAGCACGCGATGATTTCCCGCCTTCTGGTAGGGTTGCTCACCGACGGGCATATCCTCTTGGAGGGAGTGCCGGGACTGGCGAAGACCACGGCGATCAAATCCTTGGCCCAGGCCCTCTCGACCCGCTTCCAACGAATCCAGTTCACCCCCGACTTGTTGCCGGCGGATCTTGTCGGCACCATGATCTATGTTCCCAGTGAAGGCACGTTTCGGACCCGCAAAGGGCCGATCTTTGCCAACTTTATCCTGGCCGACGAGATCAATCGCGCCCCTTCGAAGGTCCAGTCGGCCTTGCTCGAGGCCATGCAGGAGCGGCAGGTGACCATCGGCGAGCAGACCTTCCCACTACAGGGTTTGTTCCTGGTCATGGCCACTCAGAACCCGATCGAACAGGAAGGCACGTATCCTCTGCCCGAGGCCCAGGTCGATCGTTTCATGCTCAAGATCAAGATCACCTATCCGGACCCTCAGGAAGAGCGGAAGGTGCTCGACATGGCCATGGACGGCACGGCACGGCCGGTGCAAGCGGTGCTCACGCCGGACGAGATCTGCGGTATGCAGGAAGTGGTGAAGCTGATTTACGTGGACGACCAGGTGAAGAACTACATCCTCGCACTGGTCCAGGCCACGCGCGACCCGGCCAGATTCGGCCTGCAAGGGCTCGTGCCGCTGATCGACTACGGAGCCTCGCCCCGGGCCTCGATCTACCTGGGGTTGGGCGCCCGCGCCGTGGCCTTCCTCCAGGGACGCGGCTATGTCACGCCCCAAGACGTCAAGGACATCGCCTTCGACGTGTTGCGACATCGGGTGATCCTCACCTACGAGGCCGAGGCCGAGGAGAAAACGCCCGAAGACGTGATTCAGACGATTCTCAACACCGTGCCCGTACCTTGAGGATGAAGGCGGAAGGATGAAGGACGAATCAAGCGAGTATTAATCACCCTTCCGCCTTTCCTTACTCATCCTTCATCCTTCCGCCTTCACCCTTCATTCCATGGACGTAGCTACGATTCTCAAGAAGGTCCGACGGATTCAGATCGTCGCCAACCGGACGGTCAACGACCTGTTTGCCGGCCAGTACAAGAGCGTGTTCCGCGGCCGAGGCATGGAGTTCGACGAAGTCCGCGAGTATCAACCGGGCGACGACGTGCGCACAATCGACTGGAACGTCACCGCGCGGACCGGCACGCCCTTCATCAAGCGTTTTTGCGAGGAGCGGGAACTGACGATCCTCTTCGCCGTCGATGCCAGTGCCTCCGGCGCGTTTGGCTCCGGCCCGCGATCAAAGCTCGACATGATGGTGGAAGTGGCGGCCATGATGATGTTCTCGGCCCTGAAGAACAACGACAAGGTGGGGCTAGTCACGTTCTGCGACACGGTGCTCGGCTACTATCCGCCGCGCAAAGGGAAGAGCAACGTGTTGCACTTGATCCGCGAATTGATCAGCATCGAACCGGTGGCCCGGCCGACGAACCTGGCGGCGGCCCTGGAGTTCATCAGCCGCGTGCAGAATCGCCGCGCCGTGGTGTTCCTGCTGAGCGATTTCCAGGCCCCCGAGACGCGGCAGTCGCTCGCCCTGTGCAATTCGCGGCACGATTTGATCGCCGTCAGCGTGGCGGATCCCCGCGAGCAGGTCCTGCCCGACGTGGGCTTCATCTCGCTGGTCGATGCCGAGACGGGCGAAGTCGTGGAACTCGATACGCGGCATCCCAAGGTCCGCGAACTGTTTGCCGGCCGCGCCGCGCGGCGGGCCCAGAAGCTGTCGGCCGAATTGCGCAAGGTGGGAGTCGATGAGTTGGCCATCCGCACCGACGAAGACTACCTGAAGAGCTTTCGCCGCTTTTTCCACATGCGCGAACGACGGTTCCGATGAGGTTTTTATGACCAGGCGTTTGCAGCATAGTAGGGTGGGCCGAGCGCAGCGAGTCCCACCAACTCTTCGGGTTGGTGGGACTTGCAGCGCTCGGCCCACCCTACGAATCGCCGCAATCACTGCCGCCCTTCTCGCTCTTCTTTCCGGCTGCACCCGCCATTCCCCGCCAGCGGCCGAGCCCACCGATCAGAAACCCAAAGTGGCCACGAGCCAGGTTGAGCGCGGACCGGTGCGGCTGTCGGTGACAGTCGATCCTTCTCCGGCACGGCTCTCCGACGAGCCTACGCTCACGCTCGAAATCGCCGCCGCGCAAGGGATTACCGTCCACAAGCCGGAATTCGGCTCGGAACTGGGTGATTTTATCATCCGCGACTTCCACGAACCCCTGCCGCGCGTCGAAGGCGATCGGCAGATCCTTCAGCAAATCTACACGCTCGAACCGACCCGGGCCGGCAAATTCGTGATCGATCCGATCAGCGTCACCTTTGTCGACGATCGAAGCGGCGGCTCGGGCAAGGAGCACACGATCGAGACCGAGCCGCTCACCGTCGAGGTGGCTGCCGCCATCGCCCAGGAGGCACCGTCGCTGGAGCAGTTGCACGGGCCGACCGATCCGCTGCCGTTGCCGCAGTCGTCCAACGCTGCGGCGCGGTGGATCGGTTTCGCCGTGGGCGGTGTGGTGACAGCAGCGGCCGCGGCGTGGTGGTTGCGCCGCCGGAAGCGGATGCGGTCTGCCCCCCCACTCACGCCCGCCGAGCTGGCCAACTTGGAACTGAAACGCTTGCGGGAGAGCGACCTTGCCGGCCAGGACGTGAAACTGTTTTACGTCGAGCTGACGGCCATCGTTCGCCGTTACATCGAGCGGACCAAGGGCATTCACGCCCCCGAGCAGACGACGCAGGAGTTCTTGCAAGAGATCAGCCGCCGCCAGGACTTCCCGCCCGAGCAGTCGCGCCGGCTGAGGAGTTTTCTGGAGGCCGCCGACCTGGTCAAGTTCGCCGCCCATCAACCGCGCGAAGAAGACGTTGAAGAGAGCTTCCGCCGCGCACGTGCGTTCGTGGGCTGCGCCGAACGCGAGGAGGCTGCCGCATGAGCTTCCGCTTCCAGGCCCCGCTCTGGCTGCTGTTGCTGGCTGCGTTGGCGATGATCGGCGTGCTGGCGGTCCGCCGCCAGCGCCGCGTGGCGGTGCTCTTCTCCGACGTGAGTCTCCTGCGGACATTGCCCGTCACGTGGGCCTTGCGGATCAAGCGCACGCTGCCCTGGGTCCGTCTCTTGGGACTGGCGCTGGTGATCGTGGCCCTGGCGCGGCCGCAACGCGGGATCGAGGAGTTCCGCCTGCACACCGAGGGCATCGCCATCCAGATGTGCATCGACCACAGCTATTCGATGTCGGCCTTGGACTTCAATATCGACGGCGTGCAGGTCAATCGTCTCGACGTCGTTAAACGGGTATTCCACGATTTCGTAATGGGAAAGGGCAAGCTGCCGGGCCGGCCCGACGATTTGATCGGCCTGATCACGTTCGGAGGCTACGTCGAACCGAAATGCCCGCTGACGCTCGACCACGGCGCGCTGGTCCAGGTATTGGACGCCGTAGAGATTCCCCATTTGATATTCGACAGCCGCGGACGGGTGGTTAACGAGCAGTTGTTCCAAGGTGATTCGGCGACGGCCATCGGCGATGCTTTGGCGATCGCCGCCAAGCGGCTGAAGGACGTGCAGGCCAAGAGCAAGGTCATCATCCTTCTGACCGACGGCGACCAGACGGCCGGTGTGCTGCCGGCGCTGGAGGGTGCGAAGATCGCCAAGACCTTTGGAGTCAAGGTCTATACGATCGGCGTCGGCACCAACGGCCTGGTGACATACCCGGATCCTACGCCGGACACATTCGGCAAAACGGTGCTCCGCCAGCAGGTGTTTCCCTTGGATGAGCAAACGTTGCAGCAGATCGCCGATGCGACCGGCGGCAAGTATTTTCGCGCCCCGGACACCGAGCGGCTGGCGGACGTTTACGCCGAGATCGACAAGTTGGAGAAAAGTCCCTCCGAGGGCCGGCTCTACTCCGAGTATCGCGAGTTGTATCAATGGTTCCTGCTGCCAGGACTTGGGCTCGTTTTGCTCCAAGTGGTCCTGGCCGGGACGAGGTTCAGGAGTCTACCATGAAGGAAGGATGAAGGATGAATGTCTTTCATCCTTCCGCCATCATCCTTGATTACCATGTACTGGGAAAACCCGAGCATCTTGTTGGCACTTTGGATCCTGCCTTTCCTGGCAGGGTTGCTGGTCTACGCGCATCGCCGACGGGTGGCCGCCGCGAGAAGTTTCGTCGATCCGGCCATGGTTGCGCGGCTCATGCCTGCGCTGGGCGGTCCGCGCCCTGGATCAAAGGCAGCTTGCTCCTGGCGGGCATTATGCTGCTGATCGTCGCCGCGGCGCGTCCCAGGTTCGGCGTCTACACCGAAACCGTCACGCAGCGCGGCGTGGACCTGTTCGTGCTCCTGGACGTCTCCCGCTCGATGACCGCCGAGGACGTGGCGCCCAACCGGTTGGAGCGGGCGAAATCCGATGTCCGCGACCTGCTGCCGCACCTGACGGGCGACCGCGTGGGACTGATCGTCTTCGCCGGCAAGCCGGTCGTCAAGGCGCCGCTGACCAACGACCAAGGCTTCTTTCGCACGGTACTGGACGAGGTGGACGTGGGCAGCGCTCCCCGCGGCGGCACGCTCATCGGCGATGCCATCCGCAAGGCCCTGGAAACCATGCCTCGCAGCCGCGACCGCGACCAGGTCCTGGTCCTCATCACCGACGGTGAAGACCAGGACTCCTACGCGGAGGACGCGGCCAAGGAAGCAGCCGAACGCGGCGTGAAGATTTTCACCGTCGGGCTGGGCGATGCCCGGGAAGGGGCGCGGATTCCCGTCCGCGACGGTTCCGGCCAGTTGACCTACGTACAATACGAAGGCCAAGAGCGATGGTCGAAGCGCAACGACGATCTGCTCAAGAAGATTGCCCTGACCACCGACGGCGCTTACATCCCCGCCGGAACTCAGGCCTACGACCTGGGGCAGGTCTATGCCGACCATCTTGCCGGACTCACGCGCAGCGAGTACCAGGCCGAAAAACGCAAGCACTATGGCGAGCAGTTCCAGTGGTTCGTCGCTTTCGGCGTCCTTTTCCTCCTGCTGGAAATGGGCATTGCCAGTTATCGCACGAACTCCGCTCTCCCTTCGAGAAATGGGCAGAGAATGGGGGCGGTTGCGGAATCGAATGGGGCAGGACAGGTTATTGACCTGTCGCGCATGGAGGAAAAGGGAGGTAACCCGCCGCAAGACAAGAGACAGGTTGAAAACCTATCCTACGGGAGCGTATCGCTGCTCGTTGCCGCTTTCCTGCTCCTACCCTCCAATGCATCGGCCGGATCCCGCGAAGCGGCGAACAAGGTCCGCGCGGGGATCTCCTCGTACCATGCCGGTGACTACAAGCAGGCGGCCGAGGTGTTTAGCGAAGCGGAATCGGCGCAGCCGGACGATCTGCGAATCGCCTTTGACCACGGTACGGCCCTGGCGGCGCAGGGCGATGACAAGGCGGTCGAGTGGCTGCAAAAAGCGGCCCTGTCGCCCGAGTTGCCGTTAGCTGTCGCGGCACGCTACAACCTGGGTTGCCTGGCGGCAGCCAAGGCCAAGAAGCGTTTTGGCGAGCATCCCGAGAAGGCGCCACCCGAGGTTCGCAAGGAGGGTCTGGCCGACATGGCCGTGGCGATCGGCCATTTCCGCGACTGCCTCCGCATGGACAAGGAGCATGCCGATGCCCGGCACAATCTGGAACTGCTCCGCGTGTGGATCAAGTACATGGAGTCGCTCTGGGAGCAGACCGACCGCCAGAAGCAGCGCGACGAACTGGATCTGGCAGGCTTCTTGCAGATGTTGGAAGAGAAGCAGCGCCTGTTGCGGGTCGCGGCCCAGGCATTGGCCGAGGCCGGCGGTTCGCCGAAACACCGCGAGGCCCAGCGGACGGCCGAGACCGCCCAGCGAAAGCTCAGCGAAGAAATCGGGCCGCTGAAGGAGAAGATCGAAGCCACACTGAACAAGGCGGCCCAATCGTCGTCCGGCGGTTCCTCCGCCCCGGCCATTTCGGCGGACGAACTGAAGAAGGCCGTCGCCAGTCTGCAAACCATGGCCGATGAGGCCGGAATGGCGATCGACGCCGCGGCCGGGAGACTTCACGCGGGCAAGCCGTCCGAGGCCGTCAAACCGCAGACCGACGTAGTCGAGAAGTTCAATCTTATGTATCGCAGCGTGGCACAGTATCCTATCCTGGTCGGTCGGGCGGTAGCGACCCAGCAAGGTTTGGTGGACGCCGGTCCCCCTCCTCCGCAAGGAGAGGGTCTGAGTGAGGGCGATGGGAAGAAAGCCCCCGCTTCCGCTACCGGCACGGGGCCAGGAGGAAAGGAATCGAAGAATGGTGCGGGAACGAAACCCTCACCCCCTGCCCCTCTCCCAAAGAGAGAGGGGAGCAAGGTCCCCGCCCCTCTCCCGCAAGCGAGCGAGGGGAGTATGAAAGAGGCGGCGTGGAATCAGGAGTTCATCACGCGTTATGGCGAAATCCTGGCGCCGCTGGCCAAGCAAAGCCTTGAACAGTTGCAAGCGACGCCTGCACTGGTTCTTCCAAGCTCGCCATCGTCCACGCCGGGCAGCTCCAAAGCCGCCACCGACGCCGAAGAACTGCAAAAACAGCGAGAGGGTCTCAAGCGATCCATGGAAAAGGCAGTGGAACTGGGGCCCAAGGTCGAGAAACTATCGGGCGAGGCGGCCCAACTGCTGCGCGATCGCAAACCGGCCGAGGCCTTCCCCAAACAGCAAGAAGCCCTGAAATTACTCAAGGAGATTGCCGAACCGCTTCCCAAGCAAGATCAAAAACAGGACCAAGGCAAGCAAGATCAAGACAAGCAGGACCAAGGCAAGCAAGATCAAGACAAGCAGGACCAGAACAAGCAGGATCAGAAGCAAAAAGACAAGAAGCAGCAGGACAAGCCCGACGAGAAGAAACAGCAACCCAAGCCGGACCCGAAAGAGCAGGAGCAGAACGAGCGGCGCGAGGCGGCCCAGCAGCAGGCTGAAACACAGGTTCGTCAAGTCCAGGAGCGGCAGCAGAAGCGGCAGGATATGGAAAAGAAGTTGCAGCGGATTTTGATCAGGCCCGGCGCCGTGGACAAGGATTGGTGATGCATGATGAACATCAGGGTTTCTGTGTCTTTCCTGCTTGTCCTTTCCTGTCTTCCCGCCGCGCTGCATGCCGCCGAGGAGCCGCAAGTCTCGGCCAGCCTGAGCCAGGACGAAATCTATGAAGGGCAGTCGGTCGTCTATCACGTCATCGTCGATAATGTGGAGAATCCGAAAACACCCGAGCTTCGCGGCATGGAGGACTTCGACGTCGCTTTCCTCGGCCAGCAGTCGCGCGATATGCACATCGAATCGAATAACAACGGCGTGGTGCAGATCATCGATCGCCGCGGTCGGGATTTTCAATTCCGCCTCACGCCAAAGCGATCGGGCGATCTCACGATCCCCTCGCCCGAAATCAAGCTCGATGGCAAGACCCTCCGCGGCGAGAAACTGCTCCTCACCGTCCGGCCACCGAGTGAGCTGGCTTTCGTCGAACTGACTTCCAATCGCCAAGCGGTCTATCCCACGCAGCCGTTCACGGTGACCCTCTCGGTCTTTGTCAAGGAGCTGCCGGCTCCGCTGTCCGGCCGCGATCCTCTGTCGGTCCAGAAGCGGCGGCCCGTGTTGCGGATCCCCTGGCTCATGGACCAGGACCTGCCGGCCGGACTGTCGGGCAAAGAAGACTGGAAACAATGGGCCAAGAGTTTCATCGACCCGGAGGGCGTGGGCTTTGGCATCAACGACCTCGTGCAACAGACGGCATTCTCCCCTTTCTTCGGCGAGAACAGCGCCATCGCTTTTCGCCCGAAGCCACAGTCAATCGTCCGCCGCGACGCGAAAGGACAAGAGGTCAAGTATCGCCGCTATGACTTCACGCGGACCTTCACGGCCAAACAGGTCGGCCCGACGACCTTGGGGGCGGTCACGCTCCAGGGCACGTTCGCCAAGGAAGACCCCGACAATGCACGGCTGGTCGGCAAGGAAATCTACGCGGTCTCCAAGCCGCTGGCGATCGTGGTGAAAGACGTGCCCCGCGACGGCCGGCCCGACGACTACGTCGGCGCGATCGGCCATTTCCGCATCGAGGCCGACTTGACCCCGCGAACGTCGAAGGTCGGAGACCCGCTCACCTTCACGCTCGTCCTCAGCGGATCCGGGTCGCTGGCCGGGGTGAAACCGCCCGACTTGAGCAAGCTGCCGGCCGTCGCCGGACGTTTCAAGGTCTACGAGGCGACCCAGGCGACGGACGCGGATGCGGCGCGGTTCGTCTACGCACTGCGGCCGTTGACCGAAGGCGACGAGCCGTTTCCCGCCGTGGCCGTCTCGTATTTCGACGTCGATGCAGGTCGCTATGCCACGCTCCGGAGCGATCCCATCCCGATCAGCATTACCAAGGCCGAGTGGCTTTCGAGCGAGCAGATCGTCATGTCGCCGCAAGCGGCCGGGCAAACAGCGAAGGACCTCGAAGCCCGGCGGGAAGGCATTTTCGCGAACATCACGGACCCCGGTGCCGCCCGCGATCAAGGCGTCCGGCCCGTCGCCTGGTTGGCCGGACTGGGAGGCTGCCTGGGGACGTACGTCGCGGTGGCGGCGGTCACGGCGTTCATCCGGCGGCGGACCGAGGACAAGTCGTTCCTGCGGCGTCGAACAGCCGCCCCGCGCGCACTGCGGCAACTTCAGGCCGCGACAGCCAAGTGGCAAGCGCGGCAAGTTCGCGAGGCGGCCGATCTGATCCAGGACGCGCTGGCCGGACTGGTCGCCGACGTGGCCGGCCTGCACGACGCCGGCCTGACCGCCAAAGACGTGTTGCAGCAATTACAGGCCTTGGCAGTTGACGAATCGCTGATCGATCGTGCCCAGCATCTGCTTGCCGCCTGCGACGCGGCCCGCTACGGCGGAGCAGCCGCGTCCGCCGGCCTGTGCGAGGAAGCCCGGCAAGTCTTGGAAGCGACGATCACGGCCCTGCGCAAGCAGAGGAGGTTCCGATGAGGAAAGAACAACCCCCGTCTCCCACCGGGAGAGGGATCACGCAGCTTCTCGGCTGTCTGCTCTTGCTCTCCGGTTGCGGCCGACCGCTGGATTTGGACTCTGCCCGGATATTCCAAGAGGCAGAGAAGACCTTCGCCGCGGCCAAGTCGCCCGAGGACTATCTGAAGACCGCCGCTATGTACCAGGAGATTCTCGATCGCGGCTATACTTCCGGCGCAGTGCTTTACAACCAGGGAAACGCCTTCGTGCAAGCGGGCCAGCGGGGCCGAGCGATCGCCGCTTACCGTCAGGCACGGCGCTACCTGGGCCCCGATCCGTTCTTGGAGGCCAATCTGGCCTATGCCCTGGGGAACCAGCCGCCGCTTCGGCGCCGTCCGCTGATCGAGCATATCCTCTTCTGGCAAGACTGGATCAGCTACCCGGCCAAGTTCCAGTTTGCGGCGTGCGGCGTGGGCGTCACGTTCCTGCTGGCCGTGGCGGCGCTCTTCGTCCGTCGGCGACTGCTCGCACGGGCGACGCTCGCCGGACTGCTCGTCTCGCTGGTACTCATCGTTTCGGCCGCCTATGACTGGCATCGCTACGCCGGAAACCTCCACGGTGTGATCGTCCAGAAACAGACGGTCATCCGCAAGGGGAACGCCGAAAGCTATGAACCGGCGTTGACCGCGGCGCTAGAAGAAGGCGCCGAATTCGACCTGGTCGAGCGCCGCGGCGACTGGCTCCTGATCCGCCTGGCCGGCGACCAGGAAGGATGGCTGCCCGACAAGACGGCGGTCTTGTATTAGGCGGGTGAGCCCAACTTGGTCATCGGCGGATTGCTGTCGAGGATCTCGCCCGTTTCCGAGACAGTCAGGTAATAGGACTGCCCGATGCGGGCGCCAATCGTCACGGCGAGGTTCTTGTCCGGCTCGGGCTGTTCCCAAATGTTGACGCGGTACTTGCCATTGTGATGTTTGGAGACCTCGATCCGGTCCAAGCGAGGCGGCTTGCCGATCTTGGCTAGCACCTGGGACTTGATTTTCGCCGTGTAGTTCGGTTCCGGTTGTTTCGCCGGAGCGGGTTCTTCCTTGGTCGGGGGATTCTTCTTAGCCTTTTCCATGATTTCCTCGATTCGAGTGCCAGGGTCCTAAAGCATTATAGCCTGTTTCCGCCCGCCTCGGGAGACGGCTCTCCACTTCGTAGCATGGAATTTATTCCGTTGTTTTGAAACACGAAATAAATTCCGTGCTACACATGGACTAGACATCGCGAGAAGAGGGTGTATAACTCAGGCGTAAGGTAATCCAGGGGGTCAACACCCTGGAAGCATCAAGAGGACGTGAGGGAACGGCCCGACGACCGTCCGGCAACCTGGCTTGGCCGCCAAGGTGCTAATGCCGACCCGAAAGGGACGCGATGCGGCTCGGCGATGAGCAAACAAGGCACACTCTCTCCTGCGAAGAGGGTCGACCCCTCCGCTTCCCCTCGGGTCTGACGGCCGTTTCCTCGCGTTCCCAACACCGGAAGAGGCGAGGATATTTCCATGGATCAAGCGGAAGCGGTGTGTACGGTCCCCGAATCGCTCCGGGCAGAGATGGGCGTGATCGGCATGGCCCCGATCGAACCAGTCGTGCTGGCCGCACTGGTAACCGGTGAACCCCTGCTCCTCATCGGGCCGCACGGCACGGCCAAATCGTACCTGCTCAATCGGGTCTCCATGGCCCTGGGTCTCCAATGGCGGCATTACAATGCCAGCCTGCTGAACTTCGATGACTTGGTGGGGTATCCCCTGCCCAACGGCAACGGCTCGTTGCAATACGTCCAGACACCGTCGTCCATCTGGGGAGCGGAGGTCGTTTTCCTCGACGAGATCTCCCGTTGCCGGCCCGACCTGCAAAACAAACTGTTCCCCATCATTCACGAGCGTCGGGTGCAGGGCATCCTGTTGGAGAAGCTCGTCTACCGCTGGTCGGCCATGAACCCGCCACTGAGCGATGACGACGAAGAACATGGTTATCGCGGCTCTGAACCGCTCGACCAGGCTCTGGCCGACCGGTTTGCGTTGGTCGTGGAAATGCCCGAATGGAAACAATTCAGCGAACAGGAGCAGGAACAGGTCATCCTGCGGAGCGAGGACGCCATCGCCCCGACGGTCGCCCGGCGGCTGCAGGAGAGGATCCAGTCCGGTCTCGCACTGCTGCCCTCCGTCCGGGAAGTACTCAGCGAGAAACTGGCGGTCTATATCCGCCTCCTCATGGCCCTGCTGAGTCAGGCCGAACTGGGGTTGAGCCCGCGGCGGGGCGGAATGCTGTTACGCAACATCGTTGCGGTACACGCCGTCCGGCTGTTGACGGAACCAGAGGCGGAACTGCGCGGGTCATGCCTGTTGGCGCTGAACCACTCTTTTCCGCAGCGTGCGCGGGGGATCGAGGTCAGCCGCGTGAAAGTTCTCAAGTGCCACCGCGAGGCCTGGCAGGCCGCCGATCTGCAGGACAACGATCCTCGCCGGTTCCTGGCCATGGAGCCAGACCCGTTGCGGCGTGCGCTGCGGGCCGCGCGGATCAAGGACCTTTCCCCGTCGGAGTTTTCCAGCATCGTCGCTGACTGTCTGGCAAGCCTCCGGCCGGGTGGCCGCCACGCCTTGGCGGCCGCCATGTTCGAGTCGGCGGCCGCGGACAAGCTGGTGGCCGCCGTCGCCCAGCAGTGCGGACAACTCTATGGCCTGGTCGCCGCGCCGCAGAGCATTCACGAAACGGTCATGGCCAACAGTTCGCGACATCAGGTTTGGCAACGGATCGTCGCCGCCCTGGCGCGCCTGAATCCCAAGGATCTTGAGACCACGCTCACGACCAACCTGCTCGTCGGGCTATTCGCGGCGGGCGAACTGTCGACCGAGGCCGACGTTGATCGGGCCCTGGCCGCCTGGCACGAGGCGCGAGGCCAGATCAAGGAGCGGGCCGCATGACCAAGTTACCTAAGCGAAGCCCTGATTCGCAAGGCCAATGGCTGCACAACATGTCCGTAGCCCCGCAAACCGTCATCACCTATGAGGGCGGCCAGCAGCGGAGCTATGGCAAAGGGATCGTCTTTCGCATGCCCGAATTCCATGAGAACCTGACACCCGCGCGAATCCTCGCCCTGCTCGACGAATCCGCGACCGGCCAAGGCATGTCCTCCCCCCCTGCCCCTCTCCCATCCCGCGAGCAGGCACCATGTACGCATGGTCGGCCGGCGGACGTGGGGAGCATGCCGGCCGCAATACCCACTGACGCCGAGGCAGAGGGCAGATTGCGCCAGCGGATCGAGGCCCACGCCCGTACGCTCGCGCTGCCACCGGCCGCCGTCGTTCTCGACAACTACTTGAAGGGAGATCGCGTGTGCAAGGATTTGCTCTCGGTGGTCACTGTTTTGGCCAAGTCTTCGGGCAACGTCTATCTCCGCGACAAACAGCCGAACCTGGCCGCCATCCGCCCGGGGCGGCGCGTGGTCGTGCTGCTGCCGCCTGAAGCTGTAGGGGTGACCTTAGTCGGCCCATCAGCGCAGAGGGCGACTGAAGTAACCCCTGCAACAGGGAACCTGCCATGAGTCTTGAAACACAATCTTCCAGCCTCGTCGACCGAATCCTGGACTGCTTTCCCAGCGGGACGTATGCCCTCAGCGGGCTGCTGCGACTGCTGGATGTTGTCGAGAGTCGCGAGGTCGAGACAGCCGCCGTCGAGTGTCGCGTCCAGCCGCGGCTGTTGGTCAATCCCGATTTCGTCGACCGCCGCGCCGCCACGCCCGAAAAACTTCTGATGCTCGTGATGCATGAGTTGCACCACGTGCTGCTGGGCCACACGCGGCTCTTCCCGCGCGTGACACGCGTGGACAACCTGGTATTCGACGCGATCATCAATGCCCTGCTATGTCGCATGTTTCCTGCCCCCGAACACACGGCCTTCTTCACGGAACTCTATGACGACGATGGTTTTCCGGACTGCCTGCTGCGGCCGCCGGCCGACTGGACCCCCGACGCGCCGGCCTCACTGCCGCCGCCCCTGCGGGTCCCCGAGATGCGCAGGCTTGCCGAGGCCTACCGGGCCCTCTACTCGCCCAAAGGAGCCTGTTACGAGGAACTCTACGATGCCCTGCGAGAGACAGTTGCCGACCTGCTGGCCGCCGCCGTGGTTCTCGTGGGCGATCATGGGAATTGTCGCCGGGAAGGCGAGGCATCGGCGGACGGGCATCTCGACCAGCGGTCGCCGGTCCTGCTGGATATCGTCCGCGAGATCGTGGAGCGGTGGCCCCAGCCGCCCGATCCGATCGCCGGGCGTTCGCTCTCGGAGTTGCTGCAAAGCGAGTCCGTGCGGCCCCGGCTCCGGACGTCGAACCGGGCCGTATTGCGAAACCTGATCCGCCGCGTCGCCGACTTTCAAGGAGAAACGGGGATCCGCCGTATCATGGCCGAGGACCCCAGCGAGATCATGACGCCGGTCCCCGCCATGGATCGCCGGTCGATCGTCCTCGATGCGCTGGGCAGGCCGCCGATCCTGCATGGCGGCCAACTCGTCGTACGACGCCGCATTCACACCGGGAACAAGGTACACGTGTACGTCGACGTCAGCGGCAGCATCGGCAGCCTAAGAAGTGCTTTGTACGGCGCCGTGCTCGATTGCCACGACTGGGTCCACGCCACGGTACACCTGTTCTCCACGCACGTGGTTGACGTGTCGCTGGCCCAACTCCGGCAAGGCATCTGCCAGACAACCGGCGGCACCGACATTACGTGCGTCGCCCAGCACCTCCGGGAACATCGCATCCGGCGGGCCGTGCTGCTGACCGACGGCTACGTCGGCCGGCCTGGCGGTGAGCATCACGAGACCCTGTACCGCGTGAAGCTGGGCGTGGCCCTCACCCTCGGCGGATCGACACGCGCGGATTTGGAAAAAGTGACTGATCACTGGGCACAACTACACGGAAACCTGAGAAACAAGCCGTAGGCCACGCATCAAGGAGCAAGTAATGCCGGCCATGATTTACCCTGCCGAATACGTCCTGCCGGGACACCCCGACAAACTTTGCGACGCGATCGCCGACGCGCTAGTCGAGGAAGCCGCGCGCCGGGAAGAACGGGCACTGTGCGGCGTCGAGGTTGCCGTGCATCGCCGCGCCGTCTTCGTCACCGGGCGGATCGCCTGCCACGATGCCGAGGCGATCGACGTGCCCCGCATTGTCCGCGAGGCGTACGCCAGCGCCGGTTATGGCAATCCCTGGCGTCCCCAGCCTGAGGAACTTTCCATCCACGCCGACCTCTGCCTGGGGCCGCTCAATGACGACGAGGCCGACTTCCGCGGCATCGCCGACGACCAGTCGATCGTGACCGGCTACGCCGCAGACGTGCCCGCGACCAACTACCTGCCCCCGGAGCACTGGCTGGCCGCCCGGCTGGCCGCTCGGTTGCAGCAACTCCGCGCGCAGCGGCCTGACTTGCGACTCGGCCCGGACGGCAAGGTGTTCGTGTTGCTTGCCTGTGAGGATGATCGGTGGTATCTTGCCGGCTTCAGCACGTCGCTGCACCATGCCCCGGACACGGACCCCATCGAGCTTCACCGCGCAGTCCTTGATCTTCTCGGCGAACAACTCGCGGAGGCCAAGGCGGCGATCCCGGGCTTCGAACCTGCACTTCCCGAGACCGTGATCGTCAATGGCGCCGGCAATTTCGTGGCGGGCGGCCCGGAAGGTGACAACGGGCTCAGCGGCAAGAAACTGGTGGTCGACGCCTACGGCCCGCGGGTCGCCATCGGCGGCGGCGCCCTGTCGGGCAAAGATTTTTTCAAGGCCGACCGGGCCGGGGCCGTTCTCGCCCGCCGCTTGGCCAAGGCAGCGGTGATGACCGGTGCGGCCCGAGAATGCCGGGTAACCTTGGCATTCCTTCCCGGGACCGCCGCAGCAAAGATCATCTCGTTAACCAATGAACATGGGAAGGAATTGGATGCCGGCCGCTGGGGGCGACTGATGGATCTGTCGTTGCAGTCGGTCGGTCGTCGCTACGCCCCGACGCCCTCCTTGGCGGAGGTCGCTCGGTGGGGGCATTTCACCTCGCCCGATCGCCCCTGGAAGCGGATCTCCCTGGACGAGCCGGGAATTTGAAAATCGGAAGCCTGAAACGCTTATTACTTCATACCCAAAGAAAAGGAGCTGTATCATGTACCTGTGGACCAGTGAATTCGTATCGAAGGGACATCCGGACAAGGTGGCAGACCAGATCGCCGACGCCGTCCTGGATGCCCACCTGGCCGGCGACCCGGAGTCGCGGGTTGCCTGTGAAGTGACCATCATTAAGGACCTCGTCCTCGTCACCGGCGAGGTCGCTTCGCTCGCGAAGCCGAACATCGAAGAGGTCGTCAAGACCACTTTGACAGACATCGGCTACGACCGGCCGGAGACCGGTTTCGACGTGCATCGCTGCGAGTTCATCAACCGGTTGCACGCCCAGGCCGCGGAGATCAACCAGGCCGTCAAGAAAGGCGGCCGCGGCGGCGAATTGGGGGCCGGCGACCAGGGCATGATGTTCGGCTTTGCCGCGGCCGAGACCCTCTGCCACATGCCGTGCGCGATCTACCTGGCACGGGAGATCATCCGCACGCTGGAGAACGACCGCCAGACGAACCCCGACACGCCCTTCTTCCCCGACGCCAAGAGCCAGGTCACGTTGGCGCTGCAGGACGACGGGACCTTGGATCACGTCCATACAATCGTAGTCTCGGCTTGCCACCGGCGCAATTACACAGTGGATATGGTCCGCGGTTACATCAAGGAGCTGATTCTCCGCAAGTTGATCCCCAGTCTCCCGGAGTCAATGCTCCGCGGCGCCTTTGACAAGGCCGAGTATATTCTCAATCCGGCGGGCGCATGGCACGAAGGCGGCCCGGCGTCCGACACGGGACTCAGTGGCCGTAAGATCGTGGTCGATAACTACGGGGCCGATTGCCCGATCGGCGGCGGTTCCTTCAGCGGCAAGGACTCATCGAAGGTCGATCGTAGCGGAGCCTATGCCGCCCGGCACATTGCCCGGAACCTGGTGGCCGCTGGCCTGGGCGCGGGCCCAGGTGCAGGTCGCCTATGCCATCGGTTTGATCGAGCCCGTCTCGCTCCGCGTGCGGGTCGATGAGGGGCGCGATATCCGCGATTACAGCGACCAGGTGCGGCGCTGCGTTTCCCTGACTCCGCGGGCCATCATCAACCGCTTCCATCTGGACCGGCCGGTCTTCAGCCCGACGGCGGCCGGCGGACACTTTGGCCGCGAACCCAAGGGCGACTGTTTCGCATGGGAGAAGCTGGACCTGGTGGATGTGTTTCGGTCCTGGAAGAAGTAAGGAGAGAGTTCGTGACTATTTCAGTCGTCCCTACGGAACTGCAAAGGGTTTTGATATTCCGGTCCCAGCGATAAATCGCTGGGCTATTTTCAAACGTCCCTCCAGGGCAAAGGCGCTATGAAACCTGGAGGCGATTTCCTCATTCTCATCCCTTCGCGCCGTTGCCCTCGAGCAGATCCTTCGCCGCCGTGCCCATCAGCGCGAAGAGGTCCTCCAACTCGCCGACCTCCACGGCCGAGAAGGCGACGCGAATGTCGCGATCGCCGTCGGCAATCACGCCCACGCCGTACTTCTCCAACAGGTGCTTGCGGAAGGTCTCCGCGTCGAGACCCTTGAGCTTCACGCACATGAAATAACCGCTGTTGAAGGGATACGGCTCCCAGTACTTGGCATACTCGGGCTTGGCAAGCACCTCGTGTACGCGATTGGCCCGCTCCTCGAGGATGCCCTTCTTCTGCTCTGCTCGGCCAGGATCGTCTCGCTGGAAAGGGCCTTGACCAGCACGCTCTGGCTGGCGTGCGAACAGTTCGACACCGCGCTGCGGATCGCCCCGGCAACCTTCTTCTCCAAGGCTAGATACAAGGCCTCGTTGCTGAAGAAAGCCCGCGTGCTGAACGTGAGCATGCCGGTCCGCAGACCCCAGACGAACTCTTCCTTGGTCGGCCCGTCCACCTTGACCGCGAGGATGCGGTCGTGGAGGTTGGCTAGCCGGGCAAAGAGCGATTCTTCCGCCAATTCGGCGCCGTAGAAGAGGCCGAAATAGGCGTCGTCGGTGATTACGATCAGGTTGCGGCCGTCGTCGGCCGCTTCCTGCAGCACGGCCACGATCTGATCGGCCTCCGACTTGGTGATCGAATAGCCCGTGGGATTGTTGGGGAAGTTGAGGATCAACATCGTCTTCCAACTTCCGGCGCGGGTCGCCAGCGCCTGCCGCAGGGCCTCGACGTTGAAACGGCCCGCGGCGTTGAAAAAGGGGAACAGCCCCAACTGGGCCCGCAACCGCACGCCATAGAGCAGTTCGTAGTTCTCCCAGAACTTGTCGGGCAAGAGGACCATTTCGCCGCGATCGAGGAACAGGTCGCCGACGAGGCTCAGGGCATGGGTCACGCCGCCGGTGACGATCGGCAGCGAAAAGCTCTTGTCGGCCAGGCTGGGGTTCTTGCGGATCAATTCCGCGCGCCATTTCTTGCGCAGGTCGGGGCGGCCGGTGGCGGGGGCGTAGGTCAGGGCCTCGGCGGGCGTGAGGTCGTGGAAATACTTCATCACGGCGGGCAGGAACATCGGCTTGCCCTTCTCCCGCGCGATGCCGATCGTGGCGTCGTAGCGCTTCGCCTTGTCCTTGGCCTCGGCGCTTTGGGCGAGAATGCCCTTGGGGAAGAAGAGCCGCTTGCCCAGATCGGAGAGCATGCTGCAGACGTGCGGGTTCTCGCGCTCGATCGTGTCGTTGAGTTCCTTGGCCAAAGGACGGATCTCCGCGCCCGGCTTCAGCAGCGTGATCGGGGTCCGCAACCGCTGCCGCAGGCTTTCCAACTGGTCCCACAAACACCGCGGGAAACGTGAGCCGAACTGCTGGAAGAAGCTGGCCATGTCCTCGGTCTCGGCATACCACTTGCCGCGGTTCACGGCGAAAAGTCTCTCCAGGTTCTCCGCGGGGAGGTCGAGGCCGTTGAGGTCGAGGCTCTCGGGCGTGGGCACGTAGCCAATGGGCGTCCGCACGGCCTCGGCGCCGCCTCGGCAGCGATTGAGGATCCAATCGATCACGCGGAGGTTCTCGCCGTAGCCCGGCCAGAGGAACTTGCCATTCTCGTCGGTGCGGAACCAGTTGACGTGGAAGATCCTGGGGGGATTCGCCATCCGCCGGCCCATCGCCAGCCAATGTTCGAAGTAGTCGCCCATGTGATAGCCGCAGAAGGGCAACATGGCCATCGGGTCGCGGCGGACTTCGCCCTGCTTGCCGACCTGGGCGGCGGTCCGCTCGGAGGCCATGGTGGCCCCCACGAACGTACCGTGCTCCCAGTCGAAGGCCTCGTATACCAGCGGCGCCAGCGACGCCCGACGGCCGCCGAAAATGATCGCCGAAATCGGCACGCCGTGGGGCTGCTCCGTGCGCCGCGAGATGGAAGGACACTGCGTCAAGGGGGCGGTGAAGCGGCTGTTGGGATGGGCGCCGAGGACCGGCTGACCGTCGGCGTCCTTCAGGCTCGGCTTCCAGGGACGGCCTTGCCAGTCGATACCCTCGGCCGGCGGCTCGCCGTCGCCCCCTTCCCACCACACGTTGCCGTCCTGCGTCAGCAGGACGTTGGTGTAGATGGTATTGCGGGCGATGGTCTTCATCATGTTCGGGTTGCTCTTGTGGTTGGTCCCCGGGGCCACGCCGAAGAACCCGCTCTCGGGATTGATGGCCCACAGCCGCCCGTCGGTATCGATCCGCATCCAGGCGATGTCGTCGCCCACGGTCCAAATGCGATAGCCCTTGATCTTCAGCCCCTCGGGCGGAACGAGCATGGCCAGGTTGGTCTTGCCGCACGCGCTGGGGAAGGCCGCTGCCACGTAGTCGATGCGGCCCTTGGGGTCTTCGATGCCCATGATCAGCATGTGTTCGGCCAGCCAGCCTTCGCGCTTGCCCAGGTAACTGGCGATCCGCAGCGCCAGACACTTCTTGCCCAGGAGCACGTTGCCGCCGTAGCCGGACCCGCAACTCCAGATCGTGTTGTCTTCCGGGAAGTGAAGGATCAAGCGGCGCTTGATGTCCAGATCGGCCTTGCCGTGCAGGCACTTGGTAAACTCGCCGCCGCTGCCAAGCTGATTCAGGACGGGCGTGCCGACGTGGGTCATGATCCGCATGTTCAAGACGACGTAGATGCTGTCGGTCAGTTCCACGCCGATCTTGCTGAACGGCGAGCCGACGGGCCCCATGGAATAGGGGATCACGTACATCTTCCGCCCGTGCATCGAACCCTTGAAGATCTCGCGGGCGCGACGATAGCCTTCCTCGGGCGACATCCAGTTGTTGGTCGGACCAGCATCTTCGCGCAACGGGCTGCAGATGAACGTCAGGTGCTCGGTCCGCGCCACGTCGTTGAGGGCCGTGCGGTGATAGAGACAGCCGGGGAGCTTCTCTTGATTCAGGAGCGTTATCTCACCGGTCTGGACGGCTTCCTGCGTGAGGCGATCTTTCTCTTCCTCGGACCCGTCAATCCAAACAATCGAATCCGGCTCGCACAAACGAGCCATTTCCTCGACCCACTCCTGGAGTTCCCGATGCTGCGTCATGTGATGTTTTTTCCTGGCCCTATAGTAACTCCCACAGTACAAACGCATCAGTATAACAGAGGCCGCGATCGATCAAAACCCCCTCGATAGATGCAGCGTGTTTATATCGATGGTAGCACGAGAAGCACCCATGACGGCATCGCTACGCGCCGTTCGGTAAGGTAGAGTTGTGACGACAGCATCGAGGCGGGAACCGCTACATGTCGATCGATCACCTGCCAAATACTATGTATTCCGGCTTCCATTCATCACATCCCCTGTTAGAGGTGGTTTCCGAGAAATCGTTTTCGTGGACCATCCATCAGACGCGGCGGAACTATGGTGTTGGCGTAGCCTTCTGCGAGTCGGCCTATCGCCTGATGCGGTGGCTGATGAAAGTGAAGATCGCCCAAGTGTTGAGGCTGGATTTGGCCGCCATGCGTGCGGCGAAACCGCCCGCGCTCGACCTGGAGTATCGGTTTCTGACCGCCGCCGAGGTCCGGGCCGCGGCCACCGATCCGGCCCATGACCTGGATGCGGCGCTGGCCGAACGGCTGCAATCGGGCCGGGATTTTTGTTTCGCGGCGTTTCACGGCCATCACCTGGCAAACTATAGCTGGTATGCCCTGGAGTCGATCGGGCCGGAACACGGTTTCGGTGCCTGCCTGATCTTCCCTCGCGACACCGTCTATTTGTATAAGGCCTACACGGTGCCCGCCTTTCGCGGCCGACAGATCCACGGCACGGCACTTCGGCAGGCAGTGGCGTTCTTTCGGCAACGCGGCATCACGCAATTGATCGCCATCGTCGAGTTTGCCAACTGGGCGTCGCTGCGGAGTCACGAGAATCTCGGCTGCCGCCCCGCCGGATGTTTGCTGCGGATCGGCCGCAGGTTGCTGGGCTGGGGATGCGGATCGTTGCTGCGCGGCTAACAGTCTCTGCGCGACTATTAACCAACCACGAGGGCCAGCGCCAGTCCGTCGTAACCCTTGCTGCCGACAACCTGCATCACTGTGGCCGTCACTCGCGAATCGTTGGCGAGTAGTTCGTTGAAACGCCGTATGCCGATCATATCCGGCTGCTGGTCAGCCAGATCGATCACGGCCCCTTGCCGCACCACATTGTCGGCGACGATCAGGCTGCCGCAGCGGGAGAACTTCAGCGCCCAATCGAGATAGTCCGGATAGCCTTCCTTGTCGGCGTCGATGAAGATCAGGTCGAACGGCCCGCGGCCTTCGGCGGCCAGTTGCGGCAGCGTCTCCAAAGCGGGGCCGACGCGGATTTCGACCAAGTCGGCCAAGCCGGCCCGCACGATGTTTGCCCGCGCGACGTCGGCATGTTTCGGCTCGTACTCCAGGGTGACGAGCCGCCCGCCCGGCGGGAAGTGCCCGGGCGAGCCAGATGGTGCTATATCCGCCCAACGTGCCGATTTCCAGGATGTTGCGTACCCCGTGCGAGCGGGCCAGCAGATGCAGGAGCTTGCCTTGGAGCGGCGAGACCTGGATTTCCGGCAATCCGGCCGCCGCGCTGGCTGCAAGAGTCGCGTCGAGCGCGGAGTCCAAGGGAACGAAGAGATCGGTCAGGTAGCGATCGACGGCGGTCCAGGTCGGGTTCATTATTACGTGAGTAGTTTGCGGGCCTTGGCTTGGAAAGTAGCACTGATTCTACCTCTGAAGGCGTGCCATGCCCAGACGATGCTCCTTGATTTCAAGTCGCAGGATATTACCCCGGTACGAATGATCATCACGCGCCGCGGCAATATGTAAGACGGATTGGCAATCCGTCCTGCAGGTTCAGTCCGGGTTGCGGTCTGTGGCATTTATCTGGCTGCTGCAAGCCGTGTCCCACACCTGCGATACCATGCCTCGACATGTACGTTTTCCGCCACGCGGCGCCCCTGCACATGTTGCCATGCAGCAACATCACCGACCACGCTGGCACGACAGGTTCAAGAGACCGCGGGAACTCTAAATCATTGATAGCCAATTGGTTGCGCCGCCGGTGAATCCTCCCCAACCGGCATGGCATTACGTTTGCTCCCCTGCAGGACCGTCGGTCTGGCAGCGGATGCCAAGTTGCGATTTCCATGAACCTGCTCCTCGTCTTCCCACTCCCATGCATGCTCGAGAACTTGTCGAACTGGCTGCCATTCTTTCCGCCCAAGGCCCCATGCTCATCCGCAGCGCGCCGCAACTTTCCAGCCAGGGCGCGCAGCAGTATTGGACCGCCTCGAAATGCCGCCTCGATCGCTGGACCCGAAACCTGAAAAGCTTTGCGGCCGACGCGACCCAATCGGACGCCGCGACCGTGCGGATGCAATGGCCGTTGGTCCGCGGCGTGCTGGAGGAGATCCTCACCGGCGAGGTGCTCACCCGCGTCTGGACCGCGGTGCTCTGTCTCTACGATCGGCAGCACGGCGGCAATGAGTTCGAGTCGCTCGCCCGCAGCATCATGATCGGGCACCTGGAAGCCCGGCATCGCGTGTTGATGCTGATCGTCCGTGGACCGGGAATCAACGCCGAGAGCGCGGTGAAACTCAATCATCTCCGCCGCCGCGCGGAGCGCTGGACCGATTTGCTGGTCGGATACCTCGCCCGCTATGGCGACGTGGCCGAATTCGCCATCGACGTCGATCGGGCCGTCGATTTCTCGCGGGACCTGGAATTTCAAACGCGACCAGGCCGGCGGGCGGCAGGCATGGCCGCTGCTGCAAGCTTCGCTGCGGGCGGCCTTCCAACGCGGGCTGGCGCCGGTGAGTCCGAATGAAGACCTCAACGCCCAGATCGCCTCGGCCATCCTCTCCTGTTTTCCCGCCGATCTGTTCGATTCGATCGGATTGTTCCGCTCGCTCTGGCTGCACCGCATGGCGAACGTCACCAGCGACGTGCAGGGAATGATCGACACGCTGGTTGGCTCCGGGCCGGCGGGTATGGAGGAGAGATCGCGGCGGTTTGGACGGTAGGGAAAGAAGCCTCTCTTGACTACGCTGCGCGAGCGTGGTATGATGTTTTATCATACCAGGAGTTGCCGATGGCCACCGTTAAGATTGCCGTCACCCTCGATAGAGACATCGTTGCCCGGCTGGACCAACTCGTCGAGGAAAGAAAGTTTCCCAGTCGTAGCCGTGCTGTCCAGGAGGCTGTCAGTGACAAGTTGGATCGTCTGCAGCGGGGTCGTCTCGCACGCGAGTGCGCAAAGCTCGACCCGGCGTTCGAGCAGGCACTGGCCGAGGAAGGCCTGGCCCAGGATTGGAAAGAATGGCCAGAATACTGAGAGGCGACGTCGTCTGGGCTGACCTCGATCCAGTCCGTGGCCACGAGCAAGGTGGCGTCCGGCCGGTCGTGGTGATCAGCGACGACGTATTTCACTCGCGTTCCGGCACGGTTATCGTCATGGCCATAACCAGTCAGCCACAGCGGGCAGGTTTTCCGCTGACTTTGGAACTTACGAACATCAAACTGCCCAAACGATCCTGGGTGAAGATCAGTCAAGTGCGAACGCTTGCGGTGGATCGCATCGGCAAGAAAATCACGCAACTTAAACCCGAGGATTCGGGGCGGCTTCTCGAAGGACTCAACGAGATCTGCGGGGCTTGATACTCCGCTTTCCCATGCCACTTCGCCCGCGCGAACCGTTCATCGAATACGTCGATATCCTTCACGGCCGCTTGCCGTTGGAGTCGGCCTACGTGGGCGAGATTCCGGCGGTGAAGACCACGCAGCGTCTGAAACTGCATCCCAAAGCGACCTTCTTCATCGGCGAAAACGGCACGGGCAAGTCGACGCTCCTGGAGGCCATCGCCGTGGCCGACGGCTTCAATGCCGAAGGCGGCACGCGGAATTTCAACTTCGCCTCGCGGGCCTCGCATTCCGATCTCTACAAGTGGATCCGTCTGGGCCGCGGTCTGCGGGGAAAACGTCGCAAAGACGGCTTCTTCATGCGTGCCGAAAGCTTCTACAACGTGGCGACCGAGATCGAGAAACTCGGCTTGAATTCGCCCGATAGTCCCTACGGCGACGTTTCCTATCACCACCAGTCGCACGGCGAGGCATTCTTGCACCTGATCACCGACCGACTCCGCGGCGACGGGTTGTACCTCTTCGACGAGCCCGAGGCCGCCCTTTCGCCGCAGCGTCAATTGGTCTTCCTGGCCGCCATGCACTCGTTGATCGAGCGCGAGGCCCAGTTCGTCATCGCCACCCATTCACCGATCATCATGGCCTACCCGGAAGCGACGATCTACGAGTTCTCGCCCGGCGGTATTCGCGAGGTGGCCTACCGCGATACCGAACATTTCCGGGTGACACACGCCTTCCTGTCGCGGACCGACAAGATGCTGGAAGAATTGTTCCGTGAAGAAGAGGGGTCCCACTGACGGAGGAAATCCGAATATCGAATTCCCCGCCTCATTCCGGTCGCCGGCGGCGCTGATATTCGCGACTGGCGCTCTCCAGGATGCGGCGTTCTTTCCGCGTGAGGCTGTTCTTGCCTTCTCGGTTGATCTTCGCCAGGATGCGATCAACTTCCTCGTCCGAGACCGGCGCGTCGGGCTCATTCTCGGGCTTGAAAACCTTGAGCGAAGGCCGCGAGCGGCCTCTCAGCCAGGTGGCGGACGATTGAACCAGTTGGCCGAAGTTCCAGTGAAAGTTGAAGTACAGCAAGGCGAAGGCCGCGCCGCCCAGGTGGGCCGCGTAGGCGATGTGCTGATCGGCGCGCCCCATCGCGCCCGACGACGTCATAGGCGATCATGATCGCGCCGACGAGCCAGGCAGGCAACGGCAGCACGAACATGAAATTGAGGATCCGCCTGGGAAAGTTCAGGGCGTAGAGCACTACGACGCCGGAAATCGCCCCAGAGGCCCCATACAAAATGCTCGGTTGGTGCGGATAGAGCAGCCGGTTCGATACGGCCCAGGCCGCCGACGAGAATACCAGCATCACCAGGTACAGGCGGATGAACTCCCGCGTTCCATACCACTGTTCGACTTCCCGGCCCAGCATGAACAAGAGCAGCATGTTGAAGAAGATATGCTGGATATCCGCCAGATCGTGGACGAACCCGCTGGTCAGGAACTGCCACCACATCCAGGGTCGCAACAGCGTGTCGTCCTTCGGGCGGCCGACGTTGACGTGGGTGGAGAGCAGACTAACGATCTTCGAGTCATGGGAGAACTCTTTCGCCGATTCTCCCGGCTCCGCCCGCGCCATCCGCTCGACGTTCTCGACGACGAAGACCGCGATATTCAACAGAATGATGGCGCCCACGGCTGAACGGGGAGCGCTCAACCGAAAACCGCTGCGTCCTTGGCGGTAGTAATCGCGATCGTAGATACCCACTCCGTTAGTTCACCCTCGGTCCGAATTGTGCCATGGCACGGGTGCGGCGGTCGATCAGATCGAGCAAGTCCTTCTGCAGCTTGGCGACGTCCTGCGCGTTCCACGTTCTTGGCAACTGCGGCCTGCAGGCTGGCCTGGAAGATGCCGACATAGTTCTGCCGGATCGCCAGCAGGTTGGCCACTGCGGCCCGTTCGGCTATCGTCCGCTGCACCTCGCCCGCGACCTGGGTCTTCTCCTTTTCTGCCGTGGCCTCCAGGTTGCTCGCTTCCTGGCCGGCAACCGTCAGGTACTTCAAATCCCGGGTGGCCGATTCCAAGCGGTCGGCGAACAACGTACGATGCATGTCGCATGCCCGGAAAATCGCTAGATAGTCGCGCAGCGGCCGAAATTTCTTGCCGCTGGCGTCCAGCCCCGCGTTCCTGACCAGCTTCTTATCGTCTTCCGTCAAGTGTTCGAAGTCCTGGATCTCCTTGACCAGCTTCTTTTTATCTTCCGTCAAGCTGTCAAAGTCCCGGCCGTCATTGACAAACTCTTCCGGCACCCATTTCTTTTGGTCTTCCGACACGTTCGCAAAAGCTTCGTGCTCGTCGGTCGGCATCAGTTCGTAAAGGACCCAAGGGGTCTTACTCTCCGCCACGTTCTTCGCCAGCAAAGCGTCCATCGGCGTGGTGCTGGCCAGCACCACGGCATTCTGGCCGACCTCATCCACGCGGAACTCGCCGAGATACTTGCCGGGCGATTGATCGTCACCTTCTTCAAACGCATAGACCAGCATATTCTTGGTAAATGCCGTCGGCTCATCGCTGCTGACGCTGATGTTCGTGACGCCGGACGCAGCCGTGAGGATCTTCTGCATCTTGCAGTCCGACCAGATGCGACCGCGGTTCGCCAACACCCGACCCAAATCAATCCGCAACTGCTGAACGCAAGTGGTCTTGTCCTTGCACAGATTCTTCTCGTCGCCCGTCCGTAAATCGGCAACCTCCGCACGACGCTCCTTCAATGCCTTTTCGAAACTGTCGGTCTTGTTGGCCCAATGTTGATAAGTCTTGACCGTCCGGGCAGCCGCATGAAAGAAGACCAGGGCGGCGACGAGAAGCAATCCCAACAAGGTTTTATTCCATAGGCTCATACCTTAGATGATATTCAGACCCAAAAAGGGTGTCAAGCGTTTACATCGCCTGTCTTTCCGGTTCAGCCGGCCGAGCATGCCCCAAGGGGGGGTGTTTTCCGCCGCCGGACAGCGATTTCCCCGTAATGTCGCCCGAATCCCCCCGGTTTTCCACCTCTTGGCATTCCGGTAAAATTGGCCGGAGGCCCGCTTCGATGCATATCCACTACTTACAGCACGCCGCGTTTGAAGATGCCGCCAATATCGCCACCTGGGCCCAGGAGCGAGGACATCGGCTGACTCAGACCCGCCTGGACCTCGATCAACCGCTGCCTGGGCCCGACAACCTCGATTGGCTCGTGGTGATGGGGGGGCCCATGAACGTCGATCAGCACGATGCTTATCCCTGGCTGGTCCGCGAGAAACAATTCATTCGCCGCGTGATCGATCGGGGTGTCCCCGTGCTGGGCGTCTGTTTGGGCGGGCAGTTGCTCTGCGCCGTGCTGGGCGGGCAAGTCACGAAGAACCGGCAGAAAGAGATCGGCTGGTTCCCCGTGACGTTCACTGCGGAAGCCGTCGCGTCGCCGCTGTTCTGCGCGTTTTCCGCAACAGGTTCCGGCCTTCCATTGGCACGGCGACACGTTCTCGATACCGCCCGGCGCGGTCCGCCTGGCCGCGAGCGATGGCTGCGATAACCAGGCGTTCCAGTACGGCCGGCATGTCGTGGCCTTGCAGTTCCATTGGGACTATTCGCTGCACAGCGTGGAGACGATGATCCGACATTGCGGCGCCGAGTTGATCGCCGGGGCACCCGGTATTCCGGGTCGCGGCATCCAGCAACCAGCCGAGATGCTTGCCCGCCCGGAACCATTCGCCCAGATCCACGTCTTGCTCTACGCGTTGCTCGATGCCATGGCCGCAGAAGAATGACGAACCTCAAAGGTATTCGCTCATTTCATTCCCCATTCTCTCCACGCATCGTTCCTCATCCCGCGTCGGGCTATTGACACGCATGCTTACCGGATAGGCTTCCATCGACTCGCTTGGATAGGGACGCAGCAACGGCAGGATCGGCTCGGGCTTCTGCACGGCCGGATCGAGCCACCGGGCATAGTCTTCAGGCGCCACGATCACCGGCATCCGGTCGTGGATGGGGCGGACCACGTCGTTGGCCTCCGTCGTCAGGATCGTACATGACTCCAGCGCCGAATGGCGGGCCCCTTCCCACGATTCCCATAGGCCGGCGAAAGCCAGCAGCCGATCGTCGCGCAGGTGAATGAACATCGGCTGGCGGCGCTTGCCTTGCCTTTGCCATTCGTAGAAGCCATCGGCCACCACCAGGCACCTCCGCCGCCGCAAGGCCGTACGAAACGACGGCTTGTCCGCGGCGGTCTCCGCCCGGGCGTTGATCATCCGATTGCCGATGGCCGGGTCGTCGGCCCAACTGGGCACGAGGCCCCAGTGCAAGAAAATGAACTGCCGTTGCGGCTCGGCTTGCTGCGGGGTCATGCGGACCACGGGGACCGGCTGCGTCGGCGCGATATTGAATCGCGGCTTCAACCACGGAACTTCGAATAGCGAGAACTGTTCGGCGATCACGCTCGCCGGGGCCCGCAAGGTGAAACGTCCACACATGCATTCATTTTACGATGTCGGACCGCGTCCGGCCACTCTACATAAACTCGGCGGGGGGACGTTTGGGCCGCGCAGGCTCGCCAGGACTGGACTCGTCGCCCGGACCGTCAGGTCCACCCTCCGGAGCGGGGCGAGCACCGCCCGGACCACGCCGACCACGACCCGGTCCACCAGGGCCGCCGTCACCGGGACGCGGCGGGCGCGCCTGTTCCAGGATCTTCTTCTGCTCGGGCGTGAGAATCTTCTCGAGCTTGGCCTTCGTCTCTTTTTCCAGCGCGACGATCTGTGTTTGCTGGTCCGCCGTGAGCTTCAGTTGCTCGGCCACGAAGCGCGGAAGGAGGTGGAACCCGCCGCCCGGTCCTCCGGGACCGCCGGGACCACGCGGGCCATCTGGGCCACCCGGTTCGCCGGGACCGTCTGGGCCACTGCTCTCCGGCGGTGGAGGACCTTCAGGCGGATCATCGGCTAGGGCTCGCACGGCAAGAGCGGCCGCGGCGAGAATGCCCATGGAAAGGACGAGCACGGGAAGACGCTTCATGGAATACTCCTCAAAAGAACATGGGGGTAACACGCAGACGTACACACTTATAAACGCCGCCGCGTGCTTTCTATTGCGGTCGGCAATCGCACTTCCACGATTTCGGCAGATTCTCCGACGCTGTTTTGGGTGGGCAGGCTATCAGCCGGCGCGTCGGGTGTGTATCATGCCGGAAGGAGGAAGATGCCATGAAACCTCTGAATCTGAGCGGCACCCTCGCGACTGCCGAAGGCGTGCATCGGCTCCAACAGGCATTGCCCAACTGCAAAATCGACTGGTCGCCAGCAGCCGAAAAAAAGCGAACGACAGAAAAATGACTGACACAAATATAATCCCGAAGCGTTGACCGAACTTCTCGCTCGGAGACTATTCTTCTGTCAATCATTTTTCTGCCTGTGCTTTTTTGCCATTCTCACTCCGCCAGCAGCAGTTTCGGCGCGGCGATCCGCCGGCCGTAGATCCCGCCGTGCAGAGCTTGCAGACTCCGAAAGTCCAGGTGGAGGAACGCGTAGAGCGACTTCTCCGGTCCGGCGGCAAGCCACCGCTGCGCCAACTGCTCGGCGTGGGCGTCGAATTGCCCCTGGGAGTGGCTGTGGGCATAGCACCGCCCGGAGAATCGCCGCAGGTCGCCGTCAAAATGCGGACCGACGTGCAAAAGTTCGTGGGCGATGGTCGTGAGTTTCTCGCGAAAACCCAGATCGAGGAACCGCGGCAGGTAGAAATTCAGCACGTAGAGCATCTCGCGACCGTCAACCTCGACCCGCTGGATCGCAAATTTCCGCCCGCGACGAATCGAATGCGTCTGGCCGCCGGCAAACCGCAAGGGAGTCAGGGAGGCGTATAGCCCGTGGGACGGGCACCGCTGCGCAGCAGTGGTCGGCTTGCGAGTCTGCCGGAAACTGACGGCCACCCGCGACATGTCGATGTGGCGGAGTTCGTCCACCCGTGCGGCCATATCCGCGCAAACGCGACCGATATGATGAGTAAAATCGAAGCCGCGCGGGGCTCGTCCGTCGCGGCGCTGGGCTGGGGCCTGGGTCATACCGGCCTCCCGCTCACGCAAGAAACGAGAATCAACCGCACGCTCCGTGTACGGGTGGCAATGAACGGCGAATAGCTAGTAAAGGCGCTACTCCGCCTTGGTTTCCGTGGCCGGCGTCTCGGTGGCCCCATTCTCCACAACCGGCGAAACGGCGGCCTGATCCACGGCATCGCCGTCCACGGGTGCTTCGCTCTCGAAAGCGGGCTTCGCCGCCTTGCGGCGCTTGCGGTCGTGGGTGCCGACGAACTCCAGGATGGCGCGCACGCCGGCGTCGCCCAGGCGCGGCTTTGCCAAGCGCAGAACGCGCGTGTAACCGCCAGGCCGGTCGGTGAAACGCGGGGCGATATCGCTGAAGAGAATCTGCACGGCCTGCTTGCTGCCCAGCAATTGCAGCATCCGCCGCCGGGCCGCGAGCACGGGGGCGATCGCTTTGCTCCACTCGGCCCAGCCCGGACCGTTGCGCCAATTCTTCCAGGCCTCGCTGTTTCGCTTGCCCCCGGACTCCAGTTGTGCGGCGGCCTCCAGTTGGGGCAACGCGCGAACGGCAATCGTCACCACCCGCTCGACCAGCGGACGGACTTCCTTGGCCTTCTGGATCGTGGTGACGATGCGGCCCTTGATCTTGGGTTTGTTCTCGTCGTCCTCGGCATCGCGCTCGGTCAGAATCAGCGCGCTGGCCAAGCTCCTCAACAAGGCACGTTGGTGGTTCGGATTGCGGCCAAGCTTGCGGCCTTTACGTCGGTGTCGCATGATTGTGTCTTCTTTTCAAGGTTCCACGGCAAGTGCCGTAGGGTCATCGTCGGCGAGGAATTCGCGTCTTTCTCCCTCGGACGCACATTCCTCGCTTGCGCGTCGGGCTTCAATGCCGATTTGCGGCCAAAAACTGCCCGGATTGCCTCAGACCGTTCCCGCGGCCACCGGCGGCAGCCGCATGCCGAGCCGGAGGCCGATGTCGGCCAGCTTCTCGCGAACCTCCTGGAGGGTCGTCTCGCCGAAGTTCCGCATTTCCAGCAACTGGGTTTCCGTGCGGGAAACCAAGTCGCGGACGGACGTGATGCTCTCCGCCTCCAGGCAGTTGGTCGCCCGGACCGAAAGGTCCAACTCGGCCAGGCTCATGCCCAACTTCGTCTCGGTCGCCGGATCGAGCGCGGCGCCGCCGACGGCGCGGGCCTCGGTATGCACCATGGGACCAAGTTCCTGGTACTGGATGAAAGGATTGAGATGCTTGCGGAGAATCTTGGCCGATTCGATCAGGGCCATTTCCGCACTCACCGAACCGTTGGTCCAGATCTCGATCGTCAGGCGGTCGTAGTTCGTCCTCTGGCCGACGCGGGTCTCATCGACTTCATAGCGGACCCGGGTCACCGGGCTGAACGCGGCGTCCAGCAGGATGATACCGATTTCCTGGGCCTGCGGCTGCTCGGTAGCGGGCTTGTAACCGCGGCCGTTCTCGATCACCATCTCCAGCAGGAACGGCTCGTCCGCGGTCAACTCCGCGATCACGTGGTCGCGGTTGATGACCTCCACCTGGTCGTCGGTCTTGACGTCGGCGCCGGTGACTTTGCCGCGCGTGTTCTTCTCGATGCGGACCACGCGGGTCTGCTCGCTGTGGTTCTTGACTACCAGCGATTTCACGTTGAGCACGATGTCGGTCACGTCTTCCTTCACGCCGGGCAGGGTGGTGAACTCGTGCTGGGCGCCGTGCAATTTGATCTGGGTCACCGCGCTCCCTTCCAGGCTGGAAAGGAGAACGCGACGCAAGCTGTTGCCAACCGTCACGCCGAATCCGCGCTCGAACGGTTCGACCGTGAACTTGCCATAGGTGTTCGACAAGGTCGAACGGTCCGGCATGACTTGACTGGGCAACTCGAGTCCGCGCCAACGAATACGCATGGAAATAGCCTCCAAACCAATTCTCTGTTTACTGGGAGCAAAACCCCGCTTACTTGGAGCAAAGCTCGACGATCAACTGTGTCTGGACCGGGATCGACACGTCGGCCGCCTCCGGCATACGGAGAACATGCCCCTCGAGTTCCGGACCTTCCACCAGGCTGAGGAATTCGGGGACCTCCCGGCCGTGCGCGGCCTTGTTGGCCTGGGCCAGGGTCTGGCTCTTCGTCCGGGCCTTGATCCGAATCACGTCGCCGGGACGAACCAGATAGCTGGGGATATTGACCAGCCGGCCGTTCACCGTGATGTGGCAGTGGGTGACCATCAAGCGGGCCTGGGCACGCGATTGGGCCAAGCCCAGCCGCGCGAGGATGTTGTCCAGCCGGCGTTCCAACAGCACCATCAAGGCCTCGCCCGTGTGGCCCTTGATCCGCTCGGCCTGATGGAAGTACTTACGGAACTGCCGTTCCAAGACGCCGTAGTATCGCTTCACCTTTTGCTTTTCGCGGAGGTGAGTTGCGTACTCGGTCGGCTTGCCGCGGCGGCCCGTAGTCATGCCCGGGGGCACCTGCCGCCGCTCGAACGCGCACTTCGGCGTATCGCAGCGCGTGCCTTTGAGAAACAGCTTCATTCCCTCGCGGCGGCACAGCCGGCAAACGGGTGAAAGTTGACGTGCCATAGGGTATTTCTAGTTCGCTACATTGCCAAAGGATTTCAGGTTTAAGTTTACACGCGCCGCCGCTTCTTGGGCCGGCAGCCGTTGTGCGGCAGGGGCGTGACATCTTCGATGGATTTGATTTTCAAGCCGGCCGCCTGCAAGGCCGTGATCGCGCTTTCACGTCCGCTGCCCGGACCGCGGACCTTCACGTCGACTTCCTTCATGCCGCACTTGATCGCCTTGTCGGCGACTTGCTGGGCCGACATCTGCCCGGCAAACGGCGTGCTCTTTCGACTGCCTTTGAAACCGCTCGTGCCGGCGCTGGCCCAGCAAAGCACGTCGCCCTTGGTGTCGGTGATCGTGATCGTCGTGTTGTTGAACGTGGCCTTGATGTGGGCCACGCCCACGGTCACGTTGCGACGCACTTTCCGCCGCGCCTGCGCCTGCTGCTGGGATTGTGGTTTGGGATTTGCCACGATGCTTCTCGCTCCGCTCTAAAACCGGCACGCTGCCGGGATTGTGTATTCTGGTAGGGCGGGCCTTAGCCCGCCATCACGTAAAAGGGGGCTAAAGCCCACCCTATAACCCGCGTTACCGCAGATCCTTCACGCCCTTCTTTCCAGCGACCGTCTTCTTGGGACCCTTTCGGGTACGCGCGTTGGTACGCGTGCGCTGGCCGCGAACGGGCAGTCCACGGCGGTGGCGAATGCCCCGATAACAGGCAATGTCGCGCAACCGCATGATGTTCTGGTTGACCTGACGCCGCAACTGGCCCTCGACCACGTAGTCCTTGTCCAACAGGGCCGCCATCCGCGCGAGTTCGTCTTCGCGAAGTTCCTTGGCCCTGGCCTGCGGATCGACGCCGGCCTTGTGACACAAATCGCGCGCAATCTTCGGCCCTACCCCATAAAGGTACTGCAAGGCGATCACGGTCGGACGATCGTTCGGGATATCAACACCCAACAAACGCGGCATATCTCAATACTCCTCAATGTCCCATCACTCGATATCTTGCCCGCTCCGGCGTCAACCCTGACGTTGCTTATGGCGCGGATTAGTGCAGACGACGAAGATCACCCCACGACGTCGGACAATTTTGCAGTGTTCACAAATTCGCTTTACGCTAGCTCGGACTTTCATGATTCGACACCCGTTTTCCAAGAAACTGTCTCAAGACCGGGCCAGCGGCAAAGGGCGGGCACCTGCGCGTCCGCTCTTGAAACCGCTTCCAAGGCCAGATCCAACCGCGCCCCCGGGCTTGGTCCAGGGCTCCGGAAAGAGGCAAAGTATATTAGTATAAGCCATAGTGACCGATTGCTTCAAGGCCCCCGGCCGAAAAAAACTCACCAGCTCTCACCGTTCGGCCCGGCGGTTAATACCACGGGCCCGGACTCGGTAAGGGCAACCGTATGTTCAAAATGCGCACTCGGCTTGCCATCGGCAGTGGTTTGGGTCCACTGGTCAGGCAGGACACGAACGTCCTTGGTGCCCATATTGACCATCGGCTCGACTGCGATCACGCGGCCCGGTACCAGGCGAAAGTCGTTTCTGCCCCGGCGGTAACCGCGTTTCACGAAGTTCGGCACCTGCGGATCCTCGTGCATGTTGCGACCGATGCCGTGGCCGACGAAGTCCTCTACCACGGAAAAGCCCGCCTTGCGAACAAATGTCTGCATTTCCTCTGCCACCTCGCTCCACCAGCGTCGCTCCCCCATCCGCCGGATGGCTAGATGAAGCACGTCGCGGGTGACAGCTAGGAGTCGGTCTGCTTCGGGGTCGATCCGACCCACCGGCAGCGTCACCGCCGCATCGCCGCACCAACCGTTATATTTACAACCTGTATCGACGCTCACCACGTCGCCTTCGACCAGTTTCCGCCTGCCGGGGATGCCATGGACAACCTCGCGATTGATCGAAATACAGGTCACGGCCGGGAACGGCGGACCACCTTCGCTGGAGTTCGGATAGAACTTGAACAGCGGTTCGGCGTTGTGTCGGCGATAAAAGTCTTCAATGGCGGCATCGATCTCCATGGTCGCCACGCCCGGCGCGACGATTTTCTTGACCATGTCGAAGGTTTCCCACACGAGGAGACCCGCTTTTCGCATTTGGGCAATTTCTCGGGGGGATCGAAGGATTTCCACGCCAGGACCTACTCCCACGCAGTGACGAATACGATTCGCAGGACATCACCCTTTTCCTAACAGTCCCTTGTAGTTCCGCATCACGAGGTGGCTGTCGATCTTCTGGACCAGGTCGAAGGCCACGCTCACGGCGATCAACAGGCTCGTGCCCCCATAAAAAGCGGCGAGCGAGTAGGAAACACCCATATTCGAGGAAACAATCGTTGGAATGATGGCGATGACCGATAGGAAGCCCGCCCCGACATAGGTGATGCGGACCATTACCTTTTCGAGGTAGTCGGCCGTACGGCGACCGGGGCGATATCCGGGGATGAAGCTGCCGTAGTTCTTCAGGTTGTCAGCCATGTCCTTCGGGTTGAACGTGATGGCCGTCCAGAAGTAGCAGAAGAAGTAAATCAAGAGAACGTACAGGAGGTTGTAAAGGAACGATTCGCCGCGGTGGAACGAACTTTCCAGCCACACCAGCCATTCGCTATGGAACTGCTTGGCCAGATAGCCGAAGATCATCATGGGGAACAACAACAGGCTGCTGGCGAAGATGATGGGCATGACACCGGCCTGGTTGACTCGCAACGGCAGGTACTGGCGCGTACCGCCAAAGACCTTGCGGCCGCGGACGTGTTTGGCACTTTGTGTGGGAATCTGCCGCTGGCCCTGGCTGATGAGCACCACTCCAGCGATCACGCCGACGAAGAGCACGATCAGCACCAAGAGCTTTTCCACGCCCATTTGACCGCGGCCGCTGCCCAACTCCAGGCCGCCTCCGGCCATGATCGGCTTCACAACGTCGAGAATTGCGCTGGGCAACCGTGCGAGGATGTTCCCCATGATGAGCAGGCTGATTCCATTGCCGATGCCGTACTCGTCGATCTGTTCGCCCAGCCACATGAGAAAGACGGTGCCGGCGGTCATGGTGACCACCGCGACGAACATCCAAGACCACTGCAGGCCGCTGCTCATCGTACTGGGATTGTTATACAAAAACTGGGAATTGACCAGATCCTTGTTGGAGGAAAGCCAAATGACGTAGAACCAACTTTGTCCCAGGCAGAGAAAAACAGTGGCGTAGCGGGTATATTCGTTGATCTTCTTCCGCCCGGTCTCCCCCTCCTTTTGCAGCTTTTCCAGGGGCGGATAGACGCTCGCCAGGAGTTGGAAGATGATCGAGGCCGAGATGTAGGGCATGATGCCCAAACCGAAAATGGTCGCCTGCCCCAATTGCGTGCCGCTGAAGATGGACATTTGTTCGAGGAGACCGCCGCCTTGACCGCCCTCCCCACCCTTGGTGTCAAACAAGGCCGCCAACTTTTCGTGACTGAAGATCGGCAAAGGGATGTGCGATCCCACGCGATAAACCGCTAGGAGGAGCAGCGTGAAGAAGATCTTCCGCCGCAACTCGGGGATGGTGAAAATGACGCGAATTTTTTCCCACATAGTGTGCCTCCGTGGCTAAAGGGCAGACAGGGCTGAGGCGTCAGTTCGCCGCCTTCTTCCGTTCCTTCTTCACCTTGACGACCGGCTTCTTGCCCGGCAACACGGTAATCTGACCACCCGCCTTCTCGATCTTCTCTTTGGCCGAGGCGCTGAACTGGTGAGCGGAGATCTTCAAACTCTTGGTCAACTCGCCGTCGCCCAGGATCTTGAGCAGATCGTACTGGCCCTTCACCAAGCCGCGGGTCTTAAGCGTGGCGGGACTGACTTCCTCGCCGGCTTCGAAGCGGTGCTGGAGATCGCCCACGTTGACGGCGGCCACTTCCAAGGCGAACTGGTTGTGAAACCCGCGTTTGGGAATGCGGCGGACCAAAGGCATCTGACCGCCTTCGAACACGCTGAGGGCGTTGTAACCCGGACGGGACCGCTGGCCCTTGTGGCCTTTGCCGGCAGTCTTGCCCAAGCCCGACCCCACGCCGCGGCCGAGTCGCTTGCGCGACCTGTTGCGATGAACATCCTGATGAACTTCGTGCAGATTCATGACAAAGATACTCCCCGCAGCCGCTCAACCTCGGATTGCGTACGGAGCTGCTGCAACGCCTCGATGGCGGCCTTGGCCAGGTTGTGTGGATTGGTGGAGCCGTAGCTCTTCGTGAGGATGTCGTGGATGCCGACGGCCTCGCAAACGGCGCGGACCGCCGAGCCGGCAATCACGCCGGTGCCCGGTGCCGCGGGGATCAGCTTGACGCTGGACGCGCCGAAGCGGCCCTGCACCGAGTGCGGGATCGACGTGCCTTGCAGGGCGATCTGAATCATCTTCCGCGTCGCCGTCCTTGCCCGCCTTTTCCACGGCGGGCGGCACTTCGTTGGCCTTGCCGTATCCCCAGCCGACCTTCCCGCGGCCATCGCCCACCACGACCATGGCGGTGAAACTGAAGCGGCGGCCTCCCTTGACCACGGCGGCGCAACGCCGGATCTTGATCACCTTCTCGATCAGTTTATCGCGTCCAGACGGTTCTGTATCAGATGACATAGCTGTACTTCTTGGTGCTGTACGGGGTAACACGACTTCACGCCCGCCATGAACTCATGGTCGGCGGTAGGCATGTACGTTGCGTTAATTAGAACTTCAAGCCGGCCTCCCGGGCGGCTTGGGCCAGGGCGGCCACGCGGCCGTGGTACTTGTACTCGCGGCGGTCGAACACGACCTCCTGCACGCCCGCTTCCAAAGCCCGCTGGGCCAGGGCCTTGCCCACGGCCACGGCAGCCGTCTTGTTGCCGCCATAGCGCAGATCCTGGCGGAGGGCCTGATCGCGGCTGCTGGCCGCAACCAGGGTCTTGCCCGCGGAGTCGTCGATGATCTGGGCGTAAATATTCTGGTGGCTGCGGAAGATCGCCAACCGCGGCCGATGCGCGTCGCGCTTCACGCGATTACGGACGCGGACCGCCCGCCGTTCGCGCTGTCGCAATATTTGTCGTTGATGTTGCACGGTTAAGTCTCGCAGTACATTGATTCGGGAGCCGGAAACAAACGGTCTCGTTGCGGGTTTCGGATTTCCTACTTCACCATGGCCTTGCCCTGCTTGCGGCGGACCTGCTCGCCCAGGTAGCGAACGCCCTTGCCCTTGTAGGGCTCGGGCTTCCGCAAGGCCCGGACTTCCGCGGCAAACTGGCCGACCAATTGCTTGTCGATCCCCTGAATGACGATGTGCTGCTGATCGGGGCAGGCCACCTTCAGGCCGGCGGGGATCGGCACCTGAAGTTCGTTGGCCAGGCCCACGCGAAGCTGGAGCGTCTGCCCCTGGAGGGCGGCAATGTAACCGACGCCCACCAGTTCCAGCCGCTTCTCGTAGCCCTGCGTCACGCCAACCATCATGTTTTGCAACACGGCGCGGGTCAAGCCATGGAGGGCCCGGTCCAGCCGGGCATCGCTGCCACGGGAGACGGTCAGCGACTTGGCCGCGGCGTCGTGTTCGACGCGGATCTCCGGCCGAAACTCCCACTGGAGCTTGCCCTTCGGGCCTTCCGCCGAGACCGTGCGGCCACTGACCGCGACGTTCACGCCGGCCGGTACGGCAACAGGTTTTCTTCCAATACGGGACATGATATTTTGCCTTTTCGTGTGACTACCAAATCTCGCACAGCACTTCGCCGCCGAGTTTGCGCTGCCGCGCTTCGCGATCGCTGATCACGCCTCGGCTGGTGCTGATGACCGAGATTCCCAGTCCACCGAGCACGGGTTTCAGTTGGGTCGAACCGCTATACACGCGGCGGCCCGGCTTGCTGATGCGGCGGATCGTGCGGATCACGCGCTCGCCGTTGGGGCCGTACTTCAGGTGCAGCCGGAGCTGCTTGGCGGGTTCCATGGGCACTTCCTCCCAATCCCAGATGTAGCCTTCGCGTTTCAAGACTTCCGCGAGTCCGCGTTTCACCTTGGAAAGCGGGAGATCGACGTGCGGCCTTTCCACGCGCACCGCATTGCGGATGCGGGTCAACATGTCGGCGATGGGGTCGGTCATCATAGGTATGGGGTTCCTCTTACCAGCTCGCCTTGCGGACGCCGGGAATCGCTCCCTCGTCCGCTAAGTTACGAAAGCAGATCCGACAAATTCCAAACTTCCGGTAAACGGCCCGCGGCCGGCCGCAAAGCCGGCAGCGCCGCACCAGACGCGTGGAAAACTTCGGCGGCCGCAAGGCCATAGCCCTCTTCGATTTACTTGCCATGCATTCAGGGTCCTGGATAACGCGCGACAGGTCGCCGCGCAACAAGGGGACGTTAGGACTGCCGCAAGGGCATGCCGATCGCCCGCAACAACGCCCGCGACTCGTCGTCGCTGCCGCTGTTGGTCACCAGGGTCACGTGCATGCCTTGCACGTTCGTGAACTTGTCCGGGTTCAACTCGGGGAAGACCAATTGCTCGGTCAGGCCCAAACTATAATTGCCGTGGCCGTCGAAGCCGTCGGGATTCAGGCCGCGGAAGTCGCGCACGCGGGGCAGCGCCAGAGCGATCAGCCGGTCGAGAAACTCGTACATCCGCTTGCCGCGCAAGGTCACCTTGCAACCGACGGCCTGATCTTCGCGAAGCTTGAATCCGGCGACCGACAGACGCGCGCGGGTCACGACCGGCTTCTGGCCGGCGATCGTCTTCATCGCCTCGACGGCCTCTTCGATGAACTTCTTCTCCGTGATCGCCTTGCCGACGCCCATGTTGATCACGATCTTCCTCAGCCGCGGCAGCGAGAGGATATTGGCCCGCCCGAACTGCGCCGAGAGGGCGGGAACGATTTCCTTGAAGTAACGCTCCATCAGGCGGGGCGTGGGGACCTTCTTCGGCGCTTTGCTCTCGCCTTTGGATCCCTTGCCTTCACCTTTCGACCCCTTGCCTTCGCTTTTCGGCGCCTTGCCTTCGCCTTTCGGCGCCTTGCCTTCGCCCTTTGGTCCCTTGCCTTCGCCTTTTGGTCCCTTGCCTTCGGCTTTCGGCGGCTTAGCGTCGGCCTTAGGTCCGTTGTCTTCGGCGGCGGCTTCTGTGCTGTTCTTTTCGCTCATGTCAATACTTCCGAGATCCGAAATCCGAACCAATTCACATCAGGAAAAATGCCGATGACTGAAACAACCCTGTTGGGAAATCTGAATTTCCATATTGGAGATCGTTTCGGATTTCGACATTCGGATTCCGTGCTTGAAATACTCTACTCGTCTATTCCCCCGGAATCAATTTTTCGTCCGGGTCGTCTTGGCAGGCGAGATCGCACCGAGCGACGCGCCGCACTTCTTGCAATAGCGTTCCTTCGCACCGTCGTCCAGGAAGCGGGCGCCGACGCGGGTCGGCTTGCCGCAGGCCTGGCAGAGCAACGCCACGTTGCTTTGCGGAACGGGCATCTCCACGGAAAGCCGGCCGCCCTGCGGGTTCCGCTGGCTGCGACGGACGTGCCGATAGACCCGGTTCACGCCTTCCACGACCACGCGGTCCGCGCCGTTGCCGGACTTGTCGCGGACCAAGCGCAGGACTTTCGCCCGCGCACCGCGGTCCTCGCCGCGAATGATCACCACTGTATCGTTTTTTCGAATCCACATTTCAGACCACCCCGATCTCAAACCACCTCAGCGGCGAGGCTGATGATTTTCATGAAGTTTCGTTCCCGCAATTCCCGGGCGACGGCGCCGAAGATGCGCGTCCCGCGGGGGTTTTGATCGTTATCGACGATCACCGCCGCGTTGCTGTCGAAGCGAACGTAGCTGCCGTCCGCGCGGCGGGTCGGCTGCCTGCAGCGGACGACCACCGCCCGCACAATAGCGCCCTTCTTGAAGTCGCTGCCGGCGATTACGCCTTTGACGCTGCAGATGATCACGTCGCCGATCCGCGCCGAGCGCTTCCGGCTGCCGCCCAGGACCTTGATGCAATACAATTCCTTGGCGCCGGTGTTGTCGGCCACGTCGAGCCGCGTTTGCATTTGAATCATGATTCGCTCGTCCCGTTCACTGTTCGCTTACTCGGCCCGAAAGCCCGCCGTTAACTCAACTTGTTCTTCCGTATTCCCTAAACAACCTTGCCCGCGTCTTCCGGGGCGGCATCGCCTACTGGCGCGCCCGCCAGCGGCTTGGCGGCACCGGCCACGGCGCCCTTCGACACCACGCGCAACAGCTTCCAGCGCTTGGTCCGCGAAAGCGGCCGCGATTCCTCGATCTCTACCACGTCACCGGCATGGGACTGGTTCTCTTCGTCATGGGCGGTGCAGACCGTCCGGCGACGGAGGATTTTGCCATAGCGCGGATGCCGCACCAGGCGGGTCACCTCGACGCGTCGCGTCTTCGCCGCCTTATCGCGGGTCACAATGCCGGTCACAATTCTCTTGGGCATGGCTATCTTCCGAAAAAACTGACTATTGCTGTTCTGGTTCCGACTTCCGGCTATGCCTTGTGGGCATCACGATGATCGGCTCGGCCCGATCAAGTTCGATCTTAGCTCCCGCTGACAGTTTGCGCCGCCGCAACATCTACAGCCGCGGCCGCCGCCTTCAATTCCCGCTGCCGCCGCACGGTTTCAATCCGGGCGATCAACAGCCGATTCTTCTTCAACTCGCTCGGCGTGTCCAGTCGCTCGGTCTGACTCTGGATCCGCAGACGAAAGAGATGGTCTTTCGTGTCCTTTAGGAGCAACCGGAGTTGCTCGTCGCTCATGTCTCGCAGTTCACTGATCTTGGCCATGACTGAAAAACTCTTGCTTCTTAGTGCTTCGTCGTAGGGTGGGCCGAGTGAAACGAGTCCCACCAATTTCTCGCGTTTCTCGTGGTGGGACTCGTTTCACTCGGCCCACCCTACGGCTCTAAGTCCTCTCCTACTACATCGGCCGCCGACGAAGGAAACGCACCTTGACCGGCATCTTGTGGGCCAGGCGGGCCAGGCACATCCGCGCGGCTTCCTCGCTGATGCCGCCAACCTCGTACAGGACCGTACCCGGCTTGACCACGGCCGCCCAATACTCCGGCTCGCCCTTGCCCTTGCCCATGCGGGTTTCCAAGGGGATGGAGGTGATGGGCTTGTGGGGGAAGACGCGGATGTACAAGCGACCTTCGGCGCGGAGGTACTGCTGCGCGGCAATACGGCCGGCCTCCAGCGTCTGCGCACTGATCCAACCGCCTTGCAATGCCTGCAGGCCGAAGTCGCCATGAACGACGCGGTTGCCGCGCGTGGCCTCACCTCTTATACGTCTTCTTTGGCTTTTTCGGTGCAGTACTCGCTTGGGCATTAGCGCCATTGATGTCTTCCTCGCTAAAGGTGCCTAGGTTGATCCAAACTTGAATGCCGATGTGTCCCTGGGCGATCATCGCCTCGGCGAAACCGTAGTCGATGTTCGCACGCAAGGTCGAAAGGGGCATCGAGCCGGCGATCTGTTTTTCGCGACGCGACATTTCCGCGCCGCCTAACCGGCCGGAAAGCTGGATCTTGATCCCCTTCGCTCCCGCCTCCATGGTAGTTTCGATGGCCCGCTTCATCGTGCGGCGGAACGCCGCCCGCTTGACCAACTGCTCGCCGATGTCCTCGGCGACGAGCTGCGCGACCAACTCCGGACGATTCAACTCTTCGATCTTGATGTTGATCCGCCGGCCGGTCTTGTCCTGGAGTTCCTTCTGCAACTCCTCGACGTGCTCGCCCTTGCGGCCGATCAACACGCCGGGCCGGGCCGAAAACAAGATCACCTTGACCTCGTCCCGCGTCCGCTCGATTTCAATCTTGGCGATCGACGGATAGATCGCCTTGCCGAACTTGTCTTTGCGATTCTTGATGAAATCGCGGATCTTGTGGTCCTCGATCAGCAGGTCGGCATATTCCTGCTTGGAAGCATACCAGCGGCTCTTCCAGCCGATCATGATCCCCGTGCGAAAACAGATGGGATTGACTTTCTGACCCATAACTACTCCAACTCCACGCGGATGTGCGACATCCGCTTCTTGATGATCGAGGCCATGCCGCGCGACTTCGGTTGCATGCGTTTGAACATCGGGCCGCCGTCGATGCGGGCGTCGACGACGATCAGGTGGTGCAGATCGGCGGCCCGCCGGTCCTCGGCGTTGGCCAACGCGCTTTGCAGCACCTTCTCCAACAGCCGCGCCCCGCGGTGCGGCTGAAAACGGAGGATTTCCAGGGCCTCGTCGGCGAACTTCCCGCGAATCAAGTCCGCCAGCGGCCGGACCTTGCGGGGACTGATCTTCGCGTAGCGATGGGTTGCTTCGTAAGACATGATTTACTTCTTGCCTCCCTTGCCGCCGTGGCCGCGGAAGGTCCGCGTCGGGGCAAACTCGCCCAGGCGGTGACCGACCATTTCCTCGGTCACGAACACCTTCACGTGGATCTTGCCGTTGTGGACCATGAACGTGTGCCCGACGAACTCGGGAACGATCGTACATGCCCGGGCCCAAGTCTTGATCGGGTCCTTCACTCCCATCATGTTCATCTTCTCGACCTTGGCGTAAACCTTGGGATGAACGAAGGGACCTTTTTTCAGGGATCTGCTCATAATCTCACTTGATCTTCAACTGGCCGTAACGCCGCGACTTGCGACGACGGACGATGGCCTTGTTCGACGGCTTGCGACGCTTGCGGGTGCGACCGCCCTTGGCCAACACGCCCGTAGGGCTGACCGGGTGACGGCCGCCTTTGGTCCGGCCTTCACCGCCGCCGTGCGGGTGGTCGATGGGATTCATGGCCGTGCCGCGGTTATGGGGCTTGCGGCCCATCCACCGCTTGCGGCCGGCCTTGCCCAGCACGATATTCATGTTGTCGGCGTTGCTCAACGAGCCGATCGTCGCCCGGCAGGTAGCCGGCACGCGGCGGATTTCGCCGCTGGGCAGGTTGATCTGGGCCCAATCGGCATCGCGGGCAGCCAAGGTAGCGCCCACGCCGGCCGAACGGCAGAGCACGCCGCCGCGGCCCGGCTGCATTTCAATATTGTGGACCGTCATGCCGGTCGGAATCTTCGCCAGCGGCAGGGCGTTGCCGACCGAGGCCGGAGCGTCCTGGCCGCTCTGCACCTGATCGCCCGCCTTCAGGCCGATGGGGGCCAGAATATAACGCTTCTCGCCGTCGGCATAGTGCAACAAGGCGATGCGGGCCGTGCGATTGGGATCGTACTGAATCGAATCGACCTTGGCCGGCACGCCGTCCTTGTCGCGCCGGAAGTCGATGATGCGATAATCCCGCTTGTGTCCGCCACCCCGAAATCGGGCGGTAACCTTGCCCTGGTTGTTGCGGCCGCCCGTCCGGCGCTTGGGCGCAGCAAGCTCTTTTCCGGCTGCGCACCCGGCGTCAACTCGGTGAAATCGCTCACGGTCGCCCCGCGGCGGCCGGGAGAAGTCGGATTGTAACGTCGAATGCCCATGGTGGTCTCGTTTACTGTAGAGTGGGCTTCCGCCCACCTTGACGTGAGGGCTAAACCCCACCCTGCGTTTAGAAGAAGTTGATCCGATCTTCGCTGTTCAAGGTAACGATGGCCTTCTTCCACGGTTTGGTAGTACTCTCCCGCATCTTGGTGCGGCGGGGTTTGCCCTTGCGATTCTGCGTACGCACGGCCGTCACCTTGACATCGAAGAGTTCTTCGACCGCATGACGAATATCGTCCTTGCCAGCCAGGCGATTGACCTCGAAGGCATAGGCGTTGTTGCGATCGGCCTTGTGCATACCCTTCTCGGTGACCAGCGGCCGGATGATGATCTGGTGCGGCGCTAAGTTCAAATTGTGTCGTTCGATTTCGGCTGCCATGAGCAGTATCCCCGTAGTAGGACGGGCTTTAGCCCGCCTTCAAGTATTCGTTCTCCGGAACGCGCTGCACCGGCGGGCTAAAGCCCACCCTACAACGCACTCCAACCTCAACTATTTCCTGCTTCCTCGGACTTCTCGGCCTCTCCGGAGGTCTCTTGCCCAGAAGCCTCTGGCTCACCAACCTTCTGCTCGGCAACCTTGCTGCGGATGGCGTCCAGGGCCGACGTGGTCAACAGCAAGCGGCGCGGCCGCAAAACATTCAGGGCATTCAACTCACTGACCGGCAATACGGCCACGTCGGTCAAATTGCGGATGCTTTTGTATACGTTGGCGTCGTAGCCCGACACGGCGACCAGCAACGTGGCGCCATCGAGTTTCAGGGCCTTGACGATTGCCGCGGCTTCGCGGGTCTTCGGTTGCGGGAAGACAAGTTGATCGATGAGCGTCACTTCGTTGTCGGCGATCCGCGCGGCCAACGCCATGCGGGTAGCCAGTTGCAGGGCCTTCTTCGTCAGGCGATACGACCAATCGCGGGGGCGAAGGGCGTGGATGTGTCCGCCGCCGCGGCGAATACCGCTGCGGCGCGAACCGGCGCGGGCATTGCCCGTGCCCTTCTGCCGATACATCTTCTTCGTCGTGCCCTGCACGTCGGTGCGATTCTTCGTCCGCACGGTACCCAAGCGGAGGTTGTTCTGATACATCACCACGGCATCGTGAATCAACTGCTTGCTGATCCGCGGAGCGATCTGGGCCGGGTCGATCTCGTACTTCCCGACCTCGGCGCCCGTTCGATCATGAATTGCCAGTGTTGCCATGACTTCTTCCTTCTACTTCTTCGTTCCGGCTATTTCTTCGTCCCGGGACCGACCTTGTTACTCTGGCGAATGACCACGTAACCGCCGACGGGCCCGGGAATGGCGCCGCGAACCAGGATCAGGTTGTTTTCCGAATCCAACCGGGCAACGAGCAGATTGCGAACGGTAACTCTTTCCGTACCGTAATGGCCAGCCATCTTGTGGCCTTTGAAGACGTGGTGCGGATCGGTATTCATACCGATGGAGCCGACGTGGCGATGCACCTTCTTCACGCCGTGGCTGGCCCGCTGGCCGGCGAAATTATGCCGCTTCATGGCTCCAGTCGTGCCGCGGCCCTTGGTGATGCCGGAGACATCGACGGCCTTGACGTTGGCAAAAATATCGACCTTGAGTTCCTGGCCGACCTTACAGCCGTCAACCGCCGTGCGGAATTCGCGAATGAACCGCTTGGGTTCGGTGCCGGGTTTTTCAACCGGCTGGACGTTGGCGACGGCGCGCTGTTTCTGCCGCTTGCTTTCCAGTCGTGCGACGTGGCCGCGTTCACTGCGGCTGGCCAAACGACGGGGTTTATCCAGAAATCCGAGTTGGACCGCTTCGTAACCATCGCGGTCGGTCGTCTTCACCTGGAGGACATGGCACGGACCCGCCTCGATCACCGTAACGGGGATCACGCGCCCGGCGGAGTCAAAAACTTGCGTCATCCCGACCTTGCGGCCGAGTAGTCCTAATCCCATCGTAATAACCTTTATTCACGTCGCCTTGCGGAGGCTCCGGCCTAGAGCCGGTCTATCCGCAGAGCTTCCGATGCATAATGTGCCCAAATGTGCCCGAATATGCGTTTCACAACATGGAATTCATCCCATTAATTCATGACGGGGGATGATTTCCGTTCGGTCGCCTTCTCCACGGAACGGAATGGATTCCGTTCTACTAATCTTTAATGCCTGCTGGTGGCCTTGATTTTGATATCGACGCCCGGCGGCAAACTGAGTTTATTGAGCGCCTCAACCGTCTTGGCAGTGGCCTCCATGATGTCGATCAGCCGCTTGTGCGTACGGATCTCGAATTGCTGGCGTGCCTTCTTGTCAATGTGAGGGCTCGACAAGACGGTATACCGCTCGATCCGCGTCGGCAAGGGAATCGGCCCGTGAACTTTGGACCCAGTTCGCTTCGCCGTCTCGACGATTTCCGTCGCACTTTGATCCAGGATAGCGTGATCGTACGCCTCCATTCTGATGCGAATTACTTCGGTAGTATGCCCGGCCACGGATGCCCTCCGGCGAATCGATTCCCAGCTTGTCAATCAGCAAACACACGAATCACTTGCTGATGCCAGCACCGGCTGCCACCAGCGGAAACCATCAATGATACGGAATCGCCAAAAGGGCGTCAACGGGGCCTCGACGAAAATTTTTGGTTGCGTGAGGCGATTTTTCCCTTGGCCGGAATAATCTCCACATATCGGCTAGATTATCAGTCAGGCTTGAAGGGACCGAGGCTGCCAGCGCAAATATCCCGAAAAAGGTTGACTTTGCGGAAATTGCCGCTTAGACTGGACTTTGTTTCCCTGACGCGCATTTTAGGATAAGGCATGGAATCCATCACGTCGACCATGCGCGCCATGGGCCTCGCTCCCGTGGTCCTTGTCGCCGTGGTCCTTTCATCTACACCGTCCGGCGCCGACACGATCGATCCCGCCTTGACTCCTGCTTCGCGGGCCGAGATGGACCCGTTGCTCTATAACTCGGCGAATTGGGCCGGGTACGCCGCCGAAACCGACTTCAGCAGCCCGGTGAGCGATTCCGTCAACGCAGTCAGCGGATCGTGGACCGTCCCGAAGGTCACGCGGTCGCCGAATGCCGGGGGGGCCCCTTGGTCGTGCTGTGCGACATGGGTGGGGATCGACGGGTTCGACAATAACACGGTGGAGCAAGTTGGCACGGAATCCTACATCCTTGACGGGACCACGCCCGTGTATTTGGCGTGGTATGAGATGTATCCCGCCGGCATGATCACGCTGACCGGCCGTGCGTACAAAGTTTCGCCCGGCGACTCGATCACGGCGAGCGTGCAATACGACCAGCCGAATTGTCCGGACCAGTATCTTTTGTCGATCGCCGACGCCACCAGCGGCTGGAGTTTTTCGATTTCCAAGAACGTCTTCCACGGCGTCAAGGACGTCGGCGGAATGGGTCGCGGAAGCCCCAACGTATAGCGGAGCAATCGTTCCTTTGCCCAACTTCGGCAGCGTCACGTTTACGAATGCCCTGGCCACGATTGGTTCGACTACCGGGCCCATCGACGACGCGGCTTGGCAGGCGACGGAAATCAACATGAGCAACACGTCACTCGATGATTTCGCGAATCCGTCGGCGCTTACGACCACGGATTCAGGCGACTCGGCCAGTTCGAGCTTTACTGTCGTTCAATCGCTGCCCGAACCCTCCACGTTCATCAGTCTTATTGTCGCGGCAGCGGCGCTGGGGCTGCGTGTCTGCGCAACGCGGCGGGGCCGGCCAAGGGCCGCCATTTTCCCGCAATTCGCTTCACGCGCCCCTACAATTAGCGAATAAACCGGGTTAGGATCGGTGAATCACTTACAGGAAACAGCACGCCGCAGGAAGATTGAAAATGAGTCCGGAGACGCACGAACCGATCGATATTCGCGAGAAAGGCCGCGGCCCGGACGGCACGCCCATCATTTTGGACCGGCGGCTGTTCATGCAGTTCCTGGCCTTTGGCGACAGTTCCGATTCCGGGCCGTTGATCCGGGCCTTGGAAGAAGCCAAGGTCAGCGGGGCCCTGTACGAAGACGTAAACGATCCCCACGGCGTGGCGATGGTCGTCCTGAGCGAAGATCCCGAGTACTTCGTCACGACAATTCGCCAGTTCCTCAATCGGCCACCGTTTTCCGCGCTTGCGCCCAAGCCGGAATACACGATGCTGGGACGGACGTACGCACAGGGCTACGAGCCCGACCTGGAAGACGCCCTGCTCGTCCGGCCGCGCAGCCGCATCGTCGATCCAGAATTGCGCTGGGTGGTTTGGTATCCCTTGCGGCGGGCCGGGTCCTTCGAGCGGCTGTCGGCTGACGAGCAACGCATCATCCTGCTCGAGCATGGCGGCATCGGCCGCGTCTTCGGCAAGGCGGGACTGGGCCACGACATCCGCCTCGCCTGCCATGGACTGGACAAGCACGACAATGATTTCGTGATTGGCCTGCTGGGGTCAGGGCTCTACCCGCTCTCGGCCATCGTGCAGAGGATGCGCAAAACCAGGCAGACCTCGCTGCACATCGACCACATGGGACCGTTTTTCGTAGGCAGAGTGGCCTGGCAAGGCAAGTAAAACCGTGCAGATAACTCGCATTGCATCCCCATTACTGTGTTTCATGCTTTTGGCCGGTCTCCCGGCGCATGGCCAGCCGCCGGCAAAATCGCCCGAGTTGGAAGCGGTCAAGCAGGAGACGCTCCGGCCCTATGAGGGTCCTACCGCCCGTGGCGTCGACGCCACCACGCTCCAGGGCAAGGTGTTGTGCGGCTACCAAGGCTGGTTTGCCTGCGAAGGCGACGGCGCCGGCCGCGGCTGGCACCATTGGGCCAAGCATTGGCGCGGCGTTCCGGCCGCGGGAAACGTCCGCGTGGATCTCTGGCCCGACCTCTCCGAATTGGGCCCCGACGAACGCTTCGCCACCGAAATCCGGTCTGCCAATGGCCGGCCGGCGGAAGTCTTCAGTTCGTTCAAGCGTGCGACCGTACTGCGGCATTTCCAATGGATGCGCGATGCTGGCATCGACGGCGTGCTCGTGCAGCGCTTTGCCTGCGATCTCCGCGACCCGGTGGTCCTGCGGCAGAACAACACCGTGCTCGGCCACTGCCGTGAAGGGGCCAATCGCTACGGCCGCACCTACGCCGTGGAATATGACCTCACCGGGCTCCAGGCGGGCTGCATCGACGAAGTGATCGACGACTGGCGCGATCTTCATCATCGCATGCAGCTTGGCGCCGATTCGGCCTATTTGCGACAGGGTGGCCGGCCGGTGGTCGAGGTCTGGGGCATCGGCTTCGACGACGGGCGGAAGTACTCACTGGAAGATTGCCGCAAGCTAATAAAATCCCTGCGCGACGACGGGTGCTGCGTGATTTGCGGCGTGCCCATCGGCTGGCGAACGCTCCGCCGCGACACCATGCACGACAAAGCGTTGCTCGACGTGCTGCGGTCGGGCAATGTCGTCAGCCCCTGGACCGTCGGACGTTATGCCACGCCACAAGCGGTCGCCGAACATGCCGCTCGATACTGGAAGCCCGACCTGGAGTGGTGCCGGAAGAACGGCCTGGAATACATGCCGGTGGTCTTTCCGGGCTTCAGTTGGCACAACCAGCACGATGGGCCTTTGGACGAGATCCCGCGGCTCAAGGGCCGATTCCTCTGGCGGCAGTGCTGCGAAGCGCGTCGAGCCGGGGCCGCGATGCTCAACGTGGCCATGTTCGACGAACTGGACGAAGGCACGGCAATCTTCAAGTGTACGAACGAGGTGCCGACGGGCGATGGCGCACAGTTCCTCACCTACGAAGGTCTGCCCAGCGACTACTACTTGAAGCTCGTCGGCCTGAGTGCGCGGTTGCTCCGCGGCCAGGCCCGCGAAGCAGACGGGCCGTGCGATCCGCCGCCGGAAAAGCAGGAAATTGCCGTCAAGCCTGGCAAGGCCGGGCAGCTTCCTCGCGTCTTCAGCATCGATCCCCAAAGGCTGTCCCAGACCAAGGCGGCGGTTCACCAAGGCGACCCGGCTTTGAAACCGGCTATCGACCGCCTGCGCCGCGATGCCGACAAAGCCCTTAAGGCCGGACCGTATTCGGTCATGCAAAAAACGGTCGTTCCGCCCAGCGGCGACAAGCACGATTACCTCAGCTATGCGCCCTATTTCTGGCCCGACCCGAAGAAACACGATGGTAAATCATCGCTGCATCGCGACGGCGAAGTCAACCCCGACAGCCGCAAGGGCACTGATGCTTCCGCGCTGGGGCACATGTCGGCGGCGGTTCAGACCCTGGCCCTGGCTTATTACCTGACAGACGACGATCGTTACGCGGCCCGTGCGGCCCTCTTGCTGCGCACCTGGTTCATCGATCCGGCGACGCGGATGAACCCGCACCTGCGTTACGGCCAGGGGGTGCCCGGGCTTCACGAAGGACGGTCGTATGGAATCATCGACACCCACACACTGGTCGGCGTCGCCGATGCGGCCGGACTGCTGGAGTCGTCATCGGCCTGGACGGCCGACGATCGCAAGGCCATGACCGCCTGGTGCCGCGATTATGTCCAGTGGCTGAGAACCAGCGACTTCGGTCGAAAAGAGGCGGCCGCCACGAACAATCATGGCTGCTGGTACGACGCGCAGCTCTGTGCGTTGGCCTTGTACACCGGCCAAACGGATCTCGCCCGCGAGGTCCTCGAAGCGTGTAAGCACATGCGGATCGACCGCCAGATCCAGCCCGATGGTTCCCAGCCGCGGGAATTGGCACGGACGAAGTCGTGGGGATATACGGTCTTTAACCTGCGGGCCCTGTGTACGCTTGCGCACTTGGGAGACCGCGTGGGCGTGGACTTGTGGCACTATCAATCGGCCGACGGTCGCAGCCTGCGCAAGGCGGTCGAGTACGTCCTGCCTTACGCCGATGCGAAAAGTGTCTGGCCGCATTCGGAACTGCATTTCAAGCGGGGCGATCTGTTGGGCGTGCTGGAGCAATCGCGGCCGCTGCTGGGAGAGAAGCAGTTCCGGCAGTCCTGCGGCCAACTCCCGGCCGAGGAGGTTGCCCCCAGCCGCGGACGGCTGCTCTCCGGCGGGTAGCCCGGTAGGGTGGGATCAGCGAGCGGGCACCGTGCGCAGCATGGTCGCGAGCGCCGGCCCGCAAGCGGGTGCCCCGGCTCTGGTGCCACCCTACGAGTTCTGAGGTTATAATGTTTTTTCTCTTACCCTGAAATCCACCGGAGAGCATCGAATCATGGCAAACCTCCACCTGGGCATCAATCTGGAATTCGTGCGGCACGATGACAAACCGTTCGAATGGGGCGTCGAGAAGGCCGCTGCGCTGGGCTACGATTACGTCGAGCCGATGGTCCACTGGGGCCGCGAACTGCTGAGCGAGGCCGGTTACTTTCACAGTGTCTCCATGCTCGACGATCCCTACCGCATCCGCCGCGCCTGCGAGCGGTTTGGCGTCAAGCTGTCGGCCCTTTCCGCCCACACGCCGCTCTGCAAGCCGGAGATCAGCGTCGAATACCTCAAGCAGGCGGTCCGTTTCGCGGCCGAGTGCGGCGCCCCGGTGGTCAACACCGACGAAGGTCCCAAGCCGTCCTGGACCACCGTGGAAGAAGACCATGCCTTGATGCGCTACACCCTCCGCGAGGCCGCCAACCTGGCCGAACGCCGTGCCGTCAAGATCGGCTTGGAGCCGCATCAGCAATACAGCAAGACCGTCGCCGGACTGGATCGGATCTATAACCTGGTCGAATCGCCGGCCATCGGCATCAATTTCGACACCGGCAATAGCTACCTCGGCGGCGAAGACCCGGTCGGCTGGCTGCGGCACGTCCGGGACCGCCTCGTCCACGTACATGCCAAGGACATTTCCCTGCAGCAATCCGACGCCGAGCGAGGCAAGGTCACCGGCACGCCCGTCGGCTGCGCCTGCGGCGACGGCGTGATCGATTGGGCAGGCGTGATCGAGGTCTGTCGCTGCGCGCCCTACGACCTAGTGCTGAGCGTCGAGTGCGGCACGATCGAGCAGGCCAAACGTAGTGCGGAGTTCCTGCGAAAGTTGTTGTGATCGATGGGCTATCGCAATCTCCTAGAGTGTATTGCCGATCTGGAAGCCAAGCAGGCAACTCGTGCGGATCGACGAGCCGGTCGATCCGCACCTGGAGATGGCCGAAATCCAGCGGCGGGTGTTCCGCGCCGGCGGCCCGGCCCTGCTCTTCACGCGCCCCAAGGATTGCCGCTTCCCCATGCTGGGAAACCTGTTCGGCACGATGGACCGGATGCGCTACCTGTTCCGCGATACGCTCGATGGCGTCAAGCAGCTCGTGAAACTTCAGGTCGACCCGGTCGATCTGCTGCGGCGGCCGATGACCTACTTCAAGGCCCCATGGATGGCCTGGCATACCTTGCCCAAACGCGTCAAGCGCGGTCCCGTGCTGGAGTGCCAGACGACCATCGATCAGCTTCCGCAACTCAAATCCTGGCCCGACGACGGCGGCGCCTACGTCACTTTGCCGCAGGTCTATACGGAAGATCCCCGCCACCGCAAGCGGGTCCGGGCCTGCTGCGTTCGAACCTCGGCATGTATCGCGTGCAGCTCGGCGGCAACCAGTACGCAGCGCAATCGCGAGGTCGGACTTCATTACCAGATCCATCGGGGCATCGGCGTGCACCATGCGGCGGCCCTGGAACTGAAGAAGCTGCTGCGGGTGAACGTGTTCGTCGGCGGGCCGCCGGCCATGGCCGTGGCCGCCGTGATGCCGCTGCCCGAAGGTCTGAGCGAATTGGCCTTCGCCGGCGCCCTGGGCGGCCGCCGCGTGCCGATGGTCACGGTGGGCGAGAAGCTTCCCATCCATGCCGAGGCCGACTTCTGCATCAGCGGCTATATCGACCCCGGCCGCCAACTGCCCGAGGGGCCGTTCGGCGATCACCTCGGTTATTACAGCCTGGCCCACGATTTCCCCGTGATGATCGTGGAGCGGGTTTACCACCGCAAGGACGCCATCTGGCCGTTCACGGTCGTCGGCCGGCCGCCGCAAGAGGACTCGCTGTTCGGCGCCTTGATCCACGAGCTGGTCGAACCGGTGGTGCCGGGCACGATCGCCGGCGTGCGGGCGGTGCATGCCGTCGAGGCGGCGGGCGTGCATCCGCTGCTGCTGGCCAGTCGGCAGCGAGCGTTACGTGCCTTACGCAGGCCGGCAGCGGCCGCGGGAATTGCTCACCCAGAGCAACGCCTTGCTGGGCCAGGGACAGTTGTCGCTGGCCAAGTATCTGCTGATCGTGGCCGGTGAAGACAACCCCGACTTGGATGTCCGCAACGTACGCGATTTCTTCCGGCACGTCCTGGAGCGGGTCGATTGGCGGCGGGACTTGCACTTCCAGACCTGCACCACGATCGACACGCTGGACTACAGCGGCAACGGCTTGAACCAGGGATCGAAGGTCGTAATTGCCGCCGCCGGTCCGCCGTTGCGGACCTTGCCGGTGGCCATCGACAGCCGCCTCGCCCTGCCCGAAGAACTCGGTTTCCGCCGGCCGATGGTCGTCCTGCCGGGGATTCTCGTCGTCCAGGGACCGGCGATCCAAGCCCGAAACACAAGCGAGGAAGAAAGCGGGCCGGACCGGGCAGTCGACCGTTTTTGCCGGACGTTTGACCGCCGCGACGCGATCAACAATTTTCCGCTGGTAGTGGTGGTCGATGAGTCCGAGTTCGCCGCCCGCAGCCTCGACAATTTTCTCTGGACCACGTTCACGCGGAGCAATCCAGCGACCGACATTTACGGCGTCGAGCCATTCATCCGCGACAAGCACTGGGGCTGTTTCGGCTCGCTGGTGATCGACGCGCGGACGAAGCCGCAACATGCCCCGCCGCTGATCGAAGACCCCGAGGTGACGCGGCGGGTCGACGCCCTGGCCGCCCCCGGCGGGCCGTTGCACGGGGTTTTTTGAGGCAAGCCGAGCTAGGCAAGTCTCACCAACAACCAACAGGCTATAATTGACAGAAGAAGATTTGAATAAGGCTGGTTTTTGGTTCCAGTCTTTTTGGCAGGAGAATTCATCGTCCTGTCTTGAGTCTTCTTGTCAACAGAAAACGTCATGAGGTAAGACCATGAGCCCCCAAGTCCTGAGAGGATCGAAGCAGGAAATCGCGGAACAGATCGCCCAAATTCCTGGTGAAGTTCGTGAGGTCATCGTCTTCCTGGAGGAGCCTTCGGAGGGCCTTGGGAGCGCCGGCGACGACGTATTCGCGGAGATGGAGCCTTTCACGGTCCGCACCGGTTGCGCCGACTACTCGCGCGAATCGCTCTATAGTCGGATGGAAGGCGAATGATTCTCCTCGACACGATGGAATCACGCGATTGCTGACCTTCAACATGGATCACTTTCGGGCTCTTCCGATCACGGTTGTTGACCCCGCGTCCTTATGAACCACCCGAAGGAAACGGGACCTGCTGCCCACAGCTTGTTCGTGGGACCGACACGGCCCCTTTTTTGTTCGGTCAGCAGCCCGGCAGTGCCAAGGCACCGGCCAAGAGCAGGATTACCAAGTACCATCGTTTCATCGCATTGGCTCCCTGTTCATGCCACGACTGAAACCTGTTTTTCTTGCCGATCATTCTATCAGAAACCGGCTGCACTGCGAAACACCGGAAGTCACTTGCCAGACCGCCGGCAAATGTCGGCTATTTCAGGCGATGCACTCGGTTGACGGGGAAGGGGCAGGACTTTATCATTAACTCCTTTAGCCTCAACGGGTTTCCGCCGCCATGTCCCACGACATCAAGAATCTTCGCAACATCGGCATTATTGCCCATATCGACGCCGGAAAGACCACCGTCACCGAACGGATGCTGTTTTACAGCGGCTTTACGCACCGCCTGGGCGACGTCGACAAGGGCACCACCGTTACGGACTTCGATCCCGAAGAGCAGCAGCGCGGCATTACCATCTATTCGGCCTGCGTGACCTTCCCTTGGCATGACTACACGATCAATCTCATCGACACGCCCGGCCACGTCGATTTCACCGCCGAGGTGGAGCGCAGCCTGCGCGTGCTCGATGGCGGCGTGGTAGTGTTCAGCGCCCGCGAAGGGGTCGAGGCCCAGAGCGAGACGGTCTGGCGGCAGGCCGACAAATATCGCGTCCCCCGCATCGCCTTCATCAACAAGATGGACCGCGAAGGGGCCGACTTCTTCGGCACCTTGGAAGAAATCCGCACCCGGCTCAATTGCAAGCCGGTGCCGGTCATCCTGCCCGTCGGCCAAGGGCCGGCCCACGTCCGCAACCCGTTCCGCGGCATCGTCGATCTGATCGCCATGAAGATGCTATCATTTACGCCGCCGGAAGGGACGGAGATCGTCGTCGCCGAGATCCCGGAGGAAATGCAGGACGACGCCCAGCTTTGGCGGGGACAGATGCTCGACCAACTCTCGATGTGCAATGACGAACTGATGGAACTGCTCTTGAACGAGCAGCCGGTGCCCGAGGCGTTGATCCGCAAGACGCTTCGCGAGGCCACGTTGCACAGCATCCTCGTACCCGTGCTCTGCGGTTCGGCCTTGAACAAGATGGGCGTGCAACCGGTGCTCGATGCCGTCGGGGCCTACTTGCCCAGTCCCCTGGACATGCCGCCGGTGGAAGGCGTCAATCCGAAGAAAAAAGAGGCCAAGCTCACGCGCAAGCCGAAGCCCGACGAGCCCTTCTGCGGCCTGGTCTTCAAGATCGTCGCCGACTCGCACGGCGATTTGCACTACATCCGCGTCTATTCCGGCCGACTGAAGGCCAACAGCCGCGTGCTCAATCCGGGCAAGGACAAGAAGGAGAACGTGCCGCAACTCTGGCGGATCCAGGCCGACGAGCGCAAGCAGGTCGCCGCCGTCGAGGCCGGCGACATCATCGGCGTGATCGGCCTGCGGCACTCGGTGACCGGCGACACGCTCTGCGACGCCCACGACCCGATCCTGCTGGAATCGATCCACTTCCCCGAGACGGTCATCGCCATGGCCATCGAGCCCGAAAGCTCGACCGAGCGCAAGAAGCTCGCCGACGTGCTGGAGATGATGAAGCGGCAAGATCCGACCTTCCGTGCCCGCGAAAACGAGGAAACCGGGCAGACCCTTATCAGCGGGATGGGTGAGTTGCACCTGGAGGTGATCAAGCACAAATTGCTTCGCGATTACAAGCTCAACGTCCGCGTCCACAAGCCGCGGGTGAGCTATCGCGAGTCGATCCAGAAAGCCGTCGAGGTCGTCGGCGAGTGCCATCGCACGATGAGCGGGCAGTCACACTTTGCCCGGCTGACGGTCCGCATGGAGCCTTTTGCGGCCAGTCCCGCGCCGATCGCCGTGCCGACGCCCGAGGTGGCCGCGGAACTTCCGCCGGAGTACCTCACGGCGGCGATGGAGGTTCTCGGCGAGCTGGGGCAAGGGGGCGGAATGCTGGGCTTCCCCCTGATGCACGTGAAGATGACGGTCCTCGACGGCCAGACGCACGAGACGGAGTCAAACGACTTGGCCTTTCGTCTGGCCGCCGCCGATGCCTTCAACAAGGGTTTGCGCGAGGCCGGCACCGTGCTGCTGGAGCCGATCATGAGCATCGAGGTCAATGTCCCCGACGAGAACCTGGGCGATATTGTCAGCGACTTGCAGCAGCGGCGGGCGATCATTACCCGCACGCAGGGCCGTGGCAACGGCACCGTGATCGAGGCCCAGGCACCCTTGGCCAGCCTTTTTGGCTATGCCAACGCCATGCGCAGTTTGAGCCAGGGGCGGGCCACCTGCACGATGGAACCGGCATCATACGGGCCGGCGCCGCAGGAGGTGCTGGACAGCTTCATGTGAAACCGACCAATGACGACATAAACAGTGTTGATTGGCGAAGATTAGTGTTCCAGGATTCTTTCTTGCAGTGGCAGACTTGCTGTACGTTAAACACAACCGGCCTGTCGCTCTGGATTCCACGGGGATTTCCCGGTAAACTCCCCGCGTGCGACGGATCGTGTGTTTATCCATCACGGCAGAGCGTGATGAGTAGGAAAACCGCGCATCGAGGCAGCTTATGTCCATCGCCAGCAAGAAAAAGCAGCAAGGCCCCGTGACGGCAACGCCCGAAAGCGAGACTTCCGTCCGGCCGCCCAAGCGCAAACGCCGCCGCCTGACGGTTTTCGCCATCCTGATCGTGGGCTTGGCACTGTTGGTCGGCCTGCTGCCGACGATCATTGTCCATACGCCGCTGATGGCCTTTTTCGTCCACCGGGCAGCCATGGTGGACGGAAGGATTTCATTTCAGTCCGCATCGATTGGCTGGTTCTCGTCGGCTTCCGTTTCCGGCATCGTGATTTGCGACAAACAAAACGAAACGGTCATGGAGGCCGATCGCCTCACTTGCGACCGTTCACTTTTGAAGCTTCTCTTCAACCCCTCGAACGTGGGCGTACTGCAGATCGAGAAGCCGCGATTCAGCGTGAAATTGACCCCCGATGGCAGCAACTTGGAAACGCTGCTCGCCCATTGGCTGACCGGACAGTGTACTTCGAGCCGGGGCGTTGATCTGTCGCTCGAAGTCGCCGATGGCGAGGCGACAATCGTCGATCAGGAAACGCAACGGACGTGGCACGTCACCGGTCTGCGGTTTGCCTTGGATATGTCGCGGCGGCTGGCCTGGCCGACGCGGGTGGAAGTCGACGCCACGCTCGACGACCGCGGACATCCCGGCAGCCTGGCCTGGAAATCGCACTTGAAGGCCAGCGATGCACCGCCCGCCGATTCGGCGGCCTGGTGCGGCCTGGCGGGCACCGACGGCGACCTCAGCCTGCAAATCACGACGCTGCCGTTGGCCATATTCCAGCGCCTCGCCGCGCGCAGCATGCCCGGGCTGAAACTCGACGGCACGCTGGGCTCCAATATCGAGGCCCAGTGGACGGGCGCAACGAACGTGAAATTCAACGGCGGCATGAACGGGAACGATCTGCGCATCGAATCGCCCGCGTTGGGCCGCGAGGTCCTTCGCTTGGAGCAGGTCCGCGCCTCGTGCAAGGCCGCTCGCCAAGATAAGCAGTTGACGCTCGAAGAGGCCAAGATCGAATGCGAGGTGGGCAACCTGGCAGCTTCCGCGCACGTCGACTTGGGCGAACGAGGACTGGAGACGCCGGCCGACCTACTGCGCCAGCCCAATTGTTCGGTGCAAGGCACGCTCGATCTGGCTCGACTCGCCCGTCTGCTCCCCGGCACGTTGCGCGTCCGGCCCGGCACGGAGATCACTTCGGGGCAGGTCATGTTGACGGTTCGCACGATCAACCCGGCGGGTCCGGCGGCCGCCGCCGCGCCTGCCGCCCTGGCGTGGCAGGCCCGGCTGGAAACCAATCATTTCACGGCCGTCGATCATGGGCGGCAAATCGCCTGGGACAAGCCGGTGCTGATCGACCTCGCCATCCATCAAAGCGATCAAGGACCAGTTTTTGACAATCTGGTGTGCGAATCCGATTTCCTCCGCATGAGCGGCAGCGGCACGCCTGACCGGCTCACGGCCACCGTCAACCTGAACCTGCAGCAGTTGACCGACGATCTGGGCCGCTTCATCGATCTAGGCGGCCTGGCGCTTGCGGGCGACGGAGCAGGGAAGTTGCAGTGGGGCCATACCGCCGCGGGCGATTTCGAGGTTGGCGGAGAGATCGAGCTGCGCAACTTCCAACTTGGCATTCCTCAGCGGCAACCGTGGGCCGAAGAGAGCCTCACGGTCAACCTGGGCGCCAAGGGCCATGCCGACTTCGCCACTCCGACACGGCTCGACGAGGCCGCACTGCAACTTCGCTCCGGCGGCGATCAGATCGGGATCCGTCTCTTGCAGCCGGTCGCCGACTTGGGTGTCCGCGCGCCTTGGCTCTTCAACGTCCAAATGCAAGGCAGCCTAGACCACTGGCCGGCGCGGTTTGCCCCGTTGGCGTCGATGCAGGGACTGCGGCTGGGCGGCAATTACCAGGCGTCGGGCCAAGTGACCCTGTCGGCGGAATCGCTGGTCTTCACCCAGACCAAGATCAACGCAAGCCAAGTCGCATTGGCCGGCGCAACGTGGCACTGGTCCGATCCGGCCATCGAGTTGAACGCCGCGGGCCGTTTCGATTTTGCCGCGTCGCGCCTGCAACTCGACACAGTGAACCTGGCCGCCGACACGATTTCGCTCAATGCCCAGGACATCGTCTGCTCGATGCCCGGCAATGGCCCTTTGCAACTCGACGGGGCCGTCGCCTATCGCTGGGACAGGCTCAATCCGCTCTTGCAGCCGTACTGCGGCGAGTCGGTTCAGTTCTTCGGCAAAGGAACCTGTCCGATTGCCTATCGCGGGCCGTTCGGACAGGCTGGCGGCGAAGGCAGCGCGGCGGTGCAGTTCAGCGGGGCCAACATTTACGGCTTCCAGGTCGGCGAGGGTGAACTCAAGTTCCACCTGGCCAACGGCGTGTTGCGGACTGATCCGCTGGAAGCGGCCTGCAATCGGGGACGCCTGGCCTTGCAACCGGAGTTGCGCATGGACCGGCAGCCGATGGAGTTTCGTCTCTCGGCCGGCACGCTAGCCAACCAGATCCAACTCGACCAGGCCGTCTGCCGTTCGGCCTTGAAGTACGTCATGCCGGTGCTGGCCTCGGTCACGCAGTCACAGGGCCAGTTCTCGATCCAGTTGGACGGCTGCCGCATTCCGGTCGGCGACTTGAACCGGGCCGAGATCGCGGGACGGGTGATCGTCCATTCGGCCACGATGAGCCCCGGGCCGTTGATCCAGCAATTGGCTTCACTGTTGGCCACATCGCCCACGCTCGTTCACATCGAGCCCGGCTCGGTGATCCAGTTCCGCATGACCGGCGGACGGATTTATCACCGGGGGCTGGCCTTGGAGTTCCCGAGTGTTACGATGCGGACCTACGGCTCGGTCGGGCTGGACGAGTCGTTGAAGCTGATGGTGGAAACGTCGGTGCCTCTGGCGTGGCTGCCCAGCAACGCCGTGACCGACGCGCTCAAGAAGCAGAAGATGCAGATCCCGGTGGGCGGCACGTTGAAATCGCCGCAGCTCGATCTGGTCGAACTGGCGCGCGTCAAGCGCCAACTCCTCGGGAACCTCGGCGTGCTGCAGAGCGAGTTGGGGAACCAGTTGAACCGTTGGATTCAACCAAGGCTACCTTCGTCAGTTAGCGAGACCGGCCACGGTGACCGGTAAAATGAAGCGGTAAATCGTCGCGTAACGGTCCAGGGCGTTGCCCAGTGGCCGGCGACTGTCGGGCGCGCCGGGCTTGGGTACCGGTCCGCGGAGCAACTCTCCGCCCCGCCAGGAGCCGTCTTGCGGCGGCATGGCCACCAGGACCGCGCGACCGGCCTTGAGCAAACCGCTGAGATCCGTGAACTCTTGGTAGTCGTTGGTCATGCCGGTTTGCTTCCGCCCGCCGGCGGCATCGTAGAACATCATCTTCTGCAACACGGTGGCCATGTCGCGACTGCCGCGGTCGTAGGGCCCTTTTTCCGGCCTCATGGCGGGACCCCCGGCAATGTTCATTACGTCGCCGCTCAGGAAGGTATTCAAGCTGATGCGCTGCGTCGTCGGGCCGATCTCCAGCGGCTCGCCGGGGCGAAGCGTGCCGATCACGTAGGCCCAATCGCCGTAAACCAGGAAACAGTGCGACAGCGTGACGCCATCGGCTGGCAGACCGTCCCCTTTCAGCCGGTTGGCGATCGTCCCGGAAAGCTGCCGCCCGTCATCCGTGAGCGCGGCGTCCAGTCCCAGGTTGCGAGCATGTCCCAGCCAGCGATGCACGAAACTCTTCGAAGCCCAGGGCTGAATCGGCACGCCGCGGATCGCATCCAGCGAGGAAACGATCGAGTAGCCCTGGCCCCAGAGTGGCGCCGCGTTTTGCTGGTCGCGGCCGTACATGCCGTTGAATTCGTTGCCCGCCTTGCCCAACCAGGCCAGCGACGCGCTGGCCTCCGCCGGCGGCTGGCCGTCGGGCAAGCGGGGCCGCAGGGAGAGGTCGAACGATTCGCCGCGCGGACTGAAGATGCTGAACCAACTGGCGCCGCGGGCCGTGCCCTCGGCGTCGATATCAATCAGATCGACCTGGTTCACGCGAAGCTGGTCGCCTTTCAGCCAATAGGCGGCCGCATAGGCCCCTACGGCGAAGAGGACCACGATCGCGGGAAAGGTGATCCACGTCCACTGCATGCCACGGCCCAGCCGACGGAGCAAAAAGTAGTCGCCCGGTCCGATCAAGAGGATATAGACGATCACCAACAGGGCCACCACGAAAAACGGCACGAGGCGTACGCCCTGAAAGAGGTCCAGGGCGCTGCGCAACTGTCCGGCCAGGTCGTTGTAACCGTAGCTCTGCACGGGGGCGTTCGTCTCGCCGGCCTGTTCTTTAGCGGGCAGATTGAGGATCGCGCCGACCAGCTTCGAGCGATCGCTCCAATCGCGGATCGGCCCGCGATCGAGATCCGTGGCTACGAACACCACCTGGCCCAGCCCCTGCGGCTTGCGGATCACCAGGGGCAGGTTGTCGTCGCGGGCCTCAATCTTGCCTTGCACGTCGCCGAGCCAGGCCGTGGGCAGTTTCGCTTTCTCGGCCGGTTGGGACGGAAGAATCGGATTGTGGCTCTTCGCATAGGTTTCCCAGCCGCTGGTATCCTCGCGAAACACGGTCTTCTCGAAGCGTCCGGGGACGAATCCCGCCAGCGGCGAGCCGGCGTTCAAGGCCGCCTCGGCGTTTGCTCCGGCGCAGAGCACCAGTGTGCCGCCCATGCGGACCCATTGCTTCAGGGCCTCGATCCGGGCACTCTGCGGCAAGATCTTTTCGAAGACATCCGACTTGCTGGTGAAGATCACGACGATGTCGACACCCTCGTAGCCCTGCCAGCGCGTGGGCAGCCGGGCAAGGCTATTGACGGTCGCCACGACGGCGCGTTCGCTTTGCTCGTCGCGTACGGCCTTCTCGAAGCCGGATGAGCTTCTTCCCACCGCAACGATGAGCCGTTGGTCGCTATGGAGCGCGTCGGCGAATCGGTCCTCCGGGGGAGACTGGCGGGAATTGAACGTTCCCGCGGCAAGCGTCTTGCGTTCGTCGAGCAACTCCAGCTCGATCGCACTGGCTTTCTGGCCGAAGCGGACGTACAGCAAGACGTCGGTGTCCTCTCCGGGCAGCACCTGGCACGGCTCCGGCGCGTCGAACGAGCAGTTCAGGCCGTCACTGTCGCTCAGGGTGGCACGGACGCGGCCGATCGCCGGCAAGCTGCCGCCGCGCAGGGTCACTTCGATCGGCGTCCAGAGTCCCACCTTGTAGCAATTGGCGAAGCCGACGCGAACCGCAATGAATTCCGGCGGTTTCACTTCCTGGGCCTGCGCCGCGGCAACGAGCAACGGCACCAGCAGCAAGGCCAGGAGCAGCCTGTAGCGTAGGCTTCCAGCCTGCGAAGTGTGACATGGGAAGACGTAGGGTGGGTGGAGCACGGTATTCCTGGGGCTGTAGCGTAGGCTTTCAGCCTGCGAAGTGCGACACGGGCAGGATGCCCGTGCTACGGCGTGTTGAATGGCTCGCGTCATGGTTTCCCCGCATCGGGGCAAGTACATGCGAAACAGCCGCAGCCGGGGCATCCGGCGCCATATTTCTGCAAGACGGCCTGGGTCAGATCCACTCCGACCACGTTGGCGATCGTGGTCAGCCAGGCCAACACGTCGGCAAACTCGCCCACCCGTTCCTCGTGCGAGCCGTTGCGCAAAGCGGTAGCCAACTCGCCGACCTCCTCCATCAGCCACATGAAGGTGCCCTCGACGCCGCGCGCGACGTCTTTCTCATGATACATGCGGCGGATGAGAAGCTGGAAGTCGGAGAGCGAGACTTGCTTCGCGGGCGTAGAATCTGTCATATTTGGACTTACCACAGGATGGCGACCGGATAGGAAGTTAATTTGCTGTCCCCGCTTACCAACGTCATCCCTTCGACCAACGCCTGCGCGATCAGAATGCGGTCAAACGGGTCACGATGATGGTTCGGTAATCCCACCACGTACAAGGCGTGCGGCGATTGGATCGGAAGTAGATTCAGTTGATAGATTGCCGTCCATTTGGTGATATAGGCGTCCAGCGGGTCCGTGAGCGTCAACTGCGGCTTTGGGCTGCTGGTTTTGATCGCCAGTTCCCATATCGAGGCAACGCTCAGGAACAACTCGTTCGTCGGATCGGCGATTCCGGTTCGGGCCGTGGTGCTCAAGTTCTGGCTTCCCACGACGAGCCACAGGAAAGTATGGGTGTCGAGCAGCAGCTTCATTCCATATATTCCTTCATTTCTTCGAGCGGTTCGTCGAAGTCAGGAGCCATGTACAAGATGCTGCCCTTGCCAAGCCCGGGAGCGGGGCGGCGCGGTTTTGGTTGTCCCCTCACCAACTTCGCCACGGGTTGATGATTCTCGGTGATGACCACTTCCTCGCCTGGCGCAAGCTTGTGAATCAATTCCTTGAGCGCGGCTTGCGCTTCTTCAACGGTTATCGTTGCAGACATGGTTCTCTCCTCACTTGGGACACCACGAAACACACAAAGCACACGAAAAAACGCCGCAGGCTATCAATCGGCATTTGGTTACTTGAGATTTGAAATCTGAAATCTGAGATTACTCATCTGGTTTCGGCGTCTCAGCCGGTGGTCTTGATGGCTGGATCGTGCAGTTCGGTAAAGCCTCCTGAAGTTCTTTTATCCCAGCGTCGGTGACCTTGGTGTTCGTTAGGTCCAGATCGGAGAGGTGGGTCAACCCTTTGAGATCAACCAACCCAGTGTCGGTCACCTTCGTTCCCGCCAAGTCCAGCGAATAGAGTCCTGTCGAACCTTTGAGGTCAACGAGTCCAGTGTCGGTGATCATGGTTGCCGTCAGGTGCAGGAATCTGAGTTTCGTCAACCCTTTGAGGTGTTGCAGCGCAGCGTCGGCGACCTTTGTTCCCCCCAGGTTCAGTTCTTGGAGTTTGGTCAACCCCTTGAGGTAAACGAGCCCAGTGCCGTTCAGCTTGTTTTTCGTGAGATCCAGATAATGGAGTTGGGTCGACCCTTTGAGATGCGCCAATCCGGCATCGGGGACGTTCGCGAACCACAAGTCCACAAGAGTTACCGGCTTTCCCGGACTCTTTTCATCAACGACGACCTTGCCGCCCAGTTTCTCGATCTCGGCAATCGCCTTCGTCTGGTCAATATTCGGTTCTGCCGCGCAGCAGAGAATAGGGGCAAGCGACAGGCCCAGCGCCAACATTGGAAACTTGATGCGGTTCATGGACTCCATTCTAAGGCTTCTTGTTGAGGCTTTCCAGCAGGGTGTCGGCCCCCGGGAACTTGGAGTCGCGGCGGAGCAGTTCTTCCAGGACCTTCTTGGCCTTGGCCCGCTGCCGGGCTTGAACCAGGGCGTCGGCCAGGGCGAAGCGCTGCTGGAGATTGGCGGGATTGATCTCGACAGCCGTCTCGAACTCCTCGATCGCCCCGTCCAACTCGTTGAGTTCCACCAGGGCCGTGGCCAGCAGGCGGTGGCCATCGGCGTCTTCCACCTGAATCTCCAGGGCCTCCGTGGCCCACCGCCGGGCGACGTCCGCCTCGCGCCGCTCCAGCGCCAGTTCGGCCAGCTTCTTTCGTGAAGGCAGGTCGTTCGGCTCGATTTGGGCGAAGCGCGCCAGCGACCGGGCGAGATTCTGCTTCTGGTCCGCCGCCAGATAGACCTTTGCCCGACCGGCTGTCCATTGCGGATTCGCCGGATCCAAGCGCTCGCCCACCGCGTAAAGCTCGGCCGCCTCGTCGTATTTCTCGGCTTTCAGTTTCAAGCCGGCCAAGTAATTCAACACCAGCGGCTCCGGGGCCTTCCGATCCAGACAACTCTCCAGTTTCGCCATCGCCTCCTGCGGCGTGCCGGCCTTTTGTAGCCGCACGAGAACGTAGGTGGCCAGCGGCTGCTTGGGCTGTAGCTTGAGGGTCTCGGCGGCCAACTCCGCGGCCTGCGTCTTGGCGCCGCGCTGGAAATAAGCCAAGGCCAGCCGGGCCGCAACGTCGGCGTCCTTCGGCTGCTGGCGATGGGCCTTTTCCAGTTCGTCGAAATGTTCCGTCTCGGCCGCCGCCAGCATGGGCACGGCGTCGATCTGCTTGCGGAGAAAAGCCTTGTAGCCCCGCTCGAATTCCGCCCGCGAAATGCCGAACACCTTGCGGATGGCCGCGTCCGTCGCGAGATTCTCCGCGTAGGCCACCACCATCCGCTTGGGCGCATCGTCGCCCTGCAGCGCAATCATGTACTCGACGTACAACTCGCTCTGGCAGTAGGCCAACTGGCACTCGTCGCCGCTCATCGCACGGGCGAAACCGGCGTTCACCGTTTCCAGATCCATCAAGGTTCCGGCAGCGGCCCGCTTGCGCAGCAACACCGTCCAGCGATAGGGACGCTGAATCTTCTCGGCATGAACGGCCAGGCCCTCCGTAAACCAGTGCGGAATGTTGTAGCCGGTCTGTTGAAGATTGAAGACGTGGACCATCTCGTGCTTCAGCGTGCGGGCCCAGGCGAAGTTGCCGTGCGACCGCGTTTCGCCGGGCGAGACCATGGCCACGATCGGCCCCGTGCTGGCCGCCACCGTTTCCAGGTAAGGCAGCCCCGTCATCCGCGCTGAACCAGGCGTGGCCTGATTGCCCTTGCGACTCGTTGAAGACCTCCACCAGCGTCTTGCCCGGCGGCTCGTAACCGTACTGCTGCTTGATTTCACCGTAGACGGTTTCCAAATGCCGCGCGAGGTACGGAATCAGGCGGGCGTCGGCCTTGTCGTACTTGATCAGGAAATGCGGCGTGCCGCGGGTCTGCATCGCGTCGAGCACGTCGAGCACGTCCAACGAGTTCTTCACGCGGACGTGGAACGGATCGGCGTCGAAGGCTTCCTTGAGCAGCGCGCGGGCATCGGCCTCGCGGCCCATCCGCATCAGCAGCAGGCCCAGTCCGGCGTGCGGTTCGGGCTGCCGCGGCAGCAGGCGGATGGCCTCGCGGAAATAGCGTTCCGCCGCGGCGTGCCGGTTGCGGATTTGCAGCATCCCGGCCAACTCCGCGTAGAACTCGCCGGCATGCGGGTTCCGCTTGACGACCTCCGCCGCCAGGGCCTCGAACCGCGGGGACTGTAGCGTGGGCTTTAGCCCGCCTTCGCCTGGTTTTTCGCCGGAAGGCGGGCTAAAGCCCACCCTACGGTCCTGCCGCCCCGCGTCAGAGGCGTCGAGCACCAGGTAGCAAGCGGCGATCCGCGCCAGCGTCGCTTCTTCGATCGGATTCAGGGGCAGGAGCTTCTCGCGGAGCAGGCGCAGGGCCTCACCCGTCTGATCGTTGAGCCAGGCCACGTCGGCCTTGAGCTGCCAGGCTTCGGGCAAGCGGGGATTGATTTCCAGGGCCCGGCGGAGCGAGGCCTCGGCCTTATCGAGTTGGAAGTCTTCCATTGCCAGTTCGGCCAGGGCGACATGGACCTCGGCCGCGCGGGGATTGATTTCCAGGGCCGCCTGGAACTCCTTGGCAGCATCGGCCCGATTGTACTTCTCCATGAAGAGCAGCCCGGACTCGAAATGGGCGGGCCAGTAGTCCGGATCGAGTTTCAGGGCCGAAGGAAAGAGGTCGTTCACCAGGAAGTCGAATTGGTCGCTGAGCCGATTCCAGCGGGCGTACTGGGCGGCCGCGCGGCCGATCCAGCGGAGCGACTCGGCCTTCTTGACGTCATGACTGTTGTAGAAGTCGATCGAGCGGTGATAATGACCCTCGGCTTCGTCCAGGCGGCCGGAGGTGCGGGCCAGCTCGGCCAGGACATAAACGGCCAAGGGATGCCCCGAGGAGAGTCGCAGGGTCTCGTCGGCACGATGGCGGGCTTCAGCGGAATCGCCGCGATCGAAGGCCAGCCGGGCCAATTCGGCCTGGATTTTTGCCTGCTTGCCGGCCAACGGCGCGAGGGCCTCAACCGCCGCGGCGGTCTTGCCTTGCGACTCCAGGCAAGCGGCCCAGCCCAGCGCCGCCTGGGCGCTGGTGGCCGCCTCCGGCTTGTAGATCTCGGCCGCTTCTTCGTAGCGACCATGCATGAGCAGCGAACGGGCCTTGGCCAGATCGGCCGCGCGGCAAGGCTGCCAAGCGAGGAGCAAGAAAAATAGCAGGCACACTCCGTGTGCCGTCCGCCCGAAGTTGGGAAGGGTCGCACGTCCCTGAGTTTGCGAAGGGCGTGGGAACTGCCGAAACACGCCCGTCGCCGACCGTGCAAGCACGGTGCCCGCAGGGACGCGCCACCCCAAGAGGCAATGCTTCAGTTTGTTCCGGCGATGAAACGACATCCCGCGGAGCGTGATGAGTACGCGTGCGTCCATCATTACTTCTCAACCCTCCGCGGCAAGAACTTGACTCGATCGACCAGGGGAACCATCGTCCGGCCGTCGGCCACCGGACAGGCCGATATCACGGTGACGATCTGCTGCGTAAGTTCATACCGCAATTGGCCGTCGCAATCCAGTTCCGCCTCGACAGTCGCATCCGTCGCCGCACCGCGGAACGCCCCAATCTGTGCGCGGAGGTCCGCCACGTTCTTGACGGGCCGGCCGTTGCAGGCGATCGATGCCAGCCGGCCCGCGGCGTCGGCGCGCAAGCGAATCTGGATCGCCGGCAGTTGATGGACGTCGGCCGGCCCGGCGTCGTTCGCCGCAACCGAAGCGTCGGCCCGAAGCTCTTCCGCCGGGCCGAAACGCCATGCCGTGAAGATCAATATCATCAGCAAACCACCCAGCCCCAGCAGCGGCAGCCAACGGCCTTCCAGCGACTGCTCGTGTGTTGTCGTCCCGCGCGTCCACCAGCGCCGTTGGTTCTCTGTGAACTTCATGGCTTCGGCTCCGCGGGCTTGAGCACGCACTGCGAGAAGCCGCCGGCCTCCTGCGCCGTTTCGATCAACTGCTGGACCTTATCGGTGGCCACGTCCGGATCGGCACGGACGATGACCGTGGCCTGCGACGGTTCGAAACCAAGCACGCGCAAGGCCCCGCGCTCGCGCTGCCAGGCCGCGGCTAGGGCGCCGTCCGCAATCCCTTGGCCGGCCAGGATCACGGCGCCTTGCCGCGATAGTCGCACCGTAACCGCAGGCGTTTCGCGGACGATCGGAGGCCGGGGCAGGCGCGGGTGGGCAGGCGGACGAACTGCTCCTCGCGACTCAGCGAGAAGCAGACCGTGGCCAGCACGAGCAAGGCCGGCAGCAGCGCGACGCCCAGCAGCGGCGAAATACTCGGCATGCGATTGGCGACGGATGGAACGGTGAACTGCATTTTGGTGTTTCTGGGAGTGGCACGTCCTTGAGCTGTAGGGTGTGTCGAGCGCAGCGATGACCCACCATTCTTGAGAGTTTTTTGGTGGGTCTTCGCTGCGCTCGACCACACCCTACACCTTGTTTCTCAGGTTTTCGGGCAGGCCCTTTCTTGCCGCGGCCAATTGTTCCGCAAAACGCCCGGCGAGAATGCCGGCCTCGGCCAGAAGACGATTGACGCGGCTGAGCACGATCTGGTAGAAGGCGACCGCCACGATGGCGATCCAGAGACCCACAGCCGTGGCAACCAACGCCGTGCCGATGCCGCCGGCCAGGTCGATGGGTTGGGGAGTCGCGCCCTTGCGGACAATGGCTTCGAAAGCCGCCATCAGGCCGTGGACGGTCCCCGCCAATCCGCACAACGGCGCCAACTGAGCAATCAGCCAAACATAGCCCAGCCGGGCATGCATCTTGATGCTTTCCAGCGAGCCGTACTCCTCCATCGCGGCCGCCGCCTTCTCGTCGCCGGCGGCCAATTGCGGCAGCCCGGCGGCCAGCACGCGGGCCAACACGGAACTATCGGCACGCACGAGGTCGCAGGCTTCTTGGAAACGGTCTTCTCCCAATCGCAGTTCCAGACCTTGGATCAAGGCTGGCGGCACGACGCTATCGCGGCGGACGGCCAGCACGTTCACCACCATCAAGGCCGCCAGCGCCACGGTGAGAAAAAGAAAGACCACCACCAACGGCGCGCCAAGCGAACTCGCCAGCCACAGCAACGGACTTTCTTGCCCCATAGAACTACTTCACGCCTTTGGCCCAACGGCTGTTCCGGTATTTCTCCTTGAGGATTTCCTGCATTTCGCGGGCGTGATCCGGCCGATGGTCCTCGGTGAATAGCTTCTCCAAGTTGGCGACCGCCTCGGCATCGAGGTCGGGCTGCGTGCAGTATAGCAAGTGGACGTGCAGAAAGGCGCGAATCGCCTCCTTGGGCTTGCCGGCCTTGCGCAGGGCCGTCCCCTGGGCGTTGTAGGCCATGGCGTTGATCTCGGCGTTCTTCTCTTCCGATCGATCGATGATCTCGGTAAGGCTGCGCAGGGCCTCGTCGATCTTGCCGGTGAGGACCATGCAACGGGCCTTGCCGATGCGGGCGGCCGTCCGCTGGGCCTCCGCCAGTTCGCCGGGGGCATCGTTGTTCATGGCATCATCAAAGGCCTTGTCGGCTTCGGCCGCCTTATCTTGCGCCAGGTACGATCGCCCCAAGGCGACCTGGGCCCGAATCTTGCAGTCGGGCCAGGGGGCCTGGCCGAGTTTCGCGTAATACTTCTCCGCATCGACGAATTTGCCCAGCGTCACGCAGACGTCGCCCATCAGTTCGCAAGCTTTCAAGTAGTGGAAACTGTTGGGACTGTCCGTGATGAACTTGTACATCTGCATGCCCGCTTCCTTCGGGTCGGCTGCTCCGGAAAGTGCCAACTGGGCCGCGCAATACGCGCGGCAAAAAACGATTTCCTCGCCCACTTCCCGCCGCTTGTCCTCCGGGGTCTCCTTTTTCAAGGCTTCGATCGCCTTCTCATAATCGCCGCGGTTCATGGCCACCTGGGCCGAGATCAGCCCGTCGGGCGAGTTCTCGAAAATGATCCGCGTGACCTCGTTGGCCGGGATCTCGCTCGGCCCGTCCTTCCGTTGCGGCTCGAAACTGATCACCGTCGCGGTCGTGTTGATGATCTTGCCAAAATGGGCCCGCTCGGACGTGCTGGTAAAGACCTGGTCGATCGGCCAGGCGGTTCCGGCGCTGACCGTCCAGAACCCGACCGCAATCCACATCACACGTTTCATCGACGAATACTCCTCAACCTAGAACAAATTACCGTGCATGACCTTCCAGGGACGGCAGGCCTGCCGCTGGCCGGTCGGCCAATCGTTGGATTCGCTTGAGCAACTCATTATACTTATCATACCAGACGGCGCCGCCCATGTCGGGAAACACCCGCCGAGTGGCAAGGATATCGTTTTCGGCCTCGTCCGCCAGCCGCGCCCGTTGCGGCCGGTCGGTCGCCATCTGGGCCAGGCGCAGGCGGCAAAGGGCCAGATTGTAACGGGCTTCGTGGAATACCTCGCGAAAACGGGCTTCCGACTGCACCCGCCGGGCCAATTCTCCCCAGCCCCACACTTCGCGGTATCGCTGACTACCCTGAATGGCCATTTCCAGGCACTCAGGCTTCTCGTCGCCCCACGATTGATAGGTATACGCCGCTTCCACCTGGGCGTCAACCATCAGCGGATGCTCCTTCAAGACCTCCAGAAGCTGATTGAGGGCCTGCGGATTGTCCGACAGGCGTCGCAGGCAGCGGGCCAACTCGATCCGCAAGGCAACGGTAACCTCCGCTGCCGGCGAGAAATCCGCTTCCCCTGCCACCCGGCGCAAAATCTCCTGGAAAGCGGCGATCGCCCGCCGATAGTGCTCTTCGGCCTCCGTCGTCACGGCCGGACCGCCCATATCCAACCCCTCCGCCAAACCGGAGTAGGCCTCCGCCCGCCAGGCCAGAACGAAGAAACTGCCGCCTGCCGGCCCCCCGCCAAGCGGAGCCAGGAAGGCGTCGAACCCCGCCACGATCTTCTTCACCAGTTCGTGCTGCCGACGATCGCGATAGCCCGCCAGATACTGCTTCAAGAGTCGCTGGATGCGCAGGCAAGTCTGAAGCATTTGCCGCGCGGCGTCGGCATTGGCGGGTCGTTCATGGAGGGTAGGTTTAGAACCTGTCTCCGTCTGCAGGGTCTCGAAGCAGACCTTGGCTTTCTCCACCTGGCCGGTAGCGACGTAAGCCAGCAAGGCCAGGCAGCAGGGATCGCCGGCGGCGATGCTCGGCTCTGCCAACGCAGGGCGGGATTTAGCCCCTAGACTCGGGTCTTCCAACAAGGCGACCGCCTCGGCGGGCCGGCCCTCGGTGATATGGATCTGGGCCAGGGCGAGCATGGCCATCGGGAGCGTCCCCCTTTCGCCCGTCTCGTTGGTGGTCGCGCCCGTCTCCCCTGCGGCCGCGCGACTGTCGCTTGCCTTGCGGCTCCGCGCGATGCCGTCGCCGAGCAAGGCGGCGGCACGGGCGATGGTCTTCTCGGCTTCCGCCGCGTGGTCGTGCTCCAAGGTGGAGGTGCGCAAGAGATGCCGTGCCCGGCTCCAGAGCGCCTGACCGAGGTTCAACTCGGCCTCGCCGCGGCAAGGCGAGGCCTCGGAAATCTCCTGCAGGCACTGCTCGGCCTTTGCCAACCGGCCTTCGCCCAGGGCCAACTCCAGGAGAATCCCGCGGCGTCATCGGCCTCCCCACGATCGCCCCATCGTTGGACAATCTTCTCCGCCAGGGCCTGCAACTTCTCCACGGCTGTCGACCGCGACGCATCGGTCGCACGGCGGAGCAAGGCTTCGCGGGCCGCAAGGCCGATTCTTGCCCCCTGGCGGGCCGCGGCAGAATCGCCGGACGACTGGGCCAGCGATTCTCCCAAATCGGCCGCTTGGTCCAGTTCGCCCGTGGCGTAGCGGAGATAGGCCAGGTAATAGCGCACCGCGTCAAATTCGTCCGCCGACCCCTCCGCCGTGCCCGCCGCGTGCAAGTCCAATGCCCGTTGGCAGTACTTCACGACTTCGCTCTGCGCGGTGGCAATCTGTTCCCGGCGTTGGCGTTGCGAATCGCGATCGTCGCCCGTGCCGGTGCGCTCGGCCTCTTGCTGCTCGGCCTGGGCGGCACGAAAACGGTCCAAGGCCGCCTTGGCATGATTGCAAGCATCGCTGAAACTTCCAGGTTCGCTCGTCTGGGCCGGGCCCAACGACGGATCGAGCAGACGGAGCTTCGCCTTCGCCGACCAGCTGCCCGCCGGCGGGCGCCCGCCGCTGCTCGCGGGCTCGGCCGCGGCGACAACGATGTTGAATTGCCGCCGCGCCCAGTCGATCTGTTGGGCCTGCATTTCGCGTTGTTCGACCGACGTGGCCGGCAGCGTCTTGGCATAGGCCAGCGCCGCCTCGCCGCCAAGGTAACGGATGGCCAGATCAATCTCGCCGGAAGCGGGCGGCGAATGATCGTCGCCGATCCACCGCCGTGCGATGTCCAGACCTTGTTTGTATTTCTTCACCTCCGGCCGCAGCGACGTCTCCAGGGCCTGTACGGCGGCCTTGCCCCGCAAGGCGTGGAAATCGGCCGGATCATCGGGCAGGTCCAGCAGCTCCTCGAAGATGGCGAAGGCCTTGGCGCTCTCGCCGAGGTCCTTCCAACACAGGCCGCGGCCCAGTCGGGCGTAGAAGCCGGCCAGCCGCTCGCGCTGCTGATCGTGAATCGCGTCGAAGCGCTTGCCGGCGTCCTGCAAGGCCGACGTCCGCTCGACGGCTACCCATCGCGTAGGTCTGTCCCATTTCATATTGTGCCCACGCCCGCCCCAGCCGGGCCTGCAATTGCCGGCGGTGGATTCGGTCGCGGGCTTCACCCTGCTTGATCTCGTCGCCGCGGACGAAAACGATCTGCTTCAGTTCCTCGTCGGCCGCCTTGTCGATCTCCGTCCACTGTTCGTCGGCCTGACGCAAGAGCCCGCGGGCCGCCTCCAGGCGCTCCTGCCGCGCCGGGCCCTCGTACTGCTCGGCCAGCATCCGCTGCAACCGCCCGCGGTCGAACAACACGTCGCCGAGTTGCCCGCGGGCCGCCCCGGCCAGGACGTGCCGGGGCTGGTCGGCGAGGAACTTCACCAGGGCTTCCTGCGCCAATTGCAAGGTTTTGTCGCGCTGGGTCTCGGCCAGGCCCGCGGCCGCGTCGATCCGGGTGACGGCCAGTTCATAGTCGATGGTTTCCGCGAAGCTCTGCGGCGTGCCGGGATCGGCCCGGAGATGCAGAAGATAACTGATCGCCTCGTCGTAATGGCCCTCTGTACGCAGTTTGTCGAGCGTTTCTTTTTGCGTGTCCGCAGCCGGCACCTGCGCCGCAGCCGTGCCGAACAGAATCACGGCCAGCAAGGCGAAAAGCATGGGTTGACGCGGGGGGAAGCAATCCATCCCTCAAAAATCCTTCGCCGGGTGTTTGGCCGGATGGGCCTTCACTTCCTGGCGGATCAACGCCACGAACTCCTCGAACGAAGGCTGCTGCCGCAACCGGCTGTCGACCTGGCTCGGAGAGTTCAACGGCCCGGAACAAGGCGGCCGGCATGCTCAGCTTCGGTGGCCGCTGAAAAATGAAGGGCGAGTGGCGAAGACCTCGGCCATGTAGGCCACCACGGCCGCCTCTTGCAGCGACGGCGCCGAACTGGTCAACGAGGCCGGCAAACTGCTTGCGTTCGACCGTCAGTGCGGGCCGTCTGCGCGGTCTTGCCCGCCAGGGTCTTCTCGCCGTCGGGCGCGTACCAGGTGAGACTCGACGGAGGCCAGATCGTGGGGACCGTTGGGGGCCAGCCGGACCTCGAACAAGGCCGTGGCCGCCTGGCCGTCATGGAAATCGGCCTCCAGCGGACCCGGCAACAGACCACCCCAATCGCCCGACTCGTGGCCCATCAGGCGATACTCCAGCACCGACTTCGGATTGAACGTGACTTGCAAGCGGGCCGCGCGGGCCACGACTTGCGAGCGGCCGGTGACGATCTCGCGCAGCGCCCAGCGGACCTGCTCGGCACTGACGGCGCGATGGACCGTTCCCCGGCCCTCCTGGGCCAGCGACGCCACTTGCGGATCGGTCTCTTTCTGCTGCCCCAGATCGATCACGTCCAAGGGAATATTCTGTCCGGCCGCCTGGGCCACCTGCTGCTCGATCTTCTCCGCGGTTGCCGGTTCGAGATCCAGCAGGCCGTCGGTCAACAGCACGACCCGCACCGCGGGCCGCCCGGCGACCGAGCGTCGGCCGGGCCACGCCGTAAGCCTCGCGCAGCCCGGCGATCGATGTTCGTCGCACCCTCGGCGGAGAGCGAATCGGCCGCCGCCGCAAATGGCGGCAAGGCATCGCGACTCAGATTCTCCACCAGCACGTGCGCGGCCTGATTGAAGGTCACCAGCGAGAGCCGATCTTCGTCGCCGACGATCCCCGGCAAATCGCCGAGGGCGCGGCGGACGATCTCCATGCGGCTGCCCCAACGCATGCTCGTCGAAGTATCGACCAGCAGCACCAGGTGCAGCGGCGCGTGCCTGATCGATTGCGGCTTGATCGATCTGCCGGGCCTGGACGCCGACCTGCAAGAGGCAAAAACCCTCGCCGCTGATGGGCGACGGTCCGCCCGCCACCGTCAGGCCAAGGCTCTGATGCTTCGGCTTGGGGAAGTTGTAATCCACCGCCGCCAGGAACTCCTCGGTGCGAATGCGATCGGCCGGCGGCAACTCGTTCCGCTCCAGGTAGCGACGGGCCAACTCATAGCTCGACGGTTCGACCGCCAGCGGCACCGGGCAGGTCTGCAAACGCGGACTGGCGCCGGGCGAAACGAACGGATGGAAATCCCCATCTTACCAGGAACGGCCGGTTGGCCGGCGGCACCAGCGGCCAATCGAGTCCGTGCGGGAACCAGATTGGCCACGCGATAATGGAAGAGGTCCGGCTGTTCGTCCCAGCTATTATGGAGACACCAACAGCCCCGCCGGCAACGCCAACGGATCGGCGTCGGGGGGCATTCGGGGCGACGCCGCCAATCGCGGGATGCCGGCACTCCGGACGGTTCAATCTCAGCCAACTCGATTTCACGCTTATCAAATTCACCCGGCTGAGAAGGCCCAGGGACCAGGCCTGGACGCATCTTCAGCGAACATGCGCCAGGATGTCTCCAGGCGATTCTCAGCCGGGAGGGGAGGGGCGGAAGGGGGAGACACCGGAACCTGTTGTTGGGCCAGTTGCTCGGAACGGTTCAAGATCAGCGACAGCAACATCGCGCAGCCCAGGCTCAACGTCACCGCCAGAATCAACGACGCCGCCATGGCGATGCGGCTGATCCGCAACGCGCGGTCCATCGCCTGCCGGCCCTGCGCGGGGTAAACAGCTGGTGGGCAAGATACCGGCGGGCATGATGGCGGCAGGAAGTCACCAGGTCGCGCGGGACCGGCACGTCGCGCAGGGCTTCGTCGAGCCCGTCGTCATCGGCCAAGGGCGATCGCTTGCAGCCGTTCCAGCAGCCCCGGCGGAACCGCCACGTCGCGCACCAGTTCGTCGACGTCCTCGTCGCTCGGCCAGCGGCAGGGCCATGAGCCGATCCAGCAGGCCGCCCGGCAGGGGGACGTCCCGAAGTCGGGCATCGAGTTTGGAATCGGCGGAAGACATAGGAGGGAAAAAATGAAATCCGAATGTCAAAATCCGAAACAAATCCAAAATTCAAATACGGAAATCCGAAACTTCGGTCATTTCGTGCTTCAGATTTTGAACTTGTTCAATATTTCGATATTCGTGCTTGGGATTTGCTTCTCTACTTGGTTGTATTGATGTTTTTTCTCGGTTGATTGTCGGGATCGATATTCTGTGTCGGCGTCAGGTACTCGCGCAATCGGTTGCGGGCCCGGCTGACCCGCGACAAAACCGTGCCCAACGGCACGCCGAGCATCTCGGACGCCTCCTGGTGGGTCAACTCGGCAACCACTACCAGGATCAAGGTCTCCTTCAGTTCCGCAGGCAGCCGGTTCAAGGCATGCTGCATCTCGTCGGTCAATTCGTCGCGGCAGGGATCGTCGGCGGGCTGTTCCATTTCCAGGCTTTGCTCGTCGGCCACGAGGGCCGGCGGGCGGGCGCGTCGCCAGTGGTCGGCCGCACGACGCCGGAGGATCGAGGCCAGCCACGCCCGGCTACTGCCCTCCGCCCGGAAGAGTTCACGACTCTTCCAAGCCGATCGGAAGGCCTCCTGGACCAAGTCCTCGGCCTCATGCCGATCCCCCACAAGGCGGTATGCCAAGCGATACATCGCGGGGCCATGGTCGGCGACCATGCCATTGAATTCCGCAATGGTAAGCGCCACAGTGATATCTCCTTGGTTCCGCTCCACGCTGGTTTCGCGGCGCGGATCTCCGGCTAAATGGTTATTCGGCCCGAGGGGACAAGACTATTCCCCGGGCCCGGAAACGTCGGGCTGAATCTACTTTATACCATATCCACACTTATCTTACCGGCGATCTTCTGTCCCCCCTAATGAAAAACATAAACATCATCAACAAACTAAAGAGTCGATTTCTCTTGGTCCAGCGCACGATACTCACTTTTTCGCCCCCCGTCCATTTTGGTTTTCAAGAATCGTGGTTTTCGGCCGAGAAACGCGACTTTACTACCCCCCTTATGATTGTGCTGTCCACTAATGAACATTGCTCCAAATGCACCCCCATGATGGAAAACGCGGCGAACTTGCCTTTTTCGGCAAGCGGAACCGCGTGGCCGGCACGCACGGCACTGCTGGGGGGATTCTTGCCCGTTTTGCCCAATCGTGCATGTAGCGTAGGCTTCCAGCCTGCGTGCCCGATTTTGAATTAACCTTTATGAAATCCACGTTCTTCCCTTTGTGATCTTCTTTTCGTATCCTGCCAAGTGCTAGCTCGTGCCGTTTCTGGTCGACGACTTTCGCGCGAAAACAGAGAAGCTGCATAAACAGGAGGGGAATTCGGCTGCTGGCAGGTACGGCGCGAAACGGTGGAAGGGGAGACGGCACCAGAGTGCTAAGCGAGAGCGAGCCGTTCGATATCGGCAAGAGGTTGGGCGGTTGAAGATGGGCAAGGGGGCGCGGTCGATGGAGGCCGCGACCGCTGTCGAATCAGACTCGCCAAAGAGGGCATCTTCCCTATGCCGCTGATCCGATCCTGTAGGTATTCATAGCCGTTGACCAACAGCTTCTTCGCCGTTTGTACGATGCTCGTCAACGTGTCCATCCTGCGTGCTCCCTCGGCCTTGGCGCAGTGTAGGCTCACATCCCGACGCCGCGCTGCCACGCGTTCACCCAACTCCGCCGGGTTGTTGTTCAGCGGCGTCTCCGGATGGGCCAAGACGGTCAGCAGGGACTCCTTCTTTTCGCCCGTCATCGCAATCCGCTTATCCAACGCCTCGTACCCGGTGCATGTCGCGAACAGTCGGTCGAACTCCTCCTCCAACCGCTCCGCCAGCGCTGGCGTCGGCCTGCCCCGGTACTTCTGGAACTCGCCATAGAGATCCCAGTAACGCGTTCGGAACGCCTCCAATTGCTGCTCATGCTGCGGTACCACAGGAGACAACTCCTTGTAGTGCCGGCCCTCGTGAATCCAGCACAACCCGAACTCGTCCGACACGTACTTGGCGGGTTTGGCGTCGTCGCCCACCAAAATCCGTACATGGTCCGGCCGCGCGCGATACGACGCCAGCGCCGCCGCCTCGCGCAAGCGATCCAGGCACGCTAGCCGTCGGGAGGGGGACCATTTTTCCAGGAGATCTTCCAGTTCGGCCTCGTTCAGATCTTGGTCCTGCGGAGCCGTTGCCGCAAGCTGCCGCCACTTCAGCGGAACGTGAAATTCCTCCAGCAGCCGCTGCGTCAAGTCGTTGAAGCGGTATGTCCACGGCCTGCTCCACAGGAGGCCCAGAATCGTCAGTCGGTCTTTGTGCGGTGTGGTAAAGTAGGTGGAGTGAAACGGATTGCAGATGATATGCGTGTGCCACAACTCACCTCCCACGCGGGCGAAGGTGTCGTCGATGTGCTGGTAAGTCGTGGCCGCCAACCCCGCCCAGAAAATCTCTTCCTTCTCTCCCTGAAACAACTCCGCCGCGTCCCGTACGATGTTCGACACGCTGCGCGCGAGATCACCACGCCGCAGTGTTCCACGAACTCGTGGGCCCGCGGCAGGCTGGTCCCGGCGACGTACTTCAGCGACACCAACAAAGCCTTCAGTTCCGGGCCATACTCGCCGGTCACTCCTGGTGGCAACTCACCACGCAGCCGTCCCTGCGACGGCGAATCCCAGAGTTCCAGACGGTAGCGGATGTTGTAGCTCTTGATCTGAAGATCCTGCACGACCACGTCTTCGTAGCCGATGAACGTGGCGTCGGGAGGACGACGCGCCGCATCGACGTAGCGAATGACTTCCTTGTCCACGCGAATATCGCGAAAGCTCCGGCAGTCGGCGCGAGGGGGACCCTCTGGCGGAGACGCACGTTGCCGCCGTTCTTTCTCGGACGAGACATCCCGTGCGGGCGGACGGCGCGGCGCCGGGGAAGACCGGGGCTCACCCTTGAGTTGGCGAATGATCTCCCGCAGGCGTTGATTTTCCTCCTCTAGGCGGCGATTGTCAACGACAACGGCTTCCACGAGATTCAGCACTTTGCCCACGACTTCACGGACGTGGACGTCAGCCAGGGCGTCCCCGTCAAGGCGAAGTTGTTGCACGCAGTCCGTGAGGTCGGAGGCACTCATGATAGAGATATTCTACGCCCCACCCCCCCCGAAAACACTTCGACAATTCCGGGAAAGACACTTCGACGGCCTGCTAGCAATGCCATCGCTTCGCAGGATACCGTTTTTGGGCCACTTTGGCCAAAACGGCCAACGGGACGGAACAGGGTCCGAGAGCAAACGAGAAAGGGAAATACGCTCAGTACGCAGTACTCCGTACCAAGTGCTCCGTACCAAGTGGCGTCGGCCTCCGCGTTCCCTCCCCTTTCGCTCCCATGCAAAAAGTGGTCCAATTATTGGCTTCAACCCCTGAAGGCCGCTTTATCCCTCATCGTTCATCCCTCATCCTTCCTTCCCATGGATTTCTCCCGCCGGCGAGAAAAACTTCGACTACTTCTGAAAAAATCTGGCGCCGAGGCCCTCCTCGTTACCAGCGTCCCGAATGTCACGTATTTGACGGGCTTTACCGGTGATTCAAGCTATTTGCTGATGACGCAAGGCGATCAGATCCTGATCAGCGACGGGCGTTACTCGACCCAGATCGAGGAGGAATGCCCGGGACTGGAGATGAACATTCGCCGCGCCGGCGTTCTCATCCATCAGCAAGTTTCCAAGGTTCTTCGCGCTGCAGGGGTCTCGCGGTTGGCGATCGAAGCCGAATCGATGACGGTTGCCACGCGGGAACGAATTGCCGAGAAGCTCCCCAAGCTCCAGATCGGGGCTACCGTCGGAATGGCAGAGCACTTGCGGCAAGTCAAGGACAGAGAAGAAGTTGCGCTGATTCGCGCGGCGATCAGGATTGCGGAAAAATCGTTTGCCGTAATCCGCGCCGGACTCCACGTCCAGCAAACGGAAAAGCAGATTGGTCATGCTCTGGAAGATCAGATTCGCCTCTTCGGAGGCGATGGCCCGGCGTTTGACACGATCGTCGCCGTGGGGCCGCGCGCTGCCCTGCCGCATGCCAGGTTGACCGATCGTCGCATTGGGGATGGGGATATGGCATTGGTCGATTGGGGGGCACAATGGCGGCTCTACAAGAGCGACTTGACGCGCCTGCTTGTGACCGGTAAAATCTCGACCAAACTTCGTCGCGTGTATGAAGTTGTGTTAAGAGCCCAGGCGCGGGCCATCGCGGCCGTTCGACCCGGCGTACCGACTACGGAAGTTGATGCGGCCGCCCGTAGCGTGATTGCGGCCGCCGGTTGGAATCGCCGGTTCAACCACGGCATCGGGCACGGGTTTGGCCTGGAGATTCACGAGTCGCCACGGATGTCCGGCAAGTGTACGGCGATGCTCAAGCCGGGGATGGTCGTTACCGTCGAGCCCGGGGTATATATCCCGGGTTGGGGCGGCGTCCGCATTGAAGACGACATACTCGTCACTCGCGGTGGGCACGAGGTGTTGACGAGCCTGCCCAAGCAGTTGGAAGAATTGGTAGTTTCCTGAATCGGTGTTGGTATAGAGTGGGCTTTAGCCCACCTCCTGTATGGGCGGGTCAAAGCCCACCCTACTGAGAAGGTAAGAGGTCTGGTATGTCCGGCGTGACGCCTAATCAAGATATTTTCGACGTGCAAAGGGTCCGTAGTCTGGTCGAGCTCATGAAGGAGCACGATCTGAGCGAGATCGACATCCGCGAAGGCGCTACGCGGATCCAGCTTCGCCGCGGCTCCGATCCGGTGGTCACGGTCGCCGCGCCGCAGGTTGCCGCCGCGCCGGCTGCCGCCCCCGCCGTTTCGCAGCCTTCCGCGGCCGAACAGCGGAGGGCCGATGACGCCCACGTCGCCATGATCAAGAGCCCGATTGTCGGTACTTTCTATGCGGCCCCCACTCCCGATTCGCCTCCCTTCGTGAAAGTGGGTGACCACGTCGGGCCGGAGACCGTCGTCTGCATTGTCGAGGCAATGAAGGTCTTCAACCAGATTCCGGCGGAAGTGTCGGGCAAGATCCAGACCATGCTGGTGGAAAACGGCCAGCCGGTCGAGTTCGGTCAACCTCTGTTCAAAGTGGATACGCGGGGCTGATGTTCAAACGCATTCTCGTTGCCAATCGGGGCGAGATCGCCCTGCGGATCTTTCGCGCCTGCCGCGAATTGGGCATTGAAACCGTGGCCGTCTTCAGCGAGGCGGACCGCGGCGCCGCCTACTTGGAGTTGGCCAACGAATCCTATTGCATCGGTCCGCCCAAGGCGGGCGAAAGCTATCTGAAAATTGACCGCATCATCAGCGCGGCCGAGGTCGGCAACGTGCAGGCCATCCATCCGGGTTACGGCTTTCTCGCCGAGAACGCCCATTTCGCCGAAGTTTGCCGCGATTGCGACATCGCGTTCATCGGCCCGGCCCCGGAAGCCATGGCCCTGCTGGGCGACAAGAACTCGGCCCGCAAGATGGCCCGCCTGGCCGAAGTGCCGACGGTGCCGGGCAGCGAAGGACTGATCGAGAGCGAGGGCCAGGCATTGCAGTTGGCCCAGCAGCTTGGCTTTCCCGTGCTGATCAAGGCCTCGGCGGGCGGCGGCGGGCGCGGCATGCGCGTGGCGTTGAACGAACTGGCCTTGAAGTCGGCGTTGCAGCAGGCCCAGGCCGAGGCGGAAGCCGCTTTCGGCAGCACCGAGATCTACCTGGAGAAATACGTCGAGCATCCCCGGCACGTCGAGGTCCAAGTGATCGCCGATCTGCACGGCAACGCCGTACACCTCTGGGAACGCGACTGCACCATGCAGCGCCGCCATCAAAAGCTGATCGAGGAGAGCCCCGCTCCCAACTTGCCCGTCGAAACGCGGAAGGCCATGTGCGAATCGGCCGTGCGGCTGGTGAAACTGGCCAATTATCACAATGCCGGCACCGTCGAGTTCATCGTCGACAAGCAAGGCAACTATTACTTCATCGAGATGAACGCCCGCATCCAGGTCGAGCACCCGGTAACGGAGATGGTCACGGGCATCGACCTGATCAAGGCGCAGATTCTCGTGGCGGCCGGCGAGCCGCTGCCGTACCGGCAGCAGGACGTCGTCCATCGCGGGTGCGCGATCGAATGCCGCATCAATGCCGAGGACCCGGAGAAGAACTTCCGGCCCACTCCGGGTCTGATCACGCGGATCCTGCCGCCCGGCGGGTTCGGCGTGCGGTTCGACTCGCACGTCCACCCGGGCTACACCGTTTCGCCGTTTTACGACTCGATGATCGGCAAGTTGATCGTCCACCAGCCGACGCGCGGCGAGGCCATTGCCTGCATGAAGCGGGCCTTGCGGGAGTTGCGGGTCGAGGGCATCAAGACGACCGTCTCGTTGCAAGAGAAGATCCTCGACCACGCGGCCTTTATCGAACATCGCGTCGACACCACGTTCATCGAACGAACGTGGAAGACATGAGACAAGTCAAACTACAAACGCCTTCCCGCCCCCGCCGGGCTTGCCCCGGCGGAGCGGAGGATTGACCACTACAGGCCGGTTCTCCAATCGCTGTTTGCCGTTTTTTTCCGCTTTTCCGCCGCCCTGCCCAGCAGGCAGGGCGGCGGAAAAGCGGAAAAAACGGCAAAATGTTGCGGGCGAATGGTGTTTTAGTTGCCAATCCTGCGCTCCGCTGGGGCAAGCCCGGCGGGGGCGGGAGAGCGTTTACAGTTCACGAAGATAACCTGTTTCCCTTCTGATCGGAGCCTTTCCATGAGCAGTACGTTGTCCCGACCGCCGATGCTGGAATCGAGCATTCGCCGCGTGGCGATCCTCTTTGCCGGCGGTCCCGCCCCGGCGGCCAATGCCGTCATCTCGACGGCCGCGGTCTCCTTCCTCCGCAACAACATCGACGTCATCGGCGTCCTGCACGGTTATTCCCACCTGATCGAATATTCGGCCGACAAGCCGCTGGTCGAAGGCAAGGACTACATCCACATCACGCACCAGACGCTGAAGCGGACCCGCAACAGCCAGGGCATCATCATCGGCACGGCACGGGCCAACCCGGGCAAGCTGGTCTCCGATCCGGTCCACCTCCGCGATCCGGAGCGGACGGCGCCGCTGAGGACCGCCTACGAGGCCCTCTGCTCGCTGGGAGTCGATGCCTTGATCTCGATCGGCGGCGACGACACGCTGAAGACGGCCAACAAGTTCAAGATGTTCCAGGAAACGCTGCCGCCCGGCAGCCGCCACATCCCCGTCGTCCACCTGCCCAAGACGATCGACAACGACTACATGGGCATCGACTTCACCTTCGGCTACTTCACGGCGGTCGAGTTCCTCGCCTCCGAGGTCCGCAACCTGCTGGCCGACGCCGAGGCCAATCGGGCCTATTTCCTCGGCGAGTGCATGGGCCGCAGCGCCGGCTGGCTGGCCTACGGCGTGGCGATTGCCGGCGAGGCGAGCCTGGTGATCAGCGTCGAGGACATCACCGGCAAGTACGAGACCAGCGAGGAATCGGTCAATCCCAAGACGGGCCGCAAGGAGATCCGCCGCGTGATGGACCTGGAGGAGGTCGTCAAGCGGATCGTGGCCACGATGCGGGTCCGCGAGGAGGCCGAGGGCAAGGAGTTCGGCGTGATCGTGCTGGCCGAAGGCCTGGCCGAGTTGCTCCCCCACCAGTACATCGAGGGGGTGCAGCGCGACGAGCACGGCCACATCGCCATCTCGCAGATGAGCTTCGGCAAGCTCTTTTCCGGGCTCGTGGCCAAGGAATATGCCAAGCAGACGGGCAAGAAGCGCAAGGTGACCAGCGTTCCGCTGGGCTACGAGAGTCGCTGCGCCCGGCCGCAGGCATTCGACGTCATGCTCGGCAGCCAGCTCGGCGTGGGCGCCTATCGGGCCCTGGTCGAGAAGCGGCTGGACGGCGTGATGGTCTCCATCCGCGGCCAGCTCGAGCTGAATTACGTGCGTTTCGACCAGTTGGTCGATCCGGCCACGCTGGTGACCGTCGTGCGTTATATCGAGCCCGGCAGCGACTTCCATCGCCTGGCGCGGTTCCTGGAAACGTACGTGAACGACTGAAAGCCGGTGGAAATCATTGACAGGGCGGGAAGAAATCGATTATAATTCGGGACATGGGAACAGAGGTCTTGATCGCGGCCGCCGCTCGCGCGGCGGCGCTTTTGTAGTGGAGGCGCCAAACCATGGCAGTTTCTCGTCGCAAGAATTCGGCCTTTACGTTGGTGGAGTTGCTGGTCGTCATCGCCATCCTCGGCGTCTTGATGAGCCTGCTGTTGCCGGCCGTCAACTCGGTCCGGGAATCGATGCGGCGATCCCAATGCAAGAATAACCTCAAGCAACTCGTGGACGGCGCGGAGCGCACCTGTCCGCGCAGGGCTTCTTTCCGGGCGGCGGCTGGGGGTACGAGTGGGTGGGAGACCCGGATTATGGCTTCGGGGTCAGGCAACCCGGCGGTTGGATCTACAATATCCTGCCCTACGTGGGCTTGGACATGATCCACGATAAGGGCAAAGGACTGGCGGATACCGGTTCGAGCGGCAGTACGAACCCGGCCGTAAACAAATACTATGCCCTTGCGGAAGCCAAGTCGGCGGCCATCCCCTTCCTGATTTGCCCCACCCGCCGCAAACCGATCGCGTTTCCGCAGAACCAGGTCTCCTGGAACTGCGCGAACCCGACTTCGTGCAGCAAGACCGACTACGCGGCCAACGGCGGTTCAAATCATTTCGAAGGCACCGGGCCGGGTTACGTCCCCGCCTTCAGCGGCAGTTGTCACCAGCTTTTTCCCAATTGCGGTTGGTCCAACGCAGACCAATCCTCGTTCAATGGCGTGGAGGGCGAGCGGAGCGAGGTTCAGCCGAGTGACATCACCAACGGCCTGAGCAACGTGTTTTTTGCGGGAGACAAATATCTCCAAGCCGACCTGTACTACACGGCAAGCGACCCGGCCGACGACGACTGCGTGTTGCAGGGCAACGACCGCGACACCAACCGCTGGGTCTACCAGGCGCCGATGCGCGACGTGGCGGGCGTCCAACAGGAGTTCTGTTTCGGCAGTGCGCAGCGCCACGGGCGTGAACTTCGTCTTCTGCGACGGTCACGCGGCGTTCCTAAGTTATCAGATCAGTTTCACTACGTATCAGATTCTCGGCGTCCGCAACTATCTCGCGGCCAACCCCGGCAGCACGTTGTCGGACAGTTACTGAGAACTCCACAGGATTCCCCATGGTCATGAGTTGCACTTCGTCCGCGAGCGGTCGTCTGTTGGCATGCCTTGGGTTGGTGGCGATCGCCGGTTGTTGGGACCAGCCGACTCCGCCGCCGCGTTTTCACGTCGATCCGCAGCAGGCGGCCCAAGCGGCGATGAAACTCTACGACACCAACGGCGACGAGACGTTGGACGCGAAAGAACTCAAAGCCAGTCCGCCTTTGGGGGATCTGTTGGAGAACCTCAAGGCGCGGTCGCCCGACCATCCCGATTCCTTGACCGCGGCGGACATTTCGGGCCGCCTGGAGGAATGGGTCAAGGACCCGACGATACTCATTTCCGGCACGGCCACAGTCTACCTTGACGGCCTGCCGCTTGGAGGAGCGACGGTCACCTTCGAACCGGAACCGTTCCTGGGCCCCTCGTATCGTTCTCATCAAGGAAAACGGACGTTGCCGGAAATGCCCAATTGGACCCGGAACTCAATGAGTATTCGGGCGGCATTTACGTGGGGCTCTATCGGGTCCGCATCTCGAAACCGGTGAACGGCAAGGAAACGATACCCGCACGATACAATACGGAAACGGAGCTGGGCCGCGAAGTCGCGGGCCACATCCGCGCGGCCCGCGAGAGCCTCGTCTTCCGGCTGAAGAGCAAGTAACATTTCGGTGGAGGCGCCACGCCATGGCGGTTTCTCGACGGGAATATGCGGCCTTTACGCTGGTGGAACTGCTCGTCGTCATCGCCATTCTCGGCGTCTTGATGAGCCTGCTGCTGCCGGCGGTCAACTCGGTCCGCGAATCGATGCGGCGGTCCCAGTGCAAGAACAACCTCAAGCAACTCGGCGACGCCGCGCAGCGCACCTGGCAGCGCAGGGCCACTTTCCCTCCAGCGGTTGGGGTTACCTGTGGATCGGGGATCCCGATCATGGCTTCGGGGCCCGCCAACCGGGCGGTTGGATCTACAATTTGCTGCCCTACTTGGGATTGGACATGATCCACGATGTTGGCAAGGGCCAGTCGTACGGCGCCAAATACACCGCGCTGGTCGAGGCCAAAACGGCGGCTATACCCTTCACGATCTGCCCCACCCGCCGCAAACCGATCGCGTATCCGGCGGTCGAGAACGCGTTGAATTCCGCTCCGGCCGGCGTGCTCAACAAAACCGACTACGCAGCCAACGGCGGCTCGGTTCGGTTCCTGGGCGCCGGCCCGCCATTCAATGATGTCAGCGGTACCCCCTACAGTTGCTCTTGCTTTTCGAGTTATCCCGCTTGCAAGTGGTCCAACTCGGACGGCGCCCTTCTGGCTTTCAACGGCGTGTCGGGCGAGCGGAGCGAGGTTCAGCAGATTCCCGACGGCCAAAGCAACGTGTTTCTGGCCGGGGAAAAATCCCTCGATCCCAACATCTACTACACGGGATCGGATGGCGCCGACAACGATAGTTGCCTGGAAGGCAACGATTGGGACGTCAACCGCTGGGTTGCGAACGGATCCACACCATTCGCACCCCATCGCGACACGCCTGGCGTGGACGACATGTCCTCCTGTTTTGGCAGCGCACACGCCCAGGGTTTGCACTTCGTCTTTTGCGACGGTCACGTGCAACTAATAAGCTATCAGATTGATATGCCTACCTATCAGAGTCTCGGAGTCCGCAACGACGGCACGTACTCGGAGAATTACTGAGAGGCTGTTCGAAAAGTCGTAAAGGACTACCATCGTCATGAGTCGCACTTCCTCCGTTTTCGGCATGTCGCTGGCATGTCTCGGGTTGGTTGCGATCGCTGGTTGTTCGGACGGGCCGCCGCCGCCGCCGCGTTTTCGAATCGATCCCCAGCAGGCGGCCCGAGAGGCGCTGAAACTTTACGACACCAACGGCGACGACACGCTGGATGCGAAGGAACTGAAAGCCAGTCCGCCGCTCCGGGAACTCCTGGAGAACCTCAAGGTTCGGCCTGGCGGCCATCCTGATTCCTTGACCGCGGTAGACGTTGCAGGCCGCTTGGACGAGTGGCTCAAGGCCCCGGCGACCCTCATGCCCGGTACGGCAACGGTCTACCTTGACGGCAAGCCGCTAGAAGGGGCAACCGTCACCTTTGAACCGGAACCGTTCCTCGGCCCCTCGTATCATTCCCATCAAGGGCAAACGGATGCATACGGGACTTTCGTTTTGGATCCGGAACTCAAAGACTTTCCGGGGCACATCTACGTGGGACTCTATCGGGTCCGCATCTCGAAAAAGGTGAACGGCAAGGAGACCCTTCCCACCCGCTACAACACGGCAACGGAACTTGGCCGCGAACTTGCCACCAACGTTCGCGGCAGCCGCGAGAACCTCATCTTCCAGTTGAAGAGCAAATAGCAACCCGACCGATGCATTCTTACTAACTCGTCGGGGGTAATTGTGGTTCGTCCTGCTCAAATATCACTTGTAGGGCGAATAAAGGAACCGTTACGTACCGCCGATTGATGGATTTCATCCATCCACAAGACTTGTTTTGGCTGCTTGTTGCGTGATTGTTTTCCTCCGTCTCCGCTCAGTATTTTTCAAAATCTTTCGCGAAAACAGGCCATCGCAGTCTTCTAACGATCGCGATGGTAGAATATATTATCAGAGTTCCATGAAAACAACGGGATCAACGGACCATGAAAGCTGCATATATCGAAAAAACCGGGGCGATCGATCAGATCATCTACGGTGATTTGCCGAAGCCGAAAGCGACGGGCGCCCAGGCGATCGTCCAGGTCAAGGCCGTGTCGGTCAATCCGATCGACACGTATGTTCGTTCGGGCGCGGTCTCGATGGAATTACCCAAGCCATTCATCCTCGGCTGCGACGTGGCGGGCGTTGTCGAGTCGGTTGGCCCCGAAGCGAAGCGGGTGAAGGTGGGGGACCGCGTGTGGGGAAGCAACCAGGGCCTGTTGGGCCGCCAGGGCACTTTTGCCCAGTTCGCGGCCATTGACGAACAATGGCTCTATCCCATTCCCGAGGAAGTGTCCTTCGAAGACGCCGCGGCAATCGCCCTCGTGGGAATCACCGCCCACCTCGGGCTTTTCCGCGACGCCCAACTGAAGATGGGCGAGCGCGTTTTCGTGCATGGCGGTTCGGGCGGCGTCGGTTCGTGCGTAGTGCAGATGGCACGCGCCGTCGGCGCCCGCGTGATGACGACCGCCGGCAATGACGACAAGGTGCAGATCTGCCGCAAAATGGGCGCCACCGTGGTCGTGAACTACAGGTCGGGCAACGTCGAAGACGCGCTGACGCGTTTCGGCGACGTCGACGTCTGGTGGGAAAACCTCCGCGAACCGAATTTCGAGCGGGCCATCAATCACCTGGCCCTCCGCGGACGGATCATCGTCATGGCCGGCCGGGAGGCCAAGTCGCCGCTGCCGATCGGACCGTTCTACACGCGCGACGCCCGGATGTATGGATTCGCCATGTTCAATTCGCCCGCGGAGGAGCAGCGCAAGGCGGCCGCCGAGATCAATCGCTGGCTGGCCCGCGGCAGGCTTGCGCCCGCAGATCGACCGCGTGATGAAGCTTTCCGAAACGGCCGAGGCCCACAAGCTGCAGGAAACCAGCACGTTGGGGAAGAAGAGTTCCCTGGCCGGCAAGCTCGTGCTGGTGCCCTGAGGTTCAGGTGCGCAGCCCGAGTTGCTTGCGGATCAGATTACAAAGGCTATTGGGAATCTCGTTGTGTCTTGGCACCGGCGCATTTTGCCCGGTGTGCGGGTTCCGATAGATGTCGTGTCTCGCGCCGTTACGATGCAAGTGGCATCCGGCGGAAGTCAGTTCACGGATGAGGTCTATCCGCTTCACACCTGGACCTCGACTTCCACGGCGCCGTTTGGGGCTGGCTCTTCGTCGGCGAGCATCATGCGATACGCATCGCGGATGTTCTCCTCCAATTCGGCAAACGACTCGCCCTGGCTAAAGACGCCCGGTACGCCCTTCAGTCGGCCAACGTACCAGCCTTCGTCGATCCAGTATTCCAGTATAAAGGACATGATTGTCTGCTCCAGCAGTTCGTTCATTCAACCTCTTATTATACTCAGTCCAGCCAATCGCGGTCTTCGAGCCGTTGCGGCGTGTACTCTTCGGTCACGTAGCTGATGTCCTTGCTGATCAGGGCTTCGACTTCCAGCTTGAAGCCGTTGTCCAGCATTTGCTTGATCTCCTGTTGCCAGGGTTTCTTGCCGGCAAACCAGGGGTAGGCGGCGATCTGCTTGGCCCGCTTGCGGTCGGTGTCGTTGAGGGTGATTTTCACGCTGTTCGACAGGCTGCAGCGCTCGAAGTCGCTGGAACGCAGGCCGAGGAAGCGGGCGTCGGGGATGGCCATCCGCTGCGACTCGTAGGCCAGGTTGATCGAGCCCTGCTTGATCACGCTATAGATGTAGTACCCCCATGGATCATTATCCAGCAGGCAGTAGACCGGCAGTTTCAACTCGTCGTGCAGGCGGTGCAGCAGCCGTCGCACGCCGCGGGGCGGTTGGCCGCCGCCGTGGGTCAGAATGCACTTGTGCTCCCGCCAGAACTTGTCCTCGTTGAAACGCCGCCAGACCGTGTCTTTTTCGACGTGCAGGATGAACTTCGCGTTGCACTTGCGGAACTGGACGATCTCGGGTTCGACGATCGAGGGGATGCTGTAGCCGCCCGAACCCATGCGGGTGCAGTCGATCGTGTCGCCGCTGTCGACCAAGGTGATCTCGCCGACCATGGCCCCGGCGTTCTTGGCATACAGGTGCAGCTCCTCGCGCAGGGTGCTGATGGCGACCTCCAGGTCCTCGATGATCCCGTCGGACTCCTCCTGGTCGCTGAAGGTCTCCTCGCTTGCGTGCCTTCGATCGTGTGCTTGTTCATGTAGAACAAACCTCGCAGGCTCGTCGTCTTGCCCTGGGCGATCAGTTTCCGGGCGCCGCTGGCCACCAGCATCGTTTGCATGTACGACTTGGCCTGGTTGAGGTTGAACAATTGCCGCTCGTTCTTGCCCTCGCCCATCTCGATGATCCGCTTCTTCTGGTTGTACTTGACGTTGGAGAGCGTGCGGGCGGGGATTTTCAGGGCGGGGTCCTTGGCGCTATCGGCGGCTTTGACGACGCCGTCGGCCAGGCCCAGGATCCGCTGGTACGTCCGGCGGTCCGGCGGATTGAGCTTTTCGACGTCGACAGCCTCGAGTTGCGGTTCCGTTGACTTGCGTTTTCGTTTTGCCATAGTGTGGGGGATTGTATGAAATGCGTTTTGTCGGCATCCGGTTTTTTGCTGCCGTGAGCCGCAGTTGCTCAAACAGCAAACACGTTTCCGCCCCCGCTGGGCTTGCCCCAGCGGAGCGCAGGATTGGCAACTACGGGCAAGTCTCCAATCGCTGTTCGCCGTTTCTTCCCGTTTTTGCGCCGCCCGGCCCGCTGGGCCGGGCGGCGCAAAAACGGGAAGAAACGGCGAAATGGGACGCACGAGGCGGTGTTCTTAGTTGCCAATCCTGCGCTCCGCTGGGGCAAGCCCAGCGGGGGCGTTTCTAGTTGCGGCGGCTCCGTTCTCTGACGGCGTTCCTGACGCGGTTGCCGGCTCGTCGCTTGGCACGATCAGCACGTTTGCGCCGTAGTCCGCCGGGTCGTCGTCGGTTTCCTCGATCACGCGGCCGCGGTCGTCGAGCTTGACGTCGGCCGTCGCGGTCTTTTTCTTCGCGACTTCAAGGAGGCGCTCGAACAGCTTGTCGCGGTCGGTGAGGTTGATCTGGCTGACGGCCGTCGCGACCTCGCCCAGGTAACGCAGGAAGATCGTGCGGCGCTCGCCTTCCAGGGCGACTTTCTTGCGGCGGTTGAGGTACATGCCGAGCTTGCGCCCCACCGCTTGCAAGGCCAGCCGCAATTCCTTCTGGATCTCCGGATAGCTGGCCACGGCCTCCTTCGATTCGCTCGTGAACGGCACCCACACGCTGGCCATGTGGACCATCAGCGTCACCGGGCCGCCGGGCAGCGAGCCGCGCGACTGGCTCAGCCCGTAAGACCGCCAGTTCGTGCTCATCACGGTTTGCGTGATCGCGCAGGCCCCCGCCTGGAATTGCAGCGGCACGCGGTTGGCATAGCGGAGGATGTTCATCGACTGGCCGTCGTTGAGGTTCACGTTCCGCATCGCCTCGTGCAGCTTGACGATCTCCGCGGGTTCGAGCTTGCCGGGCGAGACCCGCGGCCGCAGGCCGGCCTCGGCGATGATCTTGTCGGCCGCGTCGGCCCCGATGCCGTCGAACGACGACGACAGGAACTGCCGCAAGGTGCGGGCGTCGCTGGCGTCGCGCATTTCCTGCAGGCCCTCGCGCGAAATCCGCTGGGCCGCCGACGTACCGCCGTAGGCCAGCCCGACCTCGATCACGAAGGGGTTGCCGCGATAGACGGCGGGCGGTCGCGTGGCCGCGGTATAGAATTCGCCCGGCAGCAACTGGTGCAGGCCCTTGAGGATCAGTTCCTCGCCGATGGGCACGACGCAATCGGTCGCCGGGGCGGGGATCTTCACCTGCTGGATCGCCTGGTAGATGGCGTCGGCCTCCTGCCGGCCGCACTTCAACGGGCCGCTCCGCACGCCGATCTTGGCCGCCTCGCAAATCTTGCGGGCCACCGCCGGGCTGACGCGCGAAAACGACTGAATCAGGAACTGGCCCACGGTCGGCGCCTTGGTTTCCTTGAGCATGCCCACCAGCCGGCCCAACTCGACGCCGTAAGGATGCGGCTTGATCTCGCGGGGCTCCGGCGGCAAGGCGTCGGTCACCCGCGGGCGGTCCCAGGGATTGGCGTCGGGATCGACATAGTGCAGCGTCACGTGCGGATTGGCCATGGCCGTCTGCTCCAGGTAGCCGTCGACGCTGCCGCGGCCGCGCTGGTAACGGGCCTCCAGTTCGATCGTCACCCGCGTGCCGTGATCGATTTCGATCCATTCGATGCCGTGCTTCTCGATATCGCGCCGGCCCTTGTCGTTGGGCTCGATGGCCACGCCTTCGCCCTTGCCGTTGAGAATCTCCGGACGGTTGCGCTTGGTGTCGATCTGCAACTCGTAGTAGTGCGCGTCGGAGCGCTTGGAGACCTTCGACATGATCTTCACCGGCTTGCCGGTGGTCAGCAGGCCGTACATGCCGGCGGCGCTGATCCCGATGCCCTGCTGGCCGCGGCTCATCCGCATGCGGTGGAACTTCGAACCGTACAGGAGCTTGCCGAAAATCAAGGGAATTTGCTGACGCAGAATGCCCGGCCCATTGTCCTGGACGCCGACCTTGAAGCGGTCCTCGCCGACCCGTTCGATGTGGACCCAGATCTCCGGCAGGATGCCCGCTTCTTCGCAGGCGTCCAGGGCGTTGTCGACGGCTTCCTTGACGGTTGTCAGGAGGGCCTTGCGTGGATTGTCGAACCCCAGTAAATGGCGATTCTTGGCGAAAAACTCGCTTACCGAGATTTCCTTCTGACTGGCGGCCATCGACTGCGCGGTCGCCCGGCGGCGATTCGTGCGGGCCTCGCCGTTGGTCGCGGCGGTCGCCTCGCCATTGGACTCGATCAATTCCTGGCTCTCGATGGGCGAAGTCGCATCGGACATTGCAGACCTGTTGTTTGTCACGGGGGGGAAGGTCTTGGATCTTAGCCCTAAGACCTTCACCACGAACCGGTTTTCGGGCTGGGAAAACGAGTTCAATTATAGCGGATTTGCGGGCTGTCTCCAGGGCGATTTTATCCCGGTTTTCCCTGCACTCTGCCAACCTGTTACGTCCGGCAAATAAAGATTCACCCGCACGATACTCCTTGGCCGAGACTTCCTTCAGACAGGAAATTGGGAATGGGTGGGTCTTCGCCGACCATGCCGCGCATGGTCGGCGAAGACCCACCGGAGAACCTCCACCACCATTGAGGAGACAATCATGGCTCATCGATTTTCGCAGGCGGCGCTGGCCGCGGTCCTGGCGGCGGCCACGTGGCTTGCCATCGCCGCGGACGCGCGGGCGCAAGGTTACGGCCCCCCGGGTTGGATCAGCCCGGAACCGAATTACTATGCGCAGCCGACAGACTCCCAAGGGCTGACCGCGGCACTCTATCCTTGCCCGCGGCCCACGCCCCCTTTGGTCGGACAGACCTTTATTACCTACGAGGCCCTGTCGCCGCACGAATTTCTCTATTGCCATCACGAATGCTACAAGGGCAGTAACGGTCCTTGCCAGTGTACCAAGACCTCAATCACTTGGAACCATTGGTTGATGCGGTGTCCCTTCCGTCCGGCGGCCGAACCCGGCCTCTGCACGCCGGCCCACGTATGCGCCAAGTAGCGTAAAGGAATTACTCGACATGAAGATCAATCTGATCATCTGCCTCGCGATACTGATTGTGGCCTTCCTGGCAGCGGCGGTCCCGACGCGCGCAGGAGAGTTCCTCCATCGTGGACACTGCCTGACGACCGACCACTATAATAGTTGGGGTGGCGGCGACGGCTGGTGTGCCGCCTATTATGATCCGGCCTGGGGAATGCCCCTGGCCCTGGTCGTGCCGCCGACGGCAAGACGGCAGTCGAATTATGCCTGGGGCGTGGGCGGAACGCGCGTGAATCAGATAGGCGCCGAATATGAGGCCGAATTTCCCGGGCCGGAGTCGGTCTATAACCGCCGCGCCTATCTGCCCGCTCCGCCGCAACCGAGCGACACGCAGCAGTTCGGCGTGTACTACGTTCGCGGCCCTCGACCCTAGCCGCCGCCAGGGAACTCCGGCTGCCGCCGCCCGCAAGCCCCAGTTCGGTCCAAGCTCGGGAAAGCCGAGGCAGGGCGCGGTGGCTGGCGGCAGCCGGAGATTTGGAGTGCGTCGCGGGCACCGTGCGCAGCACGGTCGTCGCCGCTTTTCAAAACGCGCGAGGATTCGTCTGGCGCGGCCGTCTTGAAAAGCGGCGATAAACTGTTGCAATCCCCAGGGCCACCATCAATAGTCCGAGCGTACCCGGTTCCGGGACCGGCGCCAGCGAGCGATCGGACGCCTTCTCGCTGATGGCCGGTACGTTCGCCGCGGCGCCGGCCGTGGGATCATAAATGAACGTGCCACCGGCACCGACGATCAAGCTCGAACCGTCTAGGAGCGCACCGGTGTTGTTCACGGTCAGCGCGCCCTGCTCAACGTAGGTCCCGCCGCTGTAGGTGTTGTCCGTGCCACTGAGGATCAGGCTGCCCGCTTGCATCGCACCGGAAGCGGCCAGCACGAGGGCCATGTTGTTGCCGTTGTCGCCGATGTTGCCCGACAGGATCAACTGGCCGCTGTCGTCCGGAACGAACGCCGCACTGGTGCTCAAAAGGATCGGAGCGCTGATGGTCTGCGTGCCGCTCACGGCCACGGCGGCCATGCCCGATACGCTGCCGCTGCCGTTCAACGTCAGCGTGCCGCCAGTCCCTTGGGCGATGGTATAGCTTCCCGCATTGGAGTTGCTGAAATTGATCGCGCTGAGACTGGGCGCGGCAGTGTCCAGCGTGATCGTGCCGCCGCTGGAAGCCAGTCCATCGAAGGTCGCCGAATCGCTCGCCTGGAACTTCGCGTCGCCGCCGGGGGCGACGTGGACCAACGGGTTGGTCGAGTCGTTCCAGTTGCCGCCGGCGCCCACGAGGTGCTGGTGCTGCCGCTCCAGATCATTTGGCCCGAATAAACCTGGCCGGTGACGGCGATCGTCGCCTGGCCGACGTTGTTGCTGGCGCCAGGCAGCGAGGACGCGTCACCGAACGTATACGTCACGTTCTGGTTGAGCACCGAGCCCGTGGTAACGCCGGTTGCCAGTTGGGCCTGAATCGCCCCAGTGCTGCCGGGTGTCACGCCGCTGAGCGATGTCAGCGATACGTTATTGGTACCGGCGCCGCTGCCGTTGAGATTGGCCCGCAAGTCGCCGCTGACGCCGTTGGTCACGCTGATGCCAGCCGCGCTGGTTTGGGTCGCGTAGCCGACGTGGACGTTGCCCAGGTCCAGCGTCGTGGGGGTGTAGACCGGGGCGGCGTGGCCGTACACGGTGAGCGTGATGCCCTGGCTCAACGAGTTCAGGGCGCTGGCCCCCGACAAGGACTGCTGATCGCCGGCACTGAGGCTGGCCGATTGCGTGAGCACGCCGGTTGTGCTGGTGTTCAACGCGGCGGTATAGCTGGCCGAGCCGCCTGCGGAGACCACGCCCGAACCGGTCGGGCCGCCGCTCAAATTCGACGACAGGCCGTTCACGTCCAAGGGCGAGACGTTCGCGCCGGGGTTGTTGAGAGTCAGGCTGGCCGTAATATTCGACGCGCCCACGATGACGGACTGGCCACTCCCACTGGCGATCGCCAAAGTCGGGCTGGAATGGGCCAAGACGTTCACCGTGTCGGTGGTTGCCGGAGGCGTGAAAGTGGGCGTGGTGCCGTTGGATCCGCTGACCGACAAATAGGTCGGCGTGACCGTGTAGCTGCCGGGGGTGCTGCTGCTGAAGGTCGCCGCGTAGGAACCGGAAGTGCTCGGGGCTACGCTGCCATTGCCCGCGCCACTGATCGTGGCGCCAGTAGTAGTGGTTGCCGACAGGCCGGTGTACAGGATGGTATCCGGCTGCGCCCCGCCGCCGAGATTGGCCAGGGTGACCGCGATCGACGACGTGCCGCCGGAGATGATCGTATGGGCGACGGCCGAGGCCGAAAGCGTGAAGGTGGAATTGGTGAAACCGGGGCCGACCACGAGGCTCTCGGCCGTGCTGGAGTTCACCAGGGTCAACATGTACTTATTGGTTCCCACGCTGACGATTTCCGAGGTGCCGTTGCTGCTGCCCAGCAGCGCGAAGTTGCTATTCGCCAAGCCCGAAGCCCCGCTGCCCGTTGAGCTCGATTAGCGGATAGGTGTTATAGGCCAGCGTGCCGCTGCTGGGTAGCACGATCGAAATGTCGTTCGTGTTCGTGACGACAGCCGAGCCGCGGGTGACGAACAACTGGTCGACGGGCGTGCCGCCGCCGTTGCCGAGGCCGAAGGCCAGCGTGCCGCCGCTCAGAGTCAGCGACGTGCCGCTGAACGTGCTTTGCTGGTTCAGCGTGAAGACGCCGGGGCGCCGTCCGAGGCCATGTCGAAGAGGCCGCCGTTGAGATTCAAGGTGGCGCCGAGCGTCCCGCCAGTGATGCTGCCCGCACTGGTCGCTACGGCCGGCTGGAAGATGCCGTTGGCATTGACCTGAATGGCCGTGTTGCCCAAGGCCCCGCCGCTCCCCAGGACGAGCCTGCCGGAGTTGACCGTCGTGGCGCCGGTGTAGGTGTTGGGGCCCGTCAGGGTCATTGTTCCGCTGCCCGACTTGAAGAGTATGCCGGGCTGCGAACCGGCGTCGGCAATCACGCCGGAGAAGCTGGAGTTAAGACTGTTCCCGCTGCCGACGACCAATGGGGTGCCCCAGGTCAGAACCGTCCCCGCGCCGTTGAGCGCGCCGATGTAAGTGTAGTTGCCATTGCCGGGGGTGCCGAACGTGGCGCCGGCGGCCACGTTGATGGTGGCCTGCGTACCGGCTGCCAGATTATTGTTGTCGCTGATGTTGAGCGTGCCGGCATTGACGTTGAACTGCGTGCCCAAGGTGATGTTCCCGGTGCCCAGCAGCGAAACCTGGCCCGAGCCGGTCGTGGCGATCACCGCGGGGATGCCGCCGTCGCTGATGGAGGTGAGCTTCAAGACGCCGCTGGCAGTGCCGTTGTTGGCCACGTTGAAGGTAGCCGCGTTGGTAACGTTCGTCGTGCCGCCGATGGTGAGCGAGTAGGCCTGGTTCGTTGCGGCCGTGCTGTCGGCCGCTACGTTCAGGGTGGAACTGGCGCCCATCGTCAGGCCGCCGCTGGTGGTGATGGTCGCCGACGTGGCGTTCACGCCCCCTATCAAGCCGTTTACCGTCACCGTCTGGGTCGTGCTGGCCGGGATGGCGATGGCGTTGGCGTAGGTGCCGCCGCCGGCAACGCTATTGACCATCGAGAAGTTGCTGATGAGCTGGTTGGAATAAGCTCCGCCCGTGGCCCCCGTGAAGCCCATATAGACGCTGTTGCTGCCGGAGAGGCTGCTGACGGCCGTGCCGGTCCAACTCGTGCTGTAGGTGCCCAACGTGATCGTGTCCAGGAGGTTCTCCGTCAATGTCTGCGTGGCGGGATTATAGCTCAGCGTGACGTTGATCGGATCGCCGCTGGCGATATTCACGCCCGTCGTGGGAATATTTGAGGCAGCTCCGCCAATGCTGCTGTTGGTGCCGAGGTACGTGCAGCTCGAACTGTTCGATCCGGCCGGATTGCTGCCCGAATAGAGATTGAATTCAACCGCGGTAGTCGGATTGGCGATGTTCTGGTAGCCGAACGCGCCGCCCGTGTTACCCAGAGCGCCCGTTCCCGAGGTCTGGAAGCAGAACGTCATGCCGTCGGCAGGGGCCGCCGAGTTGGGCACCTGGTAGATGAAGTTGGCCGTGAAACCTTGGGACGGATTGACCTTCGTGCCGTACCACGCGGTGCGGGCTTCGTTCGCCGCATACGTGGTGAGCGTCAGCGTGTTGTTGACGAACGCCGGGAAGGTCAACGTGCCGGCAGAGTTGTTGACGGCCCACGTGCTGTTGCCCGTGCTGCCGCCCGTCAGGCCGAAGCCGCTCACGCTGCTGTAGTTGCTCAGGCTGAGCGTGCCGCCGCTGACCGTGACGGTGCCCGTGCCCAGGGCGCTGGGGCTGGCCGCGATCAGCTTGCCGGCATTGACGAAGGTGCCGGCGGTGTAGTTGCTGGAACCGGTCAAGGCCACGGTGCCGGTGCCGCTGACGACGACCGGCGAGACGCCCGAAATGGCGCCGCTGTAGGCGCCGGTGGAGGACTGGCTGAAGTTCAGAACGGCTGCGGCGGACGTGCCGTTCACGCCGGCGCCGGAGGGCAAGCTGGCGGTGGTCACATTCAGCGTGCCGCCGTTCAGGGTAGTGCCGCCGTTGTAGCTGTTGTTGCCGGAGAGGGTCCAAGCGCCGCTGTCCACCTTCTGTAGGCTGGTGGGGCCCGTGCCGTCGGTGATCGGCCCCGAGACGAGGCCCGTAGAAGTCGTGCCGCCCAGCACCAGGGCGGCGCCGCCGGCGATATTGTTGGTAACCGTGCCGGCGACGTTGAGCGAACCGGCATTGACCTTGATGCCGCTGGCCGTGCCGCCGCCGCTGGTGAGCGTGATCAGGCCGCTGAGGGTATTATTGCCTTGCACGTTCTGGATCACGCCCGACTCGGTGGTGGCCCCGCCGCCGCCGCCGATGCCCGTAATGAGCAAGTTGTTGGCCACGGTGATCCCGGTCGGGCTGTCGAGCCAGAGGCTGGTTTGCGGAGTGCCGCTCAGGTTCAGGACGCTGACGGTTCCGGTTCCCAGGGCCAATCCGTTGCGAATATCCAAAACGCCCGAGGTCACGGTCGTGCCGCCGGAATAGCTGCTGGAGCCCGTCAGGGTCTGTACGCCCGTGCCGATCTTGATCAACGCACCGCCGCCGGTGGTGACCCAAGCGCCGGAGCCGGCGCCGACCAAGGTGCCGGAGTAGGTCTGGTTGGTGTTGTCGTTGCCGATCGTCAAAGTCCCGTTGCCCAACAGCACCTCCGCGCCCGTCTCGCCGCCGGCGGCGTCGGCCAGCGAGCCGACGGCCAGCGTGCCGCCCGTGCTCATGTCGAACACGGTGTTGCTGGACATGACGACGGAGGATGTCGCCGGAATGGGCGAGCCGACCGCCAAACCGGTCGACAGCAGGCTGCCGTTGCCCGGATCGACCAGCGCGGCGTAATCGTTCATCACCGCAGCCGAGCGGCCCGACACGTCGTAGCCCACGCCGAGGCTAGTGTTGGTCCACCAACCCGACGAATTGGGCCCGGCGCCGCCGCCACCTTGTCCAAGGTACAACTGGAAACTGTGTTCGCCCGGCGTGAGCGTGTAGTTGGCGATAACGGGGGTATTCCAACTGGTATTATTGATGACCTGGACGCCGTCGATCTTCAGTAGCACGTCGTCGTCGAAGTTCTTGCCGAACGTATAGGTCACGTTGGAACTGGTCGGATTGTTAATATAGCCGTAGTAGCCCCACGTGGTATTATTCGACCAGTTGTAAGTACCAGTACCAATACTATTAATATTCGAACTGTTGGCATAGGGCGTCGACAACTGCACACTGCTTGGCGGGATCGGATCCCCGGTGTCATTCGAGTTCGTGCCGTTGGCAACGCATCCTTGGAACAGGCCGGCCTGCGAGGGGACGACCTTCAAGACGCCGCCGGTGATGTAGGTTGCGCCGCTATAGCTGGCGGAACTGTTGAGCATGAGCGTGCCGGGGCCGGACTTGACCAGAGGCCCGCTGCTCGTGATGCCGTCGTTGATGCTCGCGGTCACCGTGGCGCTGGCCACCGTAATCGAGCCGCCGGAGGCCAGGGTGACCGGGCCGTTCACGGTGAGGTTATTGGCGGCAGCCGCGCCGCCGAACGTCAGATTGCCGTTGACGTTCAAGGGGTTGTAGATGGTTTGCGCACCGCCGCCCGCCATGAGAGTGGTGCCGTTGGCGGTGGTCACCGTGCCGGTGCCCAACGGGCTGGCGAGCAGGGTGCTGTTGCTGGTGGCCGAGAGCGTGCTGGCGGCCGCCACGATGATCGTGCCCTGATTGAGATTCACGCCGCCGGAGAAAATGTTGTTCGTGGCGGAGAGCACCAACGAGCCGGCGCCGGTCTTCACCAGCGGGCCGCCCGTGCCGATGATGGGGGCCGAAATCACGAGGTTGTTCGGCGACAGGCCGGAGGTGTTGATCGTGGGCGTGGCGCTGGCCAGCATGAGGGAACCGCCGGAGATCGTCGGCGTGTAGGCGTAATTGTCGTTGGCGGCGGTGACGGCGTTGCTGGCGCTCAGCGTCAGGAGCCCGTTGTTCAGGGCCAACGTGCCGTTGGCGTTGCCGCCCTGGTTGTTGAGCGTCACGCTGTTGAGCGTATTGCTGCCCATCAGGGTGACCGTACCGCCGCCGGCGATGGTCACGTTGCTGGTGGGCGCGATCTGGCCCTGCACGTTGTTCATCGTCACCGTGGCGTTATTGACCAACAGGTTGCCCTGCACGAGCACCGCGCCGGTCGTTCCGCTGAGGTTCAACGTGCCTTGGTTGACGATGGTTGGGCCGGTATAGGTGTTCGACTGGGCGCCGTAGCTCAGGGTCGGCGACCCGGTGGCGGTGGCGCTGTTGGAAAGGGTCAGCGCGTAAGTGGTGCCGGAGACCAACGAAATTCCGTTGGGCGCAACCACGGTCCCGGCGGGAATGCCCGTTCCACCGACCGCCATGCCACTGGTCCAACCCTGGGTCGAGGCCAGGGTCAAGGTGACGACGTTGTTGCCGGCGGTGGTCGAAGTGGCCAGCGTGGCCGGCGCAAACTCGAGCCAATTGTTGGTTCCGGCCGCGGTCGTACTCTGGGACAAGGTGATGGTACTACCGGTCCACGACACCAGCGTGGCGCCGTTGGGCAACCCGTTGCCGCCCTCGATGACTTCACCGGCGAACAAACCGGTCGTGCCGGGAACGCTGATCGTACCGGAGCCGTTGGCCCACGAGGTGTTCATCAAGGCCAGGCTGCCCAAGGTGAGCGTGCCGGGGCCGCTCTTGACCACCGACACGACCCCGCCATACGTATTGTTGGCGATCTGGCTGTAGACCGTGGTGGTGTTGGAGTTGATATAAGCGTAGAGCGGGGAAGCCGCACTGGTGGTGCCGGAGGTCAAAATGCCGCCGCCGATGTTCACGCCCTTGGTTTGGGAATCGTTGACCAGCAGGCCGCCGCTGTTCAGGGTCAACTCGTCGGCCAGGGTGTTCAAGCTCGTCCACACCGCAGCGCCGGGAGCGCGGATCGCCAGCGAGTTGACGGTCCGTGCCGTGACGTTCAGCGCGGAAGCGCCCATGTTGATGTTGTCGGTCGGCACGCCGGCGGTCAGGGCATTGCCGGAGTAGCCGGGGAAGTTGGTGGTGCCCAGCGCGCCGACGCCTTGCGTGGCCAGGTAGCTGGCGAAATCGGTGCCGTTGATCACGATATTACCGCCGAGCATTCCGTCGGTCGTGGCCGTGCCGCTGCCGTTGATGAAGACGTGGCCGTTGCCGCCCCACTGCCCGAGCGTACCGGCGTTCGTGGTGATGTTCAACGAGCCGGAAGCGGATGGCGTCAGGCTCGCCACGCTCAGGTTGCCGACGCCGGTCTGGGCGTTGCCGTTGTAGAGGTTGACGGCGATCTGGGCCGCGCCGGCGCCGAGGGTCACCGCGCCCACGTTCTGCTGGTCGACGCCCTCGGTGGCGTTGAACTGCAGCACGCCGCCGTTGATCGCGATCGCCGCGTTGGCCCGGTTGGCCAACGCGCCCAGGTTGGTGTTGTCCAAGAGCAAGGTGGCGAAGTTCACGTTGACCGAACCGGAGGACAAGGTGCCGCTGTCGCGCAATTGCAGCGTGCCGCCCTCGACGTACGTCGTGCCCGTGTTCGTGTTCGGGCTGGTCAGGGTCAAGGTGTTGTTGCCTTGCTTGTAGAGCGAGAGGCCGCCAAGGCCGTTGGCCACGGCCCCGCCGAAAACGGCGTTGCCGCCGGCGTCCACCACCAGCGTGGCGGGCAAGCCCGAGGAGTTGGTGATCGTGCCGCCCATGCCGGGCAGCGGGTTGACGCTGGAGAGCGTGCCCACGGCCTGGACGTTGCCGCCCAGATCCAGCGTGCCGCTGTTGACGCCCAGGCCGAGCACCGTGGGCGTGGTGGCGGTGGGCACCACCATGATGGTGTTGCTGCCGCCGTTGAGCTGCAGGAGGCCGCCGTTGATCTGCGTGCCACCGCCGCCGGAGTAGAACTGCGGCGTGTTGAAGACGAGCGTGCCGGCGTCGGCCTTGACCAGGCCGTTCGTGCTGAGCATGATCGGGCCATTCAAGTTCAAGACGGTGGCGGCGCCCGCGACGTGGATATAGCAGGAGCCGTTGTTGTTATTGCCCGTGGTGAGCGAGGCGTTGATGCTCGTCGTGCCACCGGTGGCGAGAATGCCGCCGGAGTTCACGATGATCTGCGGAACGGCGCCGGCCGTCGCCAGCCCGTAGGTCGCGTTCAGGCTGGCGCTGCCGCCGAGCGTCAGGCTGTTGACCTCCACGTTGACCGGCAGCGTCTGCGCCGAGGAGGCGCTGAAGTTGACAAAGCCTGTCGCGAAACCCGAAGTCGAGGCCAAGGTCAAAGCCGCGGCGCTGGTCGACGATTCGGTGGTCGCATTGAGCGGCCGCAGGTAGCCGTTGCTCGTATCGCGCGTGACGAACCCAATCCCCGACCCATTGGCGCTGGTGTCGCCGATGATGTCGGGCCGGATGGAAATGGTGGTCGTGTTGTTGCCGGTGGCCGTGATATTGTCCGAGAAATACAAATAGTTGAGGGTTCCCGAGGAGACGGTTGCCGTGTTGGCGCCGGATGTGCTGTTGCTGAGGTTGTCGCCGCGGATCAAGAGCGTCGAGTAGGCGTTCTGGTTGGAAAGGGACCCATTGTTGGCCCCGTTGAACACCACGTCGACGCCCTTGGTGTTGGTGGCGGCGATGGTGAGCACGCTGCCACCGGCGCTCGTGGCGGCATTGCCGAGGGTCACCGTGCCCAGGCTCTCGGTCACGACCGTACTGCTGTTGCCGGGAATGTTCAGGCTGCCGCCCTGGAAGTTCAGGGTGCGGAGCGTCGTCGTGGTGGTGGCCACGGAGGGCGACGTAAAGAGGTAGGCCCCGCCCAGCCGGTTGCTGGTGCCCGTCGCGCTATTGTCCAGCGTCAAGGTCCCGCCCGCGTTGAGCGTGTAGTTGGTGAAGCCGACCCTGCCGGTGCCGCTGATGTCGACCACGCCGCCGCCGACAGTGAGAGTGCCGTTGTTGGTCGGTACGGTGGTGCTGTCGGTATTCAGCGTCCATACGCCGCTGCCGGCCTTGGTCACGTTGAGCAAGGCGCCCGAGAACGGGCTGGCGATGATGCCGGAGAAGGTGGCGTTGGTATTGTCCAGGCCGGTGGTCAGCGTGCCTTGGGTGTTGAGGTTGTAGTTCTGCAGCAAACCACTGCCGGTCAACGAACCGATGGCCCCGCTCAGGGCGCGGGTGTCGAAGGTCGTGCCGGCGGCCAAGTTGACGCGGGAATTGGGATAGTACGCGCCGCCGGCGCCAAAAGCCACGGTGCCCTGGTTGACGTTGATCCCGCCGGCGAAGGTGGTCTGGGCGCCCAGGCCGAGGATGCCGCTGCCGGTCTTCACCAGGGCCGCGTTGCCGGAGGTGCTCAAGACGGCGTTCATTTCCAGGCCGATCTCGCCGGGGACGTTCGTCGGATCGACGTAGACCGTGGGCGTGGCGTTGGTCATGTTGAGGATGCCGTTGACGACCGGGATATCGAACGTGGCCGCGACGTTGCCCAGATTATTGGGGTTGCTGACGCCGACGGTGGACGACGCGATGCTGCCGGTGACGGTGAGGGTCCCGGCCCCCAGGTTGCCCGCAAAGGCGCCATAGGTGTTCAACGCCGCGCCGTTGGCCGACTGGCTGTTGCCGTTGTCGGTAAAAACGAGGCTGGCAACGGTCTGGCTGCCCCCGTTGAGGTTGAACTGGGCCCCGCCCTTGACGGTGATAACGGCCGCGGGGTTGATCTGGTTGTTGGTCTGCAGGACCAGGGCCGAGTTGCCCGCGCCTTCCGAGTCGCTGCCGTTGTTCGTGGCGGCGGAAATGATCACGTTCGTGCCGGAAATCGCCCGGGCGGCCGAATTCAGGTTCACGATCACGCCGTTGACGTAGGTCGTGCCGCTGTAATTGTTGCTGCCCGCCAGGGTGATCGTTACCCCTTGCAGGTTCATGCTATCCATGACCACCGAGACGGGGCCCGTGGCGTTGTCGACGATGTTGGAATTAATCGTCAGGGTGTTGGCCCCGTTGTGCAGGAACAATTCCTGCTGGTTGGCGGCGGTGGTCAGGAAGCCCTGGCCCTGGGAAGCGCCAACCGTGCGGTTGTTGCCGTCGGTGCCGCCCAGCAGGCCGCCGCTTTGCAGGACGAGGGTATCGGTGGAATTGGTGAAGGTGAGCGTCTGCGCGCCGGTCATGGTCAGCGAGTTGATCGTCGTCGTGGAGGTCACGCCCAGCGTGCCCGGCAGGGTGGTGTTGCCGGTGAGGTGCGTGTTGCCGTTGAGGACGAAAAGGTTGCCCGCGTTGCCGGCGCCGACTTCGTTGTAGCTGGTCAGCCCGCGGATGCCGCTGTTCGGATCGTAGGTGGCGAAGGATGCCTGAACGATGGTGCCGCCCTGGCCGATGTCCTGGCCCATGGTCACGGCCCAGCCGCCGATCATGCCGTTGGTCAAGTTCGGGGCGGTGGGCATGTAAATATAGGGATTGTCGCCCAGCGAGCCGTTGTTCGTGCTGGCGCCTAGCCCGGCCACGAAGGTGACCGTGGCGCCGGTCTGACGGCTGATCGTGCCGATGTTCAAGGTCGCCGAGCCGTTGTTGTTCTGCACGTCGATCCGTGAGCTGCCGGAGTTGAGGTTGACGTTGCCGATGGCGGCCGTGTCGGACATGCCGCTGCGGGCGTTGAACCCGAACTCGCCCCCGTCGAAAGTGATCGGGATGGGACCGCCGGAGTTGGTAAGGCGGTTGCCCATGGCCTGGATGCCCGAGTTGTCCCAGCGGAGGACGGCGCCGACGATGTCGATGCCGGAGGTCTGCAAGGTGGCGAAGTCGTTAAGCGTGGTGACGCCGCCGATGAGCGTGGTCGAGCCGGTATAGCTCTGCGGCGAGTTGATGGTAAAGGTGTTGTTGCCGTCGCGGACGAAATTGACGTTGCCGGCGATGTTCCCCGGCCAAGTCACGTTGCCGTTGGGGGCGATTCTGAGCGTGGCGGTCGTGGCGCTAGAGTTGGTGACGGTACCGCCCGTCAAGTCGGTGCCCGCACCCGCGTTGAGGATATCGACCATCTGGTTCGTGCCGTTGAGGTCCACTGTGCCGCCGTTGTTCACCTGCAGGACGTAGCCCTGCGCGCCGCCGCCGACATTGCCGGGGCTGGGGGCCGTGGTGAATGCCTGGAAGAGAGTCTGGGTGCCGCCGGTGAGCTGTAGCGTGCCGGAGTTGACGTAGTAATTTCCCAGGACGTTCACGGGCGAATAGAGGGGAAGGCCGTCTAAGGTCGAATTGCCGGCCAGCGACAACTGTCCGCCGTCGCCCTTGATGAGGCTCCCGGCCGGCATGTAGACGTTCGAGGAGATCGTCAGCGTATTGCTGGTACTGGTAACGGGCACGTGGACGTACAAGTTGGTGTTCAAATTGCCGGTTGTGAGCACGCCGTTGCCGGAGATGGTGGCGGCGCCGGCGGAGGAAGCCAAGAGCAATCCGCCGCTCTGGATGTTGATCGTGTTGGTGCCGCCGTTGATCGCCAGACTGCCGCCCGAGCCGATGGTCAGCGAGTTGATCTGCGTCGAGCCGGTGGTCGGCGCGGTCAAGGCGCTAGTGGCCCACACGTTATCGGTGGCCGTGACTGCGTTGACGGAGTCACCGGTGCCCATCGTCGTGTAGCCGTTGGTGCCGTAGACGGCGAAGGTCAAACCGCTGCCGGTGACTGAAGTGTCGACGAGCACGGCGGGGACGATTCCGCGGTTGGCAGAGCCCGCCGCTCCATTCTGGTAACCGGTGCCGTTGAAAGCCGTGGTTTGGACCAGGTTCGCATAGCCCGCCGTACTGCCCGAGCCGGCCAAGCCGAGGTTGGTACCGCGCAACACCGCCGTGCCGACGTTCTGCGTGAAGGCCTGGCTCGTGGAGCCGACCTCCATGGTCACCGCGGAGCCGCCGGAGGCGTTGAGCGTGATAATCGACTGGCCGTAGCCGAGGTTGAAGTTCTGTCCGCCCTGATTGATGTTCTCCAGGACCGCCGCGGTGGGATTACCGGTGAGGGTGAAATCGCCGTCGATCACGACGCCCCGGCCGCCCAAGCGGTTGTTTACGGCGGTTACCGAGTTGTCCAAAACCAGCGAGCCGCCGGCGTTGACCGTATTGGCCTGGTTGGCGGTGGTAAAGGCCCCGGAGCCGTCCAGAACGACGGTGCCGTAGTTCACGGAGAAGAGGTTGAACGTATTGGCCGGGTTGGTGAGGAATAGACTGTCGCCGCCAACCTTGGTCAAGGTCTGGCCGCCGCTGACGACGCCGCTGAGGGTAATGTCGCCCGCCGCCGGCGAAACGCCGGGCGTGGGGTTCGGCGCGGCCGAATTATTGGCGAAGCTGACACCGCCCACGCTGGCGGCGGCGCCCAATGCCACGGCCGCGGGCAGCGTGGCGGGGCTGGTGGCACTGGTGTTCACCAAGGCGCCCAAGGTGTTGGCATAGGTGCCGTAGCCGCCGGCCGTGCTCACGCCGATATTATTGGCGATGCCCACGCCGTTGAGGGTAATGGTCTTGCCGCCAATGAGGGTCTGGCCGTTGAGGTCCATCGCGCCGCCGCTGGAAACGGTGACGCTCAAGGCGCTGGTGGTGCCCGAGCCCAGGGCCAACCCACTGGCGACCTGGAGGATGCCGTTCGTGACGGTCAGGGTGCCCGTCACCGCGTTGCTACCGGAGAGGGTCAGCATGTCGGGGCCGACCTTGGTCCACGTCCGGCCGGCGTCGCTGACGGTGCCCGCCAGAGTGATGTTGCCGTAGCCGCCAATGGCGGTCCCGCTGGCGCCGATCGTCACGGTGGAGGAGGTCGAGGTGCTGGCCGCCATGGCGTTGCTGTTATACAGCGCGGCGGGCGTCAGGCTGGGGGGATTCAAACCCGTGCCGTTGACGACGATATTGCCCGTGATGTTCTGGATGCCGTTCAGGTCGATCATTGCCCCGCTGGCGATGGTCGTCGTGCCGCTGGTCAAGGCGGCCGAACCGGCCACCTGCAGGTAACCCGTGTTGATGTTCAGCGGGCCGCCGAAGCTGCCCGGCACACTGGAACCGAGGATCAGCGTGCCGGACCCGGTCTTGGTCAAGCCACCCGTGCCGCTGTCGCTGACGCCGCCGATCAAGTACAGCGTGCCCGTGTTGGGGCTAACGGTCGCGCCCGTGCCGCTGATGGTCGTGACGCCTTGAATGCCGATCCAGCCCTGGCCACCCAAGTTGTTGGTCACCAAGATGTTGTTCGTGCTGCCGCCGAGGGTCAGGCTGGCAAAGCTGCTGTTCAGGTCGCTCGAGAGCCGTCGATCGTGGCCGACGTGCTGGCATTCAGCACCAAACCGTTACTGACTTGGGCGGCATTCTGGAAGGTGTTGGCCGAGTTCGCGGCGGAATTGGAGTAATACAGGACGCTGGAGGGGATGCCTTGCAGGACAGGCCCGCCGCCGAGGGTGGTCATGCCGTTGGCGTTGATCGAGAGGCTGCCACCGGTTGTGGGCATGCCTGTGTCCGGGCCGCCGTAGAGCAGGAAGTTGCCGCCGTTGCCGCCCTGGTTGTATCCTTTCAACGTAATCTGGTGGTAACCCGCCGACAAGTCGATGCCCACGGGCGTGGCCACGACGATGCCTTCGCCGTTGGTCGTGAGCGCGTTTTGCTGGAAGAGCGTGACGCCGTCGATGCTGAGTTGCATTTGGTCGTCCGAACCGGCCTGGAAGAAATACTCGCCGCCCGTGGTGATCTTCAGCAGGCCAGTGTAGTCCGCCATGGAATAGGCGTAGAGGCCGGTGTTGGCGACCAGGACCGGCCGCACGGCGAACGACGAGTCGCTGGGATTCTGGCCGGGCAGGACGGCGGCCGGAACGAGGCTCGACGCGTTCGCGTTGATGATTCCCGTGGCCGTGTTGCCCGGCAACATATTGGCGTAGTACTTGCCCAACAGCCCGCCCTGGGTGTAACCCGCGGTACTCATGACCGAGGTTGCGCCGGGCTGCGCCAAGACTTGCAGCGTCGAACCGGTGCCCAACTGAATGGCCCCGGTGCCGCCGGTCAGCGAATAATAGTTGCTCGTGCCGGCCGCCGGAGTGACCCGCGCCGTCGAGCTGTTGGCAAGCGTCCAGCCCCCCGTGGCGCCGCTATTGGTGCCGGCGAAGATCAAGGTGCCCGTGCCGATGTTGACGGGGGCGTTCCCGGAAGCACCAGAAGTAAAGCCGCCGGGAATCGTGACCGTCAGGCCCGAGGCGACGTTGATGTCCACAGGATACGAAAGGTTCGTAAGGTTGGTGCTGCCGCTGAAGACGATGCCGTATCCGTTGCCGCCCGTGACGTTCAAGACGGTGTTCGAGCCGGCCGAGGAACCGTAGTTCAGGTTGCCCATGACAAACGTATTGCCGGTGTTCGCCCCGTTGTTGTTGACGTCGATGAAGGCCGCGGCTGGATTGTTGACTGTGACGTTGTTCTGGAGCAGGATGGGCGTGTTGTTCGCCAGTCCGCCGTTGTTGTGTAATTGCAGGACGCCGCCGTTAATGGTGACGGGCCCCACGCCCAGCGGCGAGGGACTGCCGGTGTTCGGGCCGGTGGCCAGGAGTGTGCCGGCGTTGATGGTTGTGCCGCCGGCATAGCCGTTGACGTTGGTCAAGGCCAACTCCCCCAGGCCCGACTTGACGATGGATACGCTAGAGCCCCCGATCAGGCCGCCCAGGGTGCCGATGGCCTGCGGGGCGTTCACCGTGATCGTGGTGCTGCCGCTTGGCAGGAGGATCTGGCTGAAGCCGCCGCCGAGGGTCAGGTTGTTGGCGGTAACGCTGTTGGAGTCGAACGTGAAATTGCCTTGCACGTTGACGGCGTTGTAGAGCGTGTTATTCGCGGTGGCCACCAGGGTGCTGCCGAGGCCGATGTTCAGAGTGCCGACGCCGAGGGGGCCGCTGGTGACGATCGAATTGTTCTGCGCGGAGTTGCCGGCGACGAACAGCGTGGAGGAGCCGGTCAGCGTCAGATTGCCGGCCAAGGTGCTGGCGCCGCTGAGTTGGATACCGCCGCCGCCGGTGACGGTCAGGCCGTTCGAGGCGTTCTGCATTACCGCGCCAATGCTCAGGACGGGGACCAGCGGGGCCACGCTCTGGCCGTTGAACTGGATCGGGTTGACCGTGATCGTGGTGCTGGCGCCGGAGCCGTTCTGGAAATCTACGATGCCATTGATCGTGGGCGTGACGGCGACGTTGTTCGAAGAGGCCGTGATGCCGCTGCCGTTGGCCGCAAGATACAGCGTGCTGCCCGTGGTGACCGTAGGCGTAGTGGTGCCGCCGATGCCGTTGAAGGTCAGGCCGGCCAAGACGTTCGTCCCGACCAGGGTCAGCGTGGAGCCGCCATTGAGGGTCACGGCGTTCGCCGCGGCAATCTGACCCGCGGCGGAGGCGGTCAAGGTGCCGTTGTTGATCGTAATGCCGCCGGCGGGGATGGCGACTGTGCCAGCCGCGGTGCCCAAGGTCACCGCGCCGTTGTTGATCACCGTGCCCCCCGTATAGGTGTTGGCGTCGTTCAGGGCGATCGTGCCGACCCGGTTGGTGAGCACGAGGCGGACGGCTCCGCCGGTAGCGGCGTTGTTGACGATCCGGGAGTTGATCGTGAGCGTGTTCTGGTCGTTATACAGGAAGAAGTCCTGGGCGCCGGAGGTGACTGTCCCGCCGGTGAGCCGGCCGCTATCTACGCTGGCGCCGATCTTGTTGGCCTGGTTGCCGCTGACCAAGAGGCCGCCGCTGGCGAGGTTCAAGGTGTCCGTTCCGCTGGAGAAGGCCAACGTAGTGGGGCCCCATGCCGCATACATGTTCAACGAGTTCACCGTCGAGCCGCCGGCGGGGACTGGTTCCGTGAGGGCGGTGCCCGACGTCGTGCCGTTGGATTGCGAGGAGAGGCGGATGTTCTGGGTGGGCTGACTGCCGCTGGGCAGCGCGACGCCGTCGGAATTGGCGAAGTTGGCTGTGTCCAGGCCGCCGATGTTGGCGGTGCCGCCGCTCGTGGTGTAGGTGGCGAATTCCGCGCCGTTGACTACGGCCCACGGCAGAATGTTGTTCACCAGGGCCGGCAGCGCGCCGGTGACGAGCAACTGCGGGTTGTCGGTGGCGTAATTGCTGGTAGCGCCGAGGACGCCCACGCCGTTGGCCGACTCACCGTTCGTGCCGGTAAAGTTGACGGTGGCATCGGGGTTTGTCTGGACCAGGCTGTTGAGGCTCAAGGCGGCCGAAGAGACGCCGGTGGCGGTCACGGTCACGCCGACGGTCGACAGGCCCTGGTTGAGATTTACCGTGCCCAGCGTGGAGTACGACGCCGTCTGCGCGCGGCCCGTGTACAGGACCGAGCCGCCGTTGAGAGTGACGGTCGCAGCGTTGTTCACGCGGGTGGGAAGGGCGTAGAGGCCGCTATCGTCGATCGAAAGGGTGGCGTAGTTGATGCCCACGGACGTCGTTTGCGCCATGGTGCCCAGGTCGCGGAGAGTGGTCGTGCCGCCGTTCAAGAGCGTCGGACCGCTGTAGCTGTTGCCGCTCTGGAGTTGCCAGGTGTTCTGCCCGGAACGTAGCACTGCCACGTTGCCCGCGATGTTGCCGGTCCACTGCCGGGCCGAATTGTCGCGATTCAGCACGATCGTGCTGGCGTTGCCGCTGACGCTGGTGATCGTGCCGCCGGTGACGGGCATGTCGGCCCCGGAATCGCTATACAGGTCGGTGACGATCAAGGAGCCGCCGTTGAGGTCTAACGTGGTAGCCGGCGCCATTTCCAGGTAGTTCTGATACCAAATGGTGTTCGTGCCGGTGGCCAACTGCACGCTGCCGCCGTTGATCACGGTCTGGCCGGTGTAGAAGGCCGTGGCGTTCAAGTTGAGCTGGCCGCTCTCGCCCTTGGTCAGGCCCGCGTTCGTGCCGCCGGCGCCGCCGGTGATGGCGGCGTTGAGATTGAGCGCAGCGCCGGTCCAGGTATGGATGTCGAGTTCGTTGGCCCCCGCGGTGACGATGCCGCCGGTGATGCCCGTATTGCCGGAAAACGCCAGGATACCGCCGCCTTGGCCGCCGCCCAAAGTGATGCTCTGCGAGGGATTGGCGACCGTGAGCCCGCCGCCGGACTGCAAGGTCAACGAGTTCAGCGCGGGGCTGAGGAAGGTTTCCAGGGCGTTGGCGCTGGCGCCGGTACCGGAGGGGCCGACCGTGCCGGTCAGGTTAATGTTACTGCCCGTGGCGGGAGCAGCCATGGTGCCCAGGTTGCCGAGCGTTTCCGTGGCGTAGTTCAGCGGGCGGATACGCGCCGGTGGTGGTGTTGGCCGTGGCGAAGCTGACGGGCAGCGTGCCGGTGGTGTCGTAAGCCAAGGCCCAGGGAAGGATGCCCTTGGTGGTCTGTCCGCTGGTGCCTGAACCTTGCAGGGTCATGGCCGCGGTAGTGCTGACGGTGGCGACGCCGGCGCCGGCGGCCTGTCCCAGGTAAGTGCCCTGGAAGAGCACGCTGGAAAGGCTGGTATTTGCGGCGTGGTTCCAGGCCCCGCCGTTAACGAGGCTGAGGGTGGCCGCCCCGCCGCTGAGCGTTCCGCCGTTGGCGACGACGCTGATCACGTCCTCGCCGCGCTGGAAATTGATGCCGTAAAGGCTCTCGGTGGTAGCGGCGGAGGCGTTGCCCAGCACGTTGAACGTGCCGTCCGTGATTTGCAACGTGTGCCCGTTGCTGCGATTCGGGCCATTGACGCCGGTGTCATCGAAGTTCAGGGTCCCGCCGTAGTTGATCGCAATGACGCCGGTGCCGTTGACGCCGCTGCCGCTCAAGGCAAGCGTGCCGGCGTTGACGGACAGCGCGCCGAGGGCCGTGTCCGAGGCGGTGAGGCTCCAAACTCCGCCGGGGGCAAAGACGGTCACGGCGCCGGCCCCCGTCAACTGACTGGCAATCGTGCCGGTGCCCGCGCCTACCAAAGTGAGTGCGTTACCGCCATTGGCGAAGGTAGCGTTATTGAACGTCGCGCTGCTGCCCGTATCCACTCCGATGTTGGCGGCGTTGGCCAGCGTGATCACGCCGGAATACGTATTGTTGCCCGACTGGTTCTCCAGCGCCCCGTTGTAATTGAGGCCTTGGTTGCTAAGGTTCATGGCGTTGCTGATGGTGGGGGTCGCGCTATTCACCTGCAGCGCCGCGCCCACGAAGTTGCCCACGGTGATTGTGCCGGTGCCCAAGCTGGCCGTGGTCGAAGGTTGCACGGCCCCGGCGTTGATCGTAATACCGCCGGTCCACGAACCGTTGACGGTATTGCTCATAACGAGCGTGCCGTTGTCGGTCTTGGTCAGGTTGTTGCCGGCCGCGGCGGGCTCAATCGTGCCCGTGAGGGTCAGCGTGTTGCCGCCGCTGACGGCGATCATGTTGGCGGCCTGGTTGAGGACGACGGCCTGGGGCAGGGAAAACGTGCCCGCGGCGCGGAAGCCTTGCGTGGCGCTGATTGACGTTGAGCTTGACCATGTTGGTGGCGTCGCCCAAGGAGTTGGAGGCGGCCACCGTGAGCAGCCCGCCCTGGATATCGAACGTCGAGCCGGTGAGAGTCGAGGCGTTGTTGCCGGTGATGGTGAGCATTCGTTGCGGGCCGCCCTTGATGAACGTCGCCCCGGTGCCGCTCAAGGCGCCGGAGATGGTGATGTCGAGCCCGGGAAGAGCGTAAGAGGTGATGATCGCGCTGCCGGAGGTAATCTTATCGGTGCCGCTCAAGGCCACGCCGCCGCTGAAGTTCAGCGTCTCCAGGCCCGTGATACCCTGAACCGTCAAGGTGCTGTTGCCGCCGCTGAAGCTGAGCAGGCCGGTGCTGTTGACGCTCTGCCCTTCGAGATACAAGGTGGACGAGGCCCCGTTAGCCACCGTGATGGGGTTGCTGTAGTTGAGCGGGGCCCCGCTGATGAGCGTGGACCCAAAGTTGGTGACGTTACCGTTGGTAGCCCCGGCGCCGAGTGTATTCGTGTTGTTGCCGGTATCGGGCCCGGTAATGGTGGCGACGACGGCAGCGCCGCCGGTACCGTTACCATATTTGACGTTAATCGAGTGCGGTCCGGCCGCCAGCGTAACGGTGCCGGTTCGCACGGCTCCTACGCCCTGACTGTTGTCGTTGCCGGCGATGATACTTTGACCGTCGATCCAAAGCGTACTACCGTCGTCGCTGTTCAGGCTGAACGTATAAGTGCCGGAACCGGTGCTGCTGACGCTCAACACGCCATTGAACTCGGCGCCGAGATAATTGGTGCTGGCGAAGCTTGGCGGCAAACCACCGGCCGAAGAGAAGTCGCTGCCGGCATTGTTCTTATTGTAGTTCAGGCTCGGTTCGACACGGTTGCCGACGACTGCATAAGGTCCGAAATCGAAGCCGCCGATGACGCCGTTGGTGATCGGGGCGTAGCTGTAATACGAGCCGTAGAAACCGCTGCTGGTGCCGGCGCTCAACGTCGGGGTCAGGTCGAGTGTGCCGCCGTTGTTGAGCGTGACGAGACTGCTGCCCAGCGGTTTGACCGAGGACGACCCAAGGGCGCGGACGATCGTGTTGGCCGGGATGGTGATCGATCCGCTGTAATTGGTGTTATTGCCGCTGAGGTTCAGGATCTGGGTGCCGCTGGCCGGGCCGGAGATCGTCATGTTGCCGGCGCCCGAGAGCGGGCCGCTGATGGTCAGGTTGCGGCCGGTGGCGGTGGCGTTGTAATCGCGGAGGCCGACGGTGAAGTTGCCGGCGGCCGTGATCGGGCCGCTGAAATTCCCCAAGCTGGTGCCGTAGTCGCTGATGATCGCCCCGGTGTTCAGCTTCAGGGTATTGCCGAGCGTGAGGCCGGCCGTGCCGCCGCCAATGGCAAGTTCCGTGCCGCCGTTGAGCGTGGCAGAGCCGGAACCGAGGGCCAGCGCGTTTTGCGCGACCAGGGTCCCGCTGCTGAGTGTCGTCCCGTTGCCGAAGCTGCTTGCCCCGTTCAGGACGACCACGTTCGAGCCGGAAACCAGCAGGCTGTTGCCAGCCCCGGTCAAGCCGCTGGTTACGGTCACCGGTCCGCCGCCGATGCGATAGGTATTGCCGCCGGGCGTGATCGTGCCGCCATAGGTCCCGCCTGTCGAGACCGCCCCCAACCACAGGCTGGGGAAGGCGGTCATGTTGAGGTTTGAGCTGTCCGTGCCGCTGAGCGCCAAAAAGCCTGCCGAGGCGGTGCCGAGATTGGGGTTGGCGAGCCACGCGGCCACGTTGGCATAAGGCCCGGCCACGTTCAGCGCGCCGCCGGCGTTGATGAGAATCGTTCCGTTAGCCGGGACCGCAGCGGTGGACGCGAAGGCCAGGTTGCCGGCGTTGATCGTCGTACCGCCATTATAGGAATTCGTGCCGCTCAAGGTGACGAGGCCGCTGCCATTCTGGAAGACGACGCCAGAACCCCCGATGTTGCCGCTATATGTGGGGGTGCCCGTCAAATTGAAGAGCAAGGCGGAGTTGTCGCTCACGTTGGCGGCGATGCTTCCGGTCGCGCCGCCGGCGCCGAGTTGCAGGCTGCCGCCGCTGATCGTGAAGAGGCCGGTAGCCGTATTGGCGCCAGAGAGGGTCAAGATGCCCGTACCGGTCTTGGTGACGGCCAGCGTGCCGCCGTTGTTCTGCAGCACGCCGCTGAAGGTGCTGGAAACATTGTTGTTGCCGACGGTCAAGGTGGGCGTGCCCGCGCCGGCGCTCACGTTGCTTGTGCCCCATAGGCCGTTGATGTTCTGCGAGTTGCCGTTGAGGTTGAGGTTGCCGTTGTTGACCGTCACGTCGCCCTTGCCCGTGCCGTAGGGGATGACGTTGGCCGCGTTGAGTTGCAGCGTTGCGCCACCGTTGATGATCACGCCGTCGGCGAAACTATTGGCGGTGTTCGACAAGCTTACGACGGAGGCGTTGTTGCCGGCTTTATACAAATCGATCTGCAGGCCGCCGCTGCCGACCACCGGGCCGGCCAGAGTGATGCTCTTGTCGTTCCACGAGCTGACGACGTTGCTCATGACGCCGCCGGCCAGGGTCAACGTGCCCGTGAGCGTATTGACTCCACCCCCGCCGAGGTTGTCGCCCACCAGGGCCCCCGTGAGACCGTTGATGGTGGTGTTGCCGTTCAAGGTGATGCTGTTGGTGATGGTTTGGCTCACCATGTCGAAGGCCAATTGTGCCCCGGCTGCCACGTTCACGGTGCCGCTGCCCAAGGCGCCCGGCACGGTGATCTCGATATTGCCGGCGGTGATGTTCGTGCCGCCGGAATAGGTATTGGTGTTGGTGAATTCCCAGCCGCCGGAACCGGATTTGACGACTGCCAGCGTGCCGCCGCTGGTGCCGTTGGCGATAACGCCGCTGATGTTATTCTGGGCATAGCTTTCGCCCGCGGCGATCGTGCTGGCGTTGCCGGAGTTCGATCCGCCGAGGGTCAGCACGGCGACATTTCCGGCGGTAGCCGTTCCGGAGATGCCCGCGGTGACGTTCAAGAAGGCCGTGGCGCTGGCTGAGTTGTTGTCGATCTTGCCGCCGCCCGCGTTGACCGTGAAGCCATTGGCAAACGCCGTGGCGGCCGTGCCCGCCGTGGCGAAGGCAAGGGTGCCCTTGTTCACGCCGTCACTGAGTACGATGGGGCTCGCCGCCGTGCCAATGTTGTTGAGTGAGCTGATGCTCAAGGTCCCGGCGGCGATACTCGTCGTGCCGCCGTAATTATTATTCGTGGCACTGAGGACGACCGTGCCGCCCGGGGCGCTGACCGTGATGCTGCCGGAGCTGGTAATAAGGTTATTGAAGACCGTGGTGCCGCCGTTGCCGGAGGTGAGCACGAGGTTCGTGCCGGCGTTGACGGTAGTCGTGCCGCTGAAGGTCGTCGTGGTGCCCGTGGTGTTGCTGCCCCCGATCATGGCCTGGGCCGCGTTGCTGGATACGGTGATATTATTGGCCAAGGTGAGCCCGCCGGTATTGAGCAAAACGGCGGCGCTGGTCGCGATGTTATTGCCCAGCGCGATTGCGCCCGTACCCAGTGCGGAAAGGTTGCCGAGCGATGCTGTGCCGCCATAGATGAAGCTACCGCCCGTAAAGGTGTTGGAAGCGGTCAAGGTCAGCACGCCCGTGCCGTTGAGGCTGATTTTGAAGTTGTTCGCCCCAGGGCCGCCAAGCTGGCCGCCGTAGGTGTCCGCGCCGGTGATGGCGAGTGTCAAAACCCCGGTATTGCCCGCGCCGCTCATGCTGTCGATGACCTGGTTGGCGGTGCCCGTGCCGCTGGTATACAGTCCGGCCAGGGTCTGCGTATTACCCGGGCCACCACCCAAATCGAAGACGCCGCTGCTGGCGCCGCTGCCCAGGGTGAGGAGCGTGCCGAGGGGCAGGATGTTGCCTGAAGCGTTGGGGCCGGCCTGCAACGTGCCGGCGGAGATGAGGGTGTTGCCCGTGTAGGTATTGGACCCATTGAGGACGAGCATGCCGGAACCGAGCTTGGTCAGGCCACCGGTGCCGGTCAATACGCTATTGATGGTATCGGTGGCCGAACCCGTGGTGATGAGGCCGCCCGCGCCGGCAAGGTTGATCGTACCGCCGTTGAGGACGTAGCCATCAATATTGAAAGTCAGATAGCTGACCGAGTTGATTGCGTTCAAGACGTTCACCGTTCCGGCCGAGCCCTCGAATGTGGCGCCGTTGCCATCGGTCCAAATCGAGTTGTACGGCCCGCCGGAGGAACTGGACCAGTTGAAGTTGGTCCCGTTATCATCCCAGGTCGAGGTGGTGCCGGAGCCAGTGAAGAACAGCGACTGCTGGGCCTGGGCCGTTTGCCCTGCGGCCAGCAGGCCGAGGACGGTCGCCAACAGCAGGCAGATCCTGAGGACTGAGGAACGGAAGAACGAGGAACCCGCCGAAGGCTGGGTTTTACCCTCCGACCGCTGGGGATACGAAAACAGGGAACGCAAGAAGGACGCAGCGCGGGAAACCTTACTCATGGCAAATTCCTCGGACAGTGATCTTTCCGGTAGGGAAACAGTCAGAAGTGCAAGCGGTATAATGCGGCAAACAGAACACCCTTCCCTGGCAAGTGCGGGAATCCCCCGCAAAAACCAGACCCTTTCCCTGCAAAAAACGGCACAATCTTCATTCTGCTAGAAACCGCAGGTTTTGTCAATGAACCGGGAAAGATTTTCCAAGAAAATCGATTGTCCTGCGTCAACACCCATCTCCACGGGGGACAGACCGTTAAATCAATTGGGGCACAATGGAATCAGCGACCCCTCTTCTGGTCAATTTCCCCATGCGTAATGCATGGAGTTTCAGATTCCTGCCCGTTTCGCTACGGCAGGCTGATGTAGACCACCGGGGCCGTACCGCTGGAGGCAATCACGGCGTCGTCGCGGTGCAGCCCGGGAGCGACCTGCTGATTGTCGTTGGCATAGATGTCGTCGCTGCCGTTGCCGGGGCGCGACGTGGAGCAGAATTCAATGTGCAAGTCCTCGAACAACACGTTTTGCCCCAGCCCGCCGTGATTTGCGCTCTGATGGTCGGGCCGGTCGTCCGAGGGGGCGTCGGCCATGATGGCGAAGTAATCGCGGTTCAAGTTCCGCGTGGGCTGATAGACGCCGTGATCGAAATAGCCCAGAGAGTAGCCGTAGCTGCCGCCCATCTTCTGCTGGATCCCGGAAAGGTCTGACCCGGCCGCCGAACGCAGCTCGTCAAGCGAGGGGACGCGAAAGTCCTTTTCCTGGGCCTGCGCCGAGTCGGGACAGAGCACCGCGGCCGGTTCGGTGAGAAAACCGTCGTGCGTCAGGATCGGCGCGTAGATTCCGGCGGCCGCCAGCTTGCCCTCGGGGGGCACGACGGGAAATACGTCGTGATTCTTGTGGCTATACTCCGTCAGCGCCTGGCCCACTTGCCGCAGGTTCTCCTGGCAGGCAATCACGCGGGCCTGAAAGCGCGTGCCGTTGACGGCCGGAAGGACCAGCAGCCCGGCGATCAGCAAGATCACGGCGATCACGCCCATGTCGGCCCAGCTCCCGCTACCGCCGGAGTGCGGCGCGGCGGGCAGGGGAGTCATCGCCCGCCGCCGCAGGGCGCGTAATCGGCGGGCCGGATCAAATAGGAACTCACAAGTTCGCTCGGCCAACCGTGGCGGCGGGGCCAACTCGCGCCTCACGCCCTCCCCTCGAACCATGTTACTGAGCCGGGCCATTTCGTTGATCCGGAGGAGGTCGCGACGGGCCTGACACATCGCCTGCCGGTAGCTTGGGTCCGACTGCAAACGGGCCTCGATGGCCTCCATTTCGGAGTCATCCAGGGCCCCTAGCAGGTAGTCCAAGAGCTGTTTTCGCACCCGATCCGTCATACATCGCCCGATCAAGCATGAACACGAATCACGGCAACACGAATCACGGCGATTCGTGGGCAGTGGTCAGCAATTCGCCCAGTTTCTGTACCGCTCCGTGGAGGCGGCTCTTGACCGTCCCCACGGGGATGCCCATGGCATGCGCCGCCTCGCGATACTTCAGACCCTGAAAGTATACCAAGAGGACCACTTGCCTCATCTGCTCCGGCAAGTCGTCCACGGCGCGGCGAATTTCGTCGGCCTGTTCCAGGCTTACGTTCTCTTCGACCGGTCCCCGCCCGGGACTGTCGAAAACCTCGACAAAAGCACCCGTCTCGGACTCCTCGTCCTGCCCCATCCGCCGATCCAGGCTCGCCATTCGATGGCGGCCATAGCGCCGCTGATGATCGATGGCCTGATTCGTGGCGACCGCGTACAGCCAGGGACGGAATTTCCGCTCGGGCTCGAACTGATCGCACTTCAGATAAACTCTGCAAGAAGGTCTGCTGGAAAACATCTTCGGCCATCTCCGGATCACCGAGGTAATTCCGCAGATACCCGTACAGCTCCTTCTCATACCGGTGGACCAACTCTTCGAACGCCGGCCGATTTCCGTGGTCGCGGTATTCCAGGAGCAACTCTTCGTCGCTCATGGCCAGCGTGACCAGGGGTTCCTTCAACCGCGGCTACATCCTGTTCAATTATGCCGTTCATTTTTGCTACGCATCCATCTGCGAGAGTGTTCAGGCCGAAGGCGAAAATTCCCTCCTCGGGTCGGGCATGACGGCGATTAAAACCTGTTTCTGGGGCTATTATACCCGTTGTTGCCGAAAAGTGCAGCCAAAATCCTTCCGGCCGCACGGCCCAGGTCTTGACCGAGTGCCTCAGACATGCGAGGTAGGGAGCAAACGTCGTGCCCGAAATGAACCTGACGCGGCCGAAATCCTAGTCTGAACGAATGTATATATTCCGAAGTCCTTGTTGCCTCTGCGTTTGCGCGTTCTGACGGTTGGAGCGAATTATTCCGAAAGCCCATCAGAATGGGGGGGGCGTGATTTCAAACGACTTCTTTCGCTTACAAGAACGTGTCGCGACCGCGCGGCAGGTGTCGTCAAATTGTTCAGGACCGCCAAAATGGCAGGCAGTTAGAGGCTATCAGGGGAGTTTTCGGCCGCAAATCAACATCGAAGCCCGACGCGCAAGCGAGAAATCGGCTTTTTCCGCTCGTTCGCGCACATTCCTCGCTGGCGCGTCGGGCTTCAATGTGCCAAATAACCGGACAAACCCTTCGGATAGCCTCTCACGCGACCACCCAGGGCTTTCGATAGACGCGGCGGAAGAACTTCATGGCCTCGGGGCTGTCGACGGCCTCGGTCTTCGCATCCACCTGAAGTTTCTGCCCCCCGGTGCGGTAACTCATGTTGGCATAATGGACCAACAGGGTACTGCGGTGCGCCTCCTCGACATCGGCACTGGCCGGCTTGCGATTGCGGACACTACTCGACGAAGTTCTGCTGGTGATCCGCATCGACCGGTTTGCCCCAGCCACGTTCCACCAGCGTCGGCTGCTCGTGCCGCGGCCGGGCGAAGACCTGCCAGCCGGCGCCGTGCGGCCCGACAATCATCACGCCTTCGCTGCCGTATATTTCCACCCGCGATCCGCACTGCGGCCAATGCGGGAAACACGTCGCCGTTGCGGACCGCCTGGGAAATCCGCGTCATGTAAGGCGTGTTCAGCGTCAACTCGAAGGTCATCAGCAGGCCGTCGAACTCGAACACGGCTGACCATCGTGTCGGGCGTTTCGTTCGCCCCCGGCACGTCGAACCGCGTACCCTGCGTGACATGACCGACTTGGGATAGTCCAAGCCGCATAGCCAGCGGGCCAGATCAAGCTGATGGATGCCCTCGACTGCGGCGTTCCCGCCGGAATATTGCCAATAGCCGTGCCAGTTGTTCTGGCAATTGGCGTTGTACGGGGTTTGGGGCGCCGGGCCGTTCCAGGCGTTCCAATCGAGGCCTTCCGGCACGGCAGTGTCGGGCAAGAGCGGGAAAATTGCTCTGGCCGGTCTGTTCGAAGACGCGGCAGAAGTGGATCTTGCCGAGCTTGCCGGAGTCGATGTACTTCTTGGCGCTCAGGCCGTAGACGGAACTGCGGCAGGCCAGATCGGCGGCGACGATCCGCTCGTGCTTTCTCGCGGCCTCGACCGCCCGCCGTCCTTCCCACGGATCGTGACTCAGCGGTGCGGTCACGAAGACGTCTTTCTTCGGCCTCGCAGGCCCAAATCGTGGCCAGGCAATGCCAGTGATCGGGCGTGGCGACCACCACGGCATCGACCGACGCGTCGTCCAGGGCCTTGCGGAAATCCTGGACGAATTTCGGGGCAACGCCGCCCTGGGCCTTGGCCACGCTATCGATTCGCGAGGCTTTCAAACTGCTATCGGCGTCGCACAGGTAGGCGATGCGGCAATCGGCCCGCTGGGCGAAGGCGGTGGCCAGCACCAGCCCGCGATTCCGCAGCCCCACGATGGCCAGCGAGAGCCGCTCGTTGGCCGGAGCCCCCCAAACCGAGGCTGCATTGGGCAGAATCGTCAGCCCGGCAGCGACACCCAGGCCGGCCGCCTTCGAGCGACGGAGAAAATCTCGCCGATCCATAACATGCTCCTCTTCGTAGCAAGGAATTCAATCCGTTTTCTGTTGTCCTGCCGGGATTATATCAGACGCAAGCGGACGCTGGCGGTGGCAGGGGCATAGCGGGGTGCTGGGGCACGCTGCGCTTGCCACCAGCCACCCCCGCTATGCCCCGCTATCTCGCCGTGCCGGTGCCACTATATTGAATCACAGCGGATTATAGTGGATCGTCGGCCGGCTGCCCACGCTGATTTCTCGTTCCGGCCCCCCTTGAATGGAGCCGCCGGCTTCGGTAAACTACAAGGCTTGACACTTCGAAATCGACGCAGGACTATCATGTACGCAATCATCGAAGACGGCAGCCGCCAACTGAAAGTGGAAGAAGGCCAGGAACTGGACATCGATTTTCGCGATCTCTCGGCCGGCGAAGAGATCAAGTTCGAGCGGGTGCTGGCCTTTCGCGACGATTCCGGCCTGAAGATCGGCCGTCCGGCCTTGCCCGAAGCCGTCGTTACCGCCAAGGTGGTGTCCGTCGTGCAGGGTCCCAAGCTCGTCGTTCAGAAATTCCGTCGCCGCAAGAACTACCGTCGCCGCACCGGCCACCGTCAGCTTCACACCCGCGTGGTGATCGAGAAGATCACGATCGGCCAGGTGTAAGAACCGGCGTTGTTGATGAGAGTTGCTTAGGAAAACTTGAAGGGCGGACTAAAGTCCGCCCTTCAATGAAGGGAAGTTATTCCGGACCAATTCGTTGTTGGCAACGCGGTTCGTTTTCACTTCTCAAGCAACTGTCGATAGAAAACAAGACGAGCTTGGGCGGCGATTGCGCGGGGTCCCGATTTCATGCCCAGGGCCATGGTCGAGGGATCATCCGCATCGAACGGCGCCCAGTTCGGCAGGTTCTCGCCGTTGGGATTACCGGTCTTGACGAAGTTTGCCCAGTAGGAAGAGACCTGGTTGGCGACCCGCCGGTCATTCTCCGTCCAAGGCCGATCGACGTTGTTCAAGTCATTGAACTCGTAGGCCAAGTCCGAGCCATGATAAGCCCCGCGTTCCGAAGGGATGGCCTGGTCGAAGAAATAAGTGTATGCCGGCGTCTTGGCTGTCTTGGCGCGCCGCTTGGCCCAATAGAATATCGAAGCCATCCGATATTCAATTTGTGCCAGCTTGGCCATCTCACGGGCCGCTTGGTCGGTGCTCACGGGGCAAAGGGCCAAGAAGGCGTCTCTCTTGGGCAAGAAAGCACCTCGGTTCTCGCCGAACATGGGAGGCAAGCTCGTGGCGAACGAGGCCACGGTGGTTTTCAAGTATTTGGCAGGCGGGCCAAAATCGTCCGCCGTGATGCCGGTCATCGTCGGCACGTCGCTGGCCAGTCCCGTGTCCAAGGCATCCGGATAGGTCAAGGGAAAAGCCCAGCCGTCGCGCGCGGCGCCGCTTCCCAAGTGGATCAACTTCGCTTTGGCCACCGCTGGATCAGGGGCGATGAGTTCCAAGGCCGGGATCTTGCGCAAATCGGCCAGCGACCTGGCGTGCTTGATTTTGGCAAACTGTACCCCATTCTCCTCCTTTTGCCTGATGAACGGAATCATGTTCGGCTTCGTCAAATAGTCGCAGGGGAAGCTCACGGCGATCGCTCCCCGAAACAACCCCTTGGTCACGGGGCTGGTGATCAAGTAATGGACGGCGTTGGCGCCGCTCGATTGCCCGGCGATGGTCACTTTGCCCGGATCGCCTCCGAAGGCGGCAATGTCGTTCTGCACCCACCGCAACGCGGCGATCAAATCCAGCATGCCATACGTGCCGCAGGTGTGATGCGGCGATTCCGCGGTCAGCTCAGGATGGCCCATCCCGGCAAAGATTCCCAAGCGGTAATTCAAGCTGACAACAATGATGCCCTTCCTGGCCAACCCTTCTCCCCGGATATTCCCCGACCCAAAGAACCCTGCGCCCCCGTGAATGAAAAACAAGACGGGCAGCTTGTCCGCGGCTGACTTTGCGGGACTCCAGACATTGAGGAACAGGCAGTCTTCGCCCATCTCGGCCGGCTGCTTGCCGCTGGGGCTCTTGGGCTGGACGCAGCTCGGGCCGAAGTGGCCGGCTTGGCGTATCCCCTCCCACCTGGCGGCCGGTTGCGGTTCGCGCCAACGCAGATTTCCGATTGGAGGAGCCGCGTAGGGGATACCTTCGAAAGCAACCAAGTCGTTCTCCGGACTGGAAACTCCTTGGATAAGTCCGGATTCTATCCGAATGGGTCCGTGTAAATTGAAATCGGCGGCGAAACCCACTGCGGGAAGCATGAGCGGCAGGGCGGCGAGCAGTGCGACGGTGAATTTCATGATTTGGACGGACCTTCTTAGTTTCCGTCATTATCACCGATGGACCAGCATTGTCGAGTGACGGTAGAATGAGCGTGCGCAGTCCCCCCTCGGCCCCCACCCTCCGCCGCTGCCTGCACGGAACCGCCATCCCGCCTAGCATTTTCCAGGAGTCCCCGCGAATGTCGATCACGAGACTATTCCCGCCGTGCATCGTTTGGTCTTTCCTGCTGACAAGTCTTGCCGCGTCCGCGGCCCGCGGCGATTCGGCCCCAACCGTCGGACAAGACCTGAAGCAGGAGTGGGAGAACCAGTTTGCCTCGTTGCAAGCCGATCCGGCCGATCGCGGTCGGATCGCCGCGCGGGAGGCGCAGACGCTTCGGCCCGAATCGCTGATTCTTGCCGCCGACCGGGATCCGACCGACATCGTACTGCGGCGCACCGCCGCGCTGCTGGCCGACCTCAAGCAACTTGCGCCGACCGCCGCTTTGGCCGACGCGGAGCAACAACTGGCCAGCCTGCAAGCGGCCAACCAGAAGATCGCCCCGCACGAGGACGAGGCCTGCTACGCGCTGTTCGTCAAGACATGCCAACTGCGGCGTCGAATTGCCTTTGCCAATCCGCTCCTGGACTTCCAGGAACTGCTGTTCGTCAAGCGGCACCGCGCGATCTACACGCACATGTGCGACCAATACTACGGCATCGCGGCCCGGCCCGGCGGCGGGCTGTGCGTGCTGTCGGATCCGTGGGGGCCCAATCCGCGGGTCCGCGACGTGCTGGCCGACGCCGTGGCCGGCAACGGCCGATTGAAGGGCCAAAAGCTCAGCGGCGGTCCGGACCGCTGGTGGAACATTCAATGACAGTCTCAAACCGTGGCCGCAGGGGACGAAGATCGCCGCGCTGCGGGTGTGGGAGATATTCCCGCTTTCGGTGGCGCCGGCCGCGCGCAACAACGGCCTGCAGATTCCCGGTTCGTCCTCGCTGAACGTCGGCCGGGCCGTGCTGGGGACCGCGCCCGTCGAGGCCGACGGCAGTGCGCACTTCACGGTGCCCGCCGGCAAAGAGGTCTTTTTCCAGGCATTGGACAGCGACGGGCTGGCCGTGCAATCGATGCGGTCCGGCACGCAGTTCCAGCCGGGCGAGACTCACGTTTGCAGCGGCTGCCACGAACCGAAGAGCCGTTCCCCGCTAGGCGTGCGGCCGGTCGCCGCGGCGGAGCATGGCGAATACGCTTTACGGTTGGCCATGCGGCGGCCCTCGTCGCGGCTCGCGCCGGACGTTGACGGCACCAATCCGTTCAGCTATCCGCGTCTGGTTCAGCCCGTGCTGAATCAGCACTGCGCGGAGTGCCATGCGCAGCATGCCGACAAGGCGTCGCGTCTGGACGCCGAGCTGGTCCGCGCGCCGCAGGGCGGTTACATGAACTTTGCCACGACCTATTACGCCTCCTATCTGAGCCTCGCGCCGAAGTTCGGCTTCTACGACTACGGCCACGGCGGCGACCGGGGTCACCGCACCACGCCGGGCGAGTTCGGCGCACGGGCATCGAAGCTTTACCAGTTGCTGAGCAAGGACCATTACGGCGTGAAGCTCTCGCCCGAAGAGATGCACCGGCTGACCGTCTGGCCCGATTCCTGTTCCGCGTTCTACGGGGTTTACGAACCCGATGGCGGCGCAGGCCCAACTCCGCGGCGAGATCGTCCGGCCGACGCTGGAGTAACCTAAGGACCGGCCGAAGAATAACTTCCGCAATTAAGCGGGGTGGCTGGTGGCTGAGCTTGCGAAGCCCCAGCCAATGCCGGAAGAGTTGGAGCTGGGGCTTCGCAAGCTCAGCCACCAGCCACCCCCGGCGGAAAATCGGGAAAGTATTCTTCGGCCGGTCCTAACTTGGAGTGCGACGGCTTGCCGTCGCTCTTCGAAACGCGCGAGGATTCGTCCGGCGTGGAACTGGCCGTTGTGAAAAGCGGCAGCCGACCATGAGCGCCTAGGCGCCAAACCGACCCTCGGTTGCGCATTCTGGGAAGCGCGCGATGGCGGTTGCGACGAGTTAACTTTTAAGGTATGCCCCCGATCCCTTAGAACTCGACCGTCATACGGCGCAAACTCCCCGCGGCACCAGAGGCGGGCCGGGCTGATGCGTAATGTTGCTGAAGAAGTCGCGATAAATCGGTGCGAGCTGGTCGGGATGCCATTGCTGGGCATGCTGCCGCGCGGCATGGCTCCAACGCTCATACTCGGCCGCGTCGTCCCACAGGCGAATGATCGCCTCGACCCAAGGCTCGACCTCTTCGGCCGTGGGTATCTCGCGCGTCTCCGGCGTATAACGCGCCGGGATGTCGAACAAGAAGCCGGCGTCGCCGATCGTCTCCGGCAACGCCCCGCGGTTGCTGGCGAGCACGGGTATGCCGTTGAGCATGGCCTCGGCTTTCGGTCTCAACTTGGACTGGCCAAGAGATTCTGCAATCGGCAGATCGATTCTTCGATCTCCGCTTCACGGGAAAATCCGGAGTGCTTCATGGCAAACCGCCGCGCGGCTGCGCTGTACTTGGGCGACTCGAGAAGCTCGGCGAGTTGCTCTCGAACCAGGCTCACGCCCCGCGGGAAGGTGCTCAGGCCGGCCCCAAGCTCGACGGTGGCCCGGGCATTGAGCCCCTGTTCCACGAAAAGCGGCACTTGCAGCACAGGCTTCCCCGCCAGGAGCATGCCGAGCGTGGTGGCGTGATTGCCGTTGAGCACCGCCACGTCGCACTCGGCAGCCACTCTTGCCAGATCCAGAAATCCGTTCGCGAAACGAACGTTCGGCCGCGCGAAATGCCGCTGAAACCGCGCATCGTGCCTGCCGCAAGAAATGACCAGCCGGCAGCCCGAACGAGTGAGCAGCTCCAGCAGGCGCGGAAGATCGGGAGATGGGCCCAAGTAGGCGTAGACACGCTTGCCGCTCCCCGTCGGCCACGTTGGCGGGCCGCCGCCCGAGAGCAGCCACGGACCTCGGTACTTGATCTCCCCTCGCCGCGCACCGCCGGCCGCCATGCCGGGCGCCATGTAGTCGTGGTCGCGGTCGGCGGTAGAGCCGTTGGGCGTGAGCGCACTGCGGCTGTCTCGGTAGGGATCAAACTCGGCAAACGTCGTCAACAACACTTCGTCGTTCGTCCCGTAGAGCTTCCCGACGTGCGTTAGAAGCTCCGCTCGGCGGGCCCCCAACACCTGGTTGGCGCAGTCCAGAACAAGCTGTTCCGCGACGTGCAATTGTCCGGAAGCGGACGACGTCCGAGATCGCAGATCGGGCAAAGGACGACAATCCGCAGGACAACAGAAGCCGTTGCCCAACAGCACCCGCTTCACCCGCCGGCCACGGGCCGCAAGCAGCGCTGCCGGACTGTGGTCGAAGACGATCAACTCCGGGCTAACGCTGTCCAGCAGGTCACTCCATTCCCGGGTCAAGACCTGAAGTTCAGCGGGGTTCGAGAAGCCGGCCTCTGCCAGCACGTACGTAAAGCTGCCTGGCGGACCGACGGCGCCGCGCGCGGAAGGCGGAACGTCAGGCGCCGGCAGACATTCCGCCCCGGCTTCCGTGAAGAACCGTGCCACGCGCGAAAAGTCGCGCAAGGCCACGAAGACGCGGTGACCGGCGCCAGACAGGCCCGCGACCAGCGGAAGCATTTCGGCGACGTGCGCCAGGCCGCCGCCCAATTCCCAGGTAAACAACACGTTGGCCATCGGGCGTTATTCGTCGCCTCCGGTCAGATAGCGGGTTTTAAGCCTTTCATAAATGCAATCGGGCGGATAGGCCGCGTCCGGATCGTGCCTGGTCCAACGCCAGAAATGGCGAATCAGATGCACGCTGCGGCTGGCGTCGGGCAGCCTGCCCCCAGGCGCGACGAGATAACCTACGTGCCGCCAATCGACGGGGTGAAAAACGGCCATCGGCTCGACCGCGGCGGCGAGACCGAATTCGTGGACGGCCCGCGTCAGCAGCGCGGGGCCGATTTCGCCCCATTCGATGTCGCCGCGGCGACGGTCCGCCTCTTGGTAGCAGCGTTGCACCAGCTTGCTGCCTCGCGGCGCGTGAAAGACCGCCGTGCAGACCGTGTGCGGCGATTCGTAGCCGAAAACGTAGTCGCGGTCGAACTCGAAGGGCCGCAGGGCCACCACGTCCAGGTCCACCCACCAGCCGCCGCGGTCAAGAAGGGCCGCATAGCGAAACAAGTCGGAAAACGCCGCGTAGCTTCCCTTGCCGATCCCCCGCGTATAGACGAAGATCTCCGCTTCCGGAAGAATGGACCGGGCGTCGAGCAGGGTCGTTCCCGCGGGAACGTTCTGCAACTCGCCGTAGGTGTACAGGTGAAAGGGGTGGCCTTGCGCCAGAAACGAGGCGATCGACAACCGCTCCATGGTCGAGAGCGTCGCGCCGATCCATAAGGACTGGACGGGCGGACGCGGGCTTGTTCCAGGCGGCAGGCTGCTGAGCATTTTGAGCGAGGCGTGTTGTTCTGCGGGGAGGCTTGTACGTTGCCGTTCCTCGATAGATAATCATGCCATGAGTTTACCAACCGGATATCAGTATGCCAAACTGGGCTCGAACCTGGAATACCTGCGGGGGATCTGTTCGATTTCCCTTACGCAGGCGGCCGACCTGGCCGCCTTTCCCGACCTGATGGAGAATCTGCCGGGGCAGCGTTACCTGGTAGTGAACGTGGTGGAAGTCTTGCGGTCGCTGCTCGTTCAGCTTGGCGAACTGTATCTTCCGGCGTCGCGGGAGGCTGCGCGGCCGCTGATTCCCATGCTCAAGGAAATGGAAACGTTCTTGTCGCAATCGCAGAACCCAAGGGCCGCGTATCTGAACGACGCCTTCGCACAGCGGCTGATCGTCGTGGCGAAGCAGGTCATCCTGGCCGCGCGCCGGGACTTGAGCGTGCCGATTCTTTCCCCCGTCGAAGGCAAGCAAGGGTGACGCGAATCTCCCCTCGCCCGTACTCGGGAGAGGGGCCGGGGGTGAGGGCGGCTTACTCCCCTCGCCCGTACTCGGGAGAGGGGCAGGGGGTGAGGGCAGTTCTCTCCCTTCGCGCGCTTGCGGGGGCGGGGTCAGGGCATTACACCGGCCAGCGTCCGATCGAGCAGTCTTCGTGGAGCAGCCAGGCCTTCTTGGCAAAAAAGCAGCCGCAAAGGGCGCACCGATTCTGTCTGCGGTACGCACAGGGCTCGCACTGGCCAACTCGCAGCCGGTGCGACTGCTCGTCAACACGTTTGAAGCCCGATGCCGCAAACTTTGCCATGGAGCTTGCGAAGGATGCCGCCATCCCAAGCACGGTCGGAGGAGAAACGCCGGCGTGGGATGGTGCGACTCGACCCGTGAAAGAATCGTTATCAGGAAGGTTCATTTCACGACCTTCCTTGAATTTCGCTCTTTTCGGAACTCGCTGTCGCATCTAACGCATATTTCCTAATATGCCTAACTTTGGTGGCTGTCACATTTATTCCTTCGGCGGTGAGGTGGACGAGCGCGAGAGCTAGACCTTGCTCACCTAGGCTGGTCCGACACGTAGCCAAGTTCCCTGGCGCGCGCGAAGTCCAGTTCGAGCCCTCGTTGTATCATGCTTTTTCGCGTACGCTTCTCCACGGTAGTGGTAAGCGACGGCGTGTTTTGGGTCCATCGCAATCGCCGTGTCAAAATCTGTGATTGCCTTTTCCGTATCACCCGCGGCGCTGTATGCGCCGCCGCGAGCGACATACGCCTGAGCGTTCTTCGGGGTGAGTCGAATTAACAATGTGGCATCCGAAATCGCCTTGCGAAACTCGCCCATGCCGTAGTATGCGCCCGCCCGGCAATAGTACGCATTCGCATACCGCGGTCTGAGTCGAATTGCACTATCATAGTCAGCGATGGCCTTGTCGTAGTCGTGTCGCGCGCGATGTGCCTCACCCCGCCAAACGAACGTTGCCTCGTCCGTAGGATCGAGCCGGATCGCCTCGGTGTAGTCGGCTATTGCCTGTTTGAAATCGCCCAATTGGCGCAGCGCATCGCCGCGGCCAACGTACGCTGCCTTATGAGCGGGGTCAAGTCGGATCACCTCGCCATAGTCGGCAACCGCTTTCTCGAATTTCCTCTTGTGGTAAGAGTACAGATGTGCGCGATCCATATAGGCCTTGGCGAGGCGCGGTTTGAGACGTATTGCGACGTTGAGGTCGATCAACGCTTTTTCGATTTCTCTCGGTCCGTCGCGATACGCCAGTGCCCTATTGACAAAGGCTTCCGCACAGTTTGGATCAAGCCGGATTGCTTCGGATAAATCTCGGAGCGCGGCATCTTTCGTTGGTCGGCAAAGTTCTGCGGTCCCGCGGGCGTAAAAGGCTTTCGCAAGCCGAGGCGACAGGCGGATAGCCTCGTCAAAGTCCCTGATTGCTTTGTCAATATCGGTTTTCTCGTAACTGGCCTTGCCTCGCTGATAAAAGAACTCTGCATCGTGCGATTGCGGCTGCGACGCTTGAGCGAATACAATGCGTGTCGAGATCGTCAGTACGACGAAAGTTGAAATTCTTATCATTGCACGGTCCTCCGAGGGATCGATCCATGTTCTTTTCTTCTTCGCAATTTTCAAAACGTTTGGACGGTAAGTCTTCACAGAACGAGGCGAACTGGATCACCGTAGCCCGCATGGCGGGTCGTTTGCTTTGGGCGGCGGATCTTGAAAAAGGTATGGAACGATGCTCTTCTCATCACGAAATTTCAACTGCTGTTTGGTTGGTGCAAATGGGCTCGGTGCGGCCCGCGTAACCGCAGAATTCTCCAGGTGCGCACCGCGATTACACCGGCCAGCGTCCGATCGAGCAATCTTCGTGGGGCAGCCAGGCCTTCTTGGCAAAAAAGCAGCCGCAAAGGGCGCAGCGATCCTGTCTGCGGTAGGAACAGAGCTCGCACTGGCCCACGCGCAGCCGGTGCAATTGTTCGTCAACACGTTTGAAGCCCGAAGCCACGAACTTGGCCATGGAACCCGCGAAGGAGACCGCCATGCCAAGCATGGTCGGAGGAGAAACACTGGGGTGGGATGGCGCGACCCGATCCGTGGAAGGATCGCTATCGCTGTCCGAAAGGGTCATTTCATCGGCGTCCTTGAGTCTCACTCTTTTCGGTTCGCTATCACGTTTAACGCATGTTACCCAATGTGCCTATATTTGGTGGCTGTCACCTTTATTCGCTCCGCTTTTTCACTTGCAAGGTTCATCCACGCTTCCCTCCTGCTCCTTTTCGTCGTCGATGTAATCAACAAATTCAACAGGCAGAATCAGCAAGAGCCTGCCCGCTTGGGAGCGAAAGACCAGTTGCTTGGCCTTCTTGTCCGCCTGCACTTTCACGTTGGCGGTATACGCGTGACGAACTAGCAATAGGCCCCAGCCCCGTTCGTCCCCTACGTAAACAAATATTGTCGTCCGCCTCGTCGCCGTAGGGGGAGAGGCGAGGAGAACCAGTAGTTTTTTCCCGTCAAGTTCGAGTCGTTCGATCCGAAAGGCATCGAACCGGTCCATTTGGCCGGACCTGATTTTTCCTTTTGCCCAAACGACGATTTCCTCTTCCGACTTCGCAGAATCCAACTGGTAGTCATCCAAAAAGTAGTTCTTCCTGGGATTTTCGGCGGCCGTAGCGATTTGTCCAGAGATTTCTAGGAGTAAAGCAGCGAATAATGTCATACGCATAAAGCACTGTCTCCAATTCTCTACACCAGTGGACTGAGTGTCATATTCGGCAGGTGGCGGGCTTCTGACAGTTCATATGAACGGCCACTGCCAATTACAGTTTTCGACCATCGGCTATGTCGTTCGTAGGTTAACGGCTGATTCGGCAGGAACGGTCGCGAAATGTTGGGTAGCCTTCAGACGAGCTTTTGCAACGAAGCGACGCCGCAACAAAGGCGTTCTCACGTCTCCGGCCGCTTTGTCGGCATTTCTGGCACCATACCAGCCGTGCTGGCCATTATCGATTCGGCGCGATTAGCACGGGACACGACTCCGAATAATTCTCATTCTGTCTGTAGTTGTTATTTGCCGTCGTTGGGTCCGTTATCGGGTTTCCGCTGGCGTCGACATTAGAGACGTTTTCATTCCCATGTTTCTGCGACCAGTTGCCGTTGGAATCTTGCCGATACCAATGGTAGTCACCATTCGGACTCGGGTCATAGAAGGCTTGAATCTTGTGATATCCTTTCGGAACCACACCGTCCGGTGGCAATGGCTTGACGCCGAAGACGTCCCTTAGTGCGGCGGCATTCAAGTCCGTCGCATATTTATGGCCCTTAAGCGGTTTGCCTGCGGCAGATCCGGGTTTAGGGTGGCCAGTAGGTCGGCGATACGTGCCGTCCGCCTTATATGGCTGATCTAGCGCATAGCTGTAGCAATTGTTTGATTTTTTGATCCGCGGCTGATTCCAAAACGTCGGATCCCATGTTGGGCCATCTTGGTTCGACGGCGAGGGATTGGTAGGGTTCGCCGGCCCGTTACCGGTCGGGCTCGTCCCATCCATCGGGCCGTTGCCGCAGTATCGATAGGGGTTCGTGTCCGGACCAAGGCCCACCGGATCTTGACCCAACCACCGCCCGATAGTCGAATTATACCAATCGTCACCGTTGTTTTGCAAGCCCGTTGCCGTGTCCAACGGCCGGCCGGTGTAGGCGAAGAGGCAATCGACCGTGGCGGCGTTGCCCACCGCCTCGGCGCCGTTGCACGCCACCGCATCGGCGTTGCTCGTCGCGGGGTTCGTCTCGCTGAGCAATTGGCCGAAGGCGCTGAACACCCGGTGGTTCACCACCGTCGTCGTGCCCGTTCCCGGATCGTAGGTCGCCAAATCGCGGACTGTGTTCAGGTTGTCTGTGAGCGTCCACACAACCTGGCCCTGCTGATTCAAGTCATAGCCCCCACCCCCTGCCCCTCCCCCAGAGGTGGAGGGGAGAAGTTGCTCGTCGGCCAGCAGTTGATCCACGGCCGGGCCCCAGAGGCAGCGATGGCTGAGGCTCGACGCGCCCAACGGCAGGCCCTCACCCTGGCCCTCTCCCGCGGCGGGCGAGGGGACATTGTCGAATTGCATGATGATCTGGTTGCCGTCGTAGACGTAGCGGGTCTGCGTCGTCGTTCCGTTGGCCATGATCGTCTCGCCGATCCAGCGATTGAAGGCATCGTAGATATACGTGACCGTCTGGGTCACCGTCTTGCCGTCCATGGATGTTACCGACGTCAGCCGGTCGCGGTTGTCCCAGGTGTACAGGGTCTGCGAGCCGTCGGCGATGTACGTCCGCGACAGACAATTTCCATCAGCGTCGTAGGTGTAGTTATAGATGCCGTCGGAGAGGAGCTCGTTGTTCGGCCCGGTCGCGTACGTGCTGCCGTTGGCGGTCTCGCGATTGCCGTTGGAATCGTAAGAAAACGACTCGCTGGGCGGCCCGCCGGTGGCGGTGGCGGAGAGAAGTTGCCCGGTGGAATCGTTCGCGTAGCTCACGGAATCGACAAGGTTGCCCAGCGTTTCGCTCGCGCTGGCCATGTTGCCCGCCGCGTCGTATGTCCACGCATAGTTGGGCAGCGTGCTCGCGCCGTTGGCGTAGACCAGCGACGTCAGGTCCCCGTCGCCGTCGTAACCGTAGGTGGCCTGGGCGACGAGGTTGGCCGTGGCGTCGGCGTTCTGGTAGCGGCCCACGCCGGTCAACTCGCCGGCCGGGTCGTACTGGAACGTGGCCGTCTTGTCCGCCACGACGTTGCCGCCGTTGCCTGTCTGCGTCACCTGGCTCATCTGTCCCGCCGGACCCTGGTACTGGTAGTTGTTGACGAAGTCGTTCGTGCCGCCGATCGCGACGGCAAGCTGGGTGCGGTTGCCGGCGGTGTATTGCTCGCTCAGGGTGACGATCGGGGCCAGACCGGGGATCTGCTGCGTCTCGCTGATCACGTCCCCTGCCGCGTCGTAGGAATAGGTGTCGGTCGCGGTGGTCCCGGCGGTCAAGTTCTCGTCAGTGGCCGACAAGAGCAAGTCGGCGGCGTTGTAGACGTTGGTAATCGTCTCCGTGGGCGTACCCGAGGTATTGGAGGTGGGATACCAGCTTTCGACGGTCTCGCGGCCACAGTTGTCGTACTGGAAAGTAGTCGCCCGGCCGTCGCGGTCGACCGCCTCGGTGAGTTCGCCTGCGGCGTCGTAGTAGTCATAGTTGGCGTAGCCCGCCAGGCAGACCTGAAGGGGCGCGGCGCCCGAGTAAGCCAGTTGGACCGCCGTGCTCGCGTCGGTCGAGGGAAGGCTGATGCTCCCCAGATCATACCAGCCATCGCCCAGCGGGCTCGCCGTCCCGGTTGCCGGGGTTATGGGAAGCGCGCCGGCGTCGCTGGCGGTGCTGTCGCTTACCGAAAACGCCTCCTGCCAGCCGCTTCCCGGCGGCGAAGCGAAGTAGACGTAAATCTCGAACGTGCGCTGGTCGCCCGTCAGCGACAGTCCGCCGATCGTCGTCGAGCCGGACCCGGCGGCCAGCGCCTGCCCCTGGAAGCTCTGCGTAACCTGTCCCTGGGCGTTGTACGTCCAGGTGGTCACGTTCCCGTCCGGATCGATGAGCGCGGTCTCGTTGCCATCGGCGTCATAGACGCTCTGCGTTTGCGGCAGGGCCGCGGTGGGGGTGGGCTGCGGCTGGGTGACCAGATCCTGCTGGCCGAGGGCATCATAGCGGTACTCGGTGGAATCGCCCAAGGCGTCGACCGATTGCACGAGATTCCCGTCCGCATCGTAGACGCTGCGGGTAACCGGCGGGCCGGCGTTGCCCGTGCCGGGCAACGGCTGAATCACGGCCACTTGATTTCCCCTGAGGTCGTACTCGTACGTGGTCATGCGGCCCAGGGCGTCGGTCGTGGAGGCCACGCTGCCGGCCGCGTCATAGGTGGTCAGGGACGTTGGGTCAAGTGTCGGGGTCAGACCGGAACTTACTACTTTAACGTGTCGGGGTCAACGTGTCGGAACGTGTCGGAACGTGTCGGGTAGAGTCGAGAGGTGGCGCGGTGGTTTAGGCTTCGACATATTCTGTTTCGGGGTTTCCCCCGTTGTGTCTCATTAGTCGCATGCCATGCTCCGTTTCCACCTCCCGCTCATCGAACCGGACAGGCAGATTTCCAGCATCCGGCTCTCCGACGGGCTTCACAGTCAAGCCCACGATCACGCCTTACGGCGCAACCTTCGCCTGGCCGTAAAGTCGCTTCCGGGACGCTCGGGTTCTTTTACGTTGCTAGGCCGAAGCCAATCGCAATCCCTTTGTCCCTTCCATCAACGTGCCCGAAGTGAAGCCCCTTTGCTCCAGCGGAATTACCCGCTTTCAACGCTACTACGAGCCTCTCCGCCACCGACGCGACCGGGCCTGGCCCTCACGGGTTGCTCGTTGCGGCTGCTGCCGCTGTCGTCATCGGTTTCCCGTGCTTGATGTGCATTCCTTCGATACATGCTGTCGTCTCTACCCCGGTGGATTTGCAAAGTGCAATCGTCGCTGACTTCCCTTGCAACACTGGCCTTCCCCATCTGACCGGCAGGTCGGCTTCCACATTGTTCGTTTCGGGGCCTCATCAAACGTTTACTTGCGTTACGGCCTGTATCTTCGCGGGATCACCAAGTGACCCTTTCCATCGAAGGCCTCGACCGATTCGTTACCTCCTCCGCCGCTTCGATTGCTACTGGGCAAGCGACCCTTCCCAGGCGGGACTTCCACCCGCTGAAATACACACTCGCTCACGGCGCACGGTCAGACCGGAACTTACTACTTTAATGTTTGCCCGCGCAGCTTGCGGCCGAGCGTCTCGATAACCTTAAGTACTTCGGGCCGCATCGCCAAGCGTCGGCGATTGGCTCCGATGGCGTTGGCACACACGCCATAATGCGCGCCGATCGCACGGCCGCTAAGGTCGGCCAGTTGCGCCGCCAGTTCCATGGCGACCGACTTGCGCAGCCCACGCTACGGCCATGCGCCGAGAACGACCTCGCCGCGATCCAGTAATGGCGGGCAACCGCCTCGTCAATCTCCTCCAGCGATACCGTCCGCCGCGGCAAATCGAGGTCTTCGTCCTGCAAGCGGCCGCTTCGGCGTTGTCCAATCTGCTCCTCGGTCCGCTCGATGAACGCCGCGCCGCCGATCGCGTAGCGACTGGCGGCCATTGCTTCCCGCAGTGGTCCGTCGTCCTCCATCAGGCACGCCTGGACGTACGCCCGATAGTGGCGCCGCGCCGCAGCCATGTCGCCCCCATACTCCTTGAGCACAGCATCATTGACGAACTCCCATGCCTTCTTGGCCGCGGCGTAACCCCCGTAGCTGCTCCACCGGTAGGCTTCCAGACGCGCAAGTCTCTCTGCAGCGCGCAGGCGCCGACAGGCGGCAATCTTCACCGGATTCAGATGGATGTAGCGCGTGACGGCCAGGAGATAGACCTCATCCTCCACCAGCTTCGCCTTGAAGCGGCCTTGAAAAAGGTGGCCGGGGCGGCGGTGCTTGTAGCGCGAGTAGAGGGCATAGGACGACAGCAAACGCTGCATGAAGCGTGAGAGGTTTGCCCGCGGTGTGCGACAAAGGAGGTGGATGTGTTATGTGAAGCTCCGAATTATGTGAAGTTCGCCCCTCCTTCCTTCTGAACGCCCTGTTATTCTAGCCGTTTTTCTCGGCCGTGGCGAGTTTGAACTCCACATAATTTTGGTCTATGACAACCTTCTACACGCCTCGACGGACGAGGCGAGAAATGGAGGTTATCATGGCGTTGGAACAAGTCTTTGAGTGTCCATCGACACTCGCCAGGCTTCGGAGCGCCCCTTTGGGGAAGCTCCTGGATTGTTTTTGTAAGTGGTTGCTGGATCATGGTTTCAGTCGTGGCACGATCCGGCTTCATCTGGGGCACATCCGTCATTTGAACGAGCATCTCCGCTGCCCGCGAGCCCGAATGCGCCAAACCGTGGCGGCCGTGGAAATCGAGGGCTTCTTCGATGACTACGCCTCGCGATGCCGCAACCGCGGGCCCTTGGAGGAACACCTGCGTCGTGTCCGGTACTCGGTGAACCGTTTCGCCGAGTATCTTCGTAGGGAGGGGCGTTTTGTGGCCCCGGCGGTACGTGAAGTCTATGAGCCTCTGCTGGTCGGATATCTCCAATGGATGCGCTCGTATCAGCATGCGGCGCCCGGGACGATTAAGCTGCGAGCCCATTCCGTGACTCGATTCCTCCAGTCGCTGGGCCAGGACGCGACGTCGCGAGGTCTGGCCAAGCTGGACTGCGAGAAAGTGGAGCAGTTCGTCCTGGCCTATGCGTCCACAAACGGCCGATCGGCACGGCGATCCATGCAATCGGCCCTGCGGACTTTCTTCCGCTTCGCCTTGCATGAGGGCTACCTCCGGCGGCCACTGGATCGCGCCGTCCCCACGCTCCGGACCTACAAGCTGGCCACGGTTCCACGTGGTCTCACCGAGCAGCAGACCGAGGAAGTCCTGCGGGGCATTGAGCGTAACACAGAAGTCGGCCGACGGGATTACGCCATCTTGCAGTTGCTCTCCACCTACGGGGTGCGCGGCGGACAGTTGCGCACTCTGCGTTTGGACGAACTCGACTGGGAGCGAGACCGGATCCTCTTCCAGGCCGCCAAGCACGGCAAGGACGTTTGGGTGCCCATGACCTTGGAGGTGGGCGAAGCCGTCTTGGACTATCTGCAAAATGGCCGTCCGGCCCGCTCCTGCCCGGAAGTCTTTCTGACGTCTCGTGCTCCCTTCCATCCCTTTCCCCGTTCGACCACGCTCTCGGCGATCGTCCAACGTCGCCTCTGCGCGGCGGGCATCGATCTTCCCAGCGCAGGCGCGCATGCCTTTCGGCACGGTTTCGCCACCCGCATGCTTCGGCAGGGTAACGGGCTGAAGGCGATCGCGGATGTGCTCGGTCATCGCCATCTGAGTACGACGTTTCGCTACACCAAGGTGGATTTCAACGCCCTGAAGGAAGTGGCCTTGGAATGGCCACAGGAGGTGTCGAAATGAGAGCGATCGAGTTTCACAGTTGTGTGGCGGCCGAGTTGCAACGCTTCGTCGCGTTGCGGCGCGCGGGAGGTTCCGATTACCAAGCCCAGACGCGGTTGCTGTTGTACTTCGATCGGTTCCTGATGCAACGGTCGGCGACAAAACCGTGTCTCACACGAGAGATCACCGAGGCGTATCAGGAGACCCTCGGCCGACTCCACCCCCGGACCCGGGACAATCGCTTGAGCGTAGTCCGGCAATTCTGCGAGTATCTCTCGCGGACCGACCCACGATGTTACATCCCCGAACGTTGCAGGGGAATCCGGCCGCAAGACGCCCGCCGGCCGCACATCTATAGCACAAGCGAGGTGCAGAGGCTGTTGGCGGCCGCCGCAGAACTGCCGCCCCCGAACGCGCTTCGCCCCCAGACCTACCGGACCCTTCTGGGGCTTTTGTATAGCACGGGAATCCGCATCGGTGAAGCATTCGCATTGAACGTGGAGGACTTCCACCGCGAGGAGCAAACCCTGTATGTCGCCGCGGGGAAGTTCCGCAAGGCCCGCTGGGTGTCTCTGAGCGGCACGGCCAGCGCTGCCTTGGGTCAGTACGTGGAAAAACGGCAGCGCATCGGCTGTGGTGAGCCGAACGCGCCATTGTTCTTGAACGGCCATGGCCGCCGCCTGTGTCACCCGACTGTGCATGCCGCCTTTCAGCGGCTCTTGGGCCAATGCGGCATTCCCCACGACCGGGACACCGGCCCGCGAATTCACGATCTGCGGCACACGTTTGCCGTTCATCGCCTGCTGGCGTGGTACCGCGACGGGCAGGACGTCAACGTGCGGCTCCCGTGGTTGGCCACGTACCTGGGGCACGTGGACATTCAGGCGACGCAGGTCTATCTCCATGCGACGGCGGAGTTGCTGGAGCAAGTCGATCAACGATTCCGCCGCCACTACCTGCAGCACGTCAAATTGCAGGGAGGTGCCTCATGAACACTCCCTTGGCGAACCCCGTAAAGCGGTTCTTCAGCGATTACTTGCCGGTCCAGAAGGGACTTGCGGCCAATACCATTGCGGCCTACCGCGACACCCTCAAGCTGATGCTGTGCTATGCGGCCGACAGGCGGAAAAAGGCGGTCGAGGAATTGACCGTGGAGGATCTCGATGAACCGCTCGTACTGGCGTTCCTGGACCATCTGGAAACTGACCGCGGCTGCAGTGCCCGCACGCGGAATGCGCGGCTGGCAGCGATCCGTGCCTTCTTCGGATTCCTGGCCCGCGAGAACCCTTTGTTGCTTCCCCAATGTCAGGCCATCCGCGCAATTCCCCTGAAACGCCACGAGCATAGGACGATGACCTATCTGGAGGAAAACGAAACCCAGGCGGTGCTGGACGCCGTGGCCGGCACGGCACGCACGGGCGTTCGGGACCAGGCCCTGCTGCTGGTGCTCTACAACACGGGGGCACGGGTGAGCGAGATCGTCCATCTGAAAGTGAACGACCTGCGGCTCGATGACGTTCCGCAAGTGCGGCTGTTGGGCAAAGGTCGAAAAGATCGCAGTTGCCCGCTGTGGCCGGAAACGGCCGAAGCCCTGCGTGCTTATCTCCAAGAGCGTACGCCCCGCGACCCTCGTTGCGAGCAGGTCCTTCTCAATGCCAACGGCTCTCCCCTTACTCGCTTTGGGATTCGACACATCCTTCAAAAACACGTGATACAGGCCCAAAGCGCATGCCCTTCTCTGATCGACAAGCGTGTGAGCCCGCACACTCTTCGCCACACCACGGCGATGCATCTCTTGCGCTCGGGCAACGAGGTCAACATGGTCAGCTACTGGCTGGGGCACGCGGACATCAACACCACGCACGTCTATGTGGAGATCGACATGGAAATGAAGCGGCGGATGCTGGAAAAGGCGCCATCGCCTGCGGTCCAACGTGCCGCCTCCTGGCGGCAACCGGGCATCCTGGAGTGGCTCGATGACGTGACGAAGGCCCCAAGATTATGTGCAGCAAATCGCGCGGCCAACTTAGAAAAGCACACGTCCACCGCGTAGAAACAAGCTCACCTTCACATAATTCGGAGCTTCACATAACATTTCTTATGTGGAGCTTAACATAAGAGGTGGTTGTCCATGAGGGCAAAGGCATATAAATCGATAGCACAAAGATGCACGTGGTGAGCCAACTGCGCGAGGAAGCGCTGGCGGTCATCGTCGCTGTGGAAAATGTCCGCTCGGCCGTTGCCGCGGCTGGTAACATGATAGACAGCGTCGGGACAATCAATGCGTGGAGGGCGAGGCATACCCAGAAATTACCATGATTCGCACTTCGCGGCAAGTCCGAAAGTGTATAGTTCCGGTCTGACCGTGCGCCGTGAGCGAGTGTGTATTTCAGCGGGTGGAAGTCCCGCCTGGGAAGGGTCGCTTGCCCAGTAGCAATCGAAGCGGCGGAGGAGGTAACGAATCGGTCGAGGCCTTCGATGGAAAGGGTCACTTGGTGATCCCGCGAAGATACAGGCCGTAACGCAAGTAAACGTTTGATGAGGCCCCGAAACGAACAATGTGGAAGCCGACCTGCCGGTCAGATGGGGAAGGCCAGTGTTGCAAGGGAAGTCAGCGACGATTGCACTTTGCAAATCCACCGGGGTAGAGACGACAGCATGTATCGAAGGAATGCACATCAAGCACGGGAAACCGATGACGACAGCGGCAGCAGCCGCAACGAGCAACCCGTGAGGGCCAGGCCCGGTCGCGTCGGTGGCGGAGAGGCTCGTAGTAGCGTTGAAAGCGGGTAATTCCGCTGGAGCAAAGGGGCCTCACTTCGGGCACGTTGATGGAAGGGACAAAGGGATTGCGATTGGCTTCGGCCTAGCAACGTAAAAGAACCCGAGCGTCCCGGAAGCGACTTTACGGCCAGGCGAAGGTTGCGCCGTAAGGCGTGATCGTGGGCTTGACTGTGAAGCCCGTCGGAGAGCCGGATGCTGGAAATCTGCCTGTCCGGTTCGATGAGCGGGAGGTGGAAACGGAGCATGGCATGCGACTAATGAGACACAACGGGGGAAACCCCGAAACAGAATATGTCGAAGCCTAAACCACCGCGCCACCTCTCGACTCTACCCGACTCCCGACTCCCTGCAGTTGGGGACGGTTAAAATCGTCACGGAAATCCTCCCTTCGGCGCACCAGCGCAACCTCGTGGTGAAAAATGGGCCTCTCTTTAATCAGTTGCGATACCGGGCGCAAAACGGCGCGCGGAATTCGTTTTTTGGAAAAAATCTTCGCGTCGTCCCGATTCGCCTGCGGCGGAATCACGATGACACGATGCCACGTGATCCTGGGACAGCCCGGCGCCAGGCGGAGCGAGGGGGCTGCGCTGGATTGCTAAAAACTGGTTGAGTTTGGCTTTAGTCCTTAATCCTATTTTTGTTCGCCGCGTGCCATGTATGGGCGTTTACGCCCATTTCCGGCGCAGCCGGTATTAGGCCCGAGCTTTAGCACGGGTAGGTAGACGGATCGCGACATAGATATTGTCCGCCTCGCCGTCCGTCCGCCGTCTTCGGCGGCGGACGGACGGCGAGGCGGAGGGCGTGGTGCGGCAGCCTGCCGACCCGTGCTAAAGCACGGGCCTAATACCGGCTGCGCCGGGGAATGGCCATAAATGGCCATGGTCGTGAACGGAACAAAAACGGTGTCAGAGATTTGCCCTCCGCAGACTCATCCAAGATTTGTTCCTCTTGCGCGAGCATTCTCCACGAATCTGTAGTCGAGAAACCTTCGTCGGTGGGAACAATTTCGCGATAGAAACCGCTTCGAATTTTTTGGCAATCCAGGGCTGGGCTGGTCCGCGTATGGTCCGGAAATGGTATCCTGCCAAGTGCTAGCTCGTGCCGTTTCTGGTCGACGACTTTCGCGCGAAAACAGAGAAGCTGCATAAACAGGAGGGGAATTCGGCTGCTGGCAGGTACGGCGCGAAACGGTGGAAGGGGAGACGGCACCAGAGTGCTAAGCGAGAGCGAGCCGTTCGATATCGGCAAGAGGTTGGGCGGTTGAAGATGGGCAAGGGGGCGCGGTCGATGGAGGCCGCGACCGCTGTCGAATCAGACTCGCCAAAGAGGGCATCTTCCCTATGCCGCTGATCCGATCCTGTAGGTATTCATAGCCGTTGACCAACAGCTTCTTCGCCGTTTGTACGATGCTCGTCAACGTGTCCATCCTGCGTGCTCCCTCGGCCTTGGCGCAGTGTAGGCTCACATCCCGACGCCGCGCTGCCACGCGTTCACCCAACTCCGCCGGGTTGTTGTTCAGCGGCGTCTCCGGATGGGCCAAGACGGTCAGCAGGGACTCCTTCTTTTCGCCCGTCATCGCAATCCGCTTATCCAACGCCTCGTACCCGGTGCATGTCGCGAACAGTCGGTCGAACTCCTCCTCCAACCGCTCCGCCAGCGCTGGCGTCGGCCTGCCCCGGTACTTCTGGAACTCGCCATAGAGATCCCAGTAACGCGTTCGGAACGCCTCCAATTGCTGCTCATGCTGCGGTACCACAGGAGACAACTCCTTGTAGTGCCGGCCCTCGTGAATCCAGCACAACCCGAACTCGTCCGACACGTACTTGGCGGGTTTGGCGTCGTCGCCCACCAAAATCCGTACATGGTCCGGCCGCGCGCGATACGACGCCAGCGCCGCCGCCTCGCGCAAGCGATCCAGGCACGCTAGCCGTCGGGAGGGGGACCATTTTTCCAGGAGATCTTCCAGTTCGGCCTCGTTCAGATCTTGGTCCTGCGGGGCCGTTGCCGCAAGCTGCCGCCACTTCAGCGGAACGTGAAATTCCTCCAGCAGCCGCTGCGTCAAGTCGTTGAAGCGGTATGTCCACGGCCTGCTCCACAGGAGGCCCAGAATCGTCAGTCGGTCTTTGTGCGGTGTGGTAAAGTAGGTGGAGTGAAACGGATTGCAGATGATATGCGTGTGCCACAACTCACCTCCCACGCGGGCGAAGGTGTCGTCGATGTGCTGGTAAGTCGTGGCCGCCAACCCCGCCCAGAAAATCTCTTCCTTCTCTCCCTGAAACAACTCCGCCGCGTCCCGTACGATGTTCGACACGCTGGCGGCGAGATCACCACGCCGCAGTGTTCCACGAACTCGTGGGCCCGCGGCAGGCTGGTCCCGGCGACGTACTTCAGCGACACCAACAAAGCCTTCAGTTCCGGGCCATACTTGCCGGTCACTCCTGGTGGCAACTCACCACGCAGCCGTCCCTGCGACGGCGAATCCCAGAGTTCCAGACGGTAGCGGATGTTGTAGCTCTTGATCTGAAGATCCTGCACGACCACGTCTTCGTAGCCGATGAACGTGGCGTCGGGAGGACGACGTGCCGCATCGACGTAGCGAATGACTTCCTTGTCCACGCGAATATCGCGAAAGCTCCGGCAGTCGGCGCGAGGGGGACCCTCTGGCGGAGACGCACGTTGCCGCCGTTCTTTCTCGGACGAGACATCCCGTGCGGGCGGACGGCGCGGCGCCGGGGAAGACCGGGGCTCACCCTTGAGTTGGCGAATGATCTCCCGCAGGCGTTGATTTTCCTCCTCTAGGCGGCGATTGTCAACGACAACGGCTTCCACGAGATTCAGCACTTTGCCCACGACTTCACGGACGTGGACGTTAGCCAGGGCGTCCCCGTCAAGGCGAAGTTGTTGCACGCAGTCCGTGAGGTCGGAGGCACTCATGATAGAGATATTCTACGCCCCACCCCCCCCGAAAACACTTCGACAATTCCGGGAAAGACACTTCGACGGCCTGCTAGCAATGCCATCGCTTCGCA
>CAWAAL010000001.1:0-147403 GCA_963779975.1 uncultured Planctomycetia bacterium | reverse complement strand
CCTCGGGCCTTACCCGCCGCTCATGGAGACCGACAAGCATGCCGGTCGAGTCGCGGCCGACGCCACAAGCGACGACCACGACGCGGTTTTGTCGACATTGCATAGATCCTCATGATTTTGATCTTGTGATGAAAAATGGAAGTCACGGGATCGGGCCATTGACAGTTGCCAGACGAGGCTCTAAATTCGTCTCGTTCCGTTTACTTCCCGAAGTCAGGAGAATTGTCATGCGTACCTGGACGAGTGCCTTGTTGTTGATCCTGGTCTGGCTGCCGCTGGCTGCGGCTAAAGAGGCCGCCAAGCCGATCGGACCGGCGGAAGCCGCGAAGAAGGTCGGTGAAACGGTGACGCTGAAAATGAAGGTCGAATCAGCAAAATTGGCGGGTGACTTCGCCTTCCTGAACTCCGAGAAGGACTTTAGGGACCCGAAGAATTTTCTGGTCTTCCTCACTAAGGCCGCCGTCGCAAAGTTCCAAGAAGCGAAGATCAATGATCCGGCCGAACACTTCAAGGGCAAAACGATCGAAGTGAATGGCAAGATCGAGCTGTACCATGATCGGCCGGAAATCAAGGTCGCTGCCCCGGAGCAGATCAAGATCGTGGAAGCGAAGTGATGCCGCCTTGACCTTCGGAGAACCAATATGGCCCTAGACATCTATGTTGGCGGCTTTGCCCGCTTTTACGCCCGCGAATGGGAGAACGTCGTACAAGCAGGGGCACGCCAATCTGGCCAGCATTATCAGATGATCAGCCCAGGTGGGCCGATCCAGCCGGCAAACTGGGACGAAGTGGCCGACGCCGTGAACCACTGGCGAACAGCGATCAACAATGGACTTGGTGCCAACCTATCCCAACCGCTTGATTGGGACGAATCGCGTGCCGCCCCTTACTTCACCGATCGTCCTGGCTACGACGGCTACGGGGCACTCGTTGTCTGGGCAGCACACACCGAATTAGGGACGACGCCACCCGAGGCGTATAGCGGCGAGTGGTTTAAGGACGACGCATTCAAGGAGTGTACCCATCCGAAGCAAGGACAAAGGTATCGGCCTATCATTTGTGCTTCGCTGTGGTTGCCCGGTGCATTCGAGTTTAGCTTTGATTTTGAGGACCTTACTGGCACCAAGGCACATATCTGTTCCAACGCCTCGTTGGAAAACGCTTTGGGCGAATTGAACTCCAAGACATTCACAATGTCCCAAGAGGATTTTGACGTGGCACGGAAAGGAGGCTTTGGCGAGAAATCCACACTCGAACAACTGGCCCGCTTTGGCCTAGCATTGCTGCATGGACTTGCGGTGAAGTCAGTCTAACATCGGCTGCCAATCCTGTTGTCCACCTAGCTCCGATGAAACGAAAACTCCCGATAGCTAAGGACGATTCCGACCGAAAACTGCTCGCTGACGTTGAGCGAGTGGGCTGGCACATTGTCGGAATCTACGAGGACGAGAAAGGCCCAGCCTACGCGTTCTCGGTTGGGCTGTTTCACACGTTTGACCACCCGGAAATCATCCTACTTGGGCTACCGCACGAGACGGCCGGCCGGATGATCAACGTCATTGGCCGGCAGGTACAGGGCGGCACGCGATTCGATGCGAACGACCAGTCGAACGATGTAGCCGAAGGGTTCCCGGTGACGTTCAAGATGGTCCCCAAGGACTTCTACCGCGAGTACATCGGCTACGCTCTGTGGTTCTATCGGTCCTTCGACTTTCCCGTCCTGCAATGCGTCTGGCCCGACAAATCCGGGTTGTTCGCATGGCAGGACGGGTACGATCATCGCTTCGACCAGTTGCAGCCGATCCTTGCACATCCGTCGCCGTAGAAGCCGCTGCTCAACTATCGAGAAACAGCGAAAGCTGCCGCGTAACGGCGGCACCCGGCCCAATCTTCTCACTTTGCCTTGGCCCTCTCGAACGCTGCCTCGCTGGGCAGCTTGCGTTTGGCAGCCTCCAGGAAGTCCCGAAGGAACTGACGGTCTTTTCGGTTCACCGAGGCGTGATCGAGTTTCGCGAGGGCCTTTTCGGCGTTCTCTTTGCTTGCGTTCATAAGGATTGTCCTCAAAAAAGTTGGGTTTGCCACCGGTCGTTTGTCGGCGGCATGATGAGAGTTACTTGCCGGCGAGCTTGAGGCTTCCGGTTTACCCGTCGAGAAACAACGAAAGCTGACGTGCGACGGCAGCACTGAGGGAGCCGGCAGGCACGCGACGGGGACGACGGCCGGCATCGCGAACAAGAGGACGCGGGCTTTCGATGGTCGTCGCAGCTTGCTCAACCACCACGGCCTCGTCCATGTTGAGCTTGGCCCACACCCGTTCGGCATCGCCGAAGTCGAGGTTCTCGACCAAGCTACGAGCAAGCTCCATAGTGAGGGAACCGCTATCGGCCGATAACGCAGCCAAGCCTTCAGCGGAGAATTGGCCTTCCAACGCGAGCGAAGCGTCGAGCTTCTGGGCCATCAATGCCATCGCCCTGGCCTGCATCGTCGCTTTGTAGTAGAGAAAGTACACCCGGCAAGGATGTTTCTGACCGATCCGCCATGACCTTCGCGATGCTTGACGCAGCGTGAAGAGGTCATAGCCAGTCTCGAAAAACACGATGGAAGGGAAGTTGTGTCGGCCAGCAGCATCGAAGAGCGTCAGGCCCGTCCGTACCGGCTGCGGGTGCGACACAATTACATCAACACCTGGGGCGTTCTCGGCGATCCATTCGCTGCGGTGCCGGGTGGGAACCTTAGCGGCGTCGAGCACCTTGACCGTGTACCCGGCGTCCTGGATAATCTTCTCCAGCCGCCCCAACACGGGATGCGTGTTGGTATAGCAGGCAAAGACCCATGATTGGCGGCTCTGTTCTTTCTCTTGCCGCAGGATCTCCAGGAGTTTACGTTCCTTCGGCCACAGGGTCTCGCGATCGAGCGTCGGTGGCGTCGTGACATGCACGAATCGCCCATTTTCGTTGTAGCCGATGTCGGACCAATCCCAGGGGTAATCGGCATACGCGAGCAAGGCGTGAAGCATGCCCGAAAGAAGCTGGTGGTTGCCCCGCCGCAAAAGCTGGGCTACGGCTCCCTTGAGCTTCCTTTCGACGTCCTGGTACGCCTCCATCAGGTCGGTACTCATGCGAACGGCGATGGGCTGCTCTTCGTAACTGGGCAGGTTCTCTGCCACGTCTTTCAAGCTCAGGAATATGGTGTTGCCGATAAGGTGCCTGCCATAGAGCGTAGGCATGATGCCCGGCTGCTCCGCCTGTCGCTTGGTCGTGCTCTTACCGTGGCTGCGGCGGTTGTCGTCGGCTACAGTCGTCTTCTCCGTGATGATCGTATCGACGCGGCCGTAGCGGCGGGCGAACTCCATATCATCTTGCCACGAAAGGTTCTCGGCCTTTAGGCTCTTGGGCGACATGCGAAACAGTAGCGACCGGACGTGCCCTGCTTTGCCGCCGATAAGCGTGCCGGTCATGGCGACGACCTTGCGGCACGAAGCGACCAAGGCGCCCAAGGCGTTGGCACGGGCCGATGTCTCGGATTTCTCCTCGTGGACCTCATCGCAGATCAGATAATCGAAGACGCCCCGCATGTGCTTGTGGATGTACTCCGCCGGTGCCCAAACGCGATGCTTGGGAGTGTACTGCCACAAGGCCGTGCCGCAGGGCCGCAGAATGGGCTCGCCATCGGCGGCGAGGTGGCGTGTGGAGACTTCGGCCGTACACCGCTTTCGCGACCGCTCCAGGTCCTTCATGGTGAGATAATCGCCTTCCCCGCCAGCCCTGCTTCGCAACTGCGAACCGCAGTCGGGACAGCGGAGAATACCGTGGCAGTCTTTCACGGCGGAGGGACGCCAGTACGGCCCGTTCTTGGCAAGTGTTTCGCCGATAATGAGCCAGGACGGCTTGACCGGCTTGTCGCGGGAGTACGTGAGCAGTTCACGCCACTTCTCCAGCACACGGATCTCGACGGTGTGGTCGGGGAAGATGGCATGCAGTTCCTTCTGCCAAGTCGTGACCAGGTGCGGCGGGCACATTACGATCGCCCGGTAAGGGTTCCTGGTCAACCCGGACCAACTCTCGGCCCTGGTGGTCCTCGCCAACTACGAGGACGAGGACAACGAGAACGTCATCATCCCGTTCGTCGCCGGTTGCCAGAGTATCGGGATCTGCACCTTTCGGGAGAACGAACGGGAGTATCCGCGGGCGGTGGTGGGCCTGGTCGATCTATCTGCCCGCAAAAATCTGCGGCCGCAGCTTAGCAAGGACGTGATGTCGCTGTCCGTCACGGCCAGGATGTTCCAGCGGATGGAGGGCAACGTCGTGGGTAGCTTTTTGGAACGTGAGACCTGGATGGGACTGATGGAGAATAGGAGAACCCAACCATGCGGATCATGACCATCCTGGGCAGTCCCAGACGCCAGGGCAATACGGCCAAGGTGCTGGGCTGGATAGAAGAACAGTTTCAAGCCGCCGGCCACAAGGTGGACTCGGCCAATATCTTGGATTACCGGGTGCAGGGTTGCGGCGAGTGCATGGCCTGCAAGAAGGGCACCGTGGAACTGTGCAGCATCGGCGACGACGCCGACGGCCTGTATCGCCGGATGGTAGCGGCGGACCTGGTGCTCATTGCTGCTCCGGTCTTCTGCTGGGGCTTCCCCGCCCAGATCAAGGGCCTCATCGACCGATTGTTCTGCATGATGGATTTCGAGGGTGAGCGTCCCGGCGTCCCGCGACTCAAAGCCAAGTGGATGGCCCTGCTGCTGACCGGCGGCGGTCAGGAGACCAATAACGCGGACCTGGTAATCCCCGGCTTTCAGCAGTTGGTGAAATGGCTCAACGGCCGGATGGCGGGCCACTGGTTTGTCGGCGGCTGTACGAAGCCCGAGGCGATCGGCGACGACGTGAAAGCCCTCGCGGTCGCGTTCGCCAAGAGGATTACTGACGGCACGAAGTGACTTCATCTCTTGGATAGGAGGATGCCAGAATGAGCCTTCCCAATCAAATCACGATCACTTGCCCGGCGTGCCAGCATCAGCAGGCATTCACCATCTGGCGGTCGATCAACGTGACGCTCGATCCTGAGCTGAAGAAAAGGCTCCTCGATCGCAGCTTGTTCTCTTTCCATTGCGAAACGTGCGGCCATAACGCAATCGTGGATCAGGAACTGCTGTACCACGATATGGATTGCCATGTGATGATTATGTTGGGCCGTCAGAAACCGGAAGAGCCGGCATTCCCTGGACCGCTTGGTGAGAAGATTCAGGCCGAGTATTCGTATCGCTTCGTCGGTTCCGTGAATGAGCTGATCGAGAAGGTGCTCATTCTGGATGCGGATCTTGATGATCGGGCCGTCGAGATGTTCAAGGTTCCACTAATGAGCAACATCGACGAAATCCAACGCGACAGCAATCCCGAGTTGTACTTCAGCGAGATCTATGCGGACGAAGAGTCGCAGGAGATGATCCGATTCGTGTTGGTCAATGAGGCCGGCACGAGTTCTATATCGGTTCTATTGGAGGACGTGTATCGCGAATTCGTGGACAAGTTCTGCGGAGGTTTGCCGACTGTGGTAAGCGAGTGCGGGCAATGGTTGCGTGTTGATCGAGAGTATGCCTTGAAGCACTTCGGCACGCAGGAGTAACTAATGGGTGATCCAGCGACTAGCCCCGACTCTGACGGCAAACCGGGTCAATTGTACCTGCCGGGATTCGCACCATGCACTACCCTTGCGGACTGGGCATTTCTCATGTTGGCTCACCAGTGGCAGGAGGAAGTTTCAGCCGCTGACTCGAACAGTGCCTTGCCGATTGCGGCTGACAGTCTCGCCCTGTCCTGCTTGCTTCTTGCTGTGGCACGAGGAAACGAGTTCTCAGACGCGGCCCGCCAACAAGCGGAGATCAACAAGGAAGCGGTGGCCGGCCATCGTGCTGCGTGGATCGATCAACTTCCCTGGGCACTCGCTGAATCCGCACATCCTGCGTCGATTTCCCGGCGGGCGGATTACGTCGAGACGCTGACAGTGAACCTTGACCATCGCAGCTCCTCGATTCGCGTATGGATGATGAAGATCGGCTGGATTGTGCGTCCCTGGTTACTGCCTCTGGTGGCCGTGCCGCTATTATTAAAGAACCTGGCCGACACGTTGGGTGGGCCAAGCTTGGCGGCGGGGCTGGCCGCAGCATTGGTACCCACGGAAGATGGGTTCTGGAACTTGGCTCGCGGTTTTGATCCGCCTTTGAATTTTGCGGATCAATATCTGAATAGACTCGACCAAATAAAGAAGCTCGGCGTTCTGGGGATCCAAGCACCTTTCTGGCAGATTGAGGCGGAGTGCTGGAAAGCAATTTCGGATGCTGCTCTCGGCTACAGATTACGATGACGCTCAAACCGAGGACCGGCAAGAAGGTCATGGTCGGCGAGAGGATGGTGGTCACATTCAAGCCTGGGCGGATCGTAGAGGAACGGGTGGCGATGGAACGCAGCGGTGGTCAAGGTGCCACAATGAAAGAGGCGTCTAACTCGGAAGAAAGGTCATGGTGAACACATCCAAGTACTGGGCGGCCATGTTGATCGCAGTCTTGTTGCTGCCGAGTGTTGCGGCAAGTGCCGATGCAGCGAAGGAAGCCTACGAGAAGGGCAAGGCTTGCCTGGAGAAGCATGACTACGACGCTGCGATAGATGCATTCACCGAGGCAATCCGGCTGGACCCAGAAAATGCCGAGGCGTATTGGAACCGGGCGTTGGCCTACAACACGAAGGACGAGAAGGCCAAAGCGGGAGAGGATTTCGCACGGGCCAAAGAACTTGGGTACAAGCCTCAACTATTACCGCTGAAAACCTTATCGACGGCAAAATCAGTCGAGGAGTTCCGTCGTACCTTTCAAGACTCTCCCCCGAAATCCTCGCTGCCGCCCTCGCCACCCTTGCCGCCGCGGCCGCCCGAACTGCCGCAGCCGATTCCTCTGCCTGACGCTCCAATTTCACATCAAGTAGCTGTGATCAATATTCTGGAGGCTTGGGTGACGGGTGCCGCCCTGCTGTTTTTGGCCATCGCCGCGATCTGGAAGCTCGTGGCCTTCTGGCAAGGCTGGCGGCGAAGATTGCTGCGGCAGGCCCAAAAGACGGGCGGGTCACTTCCGCCGAGCAAGCACCACAACGACTAGGAACCGATGGTTGGCACAAACATTCCAACACGTCCTGATACAATGAGAGTATGACCAAGAAAGACATCGTCCGCCGCATCGCCGACGAACTGGGCCGCACCACGATAGAAACCGCACTCATCGTGCAGAAGATGCTCGACGCCATCATCAACATCCTGGCAGCGGAAGGCCGCGTCGAACTCCGCAACTTCGGCGTCTTCACGGTGAAGAGATGGAAGCCCAGGCAGGGCCGCAACCCAAGGACCGGCGAGAAGGTCATGGTCGGCGAAAGGTTTACGGTCACGTTCAAGCCGGGCAGGGTGGTAGAGGAGCGAGTGGCGATGGAACGCGGTGGGGCTGTGCTTGATGAAGAAGCGGTTGCGGGCGAGTGACGACGTTGTCAATCACAAGGAGACGACTGATGAATTTGAAACATGCCATTGGTGCGACGTTTGCTCTTCTGGGCCTGGGATGTTGCCTTGCGGCGGCCGCCGAGCTTCAGATTACGCAGCATACTCAGGTGCTCAAGCCGGACGCCGCCGGACACAATCAATGGGAGGTGGTAACGACGCGGAAGCTGCACTGGGCTGAAGATACCGCGATCATCATCTGCGACATGTGGGACAAGCACTGGTCGCGTGGGGCCAGCGAGCGTGTGGCGGCCATGGTGCCGCGGATGAACGAGGTAGTCAAAGCGGCTCGTGCCAAGGGCGTCACGATCATCCACTGCCCTTCCGAGACCATGCCCTTCTACAAAGACCATCCAGCCCGCAAGCGGATGATCGACGCTCCGCAGACAGAAATGCCCAAAGAGGCAGCACACGATGACCCGCCGCAGCCAATCGATTCCTCGGACGGCGGTTCCGATACCGGCGAGAAACCGTGGTATCGGGCTTGGACTCGCCAGCATCAGGGCATCGAGATTGACGAGGAAAAGGACGGAATCAGCGACAGCGGCCAGGAGGTCTGGAACTTCCTGAAGCAGAAGAAGATCAAGCACGTGGTCATCATCGGAGTCCACACGAACATGTGCGTGCTCAACCGTCCGTTCGCCATCAAGGCGATGGTCCGACGCGGCATGGACGTAGTGCTGGTGCGGGACCTGACCGACACGATGTACAACCCGGCTCGCCCGCCCTACGTGAGTCACAAGGAAGGGACTCGCCTAGTCATCGAATACATCGAGAAATTCTGGTGCCCCACGATCGCCAGCGAGGACTTGCTCAAAGATCCGTGATGCATGGGGACCAGGGCAAGGCGGTGAGGCGTGCCAAAAATTGATCACAAGATGAAAATGTGCGGGCTGCGTGGCAATGCAGTGTCCTGGCAAGGAAAACCGAGAGGGGAAAAGCGACGACGCCAGAGCAAGTGACAATAGGTAGGGCCGGCAACAAAGCTGGTACAACAGCCCTGCGATATAATATTGCCAGCCAATTCTATGACATCGGAGACACGACAGATGTTGAAACACTTTTCCATGATTGCGGCGTTCGCGGCGGCGATGCTGGGCTATGCTTCCGTGAGCGGTGCTCAGGATCGCGGCGACTGGTATCGTATTACCGACGGGGTTTCCGAATCGCACGTCCAGTACCACATGACAAGCGTACCGAAGGGAAAGGAGATCGTGCTGGCCGACCTGAAGGGGCCCGGCAAGATCACGTACTTCTATGTCACGCCCGTCTCGGATCTCGCCCTCAAGATCTTCTGGGACGATGAACCCGAAGCCAGCATTCAGACGCCGTTGGCTGATTTCTTTGGGGCGATACGGGGGAAGACGGTCGACTATCAGTCCTCTGCTATGGAAATCCAGCACCGCTGCTATATGTGCTACTTGCCGATGCCGTTTTCCAAGCGGGCGAAGTTTGTGCTCGTCAACGACAGCGACCAGGACTACAAGACGAACATGGCGTACGGGATCGACTATGAGCTCGACCAGAAGTACGCGACAGAGAAGAGCCGCTTGCACTGCATGTGGCGGAGAAGCAACCCTGTGCAGGGCGGGGCAAAGCCTCTCAACCACCTGATCCAGCCCTCTCAGTGCGGCGGAAAGACCAACGTCGACACTCGGCACACCATCCTGGACGTCCAGGGACGTGGGCATTACCTGGGCAATTTCCTCCAGGTCGACACGAAGAACCCCGGCTGGTGGGGTGAGGGTATCACCGTGTTCCATCGCGACGGCCACACCATGGTCCACACGCCTGGAACGGAGGACGAGTACGGCTCATGTTGGGGGTTCGGCGGGGCGTTCTCTCACGCCTGCTGCGGCTACCTGCCTGACGGCAAGGGCAGCAACCGCATGTACCGCTGGTATCTTGCCAACCCCGTGCGATTCCAGAAATCTCTGCGGGTCGAGATTCAGGACATATGCGATTTCGGGCCTGGGTTTGACGATTTCACGAGCGTCGCCTTCTGGTATCAGGAAGAGCCGCATCAATCGTTCTCGCTCCAGCCGTTTGCAGAACGCACGGCTCCCAGTAAGGCACGGGCGAAGAAGTAGCGACACCGTGCTCGACGATCTCTCTGCGGGATCATTGTGATGGAGCGGTTGATTCAGCCCGCCGGCACCTGCTCGCCCAACTCACGCAGCAAATCGAGCGTATAGATGCCGGTGTCGTGGCCATCGCTGAAGGTGATCGAGTACGCGTAATTGCCGACCGGTTCCATGCCGGCGAGAGTCAACGGCGGCCGTTCGTCCGGAATAGGAGACGGCCTCGATTCAGCGGCGGTTCGTTTGTGGAGGCAGCTTGCACAGGGGCAGGCGTCCCGTAATTGCTGGATGGTATAGACCCTCACGACGTTGTCGCTCCAAGTGATGCGGAGATGGCCATCGGGCAAGAGTTCGAGTGCGGTTGGATGTACTTGCATAGGAGTTTTCCGATATCCTCATCCCCCAAAGAGCGAGTGCCTGACCACGGCGTTATTGGTCTTCTTCGGCCGCGTCATCGCCACCTGGATACGGTTTGCCTGCGAGGGCGAGCAACAACTTGCGTCCCACAGCCGTGGCCATGCATTTGCCTCGGTTCATGACGAGCGAAGTCGTCGTGAAGACCTTGGCGATCGACGCAAGCTCGAAGATCGAATCGGGCGTGACCGCCTTGTGCTGGGCTTTGTCCGCCTCACCGAACGGAAAGAACGGTGTTCTTCCATTGTGACGGACCACGACGATGACGCCGGGTGGCTTTTCCTTCTCAATCCAAGGCCCGACTACCGCATGGACGGTATCAGGGATTGTAACCTTCGCCGGTATCGACTGCTTAGCCGCAACTGCCCATGCCAACAAAGCGATTCCAAAAGCAAGCGCCGCCATCGCCAAACCTCACAACTGGTGTTCTATATCTCGCAGAATTCTAGGCAGCCGGAACCGAAGAGCAACCTTTCGGATCCCACCTGCCCGCTTTTTCGGCATATCCAGCACGCTCGTCATCGAATGGGGCCTTTGGCGTTGCCTTGTGGATTGTTCCGCCGATTCTGGGGGTAATAATTGTGCATCCAGTTGTAATCCAGAATCGGAGATAGAGAAATGGCGAAGAAAATGAAGCCGGGCCAGAAGCGATGCCCGAGTTGCGGAACCACGGTCAAAGGCCCGAGAACGAAGACTTGCCCGAAGTGTGGTCATGAATTCAATGGCAAGCCACAGAAAGGTCCCGCTTCCGCAGCGGCACCGGCAGTCGTCGAGAAGCCAGCGAAGAATGGCGGCACGGTCATGCTGGATCAACCGCAAGTCAACAAGAGCCAGGCCGTGCGTGATTACCTGTCGGCCCAACCGGACGCCGTGCCCAAAGATGTAATGGCAGCATTGGCCAAGCAAGGCATCACGGTGTCACGAGTCCTCGTCAGCACCGTCAAGACCAAGCTCAACAAGACCGGAACCGGGAAGAAGCCGGCGAAGAAACCGGCGGCGGTCGAAGCAGCTCCGGCACCGGTGGTCGTCGAGAAGCCGGCGAATGGTGGCACGATCACGCTGGAGCAGGTCAAGAAGGTCGCCCAAACCATCGACACGCTGGGCGGCTACCACCGTTTGACGGGAGTGCTCGACGTCATCAAAGAGTTGGGCGGCGTGAAGAAGTTCAAGGACCTGGCGGAAGCCATGACGGTCCCCAGCACGGACGAGATTCCGTTCTGACTGCTCTCTGGACCGAGGAAGCCGAGATAGGATGCCAAGGAGCGTGGTTCCGTGGCTGAAAAGAGAACAGCAAAACGGGTTGCTAGAACGAAGCCGAAACGGCAACAACCGGAGCGGCTCGGTTCACCCAGTCGCCTGCCCTCATGGGAACGGCAGTTCAAAGAACTGGAGGCGTTCAAAGAGAAGCACGGGCACTGCAATGTTCCGGGGCAGTATAAGTCAAATCCGGCACTCGGTAATTGGGTGTCCACCGTCCGGCGTCAGAGGAAGCGGGGAGAACTCGACGAGGAGATCATCGACTGCCTGAACGCTCTCGGCTTCTGTTGGGCACGGCAGACGACCTGGGAGCAGCGTATCCATGACCTGAAAGCATTCAAGCAGAAACATGGCCACTGCAATGTACCGAACTGGTATCCATCGAACCCCGGCCTAGGTGCATGGGTGAGCGGTGTCCGACGACGCAAGAAGCTTGGCAAACTTGCAGAGGACAGGATCCTTTTGCTCGATGCTCTTGGCTTCTGTTGGGACAGAAGCCGGCACGGAAGACGAGGACAATAGCGTTACGGGACAAACGGCCCGGGGCCAATCTTTGGCAGCACCACGATTAGAAAAGTGGCGATTGGGCCAATGAAGAGCGACACCAGCCACCACAGCAGTCCGCTTCGCCCTTTGGACTGGGCCAGCCCGGCGTTGATGAGCGATAGCGTTCCCCAGCCGACGAAGAATTGAGCCTGTTCGTGCATAGCGATATCTCCTTTTCGGTTATTCGCTTCCTACGGACGACTATTGGAAAGCTCGCGGAAGGCCAGCCTTCTCAACAACGACCTTCACCAAGCCTTCCGCGTCATCGGTCCCGACGCGGACACTCTTCCGGCCCAGCGTCAGCTTGACGCAGCCGAAGCCCCAGACGTTGTAGGTCCAGCCGCGACCTGGAAAGTAATGGATTCCCCAGCCGTCAAGGACTGTGGTACGGCCGATCTCGACACCGGTGATGTCTGCGTAGCGGATTCTCTTTCGTAGGAGCGGCATCGGCCCGAATCGAAGGGCCAAGCAATCGCCCTCATCTGAGACCGTAAGCGAGCCGAACACCAGGCCGCAAAGGGCGAAGATGGCGGCGGACACCAACAGGATGATGGCGAGCGGCGGGTGGCTCCGCGTGATCCAGGCACCAGCCACGGTCGCCAGGGCGAAGGCGAACAGGACGTAGTGCCAGCGGCCGGGTTGGGTGTGGTTGTAGACCATGCCCCTGATTGTAAATCGTGGTGGCGTGGCGGGCGAGTGGCCGGGGTATTGGTCGGATTTCGAGAGGGCTACTTGCCGCGGATCACCAGAACAGGGCCGCGAATCTCTTGGGGTCGATCCTGCGGCATGGGTTTGCTGCTGGCGGCCAGGTCGAGCAGTTGAAGTTGCAGGGCTGTCAGGTTGGCCGGCTTCTCAGCCGGTGTTGTGGGCGTTTGACCCCAAAAATGCGACGCCGAGGAAGCAGGCGTAGCTACGCCAGTACCCGGCTGTCGGTAGGGTGTCGATAGGGGTCGCTAGCGAGATGATGATTAAGCGGCTAAGTGGCGAGACAGCAAAGATTTGCCACGATTTACCGACGTTTTTCGCGATTTTCGGCGGAGGGCAAAGTGGATTTTCCAGTGTGGCCGCTAGCCATTCGCTTACCCTCCGGGGCGTTTTCTAAGTCGTGTACTCCCTTGACTTTCCGTCGCCATGTTTTCATTAATTGTCGAGCGGGTGTCAAAAACCACACCTGACACCCGCTTTTGACACCTTCACCGTCCTGACACCGGTAAACGACGCCAAGTTCCAGTCTTCAAGAGAGATTCTGGCTACCCCTAAGCATACTCCATCCGAGCGACCGATCAAGCCCTGGCCTGACTTTCCGCTTCCAAATAGGACTCGTGGCGACTGTCGATTTCGTGCGGGGGCTCCAGGTGCGGCGATTCCCGCGACGTTCGATACGACTTACTTCTGCGAATCAGCGACTTCGACTTCAATCGTTCCCACCCGATAACGGCGCTGTCCGTCGTCGCCTGCCATGGGCAGGGCAATCTGCGGCGTGCCATCGACGGCGCCCACCGATACGAACAGGCTGTAACGCCCGGCCTTCATGGGCGGCGAGTGCATGCCCTGCGGTCCGACGTGGCGATAGGCCGTAGTGAATCGTGAACGGAGTTTCTCGACGGGAGCCTGATCCGGCACGCCGACGTTCAGATTCCGGACGTCGAATCCCTCGTCCACCAGCACTGCGGCGATACCGTCCTTCTGGTCCTTGAGCGTCAGGGCCCAGAACCCGCCGCAGTAGCAGGGCGCGACACCCGCATTGGCCCACGAGGTCTCTGCCGTAAACGGCTGGCCGGTGGCAATCGAGGCAGGCCATGTGATGCTTCTTAGCTGGATGCGGTAGCCGAGGCGGCGGTTGATGCGTTCGATCGTCTCGCGATTCTCCTTCAGTTCCTCCCGCGGCCACCAGTGGATCGACATGTAGCTGGCATGGTAGTTCTCCACTGACTTCAGCAAGAGATCGCCGCTCCATGCCTTGCGGGCTTTCGACGAACCGTAGTGCTCGTGCTCCAGGATCACGGGCCAGCGGGGCCAGAACTCCTGGGCCATCTCGGCGTGATACCAGGAGTGGGGTGGCGGTTCCACGAGAATGCTGTCGTCACGCAATGTGACGCCCTTGGAGATCGCATAATCGGTCTCGGGAAACTGGCGGCCGGGCCTGGTAGCCCCAGCCACGTCATCACTGATGCAGAGCAGAGTACGGTGGAAGTGCTTCAGATACAGGTCGATATGCTTCTTCACGACCACAAGCGTTTGAGCTTGAGTAAGCCGGCTGCTGAAGCCCGTATGCCCCTCTCCCCACATCCCGAACGAGCCGATGTCGATGAAGGCCGCGTTCGGATTGCCGTCGTAATGCCGGGCCAGAGCGGCGAGAAAGTGGTCCAGTTTCTCCAGGAAGATGGGATCGAGGTAGTCCGGCTCCCACAAAGGGCCGCCCGGCCGCGGACCCTTGCCGAACTCGAAGTCGACGCCATTGGCCCCCGCATCTTGCACCCATTTGGGCGTGGCGTATCGCCACCAGCTCTCGCAGCAACTCACGCGGATGGCGATTTTCTTCCCCTTGGCAGCCCAGCGCTGCGTCGGCGTGTCGAACAAGGACCAGTTGAACTGTCCCTCTTGCGGCTCCAGGAATGACCAGGGCACGCGGAGATAGATCGTCGAGAGGCCCGGCCAGTCGTCGAGCGTGTCGGACGGTTCCAACTTCGATCCGTAGTTCTCAATCAGGTTGGAGTAGAAATGGAGCGTCCAGCCCATGCCGGGATTCACCAGGGCCTGGCCGTTGTCTTGCGGTCGGAAGGTGGTCTGCTGGCCCGCGTCGTTGGCCGAGGCTTTCGACAAGATCCAGGTCGAGAGCATGCACAAGAGCGTGATCGAACCAACGAACGCACGATAACGAGATGATTGCCTGACCATGTTTTGCCTTTCAAAGCCCATCGTCGTGGCTACAGGGAACGGGCACCGTACGCAGCATGGTCGCGGCAGCCCGACGAACATGAGTCTGGTTGCGGGCTTTCGCATTGTCAAGAAGCCCACCGGCCGCTCAGTTGGTCGTCGTGGCCAAGGGTGTTGCGTGGCGAGAGATCGGACCGGGCCGTCAGCCTCTGCCGAAACAGCACGGCCGGAACCAAGCACGTAGATGGGAAGAATTATTGGTGGGCTGTTTATTCCACATGGCCTTTGGCGGGGATAAAATCAGGTTTTCCCCGAATTTGCGAGATACTGGCCCCCCTTGAAAGCTGAAACGGCCCCTGACGGATGCGCCCCATCCGAAACCGGAGCAAAACTGTCAGGAACCGTGGGACCAAGGTGTGTCCGGTGAAATTAACAGAACCAATGGCGGTCGGGCAGCTAAGGATTGCGATGCGCAACCCACGATGCCAGAGGTTTGGGCACACGGCTCGGATTAAGGCAAAAGGAAATAGGCGATGGGCGACGGCGTGACGATTTTAGCGGAATCGAAGCACCCCCAATGGATACCGGAAGGGACACAGCGGCTGATTGAGAACCCCAAGGACGGCACCCTGCTGCTGTTGGTACCGGGCGGCAAGTTTTTGGCAGGTGGATCTGGTCCCGGTAAGGACGAAGCCCCGTTCGAAGTCGAACTGCCGCCCTACTACATGGCCATGCATGCGGTGACCAACGCACAGTATAAGCGGTTCGTGGACGCCACGGGGTATCGGCCACCGGGCAGGGCTGACCACCGTGAACCAGTCTGGCAAGAGGCGAGTTTTCCGCCGCTGATTGCCGATCATCCGGTAGTTTGCGTGGGTTGGGACGACGCCCAGGCATATTGCCAATGGGCGGAGCTTCGCTTGCCGAGCGAACTGGAATGGGAGAAGGCGGCGCGGGGCGTGGACGGTCGGGAATACCCATGGGGTAACGAGTGGGACGGGGGCAAATGCCGAAACTCCAACCACCGCGGCAGCGAGACAACATGTGGCGTATGGTCCTACCCGGAGGGTTGCAGTGTATGGGGGCATTTCCAAATGAGCGGGAATGTCTACGAGTGGTGCGCGGACGTGTACGAAATCGATGCATATACACGGTACAAGCTCGGAGACCTGTCCCCGCCATCCGGTGTGGGGTCATCCCGCGTATTGCGTGGGGGCTCGTGGCGATTCCACCTTCCCAGCCAGTTCCGCTGTGCAGACCGCGACCACCTCGGCCCAGACCAACGCCACCATGGTAATGGGTTTCGCGTGGCCAAGACTTTGACACCCTGACCAAATGAGACGTAAACGAGGCAACCTTCAAGCGGTGGAAACCGTGAGCCCTCCCATGCATCGCGTGGCAAGGTTCTTTTGCCGCTCTCCATTCACCCGGCGCATGGAGGTCGACGCCAAGGCACTGACGTCTGTCGGGACTGGCCCCCTGCTGCAGATTGCCTGCGAACACGGTTTGTCGCAACTGCTTTACATCGTATTGCGCGACGCGGGGTTGCTCTCTCAGCTTGCGGCGAAGGAAATTGCCTGCCTGGCGGCCTGTTATGAAGAAGCCGCCGCGCTGGCCGCACTTCGGGTTGAGGAACTCCGCGCCCTGGACGAGGCGTTGCGAGCGGTCGGTGCGGTCTGGGTCCTGCTCAAGGCCTATGCCTACGACAATACCTTCCCGGCCCCGGGTTGCGTGCGGCAGGGCGACTTGGACGTTCTCGTCCGGCACAGGGACCTGACCGCGGCTACGGGCGCTATCGAACGCATGGGGTACGCGCGCGTCCGGCGGCCATGGCAGGACGAGTACCGTTATAAGCGGCCCGGCAAGACGCCGCTCGATCTCCACGTTGCTTTCGGCCCGCACCTTGGTGCGTGGGCTGCCGGCGCGGGCGACCTCGAACAGACTATCGCGTGCGCGAGACGCGTACCGGTCGGCGATTGGGAATTGCCGGTTCTCAGCCCCTTGGACAATGTTCTTTTCCTTCTCATCCACACAGCCCTGCACCATAATTTTGCGCCTTGGTCCAAGGTTGTGACCTGCTGGAACAGTTTGGTGCGATGGCAGGACGAGGTCGATCCTGATACACTGCAGGAGGCTTTGCGACGCGTCGGACTGGGGCGATTGAGTGGTTTGGCCGTGGATTATCTGGAGAGGCTTGTCGGCTGGCCGTTGCCGCGGATCGCCCGTTCCGATTGCTCGCCCTCCTGGTGGGAACGCCTCGGCATGGCCTGGGGGTTGCCCCGGCCTGACGCTTACCTTAGCGCCGGCACCCAGGCATCCTTGGTGCTTGGCCGTCGCCATGGGTTGCACCTTTGCCTGTACTCGGACACCTGGAAAGACAAGGCGAGATGCATTCGTGAGGTGCTGCGGGCGCGGCGAAACGGGACTTGACGAAACTCTATGGACTGCAAGCCGACGATCTGCGCGTTGATGTTGGGTTCGCCTGCGGTCGCCGTCACGGGCGACCCGACGTTCCTGGCCTCTCTGCGGCAATCCCGCCACGAGTGCGAGGCGATCGTCCCTGGCCTTCACCTGGCCGAGGGGGCGGACTTGCCAAGCGGCTGCCCGCACCTGGAGTTTTGCACGGCGCCTGCGCCGCGATGCATGGAACAGTCTCCGGGCACCACGGTCCATCTCGAAGGCGACCCGATCCTGTTTACGCCCGCGGTCTGGGCCGATTTACTGCTCACGCGGTCGGCGCAAGCAGTCGAAAACCGGGGATGGTTCCTGATCGAAGCCGGCGCGGTGTTGGTGAACGGTAAAGCGATCCTGCTGGCCGGGCCTCCCGGATCTGGCCAGGCGGCTGCTGCGCTGCAGCTTGGGATCGAAGGTCATCCCGTTCTCGCCGCCGAAATGTGCCTGGTCGACACGTCGATGCGTTTGTTGGCGGGCACGTCACGATTCCGCCTCGCGCGGTATTTCCTCCACAAGCATTTCCCTTGGCTGTCGAACTGTCCGAGTTCGTTGTCGCCCTTGTCGCCGGTGTGGCTGGATGACCCGAGGGTACCCACAGTGCGAGCGGTTGGCGCCGCGGGCCGGGGAGTGGAATTGGGTGGCGTCTGTCATCTCCACCTGCAGGAATCTCCCAGTCCGCTGCGCCCCGTGGCGGAAGCGAAGTCGCGGATGGTGCTTTCCAGTCACCTGGTTTCCTGGCCGGTATGCCGTCCGGCCGTCATTGGACCTTGGAAGTTGATCCTTCCCCAGCATCGCGAACCGGGCGGCGAGGGGCAGCGGCGGGCAGCCATCGTGGCCCTGAGTGCGCTGCCGCACGTGCGCGTCTACGGACGGATAGCCGATTTGTCCTTGCAGTTCCAGGAGCAATTCCATGTGCCCACCGGCTGAGCGGCAGTGCTGCGCGGCGATCCGTGACATCCCCGTCGTGCGGATTCTCGGCCCGCGCGCTTTGGTCGACGGTTGGTTGGACGATCCGGACCTGCGTCTGACCGTGCCGGGGTTCCGGGTGCTCGATGAGCCGCCGCCACGATCGCCGCTCTATGCGGTGCGATTCGAGCCGGGTGGCCGCCGCTGCCTTGTCCGGTTGCAGGAGGACGGCTTGTGGACCATCGAAGGAGACCTCGATTCCTTTGCACGGCACGATTTTCGCCGCCTCCTGGTGCATCTGGCAAAAGTCGCCGTGATGCGTGCCGGCCATGCCCTGGTGCATGCGGCTTGCGTGGTCAGCCCTTCCGGGCGGACGGTGTTGCTCTGCGGTGCGCAGCAGAGCGGCAAGTCCACGTTGGCGATCGCGTTGGCCTGCGCCGGCTACAAAGTGATCTCCACCGATGTCACGCTACTGAACGCCGACGTGCTTGTCCTCGCCGGCACGCGCCACGTCAATCTCTTTCCGGCGGTCATAAGAGATTACTTTCCGCAGTTCACCGACCTGATTCCCTCGCAGGCCGGCGGAGTTGATGGCTTCGAAAGGAAAATCGCGGTCCCCACGCCACGGATCGAGGCGATGGGCTTGTTCGGCGATGCAGGTTGTTTCGCCGCGGTCAGTCACGTCTTTCACCTTGCGATTCGGAGACGCGAATCGCTGCCGTACTGCCAGCCCATGGATGACCAGGAAAAGCTGCAACACTCGGTGGTCGTCAGCGAGGACTGGGCGATCAGCACGTGGCTCAGCCCGTCGTGGCTCGTGTTCTTCCCCACGGTCCTGGATGGACAGGCCGAGGAACAGGGACGCAGACTGGCGGTACGGCTGGCCGGACGGCCACATTACCGGGTCGGTGGCGAGGTCGATTTTGCGGTCGCGTGCGTACAGACCGTCGTGCAATGAGTTTCAGGAAAGCAGGCATGCCCGACAACCAGGCTCACAACCCCAAGCGAGTGCTTTGCACGGCCGAGGCGTTCGGTTATGGACCGGCCTCGAAGCTGGTCGCCCTGTTGCATTGGTTCGCGCCGCCGCAGCCCGTCGAGTTCACCTTCGTCGGCGACGGCATCGCTTGCGAGTTGTGCCGTACCGGGCCGTTCAACCGGTACGTCTGCGGCAATCCCACCGATCTGGGGCAACACTCGCCGTTCCAGCGGGAACTGGCCGGGCATCAGGCGATCATATCCGCCATGGAATTCATGCCATTGGCGTCCGCGCGGCGGGCCGGGCTGGTGACCGTGCTGTTCGACAGCCTATTTTGGTTTTGGCCGGAGATGCCCTGTAATCTGGACGACGTGGACCTGTATCTTTGTCAGAACTTCGTGGGGGTCAAGGAACGCGGTGCGGCTTGCGGGCGATCCAACTTGCTCGTGACGCCGCCGCTTACGCTGGCCGTGCCGGCGGAAGGTGGCGGCGGGAGCGTGGTCGTCATGAATCTCGGCGGCATGGACAACCCGTTCGCACCGCGCGAAAAGCTGATTGCCTACGCGATCTGCATGTTTGGTCTGACATCCGAGGCTTGCCGGTACGCCCGGCTGAGCCTGGAGGTCTATGGACGGCGATGGATCGTGGAGGAGCTTCGTCAGCGATTCCCGGGGTCCGCCGCGGTTTTCGACAGCCTGCCACCCACGCAATTCCTGGACCGTCTGCGCCGAGCTTGCTGCCTGATCACGTCGCCGGGGTTGGAAGTGCTCTACGAGGCATTTACGCTGGGAGTGCCCGTCTTCCTTTTGCCGCCTCAGAATAACAGCCAGGCCTACCAGGCCCAGTGTTTGCAGGAGGAGATTCCGCTGCTGCCCGGGCCACAGTATCCGGAGTTGATCGGCACCTGCCCTTTGGCCAGAAGCGTCCCGCCGGCCCAGGCGATTCGCGACACGCTGCAGTGTGCCGTTGTTCTCCACGAGTGTCCATCCGCCCATGGTCGGCTGCGGGCCGCGATCGAGGAATTCCTCTGCACCGGCCAGTACCAGGCGTTACGTCGATCGGAATCCGAGTTCGTGGAGCGCATGCGGCTCGGTGCGGACATACCTAGCCTGGCCGGGTTGCAGGAGAGGCTGGCCCAAACCCTTTGGCCGTAGCCCAAGCTCAGGTCGCACGTCATGGGCAGCAAGCCTTCGCGACCGTTTCGAACTGCACGCCTTGTGAGCGCAAACCATCGAGCGCCAGCAACAGCCGCGCACAGTCGGCCGCGCGGTGAAACTCCTGGGGATGAATCACCACGCCGGTCCGCGCGGCCCGGTCGGAGAGAATCTCGCGAATGATCGACTGCGGGGAGCGGCTCCTTCGTACTCCGTCCACGCGATGCCCCGCGTCCACGGCAAAAGCGACGGCCTGTAGACCAGCGGGTGTCCTGAGGCCGGTAAAGGTTCGCGGCGAGCCAAGGCAGAGAACGAATCCTTCGGTTGCCAGGGCCGCCAGTGTTTCCTGCGAGAGGCGGTTGTGCGGCGGCGAGAAAATCCTCGGCACGCCCCCGCCCAATTGTCGCGACAGGACCGTTCGCCCCCGGCGTATGTCGCCGCGCTGCAGAGTCAGGCTGCGCGCACGGCCGAACTCGTACTGCCGCTCGCCGACCGGAGCGTGGTTCTCATGTGTCCAGCCATGCTGGGCGAATGCCAGGCCTCCCTCGGCCCGCCGCTCGAGCGCCTGGAGAAGGCGGGCCATGCCGGCGTCCAACCAGGCTGGTACCACGAGGCAGGTGGCCGCCAATCGCAACGATACACACATCGAGAGCAAAGCATAGGTAGTCCAATCCGGGCGGCCCACGTCGTCCACGCGGATCATGACCTGTTTCACGGCAAGGGGGGATTCTGCATACATGGGCGATTGTCCAGCGCGATCTGGGTCTTGTGGTTGCGGCCGGGCGAGCAACAGTGATCGGGGCGGGGACATGCCGGCGGCGAGGACGAGAGGAATCGTCGCAGTTGCTCGGCCCTCGCCGCGTACAGCGTCGCAGGTTCCACGATCTGGTACGTGCCTTCGGGCGGTATATCTGCCAGGCCGCCCGGGATGTGATGCTCGCACGCGACCATCAGCAGTCCGCCGGTCGGAGGATGGCGCACCAGGATAAAATCAGTCAAGCGAAAATAGCACGTCCGCGTGGGGCTGGGCGAGACGGTCGGCGCGGTGTAATATACGCGAAAATCGGAATATGCCGCGGCTGCGAGCGCCATGCGCTTGCGCACGGCAGGAAACCGATCCGGTAAGCCGCCCGCCGGCGGGGGAGCGCGCGTGTCCTCCCGGAAATATAGCCAGTCCATTCCGCTTGCACGGGCATATTCCAGGAAGGCCCGAATCGCGGTTTCCGGGAACTCCATGACTACCGGAACGTAGATCCCGATTTGCGGAACATGGGCGCGGTCTTGATGCGACGCGCGAACGCCGCGATCGAGGCCGTAATCGGCTCGAACAGCGGCATTCCCGTGATCTGACGGTAGCTTTCCGCCGAGACGCCGGGGATGCTGAAACGGACACTGTCAATCTGTGCGGCATGCTTGATGATTGCTTGCTGAAGGGTCTCGTTCAGGCCGCTGCCGTTGGTGATGATGCGCATTTTCATGCCCGCTTCCGCCAGTAGGCCGAGGATTTTCGGGGCCTGGGGATGCAATGTCGGCTCTCCACCCCCATAGAGGTTGACGATTCGCACGCCCAGTCGCACGAATTGCGGAATGCACTCTCGGATCATTTCCAGGGGCACGATTTGCTGCTCGATTTGCGCCGCAGCGACCTTCCCCAGCGAGGCGAAACAGAAAGGGCATTTGAAGTTGCAAATCCGTGCGATATCGAGGCGGATGCGATGTGTCAGCACCTCACCGGCCAGGATCCGCCGCACGTAACTGGCGACCTCGCGATACTCCGCCTCTTCCACAGCCTCCGGCATCCACCCCTTGAAACTCGGCACGTCTGTCGCATCGGCCACGAAAGACGGATCATTGAATGCGCTGGTGGGAGAAGGCGATTGCTGCATGGCGGTCACGTGGCCAGGGGAATGCAACCAGGGACGACGCCGGTCCAGCAGGCGAGATTCGCACTGTTCTCGGCGGTCCCCTTGCGCAAACCAAAAACCCCGCCTATGATAAGGGCTGGGAGACGGCCCGTCAATCGCAAGAGCCGCCAGACCTTAGGACCGGCGAAGCAATAAGTGTCGCAAGAATAGTGGCCGGCACACGCCGTGTGCGGGCTACTTTGGAAAACACGACAATTATTGCTTCGCGGGTCCTTACGGCCTTGCTCGCGGCGTGGGTGGCACGTCTCGGAGCTAGTATAATAGGGTGTCCTGCCGTAGTCATTGTGGCGTCGCGGTCGTGAACGTCTTTTACATTACCGATTTCTGGTTTCCCAAGATCGGGGGCATGGAGCGCAGTATCGACAACCTGTGTTCCACGCTGCCGCCGCCGTTCACGGCGGAGCTATTGACCTGCCACGCGCCGGCTGGCGACAACGGCCGCTTTGGCTATCCTGTGGTCAGGCTTCCCGCGACGGATCGAGAGGGCTACTATTCGGCTGCAGCAGAACGGATTGTCCGCGCCGAGGCGCCCCGGGTCGTACATGTATTTGGGTTCTCCTACTTCTGGCCCGCGGCCCAGGCGCGGTTTCTCGCGGCTGCCGCAGTAATGCCCGACACGCTGGTGCTACTGAAGATCCCCACGCACGGAGACGCGAGTCGAAGCCTCCGGGACACGCACGCCGGCTTGCAGCGGATCGTGCATCGTTTCGTGGCCCTGACCGATGCCGTAGCCGACGAACTGACGGGGTGCGGCGTTCCGCGCGTGCGGATCGCGCGGATTCCCAACGGAGTGCGGACCGAAGTCTACGAGCGCGTCGCGGCGGAAGCCCGCCAACAAGCCCGGCAGGCACTAGGCCTCCCTCCCGATCGGTTCCTCATCGGGTTCTGCGGGCGATTCGAACGCCGCAAGCGGATCGACGTGCTGGCTTCGGCCGTGGAGATGTTGCCCCGGTCCGGACGGCCGTGCTTGGTGTTGGCCGGCGGCACCGACCATACTTTCGGCCAGGGCGTGGAGTTGGCGAATCTGCTCGGAGAGGACGTTCGCTGGCTCCCCGAGCGGCAGGACATTCGTCCGTTCTACCGCGCGATGGACCTCTACGTCTCGGCGTCCGAGGCCGAAGGAATGTCCAATGCCGTGTTGGAAGCCATGGCGTCCGGTTTGCCCGTCGTCGCCAGCGACATCCCGGGACATCGCGAACTGGTGCGACCGGGCGAGAACGGCTTTCTGTTCCGTCCGGGCAGCGTTCGCGATCTGGCGCGCTGTTTGGCGGCGGCCGGCGGCCTGTGGCAGAGCGGCGGGATCGAGCCGTGGGGCGCTGTTTCCCGCCGCATTGCCGAGCGCCGTTTCGACCAACGCCGCATCACGCGGCGCTACGAACAATTGTACGTCCGCGCCATGCGCGGGCTTGTCTGCCAATCGTCGTCGGATCGCCGCGACGGGTCGAAGGGGGACCCATGAGCGGACCGGTCCGATTGAACTTCGACACGAACCCCGACGATTGCAACTTGAGTTGCGGGATGTGCGAAGGGCATTCGCCTTACAGCGCGCTCCGCAGGCTGCGGGAGCAAGGTGCGCGCCCCCGTTCCCGCATGGACCCGGCCATACTCCGCGCCGTGTTCGACGAGCTCCGCGGCACCTGCTTCCGCGAGGCGGTTTCCTCTTCCAACGGCGAGCCGCTGCTGTACGCGCACTTCGAGGAATTGGCAGCCCTCTGTATTCGGGACGGCATCCTGCTGCACGTCACGACCAACGGCACTTTTCCCGGCGGCGCGGAGCACTGGGCCGCGCTACTGACACGGATGGGGGCGGATCTGAAGATTTCCATCAACGGTGCGACGCCCGTGACGCAGGCGGCCGTCATGCCCGGCGCCCCCCTGGATGCGGTCATCCAAAATGTTCGCACGGTGGCGGCGGCCCGCGATGCCGAGGCGGCGCGCGGCGGGCTCCGCTCCCGGCTCACGATGAAGGTCACGTTCATGCAGTCCAACGCGTGGGAACTGCCTGACTTGGTGCGTCTGGCGTTCGAGTTGGGCTTCGACCGCATTCGCGGCAGCCATCTGCTGAGCCTTTTCCCCCAGACCGACGCCCTCTGCCTCTGCCGCAATGCCGAGTCCCGACAGCTTTTTAATCGGTGCGTCCGGCGAGCCTGGCGCATGGCGGAGACGCTCGAGCGGAAATTCGACCGCCGCCTCGAGCTGAGCAACTTCGTTCCGTTGGGCGAGCAGGCGGCGATCGGCCCCTGTCCGTATTTGGGGCACGAGGGCTGGATTGCCCCCGACGGCGGTTTCTCGCCCTGCTGCGTGCCGCTAGGGGCGCGGCCGCAAACGGGTGATCTCGGCAATGTTGCCCGTCAGGGGGTGCTGGCGGTGTGGAATGGGGCGCCGTACCGCGAATTCTGCCGCACGTATCAAGACTATCCCCAGTGCGCCCGCTGCGCCAAGTGTTGGATCGGCCCGTCAGTCAGCCGATAACGACGGAGGTTGTTCTTTGGTCTATCCGGGGCGGGATCTGCCGGCCAGCGGGTCGGCGGCGGGGACTGACGCCCGCCGATGCGCCGCCCAACGCACGATACGAAAAAACGCGGCGTACAGTCGTTCGGCCAGGGTCAAATCGAGCAGCGGCGTCAGCGCGGCGTTCCCGCAGGCATTCAACAAGTCTTCGCAGGGCGGTCGAGGATAAGTGGCAGCGAGCAACTTTTCGTAGGGGACCGCATGAAAGCAGCGGCGTAGCGAGCGCCACAGCGACGGATCGTGGTCGTGGTCGACCGCCATCTCCGGGTTGTAGGCGATCAGTCCGCCACTGTGGAGGATCCTCCAGGACATTTCGCGATCGCTGAGGGTGCGGAATCGACGATCGAAGTCGCCGTGCTGCCGAATGAAATCCATGCGGATGGCCGCATTGCCTCCGGAGAGGTGCGTGGCGACGCCGGGGAGACCATCCGGCAGCGGGCGGCCGAGCGCGTGTTGTAGACCGCGGCGGAATTCGGCGTCGGTGTACAGCCGGTGGCGCGAGTCGTAGATTTTCTGGCGGTAGCGCGGAAGAAATTTCCTCCCAACCCGCGGCAAGGCCCCAGCCCAGAAGATCCGGCCCAACTGCGCGACAACGTCGGGAAACTCCGCAAACAGGCGGAGACAGGCCCGCGCCCAGCCGGGGTGCGGCGCACTGTCGTCGTCCAGAAAGGCAGCCGTATCGCCATCCGCGACGGCCAGCGCAGCGTTGCGTGCCGCGGTAGGCCCCGTGCGGCCGCAGCGCAATAGGGTTACTGGAAGGCTTTCCCCGAAGGGCTTGACGATTGGCGAAACATCCTCCGCGCCGTCGTTGGCCACGATCACTTGCCGGATCGCGTCGCTCTGGCCCGCGAGTGCCCGCAGGCAGCGCTCCAGGTGTACCGGACGGTTGCACGTGGGAACAATCACGGTGAGACTGCCGCGCGTCATGGTGTACCTCGCGCAAGAATCCGGCGATCGGGGACCTGCGGCCGCAGAGACGGCAACCGCGACGGCACGCGGCGGACTACGGGCGCCGCGTAGGGAGGATTGTCCGTCCTCCCGACGGCCAGGCCCGTGTGACGATTCGTCGGACAGAACCGGCAATAGTCCATTCTATCCCGGCGAAAGGCGGCCCAGGCCGCGCCTTCCCAGATCGTCCGCAACTCCTCCCGCAGGACGTTGCCGACGAGGGGCGCGTGGGTGTACTCGACGCCGTTGCAGGGCAGCACGTTGCCGTTGGGGTAGATCAGGGCAAACGTCTCGGGACGACGGCAGACGCTGCGGACGGCCAGGTCGTCCGGCCAATAAGCACCGCTGGCGAAATCGCCGCCGTCCCCGTGCGCGGCAAAAAGTCCGGCAAGATTGGCGTGGCTGGCATCGGACCGCGGACGATGCGCCGCGTATCGCCGCAGTGCTTCGGGGAGAATTTCCCGGCGAAAACGGCGGACGTCGTCGGCGCTCATCAGCAACCGCCGGTTGGCGGAGTCGCACTCCGGGTATGCCAAGGCAACCGCGCTTGCGCCGTTAGCGAAGGCAAAGTCGATGAGTTCCGGCAGCTCGCCATGGTTCTGGCGGGCCAGGATGAAGTGCAGAACCAGGCGCACCGGCCTGCCGCGCAGGCATTCCACCGCCCGGCGGAAGTGCGTCCAGCTCCCCGGCGTGCCCCGCGCGGCATCATGACGGGCGGGATCGAGGCTCATGAGCGAGAGCACCACTTGATCGAGACAGACGCGGACCAACTCGTCGATCGTCCCAGGCAGGCCCCAGCCCGTGCTGTTCAGAGAAACGAACCAGCCCCGCCGCTTGCCTTCCCAGACGAGGGCCGGCAGGGCCGCGTCGAGGACCGGCTCGCCGCCGCTGATGTCCAGATACTCCGTGCCCAGCTCGTCGGCCTGCGCGAAAACCTGCCTCCAGTCATCGACGCCGAGCACCACGTCGTGCGACATGCGCAGGAGCTGGCGGCGAGAATCACAGTACGGACAGCGGTGCATGCAGCGATGCGTCGGCTTGATCGTAAGATGTCGCAGCGCGGCGGGCATACTCTTGCTCCTCAGCGGAGAGAACCGATGTCGAAAAGTGGTTCTTCGGCCAGCACGCGGGCCAAATCGGGCAGGTACCGGCCGATCTCCAGGTTGCGGTGCGCGCAAAGGGTCCGCACGTACTGCCGAAACCTCTCGAACAACCGCGGATTGGGCGGGGCGGCTTCTTGCCGTTGCAGGATCTGTCCACAATAATAGCCCGCCAGCGGCGCAGCCGTCGCGGCGGCCCAGCGCTCGAGCCGTTCCTTGACGAGGTCCTTGAGACGCTGCGGAGCGATGGACGGATCGAAGATCTCGGGCTTCAGCACCGGCATGATCGTCAGGCGGCTCTCCAGGGTCTCGTGATTGAAGTCGATGAGCGCTGGCAGGCAGAGCGTGTTGAAGAGGCTGCACGTGGCGTTGATGCGGAGGGGAATCCCCGCCTCGCGGAGCCACCGGATGTTGGCCACGATCTGCTCCCACCGGCTGGGATAGCGGATGAAATCGTTGGCCAGGCCTGTACCGTCGAGGCTCACGACCACCTCGGCATCCAGATCGCGCAGCAGCGCGACCGCACGGGCGTCGATACGCGTCACGTTGGTCGTTACCTGGACCTGCAGGTCCCGCCGCCCGAGGTCCCGCGCTTCTTCCAGGCACTGTGCCAGGTGCCGGCTGAGGAACGGCTCTCCGCCGGTGAACTTGATCTTGCGAAGACTGGGGAGGGATTGCCGGACCAGCCGCCAGAAACGCGGGTCGTCCGGCCAGGCAAAGTCCTGGCGGCAGGCATCCGCCACGGAGATGCCCATCTGGCCGGCCTCGAAGGGCGGGTCTGTTGTCCCAACCCAACGCCCGAAACTCCTCCGCGATGCGACTGCTGCTGTTGGGATCGCACGTGAAGCACTGGAGGTTACAGGCGTTACCGAGCTTGAGATCGACGTACAAGAGCTGCGGTTCGTGGACAAGGCCCCACTGCCGCAGCTCGCTTTGCCGCTTGCTGACCAGTCCCAGGGCCTCTTCGCGGGCACAGATTTCGCACTCGCGCAGTCGCTGGCCGCGCCGCATTTTCTCGCGGACCCACGCCCGGTACGGACTTTGCCAATAGGCGTCCAGCTCGTCGACGACGTGGTACTCCCGGCGGCCGGGAAAGTCGCTTTCCAGCATGTCCTCGCAGCAGAGCATGAGCCGGCCCGTGGGATTGGTGCAGGCGTGCAGCCATGGCAGCGGGCAGTAGGTGGCTGAATCGGTCATGGAGGCACCGTTGGAATACGGCCTCCACGATCGCCCGCTAGCGCCTGCCGTAGCGCTGCCACGTAGGCCTCGAGCACCTCGTAACCGCGTCGCTTGAAGGGCGACAGCAGTAGCAGTCGATCGCGATGGCGACGTGCGTGGGGGCAATCCGCGGCTTGCGGGCCGCCTTGAAACTGCGGCAGGTCGGGCAAGTAGTCGTATTTCGCCGCCTCGGCGATTACGCCTTGCTCTCGTAGCCGCGCAGCTATCTCCGCCGGCCCCGGCAACCGGTCGCCCAGCAACAGGTTGTACTCGAACCACACCCGCTGCGCCGCGGGGATCGCCTCGGGGAAATGCACATCGCCAAGATCTCCGAGCCGCCGCCGAATTTCCAGGAACATTTCCCGCCGCACGGCGTTCTGCTCGTCCAGTCGCCGGAACGATTCCCGACCCAGCAGCACCAACAGCGGCGAGGGCCGGAACTTGTATCCGAGCGAGGAGTCGCCGCAGGGGCCGGCCGGCTGGGGCAACTGGCCGCGCCGCTTGGGATGCCCGAGGGCCAGGGCCCGGGCGTACCATTGCGAGTCATTGGTCAGCAGCGCACCACCCTCCCCGGCACTGATCATCTTGCTGGCCTGCATCGAGAAGAACGCCACGTGGCCGAACGACCCCACCGGCGCGCCGCCGACCGTCGCCCCCACGGCATGCGACAGGTCCTCGATGAGATACAACTCTCGCTGGCGGCAGAGGTTGCGAAGCGCGCGCAGGTCGGCGGGATTACCGAACATGTGGCAGACGGCTACGGCGCGCGTCGCCGCAGTGATCTTCCCGGCCACGTCCTCGACGGAAATACTCAACGAGTCGGGATCCAGGTCCGCGAACACCACGCGGCACCCCAGGCGCACGGCTGGCAGCAGCGTCGCCCAGTGAGTCAACGCCGGACCGATCACCTCGTCGCCCGGCCCCAGTCCCAGGGCGTGATAACAACTCAGCGCCGCCGACGTGCCGTTGCAAGTCAGCAGCGCGTGTTTCACGCCGAAGTAAGCGCAAAGCTCCGCCTCGAAAGCGGAAAGGAGTTCCTCGTCCAGGGAGGTCCGGCCCGCCCGCAGCAGTTCGGCAACCTTCGTGACGGTCGCCTCGTCGACGATTGGCCAGCGAAAGCAGGAGGGATCGATCACGGCGGCGTCCTCGGAGGGGGTTGCTCGGCCATCGTCTCCGCCAGGCGGCCGAGAATCGCCTGTCCGCGATGAACGTACATGGGGTTGCTCCACTTCGCTCCCCGTACCAACGTAGCCAGTCCCAGCACGATGCAGGCCACGCGCAACTGGACCGGTTGGCGGTCGACAAAAGAATCGCCGTACCCTTGGAAGAAGGCCGCCGCACGCCCGGGATGGTCCCAAGCAAACTTCGTATACAGATGGGCCAGTCCCTCCGCCCGAGTGCCCCAGCGCATCTCTTCCAGGTCGACGGCGCCCACGAAGTTCCCCGCCGAGTCTACCATCCAATTGCCGGGAGTAAAGTCGCGATTTACCGGCTGGGGAACCTCGCCGGCATAGCTCTCCGCATGGCCGTCGGCCCAGCGGGCCAATGCCTCTTCCTGGCACGTTAGAAGGTTCATCTCGCGTGCCGTCCCGGCCCACGTCCGCACCTGGGAGCGGACGTACTCTACCGGATCGGCAAGGGGGACTTCCAACGGTCGGCCGCGGCGATCGGGGGCCCCGAACCACTCGCCCGGGCCCTGGCTTCCCACGAGGGCAGCCAGGCGTCCGGCCTTGCGCCAGGCCGCACAAATCACCGCCTCGGGCAGATCGGACGCCTCCAGGGGTCTGCCGTCCAGGTGACCGATGAGGATTCCCATTCCCTCGCCTGGATCGAGGACGCCCAACAACTCGGGAAAGCACCCGCCGCCGCGGCTGCACCAGGTTCGATAGGCAAACACCTCCGCATTCCAGCTTTGCTCGTCGCCGTGCAGTTTAAGCACGAAGCGGCCAGCGGGCGCGGCGATGGAGAAGACGCGATGACGCGTTCGCTGCCGGGCGAAGGCGTCGATCCGTTCCCAGTGCCCAAACCGACGGGCCAGCCAGTTTGCGGCAGCGGCCGACAATCTCTTTTCGCACGTCATGTTCGTCATGTGAAGTAGTCTTCCAGCGTCTCCCGCCGGCGCACGTCCAGCGACACGCAATGCAATCCGCCCGCGAAGACCCTCGAATGCCGGAAACGCATGGGGATCGGCGTGAAGCCCTTCTTCTCCAGCAGCCGGATCGTCTCGGTGGCGTAGGCGTTGATCAGCAGCCGCTCCTCGTCCAGCGAGAGCACGTTGACCGCAGTGTGGGTGCTGGCCAGCAGGAGCTCCTGTTCGCTGTAGCGGCTGCGGTCCTCGTCCAGGATATGCAGCAGGTCCCATTTTTGCAGCGGCTTGGGAAGCAGGTGTTCCCTGCCGCGCATCTTGTCGTAGACCAGCAGCGTTCCGGGGCGAATCGGCATCATCGCGCCGTCCAGGTGGTTGTCCACCATCGAGACCTTGTGGACGCGGAACTCTTCGCCCAGTTCGCGTTGCAGCCACTGGAAGCCGAGATCGTGGTTCTCGGTAGACACGTTCATGAGGATGTCGCGGCCGAACCGCAGGCACTGGGCCGCGTCGAACATGATTTCGTGCTTGTCCGAGTGGACGGTAGGCCGGCTCTCCACGTAGCAGCGGTCGAACGACTCTTCCTTCATCATGGGCCGCGGGCGCAGGTCCAGCGGGCGCCTGCGCGAAAATAATCGTACAGGACCGGCTTCAGCAGATCGTTCTCGAAGTAGCGGTTGCGCAAGAGGCAGGAAGTCTCGATGATCCGATCGCCCACGATCAACACCTGGTCCCGCGGATTGTCGCAGGCCTTGGTCACCCCGGTCCAATAAGGGGTCACCAAGGGCTTCACCGCGGTGATCGGTTCCGCCCGGCGCACGGTGACGCCCAGCGACGTGAGAAGCTCCGCCACCTGGGCCGTGTCTTCCTCTCGTTCTTCCACGAACTCTTTGCAGATCGTGTAACTCTCCTTGGGATGTTTGCGCTTGAGCCGCACGAAATTATCGTGGAAGAGCAACTCGAGGCTCGTGTCGAAGTTCTCGATCCGCGTCTGGTAGTGGGAACCGAGAATCACTTCCTCGAGTTTTCCCCATTCCGTAAAGCTGTTGACGGGTTTCATGGTCATGGCGTCGTTCCCAGGGGCTCGCCGCGGGAAGTGCGGCAATTCGTGCAAATCTCCAACTCCCGCCGACCGCAGGAAAGCGCTTCGTACACGCGCAGCATTTCCGGACGGCGGAGAATGGCATCGAGCGGCTCTTGGGAGAGGTCGCCGAAGACGTGGCGTCTCTGCCAATCGAACGGACATAAGCATACCTGCCCGGCCGAGGTGATGCAAATCTCATAAAAGGGGGCGTAGCACGGCTGCGGGCGCACGGGACTACAGCGCGGGGCATACCAGGTCAAGCGATCGTCGGGACGCTCGCGGCGGACGCGTACGGGGATCTTCAGCCGCAGCCGGCGGAAACGGCGATAATCCGCGTCCGAGTACGCCGAGATGCCCAGGTAGTCCAGCCCGACAGCCTCCAGTTCTCGGGCCAGGTTGGCGTCCAGGTACCAGCCGTTCGTGAGCAGGAAGAGCTTGGCGCCGGGCAGCACCGCCTTGATGCGTTGCATGAAGAGGAACAGCCGCGGATCGACGCCCGGTTCGTTGTACAGGTGGAAGGCGAACATGCCGCGGAAGCGGCGTTTGCGGCAGGTCTCCAACACCGACTCCACGATCGACATCGGCAGGATCCGCGGTTCCCTGGCCTGATGGGCCGGACACTTTGCGTGGCAAGGCGCGAGCGTGCAGAGATTCGACAGTTCGAAGCTGATCCGCTTGGTGCGCCGGAAAATGCCCCGGCCCCACGGCACGTCAAGATCATCCAGCCGCATGCGCGTCGATCTCCTGGAGCTCGCCGGCAACCAGGCCGGCCCAATCGGGTAATCCGCCTCCGCCGTCGGCAACCGCCCGCAGACGGTCCAGGTCCAGACGAAAACCGCGAAACGTGGCGCCCGCCGACTGACAGTCCCGGCAAAGCGCATGTTCCCGGCGGCAGCCGGCTCGCCGCGCGGCCAGGACTTGGGGGCCATACAACGTCTCGAACAGCCCGCGGTCTTCGATACTGGGCAGATTGGCCAGGTTGTTGAAATCGACACAACAAATGCCCACCCGCCCATTGAAGTAGATCATCGTTTGCTCCACGGGAGCCGGGCAGGGCGCTGGCGATGGCGAGAAGCGCCGCCGCAGCGCCGGGCTCCGCGGCAGCAATCGCGCCCCGCCCTGCCTTTGCGCCGCCGTCGTGCAGGTGCCCACGCTGAGCGACTTGAAGTAGAGTTCGTCGGCCCCGGCCCGCCAGGCCCATTCCAAGACCTGCGGCATCTCCGCCTCCGAGAGCGCGGTGAGCAGCGTCTGGACGATCACGCGCGGGCTGGCCGTGCCCGCCTCGCGGCGGGCGGCCAGCATCGACTCGCAGTTGGCCCGCACCTCGACAAAATCGCTGCCCACGCGGTAGGCCTCGTGTGCCGTTGCCGTTGCCCCGTCGACACAGAGGGCGATCGACGACAAGCCTGCGGCCACCAGGCGACCAGCAAGCTGCGGCGTCAGCCGCGTCGCGTTGGTGCTGATGAACGTCGGAAAACCGTTTGCCGCGGCCACGGCCACGAACCGGTCCACCTCGTCGTGAAGCAGCGGCTCCCCGCACATGTTCATGGAGATCAGCGGGCGGCCGCCGCGACCGGCCAGCTCGGCGAGGAGTCGTTGGAAAAGGGCTAGCGGCATGAAGCCTCGCGGCCGCCGCATGGCCACGTTCGTAGTGCAGAACGGACAGCGGAGATTGCAGAAATTAGTCAGTTCCACAAGCACGACCCGCGGCGGCTGTAACAACCGCAACTCTTCCGGGGAAGAGGCCGCACGACTTGTCTCGACAGATCCCGGTTGCATGGGAAGCTCATCTCAGGCTGGAATTGCCACGGCACGCAGTCAGAAGATACCACATCTCAAGGCAAGTTGCGAGGCGCCGGCAAAGCGGTTTTTCATGATAACCCGGTCCAGGAGAGCGCTCGACGCTCCGCAGCTCCGCGGCGCGTGTTGACAGTGCGGCGACTCCTTACTAGCATGAACGCTCCTTTCCGCGCGGCGCGGCCAGGTTTCCACTCAATCGTTTCACGAGGCGCGTGATCCATGACGTTGACATCAAGCTCGGAAACACGGAAGGCATTGGAAGAAGCCGGCGAGCAACCGCTGGCGCCTGCCGCGCGCCGGACGTTCCACGCGACCCGACGCCTTGTATTACCGTAGCGGCGCTGGTGGCGGCCCCACCGCTGGCCGTGGCGCCCTTCGATGCCGTTCTGGCGCAGCGGCATCAGACGGCCTGGGCGCGACACGTTGGCCGGCCGGTCGAAGTGCCGAACTCCGTCGGCATGAAGCTGCGGCTCATCCCGCCAGGCGAGTTTCAGATGGGCAGCAACGAATGCGAAGATGAAAAACCGCTTCACCGGGTGAAGATCACGTCACCCTTTTACCTGGGGGTCTGCCCAGTAACCCAGGCGGAGTACAGGCATCTGATGGGCGAAAACCCGAGCCATTTCACGCGCGAGGACAGGTGGCCGGTAGAACAGGTTTCCTGGGACGATGCGCAGGCGTTCTGTCGGCAGCTTTCGGATTTACCCGAAGAGAAGGCCCTGGGGCGAGGCTATTGTCTGCCGACCGAGGCGCGGTGGGAATACGCCTGCCGCGCAGGGAGTACGACGCATTATTGTTTCGGCGATAATGAGTCGCAACTCGGTGACGACGCATGGCATGATCTGAACTCCCAGAACAAGACGCAGCCGGCGGGGCAGAAAAGACCAAACGCCTGGGGACTGTACGACATGCACGGAAACGTGTGGGAGTGGTGCCAGGATTGGTATGGCGGCGAGTACTATTCAACGTCGCCGACGGACGATCCAATCGGGCCAGCGTGTGGCGCAGACCGTGTGCGCCGCGGTGGTTGCTGGTCTCGCCCGGCATGGTCTTGCCGGTCGGCGAACCGCTCCGCGCACGCGCCGGGTCCGGCAACTGCTCCATGGGGTTCCGCGTCTGCCTGGTTCTGGCGGAGAAACAAAGCGAGCGGAGCCGGTGCGCAGCCGGGCAAGCAGAGGCGTCGTGAGCGAGCCGTCTGCGTTGTGATGTACTCGAAGGGCCGGTTGCGGGCAAGTGACGGCGTTGATGGTTATTCAACGAAATAGATGCCCCATGATCATCCGCTCTTATGGTCCTTCAAGAAATGGATGGGCAGACACGGTTGACTTCCGCCCTGGCTGCTTTCATCATGGAGGGAACACCGAGGAGAAACGAACGTGTCGAGAACAAGAAGGGCGTACTACGGCCCGATGATGGGCCACTTCCTCGCTTGGTTGTTGGTGGGACTGGCCGTGCTGACTTCCAACAGGTCGACGGCGGCTGATACGGGCAGCACGTCACCGTTCGTCGCCGCCGGCAAGGCGGTCTGCGTTCATGAGGTGGGCAACCCTTGGAACTGCGAAGCGGGGTTCCTGGAAGGTTCCGGCGCCGGGAATATCCTCTATGCCGGCCGGTCGATCGCCGGCGGCGACTTCCGCGTGCAAGCCCGACTGTGCCTTGCCAGACGCGACGGTACCGCTGCCGCCTTGGTGTTGGACGACGACCACATCGGCCTCGACGGCGGAGGTGGAATGCTGTTCGTCGAGGGGCCGGCATTCGGTCCTTCGAAGTCCGTGGGTAAGGTGGCTCCTTTTACGCCCGGCCGGCAGTTCGAGATCGTCCTCCAGCGCCAAGGCACGACGCTGACCGTCCGGATCGACGGCCAAGAGGTCTGGAATGGCAGTTTCCACAGCGGGGCAGTGAGCCGAATCGGACTGCGGCCACACCGCGGCACGATGCGGGTCTACGATTTCTCCGCCTCCGGCAACCTGGTCGACGTGCCGGCGGGGGAATGGCCTCCGCTGAAGACCGATCTTTTTCAGTCCGGCAAGGATGGCTACACGTGCTACCGCATTCCCGCCATGGTGGTCACCAAGCGCGGCGTGGTGCTGGTCTTCTGTGCTGCCCGCAAGGGCGGCGGCGGCGACTGGGACCCGATCAACATCGCCATGCGACGGAGCACCGACAACGGCCGGACGTGGGAGCCGCGGCGGATCCTGCTGGACCAAGGCAAGGCGACGGTCGATAATCCCACGCCCATCGCCGACCGCCAGAGCGGAGCGGTCTACTTCCTGTACCAAGTCAACTATGCGCGCTGTTTTTACATGCGCAGCGACGACGATGGCCAGACATTCACCGCGCCGGTGCAGTTCATCAATAAGAACCCGCTCCTCCTGAGACTCGGCAGCCGGCCTGCTATAATAGCGGCAAGCCATCCGAAGAGTCTTGACCTGGGATGGACCGACTGCTACCGGAAATGAAAGGTCTTGTCGAGATGAAGTACCGCACACTGGGAAAGACGAAGGTTTCCGCTCTCGGGTTCGGGGCGATGCGACTCCCGACCAAGGGAAATGAATCCGACGTGGATGAGGCCAAGGCCATCGAAATGATCCGTTACGCCATCGACCAAGGCGTGAATTACATCGATACGGCTTACGTCTACCACGGCGGCAACAGCGAAGGCGTGGTGGGTAAAGCCCTGGCTGACGGCTACCGAGACAAGGTCCACCTCGCCACGAAGTTGCCGATTTGGAACGTTCAGAAGGTTGAGGATTGCGACCGCATCCTCCATGAGCAGCTTTCCAGATTCCAAATGGATCACGTCGACTTCTATCTTCTTCATTGCCTGCAAAGGAAGTCCTGGCAGAAGATGCGAGAACTGGGCGTGCTGCAATGGGCCGAGAAAGCCCAGTCCGATGGCCGGATTGGACACTTCGGTTTTTCCTTCCACGACACTTACGAGGCTTTCGTCGGAATCGCAGACGATTACGATTGGTCGTTCTGCCAGATCCAATACAACTTCGTCAATGAAGACGTGCAAGCGGGGACCAAGGGCCTCAAGTACGCCGCTGCGAAGGGGCTGGGCGTGATCGTCATGGAGCCGCTTTTCGGCGGAACGCTGGCCAATCCGCCACGGCCCGTCTGGGAAATCTGGAAACACGACCCACGCAGGAATCGGCCTGCCGACGTGGCACTTCGGTGGCTGTGGGACAAGCCCGAGGTGTCGCTGGTCTTGAGCGGCATGAGCAGCCTCGAGCACGTCAAAGAGAACATCGACAGTGCATGCCGATCCGGCGTGGGGTCGCTCGATGAGCACGAGGCGAAGCTGGTTGCTCGGGTGCAACAGGAATATACGAAGTTGTCGCCCGTCCCCTGTACGAAGTGCGGCTACTGCATGCCTTGTCCCAATGGCGTGAACATTCCCGTGAACTTCGAGCTTTACAACAACGCCACGGTGTTCGAGGGCAGCAGCATCGTCCTGTGCCGAAACCTGTACAACTCGCTGTCGGAAACGGAACGGGCAAAGGCATGCGTGACATGCGGAAGCTGCGAAGACAAGTGCCCCCAAGGAATCGACATCGGGAAGATGATGGGGCAGGTGCGAGAGCAGTTCCAGTGATTTCAGAAGCAATCTAAGTTCAACTTCAATAGTGGACCGCCAGCCAGACGGTCTTCCGGTTCGGATCGGTCCAGGCGACCCGATGCCGCACGCGGGCCGGGATATTCAAGTACGAGCCCCGCTGAAGTTCCACCGGCTCCTCGCCCTCAAACTGCACGGCGGCGCCGCCTTCCAGGACCATGACCCATTCGCTCTCTTCCTGATCGTACCAGAAACCGGGCGGTGAGACTTGGCCTTGCGAGACGATCCGCTCAATCCGCAAACCGTGGTCCTGAAGAACCGTGGTGAGTTCTTCTTCGGCAATGTCGATGGGGATGTTGGCGAACAGATTTCCAATGATGTTCCGGTCCATCAGCCGACCTCCCCAGAGAAATTCGTCAGATTGACCGTGATTGCCACTTCCTCGGCCATGATTCAAAGTACTCCCTGACAACATTCGCACCAACGCCGGTTCTACCACAGTATTCCGACCGTCACCGGTACGGCGGCAAGACCGGCAATTTCCAGATTGTAACAGCAAAACAGGGCCAGCGTACGGGGATAGGCGGGCCGCTGGGGCGATCCGACTTTCGGCGACAATTACTCTTCCCCTTGAACGACAATTAGAATTCCCTTCCAAGGAATGCTACGCATCGGCCGCGGGGAATTGTCGCTGGGCGGTAATTTCACGCCGCACCAGGCCCGTATATCCCGCACGCCCCTCCTATCCGGCATCGACGTCAGGTTTGCCGCACGGCCGCCGCGGCGTTATCGCCGGGAAACTCGACCTATACTTGTCATGTAGAGGGCCCGACTGTTTTGATGCTGGACAGGGCCAAAATCGAGGATTGCGACCATGGCAGACAGGCAAAACGCGCGAAATATCGTCCGGAACGGCCGATTTGCTCGCCGCAGGCAGTGTGCCCGCGGCCGGCGCGGCACCGTGGCCGTCGAGGCGGCAATCTGTATGCCGCTGATCGTGACGTTGATGCTGGCCATGTGGCAAGTCGGCCGACTCGTCGAGATGTCGCGCATCGTGAAGGACGCCGCCCGCGAAGGCGCCCGCGTGGCCGCGGGGGGAAGCAATAACGGCACCGCCGTTACCGCGGCCAACGTGCAAACCGCCGTGCAGAACTTCCTGACGGCGGCGGGCATGCCCAGTACGGCGGTCAATGGGGCCGTGATTACCGTCACCGATCTCGCTTCCGATTCGTGGACCAACCCCGGCAATGCCTTGCCCCTGGATCAGTTCAGCGTGTCGGTGACCATTCCGGCGGGAGCGCCCTTCAACAGCTTGCAATTCATCGGGGTCTCGACGTTCGGCATTACGCAACTGCAGGAGTCGGTCGATTGGCTGTCGGCCAACGACACGCAAATCACCGTCAGTACCACGATACCGTATTAAGTGACATTGCACGATTCTGGGAGTGAAGCTGCTTATAGAAGCCCGACGCGCAAGCGAGGATTGTGGGTCGAAGCTCTTGGAAGACACATTCCTCGCTTGCGCGTCGGGCTTCAACGCGTCCCAGAATCGTACAAGGTCATTTAGGACGCAGGCAAAGATGCCTACGCCACAAGACGCAGGCAGGATGCCTACGCTACGAACTTACGAAAATGCAGGTTCATAATACAAGTCGAATCGCGAGGCGCCCACGAAGACGGGCGGGCTCGGCGCTCGTGGAAGCGGCGCTCGTGCTGCCGTTCGTGCTGCTGTTCATCATGTCACTGTTCGAATACGGCCGCTATTACCTCATGGTCCATGTCTGCTATAACGCCGTCTCGGCGGGGGCCGCCTATGCCTGCAAGCACACGTCGCCAATCATCATCAGCGGCACCACCTACGGCGACGCCGCCAGCGACGTCACCAACGCCGTCAATTCCTGCCTGGGGACGCAACAACTTGCCAATCCGACAGTCAGCGTCTACTTGTCGGATGCCCTCGGCAATGCCGTCGCCGACAGCCAGGGCAACAACCCCGGACTGTTCACCAGTGCGGGCGTCGGACAGTACGTCTGCGTGCAACTGACCGGGACCTATACCTTCGTGCCGGCCCACTTGCTGGGGCTGCCGGCGACGTTGACACAAACCTTCACCACCGTCCGTCGCAGCGAGGCGAACTAACCATGAATCCGACAACCGTCCGAATTCGTCAAGGCCAGCACTTCCTGGAACCCATCGCCCGCCGGCCCCGGCGAAGAGCGGCCGGCGCCCGCCGCCGCGGCACCGTGCTCGTGCTCTTCGTAGTGGCGCTGATCCCCATCGTCGCCATGATGGCCTTTGCCATCGACGTGGGCCTGCTGACCGTGGCGCAAACCCAGTTGCGCGACGCCGCCGACGCGGCGGCGCTGGCCGGCTGCCGCGCCCTGAACGGCAATGCCACGAACAACAACAATTATTCCGGGGCCACTCCCGCCGCGCAAACCGCGATCACCGCCAACCAGGTCCTGGGCACTGCGCTCGGCACGTCGCAACTCACCGTGAACATCGGACAGTATGCCTACAACTCGACGGCCCAGCAATTTCAAGGGACCTTCCCCACCACCTTGACCTCGGGCAATTGGAACATGGTCCAGGCCGTCGTGACCGCCAATCTGCAGAATAGCCTCGGCTTCGGCCGTATTTTCCACTACACGCTGCCGAATTTCCAGGCCACGTCCACGGCGACCTACCGCCCGCGCGACATCTGCGTGATCCTCGACTATTCCGGATCGATGCGTTTCTCCAGCCTGCTGGGAACGCCCTATTTCGGCAACCGCACGTGCAACAACCAAGACACGGTGGTGCCGCAGTTCGGCCAATATTCCGGCACCGTCCTGATGCCGGCGGGCTCGGCTTCAGCGCCCTATGGAAACGCGAACATCTCCGTCACCACGTCCGACGGGCGGCCGCCGGTGATTCGAGACTTTTATACCAATAGCAGCGGCTCGCTGGCGTTTTCTTCGTCCGCCTCGTCGACCTACGCCACCACGCCCGGCGGCGACGTGCCCCCCAAGATCAACAAAGGCGCGGGCGCCTCCTATGCTCAGACCGTCGCCCAGGTCTTGAACATCAGCAACCCTGGAAACTCGACCTTCGACTCGACCTTCGAAAACAAGGGCTACGCCGGCTACAACATGACTTCCGGCACGAAAGGTTTTCAGGGTTACACGCAAGGACCGGGCTACTGGGGCAAGACGTTCTACTATTGGCCGCCCGATCCCACGAACGATTGGCGCAGCAATTATTTCAATTTCCCCGGCGGGAATCCCGACAACAGCCTGATGTGGGACAGCAACGGCAACTGGCTGGCGCCCAGCAGCAGCCGCTATCAAATCAACTACGGGGCGATCTTGACCTTCATCAAGAGCGTGGGGCCCAGCGTCTTTCCTTCCCAGTTGCAGTCGGGCCGCATCCTTTACTACAATTCGATCCCCAGTACGATCAGTACCACGACCTGGCCGCCTTCCGACTTGAACCAGCGATTCTGGAAAGACTACATCGATTACGTCCTGGGCGTGATGCAAGTCAGTTCCACCGAGTATGTCGTGATCAACAGCGGCCAAACCGGCAACACCGGCTACGGCGAGGATTTCAAATGGGGAACCGTGCAGATCACGGCCCTGAAAGACCTCTCCTCGAGCTGGCCGAACCCCGCGCCCTACATGAACTACGGCGACAACCCCCTGCGGCCCTACCTCAGCTTCTGGTTCGGTCCCATGACCATGATCGATTTTCTCGGCAACTACAACCTGTGGTATACGGGCTATGGCAACGACGCGTCGCGCTATTGCTGGTGGCCGGGCACCTGCCACGAATCGCCGATGTACAGTTGCAAACTGGGGATCCAGGCGGCGCTGAACGACATGCAGAACAACCACCCCAACGACATGGTCTCGCTGATCATGTTCAGCACGCCGTTGACCAGCAGCAGCGACACCGGCGCCGACCGCTTCAATCGCGTCCGCGTGGGGCTGAGCCAGAGCTACTCGACGCTCACCGACTCGCTCTGGTATCCGCAGGCGACGGTGGGCAATCCCTCGGCCACCGTCGGCCCTTACGACTCCGACAATCTCGAAGTGCCGCGGGCCATGGGGGGCACCTGCTATGCCATGGGCCTGATGCTGGCTTATAACCAGTTCAGCGGCAGTTCCGCGCTGCTGAACTACAACACGTCAACCCTCCCCGCCGTGAATGCCAACGACGCCGGCGGCGGCGGCCGCGTGGGCGCGCAGAAGATCGTCATCTTCGAGACCGACGGCGCGCCGAACGTCACGGCGTCGGCCAATTTAGTCAACAGTGGAGCGTACAACTCCTACTACCAGGTCCGCTACAACCAGAACAACACGTCGTCGAGCGAGTATCCCACGAACGTCACCGGCTACGCCGACAACAACTCCACGGTGGTCACTCAAGCCGTGGCCCTGGTCACCCAATTGGCCGCGCTGTCGACGGCCACGCCCCCGGGGTACAGTACGCCGTCGAAACCGCTGCTGATGAATTGCATTGCCTTCGGTCCGCAGATCACCGCCGCGGGCCTCGACACGCTCTACCAGATGCAAGTGGCCGGCAATGTCACCGACGGCACGGCCAACGGCTCGAACAGCACGTTGCCAAGCTACAAGATCATCAACGGCACTTCCAGCCAGAACGTGACGAATCTGCAGACCGCGTTTTCCATCATCCTTCAGGACGGAGTCCAAGTGTCGCTGATCCAGTGAAGGGCCGGACAAGAGTCGTAGGGTGTGGTCGAGCGCAGCGAAGACCCGCCAATTTGTGACGTTTTGCGGTGGGTCTTCGCTGCGCTCGACCACACCCTACAGCATCGAAGTACCGCCATGACACGACCGATCGTAGAATTCCAGAACGTCAGCAAGACCTACCACGTCGGCCTGCTGCGGCGCCGCGCGATCCACGCCCTCCGCGGCGTGAGCTTCAAGATCCGTAGCGGCTGCATATTCGGCCTGCTCGGACCCAACCGCGCCGGCAAAACGACGCTCGTCAAGGCGCTGTTGTCGATCTGCCGTCCGACTTCGGGAACGATCCTGCGGCTGGGCCGCAACGCGTCGCACCGCGGCACGCTGGCCCGGGTCGGCTATCTGCACGAAAGCCCGGCCTTCCCGCGGTACTTGACGGCCAGGGCGTTCCTCGATTACTACGGCGCCCTTTCGCTCTTGCCCCGGTGGGAACTGGCGGCGCGGATCCCGCGGCTCCTGGACGAAGTCGGCCTGGCCGATCGCGCCGGTGAAGCCGTCGCCGCTTACAGCAAGGGCATGCTTCAACGGCTGGCCCTGGCCCAGGCCTTGGTCAACGACCCCGAGTTGCTGGTGCTCGACGAGCCGACCGAGGGTATGGATCTCTCGGCCCGCAAACTGCTATATGAAATCATGCTTCGCCGCAAGGCCGAGGGGAAGACGGCGATCCTCGTTTCGCACAGCATGGCCGACGTCGGCCGGCTCTGCGACGAGTTGGCCGTGCTCCGCGGCGGCCAGGTCGTGTTCCGCGGCATGTTGGCCGACCTCGCCGGCGAAGGGCCGGGCGAAGCTGATGTCGATTCGCTCCAGGAAGCCCTTGAACCGATCTATGCCGGGCCGATCCATGCAACGCCGATCCATGTCGAACGGGTCCATGCAGGAGCCGCATCGATGAACGCCAGCACCACCTTCTCCGTCATTTTCCGCCTGGTCAAGGACACCTTCCGCCAGTCGCTGGCCAGCGGGATCTGCTGGCTGTTGATCGGGCTGAGCACGATCTGCATCCTGGTTTGTTCCAGCGTGAGCGTCAACGGTCCGCAAGCGCTGGCCTCGTCCGGCGAGAACCCCGACTTCCTGCCGCGCTTCGATAAGGACGCCCATGACGCGCACAAGCTGAAGCAGTCGGGCGTATTGGTCGCCGACGGCACGTTGTAGCCTGGCCTTCGGGGCCGTCCGCGTGGCCGTGGCCCGTGACGTCCGCACGACCGTCCACTTCTTCCAATTGATCCTGGCGGCGGGAGTGGCCGACACGCTCGGCCTGCTGCTGACGCTCGTCTGGACGGCCGGTTTCCTGCCCGGTTTCCTCGCGCCGCAGTCGATCGCCGTGTTGCTGGCCAAGCCCGTGCCGCGCTGGGGGCTGCTGGCCGGGCAAGTACATCGGCGTGCTGGCATTCGTGCTGGCCCAGGCCGTCTATTTCGTGGGCGGGACGTGGCTTGCGCTGGCCTTGCGGACGGGAGTCTGGGACACGGCCTACCTGTTGTGCGTTCCGCTCTTGCTCTTGCAGTTCGCGGTTTTCTTCGGCTTCTCGCTGCTGCTGGCCGTCTGCTTCCGCAGCACCGTGGTTTGCGTGTTCGGCTCGATCGCCTTCTGGGGCATCTGCTGGGCGATCAATTTCGGCCGGCACGCCGTGATGGCGGCCGCAGCCGTGGCCGACTGCGGGAAGTTCTCCACGCTCCTCGTCCGCCTGGCCGACATCGGCTACTGGATCCTGCCCAAGCCGGTCGATCTAAGCTGCCTGGCCTTCGACGCCTTGGACGCCCAGACGCACTTTCGGCCCATCCTCGAACACAGTGGCGGGCTGTCGCTGGGACTTTCCGTACTGACTTCGCTCTTGTTCACGGTCTACGTCCTGATTGCAGCGGAACGGCAATTCGCCAAGATGGATTATTGAAAGGGCTATCCGCCACGATCCTCCAGACCGATGGTCTTGGCGCGGAGTGGACCGTTTCCCGCGGCCATTCGTCAAACTCGGCACAATCGCGCGCGTCATGAAGATCAACAGGCCGTCGGGCCGAAACTTCAGGACATGGCCCTCGTTCCCAAGAAACCGCTCCGCCCCCGCCCGCCGTCGGCGGAAACGATCTCGACATCGTACCTGGAGTCGTTCATCGCCTACGTGGCCGGCGAATGCCACCTGGCCGACAACACCGTGGCCGCCTACCGCCGCGATACCGCGCGGTTCTTCCAATGGCTCCAGGCCCGAGCGGTTACGGCCCTGACGATCCGCGACCTGGCCGATTACGTCAACTGGCTGCACGAGCGGAAATTGAGCCCCACGAGCATCGCCCGGCATATCGCGTCGCTGAAGGTCTTCTTTCGCTATTTGCAATTGGAAGGCGTGCTGGTCGAGAGCCAGGCCGAACTGCTGGGCAGCCAGAAGCTCTGGGAGCGGGTGCCGAAGGTCCTGACGCCCGCCCAGGTCAACCGCCTTTTCGAAATGCCCAGGCCGGGCGACCGCTGCTGGCGGCGCGATCGGGCGCTGCTGGAACTGCTCTACGCCACCGGCTGCCGGGCGTCGGAGCTTTCGAACCTGAAGCTCCACGACCTGCACCTCGACGAAGGCTATTGCATCTGCCGCGGCAAAGGCGACAAGCAGCGGATGGTGCCGCTGGGCGCCAAGGCCGCCGCGGCCGTGCGGGCCTATCTCGAGCACGAGCGCGGCCCGCTGGCCGCGCAGGTTTCGCCGCCGCCCGAGTGGGTCCTGCTCTCCTATCGCGGCCGCCGTCTGCGGCGCGAGCGGATCTGGGAACTGATGAAACGCTACGCCCTCCGCGCCGGCGCGCCGCCGGAGATCGGTCCCCACACCATGCGGCACAGTTTCGCCACGCACATGCTCGCCGGCGGGGCCGACCTGCGGCAGGTGCAAGAGATGCTGGGCCACGCCAGCATCGCCACGACGCAGATCTACACGCACGTCGATCCCACGCGGCTGAAGGCCGTACATCGCAAGTTCCATCCGCGGGCGTAACAGCGGAAATCCGAATGTCGAATTTCCATCGCTACTGCTCGGCGGTTGCGTCGAGCTTCTTCTCGAGATCGATCTTCGCCCTGTCGATAGGCTCCAGTTCGGAATCCGGCCGCACTTCCGGTTCCCGCGCCGGCTTGTGCTTGACCGAGAACTCCGCGGCCTCCAAGTCCTGCTCTTGTTGGTCCTGTTTCAGCGATTCCTGCCACTTCGCGTAGTACTTGTTCAAGAGAATCACGTCATTGACCTCTTGGTAGATCTGGAACAGGCGGTGATAGATCAAGCTGCTTTGGGGCAGTAATTTGCTCGCCTGCTGAAAGTCCTTGATCGCCTCATTGAAGCGGCGTTGGTTATTAAAGAGGACGGCGCGATTGTAATAGGCCCTGACCAGCTTGGGATCCTCGCGGATTGCCGCATTGAAATCGGCAAGGGCCTTTTCCGGTATTTGTTGACGGGCGTAGGCGAGGCCCCGCGTGAGGTATGCCTTGGCCAGGTGGCGATTGGCGCGAATGGCTTCCGTGGCGTCGTCAATGCACTTCTGCCGCAACTCGTTGGCCTTTTCCTGGTAAAGAGCGATTTCCGCCCGGTTGGCCGGTCTCTTCGCCTTGGCCAGCTCCTGCTCCCTGGCCTGCAAGAGGGCTGCCATCGTCGCATGGACGCTGGCCCGCCCGGCAAGGGCCTTGGCGCACTTGCGGTCCAGCGACACGGCTTGCGTGAAGTCCTCGATGGCCTTGGAAAACTCGCCCTTCACGGCATAGATCCAACCGCGGCCGCTGTAGGCCTCGGGCCGGGCGCTATCGATGCTGATGGCCGTATTGCAATCGTTCAGCGCTCCGCCGTAGTCTTCCGTGGTCGAACGGGTGACGGCGCGGCGGAGCAGCGTGCTGACGAGGTAGGGATCCAGGGCCAGCGCCCGCTCATACTCGGCCAAGGCCTTCTTCGCGGCGCGCAGGTTTTGATAGATCGAACCACGCAGCTCGTGGGCCAGGCCGCGCAGCGACTTGGCCTGCTTCGTGCCTTCCGCATCGCCCTTGAACTTCTTCGACAGGCCGATCGCCTGCTGGCAGTCGTCCACCGCCCGATCGCAGTCCGCGACTTCGCCGACCGTTCGCATCTCGGACGATTTCTCCAGCCGGGCCTTGGCGCGAAGAACGTAGGCCTCGATCCGGTTCTCGTCCAGGTGGAGGGCCGAATCGCAATCGGTGATGGCATGGTCGATCTCGCTCAACTCGCATTCGCCGCGGGCCCGGGCAACATAGGCGGCGGTCCAGATTGGGATCGGCCTTCAACGCCTCGTCGCAGTCGGCCACCGCGCTTTCGTAATCGCCGCGGTCCAAGTGGACCGTGGCCCGCTGCACGCGGCACTCCACCTGGCCAGGTTCGAGCTTGACGGCCATGTCGAAATCCTTCAAGGCCGCGTCCAGGAGCTTCGCGGCCTCGTCGGGCTTCACGCTAAGCTTGGCCATGGAGTGGTAGAGCGCGCCGCGGGCGATCAGCACGTCGACTCGTGCCAGTCCGTTCTCGATGGCCTTGGTGAAGTCTCCCAGCGCCTTTTCCGTATCGCCAAGGTCCCTTTCCGCCAATCCCCGAGTGAAGTAGGCCGCCGTGAACTTGCCGTCGATCCTCAGGGCCGCATTGCAGTCGTTCACGGCCTGATCGAACTTCTTCAATTGCAGGAAAGCCGCGGCGCGGCTTTGGCGGGCTGGCGCCGACTCGGGATCGCACGTCCAAGGCCCTGTTGAAGTCGGCCAGCGCCTGGTCGGGCTCGCCACGGGCGAGGGCGGCGTTGCCGCTTTCGATCAGTTCCGCCGCCGATTTCCCGGCCCCCGTGGACGCCGGGGTAGTATTGCCGCACCCGGTGAACCCTAACAGCAAAGCCGCCAACGGCAAAATCGCCCCCAACAGCGGCATCGCCCGCGGCCAATAACGCGAAAGATTCATGATTTCCAATAACTCAGATGAGTCCCGATCCCCGCTATTATAACCTCAATTGGCGAAACCGCCACTTGGCCGAGCGCTCGCAATCCGGCCGTCAGACGAAAATTGCACTTAGACGCTATTTCAAAGTCGGGCACACAGGCTGGAAGCCTATGCTACGAGGCGGGGCTACGAGCCGCCTGCCGGCTGTCTGTTACTCGAACAGCCACGCCACGACCTCGACCAGGCCGTCGTTGTCGTGCGTCGGGGCGATGCGGTCGGCGGCCGCCTTGACCTCGGGCACGGCGTTCCCCATGGCCACCCCCAATCCGGCGGAGCGGATCATGGGAATATCGTTCACGTCGTCGCCCACGGCGCAGATTTCGCCGTCGGCGATGCTCCCACTCCGTCGCCAGGCGACGCACGGCCGACCACTTCGTTACGCCCGCCGGAGCCAACTCGCACATGAAACCGCGATACCGCGGGCTGCGGAGCACGTGGGTGGTGATCCGGCCCGGCAGCGAGGCCTGCAACTGCCGCTGGACCGTCAACATCTCGTCGCGCGTGCCCATCGCGAAGCCCGCGAAGATCCCGGGCGGCGGAGAGGTGAAGAAGTCGGGCCACACCCGGCCGCAACCGGGATTCAGCGCAAGATACTCGGCCGAGGTAACGATTCTCTCGAGGTTCGACGGGCTGATAGAAATCAAACCCTTCGGCGAAGGTGTCGCCGTTGAGCAAGGGGTCGTAACCGGCCCGATCGAGTATCGCCAGCACCTCGCCTAACAGCGCGGCGTCGAACTCGGTCTTGTAGAGCGTTCGATGATCGGCCGGGTCTTTCACCAAGGCCCCGCTCGCGGTGATCAAGGCGGCGCTGATTCCCAGCGGTTCGACCAGGTGCAGCGTATGGCTATAGCGGCGGCCCGTGGCCAGGACCACGCGGATGCCCGCCGCGATCGTGCGCCGCAAGGCCGCGCGGGTGGCGGGCGTCAGGTCGTCGCTGCTGTTGACCAGCGTGCCATCGACGTCGATGGCTAGGAGACGGTAGCGGGGGAGCATGGAGCGATGACAGAACTGAGAGGAAGCGACGACACGTTAAGACCTATTCGAGAGTGGGATACCTACGATACCATGCTACCTTGGAAAACCAGTGTCTATAGTAATAACTTCGTGCTTCAATCGCTTGGCAATTGCGCGAATATGGGCGTGACAATCGCTTTGCCTTGGTGGATCGCAGCAAGTTCTCGCGCCCAGCGCTCGACATCTGCTACGGTTGGCTCTCCGGTCTGGGACGTCTTCCGTAGCCTCCAGTACGCCACCAGGACACACGTATCCAGTACTCGCTTCAGCATGTTGGCGGCTCATTGATGTTGCATTTGCGGCAGTCGATTCAAGTACTCTTTCCAATGCTCAGCGATCTCCTGCACAGTCTTGCTCATCTGCCTGGCAGAGACGCGTCGCATGCAAGAGCAAACGGCAGCAAAACCGATCCGGGAGGTTGTCTGCACGTTTTCCACCTTCAGTGGCCACACATCCGGATCCATGCCGACCTCCAACCGCTCCATCAACTGCCGATAAGTTGCAGTAACAAGTGACTCCTGATCCAGCAGCCACTGACGGGCCTCCTCCGGACTATCGGGCACGTCGTCCCCTTGTACTCGAAGATCAACGTACCAAATCAGGGCCGGATCGTGTTCATCGGAACCGCCTTCGTAATATTCCCAGCCCGCTCCGTCTACGTCGATCCCCGTGCGAATGCCGCCATCCATACGCGCCTGACGGAAAAAGACTATATTCGACATCGATGCGTCTCCCTCATCGCCACAGGCAAGTTGATAACGTAGCTATCTTGATCCATGCATCTATTATAACACCCAGGGCGGTTCACGAGTAGCCGAATCACAACGGACGGCGTCATTTCTTCGGCAACTCTTCGTCCGTCCCTTGACTTCCTTTCTCCGCACGCCCACAACCTTGCGAGACCTGCATATGTTCCCACGGCAAGGTCGCCTCCTCCGCATACGGTTGATGCAGGATCGCGTCGAGATCGATGCCCGCGGCGGCGATCGCTTCTCTCCAGAGCCACGGCCGCATCCGCTCGGCCCAGGCGTCCAGGCGGGCCCCGCGCCGCCAGACCGCCTCGATGACCTGGCCGAACCGCCGGTCGCCGCGGCACAGGGCCGCCTCGATCAGCGTCGATTCCACGTCGGTGAATCGCAGGGTCACGCTCCGCATGCGTTTCCGCCGCCGCAAGTGCTCGTGGGCCTCCTCGAAGTATTCGCCGCTCTGCATGGCGGCCCGCTGGTAAGGCGTCTGCGGCTTGGGAATGAAGTTCGAAATGTTGGCCACCACCGTCGCGTAGCGGCCCATCTCGCTCTTGCCCATCCGCGAAATCTCTTCGGCCATGTCGATGATGCCGTCCAGATCGGCCGGCCCTTCGCCGGGCAGCCCGCACATGAAGTACAGCTTCACGCGGGAGAAGCCGTTCTGCATGGCGCGGCGGCAGCCGGCGAACAGGTCGTCGTTGCTGATCGGTTTGCCGATCTGCTGCCGCATTTCGTCGCGGGCCGCCTCGGGCGCCAGCGTCAGGCCGTCGCCGCGATCGGTGTCCAAGAGGTCGCTGATCCACCGCCAGCGTGCGTTCACCCGCAGGCTGGGCATCGAGATGCTCACGCCCAGCGGCCGGAAGACGGCATGCAGTTGCGCAAGCAGTTCTTCGATCTGCGGGATAGTCGCTCGACGAGAGTCCCAGCAGCGCGACTTCGTCGTGCCCCGTCGCCCGATAGGCTTGCAGGGCCGCGGCGACGATCGTCTCCACGCGGCGGAAGCGGACCGGATGCTTCAAGGCCCGGCTCTGGCAGAAGCGGCAGCGCCACGGACAGCCGCGCATGATCTCGATGGCGATCCGTTCGTGAACGCACTCGATGAACGGCACGATGGGGGCCGCGGGCACCAGCGCGGCGTCGAGGTCGCTGCACCACGGCCGGCTCGATCCGCGCCGGCACGTCGTCGCGCGTCGGCCGCACTCCCGCCGGCCGGCCCTGGGCGTCGAACTGCGGCTCGTAGAACCGCGGCACGTAGAGATAGGGCAACGTTGCGGCCAGGCGGGCCAGGGCGTCCGTTCGATCGAGCCCCGCCTGCCGCAGTTCCAGCCACAGATCGCACACTGCCGGCAGGGCCTCTTCGCCGTCGCCCAGCACGAAGGCGTCGATGAAGCGGGCCATCGGCTCCGGGTTGGCCGAGCAGGGGCCGCCGGCCAGAACCAGCGGATCGGCCATGGTCCGGCGACTCGGCCGCCAGCGGGATTCCGCCCAGATCGAGCATCGTCAGCACGTTCGTCGCGCTGAGTTCGTGTTGCAGGCTGAAGCCGACGACGTCGAACTCCCGCAGCGGCGTGAAACTCTCCAGGCTGACCAGCGGCAGCGCCCGCTCCCGGAGCAGCGATTCCAGGTCGGCCAGCGGCGTGAAGGCCCGTTCGCAGGCCCAATCGCTGCGGCCGTTCATGACCGCATACAGCACCTGCAAGCCGTAGTGGCTCATGCCGATCGCATACGGCTCGGGAAAGGCCAGGCAGAGCCGGCCGCGCACCGCCGCATGGTCTTTGCAGATCGAGTTCCACTCGCCGCCGATGTATTGCCCCGGCGACTGCACGCGGGGCAGCACGCGGTTGATCAGGATGTCTCGCAACGAGGGATCGGGCATGAGCGCTGGATTTCGGACACGGCAAACCCTTTATTATCGCATGTCAAGCAGAAATGTAAACCTGGTGGCATCTCGCCTACGTCGGTGTAGGATATGATACTGAAATGGACGGTAATAAAATGCAGACCAACTGGTGGCATGGCGTAACCGAGAGGTCATTGGTAGAATGTGACGTATGAATATTCAGCATCAGCCCACCAATGTTCCCCCTACCGATTCATCGCTGCCGGTTGTCGTAGCGCCTTCTGCCGGGACAGGATTTGCCGCAACGTGCGAAACACACGATCCGAGTACCGCCCCCCCCCCAGACGATGTGGTTGTATCGACCGAGCCCGTAGTCTACTGCCATGTTTCATTGCCGGTCGCTGGGACGACACGCGTTCGATATTCTCAGATCGAGCCTCTCAGACCTCGTCACTACCACTTGGAAGATGAGATGTCATGACGCGCTGCTGGTGGACGCCGACCCGGGGCGCCGAACTGGCGCAAGGAGATCTGCTGCCGAATTGTTTCGTCCCTGTTTTTGTCGCCGAACCGGATCTGGTGTCGTCTGAACCGGCCGAACAAACGCTGAGACGGGCGCGTCTAATCGTCGTTACGCAATCGTGCGATCTGGAGAACCACAGAGTTGAATTCGTGGCACTGTGCCCGACGCATTCCCTCGATGAATTCGAAGAGTGGAATCCGGATTTTGCAAAGAAGGGCCAATGGGAGAACGTGCGCAAAGGCCGGGTTGAAGGGCTGCATCTCTTGGCGTCGGCCGAACAACCGGATAACAATCGTGCAGCGCTGGTTGTCGACTTCGGCCATATCGTCAGTGTTCCCTTTGTCTACCTGACAAGACACGCCGACTCTCTCGGTGAGCGCTGGAGGCTTGACTCGCCGTTTCTGGAGCATTTTTCCCAGGCGTTTGCACGATTCTTCATGCGCATCGGGTTGCCTGCAGCGATCGCGCCGTTCAAGTAGTTTGACCCCTCCCTTGCTTTGTAGGATGGGCATTGGAGCCTATACGAACGGGGCGGCGAAATACTTTCGTTGGAAATACAGCGAAACATTGACCAGGCCGATCAGCACGGGCACTTCCACCAGCGGCCCGATCACGGCGGCAAAGGCCGCCCCGTGGTTGATCCCGAAGACGGCTACCGCCACGGCGATGGCCAACTCGAAATTGTTGCTCGCGGCCGTGAAGGAAAGCGTAGCCGTCTTCGCATAGTCGGCCCGTGCCTTCCAACTCATGTAGAAGCTGGCCAGAAACATGATCAGAAAGTAAATCAGCAACGGCACCGCGATCATCAGCACGTCCAGCGGCTGGGCGACAATCTTTTCGCCCTGGAGGCTGAACATGACGAGAATCGTGAACAGCAGGGCGATGAGCGTAATCGGACTGATCTTCGGGATGAACTCCTTCTCGTACCATGCCCGTCCTCTGGCCTTGACCAGAACAAGCCGCGTGAGCATGCCGGCCAGAAACGGGATGCCCAGGTAGATGAAGACGCTCCAGGCGATGCGGCCGATCGTCACCTTGGTGCGCAGCGTCTCTTCATCGACGGCCAAGGGAAGCCCGAGTTTCAAGGGCAAGACGACGATGAAAAAGTAGGCGTAAACGCTGTAGAAGAAGACCTGGAAGATGCTGTTGAAGGCCACAAGCCCGGCGCAGTACTCGGTGTCGCCTTTGGCCAGCTCGTTCCAGACGATGACCATCGCGATGCAACGGGCCAGGCCGACGAGAATCAGTCCCGCCATGAACTCCGGCTGGCCGCGAAGAAACAAAGCCGCCAGCGCGAACATGAGGACCGGCCCGATGATCCAGTTCTGCACGAGCGACAGCCCCAGAACCTTCCAGTCGCGGAACACGTCGCCCAGTTCCTCGTAGCGCACCTTGGCCAGCGGCGGGTACATCATGAGGATCAGGCCCAGCGCGATGGGGATGCTCGTCGTTTCGTCGAACTTCAGCGCGTTGACGAGTCCGGCCACGCCCGGCCACAGTCGCCCCACCAGGACCCCCACCGCCATCGCCAGGAAGATCCAGACGGTCAGAAAACGGTCGAGGAAGGAAAGTCTCTTGAATTCGCCGTTACTCATTGTGTTACAGCTCCTCGTGCCATAGCTCCTTGGCTTGTCGTGCCTTATTTCTGCAACGCTTCGGGCAGACCCAGGACAAACGCTCGAATCTCGTCCCGCACGCGACGGTATGGTGCGAGGCGCTCTTCCTCGGTGGTCGCGCCGGCAGCCAGACGCGGCGGGTCATCAAAACCGACGTGAACAACCTTCGCCTTGCCGGGGAACAACGGACAATGCTCGTGCGCATCGCTGCAAACGGTAACCACGTAATCAAGGGCGATGTCCCGAAGTTCGCCAATGTGCTTGGATCGCTGGCCGGCAATATCGACGCCTGCGTCGGCCATGACGCGGACCGCGTCGGGGTTCAATCCGTGCGTTTCAATGCCCGCGGAATACGCTTCGATGGAATCGCCCTTGAGCTTGCATGCCCAGCCCTCGGCCATCTGGCTGCGGCAGGAATTTCCGGTGCAAAGAAAAAGAATCTTCGTCTTGTGGTTCATGGCTTGTATATTCGCTTATGCGGATGTATGGGGCAAAAAAAATTAGTTGCGGCAAGAACCGGCCCGACTCCAAAGTCGTTCATTGTCGTTGGCAAAAACGCATTCCTCGCGAAAGCACTGGGCCAGACACTCCAACAACATTTCATGCGATTTGCTCTGGGCCGGCGCCACGCGATAGTGCATCCACAGTCCTTCTTTCCGGGCAACCACCAATCCCGCCTTGCGCAAGTAGGACAGGTGCCGGGAGGCAGTCGGCTGGGGGACGTCCAGGACGGCGACGATGTGGCATACGCATAGTTCTCCCCCCTGGAGCAGATTGAGAATCCGCAACCGAGTTCGGTCGGAGAGTGCCCGAAAAATCGTCTTGGTCTGAGGTTGAGTCGTTTTGGTCTTCATATTCGCCTAAGCGAATATATCGGATGCCGGCCTTGGAGTCAAGAGGGGAATTTTGATTTTTCCCTTGGGCGGTCGAGCCATCGTGGCGGAAACAACCAGCCTGTAGCCTAAGAGGCAAAGTCCATGGAATACAAACACATAAGAGGGGGGGTGACTTGACCTGAGACTCCATTGGGTCAACAATGATGGTTTGAAATTCCCGACCACCCCCCATCATCCAAGACCATGAACGAGCCGAATCTTCAACCCGTACATCATCAACCTGCGCACCATCAACCTGCGCATCACCAACCCGTGCATGCCGACGAATCCCCCATATCCGCCGAGGTCGCACCCGTTGCCGCCACGGGCACGACAGGGGCATCCGCCGAGAGCGAGAAAGGGGGCAAGAAGCGTGCCGCCGACCGCCTGAACATTCCTTCGTCTCTGGTCCGCGCTTCCGGTTTCGTGCCGGGCGACAAGGCATTCGTGGTCGACGAAGACCCCGCCGGCGCCATTCCCAAGCCCTGCCTGATCCTGCTCAAGGACCAGCCGCCGAAGGTCTTGGCCGACTATGTCGTGGCGAAGGATTGTCGTATTCGCGTCACCCCGGCGATGCTGAAGAAGTGCGGGCTGGAATGCGAAAAATTCGAGATCGACGGCGGCGCCGGGAAGATCATCATCAAGCCGCGATGAGAAGGGGTTACGCCTGAGGGCTCGCGTCCGTCCGGGAGGTTTCTTGGCGGCAAATCAACATTGAAGCCCGACGCGCCAGCGAGGAATGTGCGGCAAACAGTCAGGAAAGTCGATTCCTCGCCGACCATGAGTACATGGTGCCCGCGTCGGGCTTCGATACCGCGAATAACCGCGAAAACTTTCCGGGTAGCCTTTCAGGCGAAGGCCTTCAGGCCCTGCTGCTCGCTGCCGAGGATCTCGAAGAGCTGGCCGAGTTTCGTGGCATGGAAGACGTCCATGATCTCGGGCCCGACCTGGCAGAGCTTGAGTTTTCCGGGTTTTTGGCCCATCTTCTTCCGCAACATGAGCAGAACGCCGAGCATGGTGCTGGACAGTCCTACGACACCCGTGAAGTTCAAGAGGAGGTCTTGGCAATCGGGTCGATCGGCCACGTGAAACAACTCCTCGCCGAATTTCTTTACGCTCAATTCGTCAAGAATGCGATGCTCGCCGAAGCGGATCACGAGCACGGTGCCTTGCTTGCGGAGCCCCAGGAAGTGACACGACGCGCGGCTGCTGGTCTCACGCGCGGTGTTCTCGTCCGGCACGGGAAACGTCCATTCCGACAGCGACGTATGACAAAGAGGGCAGTCGGCATGCTCGACGGAGATGATCTGGCAGCATTTCGGGCAGACCTTTTTCCGTCGCAGCAGCGATGAACCGGTGGGAGCGGCAGCGCCTTCCTTCTTCGGTTCCTGCGTCTTCGGCTCTTCCTTCTTGGGCTCGTCCTTGTGCCCCGCGGGAGGATGATGGGGTGGCGGCTCCGTGGCCACCGTCGAGCGTGGCACCACCCGCGGCGGACCCAACAATTCCAGCAGTTCGTCTTCCGAAACCGCCTGCCGTTCCGGTTGGGGAACCACAATCCGAGCCTTGCAGTGCGGGCAGAGGCCCGATTTCCCCGCAAATTCGCTCTTCACCTGCAACGCATGCCCATTCGGGCAGGTGACCTTGATTGACATATACCACCTCGTCAGGGAAGCAATGAGAGTATGGTACCGCTTCTTGCGGGGAGTGTCAATTATTATTTCTCAAGAATCGGATCCGGGATGATGATCCAAGTCCGGTGATCGGCATCGAACCGCCCGCGCAGGGCCCTGATTGGTTTACCGTCCAGCTTGGCTGCCGCATGTCCGCCAATGAACTTGCCCACCTTCTGGAGATCATTCCGGATCGGGCACCCGATAGGCCACGCCCTGAAGGCCGAGCCGCTCCAGGTGCGTCGGACCGAGGCGGTCCATGAACTCCCGAAAATTGCGGCGCGGCTGCGGCGTCCAGCCCAACTCGGCGAGGGCACACAGCCGCGGCCAGATCTTGTAGTCCGCCCGCTCCTGCGAAGTGATGAACTCCGTCCACAGGCAGGCCTGCACTCCCAGCACCCGCAGCTTTTGCCCAGCGGTCAAGCCGGGTCGACTGAGCGGATCGAAAACGTAGACCTGCGACAAAGGGATCACGCCGGCCCACGAGTGCCCCCAGGTGTCGCGGGGAGATTCCTTCATGTCGAAGTAGCAGTGCGGACCCGGGGCGAAGACGACGTTCCAGCCGCCGGCCGCAGCATGGTAACCGGGGTCGACGCCGGTCCACGCGACGATGGCCGAATCCTTGGAAAGCTTGCTGTTGAGGATCTCGTTCCAACCGATCATCTTGCGGCCGTGCAGATGCACGATCTCCTCGAAGCGGCGAATGAAATGACCTTGCACATCGGCCAGTGACGGCAGCTTCTGCTCCCTCATCAGGGCCTTGCAGCGGGGGCACTTGGCCCAGGCCGCGTGGTTCACTTCGTCGCCGCCGACATGGATGTATTTGCAGGGAAAAAGCTGTGCCAGTTCGCTCACCATGGCGTCGAGCATCTTGTAATTCTCCGCGCGCCGGCGCACCAGACATTGCCGGAGCGGGTCCCTGCGCAAAGAATCTCCGGGTAGGCCGCGGCCGCTGCGCCGCTGTGGCCGGGAATATCGATCTCCGGCATGATGTCGACGTGCCGGGCCGCCGCATAGGCCACGATCTCGCGGATCTGGTCCTGCGTGTAAAAGCCGCCGTAACGGGCGTGGTTTTCGCCCGGCCGCGTGTTGGGCAGTTTGCACTGCGTGCCGCGCCAGCCGCCGACTTCGGTCAGCTTGGGATAGGACTTGATTTCAATGCGAAAACCGTCATCGTCGCTAAGGTGCCAGTGGAGCACGTTGAGCTTGTGGATCGCCATCAGGTCGATGGTTTTCTTGACGTAGCCCGCGCCGAGGAAATGCCGCGAGTCGTCGAGCATGAAGCCCCGCCAGGCGAAACGCGGCTGATCGGCGATCTCGACGCACGGCACTTTCCATTCGACACCGCTTTGCAGCGAAGTGGCGAAAACCTGGGGCGGCAGTAATTGCCGCAACGTCTGCATGCCGTAGAACACGCCCGCTGGCGACGCGCCCGCGATCGTGATGCGCTCTGGCGTGACGCTCAGGCGATAGGCGTCCTTGCTCGCGGCGGCCAGCGACGCGTCTTCCTTCAGGATGATCACAGCTTTCGCTGTGCCCTTTTCATCCAGGGCAACGGTCCGAAAGGCGATGCCGGTCGCCGGGCGGAGTAGCTCCGCAAGTTGCGCAGCCTTTTCCTTGCAAGCCGGGTCAGCCGCGATGTCGGAACCCAACGGGCAGTGACCGGTCTTCCAATGGACTTCGGCCGGAAGGGGAATCAACGCGGCCGGCTCGCCAGCCAGGATAGACCGAACAAGGAACAAGACGGCAAGAGAAAGGGCGATCGGCAGGTTGTGGACACGCATGGCGGAATACCTGGGGCGTTGAAGGGGTGAAGGGGCAGGGCAGGGGGGCTGCTAGGAACTGCGAAAAAGCAATTTGAGCAATTGGAAATGCCGCAATCGTCATGATTCACATTGTACCGTGATCGCGGGTGTTTCGCAAAACCATTTGCCGTGCGGCCGTTCCGCGACCATGTAGGATAGGTTTTCAACCTGTCGTCAGGAGATTAAGAGACAGGTTGAAAACCTATCTGTCTTTTGACGACAGGTTGAAAACCTATCCTACACAGGCCCCTTGCCCCATCTCGAAGAAACCCCTAGCCTTATGGGTGACAATGACATCCTGTTCAACGGAGCCAACGGAACCTTCATGACCACGCCGCGTCGCATGGTGATCCTGGTCGATGGATACACCGATCCGTGCACGGCCAAGACGGCCATCTGCGTCATCCGCTACCGGACCGAGGAAGTCGTGGCCGTGCTCGATCGCGGCGGGGCAGGGAAGACCAGCGGCCAACTGCTGGGCGTGGGAGGGGCGATCCCCGTCGTGGCCTCGCTGGCCGATGCCCCGGCGGCCAACACGCTGCTGCTGGGCATCGCGCCGCCGGGAGGCAAGATCCCCGCCCACTGGCGGCAGATCGTGCTGGAGGCCCTCGGACGCGGCATGACCGTCGTTTCCGGCCTGCACGAGTTCCTGGCCGACGATCCCGAGTTTGCCCAGGCGGCCGCTCGCCACGGCGCGGCGCTGGTCGATCTTCGCCGCAACGACGAACGCGACGTTTGCCCATCGCCGCGGCATTCGCGCCGAGTGCCTCCGCATCCACACCATCGCCAACGATTGCAGCAGCGGCAAAATGGTCGCCGCCGTGGAAGTCGCCCGCGGCCTGCAAGCGACGGGCGTCGATGCCGCCTTCGTGGCCACGGGCCAGACCGGCATCCTCGTGGCCGGCAGCGGCTGCGCGGTCGATCGCGTCATCTCCGATTTCGTCGCCGGCGCGGCCGAGAAGCTCGTCCTCGCCAATCAGCATCACGAGGTGATCGTCGTGGAAGGGCAGGGGAGTCTCTTTCATCCCCGCTACTCGGGCGTAACCTTGAGCCTGCTCCACGGCACGATGCCGCACGGCCTGATCGCCTGCTACGAGATGGGCCGCAAGGCCGTCCATCGGCATGCCCGAGGTGCCGTTGCCATCGCTGCGGAAGCTGATCGACTTCTACGAAACGGCCGCGAATCTCATGCATCCGTGCCGGGTGATCGGCATCGCCGTCAACGGCATCAAGTTCTCGGACGCCGAAGTTGCAGCCGAGTGCGCCCGCGTGGAAGACGAGTTTCAATTGCCGGCCTGCGACGTGATCCGCCACGGGCCGGGCAAGCTCGTCGAGGCGGTGCAAGAGATGCGGGGGTGAAAAATGGATCGGAAAATCGTCTCCGCTCGACCGGCTGCCTTCTTTTCGGCATTTCGCCCTTTCGGGACTTCGCGATTCCTTTTCTTTCTGGGCCGCGAGAACGTTCTTTCTATTGTAAGGGCACGTTCTTCAACTGCTCGCCCTTTGATTTGGCGGCGATGATCGCTGACGGGGTCCGATCGGCATCGAGGCCCCAGACCCGCAACTCGGTCAAGGCGCACCAGCCCGGCTTTTCCCAGGCCAAGTTCTTGATCTCCAGCTTGCGGCCCTCGACGGGTTCGAAGCGCACGCTCTGCACTTCCCGGGTTTTCTCGAGGTGCATGCGGACAACATGCCGCCCATCGATCCGGACGTCGCCGGCGGTCCAGGCTTCGTCGTGGGGAAAGTCGGCCCGCAAGACGATATCCAGCCGATCGATGCGCACCGAGCGGCCAAAATCGACGGCCAGCCATGGCCGGTCGATGCGATCAGGTCCCCAGGACTGGAAGGGGAAACTGCCGTGGCGGGCGTTGTCTTCGTAACCGTCGATCGCACATCGAGCGAAGAACCGCGGCTCGTGGCGGCACTCGCTGGACGCCGTGGCATAAGGGAAATGCGGTGGCCTCCCCCGTGGTTCGGGCAAAGACGTTGCAAGCCAGATTGCGGTAGGCGCTCCGCTGCTCGTCGCGGAGCGGGCGAACGGTCAACCGCAAATCCTTCGCGGTGTAAAGCGATCCGGGCAGGACCTTGTCGCCGGGCAGCGGTACGGTCCACGCCCAGTCGGCCCGGGGCTGTAGATTTCCGCTTCGGGCAGCGGCCCCAGAGTCACGTGCAGCGATCGGGCCCCGCGGACCCGCAGGACGTCACCCGCCCGCAAAACGTCCGGAAGGACGAATACCGCACCGCCTGCGCTCTCGGCTCGCGAGAATCGCCGCGAAAGCAGTGCCTTCCCGCCGCGCTCCCACGAAACGTCGACTTCCGGCACGTCGGCCGCAAACCAGTCGGCTGCCGCGAGGCCGGCCCGCTGGCGGTCGAGTTCCTGCGCTTCGACGATCTTGTTGATCCGCCGCTTGTCTTCGTAGTAGCGGTAGAAAGCCGTTTGCTCGGGGGTCCAGGCGGCGCCATGGTAATAGTCGCCGCTGTAGGGCACGAGCAGATCGATCCACGCCGCGAGCGTGCGCAGTTCCGTATCGGTGAGTTTCGCGCCGCGGTGACCTTGCCGCAACAGTTTCATCATCGGACTGGTGGCCGCCCCGGCGTGATAGGGGGCAAGCGGCGTGACCTCGCTCATCTTGTGGATCCACTTCACCCAGGGACCATCGGGATTCCCCAGCCACATGGCGTCCGGCTTGCCGGCACGGATCAACTTCGCAGCGGTGAGCGAAAGATAGGAACGGGTCCAGTTTCGCAGGGCGAGCGGATCTCGATCGGACAGGTTGCCGCGAAGATCGATCCGCTGGCGGATCGGAACCGTTGTGGCAGGCCATGCACTTGGCGTCGAGGATAGGTCTGGACGTGGGTATCGAAATCGAAACCGGTCCAGCCGGTGGCGAAGGGTTCGAGCCGGGCCTTACCATTGCGGACGGCCATCGTCTGCCGCGATTGGACCGGCGGCGCGCTGTTCTGGTTGTAGGAATGGCAGCCCACGCACGATTTCACCTCGCCCGGCTGGAGCGTGTCCCAGGAGCGCATCGTCTGGATCGCGTCGCCCTTGCGGTCGAGGACCTGGAAGTAGAGCGACTTCATGGCCGGCACTTCGACCAGCACCGAGCCGTCGGGCTGGATCGGCGTTTCGCCCACGATCGCCTTGACGTCCCAGGCAGCCTGGGCCACCGAGATCGGAGAGCCGGTGAGCGATCCGCCGCCCGGTCCGTGATTGAGATTGCAGCCCACGGAAGCGGCGCGATAGCGGATTTCGACGACCCGCAAGCGATCGGCCTCGCCCAGCGCGATGCCCTTCATGCCGTCGCCCGCGTAGACGTTTTCCAGATAAACGGCGCCGCTGGACTTGCCGTGATCGACCATGTCGGGGCGGACGTGCCCGCGGCTGCGCGGTCGCAGCGGGACCGCGCTCAAGCAACTCAGTTCCTCGTCGCCGGCCAGCCATTCGCGTGCGCCGTCGTAGTCGAACCAATAGAGATCGAAATGCTCGTGGTAGCCGCGGTGCCTGCCCAAGCGGTCCGGCCCGGCCCAACTGGCGAGAAACTGGTCGCCGCCCAAGGGATACGGGTAGGCGAACACCTCGCGCTGCTGCATGGCGGCGTCGACGCGCTCGTAAGGGTGCTGCCGCCGCGGAGCGACGAACGACATGCCGGCGCCCTCGTTGCGGCCGAGATTCGGGTCGATCTCCACCACTTTGCCCTGTTGCCAGGTGTGATGTCCGGAGGCCACCGACAGGAACCGCTGCGTGCCGGGGACCTGCCGGGCGTGAAGCAGAGAGGTCGGGAACCAGGAATTCGCGCCGTACAGAGCGGCCTGGCCCGTGCCGTCGAGGTTCATCTGGAACAGTGCCTGGGGAAAGACCTGGGCGCGGTCGTTGTAATCCCAGCGCGAGTAGACGATCCGCCCGTCGTCGGTCGGCTGCGGATGCCAGGCGTGGACCTGGTCGACGGCCAGCCGCCGGATGAAGCTGCCATTGCGGTTCATCTTGTAGAGATTGCTCACCTCGGTGTACCAGCAGGGCACGCTCTGCTCGACGCGGCTGGAGGCGAAGACGATCGTGTCGTCCGGCAGATAGGCCCCCTCGTAGTCGGCGACTCCCAGACCGTAGGTGAGTTGGCGGATGTTCTTGCCGGCCGGATCGAGTTCGTAAAGATGGTAATCGTCGTTGCACCGCGACTTCTTCCAGGCGATCAAGAGGGCGTCGGCATCGTAGCTCACGTCCGGATCGCGGATCATGCCGGAATGATCGGCGAGCAGTTCGCGGACCACGGCGTCATTGCCGGAAAGGTCGAGCAGACAAAGCGCACTGCCCGGCGTGAAATTCCGTTCCTGGCGGGCGTCGGAAAGGGCTTCGGTATAGGCGATGAACGACGGCCGGATGTCGTGCCGCTTGACGAAGACGATTTGCGGGGCCGTGGCGCGAAGCCGTTTCAGGCGGAGTTCCCGCCGGACTAGCGCCGCGTCGGCGAAGAGCCGCGCACGGCCGGCCACGTCGCCAGCCGTCAGTATCCGCAGTCGCTTTTCCAACGGCGCCGTGGGACCGCCACGTCGGGCAATCTCGGCAATCGCCTTTTCGGTCTCCTGCTGGAAGAGGCTCTCCAAGTCCGGCAGCTTGATCGCTTGCTCCGGACGGTCCGGAAGCAGATCCTCGAACCAGCAAAAGGCCAGGGGCGACTGCTTTTCAAGGGCGTCGAGAAATGCCCGCGCCGAGGAATGTTTCTCGTTCGGGCGGGAGGCGGCGGATGACGACGCGGCCAACGCGTTGCGAACGATGATCTCCGGGACGGTTTCCGCGGCCGCGGTTGGCCGCGCTGCGGGCGAACCGGCGGCCATCGCCCCACAGGCCGCCATCAAGACAAGACGTAACATCATCCGGCTCCTTTTCATTGGATCGAGCATAATAGCTGGTTGCTCGACCCGCAAGTCATGTGACGCAGGACGCGGGAAGTGGACTACAAGCGAGTTGCGAAGCGGGAGAAGCTCTGGGTATAATGACCACCGCGCACGACCACGCAAACCAAATCAAGAGCAATAGGGATTCAAAAAATGCGAACAACGATTCTTCGCGGGCTTTCGTTTCTTCTTCTGATCGGCGGGCCGACCATGGGTCCGTGGTGCCCGGGTATCGCCCCGGCGGCCCGTGCCGCGGAACAGGGGTTTACTCTGAAAGACGATGCCGGGCAACACCTCGACATCCTGCTCGACGGCCGTTTGGTCGCCCGCTACATGTACGCCTTCGACACATCGACTCCCAAACGGCGGGAAGAGACCTACAAGCCTTACCTGCACGTCTTCGACGCCGAAGGCCGGCAGCCGATCACCAAAGGCCCCGGCGGCCAGTTCACGCACCACCGGGGCATTTTCATCGGCTGGATGAAGATGAAGTTCGGCGACAAGGTCTACGACCGCTGGCACATGAAGGGCGGCGAGATCGTCCACCAGAAGTTCCTCGCACAGAAAGCGACGGCCGACGAAGCCATGTTCACCTCGCTTACCCATTGGAACGAGCCGGACGGGCAGGCGTTCCTCGTCGAAGAGCGAACGATGACCTTCCACCGTGGTCCCGATTCCGGCCGTTTGATGATCGATTTCCATACGAAGCTCACCGCCCCCCGCGGCGACGTGAAGCTGGACGGCGATCCGGAGCATGCCGGCGTGCAGTATCGTCCGGCGAACGAGGTGGACGGGAAGCAGACCGTCTACGTTTTTCCCAAGGAAAAGGCCGATTGCCACAAGGATCTCGACTACCCCTGGCTCGGCGAGACCTACGTGCTCGGCGGGAAGAAGTACAGCATCATCGACCTGAACCTGCCCGCCAATCCGCAGAAAACAAGATTTTCGGCGTATCGCGACTATGGTCGTTTCGGCGCGTTCCCCGTCGCCACGGTCGAGAAAGGCAAGTCGTTGGAACTCGATTATCGCTTCCTGGTCTTCGACGGCGAGATGCCTGCCGCCGCTGCGATCCAGAAATGGTGGGACGAGTATGCCCACGTGACGACGCCCAGCCCCGTGCCGGCGGTGCGCGTGGTCCCGGCCGAGCAGCCCGCCGCCAAGCCGGCGACAAAGAGCGCCGCCAAGCCGGCCAAGAAGAGCGGCAAGGGGCGAAACCAAAAGGACGCGAGTACGACTTTGTAGATCGCCCCTCAATGCCAGCCGGTTTACCTGCGCCGATCCACGACATATTATTTCATGAGGCGTCGTAACCATGACATCGTCGGATTTACAGAAATTGGTCGCGCAGAAGCCATTCGTTCCCTTTAGAATGTATGTGAGCGACGGGACAATGCATGAAATCCGTCACCGGGAGTTCCTCTGGGTGGGCACCGGGATGGCCATGCTTGTCGTGCCGCTCCCCGATCAGGCCGATACGGACAAACCGCTGATCGAGCGGACGATTCATATCGATCTGCGGCACATCGTGAAAGTCGAAACCGAGGCGGCTCAGCCGACGCCTTAGACCAGGATTTTGTGATGACCGCTACTCGCTTCATTCGCCGGGCTTTGCTCGGACTCCTCGTCAGCACGACGCTCCTGGCAGGGCAGGGGGGGGCCCAAGGGAACCGGAGCGGCAAGCCGGCGGCCCGCCGTCCCACGATGGAAGAACTCCGGACGCGCATGGTCGACGAGGAGATCGTCGCCGCCGGGGTGAAGAACCCGCGGGTGATCGCCGCCATGCGGGCCACGCCGCGGCACGAATTCGTGCCGCCCAACCTGTGGCCCAACGCCTATTACGACATGGCCCTGCCGATCGGCGAGGGGCAGACGATCTCGCCGCCGTTCATCGTGGCCTACATGACCGAGGCCATCGATCCGCAGCCCAAGGACAAAGTGCTGGAAATCGGCACCGGCAGCGGCTACCAGGCGGCCGTCTTGAGCGGCCTGGTCCAGGAGGTCTATACGATCGAGATCGTGGAGTCGCTGGGCAAGCGCGCCGCCAAGACCCTCAAGCGGCTGAAGTACGAGAACGTCCACGCCAAGGTCGGCGACGGCTACCTGGGTTGGCCGGAACATGCCCCGTTCGACAAGATCATCGTCACCTGCTCGCCGGAAAAAGTGCCGCAGGCCCTGGTCGACCAGCTCAAGGAAGGCGGGCGGATCGTGATTCCCGTCGGCGAGCGCTATCAGCAGACGCTGTATCTGCTCAAGAAGACCAACGGCAAGATGCTTTCGCGAGTCGTTGCTGCCGACGGTCTTCGTGCCCATGACCGGCAAGGCCGAGGAGAACCGCCAGGTCAAGCCCGACCCGAAGAATCCCGCGCATCCAAAACGGCGATTTCGAGCAGGTGATCGGCGATCCGCCGCAGGCCGCCGCCTGGCACTATCAGCGGCAAATGGAAGTCGTCACGGCCGACGATGCGCCGTCGGGCAAGCGCTACGTCCGCTTCCAGCAACGCCGAGTCGGGCCGCGGCGCCCAGGCCCTGCAAGCCTTTGCCGTCGACGGCCGCTATGTCCGCCAATTGGAACTCTCGGTTCGCGTCCGCTATCGCGACGTCCAGCCGGATCCCACGGCGCGGCAACTGCCGCTGCTGGAAGTGCATGTTCTACGACGAGAACCGCGTCACGATCGGCGACCAGACCTTCGGTTCCCTGCGCGGCAGCAGCGACTGGAAGACGGAAGCCAAGAAGATCGACGTGCCCGTGCGCGCCCGCGAGGCGATCATGCGCATCGGCCTGTTTGGCGCCACCGGCGAACTGTCGCTGGACGACGTGCAAATGAAGGGACTGCCGTAAGAACGTTCGGAAGAAATGGGCGGAAGCCCTGGAAAAACGCGGGACTCGCGCCAATCTCTTCCGATCGTTCCAACGAGACTACCCTACCCGATACCGGAACGGTTCGTTGGTCACCTCATATCCCGGCCGCAAGGCCACGTTGAGCACCAGCCCCAACGCCAGGCAATGGGCCAATAGGCCGGAACCGCCGTAACTGACCAGCGGCAACGGCAATCCGGTAACCGGCAACAGGCCGACGGTCACGCCCGTGTTGATGAGCACTTGCACGGCCAAGAGGGCCGCCACGCCGGCGGCAAGCAGTCTGCCAAACGGTTCGCGCGTCTCCATCGCCACGGCCGCCGTTCGCCACGACGATCCATCCATAAAGCAGCAGCACCAAGGCCAGGCCCGGCAGGCCGAAGCGTTCGCCCTAAGACACAGAAGATGAAGTCGGTATGGTCCTCCGGCAAATGGTAGACGGCCATGTCCTCCGTCGGCGGACCGGAGAGGAAACTTCCCCAGGGTCCGCCCAGGGCCATCATCTTGCGGCCCTGGTACGACTGGTAGGCGTCGGCCGACGGCTTTTGGCCTGCGGCGGGCGGATGCAAAAGCACCTCGATCCGCGACTTCTGGTAGGGACTCATTTGCATCCAGAACAACGGCAAGAGCAGCATGCCCGCCATCAGCACGCACAGCAGGTCGCCCCGCCGGGCCCCCGCCACCAGCAACATCACGAACAACACCGGCAGGAAGACCGACGCCGTTCCCAGGTCGGGCTCTTTCAGCACCAGCAGCACGGGCAGAGTCGTCAGGGCCAGCGGAACCAACAGTCCGCGCAGGCGGCGGTAGTTCTCGCGATACATCAAGTATCGGCCCAGGACGAGAACGAAAGCCAGCTTGGCGAATTCGGAGGGTTGCAAACCGACATGTCCCCAACGCACCCAGCGATGCGCCCCGTTGACGGACCGAAAGAAATAGACGGCCACCAGCAGCAGGATTGCCAGCCCGAAGATCGCATAACTCCAGTGGCAAAGCCGCCGGTAGCTGGGCAACGTGGCTGCCAGCATGGCCGTCATGCCCAGAACGGCCCACAGCATTTGTTGCCGCAGATAGTGCCGCCCGCCATCGCCAAAATCCTCACATCGCGCCAGCCCAAGCAGCCCAAGCCCCATCAGCCCGGCGGCGGCCAGGGGAATCGACCAGGGAATGCGACGCACCCAGACGGCGGCTTTCACGCAGTTGATCCTGATCGGGGCAGGGCAGGGGGGTAAGTTTCGACGGATTATAGCTGTGATTCAGACGTAAGCGGACGCCTGGCGGGTGGCCGGGGCATAGCGGGGTGCTGGGGCCGCTGCGCTTTGCCACCAGCCACCCCCGCTATGCCCCAGCTACCCCGCGGTGCCCCAGCCACTATGGCTTACGTCTGAATCACAGCGGATTATAGGGCAACGGTCGTTGCCAAGCGGTAGGAGCCAGCTCCGGGGCACCCGCACACGGGTCGGCAAGCGCCGGTCCGCCAGTGCTTGTACCACTTGCCGTCATTACAGCCGGAAGAGCCAGGGATTATAGGCTAACGGTTGCCGTCAGTGGAGAGCAAAAAACGCACGTATACCATTCTTCCGAGTGTATAGTAAATATCAATTATATCTGCTTTCTTGGCATTCCAGCCAGATTACCATAACCGACAGAGATTACCCATCCTACTTGATTTTCTTAATCGGGGTGGTATGTTTAGAGGGTATACGAGAAATACTTTGTCCAATTTCTTGCTAAACAACTAGGAGAAGGGTGATGAATCGCTCAAGTTTGAAGAAGATGCTCGTGGCGAGCGTGGCGGTCTTTGCGCTCGGGTTGTGTACCGCCCAGGCGAATGCCGGGTGGTGGTGGGGCGCTGCCCCATCCTGTTGCGGTAGCTGTTACGGCGGTTGCTACAGCGGCTGCTGGGATTGCGGGTGCGGATGCACCTATGTCCCGTGTTGCGGTTGCTATTCCGCATGCTACGGTTGCGGCTGTCACCATCGGGCCTATCGCTACGGCTGCGGGTGTGGTTACGGCTGTGGTTACGATTGCGGTTGGTCCTGCTGCGACCCGTGCGGGAGTTCCTGCTGCGGCACTTGGGGGACATACTGGGGAACGCCGGTAGGCAGTTCCTGTGGTTGCGGCATGACTATCGGCCCTGTCGTCGAAGGATCGTCGATGTCGATCCAGGGCACGCCAACACCCGCCGCCGCGCCGGCCAAGTCAAACGCGGCTCCCGCGAGCTCGTCAACCTCGGGCCCATCAACCACCAATAACCCGCCGATCCCCGTGTCGCCGTCGAATCCTGCGGCCCCGTCGAACCCCGCGGCCCCGGCCTCTCCCGATCGATCCCTTCTGCCGAGCGGTGGTCCGGGACGGGTGGAGCCTGATGCTACTCCGCCGCTCTTCAATCCGGCCGGCGGGCACGGCTCCATCGAGCCGAAGGCCGCCGACAGCGGCATTCTCACCATTTGGGTGCCGAACGAGGCCAAGGTCACGATCAACGGCATGTCACCAAGAGCACGGGCAGCAAGCGGCACTTTGTTTCCTATGGCCTGCGTCCCGGCTACACCTACAAGTACGAGGTCAAGGCGGAAATCGTTCGCGACGGCAAGGTCCGCGACGAAACGCAGACCGTTTCGCTGACGGCCGGCGAGCAAAATGGCCTCGCTTTCGGCTTCAATTACCCCGGCGAGGGCCTGGCCGAGAACCAGTAATCAGGACGGGCGGCGTCTTTCGACTCGACGCATCCGATTGAACACGACACTGCGGCCTCCCGCCGAACTTTGCGGCGGGAGGCCGTTTTTTCTTTGTTGCAGCTTTTTGCCGATCATGCGATAATGAAGGTTTATGCCGAGTTGGCACGCCAGCCGGCAAGAGTGTAGTTCTTTTTGGAGATTTTGCCCGTGTACGATTCCGTTGCCGTCGTCGGCGCTACCGGCGCCGTGGGAACCATCATTCTCAAGCTGCTCGAGTCGCGAAAGTTTCCCTTCCGTTCGATCAAGTTCCTGGCTTCCAAACGCTCCGCGGGCAAGACGATTACGTTCTGCGGACGCGACTTACACGGTCGAAGAACTGCGGCCCGAGGCCTTCGACGGCGTGTCAGTTGGCCATTGCCAGCACGCCGGACGACGTGGCGCGGGACTTCATTCCCCCGGCGGTCGCCCGCGGCTGCGTGGTGATCGATGAAAGCGGCTATTGGCGGATGGATCCCAAGGTGCCGCTGGTGATTCCCGAGGTCAATCCCCACGCGGTCAAGCGGCACCAGGGCATTATTTCCAGCCCCAACTGTTCGACCACGCAGATGGTCCAGGCATTGAAGCCGCTGCACGACGCCGGCCGCGTGCGGCGGGTGATCGTGAGCACGTACCAGGCGACCAGCGGGGCAGGGCTCTCCGGCACCCGCGACCTCGACGGCGGAACCCGCGCCGCGCTTGCCGGCCAGGACTACGAGTACGAAGCATTCGCCCATCCGATCGCCTTCAACTGCATTCCGCAGATCGGCTCGCCGAAGCATCAAGGCTACACGTCGGAAGAGATGAAGATGGTGCTGGAAACCCGCAAGATGCTGGAAGACGACACGATCCAGGTCTGTCCGACGTGCGTCCGCGTGCCGGTCGCCAACTGCCACAGCGAGAGCATCCTGGTGGAGACCGAGCGGAAGATCACCGTCGACGAAGCCCGGCGGCTGTTCGCGGCCACGCCGGGGCTGGTCGTGCTGGACGATCTGGAGAAGAAGATTTATCCCATGCCGCTCGCTGGCCAATGACCGCGACGAGACGTTCATCGGACGGATCCGGGAAGACCTCTCCTCGCCCAACGGCCTGGCCTTCTGGTGCGTCAGCGACAACCTTCGCAAAGGCGCCGCCACCAACGCCGTGCAGATCGCCGAGTTGCTGGTGAAGGGTGGGAGGTAGGAAGCAAGGCGGGACCAGCGACGGGGTACCCGCGCAGCGGGTCGGCGAGCGCGAGCCCACCATTTCCCTATGCGCACCATCAAGCTCACCCTGGCCTATGACGGCACCGATTTCGCCGGCTGGCAGACGCAGCAAAACGGCCGCACCGTCCAGGCGACCCTTGAAGAAACGATCGAGAAGATTACCGGCGTGCGGCCGTCGACCTTGGCCAGCGGAAGGACCGACGCCGGCGTGCATGCCCTGGGCCAGGTCGTCAGTTTCCGCACCGAGTCGCGGCTGTCGGCCGAAGTGCTTCAGCGGGCCCTCAATGCGATGTTGCCCCACAGCATGGCCGTGCTCGAGGCGACCGACGTACACGACAGTTTCCACGCCACGCACGATGCCGTGCGGAAGCGATACCGCTACGTGATCCACGACGGGCCGGTCCGCGACGTTTTCGCCCGCCGCTACGCCTGGCATTTCGCCCACGGGCGATTGGATGCCGACGCCATGCAGCGGGCCGCCGCGGCGCTGATCGGCACGCACGATTTCAGCAGTTTCGAGACCACCGGAGCGCCGCGAAAAACGAGCGTCCGCACGGTCTATGACCTGCGCATCGAGCGGGGCAGGGGGGAGCGCGAGCACTTCGTCACCTTGGAAATCGAGGCCAACGGGTTCCTCTATAATATGGTCCGCACGATCGTCGGCACGCTGGTCGACGTGGGCCGCGGCGCCCGGCCGGAATCGTGGCCGGGCGAGGTGCTGCAGGCGATGGATCGCCGCCGGGCGGGCCGGACCGCGCCGCCGCAAGGACTGTTCCTCGTGAATGTCGAGTACCCCCGAAAAATTCGAAGTCCGAATGACGGCACGGATGAAACACGGATTGAACACGGATTTTCAAGATCTGAAATCCGTGTTCAATCCGTGTTTCGTCCGTGGCCCAAACAATTTCGTATTTCGATATTCGTATTTCGGATTTCCTCGCATGCGGATCGCCCACGTCATCACCCGCTTGATCCTCGGCGGCGCCCAGGAGAACGTCGTGCTCTGCTGCGAGGACCTGCTTCGCGATTACGGCGACGACGTGCTCCTGATCACCGGGCCGGCGCTGGGGCCGGAAGGCAGCCTGCTCGATCGGGCCAGGGCAGGGGGGGTGCCGCTGGCGGTCCTCCCTTCTTTGCAGCGGGCCATCCATCCTTGGCGCGACCTGGTTGCCTACCGCGCGATTGGCAAGGCCTTGCGGGAATTCCGCCCGGACGTCGTTCATACCCACAGTGCCAAAGGCGGAATCCTCGGCCGCGCCGCCGCCTGGCGGATGGGTGTCCCCGCCATCGTCCATACGGTACACGGCGCTCCATTCCATCCCTACCAAAGCGCGCTGGCAAGGGCCGTCTTCCGCGACTGCGAACGATGGGCCGCCAAGCGCTGCCATGGCCTCGTCAGCGTGGCCGATGCCATGACCGACCTGCTGGTCGGCGCCGGCGTGGCCCCGCGGGAGAAGTTCACGACGATCTATAGCGGCATCGAGGTCGAACCGCTGCTGGAGTCGCATCGGCTCCGCGACGCCGTGCGCCGCAAACTGGGCTATCGGCCCGAGCACGTGGTCATTGGCAAGATCGCCCGCCTGTTTCACCTCAAGGGCCACGAGTACCTGATCGAAGCGGCGAAGCGCCTGGTTCGCACCGAGCCGCTGGCCCGATTTCTGCTTGTGGGCGACGGCGTGCTGCGGGACCAACTCGAACGACAAATTCGTGCGGCCGGCCTGGAAGAGCATTTTCAATTCGTCGGATTGGCCCCGCCGGAAGAAATCCCCGGCCTGGTCGCCGCCATGGATATCGTGGTCCATGCGAGCCTGCGGGAAGGGCTTGCCCGAGCCTTGGTTCACGGGCTCTTGGCCGGCAAGCCGGTTGTCAGCTTTGATATTGACGGCGCCAGGGAGGTGGTGCGAGACGACATCACGGGTTACTTGGTTCCCCCCCAAGACTGTGGGGCTTTGGCCGCGGCACTGCAGCGACTTGCTGCGGATAGTGCGCTGCGGACTCGCCTGGGAGGGCAGGGGAGGGCCCGATGTCAAGAACAGTTCTGCCACCATCGCATGACCCAGGATATCCGGGCCCTCTATCTGCGACTTTTGTCCATTGCTAAACGATGGTAAGGCTGTTAAACTTAATGGGTTACAACGGTTTTCCGTGATGCAGCGGCTATTCCGCGGGTCATTGGAGGGTGAGCAATCGTGGTTCAGAATTGTCTCGGTTCATATCGTTTATTGAAGGTAATCCATGCCGGTCAGAACTCCCAGCTTTGGCAGGCCTATGACGATGGCCGGCAGCGGATGATCGCCATCAAGGCCATCTTGCCCAAAGCGGCAAAGGACAGCGAGCAGGTCGGCTATTTGCGTCAGGAGTTCAAAGTCGGGCAGGAAATCAAGCATCCGCGGATCAATTGAGGTTTACAGTTTTGACATCGACCGTGGCACGCCGTTCCTGGCTATGGAGTGGTTTCCGGCCCCCAATCTGAAGAAGCGAATTCGAACCAAGGAAGACCGCGAGAAGCTCTTTCCGTTTCTCCCCACGATCGTGGAGCAGGCGGCGGAGGGACTGGGATGGATGCATGGCAAAGGCTGGGTCCATCGCGATATCAAGCCCGAGAATTTCCTGGTAAATGACACAGGACAGGTAAAATTGATCGACTTTGGGCTTGCGCAGCGGCCGTCCGGGTGGTTGGCGAAACTCTTGCCGATGAAGCCGAAAATCCAGGGAACGCCGAGTTACATGTCGCCCGAGCAGATCCGATGCGGGGCTTTGGACCAGCGTGCGGACGTATATAGTTTTGGATGCGTGCTTTACGAACTTGTCGCTGGAGCACCCCCATACACGGGGTCGACACAAGAGGAGTTGTTCGGTAAACATTTGAAATCTGCGATGCCGCCGCTGGAGGCGGCCGACAGCAATGTTACCGCCGATTTTGCCAATTTGGTCCGTCGCTGCCTGTCCAAAGATCCCGCCGGTCGGCCGGCTTCGGCCCAGGAAGTCCTGGAAGAGTTCCGCAAGATGCGGATGTACAGGGTATTCCCGCGTCGTTCCGGCACGGGCGTGCCGTAAGAATTGCCGATGTATACGATATGCACGCGTTGTGCCGGGTTGCCACGAATGGCAATTGGGTACAATGGGCTAAGAAGTCAATCCGTAGGACGGAAATCCCTCAGTGCAATTCATAGAACTGAGTTAATTCCGTTCAAACGGATTGAAATCGGTTTTGCTCACGCAAAGGAGCCTGACGTTCAGGTAAATGAAGATGGCTGAAAGCACTCATCGCTTGTCGTTCGAACGGCCTATTTACGAGTTGGAAGCCCGCATCCAGAAGCTCGAAGCCCTTTCCGCGCAGAACCCCGAGGCCCGCAATGAAGTTCGCCGCCTGCGGCGCGAATTGACCGAAGTGAAGAAGCGGATCTACAGCCAGTTGAAGCCCTGGGAAACGGTCGAGGTCGCCCGGCACCCCGACCGCCCCATGACGACCGACTACCTGGAACTGGTCTTCGACGAATTCGTCGAACTGCACGGCGACAAGACCTTCGGCGACGACCGGGCCATACGGACCGGCTGGGCCAAGCTCGACACGTACAAGGTCATGGTCGTCGGCCACCAGAAAGGCAAGACGCTCAAGGAGCGGAACTCGTGCTTCTTCGGCTGCGCCCATCCGGAAGGCTACCGCAAGGCCATGGCCAAGATGAAAATGGCGGCCAAGTTCCACATGCCGGTCATCTGCATGATCGACACGCCGGGCGCCTATCCGGGCATCGGGGCCGAGGAGCGCGGCCAGGCCCAGGTCATCGCCAGTTCGATGTTCGAGATGTCGCGTTTGCCCACGCCCATCATCTGCGTGGTGATCGGCGAGGGCGGCTCGGGCGGCGCTTTGGGCATCGGCGTCGGCGATCGCGTGGCCATGCTCGAGCACGCCTATTATTCGGTGATCAGTCCCGAAGGTTGCGCCGGCATTCTCTGGAAGAGCCATACCTACAAGGAGCAGGCCGCCCAGGCGCTGAAGATGACTTCGAAGGACCTGCTGCGGCTGGCCGTGGTCGACGACGTGATTCGCGAACCGCTGGGCGGCGCCCATCGCGATCACCACCTGATGGCCAACCGCTTGAAGATCTTCTTCCGCAATTCGCTCCGCGAGCTGATCGAGCAGCCGATCGACCAGTTGCTGGAAGCCCGCTACCAGAAGTTCCGCCGCATGGGCGTGTTCCTGGAAGGCAGAATTCTCACCCGGGGAACCGGCGAACGGCGATGCCGCGGATCATGTTCCGCAGCGCGTCCGTGCCACCGCGACGATTCCCTGAGAATTCCTTGCAAGTACAGGTCTGGACGGTCATTTTCGAGACAGGCGATCCGGTTTTGAAACAAGCTCCAATCCATCGAGGTCACTCATGCGTCGTGCCGTCCGCATCATTTTGCTCGTCCTCTTGCTCTCGATCCTGGCGTTCGCGGTTTGGCTGCGAGTAACGCCTGAGGGGCGCGATTTGGCCGACGACTTGTCAGACCGTTGGCACGAGTGGCGGCACCCTGGCGAAGAGCAGAACGCCGCCGAGAAACTTACGGCGATGGGGGCGAGCATGGGCCGATTACCGCCGGCAAATCGTCTCGTGTCGATCGACTGCAACGACAAAACCCTGGGCGACGACGGGTATCGCCTGATCGGCAAGTGCTTCAGCCTGGAAGTGGCGAAGTTCATCCACTGTGACTTGAACGACGAGCGAATGCAGTATCTGGCTGGCCTCCGCCATCTGACCTCGTTGAACGTTATCGATACGTCGGCGGTAACCGACGCCGGAATAATGAAGAACCTCGGGAAGTTCCCGCGGCTGGTCGGCCTGATCTTGAAGGGAACCGAAGTTGGCGACGCCAGCCTCAAGCAAATCAGCCAACTTCCGGAGTTGGCCACGCTCGATCTCTCGCACACCCGGGTCACCGACGCGGGATTGCCGGCCCTGGCCGGCCTCGGCAAGCTGGAGTGGTTGCTCTTGGCCGACACGGCGGTCACGGACGACGGCGTGGCCAAGTTGGACGGCCTGTCGCGTTTAGGACAGCTCACGCTGAAGGGAAGCAAGGTGACCGACAAGGGCAAAGCGCGGTTGATGCAGATGTATCCCAAGTTGAAAATCGACTAAGAGGCTAGCCGGAGAGTTTCCGGCCGCAAATCAACATTGAAGCCCGACTGCGCAAGCGAGGTTTGAATGCTGCCTGCCAAAGCAGGCCCTCTGCGAGCGTGCCGTCCGCTCGTCTTAGACCACCTCGGATCCCGTAATCTCGAAGTTCGTTTGCCGAGCCATCAAGAGCCGTGTCTGGGGCGGGATTGCGGCCCCTTTCAACGTCCGATAATGTTTCTTATGTTCGGTCGCAGATGCCGTTTTCCCGCAGAATACCGGGGGTCTTGCATTTCTCGGACTGCTTCAGCGGACGTGGCCGTTTGCCGGGCTTGGCGCGGCGGAAATTGAGCATTGCAAGGCGGTCACTTGCTCTCCACCACGAACGTCACCGGCCCGTCGTTGACCAACTCGACCATCATGTGGGCTCGGAACCGGCCGGTAGCCACGGGGATGCCTTGCTCGGCCACGGCCTGGACGAAAACTTCATAAAGCTGCTCGGCCAACTCGGGCCGGGCGGCGGCGTCGAACGAGGGTCGCCGCCCCTTGCGGCAATCGCCGGCCAAGGTGAATTGACTGACCACGAGCACGGCGCCCCCCACCTCGCCCACGGAGAGGTTCATTTTTCCCTGCGGGTCGTCGAAGACCCGCAGCGAGACGATCTTCTGCGCCAATTGCCGGGCGTCGGCCTCCTGGTCGCCCTGGACCACTCCCAGCAGAACCAGCAGCCCCTGGTCGATCTGGCCGCAGATTTCTCCCTCCACGGAGACCTGGGCACGGCTGACACGTTGAAGGCAAGCTCGCATGGGAGTAGGTCTTGGGGAGCAGGGCGTCGGTCTTCGGGCGGTTGGATCTGAAACACCGAAGACCTAAGACCGAAGATCGCTTCATCCCCTTCAGTCAAACCATATTTCGCTGCCCCGCTACCTGCGCCCTTCAGCATTCGGCCGGTCGCGCGTAGAATACGAGTATGAAAGCAAAACCCTTGATCGCAATTACCTTGGGCGACCCGGCGGGCATCGGGCCGGAAATCATCGTCGGCGCATGGACCGAAACCGTCGTACACGAGTGGTGCCGGCCGCTGGTGGTGGGACATCCGGGCATGATTCGCCGCGCCGTCGAACTTTGGCAAACAGACCTGCACGTGCAGGAGATCGACTCGCCGGACGAGGCCGAACCCACCGCCGGCGTCATTCCCTGCCTCGCCTGCGGGTCGGACGACGTGCTGGACATCTTGCCCGGCAGGCTCGACGCCCGGGCGGGGCAAGCGGCCTACGACGCGGTGGTCGCGGCGGCACGGCTGGCCCTGGCGGGCAAGGTCGATGCGATCACCACGGCGCCGCTGCAGAAGGAGGCCTTGCACCGGGCCGGACACGCCTTTCCCGGCCATACGGAGTTGCTGGCAAGCCTCTGCGGCGTCGAGAACTTCGCCATGATGCTCTACCTGGGCCCGGACGACGTGCTGCACTCGCCCGCCGGGCTGGCCGTGGTCCACGTCACGCTGCACACGGCCCTGCGGAACGTGTTCGACGAACTGACCGAAGACGCCGTGCTGGCCAAGGCCCGGCTGGCCGACGATTTCATGACGCGACTGACGGGCAGCCGGCCGCGGATCGGCATCTGCGCGCTCAATCCGCACGGCGGCGAGGGCGGCCTGTTCGGCGATGAAGAGCATACGATCATCGGCCCGGCCGTCGAGCGGGGAAGGGCCCAAGGGCTCGATCTCACCGGCCCGCTGCCCACCGACACGCTGATGGTCCGCGCCCGCGACGGCGAGTTCGACGCCGTGGTGGCCATGTATCACGACCAGGGGCACATCGCCTTGAAGCTGCTGGGGATGCACCAGGCGGTCAACGTGACGCTGGGCCTGCCGATCATTCGCACCAGCGTCGCCCACGGCACGGCCTTCGACATTGCCTGGAAGCGGCGCGCCGAAACCAGCAGCATGATCGAGGCCCTGCGCGTGGCCAGCCATTTGGCGACCGCCAAGACGCCGCCCGGCAGCGCTCGGAAAACGCCGGCGCACGGCAGGCGGAAGTAGGTCCCTCTTGCCGAGGGATTATTCGACTCGCTCAAAGCCCGTCCTTGAGTCGATCGTAAACGAGCACGTCGCGGGGATCGAGGTCGCTGGGATCGATGTTTCTCTTCGTCGCCTCGGCGAATGCGGCCGCAGCCTCGGCCTTCTTGCCCGCCAATGAGTAGGCCCAGGCCTGATGGAAATACTGTTCGGCGGTACCGTCGTCCCGGATGGCCGCCGCCAGGTCTTCCAGGGCTTTCTCGGGCTCTTGGCGGGCAATGTACACGATCGCCCGGGAATCGAGCAACGCAGCCATCGGCCCATTGATGGCCAGCGCCTCGTTGACCAGCTTGAGTGCTTCATCCAGGTTCTGGCCCGACCGCGCCAGGCCCACGCCGAGATTGTTCATACGCCTGGTAATTCCGCGGCTCCTTGGCGAGCAGTCTCGCGATAGTCGGCGATCGACTTGTCGTATTGCCCTTGCCGGGCGTGCAGGACGGCAAGCACCGGCAAGAGAACAACCGGGTGGTCGGATTTGTCCGCTGCCGCGACCAGGATCTTCTCCAATTGCTGGTATTGGGCGAGGTTTGCGGTCTTGCAGTGAACCAGGATCAACGCCGGGACCTGCAGCTTTTCCGCCGGGAACTTGTCCCCGCACTGCTCCAGGACTTCCAGGCACTCGCGGATCCGCTTTTGCCTGGCAAGATAGGCGGCAAAGTAGATGTCTCCCGTCGCCGCGACCTTGTTGCTCCGCAGGGAACCGTAGAGCGTGTCGGCCTTCTCCCGAAACCCGTCGGCGACGATCTGCTTGCCTTCGGCCCTGAGCCGATCGCTGAACGTCTCCATGACCTGGGCCACGCAGCACAGTTGGTGTCCGCGGTCCTGGGGCTGGGCCTCGGGATTGTCGAGAAAGGCCATGGCCAGGTTGCCGGCAACGCTGTAATTGCCGCGGAGGAATTGGTACTCGGCCCTCAGCCGCACCGTGTCGAACAGGTTGGGGGCGCCGCCGTCTTGCTCTTTTCTCTCCAGGATCTGCAACCATTTGTCGGCGTCCTCAAGTTGGTTTTTCTCCAGGAGCGAATTGACGTAAAAGATGAGGTATGCGGGCTGCACGGCGCCCTTCTGGGCGCCGAGCACGCATGCATCTGCTTTTCGTAACTGGTCCAGTCGCCCTTTTTCAAGTACAGCTTGGCCAGTGCGAAATAGTCGTCCGGCGTGGCGTCGGTGCCCTTCACCAGGTCTTCCATGGCCTGGATCGCTTCGCCGATTTTTTCCTTGCGGGGGTCGGCGATGAGGAATCGCACCTTCGCCCGCTTGTCGTCGATCGAGGCGGCCTTGCTGCGGAGGTTCTCGTCGATCAACGCCATGCCTTGGCAGAGATGATCGAAGTCTCCGCGGCTCACCGAGGACGTCGGCCAGGGCGTGGCGGGCCCAGCAGGCATCGGTGAGCGTCGCCGGCGTTTCCAGTTTGATGATCTGTTTGAGAAACGGCTCGGCCAGATCGAGCCTGGCCCTCCGCAGGTAGAAAGCCGCCACCTGCCGCAGGACGCGGCTGTTCTGCGGCGCGGCCTTGGCGGCCGCCTCGTATTCTGCCTGGGCCTTCTCCATGTCGTTCAAGAGTTCGCAGCACGTCGCCAGCGTGACCGGGGCCCGTTCACCCTTGAGCGAATGCCTCGGCGGTGGCCATCAGCGGCCGCGCCTTGTCGGGCTGGCCGACGTCGACCAGAAGCTGCACCAGCGCAATCCACACTTCATCGGCCTGGGGATTCAATTTGCGGGCTGCCAGTAGCGCGTCCACGGCCCGCTGCGCCATCGCGATCATTTCCGGGTCGGATTTGCCGTCCCGCTTGGCAAGCTCCGCCTTGTATCTCAAACGCCGGGCCAGAAAGCCGTACATCTGTCCCTGACGCAGGAAGTCCTTGTAGTTCGTGCTGTCGGCGGCGACCGATTTCTCGACGTCCTCCGCGGCTTTGGCGATGTCGTCCTGTGAAGACCTCCACGGTGACGTACTGCTCCTTCATCTCGCTCAGGAGCGGACTCTTCTGTTTTTCGAGATAGTCGAACAACTGCTTGGCTTCTTCGATGTGCCCGCGCGGCACGAGGAGTTGCACGGTGCGGCGAATCACGTCGCCGTCGCGTTCTCCCATGCGATAGATGGCGCGGACATAGAAGTCCAATGCCTGATCGGGTTCGTCCTGCAGCTCGCAGATCTTGCCCGCCAAAACGGCCGGGGCCGACCATTCCTTGCGGATGTCCATGGCCTCTTTCAAGTAGCCGCGGGCCTCCAGGAGCAATTGGGGATCCTTCTTCTTGGATTGCACCAGGGTGCGAATGGCCTTGCCGTACAGCCAGTAGGGCCCGCGGCCGCTGAGTTGCTCGATCTCGCTCAACTGCCGGTCGAGTTCCGGCAAGTCCGGCGCCTGGTCCTTTTCAAAGGCGCGAAGATTCAGATCGCAGAGAAAATGCCGAATGAGGATGTTCTTCGGTTCTCGTTCGGCGACGCGGCGGCAGTAGGCGCGGGCCAAATCAAGATCATCGGCTTGCATGCTCAAGGCGGCGAGACTACCCCACAAATGGTTCTTCTCGATCTCGCTCATCTTGTCGACGTTCTCGCCCAGCTTCTTTCAGCAACTCGCGGGCGTGGGGATCCTTGCGGCGGACGGCGCAACTGCCCCGCTTTTCGCGGACGATGAGGTTGTCGCCCAGGGTCTGCTCCGCCCGATCGATCTGTTCCGAAACTTGCTTCCACTTCTGCGCTTTCCGGGCCGCGTCCGTTTCTTGTTCGGCCTCGTACATGGCCAGGTTGATCAAGGCCAGCCATACCTGCGCGCTGGCGGGATACTTCAGAGAGCATTGATGGAGTTCGTCGCCCGCCTGCTTGCGCAGATCTTTCGCCAGGAGCACTTCCGCCTTGAGCACGGCGAGGTTGACGGTAAGGCTGGCGGCGGCGGCGGGGGTCGGTGGTTTCTGACGCTCGATTTGATCGAGCAACTTCTCGACGGGCTCCCAGTCGCGTTTCTCCTTGTCTTCGCGGAGGCGCATCATGATCATGATCCGCGCCAAGGAGAGCGCCGTCTCCGCATCGGGACGAGGGGCTTTGAGCAGCTTGCTGTATTGCTCGGCGGCGGCCGGGAAATCGCCGCGGCTCATGTAGATCTCGGCGAGTTCCATCCGCGCCGAAACCATGTACGGATCGATCTTCACGGCCTCCAAATAGGCGATGATCTGTTTTTCGACGTCGCCTTCCTGATGATAGCATTGCCCGAGGTGCCAATACGCGAGCTTCTGGACTCCGGGGTCATCCTGCAGCCTGGGCAGGACCCCGAGCAGGGCCGCCTTGGCGACGCTCCAATCGCCTTTCGTCACGGCCAGGCGGGCCTCGAGGAATTCCACCAGTTGCGGCCGATAACGATCCTGCCCGGAGCGAAGGTCCCGCAGTTCCTTGATGCCCTTTTCAGCCTCGTCGAACTTCCGGTCGACGATGTTCAAATTGATCACGTCCCAAAGGATTTCCGCATAGCCGGGAGTTCCCTTGGTGTTTTCCAGCCCCTTTGCAGGACCGCCATGGCTTCCTTGCGCCGGCCGAGACGGATCTTGACGTCGGCCATGACTTTGTACATGGCGCGATCGGTCTTGTCCGCCTTGATGCCGCGATTCAGGTAGTCTTCCGCCGTCTTGCATAATCGCCCTTCGCCAGGCAGCAACGTCCGGCGATCCACAACCCCTTGGGGTTTTCCGGCGCCAATTCCAAAACCCGTTTCGCCTGGACCAAGGCCTCGTCGAACCGCTCTTGTTCCCGAAGCCAATAGGCATATTTCTGAAACGCCGCCACGGACTTGGCATTGACCTCAACCTCGACCTCGAGTCCTTGCCGTCCTTGTCTTTGACCACCTTGCCGTCTTTGTCCTTGACTTTCTCCTTGACTTTATGGTGAATCATGTCGTACATGACCTCTTCGGCTTCCGCTTTCTTGTCGAGCCGCGAGCGCAGAACGATGGCCAGACGCACGTAGGTGTTGATCTGCGTGGGCCCGATTTCGATGGCCCGCCGGAATTGTTTGCAGGCCTCTTCATCCTTGTTGTTGAAGATGAGTATCTGGCCGGCGAGGTCGAGCAATTCGGGGTCGTCGGGGGTCTCTTTCATCAATAACGCAAGGTGGGCTTCCGCATCCTGGGGGCGCCGGATCAGGATCGCCATGTCGACGAGTCTTCCGCCGGGCCTTGCGCACTTCGTCCTCGGGCAGCGAACCATCGTCCGTACGCAAAACCTCTTCCAGCTTGACGAAAGCGGCGCGGGCGTTCAACCGTTCGGCATACAACAGCCCCAGGTGCAGTTGCGCGCTGCGGTCTTTCGGTACGAGGGTAACATAGCTCTCCAGGTAGTGGATCGCTTCATCGAGTTTTTTCGCGTCCTCCGCCCGTTCCGACGCGATCCTCAATTGGTTGGCCTGGCGGTGGAGCTGAAAGCCGTGTAGCAAATGCACGCCGCCGCTCAAAAGCACGACCACCACGAGGCAGATCGCCGCAAGGCGCACGTTCAAGGTTCGCATGTTTGAGTCTCGCAGAACAAAATTCGATATCCCTTCATTATATCACGACCACTACCATTCCCGTTGCTGGCCTCCATGGATATAGGCGGGTGGGCTTCAGCCCGCCTTGGCCTTGTATTCTGAAGGAGGCGGGCTAAAGCCCACCCTACGATTATCCCCCTTCCGCACCCCCAACCGGAAGAGCGGAACGCGCAACTCCCCTGATTTAGTTTCCGCCGCCGCGAAAACCATGCACGAAGGAAAATCAGCGCGGCCACGCCGACGACCAGCTCGCAGCCCAGCCAGCCGTAGCGCAGGCCGTAGTAGAAGAGCTTGAAGTACTCGCTCACGACGAAGAGGAACCCCTGCCTCGCTTCGCCACCAGTTCTCGTTTTCGAACTCCTCCGCCGGCGCCGAGACCATCGCGATCTCGACCGGCCGATCGGCCAGGACGCGCCGGAAGATCCAGCGGGCCCGCCGGGAATGCGGACCCTCGGTGACAATCAGCAGTCGCTTGGCCGGATGCTCGTCAAGGTACTTGGCCACCGCCTTGGCCTCGTCGAACGTGGTTTCCACCTTGGAATCCAGACAGACAACGCGGTCCAGCGGCACGCCGCCATAAGCCAGGACTTTCAAAGTGATCGTCGACGAAGGCGGCACGGCGCCGCTGACCTGGCTGGGATGGGCGGCCATCGTGTTCACGAGCAGCTTCGGCGCCCAGCCGCCGTGTACTAACGCCGCCGCGACGAAAGGCCGGGTGTTGAAGCCGCCGTTCAAAAGCACTACGGCGTCGGCCTTCTGCGGAGGACCGCCCACGTCGAGCCACCTGGCCAGCAAGGGTAGAATCTGCTGTCTCATGGCGAAAGCGAGAATCAGGATGCCGCCGCTGGCGAGGAGCAGCCAGCAGCAACGCCGCCGACATTTCATGGAGGCGCCTCCCTGATCTGGGTCCGGATTTCATCTCGAAAGGCGGCAGCTCCCGGGGGAAGCGGACGGGCGCGATCGCCTTCCACCCAGGCATAGAATCAATTCCAGCCAGGCGTACATGAAGTCCTTCACGCCGCTGCGGCTCCGCCACCACGCTGCGGCGGCGGCTCTCGGCTTGGCCAACAATACCAGCCGCACGCGCGCGGCGTCCGCAGGACCGATGACCTTGTCGAACACGTACCGCAGCCGGCCGCTCTTCAGCGGATTGCACGCCAACACCACCGTCGCGCCGGGGTGTTCCCCCAACCACTCGGCCATGGCGCGGGCTTCGCCCCACGCGTCGCGGGACGCGGCACGGATCGACAGCACGTCGGACGGCGGTATCCGTTGCTTGTCCAGTTCGCTGCGGCACATCGCCTCGAACGATCGCACCGCGTCGATTTCCACGACGCGGGTGTCCGGGGGCAGGAGCAAGAGGATTTTTCGCCCCGGCGCTTCCGCGTGCCAGGCCGCTGCATGATCGAACGGCTGAAAACCTTCCGCGCTGAACTCGGCCCCATGAAGACAATAAAAGTCGGCCTGCAGCGACGACTCCCGCGCCATCAGCGGCCAGGCAAGCAGTCGCAGGATCGGCGCGTGAGCCAGCCCGAGGACGACGAGAACCGCCAGCACGATCACCGTACGGCGGCTCGGGAACCGCGAAAAGGCTAGAGGCATACGTTTTACCAACACGCTACGGTTGCTTATTGCTTTTCTGCCGCGGAATCGCTCGTCTCGTGATAATCCTGCTCGGTGTTCACGGCCCAGACGTTCGACTTGTCGCGCACTCCGGCGACGATATTGTCGACCGCCACCATGGCCGTGAGCATCGAATGGTCCTGGTTGTTGTAGCGGTGCATGCCGTTGCGGCCCAGCAGGAAGAGGTTCGGGAAGCGGTCGAGAAGCGGCGGATCTCGTCGAAGCGGTCGTACGTGCCGAAATAGGCCGGGTAGGTCTTCGGCATGCGGATCACCGTGGCGTCCAGCACCGCCGAGCGCTCGATGATGCCGATCTGCTCCATCTCCCGGCTGCCCAGGTCGATCAGTTCCTGGTCCGACATCTTCCATAAATCGTCGGTCTCGTAGCAGAAGTACTCCAGCCCCACCCAGACCTTGGAACGATCGGAGACCATGTACGGGCTCCAGTTGTTGAAGATCTGCAAGCGGCCCACCAGCACGTCGGGCTCCTGGATGTAGATCCAGTTGTCGCGGATGAACTGCTGCCCCTGCGGGGAATCCTCGCGGACCTTCAATTCCTTCAGCAACAGGCCGACGGTGATGAAGTCGCGGTAGATCAGCCCCTCGCTGACCTGCCGCACCTCGGCCGGAACCTCGGCGTCCAGCGCGCGGACGAGCTCCTTGACGGGCATGGTCGAGAAGAACCAGTCGCCGCGATAGACGGTGGTCTGGCCGCTGCGCGGATCGACGGCTTCGACCGCCACGATGCGCTCGCCGTCGACCTGGATCTTGCTGACCCGCTGGTGATGGACGATCCGCCCGCCGCGGGCCGTGATTTCCTGGGCAACGGTCTCCCACATCTGTCCCGGACCGTACTTGGGATAGAGGAACTGCTCGATGAGCGAGGTCTCGGTGCCCTTCTGGGCGATGTCGCCGCGGCGGCGGAAAAGTTTGCCGAAGATATGCTTCAGGGTGCCGAGGATCGACAAGCCCTTGACCCGCTGCGCCCCCCATTCGGCGCTGATGGCCGAGCAGCGCTCGCCCCAGACCTTTTCCGTATACGACTTGAAGAACGTGCGATACAACTCGCGGCCGAAGCGGTTGATGAAGAACTCTTCCAGGTTCTTCTCCGGCCGGAAGGGGAACCAGACCGCGCGCAGGTAGCTGAAGCCGATCTTCATGATCCGCAGCAGGCCGAGCTTCTTGATCGTGTCGAGGCTGAGCGTGATGGGATAGTCGAAGAACCTGCGGAGGAAATAGATGCGGCTCTTCCGCGGCCGCAGGAGCATGACCTGGTCGCACTTCTCCGGGTCGGGCCCCTGCCCTGCCCCGGCCACGTCGCGGCTCTTGCCGCTGGTAGCTGATCGTGGCCTGCCCCGGCTGCATCCGCTCGCATCGGCATGCGCGTCCAGCCACCACTCCATCACGCGGTCCGACTTGGAGAAGAAGCGGTGGCCGCCGATGTCGATGCGGTTGCCCTTGTAGTTGGCCGTGCGCGAGATGCCGCCGACGTAGTCCTCGGCCTCCAGCACGATGGGCACGATGCCGGTCCGCTGGAGCAGCTCGAAGGCGGCCGTCAACCCCGCCGGCCCGGCCCCAATGATGATCGCGCGTTCCCGATGATGCTGGCGCATCGACTACACTTTCGCATAACGGCCGGTGGAATTCACGCGGGCATGCATGTCGTCGACAATCCAGTGGATCGCGCAGATGTGAACGCTCTCGACCATGCCCATGTCGTCCAAGCGGCACGTGGATGCCCGGCGTGGGCCATCTGCTTGAGCTTGCCGCCGTTGAAGCCGGTCATGCCGAAGGTCGTCAGGCCATGGCGGTTGGCCCAATCGACGGCGGCCAGGACATTGGGACTGTTGCCCGATCCGCTGATCGCCACCAGCAGGTCGCCCGGCTTGCCGAAATTCATCAATTGCTGCACGAAGATCTGGTCGTAGCCGCAGTCGTTGCCGATGGCCGTCAGCCAGCCGACATTGTCCGTGAGGCTCAGCACCCGCAAGCGCCGCCGCGACTCGTCGCACAGGTCTTCCTGGCGCAGGCAGCCCTTGCCGAGATCCTCGCAAAGATGCGACGCCGTGCAGGCCGAGCCGCCGTTGCCGACGACAAAGACCGTGTTTCCGCTCTCCCAAGCGGCGTAAAGCAATTCCGTCAGGTGGCTGACTTCCGCCGGATCCACGCGGGCGAGTTCGCTTTGCAAGCGTTCCAGGTAGGTTGGATAATCGAGCGAGATACCGAGCATTTCAACTCCTACAGGTTCTGATGCGAATGTCCGCCTCTCTAGCATAGCGGATTTTCCCCGCATGGTCCATCGCCTTGCAAGACGACCCCCCATTAGGGATAATGTTCGTGGCAGAAGCGCTTCCGCCCCCCTGCCCTGCCCTCTCGTATGGTTTTCAACTGTCTTTTGCATGAACACCGTCGCCGAACTCGACCTCGTGATCCCTGTTTATAACGAAGCCCACGTCTTGGCGGCGTCCGTGGCGCGGTTGCGGGCGACGATGCTCGGGTTTGGCGGTCTCGCCTGGCGAATCGTGGTGATCGACAACGGTTCGACCGATGCGACTGCCCAAATCGGCCGAGAGTTGGCCGAGCGGCTGCCCGAGGTCCGCTTCCGGCACATCGAGCCTAAGGGCCGCGGCCGAGCCCTCCGCACGACCTGGATGGAGACCGACGCACATTTTTCGCTTTACATGGACGTTGACCTTTCGACCGACCTGGCCGCCGTGGGCCGTGCAATCGAGTTGTTGCGGCAAGGGGCCGACATCGTGACCGGTTCGCGGCTCGACCCCGCTTCGCGGATCACGCGTTCGTGGAAGCGCGAAGTGCTTTCCCGCGGATACAATCGCCTCGTCCGTTGCCTGCTCGGCACGCGGACCTTCGACGACGCCCAATGCGGCTTCAAGGCGGTCCGTGTCCAGGCCGTGCGGGCTTTGTTGCCGCTGGTCGAGAACCAGCATTGGTTTTTTGACACCGAGTTGCTCGTCCTGGCCGAGTATGCCGGCCTGGCGATTCGCATGTTGCCGATCGTGTGGATCGAGGACCCCGACAGTCGGGTCGACATCCCCCGCACAATCTGGGAGGACGTCCAAGGTCTCGTCCGCCTCCGCCGCACCGCCCGCCAGTTGGTCGAGCGGTGGAAACAGTCCTTGACGTAGCTCCCTGCCAATACATCCGCTATGAAGTAATGATTGAAATTCCTGGTCCACAACGTGATGGTCCTTTCTTGACTGGTGCGGCGCATCGTTTTTTAAGACACGCCCAGTTTTTACGGGACAAAACCGAGATTTCGACCGGAATTCGCGATTGTGCATAATGGACCAAACATTGCGGGCCTTTCGCCCATAAAGATCTAGGGGGAACGCCAATTCTCACAAATTACCACCAAGTTTGTCATATTAGTGGTAATCAGTGAGGATTAGTGTTCTCCATCTTCTCCGCTGCCAGTCCCGAGTGGGGCTGTATTCTGCTTGCCGTCTCGGACTGCCCGACGCCTTTCGCAGGCACGTCGCCAAACGAAATTGCCAAGGAATCCTCCGCCTAATAAGTACGGATGAGACTGGCGAAAAGTGCATCTTATCATTCCATATTTATGGAAACTCTACGCGCTTGCAACCCGGCCGCGCCGCTCTTTCCCGAGGAATAGGGTCCTTTCTTGCCACCGGGAAAAAACTTGGCGAAAGTCGGAAATGGGGAAGCGATTTTGGCCTCTAAAGGGCCTATTGGCGCTCGCCGGAGAGGGCGCGGCGGCAAGAGGGGCCGAAAGACGGGTCGGGAGTCTTTGATTCGACACCGAACTTAGTGCCGGCCGAAGAATAATTTCCCGATTTTCCGCCCGGGGTGGCTGGTGGCTGAGCTTGCGAAGCCCCAGCTTATCCGGCATCGGCTGGGGCTTCGCAAGCTCAGCCGCCAGCCACCCCCGCTTGATTGCGGAAGTTATACTTCGGCCGGTTCTTAGCCGGGTCGCTTACGACTACGGCCGCCGACGTCACGCCCCAGCCCCTTGGATTCGCCAGTTGTTCATCCTAAACTGGAACGAGCGGAGGAAGTCCGCTGTTTGATCCGTCGGGTTTTATTTTCCTTGTGCAGGCCGTAGAATTCCGAGAGGAACGTTCCATGCCGCTTCGAGATCATTTTCGTCCGCCTTTCAGCGAGGTCAGATCGTGGGAAGAAGTCCACGGTCAATGGCCCGCGGTCATCGTTCAGCACCTGGGAAAGGCGCTACCCTCAGAGTATGTGGCCGGTCCGCACGTCCATCTTGGACCGGAGGTGGAGATCGACGTGGCGACGTTCGAGGCACAATCTCGACACGCGGCGGGGACATCGTATTTGCCGCCCGATGACGGCGGTGTTGCCACTGCCGTTTGGGCGCCGGCGGAACCCACGCTCGTGGTGGAAACCGAGTTGGCGGATGTCGATGAATATGAAGTCCGCGTCTACGACACTCGCCGCGGCCGGAGCCTGGTGGCCGCTATCGAACTCATCAGCCCGTCCAACAAAGACCGCCCAGAACACCGCAGCCAATTCACTTCCAAGTGCGCCATGCTGCTGCGGCAGGGCGTGTCGCTGGTGCTGGTGGACGTGGTGACCGTGCGAAACGTCAATCTGTACGCCGACTTGCTGAAACTGATTGACCGGTCGGATCGTTCCTTGGGTACCCGACCCCTGGCGACTTACGCCGTCGCCTGCCGCTGGCGGCCGCGCGGGAGGAGCGGCTGGCTGGAGACCTGGTACCATGAATTGCAACCGGGGCTGCCGTTGCCGTGTCTACCGCTATGGTTGACGGAGCACTTGGCGATACCGCTTGATTTGGAAGCGAGCTACGAGCAGACTTGCCGCGACCTGCGGATTGCCTGAGAGGCCCTGACAAAACCGCTGGAAAACTTGGGGAAAATAGGCGGCAGTCGGGGTTTTGTCAGGGCCTCCGAAAACATGCTGGGCATGGGGACAACAGCCGGCTGCTGCCCGGCGGATGACTGCGGCATTGTGTAGCCGTGCCCCAGCTTTCCCCGCCGCGGGGTAGCAGCGAGCCTAACGATCCACCGGGCAAGCGGTCTGTCGATTTAGTCGAAGACTGCCCTGCCGCCCCCGCCGGGCCTGCCCCGGCGGGGGCGGGACTAAATCGACAAACCGCTTGCCCGGTGGATCCTTACGTTCGTCGCTACCATCGCCTATCATGTTCTCAGGCCAAGACGTCTGCTCCAGGGGAAATCGCCGTGTTGATCCAGCCCTGTCCGCCTGAAGAACTCCATTTCGCCTGCTGCTTCCGCGCGTGCTATCGAAGGCCGACCCACCGAGCGTTCGTCCAGCCGCGCTGATGGACTGCACTTCAACATAGAGTTAGCATTGCTTTTCATGAGTTTTCCCACCACCGCCTGGTCGATGATCGACGATGTCAAAGCTCAGCAGCCGGCCGAGCGGCTGGCGGCGATGAACCGCTTCATCGTCGGCTATTGGCGGCCGATCTACCGCTTTCTCCGTGCCCTAGGCCGCCGCCATGACGCGGCCGAGGACCTGACCCAGGAGTTCTTCCTGAAATTCCTCGACCACGACTGGCTGGCGAAAACGGACGCCTCGCGGGGGCGTTTTCGCAACTACCTGCTGGCCATCTTGAAGCGGTTCCTGGCCGACGAGGTTCCGGCCGCCAACCTGGAAGTCCGAGCAACTCTCGGCTAACATAGAGGGTTCGTCGTCGGGAGCGGATCCCGGCGGCGCATAGGGAAATTCGGGCTCGATTGCCCGTTTTTCCTGCAATGTCCGGGAGGTGTATCGCGGTGTTTGTCTGGATCTTTCATCGGATCAGCGGCCTGCTGCTGATCTTCTTGCTGGCGTTGCAGTTTTCCACGGGCTTTCTGCAGGCCGGTTCCACGCAACCGGAATCGCTGAAGACCGCCGCGGCTTTGCATCGGCATGCCACGCTGAATTGCTTGTTGGTGTTCCTGGTGATCTTTCACGGTTTGTACGGCCTGCGAACGATCCTGTTGGACCTGGGGCTGCGGCGGGAACGACTCCTCTTCTGGGGCTGCACGCTGCTGGGGACGGTCCTGTTCGCGGCGTTTCTCGTCTTCTACTTCAAACAGATCGCCCGATGATCCAACACGATGTCTTGGTAGTGGGCGGGGGCCTGGCGGGGCTGCGGGCGGCCGTGGGACTGGCCGGGCACTGCGACGTGGCCGTGCTCTCCAAAGTCCATCCCGTGCGTTCCCATTCCGGCGCCGCTCAGGGCGGCATCAACGCCGCGATGGGAAACGCCCCGGAAGCCGACGACGACTCCCCGGAAAGACACGCCTTCGACACCATCAAGGGGAGCGATTACCTGGCCGACCAGGCGGCCGTGTACGAAATGTGCCGGCTGGCGCCGGAGGTGGTCCACGAGTTCGAACGCTGGGGCGCGCCGTTCAGCCGCTTCGACGACGGCACGGTCGCCCAACGCCCCTTCGGCGGCGCCGGCTTCCCGCGGACCTGCTACGCCGCCGACCGGACCGGGCACGTCCTCTTGCACACCCTCTACGAGCAACTCGTGCGGCGCGGGGTCAAGGTCTACGACGAGCGGGCCGTCACGCGGATCGCCGTGGCCGACGGCCGCTGCCACGGACTGGTCGCCTACAACCTCAAGCAGGGGCGATTCGAGTGTTTCGCCGCCAGGTTCTGCGTCTTCGCCACGGGCGGATACGGCCGGGCCTATCGCAATTCGACCAACGCCCTGATCAACACCGGCAGCGGCATCGGCATGGCGCTGGCGGCGGGCATTGCCGTCAAGGACCTGGAGTTCGTGCAGTTCCATCCCACGACCCTCTGCGGAACCAATATCCTCATTACCGAAGGGGCCCGGGGCGAGGGCGGCTACCTGATCAACCGCGACGGCGAGCGGTTCATGGCCCGCTATGCCCCGCAGATGATGGAACTCGCCCCGCGCGACATTGTCGCCCGCTCGATCCAAACCGAGATCAACGAAGGCCGGGGATACGAAGGGGGCTACCTGCATCTGGATCTCCGTCACCTGGGCAAGACGCGGATCCTCGAGCGGCTGCCCGGCATTCGCCAGATCTGCATCGACTTCGCCGGGCTCGATCCGGTCGAGGAACCGATACCGATCCAGCCCGGCCAACACTATTCCATGGGCGGCATCGACACGGACGTCCGCGGCCGCACGACGATCGACAATTTCTACGCCGCCGGCGAGTGTGCCTGCGTGAGCGTGCATGGCGCCAACCGGCTGGGCGGAAATTCCCTGCTCGACACGCTGGTCTTCGGCCGCCTGGTGGCCGAAGACATCAACTCCCGCCGCGGCGACTTCTCGTTCCAGCCCCAGGAGGCCGTGCTGAGCCGGCATCTCGCGCTGCAGACGGCGCAGCTCGAAGGCATGCTCGGCCGCGGCAATGCCGTGCCGCACCACCACTTGCGGGAATCGCTGCGAACCGTGCTGACGGAGAAAGTCGGCATTTTTCGCGACGAAAGCGCCATCGCCGAGGCGGCCGGGCAGATTCGCCGCTTGCGCGAGCAGTATGCCGCGGTCGGCTGCCGCACGCCGCCGGGACCGTTCAATTTCGAGATCCTCCAGGCGTTGGAGTTGGAGGGGCTGCTCTACGTCGCGGAGGTCATCGCCCAGGGGGCCCTGGCGCGGCGGGAAAGCCGCGGTTCGCATTTCCGCACCGACTATCCGGCCCGCAACGACGCCGAGTGGCTCAAGCACACGCTTGCCCGACTCGACGGCGGCGAAATCAGCTTTTCTTACCAGACGTGGACACCAGCCATCATGCACCCCAAGCACGAACCTACTGACAACGGACTCGTTTCGCTTCGAGGTCTTTCGCTACGACTGCGGCGGCGAGGAACGAGCCGCCCGGCTTTCAGACCTACGAATTGGACGTTCGAGTCGCCAGACGTCGGTGCTGGAAGGACTGCTGCGGATCCAGGACGAGCAGGACCCGTCGCTGGCCTTCCGCTCCAGTTGCCGCGGCGCCGTGTGCGGCTCGTGCGGCATGTCGATCAACGGCCGGCTCAACCTGGCCTGCCGGGTGCAATTGCACCTGCTTGCCGGCCGGCGCGTGGTGCTGGAGCCGCTGCCGGGGTTCGAGATCGTCAAGGACCTGGTCGTCGACATGGACCCGTTCTGGGAAAAGTACGAGCGGATCCAGCCCTGGCTGCACGCCGAAATCACCGCCGCCGAAGGCAGCCGCATGACCGAGCCCCAGCGGCAGCGGATCGATCAGTTCGTCAATTGCATCCTCTGCGGGCTGTGCTATGCGGCCTGCCCGGTCACCAAGTCCGACGAGCGTTTCACCGGTCCGGCGGCCCTGGCCAAGCTCTACCGCTTTCTGGCCGACTCGCGGGAAAGCCGCGACGGAACCACCTTGGAGCAGGAAAACTCGCAGGCGGGCATGTGGGGTTGCCACACGATCATGAAGTGCGGCGAGGTGTGCCCCAAGGAAGTCCGCCCTACCGACGGCATTCGCGGCGTGCGGCGGAAACTCCTCTCGCACAAACTCAAACAGCTTCTTCGGAGGAGCCCCCGTGAAACTTGAACAGTCGCACCTGGAACGCCGGCGTTTCCTCTGCAACATGCTCGGCGGCGGCGCCGCGGCGTTGGGGAGCCGGCGCGCCGTTGCCCTTGGTCCAGTACGCGGGCAACTTCCGCCGGCTGCCGCCGCCCGACTTTCTCGTGCTCGACAAGGCCGACTACGACTTGCCGCCGGGAAAGTCCCGCATGCTCATGTACGGACCGATCCCCGTGCTGTTGCTGAGAACTCCGCAGCCCGAAGGCGAATTGCGGATCTTCGTCGCCACCTGCACGCATCTGAACTGCACGGTCGGTTATCGCGAAGAGCAGAATTGCATCTACTGCGCCTGTCACGAGGGATACTACGACACCGCCGGCCAGGTCGTTTCCGGTCCGCCGCCGCAGCCGTTGCGGTCGTTCTTCAGCAAGCGGAAGGACGGTAAGCTGATCATCGCCCTGGAGAAAGAGAACCTTGAAAAGGCATCTTAGAAACCTGACTCCCGAAGCCGTTCGCGGCTGGGCGGCGGCCTGGCTCCACGAGCGGATCGACCTGGGGCCGCTGCTGCGACTGGATGGCCGAGAAGACCGTGCCGAGCCACCGGCAGAGCTGGATCTACCTGTTGGGCGGCGCGGCGATGTTCCTCTTCGCCCTGCAACTGGCCAGCGGCTGCCTGCTGATGCTCTACTATCAGCCGGCCGAGTCCTGTGCCCACGAGAGCGTGCGAAGAATCATGCTCGACGTGCCTTACGGGTGGCTCGTCCGCTCGATGCACGTCTGGGGCGCCAACCTGTTCATCGCCGTGGCCGGCCTGCATTTTCTCAGCGTACTGTTTACCCGCGCTTATCGCCGGCCGCGCGAATTGACCTGGCTCTCGGGAATGGCGATGTTCCTGCTCGCCTTGGGTTTCGGGTTCAGCGGCTATCTGCTTCCTTGGAACGAGCTGGCCTATTATGCCACCCTGGTCGGCACGAAGATTCCCGCCGTCCTGCCGGGGATCGGCGATCTGCTGGTCCACTTTCTGCGGGGCGGCGAACAAGTGAGCGGCGATACGATCACGCGCTTCTTCGCCGCGCACGTCATGATCTTGCCGCTGGGCTTCGGACTATTCCTGCTGGGCCACCTGGCCTTGATTCAAGTCCAGGGCATGGGCCTTCCCTTGGGCCTTGGGCAGCACGAGGTCAAGGACCATCGCCCGTTCTTCAGCGAATTCCTGCTTGCCGATGCCTGCGTGTGGCTATTGCTGCTGGGCCTGATCGTCACGCTTTCGTTGTTCTTGCCGGCGGAGATGGGAATCAAGGCCGACCCCTTGCAGCCGGCCCCGCAGGGGATCAAACCGGAATGGTATTTCCTCTTCATGTTCCAGACTCTCAAGCGTCTGCCCGAGGCGTTGGGTGTCGCCCTGCTGGCACTGGGGGCGGGGTTTCTGCTGTTGTTGCCGTTTGTCGATCGCCGCGCGGCGCGGGAGAAACGCGATCGGCGCGTCACGGCCTTGTTTTTCGCAATGCTGGCCTATATCCTGATTTTCGAAGCGTGGGCCTGGCTCACGCCCGGCCCGCAGCAGGGACGCGAATCGCTCACGGCCGAAACCTACGACCTTTCCGGGGGCAGCGTGTTGCTGCTCTTGTTCTGGTCTGCCATCATCTTCCTGGTGGTCTATCTCCGCCGGCTTCTCCACGAGAATACGCGGATCAGGAAGCTCTACCAAGCCGATATGTGAACAACAGGCATCATGGTGGACCTATCGCAGCAAGAAGACGCGTCGATCTCGGCGGATGGATCTAGTGAGACCGGCCCGGCGGCCGTTCCGACCCGCGAGGCGGTTCTCGCCGTCGTCGCGGGATTCCTGGGCTGGACGCTCGACGCTTTCGACTTCTTCCTTGTAGTCATCGCCCTGCCGGCCATCGCCGCCGATTTTGGCGTTTCGCAGCCGGAAATTGCGATCTCCCTGACGCTTACGCTCATGTTCCGGCCCGTCGGGGCGTTCATCTTCGGCCTGCTCGCCGACCGCTACGGGCGCCGCATCCCCATGATGATCGACCTGGTGTTCTACTCGGTGGTCGAGGTGGCCACGGCGTTTTCGCCCAACATGTGCCGTGTTCCTCGTCCTGCGGGCGCTGTTCGGCATCGGCATGGGCGGCGAGTGGGGCGTGGGCACGTCGCTGGTCATGGAGAAAGTGCCCGCCCGCTGGCGCGGCGTGTTGAGCGGCCTGCTGCAGGAAGGCTACGCGGCCGGCTACCTGCTCTCGGCCGTGGCGGCATGGTTCCTGCTCGAACGCTTCGGCTGGCGGATCATGTTCCTGCTCGGCGGCCTGCCGGCGATGTTGACGCTGCTGATCCGTTTCGGCATCAAGGAATCGGAGATCTGGCGGCGCACCAAGGCGGAGAATTGGTCGCACCTGGGCCGAACGCTCCGCTCGCACTGGAAGCTCTGGCTCTATCTCACGCTGCTGATGGCGGCCATGAACTTCGCCTCGCACGGCACGCAGGACATGTACCCGACGTTCATGAAGCAATTCCGCGGCATGGACGCTGGCTCCTATTCGCAGGTGGTGATGCTGATGATGATCGGGGCGATCGCCGGCGGCATAGTTTTCGGGCTGGCCTCCGACCGTCTCGGGCGGCGAGCGATGATGATCGTGGCCTTCCTCGGCGCCCTGGCCGTAACGCCGCTGTGGGCGTTCTCTTCCGGCATGCCGGCGATCATCACCGGCGCGGTGCTGATGCAGTTCATGGTACAGGGGGCGTGGGGCATCATTCCCGCGCACATCAGCGAACTGTCGCCGGACCGGGTGCGCGGCTTTCTGCCCGGCTTCGCCTACCAGTGCGGGAACTTCATTGCCGCTTCAATCGCCAGCGTGCAATCCACGCTGGCCGGGCAATATCCTTATTCCTGCGTCATGGCCACGAGTGCCGCCACGATCTTCCTGCTGGCCATCGTGGCAACCGCGCTGGGCCGCGAGCGGCACGGCGTGGTGTTCGGCGGCAGCGACAGCGAAAATCCCCCGCTACGGGAAGAATAGGTGGAATGGTCGACTGGGAGTCGAGGGGGATCCGTTAGAGATCCATGTATTCCATCTGGACCCGGACCACTTCCTTGCTCCGGGCAAAAAACGCGTCCAGCACGCGCGGATCGAAGTGCGTGCCCCGCTCCTCGGACATGATAGCGAAGCATTTCTCGCGGGGGATGGGCTTCTTGTAGGCGCGAGGCGAGCTCAGCGCGTCGAACACGTCCGCCACCGCAGTGATCCGGCCTTCCAGGGGGATATCCTCGCCCGCCAGGCCGAGCGGGTATCCGGCCCCGTTCCACCACTCGTGGTGCGACTGGGCGATCCGGGCGGCCAGCATCAGGATCGGCGAACTGCTGATCTCAAGCAGGTTGGCGCCAAGTTGGGAATGAGTCCGGAGGGTTTGCCATTCTTGCTCACCCAGCGGCGTGAGGATCTTCTTTGCAAAGGAACAGTGCCTTTGTATCATGGCGAATTGCTCGGGATCGAGCTTTCCCGGACTGTTGAGGATCGCATCGGGGATGCCGATCTTCCCCACGTCGTGCAATTGGGCGGCCAGTTCCAGCATTTCCACGTCGGCCGTCGCTGAATCCCAACTCGCGGGCGATGATCCCCGCATAGCGGCCTACGCGGACCACGTGCTGGCCGGTGATGTCGTCGCGGTACTCCGCCGCGCGGGCAAGACAATGGATGACTTCCTGCCTTGAGGCGGCTAACTCCGCGGTCCGTTTGCGGACATCTTGCTCCAGTTTCTCCGCGTAGTTGGCCAGGCGTTCCTCGTAAACCCTTGTAGTCAGGGCGTTGCGCACGCGCGGGATCAGATCGTTGGGGATCGACCGGCTTGGGGAGAAAATCGGCCGCGCCCAGGTCCAGGGCTTCCCGTTTGGTCTCGGCGTCGGTGGAGGCGGTCAGGACCAGTACCGGGAATCGACCGGTTGGTTCATGTAAGCGCAGGGCCCGCAGGATCTCCAGTCCGCTCATTTTGGGCATCATGATGTCCAACAGCAGAAGCCTCGGCTTCTCCCGGGCGATGGTCGTCAGGGCCTCGCTGGAATCATTGAGCGTCAACAGATTCGAGTAGCCGACATCACGGAGATACTTGCGGACAACCATTACGTTGTACGGCTCGTCGTCCAGAATCATGATCGCGGAATCCATGATCGGGTCCCGCGGCGCGGGGCCGTCCGTCTTCTGCGGCTGGCGGCCTTCCACGTGGGCCGCCCTGGGTGGAGGGGAAACGACGGTGGCCGCGACCAGCGCCGGGTTGCAGGATGAAAACGTTGCGTCCATGAGGATGATCTCCAATCCAGGTTGAATTCGTGTTTTCAAGAGGATGCATACGAAGCGGCTTCCGCCGCCGGCATAGCCGTAGAATCGATCATGTCGAGCACTTCGCCGAGTGCATCGCCGATCTCGTCCACTTGTTCTTGCTTGGCGAGCAGTTCCACCTTCTTTGCCGGTTCGGTGAGAGCGTCGAATCCCACGGTCCCGCCCGCTCCCTTGAGCCAATGCGACAGACGCGCCAATTCAGCGAGATCCCTTTGCTCCCACGCGGCCTGCATCGCGACCGCCTGCTCGCGGAGGCGTTGGATGAATCCCGCGACGATCTGCCGGAATTCGGGATCGTCCATCGGCAGGCTGGATACCAGGGGTGGTCGGCGTCGCGGGGCACTCCGCGACGGAGGCAGCGGTGCAAGCATCGAAAGATCAGCCTCGTCACTTTGTTTTCGCGCGTGAGTTGCTTCGCAAGGTGGCGAAATCTCCGCGGGAACAAGACTCCTCGTCCCCCGGGCTGCGCTCCTGGCTCGCCCCGGCGATTCCCTTGAGCTGTTCGGCCAGACAGCGCATCAGTTCGTCGATATCCACGGGCTTGGCGACATACGCGGAGCAGCCGACGGCGCTGCATCTGCCCTCCGCTCCTTGCATGACGCTGGCCGTGAGTGCCACGATCGGAATCGACAGTCCTTGTTGACGCAGCTTCGTGGTGGCCGTATAGCCGTCCATGACCGGCATTTGCATATCCATCAGGATCAGGTCGAAGTGTCGGCTGGTGGCCATCCGCACGGCCACCTCGCCATTTTCCGCAGTCTCCACTTGGAGACCGGCGCGGGTGAGGATGACCGTGATCAATTGGCGGTTCGCCTCGCCGTCGTCGGCGACCAGGACGCGGGCCGGCGGCAGTTTCGGCAGGTTCTTGGCGGAACCGGCTGCCGGGCAGCGCCGGGAAAGTCTTGGCTTGGGGCGCGTCGAGCAAGCGAATCCCGTCCAGGGGGCCGGTGTCCAGAGTCACGGTGAACGTGCTGCCTCGACCGAGTTCGCTGGCCACCGTGAGTTCGCCCCCCAGGGCCGCGGCGAAACGGCGGCTGATGGTCAGCCCGAGCCCGGTCCCGCCGAAACGCCGGGTCACCGCGCTGTCGGCCTGCACGAAGGGCTCGAAGATCTTGCCCAGACCCTCGGGCGAGATGCCGATGCCGGTGTCGATCACGTCGATCGCCAACTGGGGCTTCTCGCCATGGGACAGGAGCCGGGCGACGATTTTCACGCCGCCGGTTTCGGTGAACTTGATCGCGTTCCCGACCAGATTGGCGATGATCTGCCGGAAGCGGGTCGGATCGGTGAGGATCGTCTCGGGGACCGGGCCGGCCGTGATGAACTCCAGGGAGATCCCGCGGTTTTGCGCGGGCACGCCGAACATGGCCACCAGTTCCGCGATCAGTTCGCAAGGCGAGCAGGCAGTGCGTTCGACCTCCAGGCGTCCGGCCTCGATCTTGGACAGGTCGAGAATGTCGTTGATCAGATCCAGCAGGTGCTTGCCGCTGGAATGGATGGTGTCCAGGTAGTGCTGGCGGGTCTGCTCGTCGGCCGCGAAACCGCGGCGCAAGACGTCGGTGAAGCCGAGGATCGCGTTCATCGGGGTGCGGATCTCGTGGCTCATGTTGGCCAGGAACTCGCTCTTCGTGCGGTTGGCGGCGTCGGCCGAGGCGACGGCCTTGCGGAGTTCGAGTTCCTTCTCTTCCAGGTCCGTCACGTCGTCGAAACTGGCCAGCACGCCGCGGTACTCGCCTTTGCTTCCCAGCACGGGCGAAGAGTTGACGATGAACGTCCGCAGCCCGCCGCCGACCGTCTGGAGCCGCAGCATGACGTTGGTTTTGGCGGTCTTTTCCCGCATGGCGATGGTCCAAGGCAGCGCGGCGGGAGGTTCGTTCTCCTTCCCATGGACCCAGGGCAGGCGCGAGGCCACGTGGCCCAGGAGCTTGTCCGGCGATTTGCCGACCATGGCGGCGAAGGCCCCGTTGGCCAGCACGATGCGATCGCGGCCGTCGATCACCAGCAGCCCTTCGGCCAGGGTGTCGAGCGCGGAACGGACATGTTCCGGCACGGCCTGCGAAGGGTCGAGGTATTCGAGCATCTTCTTCATATAGAGAAAGAAAAGCACGAAGCACGAACTGCAAACGAACCACAAGAGCCGCGGCCGCGGGCCGAAGAACAACCCCGTCATGCCTGCCTGGCTTAACGGCCGGAAGCGAATCTCGACGCTGCCCCAGCGTTTGTCGCCGGCATGGATCGGCACTTGCACCTGCGTGTCGATGGAGTGTCTGTCGTCCAGCGGCTTCCACTGCGCACGATGCTCGCCCACCTCGACGAGCAATTTGCCGTCGTCGCGGCGGACGGCCGCAGAGAGAATATCCGGATTGCGGTCGGCGGTCACTTTGAGCACGGCGTGCAAGCGGGCCAGATCTTGCTGCGAAACCAGGATCGAACTATTGACGGCAATCGCTTCGCAGAGGGTGCGCCGCCCTTCGAGCACCGCTTTTTCGCGATCGGGCAAGACACCGATCAGCATGCTCAACAAAAGTACGCTCAGCGTCAGGCATGCCAGCCCGATCGATATCCGCATGCGCGTGGAAAGCCAGTTCATTCGCGTATCTCCTTCTCCACCGCCGGTTCGAGCGGACGGTCTTCCAGGCTATCGACGATCGTTCCCAGGGTTTCCTGCTCCCCGTCGTTCTCGAAGATCTTGGTGTGGCTCAACACGACGAGCGGGTCGACGAGCCGCCAGGCGGGCATCTGCGCGAGCAAACTCGTCAACAACATGCCGCCGCGCAGCATCCAGAGCACGTAGCCCACGGTGAAGCCGGTACTCACCGCCAGGGCCGCTCCGACCGCCAAATCATGCGTCGTGACGTGCGACATCAACTTCTGGTCCATGGCGTCGAGATCGGTCCACAGCGCGCTGCCCGCGTCAACGCAGCTCAATTCGGGCGAGACGGCGGGCGGCTTCGCCATCGCGGCCGACTGTTGAGCGCGGTGCTTAGAGCCAGCGGTTGGGGAAAGGGGCATTTCCTCGGACCACGCCTGTACCAGGTTCTGCGGTTGCGATACGTTCGAGGCGATCCGCACCGTCGGCTTCGTCGGCGCCGCAGGCGGCGGAGTGGGGGAGACCGGGGGCACGTCGGGCACGACAACCGGGATCGGGGGAACAAGCGGCCGCCCCGGCACGAATGGCGCCGGGGCCGGCGCCGGAGGGATTACGATCGGAGGGCTGGGCGGAAACGGCACGAGAACCTGCGTGATGACGACCGTTCCGCTGCCAGTTTTTGGCCCACCCGTTCCGCCGTTTCCCAAGTCATTGGCCACGACTTGCAACTGCGCCGATTGGGCCGTGGGGCGGAACAGCATCCCATTCATGGCCGCGTTCACGTCGGCGACGGTCCCGGTCATTACGATCCGCGCGTCCTGCTGTCCGCTGCCAAGGCTAAGCGTCAGCCCTCGCGTGCCCGCCAGCGTAATCGCGCCGTTGGTCGCCGTAAGGGTGACTTGAATTGCCGCGTTGCCCACAGACGCATCGCTGATCGTAACCGCGTTGCCGGTCGACATGGAAAAAATGATGCCGATCGGCTGTGAACTCTGCGGTCCAGGAACGGTAACCAACGGTGCTTGGTCGACCGGCGTGACGTTGACGGTCATGGTCTTCGGCGACGGATCGAGATTGACGCCGCCGTTGGCCATGCCGCCGTTGTTTTCCACTTGGAAGGTGAAGCTGGCATAGCCCGTGCCGCTGGTGTTCGCGGCCGGGGTGAAGAACAGTTTGCCGGCGCTGATGTCGCTGGCCGCGACGAACTGCCCGGCAGTCACCGCCACGCCGTTGTCGGTGAGCGTCCCCGCCCCCGGCAGGGTCGTGATCTCGACCGCCAGCAGGCTGTTGGGTGGCAGGTTGGGGTCGCTGAAGCCGAAGTCCGTGGTGGCGAACGTGTACGCCGTGTTCTCCAGCGTGGTGACGGTGTTGTTCGTTCCGCTGGGGGCCTGGTTGACGTAGGTCACGTTGACGGTCATGGTCTTCGGCGACGGATCGAGATCGACGCCGCCGTTGGCCGTGCCGCCGTTGTTCTGCACCTGGAAAGTGAAGCTGGCATAGCCCGTGCCGCTGCTGTTCGTGGCCGGAGTGAAGAGCAGTTTGCCGGCGCTGATGTCGCTGGCCGCGACGAACTGCCCGGCAGTCACCGCCACGCCGTTGTCGGTGAGCGTCCCCGCCCCCGGCAAAGTCGTGATCTCGACCGCCAGCAGGCTGTTGGGCGGCAGGTTGGGGTCGCTGAAGCCGAAGTCCGTGGTTGCAAACGTGTACGCCGTGTTCTCCAGCGTGGTGACGGTGTTGTTCGTCCCGCTGGGGGCCTGGTTGACGTAGGTCACGTTGACGGTCATGGTCTTCGGCGACGGATCGAGATCGACGCCGCCGTTGGCCGTGCCGCCGTTGTTCTGCACCTGGAAGGTGAAGCTGGCATAGCCCGTGCCGCTGCTGTTCGTGGCCGGAGTGAAGAGCAGTTTGCCGGCGCTGATGTCGCTGGCCGCGACGAACTGCCCGGCGGTCACCGCCACGCCGTTGTCGGTGAGCGTGCCCGCCCCCGGCAAAGTCGTGATCTCGACCGCCAGGAGGCTGTTGGGCGGCAGGTTGGGGTCGCTGAAACCGAAGTCCGCGGCGGCGAACGTGTACGCCGTGTTCTCCAGCGTGGTGACGGTGTTGTTCGTCCCGCTGGGGGCCTGGTTGACGTAGGTCACGTTGACGGTCATGGTCTTCGGCGACGGATCGAGATCGACGCCGCCGTTGGCCGTGCCGCCGTTGTTCTGCACCTGGAAAGTGAAGCTGGCATAGCCCGTGCCGCTGCTGTTCGCGGCCGGAGTGAAGAGCAGTTTGCCGGCGCTGATGTCGCTGGCCGCGATGAATTGCCCGGCGGTCACCGCCACGCCGTTGTCGGTGAGCGTCCCCGCCCCCGGCAAAGTCGTGATCTCGACCGCCAGCAGGCTGTTGGGCGGCAGGTTGGGGTCGCTGAAACCGAAGTCCGTGGTGGCGAACGTGTACGCCGTGTTCTCCAGCGTGGTGACGGTGTTGTTCGTCCCGCTGGGGGCCTGGTTGACGTAGGTCACGTTGACGGTCATGGTCTTCGGCGACGGATCGAGATCCTGGCCGCCGTTGGCGGTGCCACCGTTGTTCTGGACCTGGAAGGTGAAGCTGGCATATCCCGTGCCGTTGCTGTTCGCGGCCGGGGTAAAGAGCAGTTTGCCGGCGCTGATGTCGCTGGCCGCGACGAACTGCCCGGCAGTCACCGCCACGCCGTTGTCGGTGAGCGTCCCCGCCCCCGGCAGGGTCGTGATCTCGACCGCCAGCAGGCTGTTGGGCGGCAGGTTGGGGTCGCTGAAGCCGAAGTCCGTGGTTGCAAACGTGTACGCCGTGTTCTCCAGCGTGGTGACGGTGTTGTTCGTCCCGCTGGGGGCCTGGTTGACGTAGGTCACGTTGACGGTCATGGTCTTCGGCGACGGATCGAGATCCTGGCCGCCGTTGGCCATGCCGCCGTTGTTTTCCACTTGGAAGGTGAAGCTGGCATAGCCCGTGCCGCTGGTGTTCGCGGCCGGGGTGAAGAACAGTTTGCCGGCGCTGATGTCGCTGGCCGCGACGAACTGCCCGGCAGTCACCGCCACGCCGTTGTCGGTGAGCGTCCCCGCCCCCGGCAAAGTCGTGATCTCGACCGCCAGCAGGCTGTTGGGCGGCAGGTTGGGGTCGCTGAAGCCGAAGTCCGTGGTGGCGAATGTGTACGCCGTGTTCTCCAGCGTGGTGACGGTGTTGTTCGTTCCGCTGGGGGCCTGGTTGACATAGGTCACGTTGACGGTCATGGTCTTCGGCGACGGATCGAGATCGACGCCGCCGTTGGCCGTGCCGCCGTTGTTCTGCACCTGGAAAGTGAAGCTGGCATAGCCCGTGCCGCTGGTGTTCGCGGCCGGGGTGAAGAGCAGTTTGCCGGCGCTGATGTCGCTGGCCGCGACGAACTGCCCGGCAGTCACCGCCACGCCGTTGTCGGTGAGCGTCCCCGCCCCCGGCAAAGTCGTGATCGCGACCGCCAGCAGGCTGTTGGGCGGCAGGTTGGGGTCGCTGAAGCCGAAGTCCGTGGTGGCGAATGTGTACGCCGTGTTCTCCAGCGTGGTGACGGTGTTGTTCGTTCCGCTGGGGGCCTGGTTGACATAGGTCACGTTGACGGTCATGGTCTTCGGCGACGGATCGAGATTGACGCCGCCGTTGGCCATGCCGCCGTTGTTCTGCACCTGGAAAGTGAAGCTGGCATAGCCCGTGCCGCTGGTGTTCGCGGCCGGGGTGAAGAGCAGTTTGCCGGCGCTGATGTCGCTGGCCGCGACGAACTGCCCGGCAGTCACCGCCACGCCGTTGTCGGTGAGCGTCCCCGCCCCCGGCAAAGTCGTGATCGCGACCGCCAGCAGGCTGTTGGGCGGCAGGTTGGGGTCGCTGAAGCCGAAGTCCGTGGTGGCAAACGTGTACGCCGTATTCTCCAGCGTGGTGACGGTGTTGTTCGTCCCGCTGGGGGCCTGGTTGACATAGGTCACGTTGACGGTCATGGTCTTCGGCGACGGATCGAGATTGACGCCGCCGTTGGCCGTGCCGCCGTTGTTCTGCACCTGGAAAGTGAAGCTGGCATAGCCCGTGCCGCTGCTGTTCGCGGCCGGAGTGAAGAGCAGTTTGCCGGCGCTGATGTCGCTGGCCGCGACGAACTGCCCGGCGGTCACCGCCACGCCATTGTCGGTGACCGTCCCCGCCCCCGGCAGGGTCGTGATCTCGACCGCCAGCAGGCTGTTGGGCGGCAGGTTGGGGTCGCTGAAGCCGAAGTCCGTGGTGGCAAACGTGTACGCCGTGTTCTCCAGCGTGGTGACCGTGTTGTTCGTCCCCGTCGGCGCTTGGTTAACCGAGCTGGCATTCATCGCCAGCGCGACGAGCGCCCAGTTGTGATTGTTTTGTTGACTCCACGCGATCGTTGCCGTGGACGTGCCAACCTCGTAACTGCCGCCTCCCAGGGCATCGCCGCCTGAGTTTCCCGTATTCTCGTTCCAGAGTTGAGTCTGACCGGCCCCGGGCGTAATGGTCTGGGAATCACCCTGAGTGACCATCGCGTCGATGACGAGTTGGCTTGGTGAGGAGCTCACGTTGACCGAAGTTGGGGGGTTGTTCCCCGTTGCGGAAACAGGCGTGCCGAAGGGAATCGTCTGGTTGACGCCGAAGTAGTCGGTCGCGGAAGCCACAAAAAGCGCTTTATGGCTGACGTTCACGACGACGTTCGCCGTGCCGGTAGTCGGGGCCGGCAAGTACCACAGTTCCACATCTTCGTTATTCGCGAGTTCAGCCAGGCCGGCAAAGTTCAAGCTCTGGCTGCCGTAGGTGATCGACGAGACTTGCTGGTCGGCGCCGGTCTGTCGGATGCCGACGCTGACCACGAGAATGCTGTCGTTGCCACTGTTCACCGTGTGCGAAAACGTGAGGCTGCTCGCCCCGCCGGATGCCGTGGCCGACGATGACGTAGTATCAACCGCCATCGTGCCAGGCACTCCGGAGTAACTGACGTTGACGGCCGTCGTCTTGGGAGTGGGATCGAGATCCTGGCCGCCATTGGCCGTACCGCCGTTGTTCTCGACTTGGAACGTGAAGCTGGCATAGCCGGCGCCGACGGCGTCGACCGCCGGGGTGAAGACCAACTTCCCGGCGTTGATGTCGGCCGCGCTCACGAATTGTCCGGCGGTCACCGCCACGCCGTTGTCGCTAAGGGTCCCCGCTCCGGGCAATGTCGTAATCTCGACGGCCAGCAGACTGTTGGACGGCAGGTTCGGGTCGCTGAAACCGAAGGCCGACGCGGCGAACGTGTAGGGAGCGTTCTCGAGCGTGGTAACGGTATTATTCGTTCCCGTTGGGGCCTGGTTGACGTAGGTCACGTTGACCGTCATGGTCTTCGGCAACGGATCGAGATTCTGACCGCCGTTGGCCGTGCCGCCGTTGTTTTCTACTTGGAAAGCGAAGCTGGCATAGCCCATGCCGCTGGTGTTCGTGGCCGGAGTGAAGAGCAGTTTACCACCGCTGATGTCGCTGGCTGCGACGAACTGCCCGGCAGTGACCGCCACGCCGTTGTCACTGAGGGTGCCCGCTCCGGGCAACGTCGTAATCTCGACCGCCAGCAAGTTGTTGGGCGGTGTGTTCGGGTCGCTGAAGCCGAAGGTTGACGCGGCGAACATGTAAGGCGTGTTCTCCAGTGTCGTGATGGTATTGTTCGCCCCCGTCGGCGCTTGGTTAACCGAGCTGGCATTCATCGCCAGCGCGGCGAGCGCCAGTTGTGAGCAGTGCCCTCCGTCCAGGACATTGTCACCGACGAAGCGCCAGCCTGGTAACTGCCGCCGCCGAGGGCATCACCTGCCGCAGTTCCCGTGGCCTGGTTCCAGAGTTGGGTTTGTCCGGTCCCGGAAGGCGTGATCGATCCGGCATCGCCCTGGTCGACGATCGAGTCGATGACCAACTGCCCAGCCGCGGAAGCCACGCTGACCGACGGCGTGGAACTAGCCGATCCCGTCGCGGTGACAAGCGTCCCCCAAGGCGTCGTCTGGCTGACGCCAAAGTAATCGGTCGCGCCTGCCACGAAATGGCAACTTCCCGTGAGGGTCACAACGACGTTGGCCGTACCGACCGTCGGGGCCAACAAGTACCAGATATCGGTGGTTTCACTATTAGGCAGGCTGGCCGAGCCAGCCAGGGTCAAGGTCTGGCTGCCGTAGGTGACCGAGGAGACCGGGTCGCTGGCGCCGCCGTGTGAGCTCGCGACTTCGACGACGAGGATGCTATTACTGCCGCTGTTGACCGTGTGCGAGAACGTGAGGCTGCTCGCCCCGCCGGACGCCGTGGCGGCCGACGACGTGGTGTCAACGGCGATCGTGGCGAGCACTCCAGAATAAATGGCAAGGGCCGATGTATTGAGCGGAACAGCCGAGGCCGTGAGCGAGGAAGGATTCGCGCCGGCCGAAGCCGCTTCGAGAATCCAGTTGCCCCCGGCGCCCGTAGTGTCGGTCGAGGCAAAGATTGCCGCGTGGGTGACGGAGGAGAGCGCGTTCAATAAGGTCTGGCCCTCAGACCCTGGGACTGCGACATTGCAACCGAATATCTCGATGTTCGCCCCGACCGCAAGGACGCTACCGAGGTTTTGCCAAGCGGGTGCGGTTGCCGATAGCGAAGTAGCCGTGATCCACTGATTGCCCAGTTCGAACGCCCCACCAACGCCGTGCGAAAGGATCGCAAGATCTTCGATTCGGCTGCCCGTGGCATCCGCCCAGGCGACGACGCGCTGCAGCACCTCCGCAGCGGTGTCGGTGTGGCTGTTGTAAACAAAGACTTTGCTGTTCGGCGCGACGTCGGCGATCAACTGCGCGCTGTCGGTAAGTTGCGAATCGATCAGAACGACGTTGGTTTCCGTCTGGCTGGACAGAACATTCTGGCCGGCCGCTTGGGGCGATGGATCATGTCGGTACGCCGTGGTTATTTGCGGCCCGAACGGCAGGGCATGGGCGGAATTGGAGTTTGCGGCAGATACTTGCGGGCCGAGCAGATGGGCACGCCCTGGACCCAAGGCGCCGCCATGCGGCGCGACGGCCATCACCATCGGCGCGGCGCTGAACAGCACGCGGTCCTCCAGTTCCATACAGTCCAGCATTCGCGGACGAGAAACCGCCGTATTGTCCGGCGGTTTCGCCGTGAAGCGTGCCAGCGCGGCCCGAGCGCCGGCCGCCGACCATGCGCACATGGTGCCCGGGTGCCACCACTTCCGGTTCGGATGTAACTTCTTCGTGCGCGTCATGAATACCGTTGGCTTCCCAGTCGTACCGGAATGTCAGTCCCTGTTCGCCGACGTGTCGGAGTGCCCCAGCGGCAGTCGCCCGCCAGGCAGCCGCGTTCTCGGTCGTGCTCAAACAGGCCCGTTGCGTCGAACGGCAGGCGTCCAACAGCTCACGGGTCAACTGCATGATGGTCATCAAGTCCGGCTCAGCAGCGGCGGAGCTTTCCAGGCGGATGGCCAACTCGGCGATCTCGACGGCGCCACTGCGGGCCGCCGTGGTGGCCAGGTGGCCGGACATGGCGGAGAGACTCGTGAAGTCGCGCATGTCCAGCGCCACGGCCAGGCGTTCGATTTGCAGGCCGATGTCGAGGACCGTTTGCTTGCCGAGGTCGGAGGACGGACCGACGCGGCTTCGATCGCTCTCCTGGATGACTTTGATGAAATGTTCCACCAAGGCCGGGTCGAACTGCGTGCCGGCGCTGCGGCGCAGCTCCTCGAACGCCTCGTCTTGGCTGCGTCCTTTGCGGTATAGGCGGTCCGAGATGATAGCCGAAAAGGCGTCGGCAATCGCCAGAATTCGCGCCGCAAGCGGAATATCCTCGCCGCGGGGCAACGCCGGATTCTGCGTGCTTCCGGCATACCAGGCGTGGTGCGTGCGGACGATCTGGATCAGCGCGGACGAGGCGCCGGCCGCTTCGAGAATCTCGGCGCCGATACCGTCGTGGGCGCGCATCACGGCCCATTCATCCGCGGTGAGGCTGCCCGGCTTGAGCAGGACCGCGTCGGGAATGGCCAGCTTGCCGATGTCGTGCAACAAGGCAGCAATCTCCAGTTCGTGGCATGCCCGCTGGGAGAGGAGGTCCTTGGCCGCCAACATGCAGGTCTCGGCAACCTGCCGGCTATGTTCGGCCGTCATCGTGTCGCGATAGGCCAACGCCCGGCCCAGGCTGCGGACGACTTCGGCGGCAAGCGGCGCTTGATCGTCCTTGCCCTGGCGAACCGCGCGTTCCAGCGGAAATTGCGTTGTTATTGCCATGCTCGCAGGCGTAGCGACGGCGGTAGAGGGCGCGGCTGGCGGTTTGGCAGCCGTGGCCTGGTCGATCCGGTCGCCGCGGACGACGCGGTTGCGCCCGCTGCGTTTGGCCGAATACAGGGCCTTGTCGGCCAGTTCCAGAAGCTCTTGCGAGGTCGTCTCGCGACCGGAGTAGGACGCTACGCCGAAGCTGGCGGTGATCGAAAACTGCTCGAACCGCATCGCCTCGATTGCAGCCCGATAGCGTTCCGCGGCCACGGCCGCCTGTTCGATCTCCATGTGCGGCAGGAGGATGCAAAACTCCTCGCCGCCATAACGGCTGACGAGGTCGGAATCGCGGGCGCTGCTGCGCAACGTCTCGCCGACCTTCTGCAAGCACGACGTCGCCGGTGCCGTGGCCGAAGCGGTCGTTGACCGACTTGAAGTGGTCGACATCGACCATGATGAAGCTGACCGGGTGGCCGTAGCGGACCGCGCTGGCCCAGTGGGTTTCCAGCTTCTCGAAGAACGAGCGGCGATTGAGACACTGCGTGAGCGGGTCGAAGGTCGCCAGTTCGTACAATTCGCGGTTCTGCCGCTGGATCTCGTCGCGCGATTCCTTGAGCGCCGAGAGCATGCGGGCCAGTTCGATGTTCTGCTGTTCGATCTTGGTGACGTCGTCGAAAGTGGCCAGTGCCCCCCGCCGCTCGCCGCGGCCGCCGACGATCGGCATGGCGTTGACCGAGAGGGTGCGCAGTCTCGTCGTTCCGGCCTGGAACGCGAAGGATGACGCCGGTCCGCGTTTGTCCCAGGCGAATGGCATCGACCCAGGGAAGCGATTCGGGCGCATGCTCGCCCTCCGGATTGAACCAACCGAACTCCGCAGGCCTGCGGCCTTGAAGCATGTCGGGGGACTTGCCCAGGCGGTCGGCGAATGCCTTGTTGGCCAGCACGATTTGCTGCTTGTTGTCGAGGATCATCACGCCTTCAGCCAGCGTGTCGAGCGTGGCGCGGACGCGGTCGGGCACCACGGCCGTGGGATCGAGCAGCCGCAGCACGCGTTTCAGATACAAGCGCTGCAGCAGGAACGCGCTGGCCGAAAGGAAGATAATCAACCGCGTCACGGGATTCATCAGCCAGCCCAGCCAGCCATTGTAGCCCAACGGCCGGCAGCAGACTTCCAGCTCGCCCCACAGTTCCCGACCCTGGTAGATCGGCACTTTCAATTGGGCCCCGGGGCGAAGGTCCTCGGGCGAGGCCTGCCAATGCACGTGGTGATCGCCGACTTCGACGGCGATGTCGCCCTTACGGCGGCGGACGGCAGCCGAGAGGACGGAATCGTTTCGCACGACCAGCTCGCCAAGCACGGCCCGCATGGTCGGGATGTCGTCTTTCTGAGCGGCGAGACAGCACTGCACGGCAACCGATTCGGCCAAGGCGCAGCGGCCTTCCGACTCGGTCCGGACGGCATCGGGAATCATGCCCAGGTAGAGAACGACAAGCAGGCAGCCGACCGAAAGGCCGGTCAGCCCGAGCGTGATTCGCGTTGTCGTCGAAAACCTGAGTTTCACGATGATCCTCTCATTGGAAGACGACCTCCGCTGCGTCGTCGCCGTCCGCGTCGCTACCGTGTTCCGGCGCCCGCCCGTCGTTGTCACGGGCATCCCGCGCAACCAAATCCAACACGGGCAACGGGTCGAAGTTGCTCCACACCGGCAGGAACGACAGAGCGCTTGCGACCAGCGAACCACCCCGCAGGCACCAGACCAGCAAGGCGAGGGAACCGGTCGCGGTCAGTCCCACCGCAGTGCCGACGTGCCACCACGACATTTCGTCCGAACGGCGGGAACCGTCCTTCCAACGATCAAGTTGAGTCCAGAGGAATTGCAGGTCGCTTGCGGAGACTTGTTTGGCACTGCTTTCCGCGGCCATGTTGGCGTTGCTCCGATCGACGTGGAACCGTTGTGGCCCTGGCGGGGCAAGTTCCGTTTCGTTGGCTACCTGGTACGTCGCAAGAGACACGTTCGGCCGCACGTTCGTCACGGCGGGCTGGTCGTCCGTCCGCAACACGCGAACGAATCGGTGCGAAGCGACCGAGTGGCCGTTCGAATTCGGCTCCACCTTGGACGGCGTGTTGTTGTTCTTCGTGGTGCCGTTGTCTGCAGGATTGTCCGGGCTGGCAGGGGGAATTTGCGGTCCCGTGGCGCCGCCTGAATTTCGAACCGCTGTTGTTATTGTCGTTATTGTTATTATTGTTGGGGATGAGCAACGAGGCAGTGATTGCGACGGCGCCACTGGCGGTTTTCGGCCCGCCGATGCCCGTGTTGCCCAGGTCGTTGGCTGTGACTTTCAGTGTCGTGCTTGGGGCAGCGGGACGGAACTGCATGCCATTCATGGCGGCGTTCAAGGCGCTGAGCGAACCGTGCATTACGATCGCCGAGGTGCCGTTGCCCGTCACTTGCGTCAGGTTCTGCACGCTGGCCAAAGTGATCTGCCCGGAACCGACCGTGAGTGTCATTTCGATGGGTGCGGTTCCGGCATCAACGTCCCGCACGATGATTGGGTTGCCGGCGGCCTGCGAGAACACCAATATGCTCATGCCGGCGTTCTGTGGACCCGGCAAGGTCAAGGTAGGCCGTTGGTTGACGTGGTTGACCGTGACAGCGGCCGTGCCGCTGATGCCGCCGCTGCTGGCGGCGATCGTCGCCGCGCCGCTGGCGGCGGGGGCCGTGTATAGCCCGGCAACGGAAATCGAGCCGATGCCCGAGACCTGCGACCAGGTGAAGGCGGGTTGACTGGCCAGCACTTGGCCGAACTGATCGTAGCCGACCGCCGAGAACTGCTGTGTCCCGTTCTCGACCAACGTAGCCTTGCTCGGCGTGACGGCGATGCTCGTCAGCGTCTGGTTCACCGTGACGTTGACGGTCGAGGTCGTGAATAGTCCGCCCGAGTCGGTGATCGTGACCTGGAGGCTGTAGCTGCCCGCCTGCGAGAAAGTGGCCGTGGTGTTCTTGGCGGCGTTGCTGTCGTTGGCGCTGAAGCTGACCGGGGCCGGCGGCGTGCCGGTGGCAGCCCATGTGTAGGTCAGATTGCTCTCGCCGCCGTCATCGGCCCCCAACACGGAAAGGTTGGTCGTCGTGCCGGCGACCGGCGAAGGCGTGGCCGAGGCCGGCGTGGCCACCGTCGGCGCGGCGTTGTTAACCGTAACAGAGGCCGTGCCGTTGATGCCGCCGCTGCTAGCGGCGATCGTGGCCAAGCCGGGCGCGGCGGGCGCCGTGTACAACCCGGCCGCGGAAACCGAGCCGACGCCCGAGACCTGAGACCAGGTGAAGGCGGGTTGACTGGCCAGTACTTGGCCGAACTGATCGTAGCCGACCGCCGTGAACTGCTGCGTCCCGTTCTCGACCAAGGTGGCCGTGCCCGGCGTCACGGCAATGCGCGTCAGCGTCTGGTTCACCGTGACGTTAACGGTCGAGGTCGTGGACAGTCCGCCGGCGTCGGTGATTGTGACCTGGAGGCTGTAGTTGCCCGCCTGCGAGAAGCTGGCCGTGGTGTTCTTGGCGGCGTTGCTGCCGTTGGCGCTGAAGCTGACGGGGGCCGGCGGCGTGCCGGTGGCGGCCCAAGTGTACGTCAGGTTGCTCTCGCCGCCGTCATCGGCCCCCAACACCGAGAGGTTGTTCGTCGTGCCGGCGACCGGCGAAGGCGTGGCCGAGGCCGGCGTGGCTACCGTCGGCGCGGCGTTATTGACCGTAACGGAGGCCGTACCGCTAATGCCGCCGCTACGGGCCGCGATCGTCGCCAAGCCGCTGGCGGCCGGGGCCGTATACAGCCCGGCCGCGGAAACCGAGCCGACGCCCGAGACCTGCGACCAGGTGAAGGCGGGCTGGTCTGGCCAGTACTTGGCCGAACTGATCGTAGCCGACCGCCGTGAACTGCTGCTTCCCGTTCTCGACCAAGGTGGCCGTGCCCGGCGTGACGGAGATGCTCGTGAGCGTCTGGTTCACCGTGACGTTGACCGTCGAGGTCGCGGACAGTCCGCCCGCGTCGGTGATCGTGACTTGGAGGCTGTAGTTGCCCGCCTGCGAGAAGGTGGCCGTGCTGTTCTTGGCAGCGTTGCTGTCGTTGGCACCGAAGCTGACGGGGGCCGGCGGCGTGCCGGTGGCGGCCCAAGTGTACGTCAGGTTGCTCTCGCCGCCGTCATCCGCCCCCAACACCGAAAGATTGGCCGTCGTGCCGGTGACCGGCGAAGGCGCGGCCGAGGCCGGCGTGGCCACCGTCGGAACAGCGTTGTTGACCGTAACGGAGGCCGTGCCGCTGATGCCGCCGCTGCTGGCGGCGATCGTGGCCAAGCCGGGCGCGGCGGGGCCGTGTACAGCCCGGCCGCGGAAACCGAGCCGACGCCCGAGACCTGAGACCAGGTGAAGGCGGGCTGACTGGCCAGTACTTGGCCGAACTGGTCGTAGCCGACCGCCGTGAACTGCTGCTTCCCGTTCTCGACCAAGGTGGCCGTGCCCGGCGTGACGGCGATGCTCGTGAGCGTCTGGTTCACCGTGACGTTGACCGTCGAGGTCGCGGACAGTCCGCCGGCGTCGGTGATCGTGACTTGGAGGCTGTAGTTGCCCGCCTGCGAGAAGGTGGCCGTAGTGTTTTTGGCGGCGTTGCTGTCATTGGCGCTGAAGCTGACGGGGGCCGGCGGCGTGCCGGTGGCGGCCCATGTGTAGGTCAGATTGCTCTCGCCGCCGTCATCCGCCCCCAACACCGAAAGGTTGGCCGTCGTGCCGGTGACCGACGAAGGCGTGGCCGCAGCCGGCGTGGCCACCGTCGGCGGGGCTTGCTTGACAGTAATGCTGACGCTTCCACTGGCCGATTGCGGACCACCTGCACCCGTGTTCCCCAGATCGTTGATCGTGACGCCCAGCCCGTCGGTTCCGCTGAAGTTGGCCGCGGGCGTGTAGGTCAGGCCGTTCAGGGCATTGTTGATGTCCGTGATCGTCCCGGTGAACTGCATCGACGCATCACCCGTTCCCGTGCCACTGGAAAAAGTCAGTCCGGTCGTGCCGCTGAGCGTAAGCGTTCCGTTGAGGACGGCCAGCGACACCTGTTCGGGATAGCCGCGCGAGTCGCTGTCGGCAACCGAAATCTGATCGCCATTGGAACTGGAGAAGACGAGGCTCGTGTTCTCCATGATGGTCTGCGTGCCAGGCAGGTTGGTGACCGGCCGATTGTTGACAACGCCGGAACCGAGGTTTTGCGCGAATTCGGAGGTGCTGCCATAGCTGCCCCCGCCGAGGGCGACGGTCGCGGTCGCGGAGATCGCGTCGCCGACCGCCGTCGTCACGGGCAGAACAGCCGTGAACGCGGCGTTGCCGCTGGCGTCGGTAGTAACCGACGTTGCGCCGAGATAGACAGCCCCTTGACCATAGCCCGACGGATCGCCGCTGCCGGCATTGTCGAAGAACTCGATGCGGTAGGTCGTGTCGGCACTGCTGTTGAGCCGGCCGGTGAACGTGGTGTTTCCGGCGCTGGTGGACACGCTCGAGAGCACCGGGAAGTTCTGCAGGCCGTTGGGCCCGGCGACGACGCCGCCATCGTGATTCAGCGTGACGCCGTCGTTGCCCAGGTCGATGCCCAGTCCGCCGTTTTGCGAGATCCGGTTGCCGAGCACGGCGTCGTTCGTCGTGGTCGCGTCGTAGATGGCGACGCCCGCCGCGGCGTTGAACTCGATGAGGTTCCCGTCGCCGGCTGTCGTGCCGCCGATCAGGTTTCCGTCGGCGCCGCTCTCGACAGACACGCCAGACGTGCTGTTGGGCACGGCCGCCGTGCCGGCCGCGTTGGTACCGATGAAGTTGCCGGCCACGACGTTGCTCGTGGATGCTGTCCCGGTGATTTCAATACCCGGGCCGGAGTTGCCCGAGATGACGTTCCCGGCGCCGGCGGCAGTTCCGCCGATGGTGTTGTTCGCACCGCCCGTGATCCGGATGCCGTCCCAGCCATTGGACTGGCTTGCCGTTCCCGTCGGGTCGGTGCCGATGTAATTCCCTTCAATCACGTTGCCCGACGCGCCTGATTCCAGCCGCATGCCTCCGTTGGCGTTGCCGGAAATGACGTTGCCCTGGGCAGCGGTTGTGCCACCGATGACAGCGTTGGTCGCCCCTTTGAGCACGATTCCCGTGCCGTTGGCCCCCGCGGTGTCACTGGCGGTAAGTCCGAGATAGTCGGCTTGAACGACCGTTCCACTAACGGCGTCGATTTGAATACCGTTTCCGCTCGAGAAGCCGTAGATGGAAAAGCCTTCGATTGTGACGTTGTTCGCGGAAACCGTGAACCCATTATACGGGTTCGAAGTTCCCTGGAGCTGAATCAGCGGGGTTCCGGTATAACCCGGCTGACTTGTCGCGTCGAGTATCACGGGGTTGGTAATCGCCGGCAATGCCGACTGCAAGGAGATTGTTTGCGCACCGCTGCCGGGGATATCGAACGTGATCGGGATCGGACTTGCACTCGTGGTATTGTCGGCAGCCGTGATCGCCTCGCACAGCGAAATTCCGTCTGCGCCTGGATCGGCAATCAGCGAGAGCACGGAAGTCGTATTGCCGTTGATCGTGTCGTTGGTCGTGGTCACGGTTAAACTGCCCGTGATGGCCGTAATGTCCTGGGCGAACTCCGAAGTATCGTTGGTCGTGAGGTCCGTGGCCGTTGCGCTGATTTTGGCGTTGGCGGCGACTAGGGCCGAAAGGGTTGTGCCGAAACTCGCATTCCCGCTGCCGTTGGTCGTCACGTTGATGCAGCCAAGATAGGTTTGCCCTTGGCCATAACCGCTGGGGTCTGCGGCCGCATTGCTGAAAAACTCGATGCGATACGTCGTATTCGCCAGGCTGTTCAGCGAACCATCGACCCATACGTTGCCTGCGCCGTCGGTGGCCGCATGGGCCAGCACGGGATAGTTCTGTAAATCGTTGGGGCCGGTACGGGCGCCAACGCCGTTGGGCGTGACTCCGTCGGCGTTGAGATCGATGCCAAGACTCGCATTGCCGAAGATCGAGTTGCCCAGGATCGCCGACGACGACGAGTTGTTCCAAATCTGGATGCCCGTGGCGTTGTTGTCGGCAATGATGTTTCCCGCACCGGCCACGGTACCGCCAATCGTATTGCCCGACGAGCCGCTCAGGATCAGAATGCCGCCGTAGCCTCCGTTGCCAAGTGCCGTCGTACCGTCGGCGCCCACGCCAATATCGTTGCCCTCGATAAGCGTGTCGGTGACCGATGTGCCATTCAGGGCGAGGCCGCCCTCGGGACTGGCCGAGATGACGTTGCGGTCGGCGGTCGTCGTGCCGCCGACGACGATGCCGCTGCCGGCGCCGTTGAGATCAATGCCCCAACTTCCATTGCCTTGGGCCGCCAGGCCGCTGGCGCTGGTACCGAGGAAGTTGCCGGCAATCGTGTCGTTCGCCGAGCCGTTGGTGACCAGGATTGCCCGGGCGCTGAAGCTGTTGATCGTCAATCCCCGAATCGTGCTGCCGGAACTTCCCGCGTCCAAGGTCAGCGCGTTCACGCCAGCGCCTGCTGCTGCGCCATTCAAATCGATGAGCGGCGTGCCGGCGTAGCCGGGCTGGCTCGTGGCGTCGATATCCACCGGATCGGTGATCGACGGCAAGGCCGAAAGCAGATTGATCGTCTGCACGCCGCTGCCGGGGATATCGAAGGTGATCGTATTGAGGCCGGGAGTCGAGTTGGATTCCTGGATGGCGTTGCGCAGCGAGCCGGGCCCGGAATCGGCCGTCGTAGTAACGACGAACGTGTCCAGCAGACCGTCCCACGCATTCAATAAGGCCGTGTTGAAGGGCAAGGCCGTATGGATGCTGCCGAGTTGGTACTCCAGCGTCCAATCGCCGCCCAAAAGCGGGTTGCCCGTGGCGTTAGTGTTTGCGGCCACGTTGGCGCCGGTCAACCCGCGGATGGCAGCGAGCACTTGTTGGCCGGCCGCGCCGGATGCCAGGTCGCAACCGTAGAAGAGCAAATCGGCCCCCGGCGCCAACGCGGCCTTCCAGCCGGCGATTTCCGCGGAGTTCGCGGCGAGGTTGGCGGTCTGCAGCCACGTGCCACCCAAGTCGACCGACTGATCGGTGCCGTGCGAAATGAAGTGGACGGCGGTCAGGTCTTGGTATTGCGAAAGGAGCTTGGAAATCTGGTCGATCCCGGCACCGTTGTCCGACACCACGGCTACGTCGATCCGGCGCGATGGATCGTCAAGTGCCTGGACACTCTTGACCAACAGCGCGGCGTCGGGCACGTTCGCATCGATAATCACCAATTCGTGATCGGCCGGCTGCACGGCCGCACCGGCTGCAATGTTCGACGGCTGCGCGGCGGGGCCTGCCTGGGGGCCAAGCGGTTGGACGTGCCCGAAGCTGGCGTTGCCGCCGACCATGGGCACATGGTGCCCGGGCGCGATGGCCATCGCCATTGGCGCCGCGCTGAACAGCACGCGGTCCTCCAGTTCCATGCAGTCCAGCATCCGCGGACGAGGAATCGCCGTGCTTTCCGCCGGCTTTGCCGCAAAGCGCCCGAGCGCACCGCGAGCGCCGGCCGCGGCGCGGCGCCACCAATTCGCTTTGGGAGGCAACGGCTTCGTGGTGTGTTTCATGAATACCCCAACGGTACTGAAAAAAGATACGACGCGTGGTGGCATTTCTACATGCGCAACTCACAATTTACCTGTTGGCCAACTCTTTCCCCAACCGCAGATCCGTTTCGCGGCGCATCTCCGCTCCAACCGGTCTGCATGGCTCGCTGTCTCGTCCTTCGGCTTGCAAGGGTCTTGGCGGTTATAGCAGGGGTGTAAGTTCTTCTCCGAAGTCGTGATGGACATGCCGAAACTAGCTAACACGATGGCATCGGCTGCACCGTGTAGCGCGCGATTTCGGAGGATCCTCGTGCAGCGCGGTCAAGGAGGAGAAAAGCAGGCATGCTCAGGGGAATCGACCAAAACCCAAGGGTGCTGGGGAGTCGAAGGGCTCTCCGCCCGCGGGGAGATGCCGACTCTTCGACGGACTCCGCTTCCAGGCCCAGAACGTCCGCCATACGCGGGCGAATTCTTGCCGGACTGGTCGCAATCGGCTTTTCCTTATGCCTCTCCATGACGTTGGGCGAGGAGCCGCCACCCACGACGCGACCGCTGCCCTACGAAACAAACCAGTTGCCGGCGGCCGCATCGGTGCCCCAGCCGCCAGGCCCTGCTTGGACCGTTCCTTCCGCCGGAGGCCCTGATCGGCAAGGTACATCCAACGTCCAGCCATATCCGCCGCCGCCACTTCCACGGATTCCCCGTCAAAATGTCCCACAGGTTCCGGACAGTGCAGTTTCCGTCGCCGCCCCGGCCCCGATTCTTCCCCCCGGTTTCGCGCCCTGGTGGCAGGCCGAAATGGCTCGTCCAATTCAGCCAAAAACCACTCCGGTCCCGGTTGCTCCGACGGGCCTGGTTCTGGCGGCGTTGGCCCATTCGGCCCAGATTCGTGCCTTGAACGAGAGCGTCTTCATCAGCCAGTCGGCGATTACCGAGGCCGAGGGCAAGTTCGATCCCCGCGTGTTCGCCGAATCGCGATTGGTGGACGACAGCGACCCCGTGGGCAACACGCTCACCACCGGCGGCCCGCCGCGCTGGATCGACACGCACTGGTACGGCTCGGCGGGCATTCGCAAGCAGGGCCTTTCCGGCGCCCAGTTCGAAGTCTCGCAGCAGATCGGCTACGAAGACAGCAACTCGCTCTACTTCGTGCCCAACCACCAGGGCACTGCGCGGATGGCAATCACGCTCACGCAGCCGCTGCTCAACGGCGCGGGCGCGGCCTACAACGGCAGCGTGATGGTGCTGGCCAATATCAACACCGACATCGCCCGGGACCGTTTTTCCCGCGATCTCCAGTCGCTGCTGCTCGATTTGCACCGCAACTACTGGGACCTGTACTTGCAGCGGTCGGCCCTGGTCCAGCGGACGCGGCTTTTTAGCCAGGCAGTCGGCATTCGCGACGAACTCAAGGCCCGGCAGGCCCTCGACGCGACGCGCGGCCAACTCATCCGCGCCGAAACCGCCGTGGCGAGCCGCGAGGCCGCCTTGATCCGCTACCGCGGGGCCATTCGCAACGCCGAGGCCCGCATCCGCGCCCTGGTGAACGACCCCGCGCTGGCCCCTGGAGGCTGCGCGGAGATGATTCCCGACCAGATGCCGATCCGCACGCTGGTGGCCGCCGATCTGAACGACAGCCTGGTCACGGCGCTGAAAGCCCGGCCGGAAATCCAGCAGGGGATCAAGGAGATCCGCGCAGCCGGTGTTCGCACGGACGTGGCCGAGAACGAGGTCCTGCCCGTGCTCAATGCGATCATCGAGACGTACGTCAGCGGCCTGGAAGGGCACGGCGCGATCGCCCAGGCCTACGGCGACCAGTTCAGCACGGGGCGGCCGAGCTATACTGGCGGTCTGCAATTCGAAATGCCGCTAGGCGGCAACCGTTCGGCCAATGCCCGACTCTGCCAGCGACAGGCCGAATTTCACCAAACAACGTGCCAGCTTGAAGCGACGACGGCCAACGTCCATGCCGAAGTGGAAATTGCCGTCCGCGACATTGATACGGCTTATCACGAAATGGTCAGCAAGTATCACGCCATGGTCGCCGGCGAGGCCGAGATCGCCTACTTGACCGCGCGCTGGCGGGCCTTGCCCGGCGATCAGCAGACTGCCGGCCTCGCGCTCGATGAACTGCTCTCTGCCCAGGAGCGGTTGGCCCAGAGCGAGTTCGATTTCGCACGGCGGAGGCCGGCTACAACATGGCCTTGATCGGCCTGTGCCGCGCCACGGGCACGATGGTCAATGCGCAGAACCTGGACGACATTCTCAAGCAACCTTGTTTTACCCAGTTGAAGAAGAACACAAGGCAGGAGCCGGACGCCGCGGCGGCGACCCCGCTGAATGGGTCACCGGCAGTCAATACCGCACCACCTTCGCGCCAGCCTGCTCCCTGCATGGGACAACCGTCGCCCTGCTTGGTGCAGCAGCCTCCGGCCGCACGACCGATGCCGCAGTCCTGGCCGCCGTGCCAACCGCAGCCCCCGCAGCCGTTGGAAACCCCATTCCCGACGATGGGCATGCATCTGGATCAGCTTGAAGCGAGGTGAGAAGATGCCCTCCCTTGCCCCTCTAAACCTTGCCGCGGATCTCTGGTCGATCGTGCGGCCGCGCACGAGTTCGCTGAACGTCTTGGAGGCCATCCACGCGGCGGCCGGCAATTTGCGGAAACTGGGCGACGCCGCGCTGAAAAGCGCTGCCGACGCCCTTCGCCGGCGGGCACGCAGCGGCGTGGATATTACGCGGGACGAGATCCTCGTGCCGGCGTTCGCCCTGGTGCTGGAATCGACGCGCCGCGTGCATGGCATCGCGCTTTTCGACACGCAGCTTCTGGCCGGCATGGCCATGGCCCGAGGCGCGATTGCCGAGATGGCGACGGGGGAAGGGAAGACGCTGGCAGCCGCCCTGCCGGCGATGCTCTTTTCGCTCCGCGGCCTCGGCGTCCATGTCGCAACGCCGAACGCCTACCTGGCCCAGCGCGATTTCGAGCGCGTCGGCCCAATCCTGCAACTGCTCGGCGCCAGCGTGGGACTCGTGCCCGAGGCAGAACGTACTCCTCTCGCTCCGCAAGCGCACATCCCACTGGCGGAGCGAGAGGAATACGTTAACGCCAAGCGCGCGGCTTACGCCTGCGACGTGACTTACGCCACCGGCTATGAACTGGGCTTTGATTACCTGCGCGATCAGCTTCAAGTGTGCGCACGCCGCGTCCCGGCCTGGGAGAGCGGCAACTTGAACTGCTGCGCGGCCAGACTGTCCCGGCAACCGCTGCCCGTCCAGCCGCGAACGGAATTGCGCAATCATCGACGAGATCGACTCGGTGCTGATCGACGAGGCCTGCCTGCCGCTGGTCTTGAGCGACGGCAGCCAATCGGCCGATCGCCAGGCGGCCTACCTGGAAGCCCAACAGGTCGCCGCGTCGCTGCGTTGAAGACGACGACTTCGTGATCGATTCGCGGGCCCGCTCGGTCACGTTGACGCGGGCCGGTCAGCAGTCTGTTTACGAACACTATCTGGGCCGGCTTCGCTTTCCGCTCGATCGGCCTTGGGCCGAATACATCGTACAAGCCTTGGCGTCGCAGCATCTCTACCAGCGGGATGTCGATTACGTCGTGCAGGACGGCCGCGTGATGCTCGTCGATGAGTTTACGGGCCGCATCTTCGCCGAACGCACGTGGCGCGACGGCCTGCACCAGTCCGTCGAGGCCAAGGAAGGGCTGCTGACTTCGCCCGAATTGAGGACCGCGGCCAGCATCTCTCGGCAGCGGTTCTTCCGGCTCTACGAAACGATCTGCGGCATGACCGGCACGGCGTCCGGCAGCCGCCGCGAATTCCAGCGGCACTTCCGGCTGGCCGTGGCTGCCGATCCCCTTGCGAAAGCCAAGCCGACGGGAGACGCTGCCTGCCCGGTTTTTCGTCGACGCCGAATCCAAGTATCGGGCCGTGGTCGCCGAGGTCATGGCGATGCATCATGCCGGCCGCCCCGTGCTCATCGGATCGCGGACGATTCGCAACAGCGAACTGCTGGCCGAGCGTCTCGCGGCCGAGGGCCTGCCGCTGGAACTGCTCAACGGCAGGCAGGACCGCGCGGAGGCCGAGATCATCGCCCGCGCCGGCCATCGCGGCGCGGTGACCATCGCCACGAACATGGCCGGCCGCGGCACCGACATCGTCCTCGGTCCCGGCGTCGCGGAATTGGGCGGAATGCACGTCATCGGCCGTCGAGTGCCATGAGTCGGGCCGAATCGACCGCCAGCTTCTCGGTCGTGCCGGACGCCAAGGCGACCCGGGCAGCGGCCGCTTCTTCATCTCGGCCGACGACCCTCTTCTGGTCCGCTTCGCCCCGCGGCTCGGCAAACGCATGCGGCAAATGCCAAGCAACGCGGGCGAGATCGACGCGGATCTCTCGCGCGAGGTGCTTGTCGCCCAGCGGGCGGCGGAGTCGGCTGCGTTCGCGGCGCGGCGGCGGATGCTCGTGCACGACCGCTGGATGGACGAGCTGGCGAAGATGCTGAGTTGATCGTGCCTCGCGGCGCAACTCGCATATTCGTTTCGTACGGCCCGCATATCCGCCGGCATATTCGACACAAACGAACGTCGTTCGCTTATCGCTCCATATGCGCGTCTTTCGTGTCGATACGTCGAAAGAGCATTTTGGACGGCGCAGCGAGCGCCAAGCGATGGCGCCCGTCCGTGCCCGCCTCCCATTTCAAGAGAGTCGCCATGAGCCGTTTCCTCTTCTGCTGCATGACCGGTTTCGCCGTGTTGCCGTCCCTCGCTGCTTGCGGCGCTTCCTTCGACGGGTTCACCGAACCTTTCCGCAAGATCGAAGTCGCTGCGTCCGAAACCGGCACGGTCGCCCAGTTGCTGGTTCACGAAGGCGACCGCGTGACCAAGGGACAAGCCCTGGCCACGCTCGACAACGACGTGCTGGAGGTCTCCCGCGAGATCGCCACCGCGACCGTTCACGCCAAAGGCAAGCTCGATTCGGCGGTTGCGGAACGCGATCTTCGCAAGACGCGGCTCGAGCGGCTCGAACCGCTGCGGGCCGAAGGTCATGCCAGCCAGGAAGAGATCGATCGCGCCACCGCCGATCTGGCCGTGGCCGAAGCGAATCTCCAGGCCGCCCGCGAGCAGCATCAGCTCGATGAACTCGAGCGCAAGAAGATCGAAGCCATGATCGAACGCCGCACGCTTCGCAGCCCGATCGACGGCTACGTGCTGAAACTCCAGAAGGAGGAACGGGAATTCGTCTCCGTCAACTCGGCGTCGGTCGCAACCGTCGTCCAACTCGACCCGTTGCGAGTTGTTTTCTCCCTGCCCACGGCCTATGCCGCCAAGCTGAGTGTCGGCGGCACGGTGGACTTGGAATTGCCGGAGAGCGGCGTCAAGGCTCCGCGGCAAGGTGGAATTCGTCGCCCCCGTGACCGAGGCCGAGAGCGGCACGGTCCGCGTGAAAGTCCTGATCGACAATGCCCATGGCGCCTATCGCTGCGGCGTCCGCTGCCTGCTTGATACGGAGCAAACCAGGCAAGCACCCGCCGTGAAGGCTTTTCACGCCGGTTCAATTCAGAAGTGAATGTTGTACACGGTGGGTCTGCGCTTGACGGCACCGTGCTTGGGGTAAACGTATGGCTAGCGAGTCCGCCGCGACGATATCACGTGCCGAGCATGCTTCCGGCATGCGTCTCGACGCGCCGCATGCAGCGGCCTGGGAAGCACGCGCGACGGCGGCCATCCTCGACCTCGTGCAAAAGATCTCGCGGGCCGAAGACCTGTCCGCGGCTTGTCGCACGCTGGCCAATGAGTTGCAGCGGTTCCTCGGCTGCGAACAAGTGGCCGTGGGACTTCGTCGCCGCGGTCGCGGACGTTGCCGCGTCGTAGCCGTTTCCGGTCTCGCCGACCTCGACCTGCGCAGCGACGCCAGCCGTCGCCTGGAAGCGATGATGGACGAGGCGGTGCTGCACGCAACTCGGACTCAACGCCACCCTTCTGACGCAGGCGACGCCACGCGTGCCCGCGACGCGGCCAATTTCCGCCGCGACGCGACAGCGTCCGGCGGATCGATTTGCATCCCGCTGCGTTCCGCCGATCAAACGATCGTCGGCGCATGGGCATGCCTGGGTCCAGCGGAGGCGATTGCCGGCGAAACGAATCTCCGCTTCCTCGAAGTTGCCGCCGGGAGCGTGGCGGGAACTTTGCAACTGCTCGAAAAGGCCGAGGGCGGGCCCCTGCGGCAAACCGCTGCGGCGCATTGCTCGGGCAGTGCCGAAAGTCCGCGGACTGGCGATCGTGGCGACTGCGGTTATCGTTGCCGCCGGGCTGTGTATTCCCGTGCCCTACGACGTCGGCGTGCAATGCGAATTGCAGCCCGACGTTCGCCGTTTCGTCGCCGCGCCGCATGCCGGCGAGTTTCAGAAGAGCCTTGTCAAGCCTGGCGATATCGTCGCCGCAGGGCCAGGTCTTGGCACGCATGGAAGGCCGCGAGGTGCGTTGGGAACTGGCTGGAGTCATGGCGGAGCAAGAACACGCGCGCAAGTCGCGCGACGTCAACATGGCTGCCGGCAAGACGGCCGCGGCGCAAATCGACGAGCTCGAGATCCAGCGGCAGGAGGTCAAACGGCAGTTGCTCGAACGCCGCCTGGCGAACCTGGAAATCAAGAGCCCTGTCGACGGCATCGTCGTGGCAGGCGATCTGCAGCGGTCCGAAGGCGTGCCGGTCAACGTGGGCCAGGTTCTCTACGAAGTCGCTCCGCTGGAACAGATGACCGCCGAGTTGGCCATCACCGACGAAGAGATTTCCGGCGTATCGTCGGGCATGCCCGTGACGTTGCGACTCGACAGCCATCCCGAGCGTCAATGGCGCGGAACGCTGGCGCGGATCCATCCGCGGTCGGTGACGCGGGAAAAAGACAATGTTTTCCTTGGCGAGATCCCGCTCGATAACGCCGACGGGGCTTTGCGGCCCGGCATGAAGGGCCGAGCTACTGTCCGCACCGGCTCGCGGAGTCTGGGCTGGGTTCTGTTCCATCGGCCGTGGAATTATCTCATGACCTGGCTGGATTGGTAAGGGAGTTACAACTTGGACTCCAAGCGACAATCCGTCACGCCATGCCCCTCCCTGGACGACACGCTTGCTGGCCAGGCAGCGGGGACATGCGATGTTCGCGAACCGATCACCGCGACGCTCAAGCTCCGCGACGATCTGGTCTTCACGCCGGACCTGGCAAGTGATCGGCCGGGCTACACGGTCGAAGACCCGCTGCGGGGCAAGTTCTTCCGCGTGGGAATGCCGGAGTACACGTTCCTTGTCCAACTCGACGGAAGACGGTCGATCGCCGAGGCGGTCGGCCAAGCCGCCGTCAGGCTCGGCCCGCAAGCCCTGAGCGAGCACGAGGCCCTGGCCTTGTGCCATTGGGCGATGGAAAGCCAACTTGCACAGCCGCTGGGCGGTGAAGGAACCACGCGGATCGCCGCAGCCGCCGCCCGGCACGAGCGGCAGCGGGTACGGGCGATGGCCAATCCGCTTTGCGTGCGGATTCCGCTAATCGATCCCGACTGGTTGCTTTCGCGGATCGTACCGTGGTGCGGTTGGGTCTTCACGTGGCCGGCGCTGGCTGTCTGGATCGGCATGGTCGGCTACGCGCTCTATCTGGCCGGCAGCGGCTGGACGCGCATCGAATCGTCGGCCGCCGTGATCCTCGACCGCGACAACTGGCTCCGTCTGGCCGCGGCGTGGATGTTGCTCAAGGTCTTGCACGAGACGGCTCATGGTCTGGCCTGCAAGCGTCATGGCGGAACAGTCGGCGCGGCGGGAATCACGTTTCTGTTCTTCATGCCGCTGGCCTATGTCGATGTCACGTCGTCGTGGCGTTTTCGTTCGAAATGGCAGCGGATCGCGACGGCGGCGGCCGGCATTTACGCCGAGCTTTTCGTGGCGTCGATCGCGACGATCGTCTGGGCCGTTTCGTCGCCCGGCATCGTGCAAACGACAGCTTTGAACATCGCCTTGACCGCCGGCGTGAGCACGCTCGTTTTCAACGCCAATCCGTTGGTGCGATTCGACGGCTACTTCGTCCTCTCCGACCTGATCGCGATACCGAATCTCTTCTCTTGCGGCCAGCAATGGATGGTCGACTTCGTGCAATCGCACGTGCTGGGCCGCGAAACCGCAACTCCTGCCTGGCCGCCGGCAAAAGCATGGATCATACGCCTGTACGCTGTCGCCGCCCTGGCATGGCGCGTGGTGTTCTTCCTCACGCTCGCACTCGGGCTCATTGGCATGCTCGGTCACTTGGGCATGGTCCTCGCCGCCTTGCTTCTCGGTTTCGCGTGGGGAGTGCCGGCCATGCAAACCGTTCGCCGTCTGAGTCAGACGGCAGCCGGAAGACCGATGAACGCGTGGCGCGTGGCGGTATCCATGGCGGTGTCTGCCGCGGCAGTGGTTCTGATCGGCGCGATACTCACTCGGCCGGGCCGCGTTACGGCGCCGGCGGTGGTCGAATATGCCCCGCTGAGTATCGTGCGGGCCTTGGCCCCCGGCTTCGTCGAAGATGTACTTGTCGCCAGCGGCGATCCGGTCGTGCCGGGCCAGCCGATCGCCGTGCTGCGGAACGATGAACTCAAGGCAGAACTAACGGACTTGGAACTGGCCCAAAGCGAATCGTTCGTAAAAAGCCGCATGTTGCTTCAGGCCCAGGAGTTGCCGAAGTTGCAAGTCGAAGCGGCCGATCGCGCAGCAACCGAAAAGAAGATTGCCGAACTGAAAACCCGTGTCGCCTCGCTGACCGTGCGAGCGACGGTCGCGGGGCGAGTCTACGCGCGAAACTTCGCCACCCTGCGGGGACGATATCTCCAGGCCGGCGACGAGATTGCCGTCCTCGGCAGCGAGGAGGCCAAGGAATTGCTCGTCGCCGTGCCGCAGGACGACGTCGAGCTTTTTGGAAACCATCTGGGGGTCGGCCAGGTTCGCGCCCGCACGGCTTCGGGCGATTGCATTGCTGCGCGGCTGACGAGCCTTGATCCTCGCGGCAGCAGCGAGCTTCCCCATGCAGCGCTCAGCGCCGCCGCGGGCGGGCCGCTGGCCGTCAAGCCTGCCGCGCGGGCCGAGGAAACGGCCGAAAAGCGTGAAGGCAAGTGCGAATTGATCTCGCCCGTATTTCAAGGCAAGGCAGTATTGACGGCCGACGAAAGCCGACGGCTTCGTGCAGGTCAGTTGGTCACCGTCACTTTCCGCGCCGAGGGAGAGACAGTCGCGATGCGAATCTATCTCGACGTGGAACGCTGGATCGGGCGGATCTTGCATGCCTCCCGTCGTGCCGCTTGACTTGCTCAAATCAGCTATCACCAGTTCAAATCGTCAGAAAAATATCTGACATTTATAGTCCTTTTGGACTCCTCCCGCCGTTGACTCCCCCCCATGCTGTGTCCTAAAATCAAGACATAAGATTTGTGGCATGGCCCTGCGGGCCACGACTTCACGTCAGGGGCTGGATGTCCGTGCCACGTTTGCGAAACAGGGGAAAGGACAAAACGCCATGGCCGAGTTACGTACGATTGAAGGCCCGCACGCAGGCGGAGTGTTCGTGCTGGATCGAGAGTCGGCCGTCCTGGGCCGGCATCCGGAGTGCGATATCGTACTTGCTTCCGGGGCGGTCAGCCGCCAGCATGCGCAGATCCGCCGGGTCAACGACAAGTTTTATATCGAGGACCTGCAGAGCCGCAATGGCACCGACGTCAACGGTCTGCAAGATCCGCGAGCGATGTCTGCTCAACGATCAGGACCGCATCACGCTGTGCGACGTAATCATGGTTTTCCACGACGGCACGGCCGGCAAGAAAGCTGCCGGCAGCCGCAGTGCCCAACTCGAGACTACGGCCTTGTTGGTGGATGACGAAGGCGACGGCAATAATTCCACGATCATGACGCGGATGAATGTCTCCGCGGGTTCGCCGAGTTTGCGCCTGGAAGTCAATTCCCATGCCAAGCTCAAGGCCCTGATGGAGATCAGCCGGAACCTGGGCCGCGCCGTGGCGCTGAACGAAGTGTTGCCCAAAGTGCTCGACAGCCTGTTGACGATCTTCCCCCAGGCCGATCGCGGCGTTATGGTGCTTCGCGACGCCGCTACGGGAAAGCTGATCCCCCGGGCGCTGAAGCATCGCCGCCCGGAACTGGTCGACACGGTCCGCATCAGCCGTACGATCGTACAAGGCGTGATGGCCAGCAAGGAAGCCATCCTCTCGGCCGACGCGTCGTCCGACGCCCGCTTCAAAGCCTCGGAAAGCATCGTCGACTTCCATATCCGCTCCGTGATGTGCGCGCCGCTGATCAACAGCCGCGGCGACGTGACGGGCGTGATCCAGATCGACACTTCCGACCAGCGGAACCGCTTCAGCCGCGACGATCTGGAAGTCCTGGCGAGCGTCGCCTGCCAGGCGGCCATCGCCGTGGAGAACGCGGAACTGCACGAGACGGCCGTCCGCGATCAGAAGCGGAGCCGCGAACTGGAGGTCGCCCACGACGTGCTCCGCGGCTTCCTGCCGTCCCGCGTGCCGCGGATCGAGGGCTACGACTTCTTCCATTTTTACGAACCGGCCAACGAACTGGGCGGCGACTATTACGACTATATTCCCCTGCCCGGCCGGCGGTTGGCGGTGGTCGTGGCCGACGTGTCGGGCAAAGGCATTCCGGCGTCGCTCTTGATGGCCCGACTATCGGCCGACGTGCGCTATTGCCTGGCCAGCGAGCCGTCGCCTGCCGAGGCCGTCGCGCAACTGAACCGCGTGTTCTTTTCCGCCGGCTGGGAAGATCGCTTCGTGACGCTGGTCTTGGCCGTGCTCGATCCGTTGCGTCACGAACTGACGCTGGTCGACGCCGGCCATCCTCCCGCCTACCTGCAGCACGCCGGCAAGGTGATCGAGGCGGTTGACGAAGCCAACGCCAGGCTGCCGCTGGGCGTGGTGGAGGATGCCGAGTACGTGCAGGTCTCGCATCCGCTTGGACCCGGGCGACCAATTGGTGCTTGTACACCGACGGCATTTCCGAAGCGATGAACGAGAAGAACGAGCTGTACGGCTTCGAGCGGTTGCACGAGCAGGTGGCGGTGCCCTGCTCGAGCGTTGCGGCCCACGGCCAGAGCATCCTCGGCAACGTCAAAGAGTTTGTCGGCAAGCGCTCGCAAAGCGACGACATGTGCCTGGTGTGCCTGGGGCGGGAGAAGTAAGAAAAGGATGAAGGCGGAAGGATGAAGGATGAAGGAATTCGCTGTGCTGCTTTAGTTCATTCTTCGGCCTTCATCCTTCGGCCTTCATCCTTCCGCCTTCATCCTTCCGCCTTTATCCCTAATTCCGCCGGGCGGGGATTGATATGCGTCGCACGGAGGGCCGCGAGCGTGCGAAGCGCCGGCTTGGCCTGACCTTGCGGGGTGAGCAGACCGGCATGGGGAAACTCGTGCGGTTGGCCGTCTTCGAACTGGTTCCAGACCACCGCCTGGATCCCCGGTTTGGCAAGGATCAGCGGCACGTAGCGCGCCGTCCAGGCCTGCTGCGCGGCGAGACTCCACGAGCCGGCCGAGAAGTCGATCTTCTGCCGGGCCTTGGGGTCGGGGCCGTCGCCGCTGGGCAAGCTCAAACCGACCAGCAGCGGCAGGCCCAGCAAGCTCCAGTAGTCCAAGAGCCGGTTCAAGTCGATTTCGCTCCGCGGCAGCGTGCCGCCGGCAAAACAACCGAAGTTCATTTCCAGGAGAATCGCCTTGAGATCCAGGCGGGCGCGGACCAGCGCGTCGGCAAAATGAATGGGCGAGAGATCGACCGCGCGACGCCCCTGGTATTCGCCCCAGGGCTGATCGATGCCGATCATCGGCGGGCGGTCGGGATCGAGTTGCTTGACCCGGCAGACGATCCAGGCCACCATGCGCAGTTTTTCTTCCTCGGAAAAACGAAGGACTTGCGAGGTGTTCACGCGGGCCGCACAGTGCCAGAGATCGACCTTTCCGCGATAGCGCTTCACGGTCGCATCGATGAATTCGCCGGCCGCGGACGAGCAGGCTGTCGAAATCGTCGTCCCAGAGATAAACCCAATCGGGCAGCCCCCGGGCGTCGGGCTGCAAGAGCGGTCCCAGGCAAATTCGCAGGCCCTGCTCGCGGCACCACTCGATCTGCCGATCGCAAGCCGACCAGTCGAAGCTGCCTTCCGTCGACCTCCACGTCGCGCCAATAAACGGGCACCATCGCCATGTTGAAGGCGGCGAGGAAGGAACGGGCGGTCGCGTCGTCCATTTCCGGGCTGCTGAGCGTGCCGCCCAGCAGCGACGGCAGCCGGCCCGTCGCCCGGCGGCGGACGGCGATCACTTGATCGGCATAGGCCGCGGCCAGGAGTTGCGAGCCGTCCAAGGCGATTCGCAGGGCTTCCTGGGCCGCCGGCCCCGCTCTCGCCGCCCTGCTGGACCACGGCCCAACTGAATTTGAACATGGCGTCTTTCAGCAGGCGGTGTACCTCGTCGGGAACCGTCAGACCGATCGACTGCCACTCGTAAAGCTGGGTGCGAAGCAGGTTGATCGTGCCGCGGGCAAGCTCCACGGAGAGGTGATACGGCTCCCAGCGTTCGACCAGCGTGCCGGTGGAAAGGGCCAACAGGCCGTGACCTTCCACGTGCCAGGGGACCGTTACCGAGCCGGAATCCGAGACATCTCGCTCCAGCACCAATTCGCCGTCATCGGCCTCGGCATGCACGACCCACGGCGTGCGATCCATGCCCGACATATAGGTGAACCGCAACACTTCTTCCGTGATGCGTTGCGGCGGTGAGACAATAAATCGCATCTGCCCCATCGGAACGGGATCCTCCTTGGGGAAGTGTACCCCAGTATTGTCTCCGGTTCAAGCGGTTCCGGCCGGAGAAAGGCAAAGTCCCCTCCGATGCGCGAAATTTATTCCCTGGCCTTGTCTTTTTAAGGCTAACGGAATGAATTCCGCGCAGGGAGCGCCGCCTTGGCAATTTGGGCGTCGAGGGGTATATTTCCAGGAACTTGCATCCCGTCCCAATCCCCAAATCCCGTTCTTACCCATGCCATCCCCTGTCGTTCTGCAAACTTCGCTTCCTGGACTGCCCGTGCGGCGCGGCAAGGTCCGTGACGTTTACGATCTGGGCCAGCAACTGCTCCTGGTGAGCACCGACCGGCTGAGTGCGTTTGACTGGGTCCTGCCGACCGGCATTCCCGACAAGGGCCGCGTGCTGACGCAGATCTCGGCGTTCTGGTTCGATCGCCTGGGCGAGCCGAATCACCTGGTCACGACCGACATCCGGCAGATGGATCTGCCCGCCGGCATCGACCTCGCCACACTGGAAGGCCGAACGACGCTTTGCCGCAAGACCAAGGTGGTGCCGATCGAGTGCGTGGTGCGGGGCTATCTGTCCGGCTCGGGCTGGGCCGAGTATCGCAAGAGCGGCACCGTCTGCGGCATTCGCCTTCCCGCCGGCTTGACCGAAAGCGCCCGGCTGCCGGAACCCATTTTCACGCCGGCCACCAAGGCGGAATCGGGCCACGACGAGAACATCACTTTCGAGCAGATGGTCGACGCGGTCGGCCGCGAGGTGAGCGAGGAACTGCGGCGGCGGAGCATCGACATCTTCCAGCGCGGCGCGGCATACGCCCTCGAGCGCGGGCATCATCATCGCCGACACGAAGTTCGAGTTCGGCCAGGTCGACGGCCAGATCCTGCTGATCGACGAGGTTCTCACTCCCGACAGTTCCCGCTTCTGGCCGGCCGATCAGTATGCGCCCGGCCGCGGGCAGCCTTCGTTCGACAAGCAATTCGTCCGCGACTGGCTGACGGCCAGCGGTTGGGACAAGAACAGCCCCCCCCTGCCCTGCCCGACGATGTCGTGGCGAAGACGCGGGCGAAGTACGTCGAGGCCTACGAGCAATTGACCGGATCGAGGTTCGGCTGAGGTTCTTGAGTGCGGGGATTTATTCCCACTTTGTTTCACGATTGTATCAAGTTCGGCCAGAACTTCCGACAGAGTTACGGAACTGCCAGGAGTTCCAGCCAACTGCTCACGTGCCGCAAGCGGCGCCCCAGTCGGCGAAGACGGTCTAAATCGGCGATTTTGCCGATTACCTGCTCAATGTCGTCGCTCGGCTGGCCCAATTGCTCACCGCCGAGGTCGAGGAGCATCTGGCGTGCTTCTTCCAGTCTCCCCTTCGCGACGCCCTCTTCAACAATCGCTTGATAAGTGACGGATTCTTTCATGTCATGTATTATACATCTGCGCGAGCCGGGAGAAGCAAATCTCGCCCGGACTGCAACTCCACGTGCAGGATCCAAGGTCGCTCTTCCTCGACCAGCAACACACGGTCGGCCGCCGCCGTGACGGTGGACACGTCCGCATCCACGATTCGGACTTGCGCCGCGGTTGTCCGGCCGCTGAGCGGAAGCCAGTCCGCCAGTCGCGCTTCGAGGAGGTACTTCGTGCTTGCGTCGTAACGGTGTGACATGACGGTAGTCTAACTCGAACTTAAGTACCGATCAAGAACTTAGCTTAGCGTTCTAACGCGGGTCGCATGGCCTTGGGTGACGGCCGCCGCTCGATGCGGGCGCCAAGCTGGGCCAACTTGAGGTCGAGCCGCTCGTAGCCGCGCTCAAGATGATGGGCCGCGTGGATGACGGAAGTCCCGCGCGCCGCAAGGGCGGCGAGGATCAAGGCGGCGCTGGCCCGCAGATCGGAGGCCGCCACCTCCGCCGCCTTGATAACGGCAGTTCCCGGCGATCCGCACGCCGCCGGGCACGCATTGCAAATCGGCGCCCAGTCGCTTGAGTTCGGCCACGTGTCCCCAACGCATGGGAAACACGCGGTCCTCCACGAAACTCGGGCCGGCCGCCATCGCCATGAATGCCGTCCAGTGTGCTTGAAGATCGGTCGGCAGGCCCGGATACGGTTCGGCGGCCACGCTCACGGGAAGCGGCCGGACATCGGCCCGCACCGCCACGCGATCGGCCTGCACATCGATGCGAGATTCCGCTCGCCTCCAGCCTGGCCAGCAAGGTTTGCAAGTGATCGGGCACCAGCCCCACGACGCTCACCGCGCCGCCCGTGATGGCCGCGGCAAGCATCAGCGTTGCGGCCTCGATGCGATCGGGAATGATGCGGTAGCGACCCGCCGCCGAGCCGCTCCACGCCTTCGATTTCGATGACCGGCGTGCCCAGACCGCTCGATCCGCGCCCCCAGCGAGTTCAACATCCGGCCGAGGTCGACGATTTCCGGCTCGCGGGCCGCGCCGCGGATGACCGTGCGTCCGCGGGCCAGCACGGCGGCACAAAGGACATTCGCCGTGCCCGTCACCGTGGGGCCGCGGGGACCGCAGAGGTCGATCGCGGCGCCGCGAAGCTGCCGGGCCGTGGCCACGATGTAACCGCGATCCAGCCGCAGATCCGCGCCCAAGGCGGCCAGCCCGCGGAGATGCAGATCGACGGGCCGGTCGCCGATGTCGCAGCCGCCGGGCAGCGGCACCACCGCCCTGCCCCGCCGTGCCAGCAGCGGCCCCAGGACGCAGAATCCGGCCCGCATCCGCCGCACCAGCGCGTAGTCGTGCCCGCACCACGCGGGTATCGACGGGGGTCAACAGCAGGCGGTCGCCGTGGCGGGCGACGTCGACGCCCAGTTGGCGAAGCAGCCGCCCCATCGTGCGCACGTCGGTCAAACGCGGAACGCCGAGCAGTTCCAGCGGCGCGTCCGCGAGGATCGCCGCGGCCATCATCGGCAGCGCGGCGTTCTTCGCCCCGCTGACCTGTACCGTCCCCTGTAGCGGCACACCGCCCGTGATGATCAATTCCGTCATACTCTCTTCGCCTGCACCACGCGCGGCAGCCGGGCGAGATCCTTGACCGTCGGCCCGGGCTGCAATCCGGGCGCGGCGGCCAACAACGCTTGCACCGCATCGTGGATCATGGGGCTGATCTCGATCAACAAGTGACCGCCCGGCCGCAGCCGCTCGGCCGCCTGCGAAATCAAGCGTTCGATCACCTCCGTCCCCTTCGGTCCGGCCAAGAGGGCCTCGCGGGGCTCGAAATTCTTCACGTCCCGAGGCAACTTCTCGTACTCGGCCGTACTGACGTAAGGCGGATTGCTCACGATGAAGTCGAACGTCGGCTCGGCCTCGATCCCCGTGAGCAGGTCGCACTCGATCCATTGAACTCGCTCGGCCACGCCATGCTGCCGGGCATTTTCCGCGGCAATCTCCAGCGCCGCTTTGCTCGTATCGGTCGCCACGACCCGGGCAGCCGGGAGATGCTTGGCCACCGTCACCGCGAGGATGCCGCTGCCCGTGCCGACGTCGGCAATCAGCGGCGGGCCGTGGCTCCCCTCGCCCTCCGGGAGAGGGATAGAGGGTGAGGGTGTTTGGCCAGATCGAGAAGCGTGACGACGATCAATTCGGTCTCCGGCCGCGGGATGAGCACGCCCGGACCGACCTTGAAACTGAGCGAATAGAACTCCCGCCGCCCGACGAGATAGGCCACCGGCGTTCCCTCCGCCCGCTGGCGAACCAACTCGCGGAAGGCGGTTCGCTTGTCCTCGCTGCGGCACGTCTTCAAAGGCCGTGTAGAGTTGGATCCGCTGGCAGCCCAACGCTTGGGCCAGCAGGATTTCGGCGTCCAACCGCGGCGAGTCGGCCCCGCGACCCTTGAGATAGTCGGCCGTCCATTGCAACAGCCGGCCGACGGTCCAAGGAGCAGCGGTGGACATGGGAAAGGGTCTCGGGTCTTAGTTCTTGGGTCTTGGAATTTCAGTCCGAAATACTCAGATGACCGACTTCTCGACTCAGTCAATATTTCCAAACGCTTGCGTTGGGCCTGGCGGTCGCATTCGATCAAGGCATCGACCACCGGCCCGAGGTTGCCGGCAATCACGTTCTCGAGATTGAAGTTCTGGTTGATGCGATGGTCGGTGAGGCGGTTCTGGGGGAAATTGTAGGTGCGGATGCGTTCGTTGCGGTCGCCCGAACCGATCTTCTCGCGGCGTTCGGTCGAGCGCTTCTTCATTTCCGCCTCGCGCTTGATCTCGTACAGCCGGCTCTTGAGCACGCGCAGGGCCTTGGCGAGGTTCTTGTGCTGGCTCTTTTCGTCCTGGCAGCAAACCTCCAGTCCCGTGGCCGCGTGGGTCAGGCGGATGGCGCTGGCGGTCTTGTTGACGTGCTGGCCGCCGGGACCGCTGGAACGTGCGTATCGCTCGACGACGTAGTCCGCCGGCTTGAGGTCGATTTCCACGTCCTCGGGCTCGGGCATCACGGCCACCGTGGCCGCCGAGGTGTGGACGCGGCCCTTGGCCTCGGTCTCCGGCACGCGCTGCACGCGATGCCCGCCGTTCTCGTACTGCATGGCGCGGTAGACGCCCTCGCCTTCCAGGCCGAGGATGACTTCCTTGAACCCGCCCAGCTCGGTCGAGTTCATGTCCATGACTTCGACCTTCCAGCCCTTGGCCTCGCAGTAGTGGCGATACATTTCGTAGAGATCGCGGGCGAACAGGGCCGCTTCATCGCCGCCGGTGCCGGCGCGGATTTCCAACATGCAGCGGCTGCGTTGGGCGTCTTCGCCGCCGGCAACCGTATCGAGGATTTCGGTCCACAAGGCTTCTCGCTCGGCCTTCAACTCGGGCAGTTCCATTTCGGCCAACTGCCGCAACTCGATGTCGCTGCCCGCGGCCATGGCATTGGCCTCGGCGATTTGGGCGTTGAGCTGTTTGAAGCGGCGGTACTTGGTCGCCGATTTGGCCAACGAGCCATGTTCGCGCGCAATCAGCAGCCAGACGAGCCGGATTGGCCAGCACGTCGGGGTCGACCATCAGGCGCTCCAACTCCTCGAAGCGAGCGAGTTGCTGTTCCAGGATTTCGCGCATAAGCAGGCTTGTAGGGTGGGTCGAGCGCAGCGCCGACCCGCCATGAAACGGGCACGAATCAACCCCGATGGGTCAGCGCTGCGCTCGACCCACCCTGCCCAGACACGCAGATCAGGTCGTTTCCGCTTGGGCCGGGGCCTCGGCGGGCTTCTTCTTGCCGCGCTGCAGGCTGGCATAGCCCGTATTGGAGAACTTCCGCTGGAACTTCTCGATGCGGCCCGCCGTGTCGACATACTTCAGCTTGCCGGTGTAGAAGGGGTGGCAAGCGTTGCAAATATCGACCTTCAGTTCGTCCTGGGTGCTGCGGGTCACGAACGTGTTGCCGCAGCCGCAAGTGACCTTGGTTTCCACGTATTTGGGGTGAATGTTGTCTTTCATGATCTGGAGTTCCTACTGCGGGAGGACAATCGCGAATCTAGCATTGTAGCACAGCTTCAGTTGGCCGGCAAGATCCGCTTCAAGGACCGGCCGGCTTGAAGAAAGGCGGAGACAACAAGACGTAAGCCCTTGAAATAATTGGCTTTACGCGAGAAAGGCTTCTTTCCTGGAGGCGCCGGGAACAAATCGACTCGACGAAAATCTGGGAATGCTAATCTACGCTAATCCGGTCGTTAGCAGAAATTCGTGTTCGTTCTTGTGTCCTTGCCGACCTATTTTAGGAAATCGAGAAGTGTCGTCCTGTAGAGTTTCGAGTCGGCGCGGTCTAGATCCTCGTGTTCCGCCCCGTCGAAAATCACCAGCTTGGCATGCGACTCGATGCGACGGCACATGGCCGTCACTTCATCAAGGTGGGCATGACGGTCCGCCGAGCCGGTGACGAACACCACAGGCACGCTCTCCGGAATGTCTTGGACATGATCGTAGGGCGAAAGTCGTGCGGGAGCGACCGGCAGAAAGACAGGAGCCCAGAGCCGCAGGCCGCCATAGGCGATCCAATCCAGGACCGGCGGCAGGTAGTGCTGCAACCTGTTCCATGTTGCGCTCGTGAGGTCCTTGTAGGGCTGCTCCAGGAAGTAGCCCGCAACTTGTCCCTTCAGGTCCCCGGCGGCAAAGATCGCCGTTGCCGCCCCCATAGAACGCCCCACGACGTAAATGGGCCGCCGCGGACACTCCTTCTGAAGAAACTCCACGGCCGCTGCGACATCGCGCCGGGCGCTCCAGCCAAGATCGTTGATCTCACCCGTCGAGTCTCCATGAGCACGGAGACTGATTGCCAGCACGGTGAAACGGCTTTCCACGAGGTATTGCATTACCGGCAACATCTGACGGCGCGAGCCGCGATATCCGTGGATCAGCAGGACGCAGCCCTTCTGCGGATCGCCACGCGCAAGCCACGCGCCGATTTTCTGGCCGTCCGACGTTTCCAAGCGATGCCCTTCCACGTTAGCCCATGCGACCGCGGGCGGCGGTTCGTCGAAGGGTGGGCCGCTTCGCCGCGTAAATATCCACGCCACCAGCGCCGAAGCACCGAGCCAGATGACCAGCCCTGCTAAAACAACGATTACAAGCAATTTTCGTTTGGTGAGTTTCAGCATCCTCAGCACACCCGCCGCCAAGCAGGCAAATCCTCCGAGCGCGGCCTACTTCTTCCCGGCCTCTGGCTTCTTCTCTTCCGCTTTCTTCTCCTCTATTTTCTCTTCCACAATTTTCTTTTCCTCAGGTTTCACAGCCTCCGGTTTCGCGGCCTCCGGCTTCTTTTCTTCCGGCTTCTGCTTCCCCCCGTCCAACTCCTTCAGCCAGCGGGCACGAAGGAGATTTCCCGTGTCTTTCCACAACGAGAGGCCCCCCGTGTCGTCCGGCAAGAGGATGGCGGACTCGTAAACGTCGATCGCTTTCTGCCGCTGGCCGCTGGCTTCCAAGGCGCGGGCGATGTTGTAATGCGCCCCGGTGGCCCAAAAGACCCGCGGGCCGAATTGCCGCGTGCCGAACTCCAACGTGCGGACACGGAAGTAGTCCAAGGCCGCATCATAGTCCCCCAGTTCGTACTGGATCAGGCCGAGCCAATAGCTGGCGGCGAGCTTGCCTTGAATGATCGCGCCCACTACCTGCTGGGCCTGCCAAGTGGCCTGTTGCTTCAGCACGTATTGCTCTTCGGGCGAAAAGTCGCGGCCATCGGGCTTGAACTGCTGCGACAGGGCTTCCAAGCGTTCCTTCGCGATTCCCGGCAGTTCGTCCTCAACGGCCTGGGTCCGCGGCCGGGCCCTTTGATAGTAGGCAATGGCCTCTTTCTCGTCGAAAAACCGCCCCTTCAAATGCATGATCCGCCCTTTGTACAGGGCTGCCCCGGGGCTGCTCATGAACGGCACGTAAACCAAGAGGCGCTTGACGATGGCGCCGGGCGCCATGGCGAAGCGGCGCTGGAGCGTCGTGTAGGGCAGATCCCAAAGCCGCACGTCGCCCACGCCCGCCGCCTGGAAGCGGGCCGCTTGCCGCGACGGCTCGGCATTGAGCACCAACTTCTGTTCGCCCGTCAGCCGCGACTCGATGCGCTTGGCCCGCGGCGTGAGATACAACGGCGAGGCCTCCACCAGCGCCACGGCCCGCTTCAAGTCGGCCTTCCGCGCCCAATACGGCGCGTCGGCCCCCAGGGCAAGCCGGTCGAGCAACTTGGGATTCGCCGCCACCTGGTCGAGCGTGGCGGGCTGGACGTCCAACCGCCCCGACTGGTCCGCGCCGATGCCGTCGGGTCCGGGAACCGGCAGGCTCAACTTAAGGTCGAACAGGTAGAGCCGCTTCTCGGCTTTCTCTTTCGTCGTGTCGCCGAGCAGGACGCCGACACACCAGGGCTTCAGCGACTCCTTGTCGGGCTCTGGCAAGGCCAACAAGGCCGCATCGATGCCACGCTGCCGCAAGAGCAAGATGTACGTCCAGGCCCGCTCCAAGCTCGTGCCATGCCCCAGGAACAAGGTCTCCCATGGCACCTGCGGCACGTGGTCCGGACTGTCGTGATCGGTCTGGATGTTGCGGATGGTCCAGTCGAACAGGCAGCGGGCCACGTGCAGTTCGTCGGCCGTGCCGCCGCCGGCCCATTTCGAACGTGCCGCGTCGCGGAGCCAGACCGCTTCCATGAGCATGTAGCCGTCGTACGCCGTAAAGTGGGCCGCGCCGCGGTTCTCGACCATCGGCAGCTTGACGAGATCGGCGGGCAGCGTCGCCAGCATGGGGTCGGGCTTCGACTCCGCTGGCTTCTCTTGCGTATCGACCCACTGGTTCAAGCGACTGACGATCTGGCGGAGCATGTCCGGTTCCGGCCAACTTTCCAGCAAAGCATCGGGAGGAAGCCTTCCGGAGGCGATTTCAGGTTGCCGCAAGACGACCAGGCGTTGCTCGGTCGACCGCAGCATTTCCTCGCAATCATTGTCTTCCAGATGGTTGAGGTTCTCCAAAGCGAAGGTGAACAAATCCTCGGACCATTGGGAAGAGGCATCGGCCGAGCGGTTGGTGATCTTCTGGAATCCGGCGGGTTGCTCGTTGCAGCCGCTTTGCACCGCCAGGCCCGCGGCCAGGGCAAGCGCGAAAACCGAAAAATGCGAACTTCCGTAATTCATGAGATTTCCTCCACGGCACGACGAAGATGTAGCAGACGCCGCAGCACCGCGGCGAATTGGTCCAAGGGTATCATGTTCGGCCCGTCGCTGGGCGATTGATCGGGCTGGGGATGCGTTTCGAAGAAAAGGCCGTCGGCACCGATAGCCACCGCCGCGCGGGCCAGCGGTTCCACCATGGCGCGATTGCCGCCGGTCGAGTCGCCCAAACCGCCGGGCTCCTGGACGCTATGGGTGGCGTCGAAGATCACGGGCACGCCCAGGGACTGCATTTGCGGAATCGAACGCATGTCATTGACCAGCCGTCCATAGCCGAAGAAACTGCCGCGCTCGCCCAAGACAATGCTCCGGCAACCGGAAGCATGGAGCTTGCCGACGACGTGTTTCATGTCCCAGGGGGCGAGGAACTGGCCTTTCTTGACATGCACCGGCCGACCGGTGCGGGCCGCCGCCACGAGCAAATCGGTCTGCCGAGCCAGGAAGGCGGGGATTTGCAGGAGATCGCAAACCCTGGCCGCACTCGCCGCTTGTTCCGGAAGATGGATGTCGGTGGTCACCGGCAGGCCGGTTGCTTGCTTCACGCGGACAAGTATGGCGAGACCGTCGCTCATGCCCGGACCGCGATACGAGTCGACGCTGGTGCGGTTGGCCTTGTCGAACGAGGCCTTGAAGATCAGCGGCAAGGAAAGCTCGTCGGAGATTTGCTTCAGGCATGCCGCGATCGACAGCGTCCGTTCTTCGGTTTCAATGACGCAAGGGCCGGCAATCACCACGAGCGGTTGCCCGCGGCCGCACTGGTAAGGTCCAATCGTGACAGGATTCAAGTCGCAGCTTTCTCTTGGGAAACGACCGGCGCAGGACAGGTCTTCAATTTGTCACAAGTAGGATAGGTTTTCAACCTGTCACACCTGCGACAGGTTTTCAGCTTGTCATCACTAGGAAAGGATTCCATTTGCAGCCTTCACGCGGGGAACGACTAGCGTGAGTCGCTTCGGCAGGACTTCGATTTCCACGGGCAGGAAACCGCCCGGGTCGCCGTCCAACTGATAGGGTACTTTGGAGTCCGAGGTCACGCGAAGGCGGCCGACCCTTCGCCGGGCGAAGTCGGTCAGCCAATGATGCGTGCCGGCCAGGACCGCTGCCGTGTAGTACAGTCCGTGCCACAAGCCGCCTTGACGAAAGGTGCAAACGTCCAATAGCCCGTCCGATCCGTCAGCTTCCGGCGCAATCTGCAATCCGGCCCCGTAGCAGGGAAGGTTGAACGCGAAAAGCCACCGTACGCCGCTGGAAATGGTTTCCGGCGACTCGCCGGTTTCCTGATTGCCAAGCTCCGACTTGCCAGGTTCCGAATTGGTGGAGACGCCGGACTCCGCGATGTGCTCTTCGTTCCAGTATACCTGAAGTTTGGGATAGTCGTAGTGACGGATCGATGCCATGATCGGGTTGAAATAGCTGGCGCTGGTCACGTGGCCCGTGCGATGCAGATGCAGGGAATGGACCACCTCGGCGTCGAAACCACAGCCGGCCATGACCAGGAAGATGCGGCGGTCGGCCCGACCAGCATCGCATTGCAGCACGGCTCCTTCGACCACGGTCCGGCAGCACTCCTCCACAGCGGGGCCCAGGCCGAAGTGCCGGGCCAAGAGGTTTTCGTTGCCGGCCGGAAAGACGGTCAGCGGCAGCCCGGGCACGGTGCGATTGACCAGTTCGGCCACAGTACCGTCGCCACCCACGGCGATCAAGGCCCGCAGATGGCCCTCGGCAAATCGCCGATTTGACTCACCGGCGATTTCATCAAGATCGGAGAGGACCACGACCTTGAGATCCTGTTTGCGGAGGAGTTCGACCAGACGCGTAACGCGATCCTCGGCAGACCATGCCCCTGCCTTTGGGTTAACCGACACGACAACGTGTCGGGGTTCTGACGATAGAAACTCGACCGCCCTTTCCAAGCCGCTACTCCTCCTGCGTAGAACGGAATTGACCCCGTTTGCCCGAGATAAACAACGCGACGGAACATATTCCTTTCTGCGAAGCTACTCCAGCGCACCAGTATACAATATCCGCACGGGAGATTGCAGCGGTTTGATGCAGTCGAGATTGCCAGGCTTGGCAGCGGTCCAAGAAGAACTCCGAGTACAATTCTGGCCAATGGCGTGCGACCTTGGTGATGTTCATGGCCGGTTTTGGGCCAAATGGGCCAAAATGACTTTTTCCGCGCTGAATTTCGCCATTCTTCACCACCAGCATATAAAACCTCATATTACCCCGGCATGAAGTATTCTCACAGTAACCCGAAGCGCAAGCGAGGAGAACCTCGCTTACGCTTCGGGTTACGATTGATCTACTTTCATGCCGGGGTAATAGTCATTTGTGGCAATGCACTCCTGGGAATCCTCGGGAAAACGACACTTTTCGCTCCTCTGGCTAGTCGGCATTGCAACATCGGAGGCGGCCCAGAATTCGCGCAAGACCACGGATCGGAGCGGCCGCGGAGGCGCGTCGGGGCGGCGGTCCTCCGCGGCCCGGCTCGCCTCGCGTGGCGGGCCGATGGCCTGCGCGGCAGGCAGGTTCGGGTGGTCGTTGCTGGTGGACATGGCGTTTCTCCTGCGACTGACGGCACGTGGAACTCATAACATACCGTTATTATCCATAAGTATGAATTCATGTCAAGAGGGCCGCGGCGCTTTTCCGGGGAAGTTCCTTGGCCGGCCGCGCACCGCGGCCGCCTAAGTGCTTGTCCGGCAAGGGCTTCCGGCGATGGCGCAGAAACCGGAAATTCCGCGGAATGCATGGCAAGGGCCGTCTGCCCGCGATGGCCGCGCCCGAAAGTGCGCGGAACCGTCGCCGCAACCCCTTGCGCCGTAATCGCTTGGGAATTCGCCACTGTTCGGCCGCGGGAAGTGCTGAACCAAGGATTACTATCGGTTAGGCCGGATCACCAACGACAAGTTTGCGCGGCATTTCAGCGGCCAGGATACTTTTTATTTTGCGGGCTGTGGTCCAGGGTCTCGGTCGGGGAACAGTTTCGTCATGCTGGAATGCAAGAGGTTGGCCGCCGACCACGTGGACATGATGTTCCACGTCGTATGCTGGTTTGGATATGGCGTGAAACTCGATGCCGCTGCCAAGGGGATTGGGGCTTCCAGGAAAGCCTGAAGGCATGAATGGGGCGGTGGCTCCCGTGCTTTGGGCCGAGGGGAAGCGGGAAGATGTCTTGCAGGATGTCGCTCAGGATGTGCGAACGACGCTCGATATTGCAACGGCCTGCGAAGCCCGCGGCAGAATGCGTTGGTTCGCCCGTAGTGGCAAACAACGTGCGATGGCGTTGCCGGATAGTTGGCTGCCGGTGGATCAGGCTGAAGAACTACCGGAGCCGGTTGCTTCGTGGATGTCCGATCCGTGGCCGCGGTCGAATTTTACGGGGTGGGTGGGGTGAATGTCGGGAAGTGGCTCTTGGTTTCGTCCTTGACACGGGAATTACCAGACGACAGAATCGTGGACTGGAATCGTACAATGGGCAATCTCGTTTGAAAGGAACTCGGTATCATGTCCAATGGTTACTCACGACGCAAGTTTCTCAAGAGCTCTGCGGCTGCCGCCGGTGTCGCTGCGCTAACGAGCATCGCCAGCAGCCCCGTCGTGCTGGCTAAACAGTCACCGGCTGAGAAGTTGCGGGTGGCTGTAATCGGCGTGGCGGGCATGGGAGGCTACAGCATGGGCTGTGCGCTCGGCGAGAATCTCGTCGCCATGGTCGACGTGGATGAAAAGAACATCGCCAAGGTCATGAAGGACAGCGTCAAGGAGACGGCCAAGCCCAAGATCTTCCATGACTATCGCAAGATGCTCGACGAGTGTCACAAGGAACTCGACGTGGTGCTGATCGCCACGCCCGACCACCACCATGCCCCGGCTGCCATCCGCGCCATCCACTACGGCAAGCACGTCTTCTGCCAGAAACCGCTGGCCCACGATATCGCCGAGTGTTATGCCCTGGCCAAGGCCGCCCGGGAGAAGAAGGTCCTCACGCAGATGGGCAACCAGGGCTATTGCGGCGAGGCGATCCGCCGCGTGGCGGAATATATTGCCGCCGGGGCCATCGGCACCGTCACCGAAACCCATACGCTCCTTGGCCGCAACTTCGGCGGGTCAGGCGGGCGGCCTGCCTCCAAGCCTATCCCGGCTGGCCTGCATTGGGACGAGTGGATCGGCCCGGCACCTTACCGTGACTATCATGACGGCCTGCATCCTTTTTCGTGGCGCGACTGGAAGGCATTCGGCACGGGCACGATCGGCGACATGGCCTGCCACCACGTGGCTTTTCCCTTCATGGCCCTCAGGCTGTGGGAGGTCAAGAAGTTCACCGTCGAGTGCATCAATACGAAGAACGGCAGCGACGAGAAGTATCCGCAGGACAACATCGTCTGCTACCATATCCCGGCACGCGACAATTTCCCGGCCTGCAAGTGCTACGTCTACGATCACCAAGCCCTTCGCCCCGAGGTGATGAAAGAGTTGGAAAAGAAGTACGGGGTAAAATGGGGCGAGGACACGCTTTTCGTCGGTACCAAGGGCTATTTGGGCAGCAACTCCCGCATCATTCCCGAGTCGGAGCACAAGAAGTTCCCGGTTCCGCCCAAGACGCTCGTGCGGCCCAAGGCGGGCGGTCCCATCCAGGATCTCTACGCTTGCATCCGCACGGGCGGGTCACCCGTCTCGAATTTCATCGACGCCGCCGGGCCGCTTACGGTCCTGGCCCTGACGGGTCACCTGGCACAGTACGCGGGCACCGGCAGCAAGATCGAGTGGGATGTCGAGAAGATGCAATGCACCAACAAGCCGGAGCTGAACAAGTTCGTCCGCCGCGAGTACCGTAGCGGATGGGAAGTGTAACGAGTTTCAGCCCACATCACCAAACCGAAGGAGCCTGTCATGACCAACCGACCGCTACCTCGCCGCGACTTTCTCGCGGGCGTTGCCGCCGCCACGGCAGCCGCGTTGACCCCGCGCCTCTTGTCTGCCGACGAGCCAAGTCGGAAAGGGCCAGTGGTGCGGCTCGGCGGACCCGTGTTCGCCCACTCGAAAGACCCGGAGGAAATGGCCCTGGCGCACCGCAAGCTCGGCTACCGCGCGGCGTATTGCCCGACAATCGCCCTGAGCGATCGGGAGCGGATCCGCGACGTTTCCAAGGCGTTCGCAAAACACGACGTCGTCTTGGCCGAGGTGGGGCGCTGGTGCAACCTGCTCGACGCCGATCCGGCCCGGCGGGCAGCCAATCTGAAAAACGTCACCGAAGGACTTGCGCTGGCCGAAGCTCTTGGCGCTCGCGACTGCGTCGATATCGCGGGCTCGTACAACACGAAGTCGTGGTTCGGTCCGCACCCGAAGAACCTGTCGAAGGAGTTCTTCGACGCCAGCGTGGAGAATGCTCGCAAGATCATCGACGCCGTCCGCCCCACTCGGGCGAAGTTTTGCTACGAGATGATGGGTTGGGCCTTGCCCGACACTCCCGATGCCTACCTGGCGATGCTCAAGGCGGTGGACCGGCCAGCCTTCGGCGTCCATCTCGATGCGTGCAACGTGGTGAACTCCCCGCAACGGTTCTACCGGAACACGGACGTGATCAACGAGTGTTTCGACAAGCTCGGGCCGTGGATCGTGAGTTGCCATGCCAAGGACCTGGCGTGGTCCGATCCGGTGGAAATGAACGTCCACCTCTTGGAGGTCATCCCCGGCACCGGAGTGCTGGACTATACCACCTACTTGAAGCGAGTCGCTGCGCTGCCGGGCGAAGTGCCCTTGATGTTGGAACATCTCAAAGGCGCCGACGAGTATGACAAGGCACGGGCGTACATCCAGACGCTCGGTCGGAAGATCGGCGTGCGATGCGACTGAACGGATACCCAACCCTAACCTGACACATGCCTTCAATCCGCCGTTCCCGACATGCCCGTGGGAACGGTCCGCCGGCACCGTTATTATTCATCCCCGTCGCCCACCGGCAAGATATTACAGGTCTGGGTCTCGTCGTCGAAATGCAGTTCGACAATGCCGGCGTCGAGCTGCCGCATAACGGTCTCGATGCGCCGCTCGACCGAGGAATCGTCCGTGCCGTCACGGGTGACGAATTCCTGAACGACGGCCCGCAACGCCTTGGGCGACAGTAGCGTGTGGGGGATGTGCATGGAGACAGCATACCGCGCGGCACGACCTCCAGGATATGTCCCGAGTCGCCGACCGATATCATGCTTCCACCGGCGGGCGCAGAATCTCATGCCAAAGCCGGTCGAGATCCTCGCGGGAGAGACTGGGGTCAACGCCCATGTTCGCTAGGTCGAACTCCTGCTGAGATTCGGATGGCTTTCGTTGCGGGAATCGCTTCCCGTGCGGGGCGATTGACCGCACGCCAAACGGTCTCGACCCTGCCGTCCGGGTTTGCCGGCAGTAATTTTTGTTCCGAGATACTAATTTCGTCCGATGGGCGATTTGTCTATGCGGGCAACCGGCTGCACGACAGCATTGGGGTCTTTTCCGTTGGCCACAACGGTGACATTGCGTTCGCGGGGGAAGAATGGACCAGGGGGGATTATCCACGAAGTTTCAACTTCGACCCCACCGGTCAGTTCCTCTATTGTTGCAATCAGCGCGGCGACAACGTCGCCGTCTTCCGGGTGAATCGCAAGACCGGCGGTCTGGTATTCAGCGAACATTACTTCCCGGTTGGCAATCCTTCGAGCATCGTCTTCCTAGTGTAGTGTCTGATAAATAGCGTTACTTTTGGCGCGTTGTGGGGTTTCATCTTTTATAGGAGGATGGAACTCATGAAAATGGCACCGGTCATAACTTTGTCGGACGAAGAACGCAAGACTTTGGAGGCGTGGTCGCGAGGGCGCAGTACGCAAGCGCGTCGCGTTTCGCGTGCAAAGGTTGTGCTGATGGCGGCGGATGGCATGACTAACGAGAGTATCGCGGCAGAACTCGGCACATCGAAGCCGACTATTGGCCGTTGGCGCAGTCGCTTCGCAAGCCGGCGGATTGCGGGGATTGAAAAGGACGCAACTCGACCCGGACGGAAGCGAGTCTTGACGGCAGAAATGGTCGATCTGATCGTTAGCAAGACGACCCAGGAAAAACCCGAGGCCGCTACGCACTGGAGTACCCGCACGATGGCCAAAGCCGTCGGAGTAAGCAAATATGCGGTTCAACGAGTGTGGGTCGCCCACGGACTGAAACCGCATCGCGTGAAGACATTCAAAGTTTCCAACGACCCGCAGTTTGTGGAAAAGTTGATTAATGTCGTTGGCCTGTACATGAACCCGCCGGAACACGCCTTGGTACTCAGTTGCGACGAGAAGACGCAGATTCAAGCCTTGGATCGCACGCAGAAAGGTCTTCCGATCCATAAAGGACGATGCGGCACGATGACCCACGACTACAAACGCAACGGCACAACAACGTTGTTTGCTGCGTTGGCGGTGGCCGAGGGCAAGGTTATTGGGACATGTATGCAGAAACACCGGCACCAGGAGTGGATTAAGTTCCTCAAGCTGATCGATGAGCAAACGCCGGACGAGTTGGATCTGCACCTGATTGTGGATAACTATGCGACCCATAAGCACCCGAACGTGCAGAAGTGGTTGAAACGGCATCGGCGATTCCATATCCACTTCACGCCGACCAGCAGTTCGTGGCTGAACCTGGTTGAACGATGGTTTCGCGAGATCACGGAGAACCGAATCCGCAGGGGCACATTCCGCAACGTCGACCAGTTGATTCAAGCAATCACGGAATTCATCGAACATAACAACAAGTCGCCAAAACCGTATGTATGGACCGCCGAGGCCGAGGAAATCCTCGCCAAAGTACAACGGGCAAGGAAAGCCCTCGATAAATAACAATCTGATTGAGACACTACACTAGATCTCGCCAAATAACCTCAGTCGATGTCGCCAAGAACGGCAGCCAGTTGCCCCGCCCTGCATCTCCGCGCATAATGACTTCACTCGATGCCATGACATAACCAAAGGCACGCCACGATTTCAAGGAACCCCACGATGAAGAAGACGATTACGGTTGCATTGTTGTTCGGTCTTGTCGCGATGACCGCCTGGGCGGCGGATAAGGAATTCTCCGGCGGCTACCAGCCGCGCACGGACAAGGACGGGTGGGAAATCCTCTTCGACGGCAAGGACATCGCAGCCTGGGAAACGGGCGGACGGACGGACACGTGGGTCGTCAACGCCGAGGGCGAACTCTACCCTGCCAAGCCCGGACCGGACCTCGCAACGCGACGACGATACTGCGACTTCGTCCTCGAAGCCGATTTCAAGATGGGTCCGAAAGCCAAGGCGAACAGCGGCGTGTTCATCCGCGTTCACGACCGTCACCAGGACGTGAACACCGGCATGGAAGTCCAGGTACTCGACAACGGCGACTACAACGTGCCATTCAACGCCGGCAATGCCAACGGCGCGCTCTACGACCTGGTGCGCCCGGCGGTGGACGCCAATAAGCCCATCGGCGAGTGGAACCACTTCCGCATCACCGCCAACGACAATTTGATCACCGTGGAGCTGAATGGCAAGGAGATCGTCAAGGCGGACCTGAACCGATGGACCAAGGCTGGTCAGAACCCGGACGGCGGACACAACAAGTTCTCCCACGCGATCGGGGCGCTGCCGCGCGAGGGTTTCATCTGCCTCCAGAACTACGGCGCCACCCCGGTCTGGTTCAAGAACATCCGGCTGAAACCGCTCACCGACCGCAAGCCGCAGTACACCGGCAAGGAACCGATCGGCAAGGTGTTGCGGTAACGACGGGCGAGGTCGGGGTCAGGCTTCGAGAATCGCGAGAAAGCCGCCCTCCGGCCGCGCCTTGACGGCAAGATCGGCAAAGAAGGCACGAACCTTCTCCCACTCCGTACTAACCTGCCGTTGGACGATCACCGTTCCGTCTTCGCTGCGTATATTCACGGTTAACTGTCGCTTGTGTTGGTCGATACCGAGGCATAACATATTGGGGTCTCCTGGAAAGAGTTCCTCCCGGGTATCTCGCCGCAAATCAGGTCCAGCAAAATGACTCAAGATTCCTGCCATTGGCGGCGGATGTACTTCAACGCCCGCTCCAGGGCGGCATCGGGATCGCCCGATGCCGCCGATTCCACGGTGAGCCAGCCGCGGTAGCCCGCCTTCTTGAGCGCCTTGAAACCGGGCCGGTAGTCGAACGGCAGCGAACCGGGCTCAGTCCGCTTCACGCCGTCGGCCAAATGAACGTAGCCGGTGTATTTTCCGATAGCGCGTCAGCGTGGCGGCAATGTCCTTCTCCTCCATTTGCATGTGGTAGAAGTCGCTCAGCAGGCGCGCCGCTTGGCCGCCGGACTGCTCGATGATCCGGGCGCCGTGGCTCTGCAAGTTCATGTAGTGCGTTTCCTTCTTCGTCAGCGGCTCCAGCAGGATCTTCACGCCGGTCCGCTGCACGTCGGGCGCCAACTGTTCCAGCGCACGGATCAATAAACGATCCTCCACGTCATGCGGCCCAGGGGTTGCCGCCGCCTCAGGGAAACGGCAAGGGCCGAAGGTGGGCACTTCGATCACCGCCACTGCCCCCAAGGCCCGCGCCATGTCCAGGCGTTTGCGGTCCAACTCCACGGCCTTGGCCCGGACGGCAGGGTCGGGGTCGAGCAGCTTGATGGAGCCGACGATGGCGCTGACCACGATCCCCGTTCCCTTCAGATCCGACAAGATCGAGTCAACCGAGCGGTCGAGAAACTCGGGTCCCAGTTCGATGCCATCGTATCCCAGGCGTTGCAGGAGCAAGGCCCGTGTGCGCAAATCCTTCGTCTTGAACGGACAGCGCACTCCGAAACGAACGCCGGGTCCGCGGCTCGTGGCGGGATTCGACGGCGCGTCCGCGGCGGCGACCAGCCGGCTAGACACGGCCCCCGCGGTAGCCGAAGTTGCCTGCTGTAAGAACTGACGACGGGAAATACGACTCATGACGGCCTCCTGTGGATTATCGGCGATGCGCGGTTGGTATCGATATCATTTTCGCTGGGCCCGACCGCCTTTGCAAGCCGTCTCCCGAGGGCGGACGCGAGGAAGGCGGTCGGCGGCGATAAGCCCTTCGCCGACCTGTCCAAGCTCGACCTTGTGCTGGTGACGCACATGCACTTCGAGCACTTCGACCCGAAAACGCCGGAAGCAGTCATTCCCGCCGGAAGTCAGCCAACGGTCATCGCCCCCAGGACCGTCGCCGAGAAGCTTCCTGAACCCCAGGCGATACGGCTCCGCAAACGCTCGCCCCCCGAGCCATTGGATTCCGATTAACAGAGCGCCGATCAGACCGGACTGACACCAATTCGCAATGCCTTGGACATGTCCTTCTCTCCTTGTCTCTTTCTTTCCAGAGGGATTTTATGGGCGACTCGTTCGATTCGTTACCTGGCCGCCCGATGCACCCACGCGAGTAAGCACGGCACGAACGTTCGCCCGTGAATCGGGCAATGACACCGTTGAAACACGCACGTGCATTCTTTGTCATGTTGATCGGTCTGGCAATTCAACCTGCGTCGTTGTCTCGGTCGACAACAACAGCAACTTCAAGGCCGTGCCAGGCGAATCGGCACCCTAAGCACAGTCAGCGAATACGCCTTGAAGCTGTAGTCGAACCGTGCCCCGGGAACACGCAACGACGACGTGACCGGTGCGATTGCCCTCGGGGCGGCGAAGGAATTCTCGTCCGCGAGGGTGCCGGCGAGTAGGGTGGCCGCGACATTACGGCCGGGCTCGCTGGTGCCGACGAGCTGGATGCTGGTTTCGACGGGCGCCGACGAGGCGTTGACGACTTTGAGGATGACTTCGCCCGCTTTCTCGTCGCGGGTCGCGGTGGCGTAGAAGCGTGGTTTCTCCTTCTCGACCGGCAGCACGCCACCCAACCGCACCGGCAGTACTCGGTCGCCCCGGTTGCGGTTGAAGAGCTGCTGCACGTAGTAGTTCGGGGTGCCATAGCTGCGAAGATTGTCGCACCAGATCAGGTTCGGCCGCCATCGCCAACCTTCGTCGTGGGCAAAGAGCGGCGCGGACGACGCCATCGTTACCACGTCGGCATTGCGCTCAAGGCCAGTCCTCCCAGGTGTAAAGCTGGTAGTCGGCCGGGTCCACAACACGGGCTGACTCGTTCCACGACAGCACCAGGGCGCGGGCCACGGTGGCCATGTTCACTGGTTGGCCACGCACCAGGGAGCCGTTATGCGCCACGATATGCCGATCCGCGTCAAACTCCGGGCATGGAACGAAGAACCACTCGCCCTGCCGGACGTAGGCCGTCGTGCGGCGGTTGCCGCGACGATGCCGCCGAACCCGCTTGCGCCGCTGCGCCGTGAGCACCGCCTGGGGCTTGAGGGCCTCCATTGCCTCGGGCACCGAGACCGCCTTGGTCTTCTCCGGCAGCGCCGCTACGAACCAATGGAACTCGTCATGTCCGCACAGGTACTTCTGGTTCACGCCGAACCGGCGATGGCTCGCGTCGAGCACCAGGTGCCGACGCCGCCAGTCGGAATCGAGCACTTTGGCCGTCACCGAACCGTCGTTGGGCAGACGGATCTGGAAGACCTCGCCGTGGCCCGTGTTCTCGACATCGACCTCGAAGCGGTCTCCACCGACCGTCACGTCCACGTCGGCTCCCATGACCATGAAATGCTGCTTCAACGTGTTTCCGAACATGGTTTCGCTCCTTTTCTCGACTTTCACCAGTACCCCGACCAGGAATCGAACCCGGAACACCTTGTTAGAAGCAAGGCATGATGTCCTTTTCACCATCAGGGCACGTAATTCGGCACACCAAGCGGACGACCAACGCTGCGCGTCGGTGCCCTGACTCGAACTCACAAGCGGCTGTTCGCTGCCACCTGCTTTCAAGGCAGGGCCCTCATCCGGCCGGATGGCTTCCGTGTTCGAGCTGCGGAGGCTGGAATCGAACCAACATGAAGACGTTCAGAGCGTCTCATCCTACCGTTGAATGACTCCGCATCGGTGTTGTTCAAGCTCGGGGAGAAGGGGGCGAACCTCCGTCCCCTGCTTAACAGGCGGGTCGATTACCGCTATCTGACACCGGATCACAAGAGTCAGGATGGCCGGATTTGAACCGGCGGTCTCGTGCTCCCGACGCACGCGGAATACCAGGCTTTCCTACATCCTGCTTGCGAGCCCGAAGCAGGCCGCGCCGCAGGAGAACATCATGGGACGTTCGCCAGCGAACCGGCTTGCTCGGGACTCTGAAGAGCGCCCAGCGGGAGTTGAACCCGCACTTTCGCCATGGCAAGGCGACAGGCTGCCGCTACATCATGGGCGCGTTGTGGCGTGCCGAATTGTCAATGAACAAGAGCACCGAGAGGGAGTCGAACCCTCGTCACCGCATTACGAAAGCGGTATCTTCGCCACTGGACTATCGGCGCATTTCTTTCAATGGGACCAGAGGGACTTGAACCCTCACCTGGCGGATTAAGAGTCC